>NZ_JAVFVU010000040.1 GCF_030929615.1 Dyadobacter sp. LHD-138 | reverse complement strand
ATTACATAATTCAATCTGATAACGCTCTGAGCTTTTGATAGAAGCTTAAAAAAGATAAAACATCACGAAAGCCTATACAAAACAAAGAGGGCGCCTCAATTCGAATTTGAGACGCCCTCTTTTATTCCACTTTAACCTTCACCCAAACCAGTCTGTGGTCGGAGCTGGATTCTCTTTTCTCGACCAACTCCGACAAAGGCTCGCCTTTCGCCGGCCAGAAAACACCATTATCTAAAATCTTGAATCCAAGTTTCGAAGGCAGGACGTAATCTGCACGCATGCGCCAGAACGCTGTATGGTTTTTAGCAAATGGATTATTAGGACTATGCTCAGCCCCTCCCTTGCTCGCAGGTGCATTTTCGCTATTCACTTTCGGACTGGCCAGCAAAGACTTTATCCCTTCCGCCACAGCATTTCCTTCAACCGGAGAAGCATTCTGATCACCCATAATAACAAACGTAGCATTTTTGCTCAGTCCGCCCTTCTTTCCTTTGTCGTCATAAATGTATTCATTTCCTGAGTCGCTGATATAATCTGTCCAGAATCTGATCTCGTCATGATTTCGTTTCCCATTGCGGTCCTCCGCGCCGTCAAACGCGGGTGGTGTCGGGTGACTTGCCAGAATATGGATTGTTTTGCCCCCTACCAGCACCGGAACATCCCAATGTGATTTTGAAGACAAAGGGAAATTAGCCCAGGCATCCGCACTGTACCAGTCAGTTCCATCGGCTTTAACTGTTTTCAGCGCGCCAGGCATATCCTTCCACCTGAAATGCTGAAAGGTTCGTACTTTGGCGACATCAATCGGATATTTTGATAACAACATCATACCATATTGTCCCGGATACATACCAAATCCCCAGGCATCCGCACCGGTTTTGCTCGCTACGCCGTTATTATCCAGATCATAAGGACTTGGCTGCCCGGTGTTCACAGTTCCATAGTAATGATAGGGATATGTAATACCTTTCGCTCCGTTTTCACCCTTTTCAAGATATCCTTTGACAAATTGTAATACGCCTTCCTTCGGATCTTTGATGTAGTCAAATTCGTTTAAAAGGATCACGTCCGGTCTGACCGTCTGGATAATTTTGGCGATATTTTTGATTTGCGCATGATTCCCCGAAGCAAGTTCTTTAATCAACACGCGCTCTGAAATACCCGTCGTACCCTTTTTCACATAATTCTCAGCCTCCATGCTTACGTTATACGTAGCGAAGGTCAATTCCGTTGATTTTTTTTGCGCCTGCGTTTCCATCCCTGAACAAAGTATTGCGAGACCTATCGCGGCCACCTTTATCGTATCAAATTTCATATGTCGTTTTATTAATCTGTCGGCAAAGTTAAGACAGGCGAATGACTATCATCGTGATTTGAGGTTACATTTAGGTTAAAAAACAAAACGAGCCGGCTCATCACTGAACCAGCTCGTTTCTATATCTTATTTTTCAACAGATCAATGAAAAAAATCTTTCATTTTATCGAAAAATCCTTTTTCATTTTTACCCGGTCTGGGCTGAAAATTTGGAGAATTCCGAAGAGATTCCAACGTTTCGCGCTCATCAGACGATAACTGCTGTGGTGTCCACACGCTGATATGTACCAGCTGGTCTCCCTTGCCGTAACCGTTAAGGTCCTTGATACCTTTGCCTTTCAGACGAAGAATTTTCCCAGCCTGCGTACCCGGTTCAATCGTAATCCTTGCTTTTCCGTCAATCGTTGGTATTTCAGTAGAAGTTCCCAAAGCCGCATCGATAAAGCTCATGTGCATATCAAACACCACATTGTTGCCATCACGCTTAAGATTCGGATCTTCTTCTTCTTCAATGACAATCAGCAAATCGCCCGCAACGCCACCTCTTGAAGGAACATTTCCCTTGCCTGACATCGAAAGCTGCATGCCTTCTGCCACACCGCCCGGAATGTTCAACGTGATCAGATCATCCTGTAACAAACGGCCTTCACCGGCACAGGAGTCACAACGTTCGCTGATAATTTTACCGTCACCATTACAAGTCGGACAGGTCGTGGTGGATACCATTTGTCCCAACATCGTGCTCACAACTTTACGCACCTGACCCGTTCCGTTACAACCCGTACAAGTTGTTAGCGCCGTACCATGTTTCGCGCCATTGCCACCACAGGTATTACAGCTAACGTGACGTTTTACTTTTATTTTTTTCTCAACACCGTTGGCAACTTCTTCAAGATTAAGTTTCAGCTTAATACGTAAATCGGAACCACGACGAACTCTGCGACCATTTCCTCCGCCTGCACGGCCAAAAATATCACCGAAAGGACTGCTGTCGCCTCCGAAAATATCGCCGAACTGCGAGAAAATATCATCCATAGAAAATCCTCCGCCAAAACCGCCAGCTCCGGCGCCACCGCCTCCGTTGCCAACACCGGCGTGACCAAACTGGTCATAACGCTGACGTTTGTTTTCATCACTCAGGATGCTGTAAGCCTCAGCAGCTTCTTTGAACTTATCCTCCGCCGTCGGATCGTCAGGGTTTTTATCAGGGTGAAACTTAATCGCAAGCTTGCGGTAAGCCTTCTTGATCTCGTCCGCAGCAGCGCCACGATCCACCCCAAGAATTTCGTAATAATCTCTTTTCTTTGCCATTTTTTGATTTACAATGAGTAATGTATGCAGTCTTTACCGCAGTAAAAATTAATAATGGATGTCCGTTACAGCATACACTACCATTATTTATTGATCATTTGATTACGCGCCAACAATTACTTTGGCGTAACGAATCACTTTATCATTCAGATAATATCCTTTTTCGATTTCGTCGATAACCTTTCCTTTCAGATCTTCCGTCGGAGCCGGGAACTGGGCTATGGATTCGTGGATTTCCGCATCAAACACTTCACCCTTCGCCTCCATCGCTTTCAAACCTTTTGCTTCCAGGGTTTTGTATAATTTGGAGTAAATCAGCTCCACACCTTCTTTCAATGCTTCAATTTCCGTTGTAGATTCAAATGAAACTTTGGCACGTTCAAAATCATCAACGATTGGCAAAACAGATTTGATTACATCAGCACTGGCGCCGGAAATCATTTCCAGTTTTTCTTTGGCCGTGCGTCTGCGGAAATTTTCAAAGTCAGCATACAGACGAAGATATTTATCTTTCAATTCCGCAACTTCTGATTTATGTGCTTCTGCCGGATCAGTTTCTTCAATTTCACCGATTATTTCACCAGTATTGTCCATTGGGAGGCCATTTTCCGCAACTTTTTGTTCTTCATTTACCACATTGTCAGTATTTACTGCTTTGGCATCCTCATTTACTTGGTTTTCCATGTCCTTATCTTTGTTGTCTTCTGTATTTTTCGGCATAGTTTTCCTTCACATGCATGAATTTTCATCTACCAGGATTTACTAAATTACTTTGCCAGCGCAAAAAAACTGACAAGATGACATTCCCAAAGCATTTCGTAACTTTGCAGTATGACTACCGAGGATCTCATACGCAAGGAACGAAGCCAGTTTATTAAATCGAAAGCAGCCGAAATTGGTTTCGATTTTTGCGGGATTTCCAAAGCCGAGTTTCTCGAAGCCGAAGCACCCAGACTGGAAAACTGGCTGGACCGTAACTATAACGGCGCGATGGGCTACATGGCCAATCACTTTGATAAAAGGCTGGATCCCCGAAAACTCGTTGACGGAGCCGAATGCGTTATCTCTGTTTTGCTCAATTATTATCCTTCCGAAAGGCTTCCAGAAGGCCCGGAAGATCTGAAACTTTCCAAATACGCTTATGGGAAAGATTACCATTTTGTCCTGAAAGAAAAACTTCAGTTATTGCTGGAAGCCATTCAGGAGGAAATCGGTGCGGTAAGCGGACGGATTTTTGTAGATTCCGCCCCGGTTATGGATAAAGCCTGGGCTGCTAAGAGCGGGCTGGGCTGGGTAGGCCGTCATTCCAATTTATTAAACCGCGACATGGGCAGTTTTTTCTTTATCGGTGAAATCATCTGTGACCTGAAACTTGCCTATGATGGCCCTGTCAAGGATTACTGCGGAACCTGCACCCGTTGTATTGATGCCTGCCCCACCGACGCAATCACAGAACCTTATGTGGTTGATGGCAGCAAATGCATCAGTTATTATACGATTGAACTAAAAGACGCCATTCCGGAAGATGCCAAAGGAAAATTTAATAACTGGATTTTTGGTTGTGATATCTGCCAGGATGTTTGCCCATGGAACCGTTTTTCCCAGCCTTCAAAAACGCCGGAGTTCTCTCTCTCTCAGGAGTTAGGCGCATTCAAAAAAAGTGACTGGGAAGAAATCACTGAAGAAGTTTTTCGTGAACTATTCAGGCGCTCGCCACTCAAGCGGACGAAGTATGAAGGTTTAAAAAGAAATATTGACTTTCTTAAACCGTTACAATAGGAAGACAACTGATTCTCCGGGTATTTATATCTGACTATGGGAATCCCTTTTGATGACTGAACAAAACACTCTGACATGAGAAAACAATCCGTCAATCTTTGGGCTGTATTGGTTTGCGTGGTGATTGGACAAATCATACCTGCTTTGTGGTACAACTTCTTTTCCGAACAATGGATTGCCCTGAATGGATTCAACAAACAGCAGCTGGAAGCGGCGACAAGTCCTGTCCCCTATCTCGCCAGTATTGTATCCACTTCCTTTATGGCTTACAGCGTGGCCTGGGTTTTTACTAAAATTCCGATCAAATCCGGTTTTACAGGCTTTCTGGTTGGCTTACTTTTCGGTATCGTTTTCATTCTTTTCGAAACCATCGTAAAAGATATGTTTTCCATGCGTCCGCTCGAACTTTCATTGATCAATGGAGGGGTAAGTATCGTCGTATACAGCATTACCGGATTTATTCTGGGCTTCTGGCGCAAATACGAATAAAACATGACTAAAATCATAGCCGTTTGGCACTATTCTTTACAATTTCATCACACGTTGTAAGAACTATTGAAGTAATATTGGACTATTCAAAACGCCAACAAACTGAGACGATTATGAACAGGATATTAATCCCCATCGATTTTTCTGAAAATGCTGAGCGCGCCCTGGCCGCAGCAAAAATCATTGCAGACAAAAAAACTACCGAACTTATCATCCTGCACGCTTATCAGCCTTACATCCCGGATGTAAGTGTGATGCCGGGCAGTGTCTTGCCGGGCATCGGCTCTCCCGATTATTCCTCACTGGCTGGTGACCTGGAAACCAGCTTCCGCACCCAGCTCGATGATTATGTAGCCACCATCGCTGCCGAAGGTTATAAAACCGTAGCCGTTTGGACCGTCGGCGGCGTTCAGTCTGCTGTGGAAGACGCTATTGAAGATTACAAACCAGATCTGATCGTAACAGGACGCACAGGAACCGGCGGATTTTTTGATAAACTGATTGGCAGCAGTGCCACCCATATTGCTTTGCACTCACCCTGTCCGGTTATGATTATCCCGCCGCAGGCCGAACCGAAAAAATTCAGTGAAGTCGTTTACGCAACACAGCTCGAATATTCAGAAAATGATATTCTTCGTGAGGTCTTCGCATTGATGAACCGGCTGGGAAGCAGATTAACCCTGTTAAAAGTAGATGCGCCTCATCAGCCCAACATCCAACCCGACAACCAGTTTCTCAGTGAAATCAAACAGGAATTCAAAATCAGTGACGATATTGTCGTTTACAGGAAGGCAAAACATGTCCTGGACGGGATTGAAAGTTATTGCGACGAGATACACGCAGATCTGCTGATCATGTCCACACGCGAGCGCTCGTTTATCGAAGAGTTTCTGATCAACCCGAGTCTGACCAAAAAACTTGTCGTGGATACGCATGTTCCGTTACTAATTTACCATCTTAGCGAATAATTTGGTACAAAATTTATTATCCAACCAGGTAATATCGTCTGACTTTAATCGCATGTCGAAAAGGAAACATCGTCCGAAGCGTGAAAACTTATTAACCTCTCCGGGTACACTGACGTACATCGGGCCGGAGATTCAGTTAAAAACAAAAGTTCGCAAGCTTCAGTATAATGAAAAGTTTTACACAAACGAAGCGGTTACGAGTCTTGCGGAGTGTTCCATCAACACATCGCTCGAACCACATATTACCTGGCTGGATGTAGACGGCATTCATGAAACCTCGTTGGTCGGAAAAATCGGCCAGCTTTATCATTTGCACCCGCTTATTCTCGAAGATATTGTCAACACGGAACACAAACCGAAACTGGAAACGTATGACTCGGGCTATATCTTTTTGACACTAAAAATGCTGCATGTAGATGCAGACGAACCCCTGGAAATTTCGGCTGAACATGTCAGCTTCGTGGCCGGACGTGATTATCTCATCTCTTTTCAGGAAGAACGCTCTGATGACATTTTCACACCCGTTATTGACAGATTAAAGGCATCCGTTGGTAAAACCCGCCGGAATGGAACGGATTACCTGGTTTTTGCCCTGATGGATATTATTGTTGATAATTATTTTCTGGTCCTGGAAAAATTCGGAGAAAAACTGGACACCATCGAGGAAAGTATTATCAGCGGATCTAACAAGCACTCGCTCAAAGATTTATATGGATTAAAACGTGAACTTACTTTTGTCCGCCGGGCGATCTGGCCTTTGCGGGACATGATCAATCAGCTCATTCGCGAAGATAGTTCACTGATTAGCAAGGATGTTATTCCTTACTACCGTGATTTGTATGATCACACCATGCAGGCTGTCGATACGATCGATTCTTACAGGGAATTGCTGGCCAGTTTGGCGGATGTACATTTGTCAACCATCAGCAACCGTATGAATGCGGTCATGAAAACTCTGACGATTTTTTCAGCCATTTTTATGCCCCTGACCTTTATTGTCGGCGTATATGGTATGAACTTCGACAACATGCCCGAATTAAAAAGTCAAAATGGCTATTTTTATACCTGGGGAGTGATGCTTATCGTAACCATCGGGATGATATTGTACTTCAAACTGAAGAAGTGGATGTAGCCTTTTTTAGTCCGTATGGTTTTCTTTATACCCATCCGTTTTCGCGGACTTCTGATCATTCAGAATATGTAAAAATAGCGCACAAAAACACCATTCTTTAATACCTTTGCGCTTTGCAAATATTACTGGAATGATTCTGACCGAAAATAGTACCGTATCCATAGAAACCAAAGCGACCTACCTGCTCACCGATAGCCGCCAACTCTCATTTCCCGAACAGAGTATCTTTTTTGCCATCAAAGGGGAACGCCATGACGGACACCAATTCCTCAAAGAACTCTATAACAAAGGTGTAAGAGAATTTGTAATCGAAGAAACGTCGCTGAACGATGCACTGCGCGCCGAGATCGAAACCTGGCAAAATGCAACGGTCTGGACGGTTTTTTCCAGCATCCGGACATTGCAAAAAATTGTCGCAGCACATCGCAGCCAGTTTTCCATACCGGTTTTGGGCATTGTTGGCAGTAACGGAAAAACGATCATCAAGGAATGGCTTGCACAATTGACAGCACCGGGCGAAAGGGTTATTGCCAGTCCAAAAAGCTATAACTCGCAAATTGGTGTACCACTTTCGGTCTGGAATTTGAAAAAGGAACATACACTGGCTATTTTTGAGGCCGGCATTTCCCGCGCGCACGAAATGGAATATCTCCAGACGGTCATCCGTCCGACCGTTGGTATTTTTACCAACATCGGTTCGGCACACGATGATGGTTTCAGGAGTCGTAAACAAAAAATCACTGAGAAACTTCGTCTTTTTACCAAAGTCAAAACACTGATTTATTGTAAAGACTATACGGACGTTGACGAAGAAATAAAATTGATCCTTCGCCCGGTTAATCCTTTCCTGAAAACCATAAGCTGGGGAAGCAGATCCGACGCCGCCGTAAATGTTTCCTACGCTTCGCGGAAGGATAAAACACAGATAAAACTTTCTGGCTTATTCGGGGATATGAGTTTTGAAACCCCGTTCCGGGACGAAGCTTCGCTCGAAAACCTTACACATTGTATCTTGTTCCTACTTGATTTCGGACTGGCGGCGCCGGTAATTCAGGAGCGAATCCTGATGCTCCGCCCCGTTTCCATGCGTCTCGAATTAAAGGAAGGGATCAATAACTGTTACGTTATTGACGATACTTACAACAATGACCTTCAGGGCCTGACCATGGCTTTGAACTTTCTGACACAACAGGAACAACGAAGTCACAAGACGGTTATCCTATCCGACGTTTTGCAAACAGGACAAGTACCAGCAGAGCTTTACGGTGTTATCGCCCAGCTCTTACGGGAAAAGAAAATCGACCGGCTGGTTGGTATCGGCCCGGAAATGAGCAGGCAAATATCTCAGTTCGATATTCCGGAGAAGGATTTTTATGAGGACACCAACGCTTACCTGAAACATTTCCCCTTTAATTCCCTGAACAATAGCCTCATCCTTGTCAAAGGTGCCCGGCCGTTTTCATTCGAAAAAATCGTGCACCGCCTTCAGCAGAAGGTCCACGGCACGGTACTGGAAATTAACCTGGATGCGTTGACCAATAATCTTAATTTTTACAGGACAAAAATCGGTTCTGATACGAAAATCATGGTCATGGTGAAGGCTTTCGCCTATGGCAGCGGCAGTTCGGAAGTGGCAGGTTTGCTCCAATACCATCGGGTGGACTATTTGGGGGTAGCCTATGCGGACGAAGGCGTTTCGCTGCGCCAAAGCGGGATTACCTTGCCTATTATGGTGATGAATTCTACCGCACCAACTTTTGATACACTCCTGCAATATCAACTGGAACCGGAGATTTACAGCCGCCAAATGCTGGCAGACTGGATTAAATTTATCAATCGTAAAAATAATTCAGCCGATATTCCGTCGGTTCATTTGAAGCTGGATACCGGCATGCACAGGCTGGGATTTGTCCAAGACGATTATGAATGGCTCACACAGCAGCTTATCGATAACCCATCCATCCACGTTTCGACAATTTTCAGTCATCTGGTTGGGGCGGATGAAGGCGTTCATAACAGTTTTTCTCAGCTTCAGTATGAGCGTTTTATAAAAGGGTCAACCTTAATTCAGGATGTATTGGGTTATAAAATCACCAAACATATACTGAATTCTGCCGGCATCGTCCGTTTCCCTGAATTCAAACTGGACATGGTACGACTGGGCATCGGTTTGTATGGTGTTGAAGCTACCGGTCAGCAGCAAAAGTTTTTGCAGCCGGTCGGAACGCTAAAAACGGTTATTTCTCAAATCAAATACCTGGCCGCGGGCGAAACGGTAGGTTACAGCAGACGTGGTCACGTCGTGCACGATTCCGCTATTGCAACCATCGCTATTGGTTACGCCGATGGTTTTGACAGAGGATTTGGAAACGGTGTGGGGCACGTTTGGGTCAACGGTACCTTATGCCCCACCATCGGCAATGTCTGTATGGATATGACGATGATTGATGTAACCAATGCAGTGGCAGAAGAAGGCGACGAAGTGATTATTTTCGGAAAGGAGGTCATGATCACTGAGCTTGCGGCACGCATCGGAACCATTCCTTATGAATTACTGACCGGAATCGGGGAGAGAGTTAAAAGAGTTTTCTTTAAGGAATAAAAGTAAAAAGCCGTTTGAGACAATCTCAAACGGCTTTTTACTTTTATTCCTTATTCAGCTACCTGCTGCTCAGGCTCCGCTGACTGTTGTTTGGCTATATCTTCTTCTATAGTGTCGGCCGGTTTTTGATCCGGCACAAAAAGTTTCACCTTCAGAACCTCTTCCAGCGTCACATCAAAAAACGCTTTGTGGATATTCAGCGGCTCTTCACCCGGCTCCTGGCATTTGACATAACTTCCATCCTCCTGCATTTCGTAGGCATTGACATTGTCCATCAAACTGAAATAGAGAATGTGAATCGCTTCCTGCTTCACACGAATATCAACAAGTTTGAACAGCGATTCAATACGGCGGTCAAAACTGCGCACCATCGCATCAGCACTGCCTCCGTACACCAAAGGTTCCCCATTCTGATGGAAATAGAATATCCGTGAATGCTCCAAAAAGTCCCCTACCAACGAACGTACCGAGATATTTTCACTCAGCCCTTTTCTTCTTGGACGCAGACAGCACATACCACGCACGATCAGTCGCACGGGTACACCCGCTTGCGAAGCCGCATAAAGTTCCAGGATTGTCTCCCTGTCTTCCAGCGAATTTATTTTGATACAAATTCCGCAAGGCAATCCCGCTTTCGCATTTTCTGCCTCTTTACGAATAAGCTCAATGAGCTTATTGCGCATGTAACGCGGGGCCGTGATCAGGTTCTGATATTCTGTCGGACTTGAATGCCCGGTAATTACGTTAAAGAATTCGGAGATATCCTGGGTATATTCTTCATTGGTGGTCAAAAGCCCGGTGTCAGTGTATAACCTGGACGTATCCTCATTATAATTACCACTTGACAAATGCGCATAACGAAGCACTTTGTTGCCTTCATTACGGACAATCAGCAAAAGCTTCGTATGCGTTTTTAACTGACCGATACCATAAATCACAAAGCAACCTGCTTTTTGAAGGCGCTGTGCTTCACGAATATTATTCTCTTCGTCAAACCGTGCTTTTACTTCAAATAAAACCGCCACGTGTTTCCCATTTTCCGCGGCACGTAACAACGCATCGGTCACGCGGGAGTTTTTGGCTAAACGGTAAATCGTCAGCTTGATGGAAAGTACCTTGGGATCATCCGCGGCTTGTTCCAGCAATTGAAGGACAGGCTCAAAATTATTGTAGGGATGATGCAAAAGAATATCTCTTTCCTTCATCGCCTCAAAAACGTCCGGAATCCGCTCCCTTTCCAATCCCAACGGCGCCACCGGAGCACGTACAGGCGGAATCTGATCTTTAAATTCAGGATGCTTTACAATCGCCCAAAGTGAGGTATAGTCAATAATCCCGTCAACTGGAAAAACGTTGTAATCATCAATTTCCCAACGTTTTTTAATCAGATTCAGCAGATCGGGATTCGTGTCCCGTTCAATGGTAACACTTACCACACGCCCCAAACGGCGGTTTTTTATTTTTTGTTTGATTTCATCAATGAAATCAGACTCCATGTCATCACTTTCTTCCAAAGAGAAATCACCGTTTCTGATGATACGGAAAAGGTTCGTAGAAACGATGTCAACATTGCGGTAAAGCTTGTAAATATGCGCCCTTACAATTTTTTCTATTGGCAGGAAAAGAATCTCATCTTCACGCTCAATCACATAAAAACGCGGGAGGTTAGGCGGCAACTGAACAAAAGACAGTTTACGGTCTTCTTCGGAAGTCGTGCCTTTCACCTGTGTGATTACGCCCAATATCAACACTTTCGCCAGCAATACGGGGAAAGCATGGGTATAATCAAATAACATCGGGGTGAGCATTGGATAAACCGTCCGTTCAAAATATTCCTCAATAGCGGCAGTTTCATCCCCAGCAACATCTTCCATTCCCACCACACGAAAACCGTGCTGGGCAAAAAGCGGTTGCAGTTGATTGGTATAACACTCATTTTGAAGACGAACGAATTCGTGTAATTCCCTCATGAGCATTTTTCTGAACGGAATTTCTCTCAATCCAGAATAATCTACCCGTTCTTTTCCGTAGTCCAGGTAATTATACAAACTACCCAGTCTGATTGTAAAAAATTCATCCAGATTGGAAGAAGTAATCGCCAGAAATTTCAGTCTGTCAAAAAGGTTTCTTTCCTCATTTGTTGCCTGATCCAACACCCGGTCATTAAATTTCAGCCAGCTAAGGTCACGACTTATAAAGTCGCTTTGCTGGACCAAAGTATTCACCTTTTCCGTGGGACTTACCAATTTTGTGTCGTCCATAGAGGTTTCTTTTGGGTTTTTAAAAAAGGAAAACAAGCTAGAAAGTCTTCCTCTCCTTTCAAGATTTGATATTGGATCGGTATGGTCAGGCATAATGAAAATAAAAAATTAAGCAATCCGCGCATTAGTGTGTCACAAAATGCAACGAATCTGATTATATATTGTTTCCAGCAAGATGAAGTTTTTGTTATCTTTTAATAAAAAAACGGATGCCTGCACATAGTCAGCCATCCGTTTCTACTTACTCACTACGGGAGCTGACTTTTACACGTCTACACGAGCGTATTTTGCATTCTTCTCAATAAAATCGCGCCGCGGCCCAACTTCATCACCCATTAACATCGAAAATAAGTGATCCGCCTCAGCAGCTGATTCAATGGATACCTGTTTCAAACTTCTTCCGTCCGGGTTCATAGTTGTGCTCCACAATTGTTCGGCATTCATTTCTCCCAAACCTTTATAACGCTGGATATTGACCAGATCTTCACGTCCATTACCAATCGCTCTCACAGCTTCTTCACGCTGCTGTTCAGTCCAGCAATATCTTTCTTCCTTTCCTTTTTTAACAAGGTACAAAGGCGGCTGCGCGATGTAGATATAACCATTGTCAATCAAAATCTTCATATAACGGAAGAAGAAAGTCAGGATCAGGGTACGGATGTGACTACCGTCAATATCCGCATCGGTCATGATCACGATTTTGTGGTAACGAAGTTTGTCAATATTCAACGCTCTTTCATCACCGTCTTTTCCGATCTGCACACCCATTGCGGTGAACATATTCTTGATCTCCTCATTTTCGTAAATACGATATTCCTGTGCCTTTTCAACATTAAGAATTTTACCTCGTAACGGCAATATCGCCTGGAATGCACGGTTACGGCCTTGCTTGGCCGTTCCACCCGCCGAGTCCCCTTCGACAAGGTACAACTCACAAACCTCAGGATCGGTCTCAGAACAGTCAGACAGTTTACCCGGCAGCCCAGTGCCTGACATAACGTTCTTGCGTTGCACCATTTCACGTGCTTTTTTAGCGGCGATACGGGCCTTAGCTGCAAGAATCACTTTGTCGATAATCACCCTCGCTTCCTTAGGGTGCTCGTCAAGATAGGTATCGAGCATTTCCGCCACCACCTGACTTACCACACTCACAACCTCTGAGTTCCCCAGTTTCGTTTTGGTCTGTCCTTCAAACTGCGGCTCAGCAACTTTTACGGAAATAACCGCCGTAAGACCTTCCCGGAAGTCATCTCCACTGATTTCTATTTTTTCTTTCGCCAGTACACCCGACTTATCTGCGTAGTTTTTCAGCGTCCTGGTCAATGCAGACCTGAAACCCTGCACGTGTGTACCACCTTCAATGGTATTAATGTTGTTTACGTATGAAAAAACATTTTCGCTGTAAGATGTATTATACATCATCGCGATTTCAACCGGAACCGAACCTTTGGTATTTTCCATATAGATCGGTTCAGGAATTAGCGCCTGGCGAGTCCCTTCAAGATAAAGCACAAACTCGTTCAAACCAATCTGTGAGTGGAACTCTTCACCGCGCGGAACGCCGTTTTCATCCAGTTCACGTTTGTCTTGCAGCGTGATGCGGATACCCTTGTTCAAAAAGGACAGTTCGCGTAAACGGGTCGCAACCGTTTCGTATTTATATTCCGTTACGGTGAATATCGATGCATCCGGTTTAAAATGGATAAACGTTCCCGTTTTTTCCGAATCGCCGATCACACGAACAGGGTATAAAGGCTTCCCTTCGCTATATTCCTGCTCGAAAATCTTACCCTCTCTATGGATTTCTACACGTAAGTGGATTGAAAGCGCGTTAACGCAGGAAACCCCTACACCATGCAAACCACCTGAAACTTTATAAGTGTCTTTGTCAAACTTACCACCAGCGTGCAGTACGGTTAAAACGACCTCAAGTGCTGATTTTTTCTCTTTCGCCATAAGCCCGGTAGGAATCCCCCGGCCATTATCCTGCACAGTAATGGAATTATCTTCTTCTATCGTAACGTTGATGGTGTCACAATAGCCAGCCATTGCTTCATCAATGGAGTTATCAACGACTTCCCAAATCAAATGGTGAACTCCCTTAAAACCAGTGTCACCAATGTACATAGCCGGACGTTTACGTACGGCTTCTAACCCTTCAAGAACCTGGATGTTATCGGCTGAATAATTATTTACTTCAATCGCTGTTTCGTTTGCCATATAGTTTGTTTTACTCTACGATAAAAAGAGCCCATTTACGGGCTTTTTAAACACACAAAGATACGATTTCTTCCGTCGTTTTCCTAGCAATACCCGATATACATTTCTGTACTTTACCCCTTTTCTAATTATTTGAAAAATATTACAATCGGAGCATGTGATGCGGTGCAGGCAGCTTAGTTTTAAGCTACAAAATAAGTTTACAATCCTTAAAATTTACTGTTCAAACTTATCTAAAACGCCGATTTATTTTATTTAAACCACACAAAAAAACACGGGTGACTGAAATATTCAGCCACCCGTGTTTTTTGTATAAAACCTATATTGTTACTTTTCCATCGGATGTTCCTTGATCAGTTGCTCAGGAGAATAAAAATCTGTTTTACTCTCCGTCGCTGCTCTCACTTTTCGAACCCTTTCCGGCGAAATCGCACTCGCCTGATTACCAAAGGAATTCCGTACGTAGGTTAACACGGCAGCCACTTCCTCATCCTTAAGCAAGCCTCCGAAAGGAGTCATCGGAACCTGTCCCGGATATTTTTTACCACTCACCTCAATCGGTCCAAGCAGACCTTTCAAAGCAAGTTTTATCAACCGGTCTTCATTTCCCAGCACCCAGTTATTGGCAGTCAGCGGCGGGAAGCCGGAAGCCGTCAAACCTTTACCGTCGGCCTGATGGCAGGTGCTGCAATAACCTTCCTTGGCGTAAATTTCTTTACCCATATTGAAAAGCTGAAGCTCTTTGCCTTTCAATGCTGATTTTGCAACTGTTACTTTTTCTTTCTTAACAGGCACTCCGTTCAGATGCGCAACGGCCGTTTCATAGGCATGAATTGACCAGTCATCCAGCGGCTTTTTCTTCGCTTCTGCCAGAATAGGTAAACCCTTTTCCTTGCCAATCCACGACGCAGCGACGATCGCTGCCAGACGAACACGGCTATTTTCATCCATAGCAGCCTGCATAAGCAAGGCAGCCTGATCGGGCACCTGATGTCCCGTGTAACGAACTACGGTTACCGCAGCAGCGCGTGCATGATAATCTTTCGCTTTCAAAACCTGCTTCAAAAGCTTCTGATCCACTTTATCCATCCCCCAGCTTACCCACAAACCTTCCAGCAAATGATGTTCATATCTTGGATCCTTTTTGTCCAGCTTAGCTACCCAGACATTCAGCTTAGACAAAACCTGGTTTACGTCCCTGCCTCTCAATTCACGGCGGGTTCTGTAACGCGTACGATATTCGGGCAGTTTAAGATTCTCCAAAAGCTCTTCAATGCTTGCACCGTCCACTTTGGCTGGTTTTACCAAAGGTCGTGACGGATATGTGATCCGGTACACTCTACCGTGCGAGTGATCTCTCAAAGGATCGCGTGCATTGTGCTGCATGTGGCCAATCAGAATATTGTGCCAGTCGATCAGATAAAGCGAACCATCCGGCGCAAACTCCATGTCCACAGGACGGAAATTCCGGTCTTCACTGACAACCAGATCCGCGCGGTGTTTGCTGACGTAACCCGTTCCGTCGTCTTTCAGCGTATGTTCTTTCATACCCAAAAATCCGATCGTATTGTTGATCAGGAAATCTCCCTGAATGTCATCGGGAAAATGGCGGCTCGACACAAATTCAAGACCCGACGTCGGACGGACGCGGTGCGCATCCTCTACCAGCTGTACCGACTTATGGGTAGCCTCACCATATCTTGGCAAAACCGATCCCGGCATCATCCAACGCACATCAGGACTTGAAGTTTCTGCAAAAAATGGCTGTCCCCAATCATCAAAAGCAATTCCCCACGGATTTGGAATAGACAGCTGCGCAGTACGCTCCAACTTACGAAGCTGTGGTGCATAACGGTAAAAACCACCATTGGTTGCCCTTACGGGACCGTATGAAGTCTCGACGTTGGTATGTAAAAACACACCTTCTCCCGAATAAATCGCTCCGGACGGATCCACTGTAAACGCATGACTGTTGTGGTGCGTATCGTGGTCGTCAAACCCGCTTAAAAGAATTTCCTGTTTATCTGCTTTGCCGTCGCCGTTGGTATCCATCAGGAGTTTAAAATTCGTACCCTGTGATACATAAACGCCTTCTTTGGCTATTTCAAAACCCAACGGAAGGTGTAAACCATCAGCGAAAACAGTTTGTTTGTCAGCTTTCCCATCGTTGTTGGTATCCTCAAAAATGATGATCTTATCATTTGGTTTTGAATCACCCGGCTTGTAATGCGGATAACTCGGCATGGTTGCAACCCACAGACGACCTTTGTTATCAAACGACATTTGCATTGGTTTCGCCAAATCCGGGAACTGCTCTTCCGAGGCAAAAAGCTCAATTTTATACCCTGCTGGCACTTTGAGTTTTTTCAGCGCATCTTCCCCATACAAATACTCAAGACTTCCATTCTTTTCAGGATTAAAATTGGTTTTCACCGGAGGCAGCTGTTTCGTATTTTTATCGGCAGCAGCCAGATCCATCTTTTCTCCTTTTGACGCGGCCATCCAGACTGCCTGGTCACGAATTGCTGTCAATTCACGAATTTTTTCGATTTCCGCAGGATAATTATCCGGGCCGAAAGGATTATAGCGACGACCATACACGTGTACTCCGTTGGGAATTTTATAGTCATTATGCCACATCCAGTTTTTTTCATTCACTGCTGCAAGAACCAGTTTCCGGTTTGCTTCTGCCTTTGGTTTGTTTTTCCCAAAAACATTATCAGAAAGCAGCAAAGCCAGTTTTTTATAGCCTTCTTCATTTAACTGAGAGCCGTCTATCGTCAAATCTTCCTTGCTTTCAGCATACCATTTTTGCGAAGGCGTAAAAGCATCAACAAATAAAACTTTGTTCTGCTCAGCAATTTCTTTCATTCCTTTTGCATAAAGCGCAAGGTTCTCGTTTTCCTTTTTTCCATTGGGAAGATCAAATTTCCCAGACAAATCTTCGAAAGCGATTGGTGAAACAATGGCCAGTTGTGGTGGTGTTACGCCATTATAATTCTGACTCAAAGTATGTTTGATAAAGGCATCAAGCTCTGCCTTGTAGTTAGCCAGCCCTTCTTTCCCCTGAAATGATTCGTTATATCCGAAAAAGGCAACGATCACATCCGTTTTAAGGCGTGTCAGCCATTCATCGGGCGTTTCAAAATGCCCTTCACTGGCCGAATTTTTAGCATATTCCGTCTGAAATTTCTCAGCACCGGGAAATGCCCATGGCAGGTTTCTACTGGCGTGCGGTCTGAAACCAGGGGTATCCCCGCCATCACACATATTTCGTATAAACAGCAAACTATCCGGATAACGAACCTGCATTTCGGTTTCGAAATGGCCATAATTCATCATCCTTGATCCAAGATTATTTCCCAGTAAAATAATCCTCGATCCTTTACTTACTTTCAGCGATTCGGATACACTGAACTGGAAAGCACTGAAAGCAACGGCCATTAATCCAAATGCGAGCAGCAATCCGGTGATACTTCTTTTTGTGGGTTTAGTCATTTTAATCTCAGGTAATTTTATCCACGGTGTAGGAACTAACTATTAATCAACAGCGAATAATCCAATAGGTTATCGAATTATTTCGCTTCTCTGTAAGGAACCTTGATATCAATTTTTCCTTTCCATTTTTTCGGCACTTTTTGTCCCAACTCCCAGTGGATGGCATTAATAACCAGGCGCTGAAAGGGTTCCAGCTGGAAATCATCCGGATGTCCCATCGTTGTCATGAAAACTTTCCCGCCAAAAGAATTCGTTCCTGTCCAGGCAACAGGATTTTCTATATCTTTTTTGTCAGGATCAACTGATTTTCCCATCATTAACCATGTTGAACCTCTTGTTGGATAATCAGGCAAAACACGGTACAACCATGAACGAACATGGAATTTGGGCGAAACACCGGTCAGGATAGGATTTTTGGCCTGCTCAGCAATCATGGAAACATCCGTGCTGCTTTTATGTCCGTAATGCGTATGTGCTGCTTTGCCGCCCCAGCCCGGAGGTGCATTCAGCGCAAACTCACCGAATGCATTCCATTTTTCGTTTTCGTCACCTTTTGGATAATTGAAAGCGTGGGTGGTCGTGCGGAATCCCATAACAGGTTTTCCAGTTTTCAAATACGCATCAATGTGAGCAAGTTGTTCTTTCGGAAGCTGGCGCCACCGCAAATAAAACACAGCCAGATCTGCATCTTTAAGTGCTTCCAGTCCGGGAATATTTTTTTCAGCATTATAATCGGGATAAGCCTTCAAAACGATGGTGCGCATGCCATAGTTTTTTTCAAGTTCGGCGGCGATCAGGGGCAAAGTTTCCTCCCCGCCATATTCATGGTCGCCGGTTACGAAAACAACCAGCGGCTTTTTAGCCTTGCCTGCCTGCGCAGAAACAATGGTGTTGGAAGTCAATAGGCAGCAGAAAACTGCGCACAGAAATAGGAATAGATTAGGTTTTAACATCGTACACCGATTTGTATCCAGGTTTTATACTGGAAATCTTATGAAAGAAAAGATTAAAGTCTTAGCTCGATAAGGCTAAAAAGGGGCCAATCTACCGTTTGGGAATCCGTTTTTAACCAACCTGACCAAGGTTTCACAAATAAGACTATTTAATCCTATTTTTCCCTTACTTTTTCATAAAACAAAACGATGTATTAAAAGAATCGGAGACCAAGCGTCAGTTCAGCCCTTGACAGATCCTCAAATTTTTCTTTAGACAATTTGATGGTTTCCGTGACACCACCGCTTTCTTTCCGGAATTTATAGGATGTTCCCAAATAACAGGCACCCGTTAAATTCAGGGCTAAATGTTTACTTAGTCTCTGTTCCAGGCCCAGGCTTACCGCCCAGCCCATTGCATCTCCGCGCAGCTTAAAGTCTTCTCCATTGGCCTTCCCTTTATTCGCATAAGACTGATAACCCATTGCGAAGCCAGCCAGAACGGAGGTTGTGTGATTTTGAAAAGGATATTGGTAGATAACGGAAGGGCCTGCAAACTGGATTTTTATGTCGTCGGCGGTCTTTTTGCCGTAGGTCCCACGGACGGCGTATAAATTATATTTCAAGCCTAAACCAATGCGTGGCCAGAAATGACGATGCAGATCAGCGCCAATTGATAGGCCCGATTTCATCTTTTTCATGTGTTTCGAATAGTGCGTATTCTGCCTTGTTCCCGCGTTGGGAAGACGATAGCCGTAACCGCCATTTAAGCCAAAACTCCACTTTATTGCATTCCACTGCGTAATTCCTTCTGTAACTGAGTCCGTTTTTTGTACAACTGATCCTGCCTTGTCAGCAACGGCTGCTGTGTTTGAAACAGCCAGGACGCCCTGCGCGCTGGCACGATAAACATGAACACAAAACAAAATGACGACAACAGTTAAATATTTATTCATTGAGCTAAAAAACAATTGTATCCTGAATCCATCTACGGTCGAAAATAAACGGTCTTCTATCGTAAGTGGGTTCAAAGATACAACTTATACGTTATGCCGATAAAATTTAAGTAGCTGTTGGCAATTAGCTGTATGCGATTAGCTCAGTAACCGAATGATTAATAGCTTATTATAAAAATCCATAATACAAACTAATTTTCCACTACTACTTAGTACTGAATGAATTAGACAAAATGTTTATTCACTGGGCTTGCCGCAATTAACTGGTGCCGTACCTTACTTCGCTGCTGCTCCATGAACACCTGCTTTTTTTATTGTTTCAATCACAAATTCACCAATCCTTTTCCCCTGATCTGCTCCGTTTTCAATTGCGTCGCGGTAATGAATTCCGCCATACAAACGGGATATCGCGGCTTCCGCAGCTGCTTGTCTGAAAGATTTAAAATCTCTGGATGGTAAATCAAATATCACTTCCGTATCATCGGTGAATGAAAAATTGTCCCCCAACAAATAGGTAAGGGCTTCGGCTACTGCCGTAGAAACTACGCTATGCCCGCTGGTATACTCGGGGAAAGGAGGTGTTTGCAAAAGTGGCTGCCATGCCGGATCGATATACCGGTTGATAACAGTTTCCGGCCTGATGCGGTTGCTCCGGTATTTTTCGTCCCAACAACTGATAAAAGCATCCATCAAAGTGGCGGCAATAATCCCATGGATCATAATGCCGCGATCCAGATCTATTTTAGCTTTTGTGGTAGCAATACTGGTAATATTCATCCAGTGTCCACCGGGACTTATCTTCTTAAAACCGATCGACATGTGCCCTGATGTATTGATCGCAAACGGGTTGCAGTCCCAATACGAAGCAATAAAGCGGGTTTTCTCATTCAGTTTTTTTCCGGCATCATAAACTTCATAAGTCAGTTTGTAAAATGCACTGGCACTGTCTTTGCTGAAAGGAACCGGCGGTGCGGGCTTAAACTGTCCGCTGGAATCGATCAGCATCGGGCGGATGGTTTTCCAGTGCGGCTCTATACCTTCAATATATCCCGGAGGCGTAGGGAACCAATAACCATCACCCTTCAAAGGCCTGTATCTTAGCCTTGTACTTAACTTAGAATAATTGTCGCTGCTCGAAAAAGTAATTATTTTCTTCGCCACTTCCTGGGCAACTGCGACGGATTGTGCCACAAGCTGATCCGGGTAACCATCTTTTTTCAACGTCGCCAAAAGCTTTTTCTGGTCTTCTTCCAGCATGTAACCTGAAGGCAAAATGATCCTTCCCGTTTCCAGAATACAGTAAAGCGCCGCAATTTTATAGTCATAAGCGGTTTTACTTTCAATCTCTATTTTACTGAGTCCTTTCACATACGCAGATGGTGACACGACGGACTTATTGTTGCGGGCAATGATTTCCTGAGCGCCCAGCAGACAATACGTATAAAACCGGCTCGCTGCCGGCGGATTGGCAACATCATGGATCATGACCATGGTCACAGCAAAAATAGCCGGTTGTAAATGTCTGTCCAGTTCCTTTTTTGATTTTTGGGCATGGGCAAGCTGACATATTAACAAACTTAAAAGCAAAAGTCTTTTCATTATTTTTTCTGTAATTGATAAAATTGAAGCGGCATATTAAAGGCGCCTATCAAAAGATATGGTTCTTTTTTAATGTTAATTTCAACGACCGATTTAACGTCACCAGTTACGGAAAGCCCCGAAAGCGGCTGGCTTACATAGCTAAAATGCCCCTTTCCATCGCCTCTCAGATAACACCCATAATTGGCATCCATACTTCCGATTTTCAGACGGTTATCGGATTTGTTTCCAAACAGCAGCAGGTCCTTGTTTCCGTCCTTATCGAAATCTTCATATCGTATCGAGGTTACCGGCGCAAACTGGGCCTGAACCGGAAGCACCTGTTTTTCAAATTTTCCGTTTTTATTCATAAAACAAACCGAGCGGGATTCGTTAAACTTCAATTTCCCTGCCTTACCCAATACTTCCGGCGAAAAAATATCCGTCATGGTGGCGCTTGCATAATCCTTATAAAAAGCGAATTTTTTCCGCATCGGATAGATCTGATCATTCAGTTCATCACGGCTGACAAACGGATAAGATTTCCCCTGGATATAAAAATTAAAAAAAGGATCAATCGAACCGTTGTTGTCAAAATCAGCAAAATACAGCTCTCCCGGTTCGCTATGTGAAACTTTGATCTGGGAATTTGTGCCAAAATTTCCGGCAACAATATCCTTCTTTCCATCACCGTCAATATCTTCGATCAACAACGAAGACCAGAAACCCGACTCATCTTCCGAGAAATACTGAGCCGTTTTATCAACGAACCCGTCTTTGGTATTGGCATAAATCTTAACCGGCATAAACTCGCCACAGATAATCAGCTCCTTTCTTCCGTCATCATCCAGATCAGCCCACTGCGCGTCTGTCACCATACCCACTTTTGAAAACGGTGTCGGTGTTATCGTAAATTCGCCCTTTCCGTTATTCGTCAAAAGAAATGAAGCCGGCGTTTCAGGATAACGTCCCGGAACAATGCGGCCACCGACAAACAGATCCAGATCGCCGTCACCATCATAATCACAGGCCCGGACACAGGATTTACTACTTGCTTTGAGATTGGGCATCGACAATACCGCCAGATTCAATTTTCCTTTGCCGTCACTCAAATAAATTTCGTCCTGAAGGGAAAATGTATTCGGTTCAAAAAGTGAATATCCCCCTTTGGCAATGTACAGATCGTCAAAACCATCGCCATTGGCATCAAAAAATAATGCAGCGGAATTAGCGGAAAGATTTTCATCCCCGATCGCAAAACCTTCCATTTCTTTGAATGTTCCTTTCGAATCCTGCAACCAGATTTTCCCTTTTTTGTTCTGATCCCCGCTCAGATAAATATCTTCCAGACCGTCCTTGTTGACATCACCTTTGGCAACAATGGGCCCCGTTTGCGAATACATGGACAACATCAACGGCTGACGTTTGAAGTCATTCTCACTAAAACCTTCGTGCTGATACGTAATCGCGTGCTCAGCTTTGGCAAAAACTGCCGGTGTTTTCGCTGGTTCCTTCTTTACATTTTTCAGCTTTTCGGACTGTTTCTCAACAACCAGCAACTGGTTGGAAGTTACGCCGGTCAGCCATTGCTCCTTTTGATCCGGCCAAATTATCCTGACCGAATCCACTTGTGTTTCCGTATCAAGCCCAAAATGCAGTTTTAGCGGAAGGCATGACAGATATCCCCTATTCGGGTTTACCTCCTGATATTGTTGTTTTCCTTTCGAAAACAGAAACACCTTTGCTCCTACCGCATTTTTGTTTCCTTCGGGCTGCTTTAGTTTCACCTGAAGATAACCGCCCTTCGATTGCTCCCGTCCCATATTTTGGTATACAAAAGCCGGTTCGTTGATATTGCTCACAACCAAATCCAGGTCACCGTCATTGTCAAGATCAGCATAAACGGCGCCGCTTGAAATGGCAGGGTTATTAAGTCCCCAATCTTCCTGTTTTTTCGTAAAAGTCAGGTCTCTGTTATTTTTGAAAATATAGTTCGCCAGTTTGGTCGAAGGCATGGCCTTGATCAGATCCATCAACAAAAAAGGCTCTTTGTTTACCGCCTGTCTGATCTTGTAATCGCCCCAGTATTTTAAAAAATCCTTGTTGGTGTAATCTCTCAGATAACCATTGCTGACAAACAGATCTTTAAATCCGTCATTATCAAAATCTGCCAGCAGCGGACACCAGCTCCAATCGGTGTTTGAAACACCGGAAAGCTGGGCAATTTCACTGAAAGTGCCGTCGCCGTTATTCAGCTGCAACATATTCCGCATATACTGCCGGTTCAGCTTCTGTTTCATCATGAGCTCAAAAGACTCGTAATTCTCCTGAAGCTGCAACAATTTCTGGCGTCTGTTATCCTCCGGAAGCATATCCAGCGAGACAATATCCGGCAAGCCATCGTTGTTAAAATCGGCAATATCCAGCCCCATCGAAAACTGAGCTAAATGCCGGAAACACGCTTCCGAGTCTTCATGAAAAGTACCGTCACCGTTATTGAGGTAGAGATAATCCGGTTCATTGTAATCGTTGGTAACGTAAATATCCTGCCAGCCATCCAGATTGATATCTGCAATGGCAACACCCAATCCGAACGTTAACGGATATTGATAAATGCCTGCTTTTTTAGTTACCTCAACAAATTTATTATTCTTGTTTTCAAAAAGTTTGTTACCTGCCAGTTCGTCTGTTTGTGTCCTGAACTTGGCCAGCTCCATGTTATCAATTTTTTTTACGCTATGATTGAGCAGGAACATATCCAGGTCTCCGTCATCGTCGTAATCAAAAAAGGTCGCCTGTGTGCTGTAACTGATATTATCGAGACCATATTCTTTGGCCTGCTCCACAAACTTCACCGAGCCATTTTGCACGCCCTGGTTGATGAACAACTGGTTTTTCCGGGCTTCGTCATCTACTTTTCCTGAATAGCAAATATGAATATCCAGCCAACCGTCGCCATTCACATCGGCCATGGTGACACCCGTTTTCCAGCCACCCTTTCTGCCTTCAATGCCTTTCCCGGCAATACCCGTAACATCCCTGAACTTAATAGGAGCGCCTTTTTCCCCGTCGAGGTTAAGATACAATTTATTGGATTTCATGTTTGAGGTAAAAAACAAATCATCAAATCCATCATTATTTACATCCCCCACTGCCACGCCCCCACCATTGTAGAAATATTCATAAGCCATTACGTTCAGGCTTTCATCTTCATTGATATCATTCCTGAAATCAATATTGGTTTGTTTTGGCGTCAACAACTGAAAAAGCGGCTGTTGCGCCTGGGCCATAGAAAAGTGAAACCCGAGCAAAAGAACCAGGGATTGAACACCTGAAATTTTTCTATTCGTCAACATGAAAAAGAGAGTAAAAAATGTAACGAAAGATATATCATAAAAACTAAAAAAACTTCAACAAAATGCTGAAGTTCGGATTAATAGTCACTGTGATAAAAACGGAGTAAGAAAAGAATGTTTCTTACTCCGTTTTTTTTGTTATTTATCCCACCAGATTCTGGATGACCATTTGTCTCCGCCTGAAAGTTTCCCAATGGCTGCGTTGTAATTCGCACCATTTAAAGTTGCCTCACCTGTTGGATAAATTTGTCTTCTTGGTATAACACCGCCAGAGAAATTTCCTACATAATTAACCGGAGTCAGGACAGGATACCCTGATCTTTTCCAGTTATTCCAGGCTTCTACAAAATTAAACAAAGTGCCATTAACCACCCAATATTGTTCATTGATCTGTTTAAGCGCATCAGCAGTAACCAATGGATTCGCAGCGGCATACGCATCCGCTACACCAGCGCTAATGGCAGCTGTTGTACCATAGCGACCAAGCGTTTGAATACCAGCCGAAACTGCATTTTTATAATGTGCCGCAGCGGTTGTAGCGCCAACTGAAAAACCACGTGTTGCAGCTTCTGCAAGAAGCAATTCCGTTTCTGCGTAAGTCAGAACAAAAATTGGGGCGCTTCTGCCTCTATAAATACTTGCCGGACGTGAATATTTTCCAATCGGCGTAATATCTGCACCTGTCCCCGAAGCTCCGTTGTAACCAGGAGATTTAGAAATATCCGTTGCTCCACCATTCAAATCATAACCATTAGGTAAACCCAGTTGAACAGCAGGATCTGAATTACCAGCTGCCACACCTTGATTTCCTGCCAAACCTGCAACCGGAACTTCTGCAATTACGCCTAATCGTGGATCGTTGGTTGATTTCAAATAATCAATCATCGTTTTACTCCATCTTACCTGATAAACGTCAGCAGGAGTTGATAAAGCAGCACCATTACCATTCGTATAACCATTGGTGTCATCCCCTGATACATAAGCATCATCACTCATGCTCGCAAATGTACCACCGGCCGCTGCCTTTTCAGCATAGGTTTTAGCGGTTGCAGGGTCAATTTTCACCAGACGCATCGCAAGCTTCAACATCAGAGAATACCCATATTTTTTCCATTTAGCAACATCACCCTTATAACCTGCAAACGCATCATTCGTTGCAAGTGGTTTTGATGCGTCAAGCGCTGCAGTAGCCGCGTCCAGGCGGGTAAGCAGCGATTTATAAATACTCTCCTGCGTATCATAAACCGGTAATGTTATAGCAGCCTTTGCTTTTAACGCCTCCGTATAAGGCATGTCGCCATAAACATCACTAATCGTCGCCAATGACTGCACCTGCATAATCACCGCGATATTCATCAGGTTCGCAAGAGCAGGCTTATCTTTTGCCAACTGCTCCATTTCGTAGGCAAAACTGGCGGCACTATAATCTCCGTTCCAGGTACTTGCCAGATAGGAGTTTGTATTGCTGGATATAACATACTTATCCGCATTTGAATAGTAGTTAGCCGCTCCGGAAGTTGTGGAAGCCAGAATTTGCACCCACATACTTTGGAAAAGAATCGCGCCGCTATAACCCGCTGTGGCACTAACATGTTTCCATTGAATACTTGGCAGCAGCAAGTTGGGATCAAACGTCGTTGAAGACGATTTCGTAGGATCCGTGTTCAAGTCATCAAACTTGTCAGTACATGACATTGGAACCATGCCTGCCAACAGTAATAATATAGAAAGTCTCTTTTTCATAATTCGTCTCATTTAAACTTGAAGTTTACATTGATACCATAGTTACGTGTCGATGGAAGGCTTGTTCCTTCTATACCCGAATAGGTTAGATTTGCCCCAAAAGATGCTTCCGGATCAATGTTTTTAGTCTTTTTCATGATGTAAAATAGGTTTCTCGATACCAGAGAAATATTAACTGCACGAATTAAAGGCCACTTCGCAATCAATTTTGTAGGAATGTTATACCCAATTGTCACCTGACGAAGCTTGATATAGTCTCCGTCTACCGCACTTATTTTAGTGACGTTATTAGCGAGCGCCGTATAATAGTCTTCCGCTGATGCTTTTACCGTATTGGCTACTCCCGCTTCGGAAACGCCGGTAGTAATTCCATCTCTTCCAACAAGTGTTTCCTTATGTAAACCTCTTCTATAAGCATAATTCTCAGTCGCTGACAATATTTTATTACCATAGTTGTAGTCAATCAGGAAAGAGAAATTAAGATCCCCTACATTGAATTCGTTGTTCAAACCACCGTACAAAGTTGGTAAGACCGTTCCTAAATCAAGAAGATCCCCTCTAACCGGAAGTCCGGACTGGTCTACAACAATCTGCCCGTTGGCTGCATATTTGTAATCATACGCTCTTAACTGAGGACCAGCTTTACCCACTACGAATGCAGTAACCGCATTTCCAAGCGTTGCTCTGTTAGATCCCAGCGTGATTGGATTGTTATCTGCGTCTGTCTGTAGAATTTTATTTTTAACCGAGGTAAGGTTCAACGATACATTCCAGCCTAATTTAGATCTTTTAACAGGTGATCCTGTAATCAAAACCTCCAAGCCTTTATTTTGTACAGAACCTGACCCAACCACACCTTTCACGTAACCTGTTGCGCTACTGTAATTGGCTGGCATAATTTCATTTTTTGTTTTCTGGGTATAGTAAGCAAGATCAAGACCAAGACGATTCCCGAAAAACTTCATTTCTAAACCAAATTCCACTTCGCTTTTCGTGAACGGTTTAAGGAACAAATTTGGAAGCTCATCGCTAAAATTCCCGGTAGGTACACCTGTTGGGTATCCCGGCACATTGATCGAATTGCCAACACCATAATAAATAGCAGTTCCGTATGGTTTTGACGGCTCTCCGCTGGTGCGTGCATAAGATGCACGAACTTTACCGAATGATAAACTTGGAACATTAATGATATCGTTAAATACAAAGGAACCGGTAACCGAAGGCGTGAATATGCTACGCGCCGAACCTGGCAAAGTTGAATAGGTATCATAACGACCTGTCGTCGATAAGTTCAATATCCCTTTATATCCCAAATCTACACTGTAGTATGCCGATTGTACTTCTGAATTAGCAACCTGATAATCTCTGTTGAAATTAACAACGTTGTTAAAGCTGTACAGATAGGGAAGAACAAAAGGAGAACCTCCTACCTGAACTTTTTCGTAACGGTTCTTTCTCAAGTTTGCCCCAACGATCGCATCTACTGTAAATTCGTCGTTATTGAATGCCTTATTAAATCCAACCAATCCGTCTACGTTCAATTCCGTACGCTGAGCATTGGATAACTCATCCAATCCGCCCTTTCCGCCATTCGAATATCCGGTTCCCCATGGCGTAACTTTAAAGATACGGTCGTTGGCATTATCGTAACCCAATCTTGCCTGGGCATACAACCAGCTGGTAAATTGATACTTAGTGGAAAGTGCTGATATCAATCGCTTACGATCAACATTGTTGACAAACTTGCTTGTAACAAAATAAGGGTTTGTCACATACTCATCATCGCTAAAAACAATTTCTTTTCCCGTAACCGGGTCAAAACCAGGAGCCAAAATTCTTTGATCAATGTTCGAAGCAAGGAACATACCATTGTTTGCGTTCATTGGGCCGTCACTAAGAATTGGTTTGTTTTTAACATTCTCAATAACATAATTACCCATTACATTAATGCTAAGCTTTTTGGTAATATTCTGATCAGCAGTAAGGTTAAAAGTTTTTCTTCCCAGGTCGCTATTTTCGATAATTGACTTGGTATCAAGATTAGAAGCTGAAAGACGGAAAGAGCCATTTTCACCACCTTTGGTAACCGCCAATGTATTTGTGAAATTTGATCCCATTCTGTAAAAATTCTTCACATTATCCTTTTGAGCAGAATAAGCATAGTTTTTACCGTCAAACTGAATCACCTGACTTCCGTCAAGTGGGGCTCCCCAGCTCTTTCTTGCAGAAATTTGCGCCGCGGCAGCCGTCAAAGGCTTCTGACCGCCAACTCCCTGGCCATATACGTATTGGAAATCCGTCATATCTCTTGGCGTATCCATCGAATAATTCATGTTGTAGTCAATGGAGAAATCCCCTTTTTTGCCTGCTTTGGTTTTAATAAGGATAACCCCATTCGAAGCACGTGCACCAAAAAGTGCAGATGCGGCCTGTCCTTTCAAAACAGTCATCGTTTCAACATCATCAGGGTTCAGGTTTCCAAGACCATCACCACCATCGGCTCCACCCCATTCACCTGCTGATCCACGTTGCGTGTTATCCATTGGTACACCATTGATAACAATTAACGGCGATCCGGCAGAGTTCATACTCGGCATACCTCTCATCAGTATTTTGGCAGTACCACCTGGTCCACCGCTTGTACCTTTTACATTCAAACCTGCAACACGTCCTGCCAAAGAATTACCAATGTTGGTTTCGCGGGCCTTTGTCATCAAGTCGCCGCCAATGGTCGTCACCGAATATCCCAGTTTCCTGGCATCTTTAGAAATACCCAAAGCAGTTACAACGACCTCCTGTAAGTTTGCAACATCAGGAACCATTTTAATCGCGAAGTCAGATTGATTGCCAGCTGTTATTTCTTGTCTCGCATAACCGATAGAGGAAATAACCAGAATAGAACTGCTTTTTACACCGGCAAGTGTAAAGTCACCGTTAGCATCTGCATTGGTTCCGGAATTTGTCCCCTTTATTGTTATCGAGGCCCCTGGCAATCCCGCACCATTTTCGTCCAGTACCTTACCCGACACCGTTTTGTCTTGCGCGAAAACGGGTGACATAATAAGGAAAAGACCTAGTAGGATAAAAACCCTGGAATAGGTTTTAAGTAATTTTTCTTTCATAGGAAAATCATTTTTAAAAAATAAAGAATAGGTTACCGTTTCAATCTGCAAAATTATAGCGATGCAAATCAGCTTTTTTCACAAATATCCTAATATAATTTCTAATTAAATAATTTTAAATAGTCTCCTAATTGCTTATTATTATTTTTTAATAACTATTTCAAAATCAATGAAATGTGACCATCAAGGCTAAATCAATTTAGCATATTTTTTAAAAAATATAATACATTGAAAATCAGGAGGATAAAAAAACGGGTGTCATTTTTAAAATGACACCCGTTTTAATAAAATTTTTACCCCGGTTACATAAAAAAACTAGTTATCCTCGGGATATGGCACGAAAATGAATCCTGAAAAATCGCCAATTAATGCAAACAGGCAGCAGTATTCCTCCGGATTTTTGTAGTTTTCCGTAAAGAGTAAAACCGATTCCTCTCCGATCAGTTTGCGGTCTACAAATTCCTGCATATAGGATGCGCGGTAGTTATAACGGTTGGTCAATTCTGTGGATCCGATCAGTAAAACCCCCAGATCCATTTCTTCATTTGTAATGACAAAAATCGGATTATCAGAAAACCCACGTTTCCTGATCTGATACGATGCATCCTTTAACTGATCCGACACGCGGACAAAATCCTGTGATACCATTCCCATCAGCTTACGGTTCAACTCGGGTGAATTGGCGTCGTCCATCAGAGAATTTTCATTGCTATTGTTAATCATATTATGGCTTTCGGCAGTCGGCGGTCGGCAATCAGCCTTGGCTCCCGGCCTTTTTTAATTATTAATTAGTCCTGGTAAACTGTCTCCATTTTAGTAAACTCCAAGCTGAAAGCCAATCGCCGACAGCCGAAGTCAAAATCACATTCTCGCAGCCAGCAACAGCGTCAAATCTTTATAACGCATGTTAAAACTGCGGGCGATGTGAGAGTTTGTCAGCGTTCCTTTGTGACAGTACACTCCTTTCATAAACCAACGATTGGCATAAATCATTTCCTCGATCCCACCAATTGTTCCCGTTTGCAGTAAAAAAGGTAAAAATACATTACTTAAAGCGGTACTTGCCGTATTGGCCACCCGCGACGGAATGTTTGGTACACAATAGTGAATAACGTCGCTGTATTTAAAAATCGGATTTTTATGCGTTGTCATTTTAGAGGTTTCAAAAGAGCCGCCCTGATCGATACTTACATCAATAATGACCGAACCAGCCTTCATTTGAGACACCATATCCTTCGTAACAACCATCGGGCTCGTGCCATTTTCAGCACGCATGGTTCCAATAACCACATCGGCCCGGCTGATAGCCTCCGCCAAAGTATCCGAGTCAATTATAGAAGTGTAAAGATTTTGCCCGATAGAATATTTTAGTCTTTGTAAACGATAGATATGTTTGTCGAAAATTTTAACATCAGCCCCAAATCCGATGGCGGCACGTGTGGCATATTCCGCAACCGTTCCAGCGCCAAGGATCACAATCTTTGTTGGCGGCACACCGGTAATCCCGCCCAGTATTATTCCCCGTCCTCCACTCGGGCTGGAAAGATATTCTGCCGCGATCAGCAGCACTGTACTCCCGGCAATTTCGCCCATAGCCCGGATGATGGGTTTCCCGCCCACCTGATCTTCGACGAGCTCATAACCGATGCCGGTAATTTTCGACTGGTTGAGCTTTTCAAAATACTTCTTTTCCAGCGACGGCAGGTTCAAGGCCGAAATAACCGTCGTACCCGCTTTGATGAAATTGAATTCTTCTTCAACCAATGGCTCCACTTTCAAGATCAGATTGGCCTGGTATACTTCCTCCGGACTCTGCACAATTTTGGCGCCGGCTTCACTGTACTCATGGTCCGAAAAATTAGCTCCTTTTCCTGCATTTTTTTCAACCCATACCTCATGCCCGTTTCTAACCAAAATACTCACGGCGTCCGGTGTAAGCGCGATCCGGTTTTCCTGTAAAGAAATTTCCCGTGGCAGACCAATATTTAAGGAATTCTGATTTTTCCGGGTAGCCAGTAACGATTCCTGCGGATAGAGCACCGACTGTTTAGCCAATTCTTCAAAACCAGTGATTTGAGGCTGTGCCATGGACTAGGTAAAATATTAAGATTAATGAGAGATGCGTGTAATTATTTCGGGATCAACGCTATTGTCTTTCTTCTGTCACGACCAAAACCCGGTGTCCGTCTTCATCCATATCCATGGTGATCAACAGATGCGGATAAGGCCATAAGGACTCGATTTTCTCCGGCCATTCTACAAAACAAAATCCACCGGAATCAAAATATTCTTCGATACCAATATCCAGCGCTTCGATCTCACTCCGGATCCGATAGAAGTCAAAATGATAAACCAGTACGCCTTTTTGGGTGATATACTCATTTACGAGCGAGAATGTCGGGCTTTGAACGATCGATTTAACACCAAGCAGTTCACACAATTTCTTGATCAGCGTGGTTTTCCCGACTCCCATGGAACCACTAAACAACCAAACAGGGACATTTTCCCCGATCCGTAGCAAGGAAGCCGCAACAGTATCTAATTCCGACAATTCTTGAAAACGGATTATAGCAGGCAAAGTATTCATGTGACAAAAATACCATAATTTAAATACACTAATTGCATTTTGTAGCCGACAATTCTTTCAGGCATTGCAGGAAAACGATGGTCAGCCCTTACGCACTGCACGTACATCTGTCACAGTACGTGAATTTGTTGTCACCGGATCGTAAATATTCAACGTCTTAATTTATGAAATATCATTACAATCGCGGGTAGTAACCTCACTTTTTCGTCCTTTACTCAATATTAATTCCTGTTCCTTTTCCCATCACCTTTCGGATAAACGCTTAAAAATAAATGATACCAGCTGAACTATCCCGTCGAAAATTCCTGATCAATGCAGCACTTGCAGGCAGCGCTATCCCTTTGTTGACCCATGAGGCTTTTTCCAGCCAACCGGGCAGGGTTGCCGATGTCCCTAAAATCAATATTTTTTCAAAGCATTTGCAATTCCTGAACTACAAGGATATGGCAGAGGCCGCCAAAGAAATAGGTTTTGACGGGATTGATCTGACCGTCCGCCCCAAAGGGCACGTGTTGCCCGAGCGCGTAGAAAACGACCTGCCACTGGCCGTTGAAGCGATGAAAAAAGTGGGTTTTGCCCCCTTAATGATGTGTACGGCCGTGGAGGATGCCAATAACCCGCTCGACAAAAAAGTACTGGAAACGGCCGCGACCCAGGGAATAAAGTATTACCGGATGAACTGGTATAAATACAATGAGCAGAAAACCATCCCGCAATCACTGAGCGAATACCGTGATAAAATGGCAGGTTTAAGCCAATTGAATAAAAAACTTGGTCTGACCGGATGTTATCAGAATCATGCAGGGAGAATGGTCGGGGCTTCCATGTTTGAAATTTGGGAGATATTACAAAAAGCAGACGCCAAACACATGGGCGCACAATACGATATCCGCCATGCAACGCTGGAAGGCGGACTTTCCTGGCAGACTGGCTTTAATCTGATCGAGTCCCATATCAGGACGATCGTTCTGAAAGACTTTATGTGGGATAAAAGCAGTGGAAAATGGGCTCCTAAAAGTATGCCGCTGGGCGAAGGCATGGTGGATTTTAAAACCTATTTCAAATTATTAAAAGATCATAACATCCAGGTACCGATATGCCTGCATCTTGAATATCCGCTTGGCGGAGCAGACCAGGGCGCCGACAAAATAACCGTTGCGCCCAAGGTCGTGTTTGACGCGATGAAAAGAGATTTACAAAGAGTGAAAGAATTGTGGCAACAAGCTTGATTGCCATTGTTCAACAAACCCGGAAGCTGCAAAATTTAAGTTTCGTCTTTCAGTGCGACCTTAATAATGATAACCGTGCCGCTTCCGGGCTGACTATCAATCAGTAAATCTCCCTGAAAATAGTCCCTGACCCGGATTTCCAGATTCCTCAGCCCCTGCCCTCTTTTGATACGAGCCAGATCGAAACCTATTCCATTGTCTTCAATGATTACCGTGAGCAGTTTTTTTTCTTTCACGAGCTGGATATTAATCTCCGTGGCTTCCGAATGTTTGATACAATTATTAAGCGCTTCAATAATTACGACATACAACACCCTTTCCGCATCAGCCGGTATCCGTTTTTGCATACCTATAAAATCGAAATGAAAAACCGGTGTTTTAATATGCCCATACATTTGCTCTAAAATTCCTGCCAGGCCCAATTGATCCAGCGAAGAATTGCGCATTTTAACCGCAATGCTGCTGATATTTTCACTCAAAGTATTTAATATTTTATAAACCGGCGCCCACCGGGCCTTATCAGAATCGGTGGCATACTGTTCCTGAATGTACTCAATGTTCAGCTTGGCTGCCGAAAGCTGTGAGCCGATCACATCATGAAGATCGGCTGCAATGTCCATGCGTTCCCTTTCCTGCGCGGTAATTTGAGTAAGTAAAATTTCCCTTTGCAAAAGCCTCCTCTGGTCAAAATCCAGCTTGAAGCGATAGGCCAGTCCGAACGTCAGCGCGAACATTTCAAAAAGCGTGGCGTAATAATAATATTCATGCATTTCCTGTACCGGAATTTCATGAAGATCCGAAGAGGTTTCCAGCAGCACCATGAGCAAAATCGGGACCGTTGCGAGCAAAAAAAGCCAGGCCGGCCTGTAATCTTTCCGAATACTCTGATAAAGATAAATGATTGGAATAATGCACAAAATCAGCATAGGGATATAAAAAAAGCCCCGCAAATGAAACAGAGCAAACCCGTTGTAATACACATAGCCAAACGGAATAAACTGAAGCAAAATAATTCCCCGGGCAACCATCGGTAAGAAAGTCAGCCTGACCGGCGAAATCCGGAGATACTTTTCGGCAAAGAGCACATACAGACAAGGTATCAGCGAACAGATGATGCCATAGGCATCCTTTCGCAAAATAATTTGGGGCAACTCATCAAAAAGCAAAAATGTATAGTCATTGTACAGCAGCATCAACGACACCGAACATAACACACAGCCAAAATAATAGGCATAGAGCCAGTCCCGAAAAAGGCACAAAAGCACGATGCTGAACAACAGCATAATACACATACCACCAATGTACAGGCTCTGAAAAATCTGCTTTTGCTTCAAATACTGTCTTGCCTCCGATTTCTCATAAAGTACGAAGGGAGATGCTGTAAGGCGGAAATTGAGATTCCTGATCCGCGTCCAAAGCATATACTTTTGCCCCGGCAGCACATCAAAAGTTAACGTGAGATAGCCACTGGAACTTTCCCGGTAACGCAATGGAATGTGACTTCCTGTGACGGGAAAAGTTTTTACAAGTGAGTCGCCCTGGGTCAGATAAGCCTGAAGAGAATCGAGTCCTTTCGTAAGCAAAGTAAGTGTTTTGACTTCCTTGCCATCATTCCGAATCGATAAGCGCAACCAGTGCGGAAGTCCATTTATGCCAAAATTAGGACTGCTTCCCACAAATAACTTCCAGTCTTTACGAAGCATAACCTGCCTTAACCCGAAGGAATCTGTTGAGTCTATAAAATATTGAATATGCCGACTGAATACAATAGATTTAAAATCAGGCTTTATCGATACTAAATCCTGACTTTTCAATTCAGAAACAAAAAAGACCAGCACAAACAGCGTAATGTATTTTATCATTCAAGTAGAGGTAGCGTCACTTAAAGATACAACCATTAGCTAAAAAAATTCATTTCAAAAGCGAGTTTGACGAGATGAGCCGCATTACGTGCATTAAATTTGCGGATGAGATTCTGCCGGTACTCGTTAATCGTATCCTTTTTGAGTGTCAGAACCTTCATCATATCTTCTGTTGACAAGCCTTCTCCCAACAGCCGAAGGATCTCCTTTTCCCTTGGAGTCAGCAGCACGCCACCGGCTCCCAGACAATTTTCATCCCTTCTTTTTTCATTCAATATCATCTCCACCTCTTTCTGAAGATATCTCTGCCCTTCCTGAATTTTCTGGATGGCCAATATCACTTCTTTGTAATCCGCGCTTTTTAAAACATATCCGTCGGCACCAAGGGTAATGGCTTTCTTAACCAGTTCGTAGTCCCGGTGATTCGACACCACCAGCTTCTTAATATTGATCGAGTGGCTTTTAATAAATTCAAGAATATCAAAACCGGCCAGTCGCAGCGACTGGCTATTGCGTGTTTCCGGCATGCTCAGATCCAGCAAAAGCACATCCGCAAGAGCGGCCTGAAGTTTAAAAACGACTTCGTGGAAAGTCTCTGCAAATCCGACAACTTCAATATCCTCCCGGCCTTCAAAAAGCTTTTCATAGCCCTGAGCTACCAAAGTGTGATCTTCTGCAATGAGTATACGGATTGACATCTGGGGTGAATGCTTAGCAATTAATGAGTTGACAATACTACGAAGAGTATCCAGAGAAACAAACCCCCTAAAAATGGGGGTTGCCGAAAAAAAACGATAGCCTTAACATTGCAGCCATGGAGTGTAACCCTTCTCTCATCAAAACTCCAATGAAATATGGACTCGGCACGGAAAATTTCAAGTTTTGCCAAGGCAATTGACAATACGCAAAAAATACCGCTGAGAAACAATGGAAAGCTGGAACATGTGCCAATTGACCATGTCGAACACATTGAGGCGGCAAGAAACTATTCTATCATTCACGGACTTAGCGGAAAATTCTGGGTAAGCTCAAAAACATTGCAGGCATTCGAAAAACTGTTAAATCCGACACACCAGTTCCTTCGTTTACACAGGTCATACCTGGTAAACCGGGCGGTGATCATCGACTGTTTTTACGAAAACGATGCCTTTGTCGTGTTACTAATCAATCAAAAAAAGATCCCGGTCGCACGCAGACATATCAAGCTTGTACGCATGGAGGTCATGAATTAAATAATTTCAGAAAACCTTATACCCGATAAAAGTACAATTTATCCCCAACGCATTCAGCAAACTATACACACTAGCGCCGTTCAATCGTATTGTCGGCGTTATTTGTTTTATGGCGATTCCGTTCCGGAAATCGTTAGGCTGCTTGTCCTCTCAGCAAGTCTCATTTATCAAAATCTATCAGTGGATCATCGGTAAAATGTCGTCATCATCGTAATGTCACGCGTTTGGGATCCTGCGCGTTCCGCTTTTCACTAAAATTATAACCTGGTAATGCGCCATAACTCTTGACTCTGTATTGGTAAAAGTTAACTTTGCAAACTGCTAATCAGCCAAAGGAACCATTCCTTCGGTCTGTTCAAAATGTATCATTTATCTATTCCTTATCATATGTCTTCTAAAATTCTTAACGTCGGCCTTATTGGTTTCGGACTTTCGGGACGCTATTTTCACTCACCATTCCTTTCCATCAACCCACGTTTTAAATTAAAAACTGCCGTAGAAAGAAGTAAGAATGAAGCGCAGGAATTTGATCCGGCAATTGAAAATGCACGCTCAATCGATGAGCTTTTAAGTGACGAATCCATTGATCTTGTATTTATATGTACGCCCAATGACACCCATTTTCAATATGCCCTGGACGCATTGGAAAACGGGAAACATGTGGTTATTGAAAAACCATTTTCGGCTACCGAAGAGGAGGCAAAACAATTGGTGGCACTCGCCAAAGAAAAAGGGTTAATTCTAACGGCCTATCAAAACCGTCGTTGGGATTCCGACTTTTTAACGATCAAAAAACTCCTGGCAGAAGGCAAACTTGGCGACATCGTAGAATACGAATGCCGTTATGACCGCTTCCGTCCCGTTGTCCCGACTGAATCCTGGAAGGAAAAGAAAGTGGATGTAGGTGGCAATCTATATAATCTCGGGCCTCACTTGCTGGATCAGGCGCTTGTCTTGTTCGGGACACCTGAAACGGTTACGGCCGATGTGCGCACGGTAAGACCAAACAGCGAAATCGACGATTATTTCGACGTTAGGCTTGGTTATGCCGACAAGCTGGTCATTCTAAAATCCAGCTTGATGGTTTACGAAAACTCTCTGCGCTACACTTTGCATGGTACAAACGGGTCATTTATAAAAGGCGGACTGGATGTTCAGGAAGAAACATTGCGTCAGAACATCCTTCCCAACCAGGAACCCTGGGGCCACGAACCCAAAAATCGCTGGGGCACCTTGTCGAGCCCTGAATTCACGGGTATTGTAGAAAGTGAAGCCGGAAACTATATGCCATTTTATGACAATGTTTACGAGGCAATCGTGGAAGGCGCTGAACTTGCCGTTAAGCCGGAAGAAATTCTCAGAACCTGCCGCGTGATTGACTTGGCATTCCAAAGCAGTCAGCAGAAAAAAGTAATGACTTATTAGGTTTATTCTCAATATTCCGTTTAAAATTTTAAAAAGCGCCGGAGAAAATTAATTTTCTCCGGCGCTTTTTCATTTAGGCCATATACAATTCTAAAATCCCCTATTGCACTGCCCCCGCCAGCGATTAGAAAAAAATTAGAAATATGATTATTCCCCTTAAACCGGTGCAATGCAACGCATCGTTGCAATTAAATAAATCCAATAATACTTAAATTTGTACGTGTTCAAAAATCACTGCTTTGCGATTGAACTTTAGTATTTAAAATTCGATTACAAGACTAGTTTAAATATATAAAGAGATACATAGCAAGTCAGAACTATGTATTCGTTTGCATAATACCTCTTCTATTTTAGCATGAGAAAACTATTATTCGTTAGCATATTTGCTATCCAGGCACTTACTGGCTTCTCGCAGTCATACGATTATTTAAAACCGCACAATAACAAGGGAAAGATATTCATTTCATGGGGTTGGAACCAAAGTGGCTATACCCATTCCGATATCCGTTTCAAGGGGAATGACTACGACTTCAAACTCAAGAGCGTCATTGCGAAAGATCGTCAGACACCTTTCACTTTGCGCTATTTGAATCCTTCAAAAATGACAATTCCGCAGTACAATTTCAGAATTGGATATTTTATAAATTCCAAATACAGCATTTCATTCGGCTTCGACCACATGAAATATGTAATGCAGCAAGATCAAACGGTTAATATCAGCGGGCACATTGCTGGTTCCGGCACAGATTACGACGGAACTTATAACAATGAGCCAATAAAACTGACGGGCGATTTTCTGAAATTCGAGCATACAAACGGCCTGAATTATCTGAATCTTGAGTTAAGAAGAATGGATAATCTTTTCGATCAGCGCTCATTAAAGATAAAAAACATCGACATTAATCTCATTCAAGGCGTTGGTATTGGATTGCTTTATCCAAAATCAGACGTAACGCTGTTAAACTATGAGCGCAATGACCAGTGGCATGTGGCCGGTTACGGGGCCAATCTCGTTGCCGGGCTTAATGTTACCTTCTTTAAGCATTTCTTCATTCAGGGTGAGATGAAGGGCGGTTACATCAACATGCCCGATATCCTGACCACTCATTTCGTGGATGACCGTGCTTCCCAGCATTTCTTTTTTGCGCAAGGCAATGTGAACTTTGGGGTAATTTTTAAGCTGTAAGCTAAGATCAAAGCATTTAATGGCCTTTGGCATTTTTTTCATGGATTGAAATCCATGGTTACAAGATCGGTCATACCTACGGTATTGTTTTTTTTGCGTTTGGATGGTTTTATTTATCAGTGGATTATTCAGGTTATGGCCAGGTCATTTTTTTGAAGTCTCAAGATAGGCTCAGGCATTCAGTAAGGACAGACGAGACGCAATCATCAGGCAACAACAGCCCAATAGCCCGCACCAACGTATCCCCAAACCAACCCTTAACACCTCAATAAGATCAAAACGATCCAGTGCCATCGGCACGAACGATATTGTAGCCATGGAATTCATTCCATAAAAATTTATAGAAACAACAAAAAAGAGAACAGCGTTATGCCGTTCTCCTTTTTGCATTGTAATCTAAATCGTCCTGCTTTGCTTATTTAACAGCCGTTACCAAACGTTTTGTTTCAGTAGCAATTACAAAAGGCTTTTCAGTGATTTCCGTTCCGTTATTGATAACGAAAGTGTAATTACCATCCAAAAGGTTAGACAGGTCAAATACTTTTGAATAATTTTCAGACTTAGGAATAGCAGAGCTGTAAAGCACTGTTCCGTTTTCGTCCTTAATCGTTACAGAAGATCTTTCTTTAACACTGTCAAGTTTCAGTCTGAATGTAAGATCATTAGCAGAAACCAATTCAATTGCAGCAGCGCTTGTGTTGTTAACTTTTTCGCCGGCGAATGAGAAACTTGCAGTTGATACTCCCACCAAAACTGCGATTGCCAAGATTGTTTTTTTCATGATGTCTTTAATGTTTTATGATGCTTAATCTTTCTGTTAAGAATTGTACTTTACAGATATAGTTAAATTGATAATCGAAATCTTCTTTAATTTTCCAAAAGCCCTTGCTTTTGTTGCTTTTGATATTTCAAAGGTAGATAACAATCTTAATACAAGTCAATAAGAAAGATTTCATCTTAAAAAGTTCATATCACAGTCCTATGTTAATATTAAAATTATCCTATGTTTATAGTAAAAATACAACAAGTAACTTAAATTGAACAATAGTACTTTTGCGACACCGACAGCAACCTATTGTACTATTTCAATAAATAGTAATCTTATAGACTTCTCCCAAAAATTCAACAAAACTAACGTTCCAATGCCCGTTCTGATTAGTGCCATAATACCTTCGGAATACACCATTTTACTACCGCGCATTTCCATCCGTCACCGGTAATATATTTCCACGTCTCCAATATATTCCTCGGACAGTCACCCTGAAATTCAAGGCCATATCAAGCCCATAACCGCGCCGAGCGAAGTCTCTTGTTCGAAAAAGTTTATAATTTTTATTTAATATAAATACAAATAGAGTACTTTTGATTCACTATTTATTATTAGTCTTAATAAATAATATATTTTCATTATTAATCTCACTTTCCGCTTATGAATGCAAAATACTCACTCTCATTACTTCTCTTATTATACTGTCTGAACCTCTCAGCCCAACAAACTGCTGCAAACTTGCAGGGAAACGTAAAAACGACCAAAAACGAACCAGCAGCCTTTGTCAGCCTTCTGATCAAACATTCACAGATTGGTACCATAACCAATGAACAAGGCAAGTACAGTATCCAAAATGTCCCCACCGGAAAACACATCCTTGTTGTAAAAGCAGTAGGCTTTGATTTGATTGAAAAGGAAATCAACATTGAGGAGAACAGAACATTAACAGTTAATCTGACGATCAGCGCGGCCACAACCCAACTTCAGGCCGTAGAAGTTACCGGTCGTAAAGAACAAACCTATAAGAACTCCTATGCATTTTCGGGAACCAAAACCGAGACGCCTTTGCGTTACGTGCCGCAGGCCATTAGTTATGTAACCAAGGAAGTAATGCTCGACAGGCAAGCCTTCAAAAACAGCGATGTGGTGAAAAACATCAGCGGTGTCAACCAGTTTTCTTACAATAACAATGACTTCGTATTACGTGGATTTCGTGCCAGCAACACCATGATCAACGGTTTACGCGTGAGCAGCAGCGGATGGAATCAGTCACTTATTCCTCATGTGGAGCGTGTAGAGGTAATAAAGGGTCCGGCCTCTGCGTTGTTCGCCAACACGGATCCGGGCGGAACCGTTAATATCGTTACCAAAAAGCCTTTGGATGAAAACCGGAAGTCGGTCAACTTTACAACGGGAAGCTACAATACCTACCGACTTGCCACCGACTTTACCGGGCCGATGAATGAATCCAAAACACTCCTGTACCGCTTAAACTTTGCTTACCAGAACGCTGAATCTTTCCGTGTTCTACAAGGTGGCCAGGATGTTGTCGTGGCTCCTTCCATATCCTTTATTCCTGATGAAAAAACCCATGCGAACATCGATCTGGTCTTTATGAGTTCCGTCGGGAAGCTCGATCGCGGGCAGCCGATCTTTGGTGCAACCGCCGGAACACAGCTTAACTCCACCCCTATCTCGTTCGCGCTTGGCAAGAAAAGTGATTACATCAAGGAATTGAATATGTATTCCACGCTTTCATTGACGAGAAAATTAACAGATTGGCTATCCTTCAATGCCTCATACATGAAGTTTATGTACAACGAAGATCTGATGGAACACCGCACTTCCAACGGTTATGGCATGGATGCCGACGGCAAAGCCATTCCGACGCTCATGCAGATGCAGACCATCAGAAGACAGACCAGAAATTATACCGATAATGTAAGTGCCTATTTTATTTCGGCATTTAACACCGGAAAATTCGAACACAAACTCTTGGTTGGTTACGATCATATCCTGTTTCACACCGCTCTTGGCAACTCCAATTACAACGCCGGCGGATTTATTAATGCAGCCGGGAATGGTGTTGTATTGACAAAGAGCGGCACACCGGCGGCTTATGACCCCAAAAACCGATCCTTGTATATGATCAAGGATAATATGCCGGTACCCAACGTTCCTTTTTTTAATCTTGAAAACCCAGATTACAACATCACCGACATCTCAAGATATTACAATATCAGCTCGGCGGTTACGCCTTCAAGGTATTATGCCGATGGCGTCTACATTCAGGAGCAGTTCAAGTTTGGAAAATGGAATGGTTTGCTGGGATTACGCATGGAGCACTATACCGATATGCTGAATTACACGCTAAAAACGGAGAAAAAAGTTAAACAAAAGGCTTTAATTCCGAGAGTCGGCCTGGTTTACACGCCGATGCAATGGGTCAGTTTGTATGGGACATACACCGAAGGATATCAGCCGCAATCTGCCGGGACAATCGGTGCACCGGAAATTTATGGCGGTCCTTTCGACCCGTTGATCAGCAATATGATTGAAGGTGGTGCCAAAATGGAATATTTCAAAAAAAGACTGGCTGTTAACCTTGCGATTTATCGTATTGAACAAAACAATGTATTGGTCAATGCAGGCGCTCCCGACAACCTGAATTTACTTCGCCAGATAGGCCAACAGCGCGCTACCGGATTGGAACTGGATGCCTATGGTCAGATCACGCCAGAACTTAGCCTGACGGCCAACATCGCATTCAACAAAGCAGAAATAACAAAAAGTACGAATGAGGCTGAGGTTGGAAAAATATTCCCGAATGCTCCCCGCAAACAAGGTGGTTTCTGGGCAAAATACAAATTCCCGCAAAAAGCAATTTCCGGTCTTGCTGTGGGTGTAGGCAGTAATTTCGTAACGGAGAGAACAACCAACGACACGAAGAACAATCTTAAACTGCCCGGATACACTTTACTGGACGCCGCGATTTATTACACCGTTGATAAATTCCGGCTGGCTTTCAATCTGAACAATGCCTTTAACAAAACCCACTGGGTTGGCGGCTTCGACTACAATCGTTTATTTCCCGGCGCCCCCCGCAATTTCCTGATCGGTATCGGGTACTCGTTCTGATCAGCTAGAGGGTTCAAGGCGGAAAACATCATGCGCCTTCCCTCAGTTTATGACTTAAGTAGTATCCAACTTGTTGATATGATCAAAAGTTGGATATTGTTTATACAGCAGGAGACAACAGCGACCATTTCAGAATTTTAAAACCGTATCACGGACCGTACATCTCTTAACAAGAGTGATTTAAATGGCCGTAATTTCAGATTTGACAATGCTTTTTGTCCCCTATTCATGGTGCTACGAAGGTTATCGCCAAAGACTTTGGTCTCGACAGAGATACTGACCTTGCTACGATAGCTTTCTTTGCAGACCTCAAAAACACGCCTTCCGAAGGGTTCATTTATTTTGAACGAAATAAATGAACCCTTCCCTTCTTTCGTCGCACACGCCGTGCCGGTACATCATTCCGGCCGATGGATCTGTATGGATGCGGCTGATTACGACCGTGATGGTGATACCGACATTTTTCTTGGGAATTTTTAAAAAGGTTTTATGAATCAGGCTAATTTTATGCCGGACTGGGAAACCCGTTTACCTTCTATAATGCTGAAAAGCAATACCCTCAAAAAAACTGATTGGGCTCGAAAAAAACTTTCCTACCCTACCGGTGTAAAAATGTCAGGCACAAATAAGTTTATTAATGTCAAAATTTGTAACTAGTATTAATTTATCAATATCTGACAGAAAAATGATAATATTCAGGAGCTAACAGAACTAAAATTGCGCTATTCTTATAAATTTTAATACTTTTGAGGAAATAAATAACCTAACTATTTGATACCAAGCGCTACATATCACGATGACAAAGTACTATGGCTGGCCTTCAAGCAGGGTGATGAAACTGCCTTTACGGTACTTTATCATAAGTATGTGCGGGTACTTTACAGTTATGGAAAAAAAATCCTTGCTGATGAAGAAGCCGTAGAAGATATCGTTCAGGAACTATTTATTGATCTCTGGCAAAGCAGAAACCGGCTGGCCGATGTGGAATCTCCAAAGTTTTATCTATTCCGTTCGCTCCGCCGCCGGATTCATAAATCGCTCAGCGAAACGCACAATCTCAATCAGCGCTGGGACCATATTGATGAGTGCATCCATCCGGTATCGCTTCCAAAAGAATACGAAATCATTGAAGCGGAAAGTTCTCAAAAACAAAAAGACGAACTGAATGTCTGGATGAAAAATCTGCCGGTTCGTCAGTACGAAGTACTTATGCTTCGGTATTATCAGGATTTCAGCTATACCGAGATCTCCGAAATCCTCACCATCAACGAACAATCCGTTCGAAACCTAATCCAGCGAGCCGTTTTAAAACTGCGTCAACTGACTATTTCCGCACTATTCACAGGATTATTTTTATTTTTTTTAAAATAATCCTAACCAAGTGAGTTAAACAATCCGTATAGTTCCTCTTGCTATATAAAGGACAAGTTTAATTTTTACACAGAATAGTTCTATCTATATGCGTTACTACCAATACGAGGTAACCGACTTTCTTGAAGATGCATATTTCAAAGAATGGGTATATAATCCCGGCCCTGAAAATGAAACCTTCTGGAATGAATTTTCAATCAGGTATCCAGAAAAATCGGAGATAATTGCGGGTGCAAAGTCTATCCTTTTGCAACTCAAAGCCGATATGGAGCTAAATTTCCCTTCTGATGAAAAAATAGAAAACATACTTTTCACGATTCACGAGAATAAAGACAAAACCGGTTCCCGGCCTTCCCGGATTTTATCACACTGGATGGCAATTTCATTTGCCACCGCTGCTATGCTTGTTCTGTTGGTAGGCTGGCTTGTGGGCAGCAAAAGAAATACCTGCGTCTCGTATCAGGAACTCATATCCGCAGTTGACGCACCTTTGACTGAAAAAACAAACAACACATCGCGGCCTCACCTGGTGACACTGCCAGACAGCAGCACCGTTTTACTGCACCCGAACAGCAGCATCAGTTACCGCAAAGATTTCAATAGAGACGGCAGGCGGGAAGTATATCTTTCCGGACAGGCATTTTTCAGTGTCACAAAAAACCCCGACCTTCCATTTTTTGTATACTCCAATGAATTGATTACCAAAGTACTGGGAACAAGTTTCCTAATTAAATCTTTCGACAATCATCAGCAGGTAGAGGTTGAGGTAAAAACCGGAAAAGTCTCCGTATACACCAGAATGGATCATGACGCCGAAAGCACCCGGACGAATTCCCAGCTGGGCGGGGTCATTATTACACCCAATCAAAAGGTCTTGTTTTCGAGAGAAGAGATCAGGATAAAAAAATCACTGGTGGAATTTCCTGAAATCATCCCGTCCACAGTATTACCCGCCCCCATGCTGAAATTTCAGGATGCCACCGTTTCGCAGGTTTTCGCAAATCTGGAACAAACCTATGGAATTGATATCGTGTATGATGAAGCGTTATTCGGTGGCTGTCTGCTGACGGCTTCTTTCTCAAATGAAAATCTTTATGAAAAAATCGACCTGATCTGTAAAGGCATTGAGGCCAGATTTGAAGTCGTAGACGCCCGCATAGTCGTTAGCGGCAGAGGCTGTCACCAGGATTAGCAGTGCTTTTAATTCCTTAGTTTATATTCACCAATTAACCCTTTTTTACAAATCTGTATTATGACCTAACTAAAAAAAAGAAGGTTGATGATGTTTGCACCATCACCAACCTGATCCATCATCCCCAACACGAATGTCATCCGCTTTCAACGGATGGAGGATTTGTTTTGTCCATTTTTCCATGTTAAACAAAACTTAAAGTAAAGTTATGAAAAAAATGTATCCTAACTATGCTCATTGGCAGATCATTATGAGATTCAGTTGTGCGCAGCTTATCATTGCAGCACTGCTGTCAACCATTTCCATGGCACGCGTCAGCGAAGCGCAGGAGGTGTTGAACAACCGTGTTACAATTCAAATGCAGAATCAGGATGTACGTAAAGTACTGACTACGATCGAAGAACAGGCAAAAGTAAAATTCCTGTACAGTTCAAGTCTTATCAAAACGGAGCGAAAAATATCCGTCAATCTTCAGCAGCAGCAGCTGGGTGAGGCATTGAAAATAATTCTGAATCCGCTTAATCTGTCTTATGAAGTTTCAGGAAAACAAATTGTTTTGAAACGGATCAAGCTGGAAACGGAGAATCTCGAACCTCAGAAATTCAAAAACCAGACCATTGACCGCACCATTTCAGGAATTGTTTCTGATGCCGGAGGTTCAGGTCTTCCCGGGGTTTCGGTTATAGTTAAAGGAACCTCGCGCGGAGCCAATACCGGCGCGGACGGAAACTATAAAATCGATGTACCAGAAGGAAATGTAACGCTGACTTTCAGCTTTGTAGGTTTCATTTCGAAAGATGTTGTAGTTTCTGCAAGCCAGTCTTCTGCAAACGTAACACTTACAACGGATGAAAAACTGTTGAGTGAAGTAGTCGTGGTAGGTTATGGTACGGCCAGAAAAAAGGATTTGACGGGTGCCGTATCCGTTGTGAAAGTAGCAGAGCTAACCGAGCAGGCTAACTCCAACCTTACTAACCAGTTGCAGGGACGTGCATCCGGTGTGACCGTCCTTACATCCGGCCAACCGGGGCAAGCACCCCAGGTTCGTATCCGTGGTATTAATTCTTATGGTAATAACACCCCTCTTTACGTGGTCGACGGTGTTCCAACACAAGACATCAACAACCTTAACCCGAATGACGTTGAGACCATGCAGGTTTTGAAAGACGCAGGTTCGGCGTCGATTTACGGTTCGCGTGCCTCGAATGGTGTGGTGGTGATTACAACCAAACGCGGGACCGGAAAAGTGAAGATAAGCTACGATATGTACTATGGTACGCAAACGGTTAAGAAGGGAAATGTGTATGACATTCTATCCTCACAGGGAATGGCTGACTTAAAATTCCTTGCGCTTAAAAACTCCGGTGTTACGATTAATGATCCGCAATATGGAAACGGTGCTACACCGGTTTTGCCTGATTACATCGTACCGACCGGTATGAAAGAAGGCTCGGTGGATATGTCAAAATATTATGTCAACCCGAACTATACCGACAAAGCCGATATGGATTCCTTTTACCGTATCGTAAAAGCAAACAAGCAAGGTACAGACTGGTTCCATGAAGTATTCAGTAATGCACCGATCCAGAGTCATAACCTTTCGGTTAGCGGTGGCGGAACAGGCGGAAGTTACATGTTTTCGTTCAACCATTTCAACCAACAGGGAAACCTGATGAACACCTATCTGAAAAGATATACTGTTCGTGCCAACAGCCTGTACAATGTGAACAAACATATCCGCGTAGGTGAAAATATTGCACTGTCGCTGGTTGATAACCCAAGAACAGATATTCTTACAGAAGGCGGCGGTATCGGTATGGCCTTTCGTATGCAGCCGATTATTCCGGTTTACGATGTACAGGGGAATTATGCGGGCTCTTTTGGAAGTGGCTTGGGAAATGCTAAAAACCCGGTAGCCATTCGTGACCGTGCGCGCAATAACCAAGGACTGGGTAATAGCGTATTTGGAAATATGTTTGCCGAAGTTGATCTCTTTAAGGATCTTGTAGTACGTTCCAACTTTGGGGGTAGCTATTACTCACAAAGAGGAAATTCTTTCAGTTATCCGGAGTGGGAGAATGCCGAAAATACAACGACAAACTCTTACACGGAATTCACCAATACGGGCTTCAACTGGACCTGGACAAACACCGCAACCTATGAACACACCTTTAATGATACACATACCATAAAGGTACTTGCGGGAACTGAAGCATACAGCAACTCCGGACGGGAAGTGGGTGGTACTTCGCAAAGCTATTTCTCTTTTGACCCGAACTATACGATTCTTTCTACGGGATCAGGTACACCTACCAACTACAGCGCCAAATACGCTGACGCCTTATTCTCTTACATCGGAAGGATTGATTACAATTTCAAAGACCGTTACTTGCTAAGCGGTACCATCCGTCGTGATGGTTCTTCCCGCTTTACGAATCAGTTTGCTTGGTTCCCGGCTATCAGTGCAGGATGGAGAATTAAAGAGGAAAACTTCATGAAAGGTGTGGAATGGATCACGGATTTGAAAATTCGCGGAGGTTATGGTGTGATGGGAAACCAGTTTAACGTAAACCCATCCAATGCCTTCACGACTTATGGATTAAACAGAAGTCATTCCTTCTATGATATCAAAGGAACAGGAAACAGCACCGTGCAAGGATTCCAGAGAACCCGGGTAGGGAACCCGAAGGCTAAGTGGGAGAGTAACATCAACTCAAACATCGGTATCGATGCGACCTTGTTTAACGGTGCTGTGGAGCTTACCGTTGACTACTACCAAAAAAATATCAATGACCTGCTTTTCTCTCCTGACCTCGCCGCTACTGTCGGCCAGGGATCACCACCTGCTGTGAACCTTGGGAAAATGTCAAATAAAGGTATTGATATGTCCATTTATGCTGAAAAGAATATTACCAAGGATTTCAAGCTGAATGCAACGGCTACCTTGACGACTTACAACAACGAGATAAAAAAAGTCACGGACGGTGCCACTTACTTTGAACAGGAAGGCCGCAGATTTAATGGAAGTAATATCATTCGTAATGCAATTGGTCATTCGATCGGCCAGTTCTTTGGTTATCAAATCGATGGCTTCTGGAATTCTCAACAGGAAATTGATAAGGCTAACACAGGTGCCATCGAAAAATCAGGCAATCCGAATGCCGTGTATCAAAACGAAGTAAAAGTAGGTCGTTTCCGTTATGCAGACATCAATGGTGATGGGATGATCACCGCCGATGACCGGACTTTCCTTGGAAATCCTAGTCCAAAATTCAGCTATGGCTTGAATATCGGAGGTAACTATAAAAACTTCGATTTTGGTATTTTCTTCTACGGTGTACAGGGTAATGAAATCTGGAACAACCTGAAATGGTGGAATGACTTCTACACCAACTTCCAGGGAGCAAAAAGCAATACGGCGTTGTATGATTCATGGAGACCCGATCACATGAACGCTACTGCTCCGATTCAGGAAAACACAGGCTCTTTCAGTACTACCAACGTGCCGAACTCTTACTATGTAGAAAAAGGATCTTACCTGCGTGCGAAGAACGCGCAGCTGGGTTATACATTACCAAAAAGTTTGACACAAAGCTTGAAAATCGAAAGACTACGTGTTTATGTACAAACCGCTAACCTGTTTACGATCACTAAGTACTCCGGTCCGGATCCTGAAGTTGGACAAAGCCAAGTTAACGGCTCCACGGCTTTTGGCCTTGATGAAGGTGTTTACCCTAACACACGCCAATTCCTGATCGGTTTGAACCTGACATTCTAATTACTGTATCCTTAAACAGAAAAAAGATGAAAAAATTAAGATTTTCAAAAATAGCCCTGGTTGTTGCTTTCGGATTGCTTTCATACGCTTGCCAGGACAGCTTTTTAGACAAACCCGCATTGGGCGCATTGAGCGATGCTCAGCTGACGACAAAAGCAGGTGTAAATAACCTCTTAATTGGCGCATATGCTGCTTTGGACGGAAATGGCGTAGGCGCAGCCAGTGCCTGGGACGCTGCTGCGGACAACTGGATCTATGGAAGTATTGCCGGTGGCGATGCTAAAAAAGGCAGTGATGGCGCGGATCAGCCGGGTATTAACTCCATTATGATTTACAGTGCCGGACCAAGCAACGGCTTTTTCAATAGCAAGTGGAAAGCCGCTTACGAGGGCATCAACCGTACTAATACCGTCCTTAAATTGATTCCGCTTGTTACATCCGGCATGACGGACGCGGAAAAAAGCAGCTTTACCGCAGAGGCCCGTTTCTTGCGCGGACATTATTATTCAGAGCTGAAAAAGATGTTCAACATGGTGCCCTGGGTTGATGAAACAACCGTGGATCCCTCAGCAGTTAAGAATGATGCCGATATATGGCCAAATATTGAAGCCGATTTTAAATTTGCCATGGACAATCTTCCGGCAACACAGTCGGAGATCGGAAGGGTAAACAAATGGGCCGCTGCGGCTTATTTGGGCAAAACTTATCTGTATGAGAAAAAATTCACGGAAGCCAAAGGAATTTTTGATCAGGTAATCAACGCTGGTGTTACCAGCAACGGGCTTAAATATGACCTGATGCCGCAATACCAGGACAATTTTGATGCTGCCAAGAAAAACATGGCAGAATCGGTTTTTGCGATTCAGATGGCCGCCAATGACGGAACCAATACGATCGACAACGCCAACACCGGAGGCATGCTGAATTTCCCGTACAACTCTCCTTTTCGTTGCTGCGGGTTTTATCAGCCAAGCTTAGACCTGGCCAATTCCTTCCAGACTGACGCAAACGGCCTTCCTTTGGTTGATAATTACAATGCTTCAACTGTGAAGAATGACATGGGTATCAAGTCTGATGCGGCTTACACGCCGGATGGCACGGTAGCGCTGGATCCTCGTATTGACTGGACAGTTGGACGCCGCGGAATTCCGTTCCTTGACTGGGGAAATCACCCGGGCCAGGCATGGATTCGTGACCAGGGTTATGCGGGCCCCTATTCTCCAAAGAAAAATATGTACTATCAGGCAACGCAGGACAAATATTCTGATCAGCACTCATGGGCTCCCGGAACCGCGATCAACGTACAGGTTATCCGTTTTGCCGATGTTTTGTTAATGGCGGCGGAAGCAGAAGCACAGGCTGGAAGTCTTGAAAAAGCACAGGAACATGTAAACAAGGTGCGTGCACGCGCTGCCAAACCAGAGAGCTGGGTTTATACCTATGCAGATCCTGCAAAACCAATGGGCGGGTACACAAAAACACCGGCCAGCAACTACAAAATTGCAGCCTATCCAGCGGGGGCTTTTGCTGCAAAGGGTAAAGACGGAGCGCTTAAAGCCATTTATTTTGAGCGCAAAATTGAGCTTGCCATGGAAGGTCACCGCTTCTTCGACTTATCACGCTGGGGGGTTGCTGAGCAAACACTGAATGCTTATGTGACTTTCGAAAGCAAAATCACACCTGATGTCAGCGGCGGAAAGTTTCTTAAAAACAGAAACGAATACTTCCCGATCCCACAAAACCAGATTGATTTAAGTACCAGAAACGGCGTTTCATCATTGAAACAAAATCCAGGCTATCAATAACAAACTATAATCCGCAAAAAAGAGGCAGTTTCACGACTGCCTCTTTTTGTTTATCATTGACAAAACAATCCAAGTTATGCACCCGAAAAACCCACTTTTTCAATTCATCGGGATATTCTTTACAATTATTGGCTGCGTTTTTTTCATTGGCTGCCATTCGAAAATCAAAAACGGACAAAGTGAATTAACCGGAGAACTGGCGGAAGGACAAAAACTGGCTGCCAAATATTGCAGCACTTGCCATTTGCCTGTGGCACCAGAACTGCTTGACAAGGAAACCTGGAAAAATCAGGTTTTACCGGCTATGGCCAAACAACTGGGCCTGGAAGTCTGGCAAAATAACCACTATTTCCAAAACGAGCGATCAGCGATTTCACAAAGCGACTGGCTAAAAATCGTTGCCTTTTACGATTCTCTCGCTCCTACTAGTCTTTCTCAAACGGTTGTCCCGGTAAAACCGCTTCATGACTGGGCAATATTTTCATTAAAAACACCTCCAAAAGACACAACCTTTATTGCCACAACTACGCTCCTTGCTATCAACAAAACCGATCATCACCTATACACAAGCAGTGCTGAAAATCCAGATCTGCTTAAATGGGATAAGAGTTTTAAGTCGTCCGTTGCTGCAAAACTTCCGTCACCAGCCGTAGCTATCCATTTTTCAGACACACACAACATCATCACGTCAATCGGTGAAATGAAAGCGGTTGACCTGCCTGGCGGAGCAATACTATCATTGGCTAAAAATCAAAAGAACGAAATTCAAAATCAACCCATAGCTTCCGGTCTCATCCGGCCTATACAAACTGCAACCGGTGATTTTAATAACGATGGGCTGACTGACTACGTGGTTTGCAGTTTCGGTCATAACAAAGGCGGGCTTTACCTGATCAAACAATTGCCGGACAAAACCTTTGAAAAAATACCTGTGAGAGAAGTCGCCGGAGCTACGCAAGCCATTGCAGGCGATTTCAACAAAGATGGATGGCCGGATATTATGGCTTTATTTGCGCATGCGGATGAAGGAATCTGGTTATTTCTGAATAACAAAAAAGGCGGATTTGAAACAAAAAATATACTTCGTTTTCCACCGGTTTACGGATCAAGCAGTTTTCAATGGGTGGACGTAAACAAGGATGGCAAACCGGACATTGTGTACACCGCAGGTGACAACAGCGATTATTCCAGAATTTTAAAACCATACCATGGGTTGTATATTTTCCTGAACAAAGGAGATTTGAATGGCGACGCGTCTCGGTTTGAAAAAACGTTCTTCTACCCTATCAACGGCGCCACCAAGGTTATCGCAAAGGACTTTGATCTCGACGGCGATATCGACCTCGCGGCCATCGCTTTTTTTGCTGATTTTGAAAAAAATGCACCTGAGGGTTTCCTCTATTTTGAGCAAAAAAATACGAAACCATTCCCCGACTTCATACCCCATGCCATTCCGGTTAGTCAACACGGACGCTGGATTTGCATGGATGCGAATGATCTGGACGGGGACGGGGATCTCGATATCGTGTTAGGAAATTACGCCAAGGGCTTTTTAAATCAGGATAATTTTAAGCCGAACTGGGGTCTATCGCTGCCGTTCCTGGTCCTGAAAAACGGTAAATAATGGTTAAGTCTGAGCGTATGCGGGAGAGAGAAAAGTCAAGACTGGGCGTCCCCGTTTTCAAAACTTGACGTCCTTTGTTCACTAACCACTAAAAATCCCCTCTTTTCCAGTCAGCCGGCAGCAATGAGGAGTACCGGTCATTGCCCAGATATCCCGCGATTTCGAAGCCCATGGGCATCACAACCCAGCCTTGCGGCGTGATCACGCAATAACCCTGCGGGAATTTTAACTGGGTATACACATAAGGCATGTCCGAATAAGGCGAACTCCCCCGTTTTTTCATGTAAAAAACTTCCAGCATTGTTCTGGAAAAAACCAGTCTTTCCGTCATCAACTCACCCGGACGAATCAGCCGGTTTCCAAGGATCGGCTCTATTCTGTTATGCACGTTATTGGCAATGCTGTTGTAGCCATTCATACTTCTGACTGACCTGAACATCCGCATCGAATCCGGAATTTCCTGATAAACCTTAAATCCTTCTTCCTGCAAACTATCTGCAACCATGCTGGCAAGCAAATGTTTTAATGAGCCCTGATACGCGATTTTCTGGTTAGTCCGCCATTGTTTTTTCTGAATACTGTCTTTGGGTGTCAGCATTTCAAAACGCGTACTTCCGCCGTATAAAACTCTTCCCTGATAATAATCGAAATCATCCAGATCCTGATGTATTTTATAACCCAGCGCATTGTTTTCAATGATCAGCGGAGCGGAGGTTTGCGCGCTCAAATGTCCGTTGTCATCGAGAGAAATCCGCAACACTTCCGGGTTCAGAATCCTGCATTGTTTTGAAAAAGGCGTTTTCCCGAGCAACTCCCTCGTTATGATCGCCAGATGTTTCTCACGTTTCTTATTCTTTTTGGAATAAATCGTAACACCCGTCAGCTGCATCCCTTCGATAAGTTTGAAATGCACGGTTTTTGCGCCCGGCTGTTCAAATCTCAACGTTTGCTTGACTGTCTCATACCCCAAAAACGATACGGCCATCTCGATCGTACCAATCGTCAACCCTGATAATTTGTAATTCCCATTTTCATCGGCATTGGTTCCGATCGTCGAGTTATTGACAAATACATTGGCAAAGGGCAGCGGCTTCCCCGTTTTCCCATCCGTAACTTTCCCTGAAAGCACCACGGCACCACCTTGCTGCGCAAAAGATATCGAAGCGGCACCGATAAAAATACAAACGGATAAAAGTAATCGCTGGAAAAAATTGGCGTAACGAAACATTATTAGACGGTAACTTTGGGTTAAAGGCTTTCAACCCCAAAGATAAATGAGGAGTTTGGAATCTTCATCCTGATACCAATAATGTTACGGGTCTGTTGCAAAAGAAAATTCCGACCGGAAAATATTCATCCGGTCGGAGCATCATTGTAGGTTGCCAGGAATATATTATCAGTTCTGAGCTAATGCTCAGGTTATTTATTGGTCGTAAGCGTTGCCGATTTTTGCAGAGAGACCAATCCATTTTCCGTCGTTATCGCGGCAAAGAAAATTCTGGTTGTCCCTTTTGTATCCTGCGCCTGGACCGGAACTGTCAAAACATAACTCCTGAGTGTCGCGTCATATTTTTGCGTTCCGGCCGGAATTGTGGCGACTAGTGTTTGCGTACCGGCAGCCGTAGCGGCCCAGTAAACTTTAAACTCTTTCACCGGGATTTCGGAGTTAAACTCAATATTAAACGTCGTTGAAGTCCCTGCGTCGACGGTCTGACCCGTTATCACGGCACTGCTGGAAGTTGTCTGCCTGACCGTTCCAAGCCAGACTATCGAAACCTGGGCCACTTTACCTACACTGGTTGAAATATCATCGATCAGATCCGGCTCGTCATAACATCCAGTCAGAAAAACACTCATGGATAAAACCAGGGAAACCAATATGCAATTTATCTTCTTTCTCATGATGACTCTTTTTAAAATTTTCAGCAAACTATTTAGCGATAAACCACATCGATGTCTCGGGCGTCTTTGCATTTGCCTCAGCATTTCCCGAATTTCTGGTCAATTCAGAAGAAGGATATTTCATACGCTGAATCCGTTTCCCGCCCAGTTCCACGTTCATATTTTGAGGTAATGGAAAATCCCAATAGTCATACTTTCTGAGGTCTGTCCAAATATCCCCAATCAGAAACATCGCCTTATATTTTTCACGAAGGATATGTATCAGCGTCAATTGAGAAGCACCGACATTCACAGTCGGTGATGTCAGATAGCTGGTAATATCAGCATCCGACACCCCCAGTTTTGTCATATTGGCACGGGCAATTTCCAGATAAGCCAGATGTGCCTGCTCCGTGTTTCCTTTGGACGTAAATGTTCCGTTCCCTGACAAAAACCTCGCTTCCGCTTCAATCGCCTTTACTTCACCGTAAGTCATCATCAGAATCGGTGATGTAATGGATGAATGCCAGGATTTAATCGTAAAGTCAACGGTTGAACCGGCATTTGAACCTGGAAAAACACCATTGTAAGTTGTCTGTCCTGTCTTTAAAGTAACTACTTTGGACAAGCGCGGATCTGTAATACCCTGAACTTTTCCGTTCATCAGGTCTACAAAAGTGCTTCCATACGTAACCGAAAGATTTCCCGTGCTGTTAGCCAACGCCACACGGCTGTACCAAGGGCTCAGGTTTTTGGTATTGTAAGGCATTTGAAAATCATCTGCATTACTTTTCATTCCGTTCTGCAAGGCAATTAATGCGTTGTCCCCAGCCTGTTTAGGATTTTTAGCAGAAAGATGCAGGAGATATCTTGCCTTCAGAGAATAGGCAAGGCGCGTCCATTTTCCAAGATCTCCTCCATAGATCAAATCGTCAGTTCCCGGTTTTGCTCCCGTATTTTTCGCCAGATCAGCAATACCTTCATCAAGAAGTTTCTGGATACTGGCGTAAATATCCTGCTGCGTATCATATCCGGGCTGGAAGTTCTTCGGTTCCTGATCAGCCTGCGAAAATGGTATATTTTCCCAGTTTGCCGTTGCCAATCCCAAACCATAAGCCATCAGTGTTTTAGCAATACCCGTATACGCAGGAATGTCGTCCGTTTTACCTTTCAGGATAATTGTATTTAACTGAGGTACCACATACAAATAGAAATTCGACCAGCCAATAGCATTTTCTGATTCCGCATACGTATCGGTCCCGTTAATTCCAAGATTGCTGCTGATTTGCTGTGCATACTGGCAGGCATAGTACGCCTGCTGATAACTCGCCTCACTCGCATAGAACTGCGCAGTCGGGAGTAACTCCTGCACGGTTGCATCGGGTTTCAAGGTTGGATCCACGTTTACATCCAGATAGTTGTCACACCCCAAAGTCAGCGTACCCAGTATCAGGAAAAAGTATATTTTTTTAATCTTATTCATAACCATATAAATTAAGATAAATCCGTTGTCAATGATGTGTTAAAAATTAAGGTTTACACCAAACTGAAAGCTTCGGGTAGAAGGATTATTTCTTCCGACAAAGCCAATCAGATTGGTACCGGAGCCAAAGGTGAGTGCTTCCGGATCATATCCACGGAAGGGTGTGCTCAGGAAAAGATTGGTACCGGTCAGACTAAGCCTCACACCGCCTTTGAAAATCGAATTTCCAAGCAGTTTTTTCGACAACGAATAATTCAGACTAACCGTCCGGATCCTGATCCAGGAAGCATCCTGGATGTTGAGTTTCGACCAACCGTTAAATCGTGTCGAAGTGGAAGGATTGTATAACAAATCATCAAGATAAACGGCTTTCTTATTCGGAGTATAGGAGTTGTCGGCCTGATTGAGTACCACACCATTGAAAATCACCTGCTCATTCCGCCGTTCCGTCAGTTTGATCGAACCGCTCCGCAGTGCATTCCGCTCTCCCAGGTCAATCGCATCGCCCCCGTGCCGCCATTCTGCCAGGATGGACAATGACAGCCCTTTGTAATTGAAAGTATTGGTAAGGCCTCCGATCCAGTCCGGCTGAGCGTTTCCATATTGCGTCAAAGTTGTGCTGGTTTCAGGAAATCCGGTCGTAGCGTTGATCAGCATCTGACCGTCGGGAGCTCTTTTATAATCATAACCCCACAGATCCCCTATCTTGCTTCCTTCCCGGACTTTCAGAGAACCAACGGTATTGTCATAATACGAAATTTCCTGCAACGCATCGGGCATATCAATCACCCTGCCCGTTAATTTCGACCAGTTTACAGCAATATCCCAGGAGAAATTTTGGGTCTGAATAGGTTTTACATTCACCAGCAATTCAACACCCTTATTCCGGATTAAGCCGATGTTGGTGTAGTAAGTTGAAAACCCGGATGCATTGGAAACAGGCGCCTGTACAATCTGGTTTTTGCTGTCCATGGTAAAATAGGTTGCATCAACCATCAGCCGGTTTCTGAAAAAACGCAGTTCTGTCCCCACCTCGATCGACGTTGTTCTTTCCGGTTTCAGATTCTGATCCGCTGCTGCCAATTTTCTGATATAACCGGGCGTGGCATTTCCATAGGGAAAATTGTCGGTTATTTCGTAATAAGTCCCCACCAGGTAAGGTGTAGTAGCTTTACCCACCTGCGCCCAGGAAGCTCTCAGTTTCCCATAAGACAGGATATTATTCTTCGGAAGCTGTTCCGTAAAAACGTAACCTGCGCTAAAAGACGGGTATACGAACGATCGGTTTTTGACCGGAAGTACAGAAACAATATCGTTTCTTACCGTTGCATTTAAATATAAAATATCACGATAACTGAGTTTTGCATCCGCAAAAAAGCTTACGATCCTGAACTGTGCCGGCGAATAAAACCTCTTTTGCTGATTCTGGTAACTGGAAAGCTCGTTCGTGAAGGGTGCATTCCAGTTTTCGCCCCGTTCATAGTAGCTATCCGGTCTTTTACTGTCAACCACGGCATTACCAACCATCAGTGAACCGGCCCAGTTTTCTCCGAAATTCTTTTGCGCCGTTACATACAAATTGGAATTCAGCTCACGATAATTCAGTTTTTCATTGATCAGGAAGCCTTTTACCTGTATCCCGACATCAAAGGTGCTGTCGACCTGACGATGCCTCGTCTCACGATACGTGTCATACGTAATCTGGTATTTTGCAGACAGCCAGTCGGTAAATTTATAATTTAAAGTAATGTCTGAAATATAGCGGTTGATCTTATCGACGCGAGGGCTTTTTTCAACCAGATAACGTGGATTGTCCGTAAATCCGGGAAGAATGTTTTTCTGCGTTCCGTCGGGGTTGAGATAATCATTGACATCATAGGTATTCGGCCAGTAACCCAGCGCACTAAAAATGGACTTATCCCCCGCTGGTGGCCGCTTCCCGCCCGAATTGATATAATTGAACGACCCGGAAACATTGAAATTTTTTGTAAGGTTATAGGCACCGGCAACCTTTGCGGACGTCCTGTTAAAATTGGTGTTCGGTACAATCCCACTCTGCGTATTTCTTCCGAGGGAAACATAGATATTCCCCTTGTCATTTCCCTTCGTAAGCGTCAGATTGTTGTTGTTACGAAAGCCGGTACGGTAAAATCCACGGAAATTATCATAAATCCTGTCCGTCGTATTCTGCGGATCCAGCACCGGGCCGAAAGACTGGTAAGGTGTGCGCCCCGGACCGAGCGGAATAAATTCACCCAGTCTTCCCTGCAAAAACGTTGTCTGAATATCCGGCGACTTCCCAAGCACATCCATGCCCACAGACGATGAAACAGAAATATTCATTTTCCCTGATTTCCCTCGTTTGGTTGTGATGATAATAGCCCCGTTGGAAGCACGTAGACCGTACAAAGCCGTAGCTGCGGGGCCTTTTAAAACAGAGACACTTTCGATATCATCCGGATTAATATCGGCCGCGCGGTTCGTGTTGGCAAACTGCTCGGAAGCACCCGGCGAGTTACTGCCCGCACTTGGCAACGGATTGCCGGCATTTGTCGAATTACTGATAATGATCCCGTCAATCACAAACAAAGGCTGATTGTCGGCGCCTGAACTCAGCGAAGTTACGCCTCGGAGGATAATGTTCACACCCGCGCCCGGTGCCCCGCCGGACCCCGTGATAATGGCGCCCGCAATTTTCCCCTGCAAAGCGCCAACGACATTCGTATTGCCGGAGTTTCTGATTTCCTCGGATTTAACTGACTGGACCGAGTAGCCTATCGCTCGTTTTTCCTGTGTCTGCCCCAGGGCCGTCACCACGACCTCATTAAGTTCAGACGCTTCGGATTCAAGCCTGACATTGACTACTTTCTGATTCCCGATTTTAACCTCAACCCGTTTAAATCCGATAAAACTGAAAACCAATGTCCCTCCGGAATTCACCGCTATGTTGTACTCACCTTTCTCATTGGTCGTGGTTCCGAGCGAACTCCCTTTTACTGCAACATTTGCTCCGGGAATCTCGGAGCCGGCTTCGTCCGTAACTTTTCCGGAAACAGCAATACTCTGGGCCATCAGCGCCTCACAACAGAAGTAACCCAGAAACAATAAAATGAAGAATTTGTTGTGAAGTATTTTTTTCATCATAAGTGGTAGTTAGGTTATAATGATTAAGGCCAATCAGAAATATTTGCCCATTGAATATAATAATATATTTATTAAATATAAATAAATGAATTAAAGTATACTCATATAGAGACTAAAAAGCACTTTTAAAGTCACCGAATGGTCATTAAATTATTACATCAATTAATCTTTTATTTTAATTACTATAAAAATAGTTTGTTAACTATAAAAATAGTTTTAACTTTATTTCATGGAATCAGAAAAGCTCACCAACAAGGAAGAAGAAGTCATGCAGGTGCTTTGGACCTTGCAGCATGCTTTTGTAAAAGATATGTTACCGCTTTTTACAGAACCCAGGCTGCATTACAACACGCTGTCCACGATCATCCGTAATCTGGAAGAAAAAGGATATGTGGCGCACCGGCAATTTGGCAACACCTATGAGTATTTCCCGGCCATCAGCAAGGAAGATTATCAGAACAATTTTGTCTTAAAAAAGGTCGTCGGAAACTATTTCAACGACTCCTACAAGGATCTTGTCGCCTATTTTGCCAAGAATGAAAAAGTAAGTCCTGACGAGTTGAGAGAAATTATCAGGATGATTGAAGAAGGAGAGTAAAAACGATGTCTTAAAATTTAAATTAAAGACCATGCTCATCACTTATCTGCTTAAAGTCAGCCTCTTGCTCGCTATCCTGACACTTGGATATCGCTGGCTTATTCAATTTGAAACTTTCTCAAAAGTCAACCGGGCCCTGTTATGGCTTAATGTCCTGGCCGCCTGGTCACTTCCGTTCATCCCACTTCCCGATTGGGGGCCTGTCACCGTGCAGCAGGAATTTCACCACAGAATTCCCGAAATCATAAAGGAGGCTCCGGTGATTCAGGAGAAAATAGTCCCGGCAAATTCCTCAGTTTCCAGGGTAATAGATCCGCAGACGACAAACTGGAATGGGATGGATTGGATCATGGCCCTATATTTTTTAGGCGTCATCATGCTCACTGCACGGCTTTTGTACCAGGTAGGAAAACTACTGTTTAATTTATGGAAAATGCCCTCTGAGCGGCTGGAAAACGGTATTGTTTTAATCCGAAATGCTGACACTACCGCGCCGTATTCTTTTTTCCGATGGATTATCTGTAATCCTGACAAACATTCTTCGAGTGAAATCGATCATATTTTAGCCCACGAAACTGAACATGTGTACCAGTGGCACAGCCTTGATCTTTTGCTTGCCGAAACACAGCGGATCCTACTCTGGTTTAATCCGGTTGCATGGTTTCACCAGCAGCTGGTTCAGGAAAACCTCGAATACCTGGCTGACCGCGCGGTACTTGAAAACGGTTTTCACAAAAAGCAGTACCAGTTCAGTTTGCTCAAAGCGGTGATGCAGCATCATGAACTGCCGCTAACCAATTCCTTTGCCCAGTCACTACTTAAAAAACGAATCAAAATGATGAACAGGAAGCCGTCCACCGTTTGGGTTTGGGGAAAATACTGGGTTTTGGTCGCTTTAATCTATCTATCCTCAGCGTTTGTTGCGCCCTACCGGCAACAGGTTATCTCTCTCGCGCCATCTGCTACAAAGCCAATTATTGAAGCTCTTTTAGCAGATGACGCGCTACCAGCCTCCTCTGTTTCGGAGATTAAAGGTGAAGAAAGCCTAATAAAACTAAATGAGATTTCCAAAATCGAAGTGCCAGTTATTGCAGAAGAAAATCAGAAAGATTCCATAGGTGTATCCACAAGCAAATGCGTTTTAATAAAAAATGATACACTCTATTGGGCAATTTCTCCCCTTGCCACCTGGGACGATATTAACCGTATGAAAGAAGATGTAAAGAACTTTGGAGGAGAAATAAACATCAACGCCATTGCTTATGATCCCTTGCAGCTGTTCATTACATCGATTGCTGTTCACGTCAAAACAAAAGGCTCATCGGGGCAAGGCAATTCAAGCGAAGGGGAAAAACAAGGTACCTTTAAACCTATCAATGGATACTCCGGTTATATTACAAAAGTCGGATTAGGAATGGGACAATTACCACCCGCACCCTTGCACACATCTTTCGAGAAAGACTATCAACAAGCCTTGGTTTATCAAAAACAAAATGAGGTAAATTTCTTTGAATACAATTTCACCAAGAAGCTGGGTGGGACTAGCAGCACCGGATTGAGTCGAGAACTTCTTGAAGGGGCCAATGCTGAAAGAATTTCCAAAGGAACAGGTCTTGGCAAATCTGAAAACAACACCTTGAAGCTATCTGAATCACTCAAAAATGCAGAATTTTATTTAAACACCAAACCTGCAACTTTTGAAGAAATAAATACGCTTCCGTTTGAAATGTTCGAAAAGGCGCGAATTATTGAAGACGGAAATAAGAAAAAATATATTATCATCCATGCCAAATAGAAAATGGGCGACTGTTCGATGTCCGACGGCCGCCCATTTACATTTTTATTCAATGACTATTTCAACCCCAACTCCTCACCAATGGCAATCACTTTTTCCTTCAAACCAGCATATACGCTGTCGAATTCTGATTTGCCATGAAGCTCAGCGCGAACACCCACATAGAATTTAATCTTAGGTTCAGTTCCGGAAGGACGGCAGGTAAACTTGGTGCCATCCACAGTAAAGAATTGAAGCACGTTCGATGACTCAATACCCATTTCTCCCGACGGAATAGCTGTTGTAGTTCCGGTCGTGAAATCAGTTGTCGTTAATGCTTTGTAATCATCCATGCGGACAACATCGGAGCCAGCCAGTGTTTTAGGCGGATTAGCACGGAAATCAGCCATCATCTGCTGAATTTCCTCCGCACCGGTTTTTCCTTTTTTCGTTAACGAAATCAGCCCTTCGTAGTAAAATCCGAATTGTTTGTAGATTTCGATCAGCATATCAAAAAGGCTCAAACCTTTATCCTTCGCATAGGCCGTCAGCTCGGCGATCATCGCACAGGAAGCAATGGCGTCCTTATCCCGAACGGCGTCACCGATCAGGTAGCCATAACTCTCTTCACCACCACCAATAAACTGCTCAATGCCTTCTTTTTCACGGATTACCTGGGCAATGTATTTGAACCCGGTAAGCGTATTATAACATTGCACGCCATAAGACGCCGCCATTTTATCGATCAGATCGGTTGTTACAATTGTTTTACAAACAAATTGCGTACCCGTTAATTTCCCTGCATCTTTCCAGGCGTTCAGTAAATAATAGATCAAAACGCTGGCAGTCTGGTTGCCATTCAAAAGCTGAATTTCACCGTGATGATTTTTGGCAGCAATACCCACGCGGTCGGCGTCAGGATCCGTACCCAAAACAAGATCAGCATCAATTTCCTTCGCTTTATCAACCGCTTTGGACATCGCTTCACTCTCTTCCGGGTTAGGATAAACAACCGTCGGGAACTGACCGTTTCCATTGGGTTCAGCCTGTTCCTCGATTACCGTCACCGACTCAAAACCCATTTTCTGCAACAAGGGCGGCACAAGCGTTACACCCGTTCCGTGCAAAGGCGTATACACAATTTTCAAGTCCTTCTGACGGTCAATCGCGTCTTTGGAGATCGACAGCGAAAGAATATGATCAAGGTATTTTTCATCAATTTCCGCGCCGATCTTAATCACTTTTGAGGGATCGCCTTCAAATTTGATATCCTCGATGGATTTAATTGCGTTAACCTCATCAATAATGTTCGCGTCATGAGGCGCAACCACCTGGGAACCATCCGTCCAATATGCCTTATAACCGTTATATTCCTTAGGGTTATGAGAAGCAGTCACCACGACCCCGCTGTGACAATTTAACTGACGGATCGCAAAAGACAATTCCGGCGTCGGACGCAAGGCTTCAAAAAGATAAACCGTGATGCCGCTGGCGGAGAAAATATCCGCAATGATCTGAGAAAATTCGTCAGACTTGATGCGGCTATCGTATGCAATCGCTACTTTAATTTCTTCCTTCGGGAATGCCTTGTTCAGGTAATTGGCCAATCCCTGCGTAGCCGTTCCAACCGTATAACGGTTCATGCGGTTTGACCCAACCCCAATTAATCCACGTAAACCACCCGTTCCAAATTCCAGATCCTTGTAAAATGCATCGGTAAGTTCAGTATCATTTCCTTCGTCAATCAATTTCTGAATTGATTGTTTGGTATCGATATCATAATCGCCTTCAAGCCACGTGTTTACTTTGGCCAGGACATTCGGATCTAATTGTGCGGTCATAATTAATTAAAAAGATGGTTTTCAGAAACAGTTAATTTGTAAAATTCAGCCTTTTTACCGTAAAATCTTTCTACGGATTGTAAGCAGCAAAAAGACTAAAAATATCGTTCTCGTTGCGTTATTAATTTTATAAAAGTAAAAATATACCGCAATTATTTACCTACCGGCAATTCTTCTTTTGCAAAATCTTTCATTTTTTCCTGTGCGGTTTTATGAATGAGTTCTGCAACAAGGCCCGTCCAGCCCGTTTGGTGATTTGCTCCGCAACCTCTTCCATTATCTCCATGGAAATATTCATAGAATAAAATATGTTCGCTGAAATTAGGATCATTTTGCATTTTTTCATCATCACCGTTAAATGCCCTTCTTCCCTCGGCATCCTTTTTAAAGATGTTGATCAGACGGTTTGCAATCGCAATCGCCGCGTCTTTGATCGTAACCAGGTTCCCTGAATTTGTCGGATATTCGATCTGGAAATCCTCGCCATAGTATGCGTGGAATTTCATCAGCGAGTCAAAAATTAGGTAATTCAACGGGAACCAGATCGGCCCGCGCCAGTTGGAATTACCGCCCATAATGTCGGTTAAAGCCTCGCCAGGCGTATAATCAACCTGTAAAACCTCACCATTGATGTAAAACTTGTACGGATTTTCTTTGTGGTATTTCGATAAGGCACGCACACCGAAATCAGACAGGAATTCATTTTCATCCAGCATTCGCTTCATGATCATTTTCATCCGGTGACCGCGCAGAATAGAAAGTAATCTGTTTTCGCCTTTTCCGGATTCAAACCAACGCGAGATCAAACGCGCCAGATCGGGCCGATTTGCTAAAACCCACTCCACACGCCGCTTGAAAATTGGCATTTTATCAAGATTCTGAGGATCAAGAATTTCCACTGCAAAAAGCGGGATCAGGCCTACAATCGAGCGGACTTTTAAAAGAATGCTCTGCCCGTTTGGTACATGAATCACATCATAATAGAACTGGTCCTCCTCATCCCACAAACTGATCGAAGAATTTTTACCACCAATGGATTCCATAGCACCGGCAATATGCAGGAAGTGCTCGAAAAATTTCGATGCCATGTCCTGGTAAACTGGGTGCACCAGGGCAATTTCTACGGAAATTCGAAGCATATTCAGCGTATACATCGCCATCCAGCCGGTTGCATCAGCCTGTTGCAGTTTACCACCAAAAGGCATAGGCGTCGACCGGTCGAATACACCAATGTTATCCAGCCCGAGGAATCCACCGCTGAAAATATTATTTCCGGTATCATCCTTCTGATTCACCCACCATGTGAAATTAAGCAGCAATTTGTGGAATATCTTTTCCAGGAATTCGATATCGCCAACACCATTATTCTGTTCGCGGTCAATCTCGTACACCTTCCATGTTGCCCAGCCATGAACAGGCGGATTTACATCCGAAAAATTCCACTCATAGGCCGGAATCTGGCCATTGGGATGCATGTAATATTCCCGAAGCAAAATTTCCAGCTGCCGCTTCGCAAAATCGGCATCGACACGCGCCAACGGCACACAATGAAAAGCAAGATCCCAGGCTGCAAACCACGGATATTCCCACTTATCGGGCATGGAGATAATATTGGCCGAATACAAATGCTTCCAGCCCGAATTCCTGCCCCACTTTCGTCCCTGATTCGGTTCTGGCTGGGCCGGATCACCCTTCAGCCATTCGTATACATTGTAGTAATAAAATTGCTTGCTCCACAACATCCCGGCATAAGACTGGCGCTGGACCGAGCGGAGATCTGCATCGGTAACGTCTTTCTGGATATCGTCATAAAACTCATCCGCTTCACGGATTCTTTTTGCAAAAAGATCCTCAAATCCGCCAAAAGGCTCCGAAATAGAGTGATTAACAAAACGAAGACGAAAAGTAGCACTCTCCCCCGCCTTGATCGTTTTCGTAAATCTGCCCGAGGCCTTGGTGCCAATATTGTTCGGATTTATCGTCTGGCTTTTCCGATCGCTTACGATGTAATCATTAATACCGTCTTTTGGATAGGCCGTGCTATTGGCCGTTCCATATAATTTTTTAAGATTGGATTCATTCTCACAGAACAACAGCTCGTCTGCATTGTCCAGATAAAGATTATACTTTCCATGCTTACGGTGCGTCACCTCGATCAAACGGGTGGAAATTCCGTTCATCATAGGCTTGTAATTGAAAGCCTCATAGCCCCACGACCAGGTGTTTCTGAACATAATGGTCGGCAGGACGGTGATCGGGGCATCTTTCGGGCCACGGTTGTGCACCGTAACTTTCATCATGATATCCTGCTCATCGGCCTTTGCATGCTCAATAAAAATATCGAAATACTCATTGTTATCGAACACACCCGTATCCATGATTTCGTATTCGGGATCGTCTTTCCCTCGCCTGCCGTTTTCCTGACGTAGTTTGTCATAAGGAAACGCCTGCTGGGGGTACTTATACAGCATTTTGGTATAAGAATGTGTCGGCGTACTATCCAGATAATAATACATTTCCTTCACATCCTCACCATGATTGGATTCCCGGTTTGTTAGCCCAAAAATCCTTTCCTTCAAAAATTTATCCTGATGGTTCCAGAAAGCAAAAGAGAGACAAATATGCTGTTTGTTATCAGAAAATCCGCCGATTCCGTCTTCTCCCCATCGGTAGGTTTTGGATAACGCCATTTCATGGGTTATATAATTCCAGGCATCACCGTTACTGCTGTAATCTTCACGCACAGTTCCCCACTGACGCTCAGAGAGATAAGGCCCCCACTTTTTCCAACCTTTATTTTCTTTCTGAAGGCTTAATCGTACTTTTTCTGCGCCATGTACCATTGGTTCGTCAAATTATCGGGGTCAAAAAATTCAATTAAAAGTTCACATTATCCCGAAACCGAGTTTTTTAAGCCCGGCCGGAAAATGCCGAAAATGAAATTTACTAAAAAAGAGCTTTACACAAGCTCTTTTTTATCCTTTAAAATGTGAAATTTATTAATTGTTAATTTTGACTACGAACCACTCTCGAATTAATTCGATTGATTCTATGTCGTTGAAAATGTGTACCTGATCGTCTACTTGCCCCGCAAAAAAATCGGTCAGTGATCGTGCTTTTTCGGCCGTTTCTGTCAATAATGGGTGTCTTCCTTCGGCGAGCAAAATTTCCACATCCGCAATGTATTCCTTAAACATAAAAGGATTAGGCAGCTGATAATATTTACCATCCGCTCCATGTAAAACGGGAACTGGCTTCACAAGGCCTTCCGCGTTCAAACGGCCGTACTCCTGCCTTGCCAAAACATACTGCGCATCGGTAGCCTCAAAAAGAATTCCTTTAAGCGGTTTAACAGCTGTTTTAGCTATGGTTATTTTCTCATCGAGGCGTTCCAGTAAATGCCGGAGACTCCAGGTATCTTTCCCCAAACGTATTCTCTCACGGATGGATTGGCGGATGAAATACGTTAAGGCCTGGGTAACATTTAATCCGATTTCAGCCATTTGTTTAAAAATGAAAGAAGTCGGCGACATACCCGGGATGGTGTTAGGGTCGTGCAGTAAAATAGTTCCGTCCGGTGTTAAAAATCCGTCAATACGCACGCATACCGTAATACCCAATTGCTGAAAAACCTCAGCAATGACTTTCTGAATTTCCTGATTTTTTTCAAGAGAAGCATCAACAGGAATTCTTTTACGGCTTGCTCCCGGCTTGTATTTGGCATTAAAATCAAATACGTCAACCATCTTGATCACTTCGCTTGGAGGCAGTGCCAGCGGTTTTCCATTGTCAAACTGTATACAGCCGCAAGAAAACTCCTGACCTTCGATAAACTCTTCCAGCAAAATCTGATCTTCGGCATTTACGCTGCTCAAAACAACAATCTCATCCTGCACCGCAAAGATACTGTCAAGCTGTTCGATCAGATCTTTTGGATGGTTAATGATCTTGCCGCCATTGACAACAACAGGAAAACCGATACCTTCATCCAGATTAGCCATGCGCTGTGCATAGCCGTGTTTACCGGCAGCATCCAGCGCTTTCCACGTTTTGCTGTCAAGTTCAACCTGGAAAAAACACTGGTTAATCGCAGCTACAAAAGCGTCGAGGGAATCTTCTTTTACAATCGCAACACCAATGGAAGAGCCCTGATGCGGCGCCTTCACCACCAACGGTAAACCTAAATGTTTTTTCAGCACCTGAAAAAGAATGGCGTATTCGCGTGGAATCCACTGTTCATGGCGTAGTGTCCAGCTTTTCTTTTGCTGGTTATTCACCAGGGCGATCATTTCATTTTGGAGAATTTTATCAATTCCTACCGCAGAACCCATTAACCCAGGTCCGCTGTATGGAATTTTAAACCATTCAAGCAAACCCTGAATAGCACCGTCCTCACAGTCGGGCCCGTGCATGGCAAGGAATGCGAACTCAAAATGATCCTTAAACTGGTCCGGCGATAACAGGGTACCGATTTCCGGAGAAACCGGCTCCTTTGCCAATTGTGGAAATGACTCTATATAAGTGTTAAAATCACCTGTCTGATTACTTTTTGTCGGGTAAAAATCTCTGATTTCTTTCGAGTACATCAGAGCATGTTCCAATTTTATAAAGCGACCGAAGCTGTCAACGAAAATCGGAACCGGGGTAAAAAGTGATTTATCTAAGTATTCGAAAGCGGTTTTCCCACCCGCAAATGAAATTTCCCTTTCGCGGGAGGGACCTCCAAAAAAAACTCCTATGCGCATATTATTGCCTGATTAATGCATTTAAAACGTACCTGCAATATAAGCAGTATTTAAAATGAATCAATTGCAACGAATGGTGCATAGGAAATATTTATTTCAACGAAGCCTGTACAGCTTGATTGAATTGCGTTTGTTTACCGGATAAACAAACGGTTATGCTAATGACGGCACATTGGACGCTACCACACGGTTGATGTGAGGAACCGCTTTACGAATCGATTCTTCAAGTCCGGCACGGAAAGTCATTGCGCTCATCGGGCAGCTTTGGCATGAACCCATCAATTCAAGTCTTACAGTAAGGTCATCTGTCAATTCTACCAGCTTCACATCACCGCCGTCTGCATGAAGATACGGACGAACAGTTTCCAACGCCTGCTCAATTAGTTCTAATGTTTTTTCTCTTGAATCCATTATTAAAAAAGTCTATTCGGTAATATGCAAGAATTTATTGATAAAGTCAAACTAAGTTAATAACTAAGCCTGAATTTCTACCATTTGTGTCTTTTCCTTTGTCGCGTTCCGGATAGCAACCTGTTGCGCCAATCCTTCCGCAGCCTCACGAAATGCCTCATTCACGATAGAATTCGTATCCATTACAGCCGGACGACCTTCGTCACCTGCCTCGCGAATGCCTTGTACCAAAGGAATTTGTCCCAACAAAGGTACGTCAAATTTATCAGCCAGCGACTGTCCGCCACCTTTTCCAAAAATATGGTATTTGTTTTCAGGAAGTTCTTCCGGTGTAAACCACGCCATGTTTTCAATAACACCCAAAATGGGCACATTGATTTGCGGCTGCCTGAACATCGACATCCCTTTCACGGCATCAGCCAGCGCCACTTTTTGTGGTGTTGTTACAATAACAGCACCGGTTACCGGCACGGTTTGTACCAGCGTCAGGTGAATGTCACTTGTTCCGGGAGGAAGGTCAATCAGCAAATAATCCAGATCACCCCAGTCGGTGTCACCGAAAAATTGTTTCAGCGCCTGGCTCGCCATCGGGCCACGCCAAACTACTGCACTGTCGGGAGGCGTTAAAAAACCGATGGATATCATTTTTATTCCATACTGACGAATCGGATTGATGTAGTTCTTTCCGTCCCTCGGCGTAATGGTTGGCTGCATATTTTCAGCACCAAACATCAAGGGAATCGAAGGGCCGGAAATATCCGCATCGATAATACCAACGGAAGCTCCCGAGCGGTGTAAAGCCATGGCAAGGTTTGCCGTAACGGTAGATTTCCCTACCCCGCCTTTGCCGGAAGAGATCGCGATTACATTTTTCACACCCGGAATCAAGGCAGCACCCAATGGTCTGATACTTGTTACGTTGGCTGTCAGATTGATGTTAACCTCGACGTCGGGATTCAGATGCGTGTGGATTGCCTCGACACACATTCTGCGTATTAATTCTTTCAACGGGCAAGCAGGCGTTGTTAATACAACCGTAAATTTCACCTGATTTACACCAATTTCGATGTCCTGAATCATGTTCAATGTTACCAGATCCTGTTTTAGGTCCGGCTCCTGAACAGTACTCAAAGCCTGAAGTACTTTTTCTTTGTTAATTGTAAATTCGCCCATTGTTATTATTTCGCACGAAAACCCGTAGCGGTACTGGATATGGATTGGAGGAATATCCAAGCCTTTTATTTAATTACCTGATACAATTGAACACCAATTATGATGAATGAGTTTATCAATTGGCAGGAAATTCGTTAATTCTTCTTTTTATCTCTGCAAGTTCAGCCGACAAGTTCGTAGCAGCCGACAGCCCAATCAATTTGCTTTGAAGTGTATTGAGCAATGTAAAATGGCTCTCTGTCAATCCATGCTTCGGTCTGTGGTTCATCATTTTCAGAATCCCGTCCCACTCTTTCATGAATTCAAGTGCCGGCATATCCATCAATTCGTCCGCAAAAGTACGAAAGATATAGTCCTCTGCTACACTGTTGGGGTGAATAAGGTCAGATTTATAAAAACGATAATCCCGGAGCTCATCGATCATGATCTCATACGAAGGAAAATATTCGACCTGACGGAATTTCTCTGATAAACGATGACAAACCAAACGCAATGTTGACTTACTTACCTGATTCAACGGCAACGTGTCCTTCGTATGACGAACAGGGCTGACGGTCAGGATAATTTTCAGATCCCGGCGCAGCGATTGCAGTTTGAATAAAATTTGTTCAAGACTGATGTTGATCTGATCAATATGCAGCAATTCCTTCACAAACCGGTCGGCGGGCACTTTATGACAATTGCCGACGAGTATGTTGGTGGCCCGATGTCGGTAGGCATAGGCCGTTCCAAAAGTCAGAACCAGCACGTCGGCACTTCCGATAAACTGACTTACTTCTTTGAGTTTTGTTATCAGTTTTGCTTCCAGCTCTTCCCGGGTCGTTGCCCAAAACGAAGAGTGAAAATCATGATGCAGCCATATATTATCCGCATTTTGGTGGTACAAACCTGCATTTGGCACCTTTCCGTCGAGTGCCAGATCGATCAGTTTCGCAATCGAAAGTGGGTTAAAAACGGTTCCAAAAGGATTGTTTAATACAGGAAATTTATAATGATCCAGCTGACTTCCCAATACTTCTGCAAAACAGGAGCCGATGGTTAATATGTTCGAGCCATGATTTATTTTCCAGTCATGGGACGCTAAACTGACTTTTGTATTCAATTCTAATGACTTCATTCTATCTGTATAATATGGGGCGCACAAAAATAATAAGAATTGACCAGTTGGTCACAAGTATGCAGAGGAGGATGATTTTAATAATCAGTATATAAACGTTAAATTTGAGATAATTACACACACTGATCAATAAAATGAATGAGAATCCCTATCCGTTTACCTTTCGCGTACAGAATACCGTTATGAATTTGTTAGTGTTAGTTTGGAAAAAGAGGTTCGAAAGATTGTCCTTTTGAGCCAAACTGAATGGATTGATATCTTTAATTTAGCTTTACTTGATGTATTGGATAATGGAGACATCAGCGATATTTCCGAAACAAAGAATAATGACCTAAGAACCGTTTTAGCTACTGTTATTCAAATAATCGACGACTTTTTAATTAAAAATCCTCACAAATTCGTTCTTTTTAGAGGTAGTGACCCGCGAAGGCATAGACTATACAGAATTATAATTGGACGAGAATTGAAAACGATTTCCGAAAAATTTATAATTTTTGGAGTTAACGAAAACATCCCAAGTTTTTTCGAGTTAGATAAGTCCTATGAGTTCTATCTAATAGGCAACGAAGAGGCAAGAAAATTAAAATTGTTAACCTAAGAGTATGTTTTGGATATTTATTTTGTCATTCTGTTTAAGAAAATTGATAAATAGGCAATTTCAAGCATTGCCTCAGAAGATTCTATGGTTTTCTCAACATCTCTGAAAAGTCTTCGCT
>NZ_JAVFVU010000039.1 GCF_030929615.1 Dyadobacter sp. LHD-138 | reverse complement strand
ATAAAAGGGAAGTTTATTGAAGACAACCTGGGGGGCACATTTCAACTATTAAGAAGTCACAAAAACGCCAGTGATCAGAGTAAATTTGTCCAGGTGGGGAAACTGGCCTTTGCAGCAATACAGCCTGGCGAGGTGGCTGATGATAAAACAAAGCGGCTGGCGGTGGTTACTCCCGTTGGTTATGTTCCTTATTTAAGTATCAACCAGCTGAGAGGTGGAAGTGCAGATACTGCGAGAGCTGTCTATATCACCGATCCTGGAAGATTCGGATTATTTCGTTTGGACCCGACAGATACCTCCACGCCTGATGACAGCGCGATGGTACTGGTATATTCAACGAAAAGATTTAAACGTATAACGGATTATGTTACTCCGGAAATGTTTGGAGCGAAGGGAGATGGGGTTTCTGATGATAGGAGATCAATTCAGTCAGCTCTGAATTTCAATTCCCCGACTATACAATTTTCCGGAACATATTTAATTTCAGGGCCCTTAAATATACCAAGTGACAAGCGTTTAATTGGTCAAGAAAGTGTAATCACAGCACCCAGCGGGACATTTTTCACAGGCCTCAACATCAACGCCCAAAGGAATATATACGTAGAGGGGTTAAGAATACGAGCCAACGATGGTCAAGATGCTTTTGATTATGCCATACACATTAATGACTCAAAAAATATTGAAATAAACCGATGTCAAATATCCAACATTGGCAAAGAACCTGAGGGCCCCGAAAGTGGATTGGGAATTTACCTTTCTGGAAGTGTTAAAGCAAGCCCTTCGGGAAATTTTGGATGTGAAAATATTAAAATTACGAATAACATTATCACTAATATTAAAGGATATGGAAATGTTAGAGGAGATTTTGTCCTTGTAACAGGTTCGGATAATGTCATTATTGATAATAATTATTTTGATACTTGCAGGAGGCAAGGAATTGCTGTGGCTGATTATTCAACAAACATCAAAATCACAAACAATTCTATTTACAATACATACTTGGATGGAATTGATGTTGAACCTGATACTATATCAAATGTTGGCTTTATTACCATGCTTAACAACACCATCAAGAATTTTGGGTGTAAACCTGGTTCGACGATTGGGGTTCAATTTTATGGGATTGATTGCCATAAATTTCATTATAATGTTGACATAACAGGAAACACTATTATTGCAAAGAGCGCAAATGCTCTAGCGGGTATTAACTGCGAAAATGGCTCGGGTCAAATAAAAATTATCGGAAATACAATTGAAGGAAATAATTTATTAGCAAACGGAATAGTACTATATTCTGGATCTGGTGCTAGAGACCTTATTATTGCAAACAATGTGGTTAAGGGGTTTAAAATGAAAGGAATAGATGGGTTCTACAATGGATTTTTAACAATAACAGGCAATAGAGTTGAATCGGAGTTAGGGTATTTGGGAATTAAAAGTAATGAGTCTAAGACAATTGTAAGTGATAATTTTGTATCGCTATCGTTAGATTCGGCAAAAGTCCAGGGAATGGTTATGTATCAAACTGAGACAAAAAAGGTCCAAAATAATGTTGTCCAAGTAAAAAATGGCGACGCATATTCTTTTCTCGTTACCGGTGGATATCACAGTCCTGGATCAACCTTTTTTAATAATGCAGCTATCAATTTGGGATCAGGCAAAACAGGATATAAAATTGATATTAGTGGAAGTGCCCCTGGCTTTACATTTATGAACAACTATGCTGATGCTTCCTTTGTAGATAGAGCTCTTCCTGAACGATACGCGATAACAGCTGAGAACGGAACCTCTATCCCTGTAACCGGTTACTATGTCAAGGGCAGTACCGTAACAAATTTATCGCCAACCGCTGGGGGAAATGTAGGATGGATTTGCGTTGTTTCTGGATCCCCGGGCACCTGGAAAGCATTTGGAGCCATCGCACCATAAAAGACTTTGAGAGTTGTCGTAACTCAAAAAGCTTTCATGATATTATTAAATGGTCGACAGCCAGTGAGTCACTTTACGGTGCTGATCTGGCTGCGATCTGTGTTAGGGATTGTCATTGGGCTATGGAGTTTTTTTATTTTACTTTCAACCGGGCCCGTTTCAAACTTGCGATCAATTCCAAGCCGCGTTTAATGACAATATCCTTTTGCCTCTGGAAATCCATCATCAACATATAGCCATCACATTCAAAGTGACGTCCATACTTTAATTTTGGAATCACCTTTCCCATTCGGCCATTTGATCTGAGGACAGCTGTAGCACATTTCTTCCAAAGTTTCTTCAATTTTCGAGGTGTTATCTTTTCACCACCCCACAAATCAACCTTTTGATTTGGATCCTTTGGTTTTAATCTGGAATGTTTCTTACAATACCATTTCTTCCGGAAATCATAAGTATAAGCAGTTGGTTCCTTGCACTTGCAACACCTGGTTAAAGGCTCAAAAACAGTAGCTGAGTAGGAGCAATGTTTACAGTAGTCATATCCATCTGTTCTGTTCCGGCGCTCCATTTCATGGGTGCATGATTTAATTTTCTGATACTTGGCCCATGCTGCATCATCAGCCTCCTGTATCGTTTTACCCTCACCCCGGATAAAGCAATCAGGATTTTTTGGAAATACTTCAATGAAACAAGTGGAATAATTACCGGATTTCGAAATAACAAGACCTCCTGTGCCGCCCTGGACAAAACAATCCCATTCATGTAAGCTTTCGTACGGCTCACTAGTACCAAAACCTTTGGACATTTTAACTTGCATAATCTAATTTAAGATTTTGAATAATGACAATTGAGGGGCTCTATTAACTGAGCGGACTATTGGAGGGAAAACATTTGCTTAAAATCCGTGGCGTTTTCGATACCATCAATCTCACAAAGTATTTCAACCACGGCCATCAATCCATTATAGCGATCCTTCAAGATCTCATTGCTTGATTTGTTAGCCATTAAATCCCAGCTAATTTGAGTATTACTTTCGAAGGCATATTCTATTCGCATCATTTCTTCGATTGAATATTGGGTTGATTCAACCGTCTTTAAGAGGAATTCATGATCGAAGTATTTAATATTTACAGTCTGAATTCTTTCACTCGTAACAAATGCTTCTTTCCAGAAATCGACAGGTACATCTGTAATATTGTTCTGGTTAAAGCTATGAGCAACAATGCGCCCCAAAGCACATTTGCTGCATGATCCCTTAGTTAGTTCATCTTTAAAAAAGTCGCTTACTAATGAATCAACTGCGTTTTTAAATCTTGTTGTCATTGAAGTATAATTTTGTGTATAGGAAAAATTTGAAATGTGCAGTGGTTGAATTGATAAATGGTGGAAAATTACTTTCCGCCTCCTTCCAATTCCTCAATGTATTTGTCAACCCAGAAAATGATCTTCTTTTTCAACACAGCTTTGCGCCTGGTTAAGGCCTCAAGCCGGGGTTTCCTTACGTGTAGATCATTGATCGATCCGGTATTTAGAAAAGCATGCGCTTTGTTTACGGTGGTCAGTTCATCAACTGCGTCTTGCAGGACCAATTTTGCACTCATGATCTTTTAATTTCCATGTGAGACACTTTTAATAGCTCTTCAAAATTGATGTGTGGATTGAAAAGAATTATGTCATCCACTTTGAAGCCTTCCATAATTTCATGTTTAACAGCAGCTTCAAATGCGCAATACGCTGTTTTGACAATCTCGTCGTCGGTCATGAATTCGGATAAATACCATTTACGACCATACCAGGATTCAATGTTCCCGGTCTTTGTGCATGGGGCACTGTAAGCAACTTGCAGATAAATTCGGCCATCGATAATCAGCTGGTCTCTGGTTACGATCAGACTAAAATCTGTTCCAAAAATGGAAATAGATAACCGGTTGGTTATCGCAATTACGCGTTCTATCATATAAGAAACATTAATGAGGCGTTTTAGTAAGTTTAAGCCCTGGCGTGAGTGATAACTATGCGGGCTATACGCTATTTAAAAACCACCTGTTTGAACTGAGCAAGAATTGCAGATAATTGGATACTTTCCTTAATCTCCGGAAAACGCTCTCCGGTTACGGAGTCGTAAGGAATAGCCAGCACGCTTGCTTCTCCGTGAACAATAGAGAACACACAAACGAAATCATGATGAATGTCTCCGCCGGTCGGAAAGTCAACAGACATGAAAATTTCCTTTGCGTTATCTTTGACATACTTTCTCATCCTACGGTAGCAGGACAGCACATCACCTCCAAGAGCAAGAGCATTCAATTCAATCGATCCGTCAGCGCCTTCCGCATAAAGCTGAAATGGATAATGGCCATAAGACCCCGTATCTTCAATGGGATCAATTGCGACAAGCCGCTTTACAAATTCTTCCGTATTCATAAGTCATAAATTAAAAAGGTGCCGAAACATCCAATCGAAGCGAAGCCTTACCACGGGCATTGATTATCGATTATCAGTTTCAGCACCTTTTGAGTATATTTGATACTTATGTGCTAAATGGAATTGCCAATAAAAATTCGGTTGACAATGGGATTGTGGTTAATTCTTCGCTGAGACAAATTTATAATTAAAATAGTTGCAATGCAATTATTGAATAAAAATAGATGGAAAGTTTTTTGCCGGAAATTCCAAATTGTGCCTTGTTGAAGTCAAAAGCTAATTTTCCTCTCGGGGATATGCTTTTGGAAATGCAACGGCAATTTCCTCCTTTCAACTTTTATTATGACAAACCCGAAGGAATGAGCACAAATCATTATTTGATGTCCCGTAAACCGGTTCCTTTTAATTACTACTTCGAGTACGGGCAGATCAAGCGCTGGTTTCTTGATGTAATTAACCAGGCTCAGGAGTTTGTTAGGGCAGGGGAGATAGATAAAGGTATCTGGACTTACGAAACGCTTATTGAGCACCGTTATCCAAACTACAAGCCGTATGATTTGTTGATTAAGTTGTACAGAAAGCACAAAGACTTCGAAAATGAGCAGCGGATCCTGCACCACTCGATAAGTTTCTTTACTGATCTGAAGGAATCACAGAAAGAATATGTTATTTCATTGGCCATGGAGTATAATATGGAGTCGGTGGCTTTGGAATATATCAATGCTGGAAAGAAGATTCATTATTATGGCGGTGCATTTGTACTTTGGGATCCGGTATCCGTTTTATCCGTCTGGGAAAATAATCTAAGTATGTTAACGCAAAAGACAAATGAGTTTAACTGAAACATTAATAATTGGACAATCTGAGCTTGCTGAAATTTTACTTAACTCGGGCTTGGTTGAAACAACCAAGATTTCGGATTATAAGAGAGAATTTAAGAAGAGTAAAAGTTCAAACAAAAGTGTTTATTTTAATCACTCCAATACTAGAGTTGGCACATTAAGCGCCCATGACGAAAAAATAACGTTAACAATCTGCGATGTGAAATCTATTTTATTCTTTATTAATACAAGCAAAGCGGATTTCTCAAAAATAGTATATGGTGGAAACTTTCAATATGACAGCGTCGTCATGGGTATTGAGAGCGCTCGAAAGAAAATAAATTCATATGAGAATTTCCCTAAAATGAAGAGTCAGCGCGACAATTTAATACGAATTGTTGCCGTTTATGATGGCTGTTTTAAGGTAGAAATTTAACTAAAAAAGTGAACTGCTTACCTGTTCCGATTCGCTTCCGCTGTTTTTATTATTTGACACCTTTTACATAACGAAATCATGTTAGAGTAATCGAACCTATCACCACCATCTTCTAACTTAATAATGAATTCAACTGCCGAAGCCTCTGTTAATTTGCCTTTAATATGGCAAGTTTCACAACTTGGCTGTTGTCTTAACTTTTCTGGACGTAGCGTTCTTCTCCAAAGACTTGAGTTTTTAAATTTTTCAACTTCCAATTTGTTCATAGTCTTTTTTGTTACGATTTCGCGAATCCCTATATTTTGCACCCCGGCAAATATGACAACTGCAAGGAACCGAACTTGTTTTAAAACAATAGAATTTTCCATCGCCTAGTTTTAAGCCACGTAGTTGTAAGCGTTTTTTGAATTTTAATTGAGTCAATTCTTGTCGACGTCCTTTATTCATATTGCAACTTAGGAAGTTTTTATAGATCTGCAATGATTATTACGGTTTTCTGATCCAATTTACTTTTGACCTTTACCTGGCTGTAATCACGTTCTTTTATAATAGCGGGTTTATCATCCAAAATCACACCGGCCAGTACAATACTGTCAATCGTGATTTTTCCAGTAGCCACTAGGTTGTCATAATCGAGCTGCTGGCCGGCATGATATCGTATTAATTCAAGTCGAACCGGTCCGGGATGCCGATTTTTAGTCATCGATTTAACCCGCCAAACATAAGTGTCTCGCAGCTGATTCCGTTTTCGCCAATGCATGCGTAGTAGGCCGAATTTACCGTTGTTCCCTGGGATTATTCCAGGGAAAATTAATTCTGTGGTCAATTGAGTGTGTGGTTACGTTGAAAGGTATCAAATTCGACACTTTTGGATTTTATTCAAAATTTATACGCCTTCCAAGTCCTGGCATGTCTTTTCGATGATCTCAATGTTTGGTTCCTCTGCAATCTCTTCCACAAACATCATTTTGTATTTCTTTCCATCATGCTCTTCGATTACGAAGGTTCCGAGTACAGGGTTTGGTCTTGGTTGGTTCATATCTTTACCGGTTATAGAGTCCTTTGTGCAAAAAGCGAGGTGATAAAGTATTTACGTTTCATGCTTCACGATCCGTTCTACTATACAGCAACTCATTTAATTCATACACCCACTCTTCTTTCACCAGCTTCCCCGATTTCAAGTACTGAGAAATAGTTTCCATTAATACGGATATTCTCTGTTCTTCCCAGATCTTGCGTGGCATGATTCCGAGAGGTGGCCTTTCACTGGATCCAGAAGATTTATTTGATCCTGAAATAGCTTTGATTTTCCTGAATGACACTGCTAGGGCTTCGGCTGTTTCCTGGCTGCACCCCATAACGTCACCAACTGTCGTATTGAGATTACTGAACGGTTTGTACTTTTTATCGTCAGCAATCACGTTTTCAATGATATTTTTAATGCTACTTATCAATTCGGGATGTTTCTCAGCGAACTCCTTTTTGACAATTAAACCGTATTCCTTTTGGTCGTTAGCAGAAGATTGTCCAGAATTTTCCAAATAAGCTTTTGAAGCATATAAGGGATACTTGGGTAGTATTATCCAATCAGGCGAGTATTTGGGGTTGTCGATACTGGCCATGACAATATCTCCATTGAATAGTTTCACACCGAAAAAATCGCCATCACAAACCCTGCTGTGATCTGAGACTATTTTGAAATAACTGCCTCTTTTTAACCCTAGTCTAGGATTCCTGATGAATCTATTTAGAGCCGAAACTGTCACATCAGCCACTTTCATTTCTTCTGGAATTATAGGATCATTAAGTCCCGAATCAGTTAAAGACGCTTCCATACCCTTTGATGATGCAAATTCGAGAGAATCAAATTCTACTCCGGGAATAGTCATTGACTCAAAAGCATGTTTTAGAACAGATGATTTTATCGACTTGGATTCAATTAATCCTTTGACCTGATCAACTGGGCATCCATGAATCTTTGAGATGTATTTAAAAACAGGAATACCCATGGATGCTATGTCTTTAATATAGCCTATCGTAAGAGTTTCTTCTGACATCAATCTGTAATAGGCACGAACTAAACTTTCGTAGTTACAACCCGTTCCAGCCCAAATGTCGTTTAAAACCCGTATTTCTGTGGCGGTGAATTTCATACTCATACCATTTTAAATCTAATTATCCCCGGCGCTATTACCGGGGACAGGCTGCTGATTGAAGTGTATGCCTCACTGGCGGTTATTTTTTATTGAAATATTACAGGGGTTTTCCCGTCTGTAATGATCACTTTGTTTTTTGAATTTCGGATTGCTTCAATCCATTGTTGCGTAAGCACTTCTTTTGTTAAGCCAGCTGACTGCACTTGATTTGTCTGCGCATCAATTCGTGCCTTTTCCAGCAGCATCTTGGAAGTTTCAAGTTGATTTTTAACCTGATTGGCTTGCTGAACGGCATTATTTCGATTCTCGATCGCCTTCGCCATTGAAGCCGGCGGCGTCAAACCAGAGGTAAGCGTATTTAACTGAAAGTATTTTTCTGAGAATTTTGATTTCAATTCGAGTTCTACGTCTGCCTCGAATTGACCAAGGTTATTCATTAAGCTGTCGGTTGTATATAATCTGGCTTTGTCTCGAAATGTGTTGGTGACAATTTTGTTCAACACACTGGATTCAATACTATTAAAGAATTCATCACCGGTTCCGAGGTGTTTGTATGACAGAATAATACTTGGTCCTTTTCCTCTGACTGCTTGATAGGTATATGAAGGATCAATGGTGAAAATTCCGGCATCTTTGGCCGAAACTCGTACAGGTTCGCAATCACCTTTGTCTTCAAACATGGGTACCTGGTACAATTCAGATCCGAGTCCAAGCGGTCCCTGCGCACCCGTTACTGTCTTGAAGCTTTCAATTCCATTTCTACCGTAATCGGTCATTAAAACACCTTCGAAGTTTGGTTCAGGCCTGTTACAGGAAAAAATAATTATCGATAAAATTGCGATGGGGAAAACTCTAATTGATTTCATTTGAAATACTGTTTATATGGGAAAGTGATTAAAAATACGAGTTGAAGAAGCGTAGGAATTAAAAACAGAAATGGATAATCGGAGCGAAATAAGTAGACTGACATTAAAATCAATAGGATGTTTCCGACTGTAAATAGCAATCCTTTCAATAATAGTTTTGAGTTCATGCGTTTGATTTAAATGGTCATTTGTTTACGTATTTCCTGCAAAACCTGAATCAGGACATCAACAGATTCAACTCTTCCAAATTGAATTTGAACGCCAGTACCAGTCACTTTCTGAATTTTGTCTTTGTCGTATTCAAAACCCTTATCCAAACCCCATTCTTCTATCGGTTTTTCATGCGATTGCCATAGAAGCATAGCTGGAACTGGGTTTGAGTTTTCATCGACACAGTTTGCAACGGCAATGTCTCCAGTGCCCATTTGGACAATGGTTCCGAAAAAAGTGTCATTCTGAACATTTTGAAGGATGGGCATATTTTGGAGAATTTAGTTGCATTTCAATAACCGGGAATGCCTGAGTTTGTCACACATTCCCGGTGGAGTTTTCATCGATAGGACCTCAATTTCATCCAGGCTAAGGGCGTCTGTATTATTTCCCTACACTATGACCGGGTAAACGTCCTGATGATCTTTATTCCGTATTACTAACTCCCTTCGTCGTCTGGTATGGTTGTAGAAGGAGTGGGAATCGAACCACACTATGACAGGTATTTATGAGCGCTATTTTATTTCCTGTCGTACCACCTCTCGGGGCGGAGTCCATTGCCTTCTGATTAACCGGTCTTTCCCGGCTGTCACAGGTTCAATCTCTTTTTATGTGCCTTTCCCTGTCGTCATAGGCTTCTTCATGTGGGATCGATAGGATTCGAGCCTATTCAACCGAAGTAGCAGATTTACAGTCTGCCGCGCCTCTCCAACTGCGCCGCGCTCCCTTGCTATTGGTCTTTCCCGACTGTCAGTCTTTAACTTAATGCCCTTTTATGCTTACGATCCGCTCGGGCACTCCAGCATTCATCACCTCTTTTAAAACCCGTTTCTCTATTTTCGGCCCAGTTGTTAGCTGTATATGTTGGCCCGTAGGAAAAGAAACGCCTTATTAAGTCCTTATTCGATCAAGACATCGACCGTGTACCTAGCGGATTCCCCTGTTGTTAGAACAGAACTATTCTTTTTTGTAAATGGAGACGTACCTCAGTTCGGCACTCGCAACCATTTCTGGATGACTTTCTTTCAGCTCTTGAATCCGGCAATAGGCTTCCGCTCCGATTAGGCTAAACACTTGCTTTTCCTTGGGCTGATCTTTGTTTTTTTCGATCTGCCATTGACTTTCATGGTCAAGAAGCATCCTCAAACCAGCATAGATTGAAAAGAATCCTTCTTCCAGATTTGATTCGATATTAAAAAGTACTTGATCTTCCATATAGCTTTTAAATGAAGAAACCCGAATCACTTTGTGAGAGGATGATCCGGGTTCAGGTGGAATTTCCATTCCATAGAATGGGTATTAATGCCTCTCACAACAACAATACCTATTTTTCGTCGCGGAAGCCAGACTCGAACTGGCGACCTTGAGGTTATGAGTCTCACGAGCTACCATCTGCTCTATTCCGCAATTGAATAAGCAAATGTAATATTAAAAATAATTGCAATGCAACTAAATTATAATATTATTTTTAAATTTGTGAATGGCAGAAAATTTAGTGCTGGATATACCGTTCGACGAACCAGACGGTTCTAACATCGCATATGATTACAGTCCGGGTGCACATCATGCAGCAATCGAGTTTGGCAGGTTCATTCCTGGGAGGTTTGGCAATTGTGCCTATTTTCCACTTGTAGGGAAAGCGGAAATCGTACCGCCTGTAATTAACTTTTTTCAGGATTTTACATTTATGATCTGGCTGATGGCCGAGCCTTATAACGGATATCCGACTAAAACTTTTGCGCAGTTTAAATTCCTGGGGGAGGAGAATTTTAAAAGAATTACCATTAACAGCCGGCTTGCCAACTGGACTCATTTGACAATCACGCAGGGAAGCTCACTTCTTGCATTATATATGAATGGAAGTAAGGTAGGGGAGGTTTTCCATGATTCAGGTCTGCCGCCAACGGGTTTTTCCATTTTAAATGACTCGCCCCACAGCACCGGGGGATTCTGTTACCTGGACGGCGGTAAAATTATTCAGGGGGCGGCAATTCCTCCGGAGGAAATCATTGACATCATTCAAAACACACTACAACCCGTGAATTTTTCAGTAAACAACATAAATTTCAAAGATTTTGGCGTCACTGTCGACGGCATGGAAGGGGTCCTGGATATGCCGGACCGTAAGGATCCGCTAACGATGGATTGGGAAGATTACCATGGCGAAGTGGTTGATCTTTTAAAACCCGTATGGGGCGTCCGACTCATTGAGCTCAGCTGCTGGATAAAAGGCATTGGCAAAGACGATTTTACAGCAAAATGGTTTGAGTTCAAAAGTCACTTTGAACAACCAGGTACTGTCAGGGTTCAAATTGATGCTGGCTCGAAACCGCTTTTGTTCGAAGTTTACCACCGCGAACGATTGAGAAATGTTAAAGGAAAATGGAGGGATGGTACAAATTACGCTCGCTTCACTTTAAAGCTTCGCGAACCAGAACCAGTTAAAAGAGTGCTGAAAGTTTCTGGTAATACGTGTTCAATTACCCTTACCAGTCGGAAAATCGTGAGCGTCTACTGGGGAGACGGGAGCCGGACCATGAACGTTTACGGCACGAACAAAACCGTTTCTCATAACTATGGATCATCGGGTGAATATTACGTGATTGTCGCAGGTGTCATTGAAGATATTACGAATTTTTCATCCAATGCAATTGTCGTTTGGGATAAAATTTAAATTACTTCGGGACAACAAGTGATATAACGAAAAGAATAAATCCAATTGCACATCCCCAAATACTATAGAGAATTACTGAATCGTTCCAGCTTCCATTGCCAATTACTTCAGTAAATGCATAGATACCTATGAACCAGCTAATGAAACCGAATACTACTGAAAATATCATTAATCTGTATTTCTTAGACATGGGTTAGAGGTTGACGAGGGAATGATGTAAAGTTAATAAAAACACACTATGCCTGAAATTATTGAATTTATAAAACCCGATACCGGGCTGATTCCCTTGTTTCAACGAGAGCCGGTTGTCAGTGTTACCAAAGCAGAGCAGATACAAGACCTGTTGGGGCAAGATGTCATACAATTAACTGTCGAATCTGTTGAACGACTAGAATTAAATATAGGTGGGAAGATTGTTGTTTTCGGTAAACAATATTCTTTAAACCAACTTCCAACGGGCGATAAGAAAGGGGAGAGGCGTTTTATTTATGAGCTGACGCTTGAAGGGAGCCAGTATGATTTACGAAAACCGGTATATTTCAATACAGATGTTACAGGTTTTAACACCTCTTCGGATTTTCCGATGACAGGTGATATCGAAATGTTTGTCGATGTATTGATCAATAATGCAAATCGAGTATTTGGAGCTGGGACCTGGTTAAAGGGTATTGTTCCGAGTACCGGCGTTAAGACTATTCCTTTCAATGAAAATAATTGTCTTGCTGCACTCCAGCAATTTTGCAAAGAGTTTGAACAGGAATTTGATATTGTTCAGGTTGGGAGTACCCGCATCCTTAATATAAAGAATGCGGGAGAAGTTTTGGGCCATATTTATGAATTTGGTCGTGGTTACGGCCTTTATGCATTGAAACGACAAACCGTAACCGATGCCGATATCATCACCAGGCTTTATCCATACGGAGCGAACAAAAACATTCCGGCCAATTACCGAAATTTCTCGCAAAGGTTAAAGATTCCAGATCCGGGATATCTTGAAGACGCAGCGGCCAAGGCTGCTTTCGGGATCATCGAAGCTACGCGCGTTTACGAAGATATTTACCCAAGACGAACTGGAACCGTTTCTTCCGTTGGAGGACTTTTAACGTTTTCTGATGCGTCGATGAATTTTGATCTGAATGAGACTGGGTCGGGTGGAACAAAGTATTTGCTTTCGGGAACTTCCGCAAAGATTCATTTCAACACGGGCAACCTCGCGGGATATGAGTTTGAACTTACAAAATATGTTCACTCGACAAAAACATTTACAATCATTCAGTATCAGGATGAACGCGGGTTGCTAATACCAAATGCGGATAGTATTGCATTTCAAATGCAAGTCGGGGATCAGTATGTGATTCTGGATATCAACTTGCCAGATTCTTACGTTCAGACTGCGGAAGCTAAATTGAGAGCTCAGGCCCAGCTGTGGCTGGACCAGAACAAAGCGCCCCGGGTACAATACTCACTCGAAATTGATGAAATGTATTTGAAAACACTTCATCCGGAAGATTCTATCGTCAATGTGTTTTCGATTGGTGACTACATTCAGATAAAGGATGATGATCTGAATATTGACAAATCCAGCCGTGTTATTTCACTCAGACGGGATATTCTGCGACCATATAAATATTCATTGACGATCGATGATACTTACCAGGTGTCCATCATTCAGAACATCATCGAAAGCCAGAAGGAAGTAAGGACGATCATCAAGACAGGAAATTTGAAGGATCCTAACCGGCTTCGGATGGGCTGGATGACAACGCAGGAATTGCTTAGGAAGATTTTTGATACAGATGGATATTTTGACGGCGGCAAGATAAAACCAGAATCGATTGAAACGCTTGCATTGGTTGTCGGCGCCAAATCTCAACAGTTCATACTTCAAAATATTGTTTTTCAGCCCAATTATGAGGGGTTGAAAAATGTTGTGGCCGTTAGTAGTGGGTATCTGGTTCACTATGCCATCGCTGAAACAGTCAAGACCTGGTCGATTGAAGAAACATTAGTGACGATTCCTGATGATCAGTTCCGGTACATCTACGCTAAGGTATCCAAGTCGAACCAGGATGAAGGATACATGATTTTCAGCACGCAGCAAATTCTTCCGGATCAGGATCCAGCTTATTATCATTTTTTGGTCGGGAACCTGCACACAGTTATTGATGGTGTGCGATGGATTAGTTTGACTTATGGTGCGACTGCGATTAATGGAAGGTTTATCAAAACGGGCAGGATCCAATCATTCGATGGCCAAACTTATTTTGATCTCGATCTGGGTGAAATTGGCGGTTATATCCGGTTCAGAGATTCAAACGGTAATTACAGGGATCTGTCAGATATTGGCGCCGATACCTTAAGCTTTTACAAGGCCACCATCATCAATGAACCTGATTCATATATTAATGGTAAAGTAACGGCCTGGTTTCAGGCTACCGCACCTGACACCTGGCCGTCTGGTGAAAATGATCTGCATGAAGGTGATACATGGTTTAAGTCGAATACTGGTAGTGTTTGGCGGTTTACCGCTGGCGATTGGCTGCCTGAGTCCGAACCACCCATAATTAAATCTTACACCAGTACTTACGCCCGAATTGGAAATAATAAGGCAATTCAAGTGTTCACGGCCGAGCCGGTTGCTCCTTATACTGATATGGATTTGTGGATGTCTCCTGAGGGACTTCGTCGTTCGATTAAAGATAAAGTGATGGGTCAGCCGTTTGACGTGAACGACTGGGTTGAACCTTTTAATTTCGATAATACAGAAACGGCGATAAATGCAGGAGTTCTAACCTCCGGAATAATTCAACTGGCGGGTGATAATCATTCAGTACTTGCTGGAATTTCTGGAAAAGGAACAACGGATGAATCTGTTAGGTTCTGGGCGGGCGCATCTACAATTAATAGAGATACTGCACCATTTAGAGTCTTACAGTCTGGTGAATTGTTTGCCAGAAAACGAATTGAAGTTGAAGGTGTAGATTCGTCGGAGCCATCAGGATATAAAGGGCAGGCCGGGTTAGCTGGCAGTGAGACAGAAGATAAAACGGGCGTGCGAATCTATGCTGGTTCAAATTGGGAGGGCAAGGAAACTGCTCCGTTTAGGGTTGATGGAGGGGGATTCATGAGAGCTACAAAAGGTCGGATTGCAGGTCTGACTATAGAAGGTCAATCATTAACAAATAGAAATGAGGATGGTACATTTGTTCAGGACGCTCAGATAATTTTCAGAGACGACCCGAAGGATGTAGGTTTATATTTAGGGACTAATGTTCTGCCAGCGACGGCGGGTTCAATGAGTTCATTAGCAAGGTATGAAAATAACGAGATTAAGGACATTGAAGGTCCACCAGGAGAACCTCCCATTAAAATAGGCACTAATATAGGGGCTATCTTCGAAGCCTCAGGAGCTAGAGATAACTACGCAATTCAAGCAAATATAGGCGCGACTCTTATAGGAGAGTTTCTGCATAACGGAGATAAGACAATCGAAATAGATGGTGTGTCAGGCAACGCATATTACGTCGACCCGACCAAATACAACCTAATTATCGTAAAGGTAAACTCCCCAGGTGTATTTATAACACTTGTTAAGGAATATGGCCCCCCGGGATCGACATACGCTAACCCGCTCCAAAACGGAAATGAGATAACCATCTTGCCTGTTAATAATCAGCATGGAGTGAGATTATGGCGAAGTCTCAGGCCGGTAAACAGCTCTGACCTACTTATGCAGGGGGGAGAAATGGTGACCGTGAAATATTATAATGGTGCGTGGTACACCAAATCTAGATTCGATAGCGATTATTAATATGAAGAAACTAAAATTAGGTGTAGCCGACAGAATTAATTTAGAATCTCTGATGCCTGCCACTGGTGGACGGGTAACCATGTCCTTGGTCAGATCGATGCTTTCCTCCATTTCATTTACTCCTGAGGAGATCCGAGATTACAAATTGCAGGACTTAAAAAACGGAGCAATTAAGTGGGACATTGAAACTGAAAAACAAATTGAATTCGAATTTTCAGACGAACAGATTGAAATTCTTAAACAGGGAATTAACGCAGTTGACGAAAAGGGTAGTGTGACGCTCGCAATGCTTTCATTAATTGATAAAATTGAAAAATAGAATATTTGATTTTATGACAGAGTCAATTTGTTGTATTACGAAAATTTGTCCTCAAATAATGGGAAAACAGCTATAAAAGGGTGTAACTTCCTTGAGGAAAACATACTGATTTAATTTAATATTGTGAAATGGATACATTAAAATTCAACTATATAAATTAATTGCAAATTACTGTTGCTTAATATAATAAAAAATGAAATCTGAAATTTCTTGCACTTATAAAAGTGATAATTATCCTTATTCATTGTATGTTACAATACCAAAGAGGAGAGATATTAATTCATATTCAGAAGAATTATGGGCTCAATGGGGGACTTTCACGCTTCTTTCAGAAAATAGTCCTGAAAAGTTTGATGAATCAGAGTTTAAGATCAATTTAAACCTGAGAATATACTTTTCTGAAAAAATGAATTCTAGGGTGCTAGTCACGAGTACGTTGAAGCCAAACGATTTTAGCGCGATTCCTGAATCTCAAATGATTAAGTTTGGGCCTTTGAAAAGTATTACAAGTCATGCCGCAACAAATGATATAAATGTAATTCAGGAAATTTTGGCAAACGGTTACAGAATCGAATAGATAGCATATTTTGTGGAAAATGCCCGCCAACTGGTGGGCATTTATTTTAATCAAAAATATTGCTCATTGCTTCATCGAGAGAGTCTTTATCAAAAGAAGACATATATTTTTCGGTAGTTACCACTGAACTGTGTCCAAGCATATTTTTAATGTCATACATGGTTATTTTCTCAGATTTCTTCATTGAGCGCCTGGCTTTGTCTGCAAATGAATGCCTTGAAGTGTGAAATGTAATCGGCTTTTGTAATTTGATTTTATCTGATAATACTTTCAAATTATTGTTGATCTGTGACGTTTTTGAAGTCAAAGCTTTGAAGAGCTCTTCTTTTTCGTCAAAATTCATTTTACTTTTTTCTTCATAAGTTTTAAAGGATGCGTAATGTGCTTTATTGTCAAGAACTGGAAAAATGTAATCGTTTTTTTTGATGTTCACAGACTTATAAAGACTTAATATTCTCAAAGCAGCTTTATTAAGGGAAATGCTTTTTTTGTGACCAGTTTTATTCATTTCGTATTCTAGCCGCCCGTCGGAGGTAATATTTACCCATCTTAACTGGATTAAATCAGCGACTCTTATACCAGCATTGTAATAAGAAAAGAGATACATATTCCTCGTGTGGAATGGCCAGTTTTTATCCCTATCAGTATTCAATTCAAGCTCTTCGAGTTTTTTAATCTGTTCGTCATTAAGCCGTTGTTTAGTTGCAGCTTTCTCAGGGAGTGGGTCATGGGCACGGAATGGATCTTTATCAATCAACTCTGTTCTAAGGGCTGGAATTAGTGCATTATGAATTTTTTTCATAATGTTGTTAATGGTCACATTGGATAATTTCTTTTCGATCAAAGAAATTTTAAACCGGTGTACATGATCAGGTGTAATTGATTGAAGCGGCAAGACCTCACCAACAAAAACTTGAAATCTTGTAAGCATCGACTTTGAGCTTTTATAATGTATGTACGACTTTTCAATTTTAAGATTTTCGAGTACTTCATTAAAATAAGTTTTTACAGAAATCAACTGCTCGTCCACCGGACCGGAATCCAGTCTTTGTAAAACAGACTGACCATCTTTTTTTAAAATCTCTGCCTTTTCTTTGTAACTATTAATTAAATCTTCCAGATCTGCATTATATTTTACAGATTTGGGATTAGAACTACGTATCCATCGTCCCCATTTAGCCTGGGGATTAAACTGATCTTTGGCAATCTGAATTTGAGTTTTGATCCTTTTTAGTTTTCGGTTTTCTGTTGCCCGAATATAAATTGTCCATAAACCGGATTTATTCGCTCTTTGACTTAATTCTATATTGTATGAAACCATATTTCTGCTGAAACATTTGCTGAAACAAATTAGGTATTTTACTTCTTTTTAGATCTTTTCAATATCAAATATACGATATTGTAGGGATCAAAAGTTCGTTTCGGCCGGAAACAGCAAGAAGAGGAAGAAATACAGGTATACCGCTACGTCCTACGAAATTGAAAAAGCGTTGCAAAACCCAGGTTTTGCAACGCTTTTTTGTTGTTCAACTATACTTGTTCCGGATTTCACAAGCCGTAAATTTGAAGTTAACCGAATGCCTTTACCGATTTTGGACAGCTTCTTTGAATAGCATGAATTTTTTAAGCTTTGCATAGTAAATTTACTGTCATGAACAGACCAGGTCCTGATGCGTTAAGAGATTTCTTTCGCTCTGACGTTTTTAATGCCAATGATGCCCCCGATTTTGAAAAGGCAATTGCAGCATTTTACCGGAGATTTGACCCGGAATTCGATGCGTGGAGATACAATGAAATTGGCATTCGGGTAAACCGGATTGTGCGCGAGCCGTATATTATTGAAGAACAAAATGCGCAGGATGCGGGAGTCAGGCAAGTGAACACACGCGAAAACATTACAACCATTTACTTCTGTTTTATTCAAAAACCGGAGATGGAGTTATCTTTTATTTTGTGGGGAGATATCGAAGAGAAACCTTTTTTCTCGTATTCAAAAGACGAATTAATCGATTTTTTCAAATTCAGGTTCCGCCGTTTCAGCGAATTTTTGATTCGTTAAAACGAAGGGTGATATTTTTTTATGTGCAATCTGTTCATCATCACCTCTTTCGTTATCAAACCGAAAAAAAAAGGCTTTTTCATTTTGGAATGATAATGACTTGATGTAGGACCAGAAGCATCAAATTATTATTCCTAATTGATTTATTGTTATTTTTGTGGACGTTATCCTTTTCGTATAGAGCGCGTTATATACAATGGCAGACAATAAAACGGTTCATCTGGCCGACGATGATGAAGATGACAGGCAATTAATGAAGGAGGCGTTCGAAGAAGCGAATCCCGAAGTGAAGGTTGTTGAATCTGAAAATGGAAGGGAGTTGATCGACAGCATGAAGAATTCTGATGACCTGTCAGAGTCAGTGGTTGTGGTGGATATGAATATGCCTACAATGAATGGTCTGGAAGCTGTGGCTGCCATAAAAGCGGATCCGGAACTGGCGGCAGTACCCACGGTGATGCTAACAACCTCTGATAACCCGGACCTGATTCGGAAGGCCAAAGAAGCAGGCGTAGATGATTTTGTGACTAAACCGAATTCCTTCCGGGGCCTGATTGATATTGCTAAAAGGATCTTGACAAGATTTTTTTCAAAGCTTTCCTGAAATGGTTATATCACCCTTTCAGGGTTATGACCCGAATGTTTACCGCATTTTCTACAATAATATCATCCCTTCGGGATTATTTATAAGTTTTGACGACTTCATGGTTAAAATCCCGTTCTTCCAAAACATGACGATGAAATTTGTTTATTAGGCCTCTTTAATATAGCACCAAAGTAGCCTGGTGGCATACTACCGGCGCATCAGGCTTTTATAAAACTTAAAAAAGGCCGGAAGCCAACGCCGTTTATCTGCGTATTGACTTCCGGAAATGGTATGGGTTAATGCAGTACACACCAGTCCTGTGCGAGCATGTCAGATTGAGAGGCTTGCCAACCATTTAACACTTCACCGGTCGCGGTCCATAAACACATGAAGGGGAGAAACTCGATGTTTTTTTCCTGATTGATAAGAAAGGATTTAACTGATTCAGGCAAGGATTTTACCTTGGGTATGAAATCCTGGGTAAGTGTGCTGCCCGGACTCATAAAGATGAACATCCCATTTTCGTCCCATACTTCACGGCTGACACGTGCGCCTGCCTTTAATGTTACGAGAGCACTTCCAAAACTTAATCCTGCTTTCATTGTTGACTAATTAAAAGGTTAAAAAATTGAATGATTTCCATCCAAAGTTTTATAAGAAATCGCTCAGAACCTGACAAAACGAACAAAAAGAATTTTAAGCGGGATCCTGGATAAATGTATCGCGTGCCGATCTTCATCGGAAGTGAAGGGTTAATTTTAATCAACAGGGAAGGGGCACATGGTACATGCTCGGCGAAAAGCCTGTATATGTATTGTATGAGCTAGTTGATTGTGTCACTTAGCTAAACAAAGAAGCCGATTTTGATTGCTCAAAACCGGCTTCTTTCTTATTGATCGTCAACGGACCTTATAGGGATCTCTTCACTTCACGTAATTCGAAACTTTCGATAATGTCGCCAACTTCTATGTCATTGTAGTTTTTAATACTCAAACCACATTCATAACCATTTCTAACTTCCTGAACATCATCTTTGTAACGTTTCAGCGAGTCGATTTCACCCGTTAGAAGTACAATACCGTCACGAACGATACGAATCTTATTGCTTCGTTTCACGAAACCATCCGTAACATAGCAACCTGCAATCGTACCGATACGGCTGATTTTGAACACTTCACGAATCTCGATATTACCCGTGATAATCTCTTCGATCGTCGGTGCAAGCATACCTGTCATCGCATCCTTAATCTCATCAATCGCGCTGTAAATTACAGAGTAGTGACGAATCTCGATTTGATCCTGTTCTGCCATTTTCTTCGCATTGGAAGAAGGACGAACCTGGAATCCAACGATGATCGCATCCGCAGCAATGGCAAGGTTAACATCTGATTCGGAAATCTGACCAACTGCTTTGTGGATGATATTAACCTGAACCTCATTGGTTGAAAGTTGCAATAACGAATCCGAAAGTGCTTCCACAGATCCATCCACGTCACCTTTAATGATCAGGTTAAGCTCACGGAAGCTACCAATCGCCTTACGACGGCCAATTTCTTCCAGTGTAATATGCTTACGTGTACGAATTGTCTGTTCACGCTGAATCTGCTCACGTTTCACAGCGATGTCACGTGCATCACGTTCGTTTTCAAAAACATTGAAACGGTCACCCGCCTGTGGTGCTCCATTCAAACCGAGTAGCTGAACGGGCATCGAAGGACCGGCTGTTTTAAGCTTACGACCTAAATAATCGGTCATTGCTTTTACTTTACCAAAATGCGCACCTGCTAAAACCACGTCACCCACTTTCAGAGTTCCTGTTTCAACAAGGATCGTTGTAACGTATCCACGTCCCTTATCCAAAGATGCTTCAACAACACTACCGATCGCACGACGGTTCGGATTTGCTTTCAGTTCTAGTAATTCTGCTTCCAGAAGCACTTTTTCCAAAAGAAGATCGATACCTAAACCGGATTTCGAAGATATTTCCTGAGTCTGGTATTTACCACCCCATTCTTCTACCAATATATTCATGTTGGCAAGTTCCTCACGTATTTTTTCCGTGTTGGCACCCGCTTTATCTACCTTACTAAATGCGAATACAATAGGTACACCTGCAACTTGTGAGTGATTAATCGCCTCACGTGTTTGTGGCATGATACTATCATCCGCCGCAATTACAATAATGACAACGTCGGTAACTTTTGCTCCACGGGCACGCATCGCTGTAAAGGCTTCGTGGCCCGGTGTATCAAGGAATGTAACCTGTTTGCCTGTTTTTGTTTTTACGCTATATGCACCAATGTGCTGGGTGATACCACCTGCTTCACCACTGGCAACGTTTTCCTGACGAATGTAATCCAGAAGCGATGTTTTACCGTGGTCAACGTGACCCATGATCGTTACGATCGGAGCTCTTTCAACCAGGCTTTCTTCAGAATCAACTTCTTCAACAACGTCGTTTTGAACTTCTTCTTCTGCTGAGATAAAGGCAACTTCGAACCCGAATTCATCAGCGATAAAGGTGATGGCTTCGGCATCCAAACGCTGGTTGATCGAAACGAACATACCCATGCTCATACAAACCGAAATAACTTCCTGAACGGTAACTTCCATCAAAGAAGCCAGGTCATTTGCCGAAACGAATTCCGTTACGCGAAGTACTTTTGTTTCTTCAGTTCCATCGGCGTTCGGATCATTCTGATCTGCGCGGTCACGACGGCGAAGTCCTTTTCCACGGGTTGCAGTACGGCTGTTTCCTCCACCCATACGCGCCATTGTGGCCTTGATATTGTCAGAAACCTCTTTGTCAGAAACTTCTTCTCTTTTTCCGCCTCTTCGGGTGTTGCTGCGTCCTTTGTTTGCAGCTCCTCCACTTCCGGTGCTGGTGTTACCTGTTGTTCCGGCAGTAGGCGTAGTGCCTGTTGTTCCGGCTGCTGGTCTTGTATTGCCAGTATTTGTATTACCTGTATTGGCCGTTCTAGGAGCATTCTGATTTGGTGCTCCGTTTGGCGTTCTGGATCTGTTGTTATCTCTGTCTCTGTTATGCGTAGTACCAGGAGCTGTTGTTGTCCCTGTTGCTGGCGTAGTTGCAGGAGCACCAGGCGTGGCTGGTCTTACTTCAACACCATCACGAATACGTTTTCTCTTGCGACGGCGTTTTTTATCGGATGCCGAATCGCTTGAGGCTACCGGGTCTTTCTTTTTGATCCGGTCGGAAGGCAGTTCAATTTTCCCAATTACCCGAAGACCACGAAGCTGCTCACCGCGTGCTTCAATCAATTCGGATTCGTTGGATTCTGGTGTTGCAGGGCTGCTTTCAGCAACTGGCTTGTTTTCAGCAACAGGAGGTATTGTTTCTTTTACGGGAGTTTCCACCGGTTTTGACTCTTCTTTTAGAGTAGGCGGCTTCACTTCGGCAACGGGTTGTACCGGGGCCACAGGTTCCGGTTTTTCAACTACTACCTCTTTTTCAGCAACTAGCTCTTTCTTTGGTTGTTCGATAATTGTATTTTCAACAGGCGGTGTTACAACCGGCTGTGGTTCTTGCTTCACTTCCTGCTGTACTTTGACAGGCTCCACTTCCTTCACCTCGGCTTTTGGCTCTGATGTTACTACGGGCTGTGGTATTTCTGGCTTAACCTCTTTCACTACTTCCTGAACAGGTTCTGGTTTTGGAGTCGCAACCGGTCTTTTTGCATCAAGATCGATTTTTCCAACCACTTTAATACCCGGAAGTCGGTTTTCCAAAGCAGGCGTATTTGATTCTGCTTTTTCTTCTACCTGAGGCTTTTCTTCAATAGGTTTAGAGGGCGAATTACGGAAATACAAAATTCCGTCAACGTCACTTTTCAGTTTTTCTTCCTTCGCTTCGGCTGCCGGTTCCGAAGAAGTACTTTTCGGAGACCATGAAGCTTTAAGATCGTCAGATTTGAAGTCTTTCGCAAGGAAATCAATTTGATCCGAATTAATTTTGGTATTGGGGTTACTTTCCACCTTGTACCCTTTGGCAGACAGGTGATCCACGATCGTAGTAATGCCTACGTTCAGGATCCTTGCCACTTGGCTTAGGCGCATCATTTTATCTTCTGCCATATTAGCAATTTGTAGAAAAAAGTTTTTGCATCCGTGGAAATATAAACACTATGTCAATACCTCCACATATTCTTGTAATTATTCAAACTCTTTGCGAAGGATATCCAGAATATCTTCAACGGTGTTTTCTTCTAAATCAGTCCGTCGAACAAGTTCCTCTTTATTAAGCGCTAAAACACTCTTAGCGGTATCCAATCCTATTTTGTGCAACTCACTGATCATCCATGCGTCGATTTCATCCGAGAATTCAGAAAGATCCACATCTTCGTCATTCTGTTCTTCGATATCACGGAATACATCAATTTCCATTCCAACCAGTCTGCCAGCCAGTTTGATGTTCTGACCACCTTTACCGATAGCCAGAGAAACCTGATCCGGTTTCAGGAAAACGGATACACGTTTTGCCTCACGGTCAATCTGCATTGAACTTACTTTGGCAGGGCTTAACGCACGGCTGATAAGCAGTTCCAGATTTTCCGTATAATTGATCACGTCAATATTTTCATTCCCTAACTCACGCACGATGGAGTGAATCCGCGAACCTTTCATACCCACGCAGGCACCCACCGGGTCAATGCGGTCATCGTATGATTCAACGGCTACTTTCGCACGCTCACCCGGCTCACGAACGACGCGTCTTACAGAGATAATTCCATCGTAAATTTCAGGAATCTCCACTTCAAACAAGCGTTCAAGGAAAACAGGAGAGGTTCTGGACAAAGTGATTCTCGGTGTTCCGTTATTCATTTCCACTTTATGGATCACTGATTTAACAGATTCACCTTTACGGAAACGGTCTTTCGAAATTTGTTCAGTACGTGGAAGGGAAAGTTCATTTCCTTCACTGTCCATGATAATCACCTCGTGACGAAGCGTCTGGTATACCTCGCCTGTAATCATTTCGCCAACCTGATCCTTGTACTTTTCGTACATGATCTCCTTTTCCATATCTTTAATTTTCTGGATCAGGGTTTGGCGTGCTGTTTGTACAAGGCGACGACCGAATTCAACCAATTTCACTTCTTCCGCAACTTCCTCGCCGACTTCAAAGTCATTCTGAATCTTACGCGCTTCGGCCAGAGGTATTTTATTGTAATCCCAGATATCTTCGGAATTGTCGTCAACAATTTCACGTGTGCGCCACATTTCGAGGTCACCGCTCTCCGGGTTAATGATTACATCAAAATTATCATCAGTGCCGTACTTTTTACGAATCATTGTACGAAATACTTCTTCCAAAACGCTGATCATCGTTGGACGATCAATGTTTTTTGAGCTGGCAAACTCCGCAAATGACTCAATTAATATTCCGCTATCCATTGTAATGCTTAAGAATATTTGCTGATACTAAGTTATACATAATATATAATTTCCTGCAAATCAGATTGAAATGATAATCCGATCTATAAGTTTTTAAACGAGATTTCAACAAGTGCCTTCGAGATCTGATCCACGGGGATCTCACGTTTCAGCGATGCTTCATCTACCGGTACTTTCGATTTTTTCTTGGGCTCTGGTAATTGCAGCGTTATCTCATTTTCTTTTGCTTCCGTCAACTGACCCGAAATTACTTCGCCTGTTTTTAAAGTAACCTTCAAATTTCTTCCAAGGTTTTTTAAATACTGGCGTAGAAGAACCAGTGGCTGATCTAAACCAGGGGATGAAACTTCCAGTGTATATGCGTCAGTGAAAATTTCCTGTTCTTCCAGTTGTTTCGCAAGTCTGCGGCTGATGGACGTACATTCCTGAATGGTAATACCTTCGTCCTTGTCGACGAGAATAGTTACTTTCTGGCTCACTTTGGAAGCCTTTATCTGAATATCCACCAGAAAATAATTGCCTTCTTCCAAAAACGGAGCCAGCAAAACTTCCAAATGTTCTTTTATTGTCATGTAAGATGTACTACAAATAAAAAAGGGGATTAAATACCCCCCTCAATCAACCGATCAAACTCGAATTATTATGCAAATGTAAAACTTTTTTATGATTTGTACAAACTCTTGAAGAAGTGTTCTTTATTCGAAGTGTTCATCTATTTTTGTGGAAGGATTGAAATCATAGCGCATTGTGAAAGGATTGAAAGGTTTTTTTTGGCTTTTGTTTAAGTGTTTCGGGGCTTATAGTTTGCTGGTGTACGCTTTAACGTATTGGGTGCCTACACCGCATTGGGTCGCTGGTTTTTTGATGATGTCTCTTCCGGTCACTGTTCTCGTCAGCTTATTCTTTTTTGTGTTCTGGATTTTTATTGATCCTAAGAAATCGCTTGTACCCTTGTTCCTGATTTGTCTGGGCAGTATTTTTATGTCGCGGACTTATCAGTTTGGCTCTGATAAACGGTCCGCTGAAAAATCAGGGAAAACATTTAGTTTACTTAATTACAATGTATATGGCTTTTGGATTACGCCTTCCCATACCAAAAAGGATGACGTTAAAACAAATGAAATGAAACAATGGCTGGTAGATCAAAATGCCGATATCCTCTGCATGCCGGAGTTTAACAACGAAGAATACAAACGGGCATTCCAGACGACGGAATATTTAAAAAAGGCCGGGTATAAATACCATAATTTCCTGAAAAACAAAACAATGAAAGAGGGTGCCAGCTATCAGACGCTGGCCATATTCTCGAAATTTCCGATCATTTCACACCGTGAAAAGCCCACAGAACAACAAAATGGCCTGATGTATGCCGATGTTCTTATTGGGAAAGATACGGTACGAATCATTGCAGTGCATCTTTATTCCATGTCTTTAAGGCTGTCTACACTCGTGAGACAGAAGGAAATGGCTGGGATTAAGCGGGAGACCAAAGGGACATTTGCCAGGATGAAAAACGGGTTTACGTCGAGGATTTTGGAAGTACAACTACTGGAAGAATGGATTAAGGAATCGCCGTATCCGGTTATCGTCTGCGGGGATTTTAACGAGACACCTTACAGTTATTTCTATGGGAAAACCAGGCAATTGTTAAACAATGCTTTTGAAGATAAGGGAGAGGGGTTTGGTTTTACCTACAATAAAATCCCCTGGTTTATCCGGATCGATAACCAGTTTTATAACGATAAGAAGTTAACACTCTATGATTTTAAAACCTGGAATAATATTAAATACTCTGATCACAATCCAAGTATCGGAACGTATTCAGTTAAGCGTGAGTAGTAAAAGGAAGCAATAACCAGAAATAGATTATCATAAAAAAGCTGCATATCCCCCTTGGGATATGCAGCTTTTTTATGATAACAGGAAATCAATTTAATGGGGATAAGCGATATCGAGACTGTCAAGCTCCTTAACTGAAACCGAAGGTGGGAAAACACCCTTTTCCAGTTTACTAATGACGAGCTCACCTACTGAGAGAGCCTGCTGTTCTGTTTTAAACCCGCTATTGCCTGGCAATCCGGGAATAACTCTTTGCTCGATGATCGCCACGGTATCCTGATAAATGCGGTAGCCCCAGGTGCTGTCTACGGGAATCGCGGATACCTTGTAATTGCGAAGACCTTCGCTGTTAGCATTTTCTTTCTTCGCATGACACGATGAAATGAAAATTGTTACGGCGAAGGTCCATATGCAAATCAGAGCAATTCTGAAATGTATTGATTTTTTAATCACTTCTTAGTTATCGTCGGCGTCAACGGCTGCATCAGGATTGAAGCCCCAGAAATCGTCTACACGGTTTGTTCCGGAAGCGCCTGTGCCAAAGTAACCAACATTGTTTATAACAAAACCTGCAGCATACCCACGTGTACCTCCTTCAAAAGCGGTTCTTTCAACCCATTTATCAGTAGTCGGAGACCATTCCCAGGTATCTGAGTTTCTGGCACCACCTACGATGTATGCTTTTTCGTTGATGACAAGGGCAAATGCATTAGATCTTACTGACGGAAAATCTCCATTATCGTCATTAAAGACTGTTTTTTGCGTCCAGGCTCCTTTTCCGCTGGTCCCTCCCGGAACAAATTGATACAAATCGCGTACGTCCGCTACCGAATTATTGGTTCCAAATCCTACATAACCTGTGCTGCCAATCGTAAAGCCGGTAGCGCCTCTTCTTTTTCCGCCAAGGAATGTAGCCACCTCAGTCCATGCATCGGTAACGGGGTTATATTCATAGAAATCCTGGTGATATCCCGCAGTATTAAATCCTAATCCCACGTAGCCTTTGTCCCCAACATTGAAAGCCGTGGAGTATTGGCGCGCCGAGGCAGGGAAATCAGCTACGGCTTTCCACTTATTGGTGGTTGGGTCAAACTGATAGAAATCTTTTTTGTATCCATTATCAACGGCTGTGTTTCCATCATAGCCTGTGCCTACATAGGCTTTTCCACTTGCAACAAAAGCCACGGCGTCATTTCTTCCCGTGCCCGGAAAGTCAGAAACCTGTGCCCAGATTTTGGTGGCAGCATCGTAAGACCAAAAATCTTTTACGCGGGCTACGCTTTCGTTGGTATATCCTGTGCCGATATATCCCTTGTTATTAATCATGAAACTTACTGCACTGTTTCTTGGGATACCTCCAAAAGAAGGAATATCTTTCTTGTACCAGTTTCCAACTTTGTCAGGATCAGACTCACTACCACATCCGAATTGAATTAGTGCAGTTGAAGCGATTAGAAGGGTTAACGATGACTTTTTTAAGGTATTAAACATGAAAAAATTCTGGTTTGACTAATTAATACAAATGAAAACAAAAATCGTGGTACACTAGGGATAAAAAAAGCAATTGCGATGAACTGGCTGAATGTGTAGATGAAGAGACATTTTGACCAAATCTACTGCAAACATAACATCTTGGAATTGCTTAGAAAAATTATATATTTACTTTTTGTCGAAAAGTTTCATAATAACCATCACTGATAGGTACTGTAATTTGACCGATTTTGATGCGTTGGCTTCTGATAATATCTATTTTATCAATCGAAACGATATAAGATTTATGTACTCGGAGGAACTGGCTCCGGGGTAATTTTTCCTCTAACGATTTCATAGTCATTCTGGTAACGACCGGATTTAGCTGATTTACGAAATAGATTTTAAGATAATCTTTTAATCCTTCGATATAGCTGACATCCGATAATTTTACTTTGACGAGTGCATAATCAGACATGACAAATAAATATTCCTGATTGATAAAATGCTCTTCCGGGGCGTAATTTTTTTTCTCCCGAAGGTCCAGCAGACTAAATAGTTCATATGCTTTGTCTGATGCTTTCAGGAAACGCTCCCTACTGAACGGTTTTAACAAGTAGTCCAGTACATTCAGGTTAAAGGCTTCTAACGCAAAATTGTCATGAATTGTTGTGATAATTATCCGTGTATTGTAAGAAAGACTTTTAAGAAAATGTAAGCCATCCAGTCCAAAATTTTCTATATCCAAAAATAGAATGTCTACCTTTTGCGTTCTAAGCATGTCTGCCGCGTCATCGGAAGTAGCATAGGTACCTAACAATTCAAAAAAAGGAATGCTGTGAATGTGCTGACTCAAAACTTTCAGATCCGGTTCTCTTTGATCAATTACAATACAGTTTATCTTCCTCATGTGTACTTTAAAATGCAATTTCGGATGTAATATAGAGCTATACGTGATAACAGACAATTTTGTTGCATTTAATTTTGGTCTACACATTTTGCCTGTTTGTCTAATTCCTTTTGTTATTCAGGTTTATATCTGATATTTTTGCATTTTTACTGTTCTTGCGCTAAATGAAATTTAATTATTGTTTTTCTAAAAGACTATTTTCGCCGGTTTCCAGCATCCTTGCCGGATTATATTTGTGCGTTTCAATATCGGGTTGTCAGTCAGGAGATGAAATAGTTTCGCTCGAACAGCGGAATCCTGATGATTTCCTTGTACTGTTTTCCGATACCAGTACAGTTAAACTCTCCACTGTCGGGTTCGACTCGATGATGACGGGCGGTGCAAGTCGTATGTTTGCCGGACGTTTTGCAGATCCTTATTTTGGGAAAATGCATTCAACGGTATTTTTTCAGCCGAGCCTGAAAACGTCTTTCACACTTCCCGAAAAAGCGGTCTATGATTCTTTGGTGTTGAAGCTTGCCTATGATAAGTATTATTATGGCGATACGACTAAGACGCTGAATTTTTCTGTACATACACTTCAGGAGGATATCATGACCAAAAGTCTTTACTTCAATGGCAATACAACGCCCTTTGATGCAACGCCGATCGGAACAAAAAGCTTCAAACCAACACCAACAGCGGTTAATTCTTTACGGATCAAGTTGTCAGATGTGCTGGGTAAAAAAGTTTTTGATCAAAGCGCAGCCAATTTGTTGACTAGCAATGATCAGTGGATCAATATTGTAAAAGGTTTAATGGTCGTAGCGGGAGCAAAGGATAATGCTTCTGTGATCGGGTTTAAAACCGGAGTAGATAGTACGGTAGTGGAACTTCATTATCATACTGCTGAGAAAGACGGAATAACAAAAGGGGTTGGTACATTCGTGATCGAGCGTGAGTACAACCAAATTTTGGCGGATAGAAGCGGTACGGATTTGGCAAAGTTACCAAATACAAGCAGAATTGCATTGCCTTCTGCTCAGTCTGGTGATAAGGTGTTTATTCAGGGAGGGGTGGGACTAATGGCGCGCGCAGATTTTCCAACGGTGAGAAATCTGAGAGACATAAAATATTCGGTTCCCAACCGGGCATTTTTGAAGGTGACGCCTTTCAAAAACTCCGTTGTAAAAGGTGTATTTGGAGCACCTCCGGTCATTTATGTGTATCTTTGTGATAAAAATAATCAGTTTTACAGACCTGACGGAAGCAATTTGGTGCCGCTATCGGATTTGGCTCAAAAGGCGGTAACGGGCGTCTATGTAAACGATATGATTAACAATAAGGAATATTATTCTTTTGATGTGAGTGCGCAGTTTACAGCCATACTGGCCAGCGCGTCCTCAGAATCCAATGGGCTGCTGTTCCTAACATCACCGCTAAGCAGTGCCGAGTATCCTGAAACGCAAACTGAATTTGCACAAAGCCTTACACGCCTTGTCATCGGAAGCCAGCAAAATACAGTAGAGCCTGGTGTGAAGCTGGAACTGTACTATACAACATTAAAACCATAAGGTATTTGTAGTGGTTTAACGGATAAATATTTTTAACAAAAAACGGTTGCAGGATTAACTGCAACCGTTTTTTATTAAAAATACTTCGGATTGATCGCATCACTACATGATGTATCCGTCTTTTGGTAAAATTTTATCAGGAATGGGCGATGCATCAATAATCTGAAGGAGATTAATTTCGATGGTGCGCGAGAGGGCCGTCATCGGTATATCATTGTGATTCCCTTCGAAAGGGCTCTGCATCACGTAGGAAATACCTTCTACGTAGAAAAACAAGAAGGAAATCAGGAAGGTGATCGGGATGGCAATCCGTCCGATGCTGTCGATCAGCCCCATGGGGAGGATAAGTGTAAAAAGAAAGATGATAAAGTGGACGAAAAAACTATACTGTGTCGGGAAAATCGTGTTTTTTATTCGTTCGCATTGCCCCATGGCGTCGCAAAGTCTGCTCAGCGTGTCATCCAGATTTTGGAAAAACAGCGGATGAAGATAATCCTTGTCGTAAGCGTCGTTAATTCGCTGCTGGATCAGAAATAGAATCGCATTGGGGACGTTGCTATGTTTGGATACATATTCGAGCTCCTGCTCGTTTAAATGTAAATTGGCACTAACCAGTACCGGATCTCCCCTCAAAGTGTTACACAGCGCATAACACCAGGCAATCTGGAGATGTGTGATGTTATGGACGATTTCTTTTTTTTCTTCGGGTTCCGTTTTAATAAAGGCAAGAGACTGACGGATCAGTGTCCGGCTGTCGTTAACAATCGCGCCCCAGGACTTGCGGGCTTCCCACCAGCGGTCATAGGCCGAGTTGGTCCTGAAACCAAGCAGCAGCGAGAGGGCAGTCCCGACAATGGAAATAATGGAAAGCGGAAAGATAAGGAAATGCCACTGATGGTATTGATACAGATAAAAGACGACTGCGGCATAGGTGGTTACTGCAAGCACACCTGGCCAGATGCCCTTCAAAAGGCGCCAAATTGAGAATACTTCTTTTACGTACATTCAGGTAAAGTTATTTCGTAATAAGTCAGATTTAAATTGGAAATACAGCAGTTTGCTTTTATTTCATAAATAACGACATAAATACATTTGTTTCAGTATTTATGAAATAAATCAATTTATAAGTGCTTGATAAATTGAGAGCATAGAGCGAAATAAATGAGACAACGCAAGCGCTGATCGGTTGAAACTTACAACATGGATAGAAAACGGTATTCAATAATTATTTAAGCATGTAACGAGTTATAAATAAAAACAGGCGCGAAGCTGTAAGCCCCGCGCCTGTTTTTATTTATGCTATTCATTCAGACTATAATCTCGACTCCCTGGCTTTTTTCCTTTCCTTTCGTTTGAAGGCAATTTTTTCGATTGCTACAAAAAGGACGGGAACTACAAAGATTGCGAGTGAGGTGGCTGCAAGCATCCCTCCGAACACAGTCCAGCCAATTGTTTTACGGGATTCTGCCGCTGCACCACTTGCAAAGGCCAGTGGAAGTACCCCTAGAATAAAGGCCAGCGAAGTCATGATAATCGGACGAAGACGTAATTGCACCGCCTCGAGTGTCGCCTTAACCAAATCCATCCCGGCATCCACACGTTCCTTGGCAAACTCTACGATCAGAATCGCATTTTTCGCGGCGAGACCAATCAGGGTAATCAAACCGATCTGGGCATAAATATTATTGGTAAGATTTGGCAGGAAAGTAAGTGTCAAAATCGAACCGAATGCACCGATAGGTACCGCAAAAAGTACAGAGAACGGAATAGACCAGCTTTCGTACAGAGCAGCCAGGAACAGGAACACGAACACAATGGAGATCGCAAAAATCGTTGTCGTACTGTCACCCGCTTTGATCTCCTCGCTACTCATACCGGAGAACTCATACCCGTAACCGGCCGGAAGGGAAGTGGCAGCCACTTCTTTCAGCGCATTAATGGCCTGGCCACTACTGAATCCTGGTTTTGGTGTACCGTTGATCTCTACCGCACGATAAATGTTATAGTGAGAAATCAACGCAGGGTTTTCCACGACCTTTGTGCTCACGATTGCCGAAAGCGGGATCATACTGCCTGCTTTGTTGCGAACATAAAACTTGTTGATCTGCTCAATGTTTGACCGGAAACTGCTGTCGGCCTGCACCATAACCCGGAAGTTACGTCCGTAAAGGTTAAAGTCGTTCACGTATGTACTACCCAGTAAAGTTGACAGGGTGTTGAAGACATCGTTAACCTGAACCCCTAATTTTTTGGTTTTATCGCGGTCCACATCAATCTGGTAAGAAGGTGTTTTGGCGTTAAAGAAAGTATAGGCAAATCCGATTTCAGGACGTTTGTTTACCTCTGATAAAAACTTCTGGGTGACAGCTTCAAATTTCTTAATGTCATCCGTACTGGTTGTCTGTTGCAATTCAAAGGTAAAACCGGATGTCTGACCCAGACCAGGAATCGCAGGAGGGGCAATGGCCAGAACGCGGGCCTCTTTGATATCAGCAGTACGTTTCTGGATTTCTTTGATTACAGCTTGTACGTGGTGTTCTGCACCTACCCGGTCAGCCCAGGGATGTAAGGTTACAAACATGGTACCTACGTTGGCCTTGTTGGAAAAACTGATTACGTTAAGTCCGGCAAGACCACCCACCGTTTTGATTTCGGGGATAGCGGAAACACGCTTCATGATTTCCTTGATCATCTCAATGTTACGCGTTGTTGAAGCAGCTTCCTGCATTTCATAGGTAACAAAAAGACGGCCTTCATCTTCCAGCGGGATAAATCCGGTTGGTTTGCTTTTGAAAAGATAACCCAGACCGACAAACAGACAGATCATCATGATGATCACATAAGGTGTGCCCTTGATCCATTTCGAAACACCTCTGGTATAAGAATGCGAAACCCTGTCAAACCATGCGTTAAACTTGTCGAAGAATTTTTCAAGTAAATTCTTTTTCTCGTTGGCGCCTTTGGTCGGTTTCAACATCATTGCACAAAGTGCAGGTGTTAGTGAAAGTGCAACAAAAGCGGAAAGAAGAACAGAAACGGCAATGGTAATGGCGAATTGCTGATAAAGCCTTCCTACAATACCGGGTACAAAACTTACCGGAACGAATACGGCCGCAAGGATCAGGGCGATCGCGATTACCGGGCCGGATATTTCTTTCATCGCCTTTTCAGTGGCAGCTTTTGGCGAAAGCCGGCCATGGTCAATGTTATGCTGGACCGCCTCGACCACCACAATCGCATCATCCACTACAATACCAATGGCCAGTACGAATGCGAATAGCGTCAGCGTATTGATCGTAAATCCAAACGGTATAAAGAATATGAATGTACCGATCAAAGAAACAGGGATCGCAAGAATCGGGATCAGTGTTGCACGCCAGTTCTGAAGGAACAGGAATACCACAAGAACCACCAGAATCATGGCTTCTGCGAATGTATGAAGTACTTCTTCAATAGACACGCGTACAACAGACGCCGTTTCAACGGGTATCACGTAGTCAATGTCTTTCGGGAAAGTCTTCTTAAGCTCTGTCAGGGCCTTCATAACACCATCATAGGTATCAAGCGCATTGGCGCCCGGTGCCTGATAGATCAAAACGAATGCAGCCGGTTTCCCATCAACGAAGGCGTTGCTTCCGTAGTCAAACTTACCCAGTTCAACACGGGCTACATCTTTCAGGTATACAAGGCTTCCTTCTGCCGGTGAAGAGCGGACGATAATATTTTCAAACTGTTCCCGCGTATTCAGACGACTGTTTGTAAGCACACTGTATTCAAATGCCTGCTTGTTTGGCTGCGGGTTTCCGCCGACAGTACCTGCTGCAATCTGTAAGTTTTGCTCGGCAAGTGCCGCTGAAATATCGCTTGGCGTCATTTGTAAACTCGCGAGTTTTTCCGGATTCAACCAGATACGCATACCGAAATCATCCGCACGCGAAACAATATCCCCCACACCTTTCACACGCTGCAAGGCGTCTTTCACGTAAATGTTGGCATAGTTACCAATGAACTGAGCATCGTGCGTTCCCTTTGGCGAATATAGCGCCAGAGCGATCATGATACTTGGCTGTCTTTTACGAACCGTTAAACCAAGTCTTTTTACAGCATCCGGAAGTGATGGCTCAGCCACACTCACACGGTTTTGAACGTCAAGCGCCGCGATGTTAACATCTGTACCGATGTCAAAAACGACGTTGATACTGCTTTGGCCGCTACTGGTACTGTTGGACGACATATAACTCATGCCAGGCGTACCGTTAATCTGGGTTTCAATGGCGGTGGTCGTTGTCTGCTCCACCGTCTGGGCATCCGCGCCGGTAAAGATCCCGGATACGGTAACGGTCGGAGGGGTTACGTCCGGATACTGCGCTACGGGCAGTGTTGTTAGTGCAATAAGCCCGACGAGCACGATTACAATCGATGTAACGATTGCCGTAACGGGCCTTTTTATAAAAATATCTGCAATCATTTTTTTAGTATTTAAGGGAATCAGAAGGAGTCTAATGCCTTAAAAGGCAAAAATTCCGTTTAAACTTATCTTACTGATGGTGCGCCAGCAGCAGGAGCTGGTGCGGTTTCTGTTTTGATTGTTGCTCCTTCACGTAAATTCTGAACACCTTCCACTGCAATCTTTTCACCCTCTTTCAATCCTTCTTTCACAATGATATTGCTGCCGATTGGCTGCCCCAAAACGAGTCTTCTCTGGCTAACTTTGCTGCTGTCTCCGGCAACATATACAAAGAATTCACCCAACTGCTCAGTAACCGCTTTGTAAGGAATCATAACCGCTTTGGCCGATCCATTGTTAAGAACGCGCACAGTTCCTGTCATGCCTGCACGAAGCAGATTGCTGTTATTCGGGAAAACAAGACGTGTTTTAATGGTTCCGGTCAGTGGATCTACGGCACGGTCGATCAGCTGAATTTTACCCGGGTAGGGATAGATATCTGTTCCAAATGCCAGGGTGAAAGTAGAGTCTTTACCATTGCTGTTTTTCAAAAGATTGGTAAAACGGAAAATCTCCTTTTGGTCTACATTGAAGTCAACTGCAAGTTGTCCGTCTGTTGAAACCGTGTTCAAAATCGTTTGTCCGGCTGATACTGCGGCGCCCACTTTGACAAGTGAAATACCGATCACACCATCAAATGGTGCGACCACTTTGGTATAACGTACGTTGGTAGAAACGGCTGTAATGCTTGCCTGTGCCGCGTCAGCTTGCTTTTTAGCTACTTCAAGCGCTGCATCGGCGTTGTCGACCAGTTGCTTTGCAACGGCGTCATTTTTATCAAGCTCATGGTAGCGGTCAGCATCTTTTTGTGCTTTTACCACATTGGCTTTTTGCACATTCAGGTTCGCAACCGCCTGCTCGTAATTGGCAGAGTAAAGTTGGGCATCGATAGAATAAAGCAATTGTCCTTTTCTAACACGCGCGCCGTCGCTGAAATGTACGCCTGTGATAAACCCAGTTACCTGCGGACGAAGTTCCACCTGATTAAGTGCCGTAACCGAAGCCGGATACTGATCGTGGTAGACTGCATCCATGGTCGTTACTTCCTGCAAAGTTACATTCACCGCCGGAGGCGCCTGCATAGCTGCCTGCTGAGCGTCCTTTTTTCCGCAGGAAACCAGTACGAAAACCGATAAAGCTGCTGTATAGTATTTCATGGTATTTAAAGACATGGTATCAAAGGGGATTTCAATAATTAATAGTTAAGTTGACCAAGGGCTTTCTGTACGTCGATTTTGTTCGCCAGTACCTGATAGAGTGCATTGTAATAATTAATTCTGGCAAGACGAAGGTCTGTTTCAGATGTAATTACTTCCAGATACGTTTTAATCCCTGACTTATATTGCAACTGGATTACATCGTAAACTTCTTTTGCCAGATCCACGTTTTCTTTCTGGGACAGCAGGTTTGCAAGGCTTCCTTTGTAATAGCTCAGTGCGTTGGTATATTCTGAATTCACATTCAGTTTCAGGTTGGTGATATCCAGGTCCACTCTTTTCACCTGCCATTCCGCCGAATTGATATTGGCTTTGCGTTTTCCACCCTGATAAAGTGGTAAAGTAAGTGTTACCGCTGCGAACGAGTTAGGGAAATTATTTCCGTAAAGATCACCGAATCGTTTGTTCTGATAGTTTAAATTGTAAGCTCCGTTGGCAGCGACTGTCGGTAGGAAGCTCATTTTGTTGTATTTAAGATTCGATTCCAGCAGTCTTTTCTGTGTCGTTAACTGTTGAAATTCGATTCTGGATGTAACTTCTGGTGCCTGAAGGGTGTCAAGCATAATTTCTCTTTCCATCTGAAGGCTGTCGTAGCTGATCTTTAGCTCGTTGCCTAAAGGATAGCCCATCAGCGATTTCAGGAATTCAATTTTGCCTTTCAGAATTTCTTCATTGCTTTTCTTGGAGGCTTTGGTATTGTTGAGCGAAATCGTTGCACGCTTGTAGTCGATTTTGTCCGCAACACCTGATTTGTACTGATTCTGAGCATCTTTTAAGCTTCTTTCCAGACGTACAATATCTTCTGCCGAAACCCGGATCTGCTGTGTCGTTGCCAAAACATCGTAAAACGCTTTGGATACATTCACGGCAAGGTCTGTCTTGTTGAAAGATGTGTTTTGGTTTGCCTGAAGCAATACGTCACCTTTTGTTCTTTTGGCAAGTAAAACATCTCTGTTGAAAATCGCCTGTGAGACCGTAAACTGGCCGGCGGAAAGATTACTTACCCCAAGTTTTACCGGGTTTCCTCCAATGACACTCGTCTGTATAATAAAGTTATGCTGAAGGTTGTAATTGAAGTTAATCTGCGGATACCAGTCTGCAAGTTTACTTTTAACCGTGTTTTCAGCCACACGCTCATCAATGATCGACTGCTGAATTAGAGGCTGATTTTTCATGGCATACTGAAGAATATCTTCCAAAGTACCACTGGCAAGCGTATTTTGTTCTGCGCTGTTTTGCTGGTTGGCTACGCTTGTTTGAGCAAAAACCAGCGCCGGAGCCAGCAGCAGAAGTGAAATACCCATTGCTAAAAGCCTGATCGTTTTAGCTTTAAAATGAAAATTCATGAAAAGGGAAATGTTAATTTGATAATGAAAAAAAGTGTTGATGAATTTCAGGAGGAGGTGCTTGCAGCATTAACTGCCAATCGCCTGATTTAATTCCTGATCAAGTATCACCCGAAAGGTTTTTTTCAAGTGCGTACTCAGTTTTTGTTTCAGGTGCAGGTCGACATCCTGCTGCGTTGCTTCTTCCAGACCGTATAGCGAACGGTAAAAAGGTTGTGTGCTAAGGGTCTGGTTGATGGTTCCAAAAAGCGTTGTGGAAAGCATGTACACGTCGATTTCTTTTTGGAAAACCCCCAATTGCTGGCCTTCTTCGATGATGTTTTCCATGGCTCTGAGGTTTTTTGCCTTCATAGTCCGGAGCAGGTCGGAAATGATGGGGGTGCGGTTGCCCGCGAGTTGTTCTCTCACCACAATGTTATGAAAACACTGTTTTTCAATTAACCGCTCAACAACACCATCGATCATCAGGTTTACTTTCTGAAAGGGAGATAAGTCGGCATTGAGCAGCAGACTTTCAAGACGCGCCAGGAAATCCTTAGACCTGACTTCGAAAAGTGCTTCGATCAGCTTCTCTTTGGAACCGAAATAATACGATATCATAGAGACATTGATATCGGCTTCCTGGGAGATGTCCCGGACAGAAGTTCCGGAGAAACCTTTTTCCGCAAATAGCTTTTCAGCTACTCCGATAATTTGCAATTGTTTGCTGTTATATTCCATTGGCTAGGTAATCGGACGCCATCATAGTAAGGCCGGGCGCACTGATAACAGGACAAAGATAGGTGTTAAAGAAAATAAATCAAACGTTTGTTTGAAAAAATCAAACAGTTATTTGATTAATGAGAGTTAATATTGACATAGTGCAAAATTTAGTGAAATTGGAAGCCTGTTTTGATCACGAGACGGCTTGTTCTTTGGCTACAATCGTTTTCTCGGGCCATATTTTTTCCAGTATCCATGCAAAGGCAATAACCAGTACGCAGCCAATCAGGTTAAGCCATAAAAAGGCTGTCAGGTCTTTCCAGTAACTCAGCACAACGAAAATCTCTCCGAGCACGGCCGCCCAAAAAACGGCTCTGCCGCCAATGTTTTTGAAATAAAATGCAACGAGAAAAATACCCAGAATAACACCGTAAAACAGGGAGCCCAGTACGTTAACTGCCTCAATCATACTGCCTAAACGGCTTGCATACTGCGCAACGAAAATGCAGAAAATACCCCAGAAAAAAGTGGCCAACCGGGAAGCCCGGACATAGTTTCTGTCCTGGTCGTCTTTATGATACATGCGCTTGTAAATATCAACTACGGTGCAGGATGCCAGTGAGTTATAGGCTGCTGCGACGGATCCCATAGAGGCCAGCAATATCACTGCAATCAATAGTCCAAGCATGCCCACGGGCAGGTAATCGATGACAAAACGGAGGAAGATATAATTGACATCATTGACTTCGTCGCCATTCGCTTTTGACAAGAGTGCCTGCGCTTTTCCTCTTACTTCTTTAACATCATTTTCAATGCCGCCCAGAATAATCCGGGACTTATCAATAGCAGGCTGATCGCCGTTATTAAGGGCGTCGGTTAAGGCCATCACATGCGTATGTTTGCCTTGTTGGATTAAGGCGTGCTCGGTTTCAAGCTTCTCAAATGCACCGGCATACTGTGTTTTTTTGATCTTGTTTACTTCCACCTGGTTGAAAAAAAGCGGCGGATTGGTAAATTGGTAAAATGCAAAAACCAGCACGCCAACGAGCAGAATTAAGAACTGCATCGGGATCTTTAAAAGGCCATTCATGGCGAGCCCCAAACGGCTTTGGCCCTGAGAACTTCCCGTAAGATATCGGCCAACCTGCGACTGGTCGGTGCCAAAATAGGAGAGTTGAAGAAAAAAGCCGCCAATAAGCCCGGACCATACATTGTAACGGTTGTTCAGGTCAAAAGAGAAATCAATCAGGTTGGTTTTCCCCATTTTTCCTGCCACATGAAGGGCATCGGTGAAAGACACATTTTCAGGTAAAAGCTTGACGACCATAAATCCGGCAAGGACCATACCCACGGTGACGATACCCATTTGCTGAAGATGGGTATGGGAAACCGCCTTGGCCCCGCCCGACACGGTATAAAGCATGACGATCCCCCCCGAAATAATATTGGTCCAGGTGATGTCCCAGCCGAGAATCGAGGAGAGAATCAGTGATGGCGCATAAATAGAAAGTCCTGTCGAAAGCCCCCGCTGCAAAAGAAAAAGAAATGAAGTCAGCGTGCGGGTGCGCAGGTCGAAGCGACCTTCGAGAAACTCGTAAGCCGTAAAAATCTTAAGCTTGTTGAATTTGGGTACAAAAGTGATGCAAAGCACGACCATGGCCAGCGGAAGTCCGAAATAAAACTGCACAAAACGCATGCCGTCGGTATAGGCCTGCCCGGGAGCAGACAGAAACGTGATGGCACTGGCCTGTGTCGCCATCAGGGATAACGTTACATGATACCAGGGCATCGATTTGTTGGCCAGCAGATAGGAATCAATGTTGCTGTTTTCACGGCTTTTGTAAATGCCGTAAGCGACAATGAAAGTAAGGGTAAGAGAAAGTACAATCCAGTCAAGATAGCTCATTCGAAGTGGGTCATGAATAAATAAAAGAGGGCAATAAGAATAACCAGCGTCGCAATCAGAAGTGCGTACAACTGAGGCCAGGAACTTACGAATGGGGGCAAACCATCAAGATCCTCTGGCGGAGTCAAGCCGTCTTTTTTATTCATTTTTTAAGAGTTCAGGGATTAACGCGGGACGTATAACAGCCCGCGACAAAAATAGAACGCTTTTTGGATTGTTTTAGCATATTTTACGTTTCACTTCTGAGAACCGGCATATATTAGGATTTATTAACAAATAGAAAGCCCTGGCTATTTTAACGTATAACCGAGTTTTAAAGTAGCATAATCCCGGTTGTTAAAATCTTTTTCATCAATTAAATGCATTTCCAGGGCCACTGAAAACGACATGATGTTCATACCGATTCTTGGTGAAATTCCGAAGCGGTTACCCAGAGTTGTTCTGACTTTGGTACTATTTTCATTTGAAGGACTATTGCTGGACGGATATTCCCCGGTGCCCAGAAAATATACACCGGCACCCAAGCCGATGAATGGCGCGAATTTATTATTCCAAAGCTTTATAACATCGCCCGTAACGGCTATCGACCCGATGGGATCGGCTTTTATCCTGCCAGCGTTGGAAAGATAGGATTTCATAAAAGTGTATTCTCCACGAAGCCCCACGGCCACATAGTTGGTCAGCCGGTAAGAAGGCTCCACAGAAAGTGAGATAGCAGAGGCATCCAGGAAATTCTTTTTATATCGCCAGGTCGTTCCGATACCTGCACCCACTTTCACGTTCCAGCGTGGACGGTATTGAAGAAAATCAACCGATTTTTGATCACTGGTCAATGGTTTTAGATTTTCCTCGTTGTTTTGGGCTTGCACGGCATGGAACAGGCCCGAGAATAATAGGAAATAAAGTGCTTTTTTCATGTTGCGTAACGTTGAGATCCGGGGTTAAATAAATTGAACTCGGACATATTTGTCAGATTGACACTGTACGGATCAATTTCCATACCAGTTATACGCGCGGTTGCTTAGGTTTGCAAGGTTTGTTTCGGCTTTTTAAAGAATAATCTAAATGCGTTTTGGAGGAATTCCAGAAGTGGTGACAAGCAATGAATGAAGCCCGGAAAGATGGGTACAGCATAAAATGGCTGCTTTAACCAGGTGAAGAGGCGGAAGCGTAATTTTTTGTTAATATTAGAATATTACAATACTAATATTTTTTGGTTTTTGTCCGGCAAGCTTTCTGGGAGATTTACAAATCGCGGGTTTTGTTGAAAAAAGCCCCAGAATACCACACAATTTAATCCATGCAAGATAAAGTGGATGAAGGAGGAATTGTTGAAGTATAAAACAAAAAGCATCAGGAAAGCCTGCCGTTTCCTGATGCTAAATGACCACTGCTTAGGAGGGGTTTTGTATTACATCCAATATTTCGAGTGATTTCATGCCGCCGGGCATTTTCCATTCTACTTTTTCTCCCTTGCATAACCCTATCAATGCTGCCCCCATGGGCGTTAGAACGGATATTTTGTTCTCTTTGATATTGGAAGCCGCGGGTAAAACGATACTGAACTCCATCTCCTTATTGCTGAGCAGCTCGCGGACTTTTACGTAGGAGTTGAGCCGTATACAACATGGCGGTAATACTTCGTCTTCAACGACAATGGCCCTGTTGAGCTCATAGGATAACGTCATTTCATGACTTTTTGCACTGGAAGAAAACTGCTCTGCAAATTGTTTCAGCATGCGGAAGTCTTCTTCTCCAAGAAGGACCGGAGTTTTTGAACTGTCCATAATTATATTTTTTGATAGTTAAAATTTAAGAATTCTGACATACGCGTCTTACCTCCTGGCTCGTTGAGCCAGGAAACCGCGAAACCAGATTTTGAAAGTTTTGGCAAAAAAATCCATAAGGTATCAGCCCCGACTGGATGCAATTGCACAAAGACGGCCAATGCCAGAAAATGAGTTAAAATGAAATCTTGCCGGAAAGAGCATTTCCCCGAACCCTGGATTTTAGTAGCGGTCCGGGGCTAGAGTATTGAAGTCCTTGAAATTTGAGATAAAATAAAGCTTAACGCAGAAGCTATGAAAGGTTAGCTGACCGTATGGCAATAAGTATTCTCCAACAAAATCAGATGTTCTGTCGGTGGAAACTTTGTACGGATGTTTGAAATGTCTGTTAACCATATTGGCTAAGTTACACTTCATTTACAGACAAAAAAAATTATTGCGGCACTAAAATGTTTCCGGACACTCTTTTTTTACCATAAAATACGAAAAATCGAGTTGTTAGTGGCCTCGCTGTGAGGAAGGAAATTACGAAGTTGTTTAAACTTATTTGAGATAATCCAAGATACGTTAAACGAATTATATCGTGAGACAGTTTTGCCGTCTGCGGTTGGGCAAAATTTCATCAGCCTACAAAAATCCCGGAGGGATGGTATTGTTGTAGCAAGTAAATATCAGGCCGTTCCATCAAACCCCGTCGCGGTGGCCGATTCGTGTGAATAGCCGTTGAATAAGAATTTTTACCCGTGTTTTCTACAATAATATCATCCCTTCTTGATTATCAACTTCTATGTATGATACTCCGTCAAAGTGCGTTTTTTTATTTAAATCATATCTGTCAATGATTTTAAGCGGATTTTCATTGGTCAGCGTGATTTTCAAAGATTAACAGGCAGGATACAGCAGGCTGGATTGTGGTAAAATAATGCTTTACTTTCCTTAAATATTAATGTCAATCACCTTAATCTTCTGTATTTTGAAAAAGTTTACCTTCTATGCTTTTTGTCTTTTCTGTTTACATACCCAGCAGCTGAATGCCCAGAATTTGCCTCCGGTTTTTGGCACGGATTATCCAGCGGAAAAAGATTCACGGGTGCGGCAGTACCTGACGGCCACGAGGATTGTCTGGCAGTCGGACCGTAGTGGTAAAAGTATTGTTGATGCCGGGAATCTTTTACGTCCCGGAACCGGGCAGGCTGACCTTATGCACAAAAACTTTTGCAGGCTTATCAGCAAGGATGGTGAAAAACCAGGACTGGTTCTGGATTTTGGGAAGGAAATTCAGGGAGGCTTACAGTTGGTGACTGACCAGCCTGTGGACCACCGGCCTATTAAAGTCAGGCTGCGTTTTGGAGAATCGGTAAGTGAAACCATGTCGGAGGTTGATACGATAAGCGGAGCCACAAATGACCACGCAATGCGCGATTTCGTAATCGAGGTTCCCTGGCTGGGTGTGATGCAGGTGGGAAATACCGGATTCCGTTTTGTCCGTATCGATTTGGTCGACGCTGACCGTGAGCTTCAGCTGAAAGAGGCCCGGGCGATTTTTGAGTACCGGGACATCCCTTACCTTGGATCTTTTAAAAGCAGTGATGATCGCCTGAACCAGATATGGAATACAGGAGCCTATACGGTTCACTTAAATATGCAGCAGTTTTTGTGGGATGGTATCAAAAGAGACAGACTTGTCTGGGTAGGGGATATGCACCCGGAGATTATGACGATCAACTCAGTATTCGGGCAAAATGAAGTGGTAGCGAAAAGTCTTGATCAGGCCAGAGATATCACGCCGCTTCCCGGCTGGATGAACGGTATCAGCGCCTATTCCATGTGGTGGGTGCTGATCCACAGAGATCTTTATAAGTATCAGGGAGATCTTGCCTATTTAAGGAAACAACAGAAATACCTGGTGGAACTGCTGGATCTTTTGATGAGCAAAACCAAAGATAACAAGGAAGCACTCGACGGAACCCGGTTTCTTGACTGGCCTTCCAGTGAAAATCCGAAGGCGATTCATGCGGGGTTACATGCCATGATGGTGATGACTCTTGAGGCGGGTGCTGAGCTTTGTACGATTTTGGATGAGCCCGCTGAGGCGAAGAAATGCAAGGACACCGCCATCAATCTTAAACTTTATGTGCCAGATGCCAATGGATCCAAACAGGCCGCCGCTTTGCTGGCATTGTCTGGTCTTGTTCCTGCTCAAAAGGCAAACAGTGATGTGTTAGCCGTGGATGGCTGCGCTAGAATGTCTACTTTTTACGGGTACTACATGCTTCAGGCGCGTGCGAAGGCCGGTGATTATCAGGGGGCGATCGATTGTATCCGGAATTATTGGGGCGGCATGCTCGACATGGGCGCAACTACTTTCTGGGAAGATTTTGATCTGGACTGGACAAAAAATGCGGCACCCATTACCGAAGTTGTCCCGGATGGGAAAGATGATATTCATGGGGATTTCGGTGCTTACTGTTACAAAAATCTACGCCATAGCCTTTGTCACGGCTGGGCATCGGGGCCTACTTCCTGGCTTTCTGAGCATGTTCTGGGTGTGAGCGTGCTGGAACCGGGCTGTAAATCAATTAAGGTACAACCCAATCTCGGAGACTTGAAATGGGTTGAAGGCAGCTTTCCCACCCCGATGGGCGTGGTGAAAATACGTCATGAGAAATCGGCGGATGGAAAAATAAAATCCACGATTGATGCGCCCAAAGGCGTGAAAGTGGTTCGGGCTGGGAATTGAAAATGAAGTATAATTAGTTAGCAACGTGTAAAATTTAAGATTGCTATTTTTACGATTCCATACAAAAGGACGCCGGAATCATTTCCGGCGTCCTTTTGTATGGTAAATATTTGACTTTAATCTGAATTTTCGCTTTTAGCTCAACCGCGCCAGACATACCTTCAAACTTTCTCTCCAATAGGGAATTTCAATGCCAAATGTGCTCTTTATTTTCGATTTGTCCATCACAGAATAGGCAGGGCGCACCGCTTTGGTCACATATTCGGAAGTTTTTACCGGATTGACTTTCACGGAAGTTTCACTGAGATCGAAAATTGTTTTGGCAAAATCAAACCAGGAGGTTACGCCTTCGTTGCTGTAATGATAGATGCCGTAAGAAGCACTGTTTGATTCGATGATGTCAAAAATAGCGCCTGCCAGGTCAATGGCGTAAGTAGGGGAGCCGGCCTGATCCATGATCACACCAAGCTGCTCTCTTTCTCCGCCCAGACGAAGCATGGTTTTGACAAAATTGTTGCCAAATTCAGAATAAAGCCAGCTGGTTCTTAAGGTGAAATGTTTTTCCAGTACGTCGGAAATGGCTTGCTCACCTTCCAATTTGGTCAAACCATATATATTTTCCGGTTCGGCAGGATCAGTTTCGGATAACAGCTGAGGAATATTTCCTTTAAAAACAAAATCCGTTGATACGTGAATCAGGGTCGCATTGTGTTTTAGACAAGACTTTGCAATGATTTCTGCCCCGTCGCGGTTTACTTTACGGCAAATATCAATTTCATCTTCTGCCTTATCCACCGCGGTATATGCTGCACAGTTAATTACAAATTGCGGGTTTTCCTTGCTGAACAAAATATCCAGAAGATTGGCATCCAGAATGTTTCCATCCTGTTCCGACGGGAATGATACGTCGGTGATATTTCTTTCTTCTGCTACTTTTTTGAGGCAATGGCCGAGCTGTCCCGAAGCTCCAAGTACTACTATTTTCATGTGCAGGTGCTAATTATTGTCGTGGTAAAGTAACGGAATTATAATTTGAAAGTGAAAAATTTAAGACGGAAACAGCTCCCTCCCGGTCAATTTTCTCTTTGTGCGTTTAAGTAATTCGTATGGTATTGTCTGAGCTTTTGATCGAGCTGATAACCGGTCCGGTAACGTTCGCCGATCTGGAAGCCGCGTGTGTATGAGTATTCCCAACGAAACTGGTCTGTTGTTCTTAAACGGGCGTTTTGTCCCTGTAAAATTTTGCCTGGCGGAATAGGGATCGCAAAGTTAAACCCTGCTGTTGCGCCATTGGTTGTCTTCATGGCATAAAGACCTATTTCTACATTGGTAAACTGCTTTACAAAATCTACCCGGACGCCACGGTCTTTCCAGAGGTATTGTCCTCCCGATAATTTCAATGTGATATCAGGCCGGGCAACGCGATAAGCCACATCGGCCTGTAAAAATAACTGATCCAGCGGCCCTGCATAAATTCCTCCTCTGGGATAATAGTAATAACCCGTTAAACCGGCTTCTGCTCCGAAAGACCAGGGATTGGTCATATCCGTATGGCGGTATTGTACGTTCACCCCATACTGATCGTTGTAGAAATATCCCGCCGATGCACTGATAAAGTTTTTTCCGAATGCATAAAACTGGTTCAGGAAAACAGGAGCCGGGCGGATGATTTTCGGATGGCTGTTCATGTCGTTGGTAATAGGGAAGAGGATCCCCGCATTTAACACCATGCCCTGCCACAAGTAAAATTGTGTTTGCAAAAGCACACTGGTATTACTTTGTAAGGTTTGTTCACGATAACCAAAAATGGCCGAAAATAAAGGTTGTATCCAGAAATCAAATTTGTAGCGGCTGGGATGCGGGAAAAATTTGATCCGCTGGTTTTTCCGCTCTTCCAAAGTCGGGACGGTTGCTGTGATTTTTGATCCCAGTTTATAGTTGGCCATGATAATGCCCTGGAACATGGGCAGGTATTCATGGATATTATTGTCTGCAAGCGACTGACGCATTTCCAGCAAGCCATAGAGCGGATTGCGGTCCAGACGTTGTTCGTAATAGATCCTTCCATTCAGCGGATCCAAAGTCGTATTTTCGTAATTCAACCAAAGGGATTTTCGCCTTGCCAGCGTAGAGTCACTCTGGGCAAATGCCGATGAAATCCCAAAGAACAAGAGAATCCCTGAAAGCAGTGTACTAATTTTCATTCGCTTTTTTTAACCGCTTGGGTAGCGTTTTTAGATTGAGGGCATATGACGTCCCGAATGTGATTTGGTCGAAATTGATAATGCCTGCCTGGATTGTCCATCTTTTGAACAGTGTTCCGTACGCACCAATGTTAAGATGTTGTGAATCCCATTCAACCATTAGGCCGGCTTTTTTTTCGTAACGAAAGTTTATTCCGCCAATGGGGCCGGATAAATAGTAATAGGCCAGTTCTTTCTTTTTCCGAAATTTAAGGTCCTGGAAAATATTGTAATTGTCTTTTTCAGAGTCATCCCGTTGAATATAATAGGGGCTTCCTAAACCAGCCGTTACTTCGGCAAAGAATTTCGGGGATAATTTAAAGGACTTGGTCGCTACGAGGGCATTTGTAGTTAGTGAATTGTCGATGCCAAAAGGTGCAGAGATGATAAGGGCCAGCGAAGGCTGATATTTTTTCTCTTTTAAAATAAGATATTTCAGGTCAATCTGCCGGTCACCGATTCCCTTTTGCCCATTTATCTTTTCGTTATTGATGCGGAGTAAATTGACATTTACTTCCAGGCGCGGTACAATGGTCGCGTTAATGAAGTAAATATTTTCGGAATTTTTTTTGTTGAACCGAAACCCGTAATCAATGGGATTGTAATTAATGCCAAATTGAAAGGTTCCGTCCTTGGTTTCGGTTGCTGTGGGTACATACATAAGGCCGGGTTTACCAGAAATATTCATTTGAGAATATCCGGGAACACTTACACATAAAATAACCAGAAAGGGCAAGGTTATCATGCCCTTTCTGGTAGATAAAATGTGAATCCCCCTAGCTAATTTACGAAAGACGCCAGTTAGTTGTGGGTTCATAAAATTCTCTTAGTTACCGCCACCTTGGTTATGACAACTTGCCAGAGCCGCAGTCTTAAGTTTGGTAGCTTCAGCAAGAGCAGTTGTGTAGGCTGCGTTAACTTTTGCGAGATTGGCTGTTTTTGCAGCATCTGCCAATGACTTGGCGGCAGTAGCTTTTGCGATACAAGCTTGTTTGTCCGCAGCTTCCAATGTATTGATTGAGCTAAGGACACCAAGAAGCTGGATGTTAACCAATGCTTTCAAGACAGGATACAAATTACCCAAAACGCCCTGCGCTGCATCCAGATCAGCGATTGCAGCAGCAGCAGTTTGCTGAGCAGCAGTTCTGAAAGCGGCATACTTCGGTGTAAGTCCATCCGTACATGCTGTTTGCGCAGGTGCGATAGGTGCAATCCATGTAAGATAAGCAGCATCTACTTTGGCTGCTTCTGTGGCTTTAGAAGCATCTAGTCTCGTTTTTACTACATCAAAGGCAGCGTTGGCTGCATCGATACATGCATCAGTAGCCTGTATGCCTTCTACTTTTTCAACACCTTCCGCGCCCGCTTCACGTGTACCTTTCAAAGTTACACCTTCCACGACAGGGAGTGTAAATTTAGGCAGGTATGCCGCCAGTGCTGGATTGGCCATTGCTTTATCCACAAGGGTTTTTAGCTCTGGAGATAATGCTCCACCGGCTGCAACCGCTGCAACGGTTTCAGAAGAAACGGAGTTTAACGTGCTAACTTCCGAAGCAGAGATCGCTCCCGAAACATCAGCCGCGGCAGAAGAAACACTGGCTGGTACGGTACCGGATGCTGCGATGCCATCCAATGCACCATTAACTTCGGTAGCCTTTGCAGATGCTTCTACTTTTGCTTCTGTTGCTTTGACAGCCGCAGGTGCATCAACGGTGATAGGTGCGATGTTAACTTTATCAAGGTCTTTAATGATGCCGCTATCAGGAGCATCCGGATCCTTGTCTTTGTCCTTACAGTTGAAGAGCATCGCAGTCATCATCAGACTCAGCACTGCTAATTTAAGCGTACGTTTTTTCATCGTGAGTAAATTTGATTTGTGGAATTAATAGTTTAAATTATTTATTTTCATAAATACAAGCATTTCAACACTTACTAGGGGTGGTTTTTAGTTTTACTTGTTTTAACACTTGTTACTGTCCTCTTCCCAATACCATTACCTGCATGGTTTTGACAATTAGGTTGATATCTTCCAGCACACTGTATGACTTAAGGTATTGGAGATCGTATTTTAAACGCTCGACATTTTTTGCCACCGTATCCGCATAGCCTACATTGATTTGCCCGATGGAGGTTATACCCGGTTTTACGGTCAATAATCTCTGGAAATCATGCGGTTCAGCTTCCATTAACATATCCACGTCATACTTGTACAATGGGCGTGGACCCACTACCGACATGTCGCCTTTCAGGACATTAAAGAATTGCGGTAATTCGTCGAGTCTCGTTTTACGCATGAGCCTGCCAATAGGCGTTATGCGGGGATCGCTGTCGCCGGTCGAATGCTGGCCCATTTTATCCGCGTCTACACACATACTGCGGAACTTGTAAATTTCAAACATCTCGCCCCATTGTCCGCAGCGTTTCTGACGATAAAAGACAGGGCCTTTGGATGTAAGTTTTACTGCAGCCATCACAGACAGAAATATCGGAGCGCCCAACAGCATGACAACGCTTGAAAATATCAGATCAAAAGATCTTTTTAACGTCTGTTCATTCACACTTGAAAACGGCTTGGTGTTAACCTGTATGATCGGGTACATGTCGTGATATTCGATCGTAGCCATATTCGTCATAAAACCACGGAAGTCAGGAACCAAACGGATCTGTGTTTTTTGGCGTTCACCCAGTTTAATCACACCTTTTACCTGCTCATCACTCATCTCGGACAGGCAGCAATAAACATAATCAAGTTTCTGGTTACCCATCAAAGCTTCAAGGCTATTGAGTTCGTCGCTGTGGTTATTGAACTCAAACATACCACAGAAGCGATACCCTAATTCTTTACGGTCATTGTAGAAACCACGTATAAGCGAAGCAAGATCTCCCTTACCTACAATGGCATAACGGCTGTAATTGTAACCAGCCTGGCGGTAAAGTTTAAGCGATAAAACGGTGGCAGCCCGAACACTTATTGCCATGAACATGAATGCACCGTAGGTCATTAAAAATTGCTGCCGGGAATAGGCCTCACCCTCTTTGAAAAGGTAGAGAAAAGCCATAATCGTGGCTGCATGAATCAGGACAGCCTTAAAAAGATTCCCAATCTGGGTATTAAAATTGTAGGATAGCCGTGTGAAAAGATAAGTTTTTAGAACATAGATGGTGAAAATCCACAGCAGATTCGCTACCAAAAGAAGATTTACGTATTGATTTTGGAACAGATTGGCCAAATCTCCAAACCTTACAAAGTAAGCCAAAAGAAAGGCCCCGTTCAGCAGGACGAGATCTGTCCATAAATGGGCCTTGGGGAGGAGCCCTGGATAACGGTTTTTCATAATTTTAAAAATAACGTTGAGTAAGTTTTCCTATATTAAATTCTGACGAGCGAAAGGGCGTTAATCAGAATAATATTCAATATGAGTATTCCAAGGCAATATCTAAAACTATTCGACTACAAATCTAATACAAATAAATTCAAGATGTAGAATTTATATTAGACCTATTGTAGAGAAATAGATGTAGCAATTTTACGAAAATTCTTTGATAAATTACAATTAAAATAAATTCTTGATGCATATATTACAGGTAATCAATTAATTATATTTTTTAATATAGAAAAAAAACCAATAGTTCTTGATTGTGTACCATGTTTTTAGTGTGATTTTTGTAGTATTAATATCTTATGAAAACTAAATTTGATGTTCGGTTTTATTTTAATTTGCCGAACATCAAATTTAGTTTTAAGCACCAGGTATGTTAATGATTCGAATCAGTACGAAATCAGATCAATCCAAGCAAATATTTGCCATAGCCACTCTTAATTAAAGGTTTCGCTATTTCTTCCAGTTCTTTTGCCTTAATGAATCCCATCCGGAATGCAACCTCTTCGATGCACCCGATTTTCAAGCCCTGACGCTCCTCGATAACCTGAACAAATTGCCCTGCCTGCATCAGCGATTCGAAAGTACCGGTATCAAGCCAGGCCGTGCCTCTATCCAAAACACCTACTTTCAGCTTGCCGAGTTCAAGATATTTTCTGTTGATATCGGTAATTTCCAGTTCACCCCTTGGTGAGGGTTCTATGTTTTTTGCGATATCGACCACATCATTATCGTAGAAATATAAACCTGGAACGGCATAGTTTGACTTCGGTTTGAGTGGTTTTTCTTCGATCGACAACGCCTTAAAATCAGGATCGAATTCAACGACACCATAACGTTCCGGATCATGAACCTGGTAGGCATAAATCACACCACCAGAAGGATCGTTGTTTGCCTGTAACAATTTTGACAAACCCGAGCCGTAAAAAATGTTGTCGCCCAGCACCAAAGCAACTTTGTCTTTTCCTATGAATTCCTCTCCAATGATAAAAGCCTGTGCCAGCCCGTCGGGACTAGGTTGGACTGCATAGGTAAACTTGCATCCTATGCGACTACCGTCTCCCAGAAGCTTCTCAAAATGAGGGAGATCATGCGGCGTGGAAATAATGAGTATTTCATTAATCCCGGAAAGCATCAAAATTGATAGTGGGTAATAAATCATCGGTTTGTCGTAAACCGGCATCAGTTGTTTACTAACTGCTAGCGTGAGCGGATGAAGGCGTGTCCCGGATCCGCCGGCAAGAATTATTCCTTTCATATGGGTGGTTTTCGGCTTTCAGCGGTCGACTGTCAGCGCTGTTGGTGGATACCGGTCGGACGGCTTTTTTAGCCGTCCGACCGGTTAAAAAACGCAAAGATTGTTATCTGGCAGCGTACATGCCCTCGTAGTACTTCTGATAAGCGCCGGAAGTTACGTTTTCCAGCCAAGCTTCGTTTGCAAGATACCAGTCAACCGTGCGCTCCAAACCTTCTGCAAACTGAAGGGATGGTTCCCAGCCGAGTTCGTTTTTTAATTTGGTCGCATCGATGGCATAACGCAGGTCATGCCCCGCGCGGTCCGTAACATAAGTGATCAGTTTTTCAGAAGTGCCCGCTTCCCGACCCAGCTTTTCATCCATGGTTTTACAAAGTAGGAAAACAAGGTCCAGATTTTTCCATTCATTGTGGCCGCCAATATTATACGTTTCTCCGACAACACCTTTGTGGAAAATAACATCAATGGCGCGTGCATGGTCTTCCACAAACAGCCAGTCACGGACGTTTTCTCCTTTTCCGTATACGGGTAAAGGTTTGTTCTGGATGATATTGTGGATCATTAACGGGATCAGTTTTTCTGGAAAATGATTCGGGCCGTAGTTGTTGGAACAGTTTGAAATAACCACCGGCAATTTGTACGTTGCGTGATATGCTCTAACGAAATGATCCGAAGAAGCCTTTGACGCCGAGTAAGGCGAACGGGGATCGTATTTAGTCGTTTCGAGGAAAAAATCGTTTGGATCGTGTAATTCCCCGTAAACTTCGTCTGTCGATACATGGTAGAACAATCTCGGCGCATCAGACTTGCCAAGGTCATCTTTCCATGCTTTGCGCGCTGCATTTAATAAATTGGCCGTTCCAACGACATTGGTCATGACAAAGGATAAAGGATCCGAAATGGAACGGTCTACATGCGATTCGGCCGCGAGGTGAATGACGCCGTAAAAATCGTTTTCCTGAAACAACTGATCAATGAAAACGGCGTCTGTGATATCTCCTTTTACGAAATGATAGTTATTCAGCTGCTCTACATCACTTAAATTTTCAAGGTTTCCCGCGTAAGTAAGTGCATCCAGGTTGTAAATCTGATATTCCGGATATTGTGTTGTGAAACGACGTACGACATGAGAGCCGATAAATCCGGCTCCGCCTGTTACTAGTATTTTTTTCATGATTCTTTATTTTGTAATAAAACGAGATCGTTGTATTGGGGATGGGGCATTGTTAAACCCTTACGTTTTCAAGATTTTTTTCGATGTACTCCTGAAAGGTCGGCAAGATCTGATCTTTTGGAGAAACGATAGGGTTGTCTATACCCCACGGAATTTGAAGAGACGGATCATTCCAGTGAATGCCCGCTTCGGCTTCCTTGCAATAATTTCCGGTACATTTATAGTGAAAAATGCTGTCTTCAACAGCCACAAAGCCATGGGCGAAACCTTCCGGAATATAAACCATGTGACCATTTTTAGCATCCAGATCGAAAAGTTCGTATTGTCCGAAAGTAGGCGAGTCCGGACGGATATCCAGCGCAATATCAATCACCCTGCCCTGGATGACTCTGACCAGTTTCCCTTGCGCGTGTACACCGGTTTGGAAATGAAGGCCTCTCACGACGCCTTTATGAGAGAAGGATTGGTTATCCTGTACAAATTCATTTGTAAGCCCCTGTTTTTTCCAGGTAGTGAAATTGAAAGATTCGAAGAAATGGCCACGGTCATCGTGAAAGATGGCTGGCCTGATCAGGATAACATCCTGTAAGGTTGTTGTTTCAAATTTCATTTTTTCGTTGAGTATATGGTTTCAAAATGATTTTCGTATTGATCAATGATGTTATTCCATTCATAGATCCTTTCAATCTTTTCAAGGTTATTTTGAACAAAACTGGCGTAAGCTTCTTTCCGCGTTTTATCGATATAATCACTTACCTCTTTCGCAGCTGAAAAGTAGAAAGCGTCTTTTTCCAGTATGGCGCTATTGAAAAGATTTTGATTTGCACAAATTAAAGCATGTGATGCCATCGCTTCGAGTAAGGAAGGGTTTGTTCCTCCGACGGAATGCCCGTGAAAATAAAGGTTAGAGTAATAGCGAAGATTGTTCAGAATATTGATATCATACACGCCACCAACAAATTGAATATGTGGATGAGACTTGAATTTTTCCTTTAGATATTCACCATACTTGGTAGCATGTTTACCGACCACCAAAAAAGGTGTTTTAGTACTCGCAGCGGCTGCGCCTTCCAAAATTGTATCAATGTTATTTTCTGGTTCGAAACGAGCCACTAACATATTGTAATTGTACTCCTGGACCTTGTAGGGTGCTAAGTCTCCCGCGTCTGGGGTATTAAAGGGGAATGCACCATATGGGATATACGTAGAGAGAATGTTGTATTTTTTAGTTAAATAATCCTGTATCCCCAATGAGTCAGAAATCCAATGGTCACTGAATACGGTTGCAAGATATTCCGCCTGTTTCAAAAACCACTGCACCGGTTTAGCGTATTTGGACCTGGACCACTCCAGGCCATCCATGTTGGTTGTGATGACACAGTTTTTACGTGGTAAAAGCCAGCCCCAAACCGTGCTACTGGTATAACCCAGTTGTAAAATGATATCAAATGATTTCTTACGTGTATCCAGAATGCAGTTTAAATCATAGACAAATTGTCCAACCGTACCCCATTTGTCTTCCGGATCCTGGCAATGTACGAGTTTGACGCCATTCCATTCCGACTGCTGATAGGGGTGAAGATGGGAGTTGTATACAGTAATGGCATGTCCACGCTCAACAAGACCCTTTGCCAGATACTCAGCAAATTGCTCAAAGCCTCCGTAGTGGTTTGGGATTCCACGTGTACCGATGATTGCGATTTTCATTTATTTAATTTTCTTTAAGGCCGGCTTTAACACCTTGTAATAAACTATTCTTTAATTTTCTAGAAGGGGTGAGCCAAGCTCCTTCACCATATTCGTTCCATGCGTATAGTATAGCTATGTTTTCGTTAACAATTTTAGATGGATTGTTTTTTGACCATTTTTTACAAGCCGCTACTGCATTTTTAATAGAGATGCCAGAATATCCGATAAATCTTGGAGAATAAGTGGTATCACTTTTATCCCAGGGTCGATGATCCCAGTTTAGAGTAATAACAGGAATAAGCGGCAGGGTACTCGTTTGGGTAATATTGTTCCAAATGATCTGTTCCCTTATCCGCATACTATCTATTGATACTATTTCGTTTTTTATGCTGTTAAGACCAGAACCATGATAATTATACCCCGTTAGAACATCGAAACCACAGCGCTCTGCCTGTTTAATTATAGGGAGAGATGAATTTACAGCACCGGCAATAACGACTCCGTTTAGACCTTCTTTCACTGCTATATTTTTAAATACTTTAAAAGCCTCGTTTACTTTTTCAGGGGTTCCAAAGGTTTCAATTAAAGATTGCATACTGAAAAATGTAATTATGGGCTTGTCGTCAACCAAGAGATAGGAGGGATCTTTAAATAATGAGCACCAGTATCTTGATAATTGTTCCCATTCATCAGCTTTGAATATGAAACCTGGATGATTTGCCACCATTATTGTAAAATTAAGTTTCTTTTTATTGGGAGCTTTAAGATATAAATTCAAGGCATTATTCAGTGGTGCCGGGTTCTCATAGTTACCGCCTTTCTGATAGTACCAACAAAAATCAAAAAAGGAAATACCCGCACTTGCAGCTACATCAATCTGTTTTTGCATGATTTGCGAAGTGCTTGTTTTCCATCCCCAAATGGGTTTTCGGTCAGGAAAATCATTTTGCAATTTAGGAGTTAAATGTGTGGTTAGCCCTGTCCAGCCATCAAAATAGAAGGCACCTAATTTAAAAGACTGGTTTTTCTTTTGTCCTTCTACGGTCGAAATAAACACAAGTAAAAAGGAAAAAATTATGAATATGTTTTTAAATTCCTTCATTGGGAAATTATTTTGTATAAGCTAATAGTATAGCCTAGAGACCATTAAAAAGGTATCCTACCTTATCCCATATTCTATCCGCTATATTCTTCATCCCTGTATCAGACGGATGCATACCAACTCCTTTATCAGCAAAGTTATTCATTGCAGTATTAACGACCGGATTGTCATATAAGCCTCTTAAACTCACATACAACCAGTTATTTTTTTGACATACTTTTTGCATAATAGTATCTATGTTTTTATTAGGCCAAAAACTTCCTACCAGGCAAACATAGGCATTGGGGGTTGTTTTAAGATAACCCACGAGTTTTTCAAGGTAAATATTCAAAGATCTATTCTGAGCCAGGGAGTCCTTAATGTTTTCTCCGATTTTTAAAATAATCAGGTCTGGTTTACTTGATTTGTATTTACTGAAGTCAGATGTATCCATTTGCCAAAACTTTCTTTCAAATGTATTTGCAATACTTCCATAGTTAACCTTAATATCTGAACTATACCCATGAAATCTGGTTTCCAGGAGATGTACAAAATCCTTATTCTGTGCACTTGCTGCCATTCCCCAGTTTCCTTGCCAGCCAATGGATGGCTTAGGGCCATGTTGTGTAATACTATTTCCTAAGATTAATACATTGTGGATTTTGTTTTTATCATATGAAAAAATATTTACGGGGTGTCCGCTATTTATCAGATTTACAGCATTGCAAATCGTTGGTAGGCAAAGCCAAATTGAAAATACAGAGATCCTATGTATTTTGGAAATGATGTTTTTTTTCATAGTATAACAATTACTATTTTTAAAATATTATGGCATCAATTTTTTAAAACTACATGCTAAATGTACTTAGCATGATTCAGAGAAACCAGGATAGTAATTTCATAGAACCCTGGTTTTTATTATTTTAGCTGGTATGCCTCCTGCGATTGACATGGCAGGGATTGACTTTGTAACAACCGAACCCGCTGCAATGATACATCCAGTTTCAATGATTACCCCATCCAATATGGTTACGTTTGAGCCTATCCAGCAATTATCTTTTATCACAACTCCTAGCCGGGATACGCCCTGATCTTTGATGGGGACTGCAGGGTCAGAAAAAATGTGATTTTCGGAAAAAATTTTCACACCAGGACCAATAATTACGTTTTCTCCGATACTAATTCCACCCTGTCCACCAAGAAAAGCAGATGAATTAATACCAGTCCCATTTCCTATTTTTATTCCCACACCTATATGTGATATCACTCCTGTACAAATCAAGGTTGCATTGTTCCCGATGGATACGTTATCACCGATAATGATCCCATCTTTAGAAAGACCATTCATGACGCTGAAATCTCCTATTATAAAATTGCTGCCGACTGTAATTTTTCCTGAATGCCTGATTTTTACGCCTTTACCAACAAATAAAAGTCCTTTAGAATGCTTTAGAAACAGCTTTGTAAATAATAGGCCGCGTAGTAATTGTATCGCTCTCTCCCCAGTGATGATCAATAAATCAATAAGAGAATAAGAATTTTCCCAGCGATAATCTGGGTTTCCTTTAATTTTCCTGATTAGTTTCTCGATCATTTTAGTTTGTAATTACATTCATTATCTCATTTGCCGCTTTCCGCCAAGAGAACTTACTACTCTGAGACAATGCTTCATATTTCATTTTTTCGTAGTAACTTTCTTCTTCGAAAAGTTTGGTTATTTTGTTGGCGATATCATTCGGATCATCAGGATTAATATAGATCCCAGCCTTTCCGCAAACTTCCGGCAGAGAAGTTCTGTCCGATACAATTGAAGGAATTCCACATTTCATGGCCTCTAATGGAGGCAAGCCGAAACCCTCTGCATAAGAAGGGAAACAAAATGCGAACGCCCGTGCATAAATAACATATAAATCTTCATCGGATACGTGGCCTAAGAAATGAACACGGTCTTCGAGCTTATGTTCATTTACATAGATGGTAACATCTATGTTTTTATGGTCGACTTTTCCTACTATGATCAAATGTTGATCAGTCTTACCGGCAAGCAAAAAACCTTTTATTAAGTTTAATAGGTTTTTCCTAATGTTAATTCTTCCTACGTATAATAAATAGTTGGCAGGTAAATTATACTTTGAATTTATATCTTCTATCGTCTTGTCGGAATAAGCAGAAACAGGAACAAACTTTTCATTGATACCATGATGCACTACGAAAATGTCAGATTTTTGGGCAACATGGTATTTTAGAAGGCGGTTTTTTTCTGACTGAGAAATTGTAATAATGGCATCAGATTTTTTAGCCAGCCATAACATAGGTTTGAAATATAGAAATTCTTTTTTTGTATAATACTCAGGAAAGTCCATAAATAGCAGATCGTGTATGTAAACGATTTTTTTCCACCTACTGGGTAAAAAAGTAGAAAAATTCTGAAAGAGAACGGCATCCAGTTTATGGATAGAAGCATAATGGTAAACCAAAAATACATTTGAAATCAGATTGAGTATTTTTGGTAAAAAAATGAGCTTGACGCTTTCTTCTTGCCATAATTCCAGTGCTTCCGGTGCATTCTTTTTCTCTACAAACAAATAAATAGTATTGTTTTTGGCCTTACTGAGTATAATCTGGTCAATAAGGTTTCTTACAACAATACGCCCACTTGGTGGTCCGTTGAAATACCATTTTGCATCAATTCCAATCCGCATATATGTTTTTAATTACTGTCGAATGATTCGTAAACAGAGAGGTAACCAGAATTAAATAAATCCTGAAATTCAAATCAGGTGTCACGAGGTAACTTTTACCTCTTCATATCTTTTTACATTGTTTTTGAGAGAATTGCCTAAATTCAAAAAGGGCTTCTCAATGAAATTATAAGTGATAAAGGAAACTGCGATGATCAAGGCGAGCCACATAATTAAACTTAAAACCGGTTGATTAGTGATTGCGGGGACAGTGGTGTAAATAGCTCCTTGTACGAGATACAGGGAATAACTAATCACACCCATTTTTAGAAAGACCGGATGATAATTTATATTTCTAATGCTAAAACATAGGTAGAATAAAACATAGCCCGCCAGCAAGGCACTTGTTACAGGGATGAAACTCAAAGAACCTACTAACTCAGGAATATTAGGCCTTCCATAAAGATTAGAGTAGGTATTGGTTATTAAAGTAAATATGGCAAATAAGAGAACTGCTCTGAGAGTATTATTTGAAACTTCACTTTTATGGTTTTTATAAAAAACTGTACCCGTAAACATAGTAGCAAGATAAAACATAGTGCCCCAACCTTTAGTGAAAAGATGAAACATAGTGGTAGCAAATACTCCAAAAATCAAACATAGACATAGGGCAGTAATGGATAGAACAACCGTTTTATTTAAAATTTTAAAGAGAAATAAAAGGGAGACAAGAAAGTAAAATAACATTTCTAGCGAAAGGGTCCAATAGGAACCTAAAATGGAAGGTTGTCCCACGAATCTCATCAGCATGGTTGAATTCCAAAAGATGGTTTTTATGGACGGGAATGACGCATCCATGAAACCAAAGTATATAAAGATCAAGGTTGAGATAATACTCGCATAGTATAAGGGGAAAAGCCTGAAAATCCGGCTTATCCAGAATTTTTTAAGAGATCCATTTTTCTCCAGAGAAACCGGAATAATAAAGCCGCTGCACAGGAAAAAGAGGGTAACTCCGAAAACACCAAACTGAAAATAATTGGTGCTGAAATCTCTAAACCATGGGAACAATTTTTCGCCTCCATGCTGGAGTAAAACCGAAAATGCGGCTACAAACCGGAGGAAATCCAGAAAATCGAGTCTTCGTTGCATAAGAATTTAATATTTTTAGTAAGCTTCATAAGCTGCTTCGAATTTGTTTACGGTTAAGGAACCCGTCGACTAATCCAACGTATATGCCCTTAATGGATTTAAAATCTCGCAGAAAAAAGAGTTTTATGGTGAGATACCCCATCCATCGGATTCCAAAAATCAGGAAGAAGGCTGGCATCAGAAAACCTGGTAAATGTTTTCTCTGTAAAAAAATGATGTTCCTTGTAGCCATATAAAAAGTAAACCACTTGCCTTTATTTGATTTAAATGAATGACTAACCTTATGATATATAACCGCTTCCGGAGCATATAAAATGATATGGTCTGAATTTAAAATTCTTAGGCTATAATCCGCATCTTCTGAATTGGCGAAAAATATTTCGTCTAATATACCCAGGTCCGCTACTGATTCTTTGGAGATCAAAGCCGTGCATCCATTCATAAAGTCAACTTCCTTTGGAATACTATATTCAGGAGAATCTTTTTTATTTATTCCATAATGTTGAACAATTCCTGTTATTTTTGAAATACCACCCCCAGCGTACCAAAGTATATCCGGGCGGTCGTAATAATAAATTTTAGGTACCACTGCATAACATTTGGAATTGGTTGAAAAAGTCCCAACCATGATCTCCAAAAAGGACTCGTTCACAGTAGTATCGTTGTTGAGAAGTAAGAAGTAATCCGGGGTGTATTTTTCCGCCGCGTATTTTATTCCCAAATTATTTCCACCTGTAAAGCCATGATTTTTATCCAAAGCAACGAAGTCAACAGGGAAATCTGAAAAATCTGCTCTTAATTTATCCACCGAACCATCCACCGAACCATTGTCAACCAGTATGATTTTATAATTGGCGTAATTGATTTTGTAAAGCGAATGCAAGCACTCTTTTGTTACTTCGTAACCATTCCAGTTGAGAATTATGATACATACACAAGGCTGCATAAATATGATTTTCTGATTGATAATTAATATTAGTTCACCGCTAATTGTACACTATTTACATTTACCACAGGACGAGGGCGTCTTTTATTTTTGTGATGTATAACATTAAGTTTGTAAATAATGGTGAGATAAATAAGTATGTATTTCATAAGTCCCAGATCTCCTGTTAAAATACAAAAGGATAAATAACCTGTAAAAAGGGCAATCCCAATGACAGCAGCATAACTTTTGTACTTTCTGAAATAAGTAAACAGACTGGAATAAACTTTATAGTACCAAATAATATAAACAAGTAACCCTGTGATACCACCACTGATCATTACTTGAAATAATATACTTTCTGCACCAAGTAAATCCCCAGTCTTGCCGGCTTCAAGTAAGTATTGTATATAATTAAATCCCCAGCCGAACAGTGGTTTCTTGAGAAAAATAGCCATTGCACTGTAAAATTGCATGTATCGCATTTCAAAGCTACTTCCAGACACATTGCCCTCTTTTCCAAGAGAGAAGATGTTGTTAATCGTAGGCATATAATTCTCAAGTAAATCCCCGAAGAAAAGAAATATCACAATCATTAAGGTGCAACCGGTGAGAAGTAACTGGAGGGATTGTTTTAATTTGCCTAATAAAACAACCACAAAGAGGGAAGCAAACATACAAACCAAAGAAGATCTTGAATTGATCAGAAACAAGCTCAGAACACAACCCATCATGGTGATCAGAACAACAGTTTTATTTTTTCTGAATATTTTCGTATAGTCAGAAGCGAGGAACAAAAATGAAAATACCATGTGCAATGCCAATACCCCTCCGTATAAAATAGCATTGGCGTAGTAGGCCTGAAGTCGTCCCTTTACATTCCCTCGCATTTTGTCGGAAAAATCTGCAAAAACAATTTTTGAATTTGGAAAAGGATTGTTGTACTTAAAAAAATCTACTATTGGATTATAACTAATAAAATAAGTTATCAAACCATAAGCTATTACCAGAATCATTGAATAATTGATATACTTAGTAAGTGTTTGTAAATCTTTTTCGGTTTCAATAAAACACCACAGTAATAAGCTAGGTATGAAATAATCAAAGAACATAGAGAGCACCAGATTCACATTCATTGAGAAATAGGCTTCTCCAAATGAAAAAAATGCAGAAATTGCAACAATCGCCAGGATTAATTTATAGCTAAAAAAAAGAGGGAATTTATTGATATCTCTGATGCTCTTTTTCCAACGAATTGCAATAACCGCAAGGAAAAGCAATATTGATAAAACTCGGTTAAAACTGATAATAGGAAGGCCGGCGATAAAAAAAACCGGCATATAGCTGGGTATAGAAAACGCAAAAGATATAGCAAGGAATACCCCCTTATTTAAACCCTTATAAAAGGTAAATAATAATGAAATTATCAAGAGTGGTAAAAATATTACTGTTAACATTTTGTCTTAGCCAATTTATAATATACAGAATGTATTTCTTTGTAAGTCATAGCATTATGATCGGTCCGCTCAACGTTAAAGGTGTTAAGTTTTTATTTACAATCGCTTCACGGTTCCCATAAAATTCTTTACTTTCTGAAACATAGAAACCTGTTTGGATGCTTTGTTTAATATGGACCATTCGTACGAAGGAGTTAGCCTGAAAAACAATTTCATCGCAAGTATACGTGGAATGATATTCGCCTTTCTTAGAAACTGATAGGGTTGTATTTTTTCTAATGTGTTAATATCAAAATTTGAGTCGCTGATTGAAACGTATTTTTCATTTATCGCTTTACTATAAAGTTGTTTACCTTTCAGCGTCCGCGTCATGATCAAACTTTGGCCTGGGCGTTGTTCAAAGCTGGGGTAACCATCTTCTGATTCTTCCCAAGCATCGGCACACACAATATCCGCTTGTTCTCCGGTGCCATCAGGACAAATTTTACATCTGAATTGAAGGTGTCTGTTCAAAATATTTCCCCAGGAATCATTGTAAGTCATTTTGAATTCCTTTCCCTCCTTATCTGTTATTTTAAAGTATCCCGGCCAGCCCTCTCCCCGATATCTGAGCGAAGAAAGGTTTTTTGGATCCGCTCCTAAACTCTTTATACTGGCTTCTGTGCCTTTCATACTGGGAACACCAGCACAAAAAAATGAAAGCAAGTATTTTATGCCTTTGCCTTTTTCAGGAAACAACTGCTGGTATTTGCGAACCGCTGCTATCTCGCATGGCTTGGCTATAATAGCAATGGATGAAAAAGTATCTAAAATTTCATCCAGGTTAATCAGCGTAGCAGAAGGCGCATATCTGGATCCGGCATTATTCATTGCGTTCTCCCGGGAGCTACTTATTTTATATTCTGTTAAAATCGGGGTAGTTGTCGATTGACCTGCGTGAAGTACTATGTCCACCTCTCCTGACTCGATAAGATAACTGGCCAGGGCCGTTAGTACACCACCAGATGAACCTTGCTCACGTATTTTTTTATCTTCTGCATAACCAGTCACAATCTGATTGTATTCACCCCAGATCGGATGGCTGATGTTACCAATTTCTTTTGGTATGTCATTTTTAATAGTTACACCGGGGCAAAAAGTATTAAGTTGACTTGTTTCTTGATCGGTCAGTGAATTAAGCTGCATAGGCCGTAAAAATCCCTTTTCATCCAACCGAATTTGCACTTTGGATTCAAATACACTTTCGCATAGACCACAGCCCACGCATAAATCATTTTTTAAAACCTTTTCAATTGACATAAAACCTTTATTTGATCAAAAAAATACTATTTACTATGACTGAACAAGGTATTAAATGACCGAAAAATGAACGAGCTCTTCATTAACTTGTGTCAATTCTTCTCTTATTTTTGCTCTTCCGTGAATAGTGGAAAGTACTTGATCGACAATCTGACCAATATTTTCAGCGTGTAAAGAAGACAAATCCAGAACTTGCTCCTTTTGATTGAAATTAGCAAATGTCCCTTCAAATTTATAACTATAAGCCAAGCCGATCGTTGGAACAGAGGTGGATAAACCTGCTATGCAAGAATGCATGCGCGATCCTAAAAAGAAATCACATTGTGAAATGATATATTTTAACTCCTGGGCATTATAATCACCTTCCAGGATAGATACAAGGTCATTTGCTGAAAAATCTTTTTTCAATTCTTTAATTGCCAACAGATCATCCTCTCCGTTCGGTGTTGTGGGATTGTATGTATGCGGAACTAAAAGAACCGGATAATCCAATTTCATTAAGGCCTTGATAAGTTGATGGATGAATTCCTTATAGTTATCATATTTTCCTTTCATAGAGGCATAACTATTGAAATACATGAGCCCGTTAATATTCAGACCAATAGTTGCTGGTGGCACCGACACCGAAGGAACAAATTTTGGTTGCATAAATACAGCCATGTCTTTGTGAAGTTTGTATTTAACTGGTATACTATCCAGAAAGTTAAATGCCTTGGTGTCCCTTACGAAAATCTTATGACAACGTTTTAAAATATACTTACCCAGATAGGTGCCAATTGGAGTTTTAAAAGGACCAATGGTTTGAGGCAAAAATGTTAACTTTTTACCCAGAAGAAGAACCAGATAAGAATCACAAAAATGTCTGACAATTCTCCGAAGCCCGTAGATGTCACTGAATGAGTCTCCCTCGTTAACATTAAATACCAGATCCTTGCTCATAATAAGTTTTGCAAACTCATTATTGGGCTGGATCTTGAACAGGCTTAATAACTTGAATTGGAAAACATACCAGATTATAGTCCGCAACCGGATATTGTATACATCGATATTTTTTTTGCCTCCATTATAATCAAGACTAAAATTGCTTTTCCAGGGGCCGGTTTTTACACAAAGTATACTAATGTTACTGTTCGGTCTTTCATTGTAAATAATGGTAGCTGCACCGATTCCAAGAGCATTTACGCCTCTGTTATCACTATTAAAGGAGACTCCTAATAATAGAAAGTTATTGCCTTTGTTATCTTTATCAACCAGGTGTACTGACATAAATCAAAAGTTTAAATTTTTTTAGGTTAATCTTGAAATAAGTATAAATGCCATTTGATAATTACATATACCGGAAAGTATCCACGGAATACATATATTTAATTTTCTGTTTAAATTGATGTTTATCCTGCTCATAAATAGTGCTGTTTGTAACTATCGACTGATATTTCTCTTCAAATCTATATTTTAGGATTTTAGAGAGGTTTCTACCTACCACACTTCCAGTACCAATAATTGCTCCATTTCCAAAGCGTTTTACATTTGGCAGTATTATTGCGTTTGCTCCAACCCAAACATCATTTTTAATCGTAACTTTAGTTCTCTTAATTTTCTCTTTGCAACCATATTCAGGGAAGGGTTATATAGAAAGGGATGTGTGGAAGCCCATTCTATTCCATGATTTCCATTAAACATCCTTACTCCAGGCCCAAAGGAACAATACCTGCCAATGGTGGTTCCATTTGAAATTCGCGCAGTATCAAAGTATCCATAAGAATATTGTCCAATTTTTAGGTTGTATTCTTTCTGAAAAATTGTGCTGAGAATCTGCGATTCCATCTCCCTCCTTTTAAGTAATCTGATAATAAGTTTTTTGATCAGTGAAAGAGCATATTTAAAACTGAATACAACTAAATTATCAATTCTGATTATGGCCATCTTTTTTAAATTTTGATCTGTTTATAGGGGGCTTCGTTTTTATTGTCATACAGAAAAGAGCCGGGTAATTTATTTTTCAATTATTTTGTGTTTGTCAGCAGCCCCAGTTTGTGCAACATTAAAAAATTACGGACAATTACGTATGAGTAAGTCAAAAATATGGTCAAAACACCACCCATACTTCCCCAGTAATGAATCAATACCCAGCCAACCAGAAAAGAGAAGAAAATAATTTCTATCTGAATCATTAATTTTTTCCGTTGAAAGTTTTTAGCACTTAAAACACACGCCAGTACCCCGCTGATAGTCTGAAGAATGTTAGCCAATATCATTCCAATAGTGATCATATACAATCGGGAAAAGTTTTCGCCCGGATAAAGTAAATTAATAACAAAATTCCCTATCAGAATGAAGGCGCACAATATGGCGATATTAAAAATCGTCAGGATTTTAATATTGCTTATAAGAATAGGTTTAATATCTTGGCTACTAATGAGTTTTGGTAGTATTACCTTGATCTGAGATAAGGCAACCACCAAACATGCGGAAGCAATAGTGAAACCAAGATGAAATTCTGCAATTGACTTGTTATCCAGCATTAAGACAACCAGCAGGGGGACCAATCTCATATAAATTGGCACCGTTACATAATTCAACCCGTAATAAATTAAATCCTTGTCAATAGGAGGGGGGATTTTAAACTCAGAACCGGTGAAGATTTTACCGACTATTGGAATGATTTGAATTACTGTTAAAATCAAAGAAATCAAAATAGCCCCGAAAAGAAACGCTTCTATTGAAATATGTTCAACCCAAAGAACACCAATTAAAAATACAAAGCATGCGGAGTATACAAAATTGATTTTGGCCAGGCGCCCAAACAAATTGTATTTTTGATACCAGGGAAGTAAAATTTCATTTAGCACTGTATCGAAAAATATTTTCCCGACGACCAACATAAACAACAAACTATAACCTAATAAGTGACCACCAGTGATAATAATACCCAGAACCAATGTAGCCACACCCAAAAAAAATGAGATATAGTTTTCAATTTGGATCGATCTCCTGACCGATTGGATTAAGCTGTATTCACTGAACCCAAAGTTTCCGGCAAGCAAAAGATAGGTTCCTATATTTAAATAAGATGCATAATCAGCATAGACGTCGGGTAGAGTAAATTTGGCCAGAAGTAAATTGATCAAAAAACCTAGTCCTTGTCTGCCGAGAACAGAGGCAGTATAAACCGCATTGGCGGAAAGCCCCGGGAAATGCACGGATTTAGTTAAATATTTGAATTTAGATACTTGGTTCATTTTTTATTAAGTTAACCGGTTCGTCATTTTACCAATTCCGGCATCTCTTTTTCTAATCGTTCATATAATGCTTTAACCCCTTGCGAATTGCTCTTTGCCAACACCAGTATACTGTCAGCAGTTTCTACAAGAACCAGATTATCCACGCCTAGAAACTCGACATGCTTCGTACAACCAACAATCATGTTATTTTGAACGAAACGGTGATCTTCCCCTTGTTCTCGCCAATGCTCCCATATGGATTCAAAAGATCCAAGGTCGGACCAGCCAAAATTGGCCTGCACTACCTTAATTTTTTCCGACCGCTCCATCACCGCATAGTCAATGCTTTTGGAGGGAATTTGCATTGTTTCTTTTTCCTGAAGGAAACTGTCTTGTTTACTTTCCCAACACGTTAGAGAAGTTTTCAGGATTTCAGGTTCTAAATCGCTTAATTCTTGTAAATAAGTGCTTGCTTTGAAACAAAATATGCCGCTGTTCCACAAGAAGTTTCCCTGGGTTAAAAAAAAACGAGCAATTTCCATATCTGGCTTCTCCCTGAAAGACAACACTTCGTTTTCGTTGTATTCTATATAGCCATAACCAGTTTCTGGTTTGGTTGGTTTAATTCCAAAAGTAACGAGATAACTCTCTCTTGCTAAGTCGATTGCTTCGGAAATTGCCCGAGCGTAAGCCACTTCGTTGGTAATAATATGATCGGACGGGGTTACAAGAAGAATGTCGTCGGGTTGTGCGGCTAAAGCTGCGAAGACAATGGCCGCGGCAGTGTTGCGAGGTGCGGCTTCAATGATTTCGGTAAATTCGGGTAAACCAGCCCGAATCATATCTGCCTGGGATAAAAGATAGTTATCTTTATTGCCAACAATGATTGTGTTGTCTACAAAAAGTTTGTTCCGTTCGGCTGTCAGTTGGAAAAGTGACTTGTCGCCGAACATCGGGATGTATTGCTTAGGCATTGATTTGCGGGAAACGGGCCACAAACGACTGCCTATACCTCCGGATAAAATAACATGTATAACGCTCATAAAAAGATGTATAGTTAGAAACCGTTAGTCGTTCATTATCATTGTAGGTGCACTTTCTTGACTGTCAATATCTACACAGATCACCTGATTGCCGGTTTCTGCAAAACAAGTGCCCGTAACCAAGCCTACATAGCCGGTTCCAACTACTGCAATTTTCATCGATATAAGGAGGTTAGTACTTTGAAACGGACAGGTGAAACCGGTTTTGTCTTCGGATTTCACAGCAAGACGCGTGTAGACCATCCAGCGGTCTGCATGCGTCTTTTGTTTTGCGATAGGTTTCTTGTTTCATATATAACGTTGAGTAAAATGGTCACTTTAAGTTTTTTATCAGGCAGACTTGGGCTATGCGAACATAGATACGGTACAGATATTTCAAAGGACTACTGAAAATAATACTATTTTAATCGTATTCAAAATGTATTTACAATTTCTTGTTTTAGTTCAATAGATACTTTTACAAATTCAAATTGAAAGAGGTAGTTATTGGAATTTTACATTTTTATTTTAAGATAGTCTTCAATGCCAATATGATAATTATGCCAAAAGAATATTCCGCGTCTGCTGATCCGGACGATGTGCTGTCCTGTTTCAACTTGTAGGGTAAGTCATCAGTTTGTTGTTGAAATACCCTACAAATTTGTCGTTATACTTTTCCGACTAGTTTTTTTAAACGGTACCCGACGTTCTGCACTTTGGTTTCTTGATCATCACCATAATACCCGTATCCGTATCCTCCGTACCCATATCCGTACCCGTACCCGGCTCCGTAATTGACGCCGTTGAATATCACGGATAGATTTGAGAAACGTTTGGCGCGCTGTAATTCTCCAATGCGTTTCAGATGGTCGACCAGGGTGTAATTGTAGCGAACCAGATATAGGGTTGCATCTACATGCTCGGCAATCAGCGAGGAATCCGTTACCAATCCATAAGGAGGGGAGTCGATCAGAATGTAATCATACTCCTTGCGAAGTTCCGCCAATAACAACGGCAGGCGCCCATTACTTAAAAGTTCCGATGGGTTGGGCGGGATCGGCCCACTGGTTAATATATCAAACTTCGGATGGACAATCGTCGATTGAATAAAGTCAGATGGTTTTCCTTGTCCAATCAGACAGTTCGACGCACCATACTGGTTAGGCACCTGTAAACGGTCATGTAGCGTAGGTTTGCGCAGATCCAGACCGATCAGTAGTACACGTTTGTCAGAATACGCCAAACTGGCTGCTAAATTGATACTGACAAAACTCTTTCCTTCGCCGCCAATGGAGGAGGTAAACATGAGAACTCTGCAACTACCGTCTCCAAGGTACTGGAGGTTTGTTCGAAGGGCTCTGAATTGCTCCGCCACGGCGCTCCGGCTGGTCATTTTAATGATGGCATCCTCACCAGGTTCGCCTTTGGCTGTTTTCATGTGACCAATTTCACCAAGAATAGAAGCGTGGGTCGTTTTTTCTATTTCTTCCCGGTTTTGAACCGTATTGTTTAACAGAAATATCAGGTTGATTAAAAGCAGCGGAATGGCGATTCCTGCGGCTCCAGCGCCTGCCCAGATCAGCGATCTTTTTGGTTTGATGGGTTTATAGGTCGAGATTGGTGCATCGATCAAACGGCTGTCTGTAACAGTGGAAGCGTACATCAAAGCAGTTTCTTCTCTTTTTTGTAATAGGTAAAGGTATAGGCCTTCCTTGATGCTCTGTTGCCTTTTGATACCCACGTACTCACGTTCTTTTTGCGGGATACTTCTCAGACCGGCAGAGAAACGGGTATTGATCCCCTGGAGATTCTGTTTGGTTACATCCATCCCCCGGCGAAGGTTCTGTACGTTTTCCCGGATCGCCTGGCGGGTGCCGTCCAGCTGTGTGTTGATGGTTTGTAAAAGGGGGTTGTTGGCCGTCGTGGTACGTGCATACCTTTCGCGTTGCAATTCCAGTTCATTGAATTTGGTCAGCAGGGATACCAGTACCGGATCATTGATCATGTAGGTGGCCGGTGCTACTGCGCCGTCTCCAGCATTTTTGATGTAACTGTCAACACTTTCCAGAATACTGATCTGGGTGTTTACTTCATTGAGTTTGGCATCATTCTCCTTGATGTTTTCCAGGAAAAGCTGAGATTCTGCGCTGATGTCTGTGATTCCCTTGTTGGTTTTGTAGGATTCTACATCCCTTTCGACATCACCCAATTCGCCGGTGATCAGTCCCAGACGGGTTTCGATAAATTTAAGGGTATTGCTTGCCTCGCTGTTTTTATCGCTTAAAGACGATTGTACATACACATCGAGTAATTTATTCAGCACATCCTTGCCTCTCTGAACAGAGACGTCTTCATAGGTCAGCTCAATAACAGTACTTTTAATGTTAGGCTGCTGCACCGTCAGGCGTGATAACATGCCCTCAGCAAGATTCTTCACATCACCAAAAGAGACCTTGATGTCGGTAAATTCACTGGGCTTGCCTTTAGATACAATAAATGCACCCCAGGCGTTGTTAAAGCGTTGCCCGAAGGTATGTAATTTGTCTTCGTCATTAAAGGTGAAGTGGGTACTGTCTGCCATGTGAATAACAAGTGGCTCTTCAAGTCCTCGTTCTGTCACAATTTCAGGCTTAACGATCACGGGGCTTTCCTGATACAGATTGACTGTTCTTAGTCCATCTTTGCTCGTGTAGGCTACATCCAGGCTCAAATCTTTAATCACCTGTTCCATCAGGGTTTGGGATTTAAGGATTTCCAGCTCGTTTTCAACGAGTTTGTTCCCGCCGAATTGGTTGCTTAATTCTGATAAAATGTCTCCCTGGGATCCACCCAGACCTTTTTTCTCATCCTTGATTAAGATACTGGTTTTAGCGCTATATACGGGCTGGGTGATCTGCAGATAGAAAAAAGCGGCAGTCAGCGTCAGCGCGATAAAAATGGGGAACAGATACCAATACCGCAAATAACGACGGATGTAGTCCTGTAAATTAAATTCCTGCTCCTCGTCTTCTAAAAAATCCTGTGACATTCTGTTGAGATTTCGGTCTGTACTAATTGATACTATTTCGTAATGTTAAGAATCAGGATGCCCAGGGTGCTGATTCCGCCCACGATGGTGGCAATCAGCGGCACGGTTCTGACGCGGCTATCGGTATCCAGCATTTTTGATTTAACAGGTTCTACATAGATGACATCATTTTTATGCAGATAATAAAACGGAGAGTTGAAGATGTCCCTGGATGTTAAGTCGATTCTTGCATATTCCCGTTTCCCATTTTCTTCTCTGATGATCATGACGTTGCTGCGGTTACCGTAAATGGTTAAATCACCGGCAAGACTTAGAACCTCCGGCAGGGTAATCTTTTCATCAGGAATGACATATACGGCAGGTAATTTCACCTCACCAAGTACGGAAATTTTAAAGTTCAGGTTTCGAACCATCACAGATGGTTCCTTTAAGAAATTTAGAAGTTTATGACGGATGGTATCAGCTGCTTCGGTGGTGGTCAAGCCTTTGATTTTCACTTTACCAATCATTGGCATTTCAATAAAACCGTCTAAATTCACTAAATAACCTAATGGCTGTAATCTTGCACCACTGCTGTTGGCCGAGTAGTTGGCACTCGCGGTCATCGCCGTATTGGCTGTGTTGAACATTTCGTTCGCTTCCGAGTTTAAACTTCCTACCACGATTGAAAGCAGGTCATTACTTTGAATTGTCGGTATATAATTCTGCACTACATCCTGTGAAGAATGTTTCTGGGTGTCTCCTTGGAAATATACAATTGATTTGGGGGATACGCAGGATGAGGTCCCGCCCCATACGGCTATGTAAAGTAGTACTATTAAAACGCTGTATCGGGCCAATACGGAATTCATGTTCTTCATAGGTTGAGATTAAATTGGTTGTTTGTTAATTATTAACGGACTGATATGTACATAATTAAACAAGCAAGACGAAATAATGATAAAAGAGGTATAAAGGGTCGATTTCAGGTGTTTTAGTATCTGTAAAATCTTGTAATCACGGCAAAGTTATATAAACTTATTTTTAATGCTACTAAATCATATTAAATATTTCTATCGCCCATGTAGAATAAATACTAATTGGTTAACTTATTGACTTAGAAGTTTTTCGTTTTGGAAAGGGTACTTCGTTAGCCAGGACGCTTTATCACTCTTTGCGATCAAGTCTAAATGCTGCATGCGGTGGGCATCGGTTCCCAGAAAAGTGATAAGTTCATTTTTCAAGAGCCATGTTGCCATTTTATGCACATTTTCACCGTAGTAACCGCCCAGGGATAGTATGTTGACTTGCAGTTCGCAGCCCTGATCGCAGTATTTTTTATAAACAGACGGATCAGCATAGAAGTATGTGTAACGTTCCGGATGTGCCAGAACGGGTTGATATCCTTTTTCAATAATCTTAAAAAGGGTTTCGGAGGTATTCATCAGGGGGGTGGAATAGGGAAGTTCCACCAAAAGCCGGTTTCCCGGTAAAGTTAAAAATTGCTTTCCAGTGTTCAGGATTTCCATAAAATGCTCGTCGATAAAATATTCGGCGGCGGCATTTACTTCAACCGTTAGTCCGGCAGTCTTACAGGCCAGTCTGACATCTTCAAGACCGGATAATATCGTTTCAGGCGAATTTCTGTAACAGTCCCACATCACGTGTGGGGTGGTATAGATGCGCGAATAACCAAGTTCCTGCATCTTTTGTACCATTTGTACGGCTTCTTCGACGGTTTCTACACCATCGTCAATGCCAGGAATTAAATGAGAATGGATGTCCATTCCAATTCGTCCCAGATTTATTTCTTTCTTCTTTTTATCGAATAACCAGTTGAGCATAGGCATTATTAATGTCCTGAAAAAGCCACACCACGGACATGTCGCAATGGGTGCAATTACTTTATTCAGGAATATTGTGTATCTAAGGGTAGAGCAAATTTAATGCAAAAAATGGCAGAAAAAGCAGAATATTGCTTGGAATATTTCAATAATAATACAAAATTCATAATTTCTTGATCTCTATTGAAGTATTCCGCTTTTTTTCTGCACTAAACATTTTTCGCGTAAACTTGTAAACTGAATTTCAGTACCCCGTAGACTTACTATGACTTTTTACATCGTTAAAATTTTACAAATAATACCGGGTCACAGCAAAATCCTGTTTACACTTATAAAATCCGTGCCAGACATGGGCAGTGATGCCTGCAACGGTTCAATATGTTTTGACGTAATCACGATACAGAGGCATCTTTCGTCTTTCGTCCGTACATCACCTGGTACAATTATGGGAAAAGTTCTATTCATGATTGGGCTCGTCTTATTTACTTCTGTGGTGTGTTGCGGACAAAAGGTGGATTGTGGCAACATTGGCTTTGAGGAAGGTGCCGCCAATGGCTGGATACTAACGAATGGTACGGTGGAAGATGCCGGATCCACTGTGGTTTACGGCAATGAAACGACAGGCATATACGCAAATTGGCATTTGGTTACACAGGAACGATGCTTTTCAATATCCTTGCTACCGCGCGGCGGACCCCAACGAAATGTTCCTATTACAACAAAAATAGGGAAACATCCTTTATCTCCTTGTCCCATCGGCACATTGCGTTGGTAGAAACTTATTGCGGTAATACTCCCCGATTTGGGTATAGTTGGGATAGTTAATTCTGTCATACCGGATCCGTTCTGTGTTTGCATTAAAACTATGAGTGTTTAACAACCGGCTACGCTACCCGAAGATTTTTTAACATTTCATTATCCCACATTTCACCCGTCGTTGAAGATTCTTTTCATTCCTCATTAATTTAATTGGCTATATCAATACCACGAAACGTTCCAATGGAACGAAAGCCACATCGATCTATCCATGCTACCGCGCGGCGGACCGCCAACGAAATGTCCCGATGGGACAAAGACATTCGGATGTTTCGGTGTTTTTGTTCCAATAGGAAGACGAAAGCCACATCAATCTATTTATTCGACCAACGAAATGTACCGATGGGACCAGGACATTCGGATGTTTCGACGTTTTTGTTCCAATAGGATATTTGTTTGGCGGTCCGCCGCGCATATCTTTGAAGTTCTTTGAAATTGTTGAGAAAAGTGCAATTTTGAGATAGTTGTTTAACAGGGTTGGACAGCAGCCCGTGTTTCGCCGCTGACACGTTTTT
>NZ_JAVFVU010000038.1 GCF_030929615.1 Dyadobacter sp. LHD-138 | reverse complement strand
AGTCCCGACTAGCAGGACTACACAGGATGTAGCGATTTAAAAACCGCCACTCCTTCATAGTCCAAATTTATTAAAAAAATTCTATTTCAAATCTTGCTTTTCACGACAGTACCAGCGGTAGCAATGATATTGAAATTGTAAAATATCGTTCCTGCGGAACGGCTGGTGTTGGATGCAGCTAGTCGTAGTACACGGATCACCCGAGTCTGTATGTCATGCGGTCTTTATCTTTTCAAATAGCTCGTTACAAACCCGGAAACAGCTCGTTCGCCACTGTATCGTGTGTCAAAACCCTTCAATATAGAGCAATGTCCGGAAATTGATAGTTTTTGTCTAAAAATTGACAGTGAAAAAGAAGCTTTTCAGCCACATTTGCCTTCGTAACCGTCTTTACACTTCGCGATGAGATCAAGGCGCCTTAGCATCTATCACCGATGTCACTATATAACAACAAATACCTATTAATCACAATCTCAGCTCATGCATAAACTTACAATTTTCACCCTTTTTTGTTTAATAACTGCACTAAATACCAGGGCGCAGTACATGACCATCTGGAAAACAAATAATGCCGGTACCAGTGCCAATAATAGGATTACTATTCCTGCGACCGGAACCAACTATACCATTGATTGGGAGGAAGTAGGCAATGCTGCCAACAATGGGACGACCACCGGTTCGGGCAGTTACACACTAGCATTTCCGTCAGTTGGTACGTATCAGGTTAGCATAACGAAGGGCGCTGGAAGCTTTGACGGGATAGCTTTTAATAATGGGGGAGACAGACGCAAGCTTTTGAAAATAACGAAGTGGGGAGATACCCGATGGCAAACCATGGAAGGGGCTTACGATGGCTGTTCAAACCTAACCATTACCGCAACGGATGTCCCCGATTTACAGGATGTGACTTCTATGGCTTACATGTTTTATAATTGTGCTGCCCTAACGACCGTACCGGCAATGAATACCTGGGATGTTAGCAATGTTACCAATATGAGTGCCATGTTTTCGGGTGCAAGCGCTTTTAATCAATCCATTGGAACCTGGAATGTTAGTAACGTCACGAATATGTTTCAAATGTTTGGGGCAGCCCGCACTTTTAATCAACCCCTCAAAGACTGGAATGTTAGTAATGTCACTGATATGAGTCAAATGTTTCTCGGAGCAAGCGTTTTTAACCAGGAAATTGCAACCTGGGATGTCGGTAACGTCACAAGTATGGCTGAAATGTTTAATGATGCCAGCGTTTTTAATCAACCCCTTGGGATATGGGATGTTAGCAAGGTCACAGATATGATGGGGATGTTTTATATTGCCAGCGCTTTTAATCGACCCATTGAAACATGGGACGTTAGTCAAGTCACAAGTATGGTCGGAATGTTTTATGAGGCCACAGCTTTTAATCAACCTATTGGAAACTGGGATGTTAGCAAGGTTACAGATATGAATGTGATGTTTTACGGCGCCAGTGCATTTAATCAACCTTTAGGTGCATGGAATTTGACTAACGTAACGGAGATGATCATGATGCTTAACAGCTCCGCCGTAGACTGTAAAAATCTATCGCTCACTTTACAGGGGTGGGCTGGTAATGTTCTTACACCCAGCAATATCACACTGGGTGCTTCCGGTCGAGACTACGGGAATCAGGCGGCTGCCGCTTTGGCCACATTGAGAAATACCAAAAATTGGACCATATCCATTGGTCAGGAAACCGTCTGTGCGGCTCTGGATGTAACGCTGATCAGTTTCGATGCCGCTCATAAATCAGGAAAAGTAAATCTCAAATGGACAACTGCTGCTGAAACGGACAACGATTATTTCGAGGTGCAACGATCTACGGACGCCCGCCAGTGGATGGCTCTGGCAAGGGTTAAAGGTGGCGGGACTGTAACCTCCGTTCAAAACTATACAGGAACGGATCTCAGCCCGTTGCCGGGTATTTCATATTACAGGCTTAAAATCGTGGATTTAGCCGGGAAGGCTGATTATTCCCGGATCCGGCCTGTCAATATCGTCAGTACGCAGTCGGACTACATTTATCCCAATCCTGCAACTTCCTCGGTAACGCTTTTCGGCATGTCATCCGGGGTTTTGACAATGTACAATGTACTGGGCCAGAAAGTGAAGCAGGCAGAAGTCAAATCTGAAAAAGTAGAAATCTCCGTCAGTGAATTACCTGTCGGCACGTATACCATCAAAATGGACAGTGGCTGGAGTACGCGATTTATTAAAAACTAACCTCATTCTCCTCTCAAAATCTTCGCCGGATTAATATACACGGCTCTGAGAGTTTGAGAAACCGTGACAGCCAGCGCAACAATCAGGACGATGGCATAACCAGTCAGGAGGTTGGAAACACCCAGATCGACATGTGCAGCAAACCGTGTTTTAAGCAGGCTGCCGCAAAGCCATCCGAGCGGAATGCCAAATATCCCTGAAATCAGTAAGAGTTTTATAAATGGTGTTGTGACGGAGGTCAGGATTTGTTTATTATCGGCACCAAATGTTTTTCTGATGCTAATGGGAACCGAATTGGACTGGACGGCATAGTTGGTCATCCCGAGAATGCCAAGGCAGGTAATCAGCATCACGATGCTGCACAAAATGCCGAATGGCAAACTGAATGCAGCTTCACCAGTTTCTGATTTGGAAATCATTCTGTCTTTGTATGAATAAATTTCCGGTATAAAATCCGGATAGTTACTCTGCCACAGTTTTTTAGCACTGGAAAGAATATGCGGATCCGACCCGGAAATCCCTTTGATTGTAATAAATCGGGCTTTCTGATTCTTGAAACGAAAAACAGTTGGTGCGATTTCCGGAGCATGAAATGATTCGTCGGCCAGAATTCCAATAATCTGCACATGGATCGTATCCAGTGAAACGCTCTGTCCGATCAACCGGTCCTGTGGAAACGAACCTTTGTTCAGAAGCCGGGCGGCCGACGCATTCAAAAGTATATACTGCTCTATCTCCGGGTTGCTGGTATCCGGAAAATTGCTTCCGGCGGCGAGTTTTAGATTAAATATATCCAGGAAGTTATGGTCAATAAAAGCGGAATGAACAACGGTTTCTGTTTCCGGTTTAGTTATTTTTAAGGTACATTTTTCAACCGGATTGTTAACGGGTAAAAAATCAGAACAGGATATTTTTGAAACCGCACTCAGCTGCGCTATTTGGGATTTGAGTAATGCTTCCGGTTTAGTTTTTAAATCAATGACGGTAATATTTTTCGGTAATTTTCTGACCAGCGCCTCGTGGCTGCTGTTAACCGTGTCTTTGAGTATCAGAAAGAAAATCATCAGCATAATGGTCACTGAAAACTGGACGACACTTATCGCACGGTACAAATTAATTCTTCTGGAAAATCTGAGGTTTTTCAAATTTTTCAAAACATCCACCGGCTTGAATTTTGATAAGAAAAAGGCGGGGATGATACCTGCGATCAGACCGGTGAGCAGGGTGTAGCCAAGGAGCATTGGAATGAAATAAATGTCGGGCGTAATATTTATTTCCCTGCCAATGCTTATCCCGCCAGACTGGCGAAGTCCGAAAACAACCAGGTAGGCGATGAGCAGGGCAAAAAGTGAGAGGAGAACCGATTCAACAATAAACTGAAAAAAGATCTGTTTTTGAAGCGCACCGTTGGTTTTGCGTATACCAACTTCCTTGGCACGTGAGAGAATTCGGGCCATGGATAAGGCCGTATAATTAAATGCAGCCAGCAGGGTTAATGCCAAAGCAAGAAAAATCCAGGTCATAGCGGCCTGCTGGTGCATGCCCGCATGCAGGTCATTTTTAATCGCCGGGTTCCAGGGGGTTATTGCTTCTATATTTTGAGCCGAAAAAGTATACTTTTCTATCTTGGTTTTGTTGATTTCGCTGGAAATCCGTTGAAGCGCAGTGTTAAATCTTTGTGCATCATCGGCAGAACTTGTTCGGGCGTAAATGGCGGAGGTTTTATATGTCGCCCACTTATTGCTTTGAACCGGGATCAGGTTTTTCTTTTCCAATGCGGTCGCTGCTTTCAACGAAAACAGCACATCGATGGGCAAATGTGTTTTTAGTACAGGTTTTTCAATAACCCCACCCACCTGGAAACTTCCCCAGCCGTCAAATTTCACCGAACGGCCAAGTGCATTTTGGGTGCCAAATAATCTTTCAGCTGTTACCGCGCTGATTAATACCGAATTGGGCTCGCCGAGGGCTTTTCGCGCATCGCCGCTGATCAGTTTAAATCCAAAGAGGTTGAAAAATGAGGGTTCCGAAAATGTCACGCTTACTGGGATCGGACCTGATCCGGCACTGATGTCGATATTTCCGCCATGCCTGACGATCGTGGAGCTCTCAATGTAACTTAACTTTTGGATAGGGCTGACAAGTGGTTCGGGAGCGGTAGCCCAAAGTGTATTGTCTTTGTGGAGTTGTGTCAGGATCCGGAAAGTTTTGTTGATCTGAGGATGAAAATGATCGGTTTCCCAGTTGCTCTTGACCATCGCAAACAAGAGTACCCCAACCACCATACTGATGGAAAGCCCGATTATATTGGTGATTGTCGATATTTTATTTCTGATTAGTGAACGGAACGCAACTTTGATATAATTCTGTATCATGGCGATTGTGGTAGGGTACCTGAAATAACACTATTGTTTTACAATATAGAAATTTAAGTTATATGTAGTTTATTGATATATAAATTAAATTTACCAAACAATAAAAAACGCAAAGCCGGCAAATTTTACATTGCGAGCTTTGCGTTTATACTTTTGTGCAAAATCTGAGTTTAAGCCCCGGCAGTTCTTAATGGTTTGGCCGCTTTTCTGTATTTATCCAGATTGATCAACACCACACTGCCCAGAATGATAACCAGTCCGATGATCTGAATGGAAGAAACACTTTCTTTGGCAAAAAAGATTCCAAGTAAAACCGCGACCACAGGATTCACGTACGCGTAGGTGCTAACTTTGGTGGAAGGCTGCACTTTGAGCAGCCAGACATAAGCGCTGTAAGCGGCGATCGAACCAAAAAAGATCAGATAAATGACAGAAAACCAGGCGTCATTACTGATGTTATTCCATTGCATGGCAGAAAATTCGCCGCGGATAAGACTTCCCGGAATGAAAGCAAAACCCGCTATTAGCATCTGCCAGGCCGTGCTGACCGTCGCGGAACCGCCTGTTGGTTTGTATTTTGAATATAAAGAACCGCCAGCCCAGGAGATGGTGCCCAGGACGAGCATCGATAATCCGAGTAGTTCCGAGCCGCTCTGGATGGAAGAGAAAGCGCCCATGACGTGCTCGCTGAATAGCAATATCACACCGACAAAACCAATCAGAAGTCCGGTGATCGTGGATCTATTATTGAGGTTTTCACCCCATTTGGGTTTGTCCAAAAGTATAAACCAGATCGGGGAAGACGAGATCATGATCGCAACCATGGCGCTGGGCAAGGTTTGCTCCACCCATATCACGACGCCATTTCCAACGAAAAGTAAAAGTACACCGGTTAATGCGGAGGTTTTGATGGTTGGCCAATCAAATATCTTTTCACCCTTCATGACGCACCAGGTCATCATGATCAAGCCCGCTGCGATAAAGCGAAACAGGCCCAATAAAAACGGTGGGAAGCCAGCCAATGCTTTTTGAATGAAAAAATAGGTTGATCCCCATACGATGTACACCGTCGCGAACGCCAGAACCACCATCAGGGTAGAGGCACTTTTGTTTTGGTTAGATTCCATGATTACAGTTTTTCCGGTATTACCAATTGTTGTTGTTCTTTCACAGTTTCCAGAACGATGGTGGTTCTGGTGGACAGGATGTTCGGGATTTTGCTGAATGAATTCCGCATCAGGTCCATTAAAGACGCCGAGTCGGAAGTCCTGACTTTGATCAGGTAACAATCTTCGCCGGCAATGTGGTGTACTTCCTGTACTTCCGGGATTTTTGCCAGTTCCACAGCCGCGTTGTTGCTTCCAAGCCCGTCTGCCGCTTTCATTGAAATAAAGGCAAGCAGTTTTTGTTGCAACGCAGCCGGATTAAGCCGGGTGGTGTATTGAAGGATTACGCTTTTCTGTTCGAGCTTTTTTACGCGCTCCAATACAGCCGATGGAGCCATTTCAAGCTCGCGAGCCAAATCTGCATTCGAAATACGTGCATTTTCTTGCATCAGCCTCAGGATGCTCAAATCCACTTTGTCCAGTATTATCTCTGATCCGTTCATTGTTCTGTAAAGTTATTTAAATTCAGAATTATATTCAAAATATTATTCGGTAAAATTTATAATGTTCGATTTTTGGCTGAATTTAACCTTGACGTTATATTTTCCGCCCCTGGAATTTTCTTTGTCGTAGCTTCGTTTAAATCTTAGTTCATAACAGGTTTCTATTTACAGATTTGTCCAGTTGTTTCATGGCCGGTATATTAAATGAAGAATTGAAAATGAGTAGCATGATTTCTACATCAACCACGTATCAGGCTGCACAGTCGGTAGCAAAAACGGTAGAGAAGTATTTTCTTTACCATCATGAGACCGCAAAACAACATTCCATAGATGATTTCGCCCGGCGTGAATTCGCTCCGAGGCCTGATGCCCAGGTTATTGAAGCAATAATTGATACAACTTTTTGGGCGAGTCTGCGCCGTGAAGAAGGGCATTCGCCTTCTGTTTCACTGGCTTTTTTACCGCCCGAACGCTCAGGGCAACCATTGATTTTTGAACAAAGGCTGGCTTTTACACCGGCAATACTAACCAAGCTGGCGCCTGCGGTGGAGCGCTCGGGCATTCACCTGGGTATATGGATTGAAAACGATGAATTGTACATATGGGGAACGACGCGGATTATTCCAAACCTCTGTTTTGTGCTGGAAGTCATCGAGCCGGGCATGCTGGTGATCAAACACCGGCGGATTGATGGTTTCGGGAAGTTTGTCAATGTGGCCGTACTGAAAGGTGATCAGATAAAAATTGTGGATGATATTAGCGGTAAAATTCCGGATTGTCCCAATCTGGTCACTTCGCTGATCGGATTTAATTCGTCGTCGCTTTGGAATGATTCGCTGAATGTGATGGTACAGCTTGCCGTTTCCATGCGCGATCATAAGCGGGGAGGGACCTTGCTGGTGGTGCCTTCGGGGAAAGAAACCTGGCGGGATTCCATTATTCATCCAATATCCTATTCGGTGACACCCACTTATTCTGAGCTTGCGGACTTGTACAGCAAGCATGAAAAAGAGTCGGAACATCCTGTTTGGTTGAATAAAATTACCAATGCCGTCAACCACATTGCAGGCCTGACGGCCGTTGACGGCGCCACGATTATCAACGACCGCTTTGAGCTTATGGCTTTTGGTGTGAAAATTGGCCGCTCAGGTTTTTCGTCAAGGGTTGACAAAATCATGATGACCGAACCGATTGTAGGCAACGTGGCATCGGTCGTGCATCCTGTTCAGAATGGCGGAACCAGACATCTGTCGGCTGCCCAGTTTGTTTATGATCAGCGCGATAGCCTTGCGCTGGTAGCCTCTCAGGATGGCAGGTTTACGATATTTTCATGGTCTCCATGCGATAATATCGTGCAGTCACACCGTGTGGATGCGCTACTTTTTTAAACGAAAGGCTTTTATTGTTTGAAACCCGTCGGATGGCTTTTCGCCATCCGACGGGTAAAAAAACGCCGTAAACGAAGACATTCCTAAGAATAAACCACACCTCACAATCTCCCGGCAGCTCACACTGTATTATTTCGTATAGCAACGATCGTGCAGGATTCCGGATTCACAGGTTATTATTTTAAAATAAATTCCCCCAATTTTAAAGTAATCTTTAAAATCATCCGTCTTCCTGAAAAATTGGGAAATGCTTAGCCAGGGAATGACAACAGATACGGGAAATACTATTGCCGATACGATCAAGGAATACGGAAAACGTCTCTTTGGTTTTATTCGTAATAAGGTCCGTTCTGAGGAGGATGCCGAGGATATTTTGCAGGATGTGTGGTATCAGTTAAGCAATGTGATCAATATTGATGAAATCGATCAGATGAGCGGCTGGCTGCATCAGGTGGCCAGAAACAAAATCATTGATAAATACCGAAAAAAGACGCCAGAATTGCTCGAAGACTTCAACTATGAAGACGACGATGACGGTTTTAATTTTAGCGAAATATTACTGGCTGATAACTATACGCCTGAAACTGAGTATATCCGGGAGGCTTTCTGGAAAGAATTGTTTTTAGCACTGGAAGAATTGCCAGAAAATCAACGACAGGTATTTGTTTTGAATGAGCTGGAAGACTTTACTTTGCAGGATATTGCGACGCGTACCAACGAAAATCTGAAAACGATTATTTCGAGAAAAGGGTATGCGGTGAAACATTTGCGTAAGCGGATGAAACGTTTGTATGACGAATTTTTTAATTAAAGAAATATAAAGATATGTATAACGGTCCTGATGATTTTCGAAGAAAAAAGGCCAAACTTTTTCTACTGATTCCCTGTCTCCTGTTGCTGGTAAGCGGCTTGGTTATGTTTTTATGGAACGCTATTCTGCCGTCGCTGTTCGGGCTGAAATACATCACGTACTGGCAGGCGGCGGGGTTATTGCTTTTATGTAAAATACTTTTTGGAGGCTTTGCCTTTGGTAGAAAACATGGTGGCCCTCCGGGTATGGGTTTCCGGGAAAGATGGAACAAGAGCACGGAGGAAAAGGAAAAGATAAGGGAAGAATGGAGGAGCCGATGCCGCCAGAGAAAATCAGACGAAGAATAAATTTTTAGAATAAATTTTCGAAAAAAGCACGTCTGATTTAAAGTAAATATTTAGGCTGTTCGTCATCCATAATATAAACAAAATGACAGACCATGAACATCTTAAAGACCGTAATAGTGGGCGCACTGATCGGAGCATCGCTATTTTTTATCCCATTTTTTGTACTTCGCATCTTTGCTTTCTTTTTAATAATCGGCGGGTTGCTCCGGCTCTTCGGAGCAGGCAGATTCGGACGTTACAGAAGAGGTTTCGGCCCGGGATTTAATCCCGCCTTTACAGACAATATCAGAAACATGAGTGAGGAAGAATACAGCCAGTTCAAGCAGAGATTTGAAGGTGGTTGTGGTTATCGCAACACTGCGGGTTATGGCGGACCGGGATGGGGAGCTCGTAATTGGGGACCGCAGGAAAAACAATAAATTCATCAATAGAAATAGCGTCATGAAGAGAGGAAACAGATTTTTAATAGGCCTGGCGGCTGCTGCAATTACCTTTGGCAGTTTATACACTTTTGCTCCGGCAAAAATGGGCGCAGGCAGCAGGCATTGCTTTGGGCACAATCGTCATGCTTTTAACAGGGGAGATCATGATCGCCACTTGCAGAGCGAGGCGAAACCCGAGGATCCGGAAAAACCGGTGCAGTCGAAATAATTCATTTTTTGTATTTAATATTTAAAGGCAATCCGAAAATGGATTGCTTTTTTTTATACATTTCCAAACGTGAGATTGCAGTCGGCTTGATTGTCTGTAAATGGTAATTTTTTATACTATATGCAGGAAGAAGTAAGAATTAAATAGTGGTTTTCGCAATATTATGGCGACTTTTGGATAAGTTAAAATGTATTTAAATGCTGTATTTGAGTTATTGATGCATCTTTACAGAAGTATTTTCCTAAAACAATAAATACGTAGCTGAGTGAGTAATTAAGTTAAATGTTGGAGACGGATAAGCGGCAGAGGAACAGATAGAAAAAGGTAATCAGAAAGAGGAGCTTAACGATGGAGTACTTAAAAAGAGAACTTTATACTTTAATTGGCAAAAGTGAGGAGGCATTTGACTTTATTCAGGAATTTGGACTGGACGGGTTCTGGTATTGGGATTTGGAAAAACCGGAAAATCAATGGGCTAATCCCAGGTTATGGAGTACTTTGGGGTACAGTCCTGAACCCATGTCTTTATTTAAGAATGATCTGCAAACAATTGTTTATCAGGAAGATATTGATGGTTTGATTGAAAAGGCGCTTCGTCATTTTGCAGTTTTTGAAAGCCGGATCGAGATGAGGATACGTTTTGTGCATAAGTCCCAATACACGCTATGGACGCATTGTACCATCAAATGTATCCGGGATGAATCGGGGAAACCCGCCAGACTTTTGTGTGGTGTGGTACTGGCCACCAGTGACAACGAAGAAGATGAAAGTTTAAGTGAGGAATCCCGGTTTTATCAGTCGGTGCTGAATAACCAATCCATTTACATCACCAGAATAAATTGGGAGGGGAACTATACGTACGTAAACGAGTATTTTTGCAAAGCCTTCGGTCATAAAAAGGAGCAGATTATCGGGACAAATTCCCTTGAGACGGTCGTGGAGGAAGATCATCAAAAATGTTTTGAGGCCGGTCGGCTGTGTTTTGAAAGACCCGGAGAGCCACATAAAATTATCCTGCACAAATACACCTCAGATGGAAAAATAAAGGCCAGTGAATGGGAGTTCACTGGAATCGTCGATGACAACGGTCAGGTGAGTGAGATATTGAGCGTTGGGTTTGATGTAACGAGAAAAGTCAGAATGGAAAGAGATTTTTCAGCCCTTGTTTCCAACATGACGGACGTACTTTTTATTATCAACCCGGAAGGTTTATTTACCTATGTCTCGCCAAGCTGGACTAAATTGTATGGGTACGAGATATCGGAGACGATCGGGCGGATATTTACAGAATTTGTTCATCCCGATGATATTGTCCGTTGTTTTGAAGCGTTACGCGGAACGATTGAAAATAGCACGCCAATGCCTCCTGTTGAACACCGGATCCGACATAAAAATGGAAGTTGGTTCTGGAGTAATACGAGAGCCAGCATAGACCCGGGCAACGGTGAGATTATGCTGACCAGTCATGATATTACACAAAGAAAACATGACGAAGAAAAGCTGAAAGAGCTTGCGCTGGTCGCCGCAAAAACGACGGATATGATCATAATTTCTGATGAAAAGGGAATCATAACCTGGGTAAATGAAGCATTTGAAAGGCGAACGGAATATACGCTTGAAGAGGTAATAGGTAAAAAGCCGTCAGAACTGGTCCAGGGCGCGGAGACCGATTTGGAAACCCGGCGCAGACTGCGTGAAAGTCTGAACGCGCAGCGGTCTGTGAGTGAAGTGGTCCTGAATTATAGCAAATCAGGAAAAAAATACTGGATCGATTTAAATATCAATCCGGTCATTGACGAGTATGGGCGCTGTACGAATTTTATCGCCGTCATGCGTGATATCTCGGTGTTTAAGGAGGCGCATGAAGAATTAAGGGCGACAAAAGAACTGCTCGAACAAACCAGCAAAGTGGCCAGGATAGGCGGGTGGGAATATGATATTGAGACTCGATATCTGAGTTGGTCCGCCCTCACGAGGGAAATTCACGGCGTTCCGCCCGACTTTGTTGTTACCGTTGAAAACGTACTGCCCTTTTATTCGAAGGAGCCTGATAAAAGTATGATAGCAACGGCCTTTCGCGCCTGCGTAGATTCCGGGCAGCCTATTAATCTGGATCTTCAGTTGGTCATGCATTCGGGGGCCGAAGTTTGGATCCGGGTTATTGGAAAAGCCGACATCGTTGAGGGAAAGACAAAAAGGATTTTCGGTACCATGCAGGATATTGATGAGCTGAAAAAAGCGGAAGCGCTAAGTCAGAAGAATATCGAACTGTTAAGGAAATTATCCGAGCAGGTTCCCGGGGCACTGTATTTGTTTCAGATGTTCGACGATGGCTCCGTCTGTTTTCCCTATGTGTCCAAGGATCTGGCGGGAACATTTCAGTTTTTTAATGACAAAAGCAATCTGGATGTTAATACATTGACGCATAATGTGCATCCGGAAGACGCAAGCGGTTTTGTCAATTCAGTTATCCGCTCCCGGAATACGCTGGAAAAGTGGGACCATGATTACCGTGTTGTCAGTCCGGAGGGTGTGATCACCTGGCTAAGGGGTGAGTCTGTACCTGAGAGGCTGGAAGACAGTGTATTGTGGTATGGTTATTTGCAGGATATTACAACACGAAAGCAAACGGAAGAAGAAATTTTACAGTCTGAGGCCAAATACCGCACGCTTTACAATTCAACGAGCGATGCGGTCATGCTGCTGAATGAAGTGGGATTTTTTGACTGCAATGCCGCAACGCTGAAAATGTATGAAATTGACAGTTTTGAGGAGTTTTATAAAATGAAACCCGGGGATCTGGCTCCTGATTATCAGCCTGATGGTCGCCACTCTACGACCTTGGTGCAGGAATACATTTTGCGTGCATTTGCTAACGGAAGCTATCGGTTCGAATGGGAAAATAAACGGATTAAGTCGGGCGGGACGTTCTCTGTTGAAATATTGCTCAATGCGATCGAGCTGAACGGCGCACGCATTATTCAGGTTGTGGTCCGTGATATTACCGAGCGAAAACTGGCGGAACAGGAGATTCTGAATGCACGTCAACAAGCCGAAGCGGCAAGTAAATCCAAGTCTGAATTTCTGACGAATATGAGCCATGAAATCCGGACGCCCCTGAATGGCGTGATCGGATTTACAGACATGCTGATGAAAACCAGTCTGGATGAAACCCAGCATCAGTATTTGTCAATGGTTTTTCAATCGGCCAACGCACTGCTGGATATCATCAATGATATTCTGGATTTCTCAAAAATTGAAGCCGGGAAACTCGAACTGTCTTTTGAAAAAACGGATCTGCTTGAGATCTGCGGACAGGTCTCGGATATGGTTACTTATCAGGCGCATCAAAAAGGCGTGGAAGTCCTGCTGAATATATCCAATGAGGTGCCGCGTTTTATAGCGGTCGATCCCGTGAGACTTCGGCAGATATTGATAAATTTGCTGGGTAATGCAGTGAAATTTACTGAGAAAGGTGAAATCGAGTTGAAAGTGGAAGTCCTGGGAGAAACACCGGATATTGACACATCTTTACGCTTTTCTGTCCGGGATACCGGAATCGGGATTAATGCTAAAAACCTGAAAAAAATCTTTGAAGCATTTTCTCAGGAAGACGCTTCGACAACGAAGCGGTTCGGTGGAACCGGCCTCGGATTGCCAATTTCGAATAAGTTACTGGCTTTGATGGGTAGTGAGCTGCAACTGGAGAGCGCGCCTGACCAGGGCAGTATTTTCTTTTTTGACGTAACCTTTAAAATATATCAAAATACTTTGCCGGATTGGTCGAACATTGAATCTGTTCGTAATGTCCTGATTGTAGAGGATAATGTTTCGAATAGCCGGATCCTGAAAAATATACTAGCCAACCGATGGATTGATTCGGAAATTGTACACGACGGCCAGGCGGCAATCGATAAATTAAAATCAGGGAAGCCGTTTGATGTAGTACTGATCGACTATCATATACCTGAGATGGATGGTATAGCCATTAGCAGAGAAATCCGAAAGCTACGGGGAGCCTCCGAACCTCAGCAGTGCATTATCCTTTTGTATGGTGCTTCTGATGACGAGCATGTTAATATTTTGGGAAAAGAACTGAACATCGTACACCAGCTGGTGAAGCCGGTAAAAATACAGCAACTTTTTAACGCATTAGTAAGATTGGATAATCACGAAAGCACGGAATTGTCACAGGTAACCAAAACGAGGGCTGTTGAAAGTCCGGAGTTGGATAAAGGAGAAATAACGGTTCTTATCGCCGAGGATAACAGGATCAATATGATTCTGGTAAAAACCTTTTTGAAAAAGATCCTTACAAATGTCAGGCTTGTTGAGGCTGCCAATGGCAACGAGGCCGTTAATCTGTATAAAGAAGAGCAGCCTGACCTGATTTTGATGGATGTTCAAATGCCGGAAATGAATGGTTATGAGGCATCCTCAGAGATTAGAAAGCATGAAACGGGCAGGCGAATCCCGATCCTGGCCTTGACGGCTGGAACCCTGAAAGGTGAAAAGGAACGCTGCATCGAAGCTGGTATGGACGACTATCTGACAAAACCGATTTTAAAGGAAACACTTCAGGCTGCCCTGGACAGGTGGTTGGTTAAAGCGGATTAGTTTTAAAAGGACATGCGTTTTAAACGAATGTCCTTGTTCCTGCGTAGTTCTCCCTGAATTCTTTGGGTGTACAGCCGTTTTTATTTTTAAATATCCGGTTGAAATAAGACAGGTTATTGAAGCCGCATTTATAGGCGATTTCAGAAATGGTGTTGGTTGTATCGATCAATGACCTCGACGTATGCCCCAGTCTTATCTCGTTCAGGCTTTCAATAAAGGTTTTGCCCGTTCTTTTTTTGATAAAACGGCTGAACGAAACCTCCGTCATACCCGCTAGTTTCGCAACACCTTCCAAAGTGATTTCCTTGTCGTAATTGTCACGCATATAAGCGAATACCTTCTCGATCCGCCGGCTGTTAAAATTAATATTTTCGTCGGTGAAAGTGCTGTTGGAAAGCACACGCATATTTCTGGAAATGGAAAGGTCGTGCAAAATAGACATCAGTTCCAGAATAGAATCAAAGCCGCTTTTCTGATTTAAGGATATTAACCGGGGCATAATTCGCTCAATGGTATCTTTTGAAAACGAGATTCCCCGTACCGATTTGTCCAAAAGAGACCGGATAAAAAAGAGCTGGTTTCTGCGGAGAAATTTATCGTCAAACAGGTCGCGGTGGAATTGCAGCGTTATTTCTTGGATTTCCGGCATGCCTTCTTCCCATTTGTACTGGTGTGTAAACCAGCCGTGGGGAAGATTGTTGCCCACCAAAACAAGCTCGGCGTCCTCAATAACCTCGGTGTGGTCGCCAATGATCCGTTTGATTCCCTTGCCACCCATAATCAGGTTCAATTCCAGTTCGTTGTGGTTGTGGAGGGGAAAGTCAAATATTTTTTTCTTGCGGGTGAATACCGTAAAGCAATCGTACTGTGTCAGGGGTGTTATTTCCCGGTAAACTTCAATCATATCGAAAGGTGTAAAGTATAAGAGTGGGTCAAATATATGTATTTGCTATGATAAATAGTATTAGAATTCTAAAAGACGATATCTATTTTAATATTACTATTATTTATTCAATTATCTTAATTTATCCGCGATTGTATAATTTTTGTACTTGTATTTTTCGATTTTTAGTCATTGTGTCAATGCTGGTGGTTTTTATTGTTGTAATGATTGCTAAAATAGTACTATATGATAGGTAGATATTGTGTATAATTTTATGGAATAATTATTGGACACGAACAATACCGTCACCCCTCGATAAATAAGATATTAGTATGTCAGTTTTTACAAAACGCCTGACGCAATTATATCAGCAGCACCGCGAGTTACTGGGAACCAAAAATCAGCTGATATGGCCTGGCAATGGAATTTATGATCGGTACCTCAATCCGGTACTAACGGCGGCCCATGTTCCTGTTTTTTGGGAATATGATCTGGACCCGGGTGCCAATCCGTTTTTGATGAAACGATTTGGAATTAACGCGGTGTTTAATGCTGGCGCAATCAAATGGAATGGTAAATATTTGCTGATAACCAGGGTTGAAGGTGCCGACAGGAAATCATTTTTTGCAGTGGCCGAGAGCCCGAATGGTGTGGATCATTTCGAATTCTGGGATTATCCAGTTGTGATGCCGGAAACAGCAGAACCGGATGGCAATGTGTATGACATGCGTCTGACACGGCATGAAGACGGGTTTATTTACGGTTTGTTCTGTACGGAACGCAAAGACCCGAATGCCCGGCCCGGAGACGAGTCGTCAGCGATTGCCCAATGCGGCATCGCCCGTACCACCGATTTGAAAACCTGGGTTCGTCTGGCTGACCTGATTTCTCCTTCTCCCCAGCAGCGCAATGTAGTCCTGCACCCGGAGTTTATCAATGGAAAATATGCCTTTTACACGCGTCCGCAAGATGGATTTATTGATGCAGGTACCAGTGGCGGTATTGGTCTGGGTTTTGCCGATACCATGGAAAATGCAGTCATTGAAAAAGAGATACAGGTGGATGCAAAAGCTTATCACACCATTTATGAAGCGAAAAACGGGCAGGGGCCGACGCCGATTAAAACCGAAAAGGGGTGGCTGCATCTGGCCCACGGCGTCAGAAATACGGCTGCCGGGCTTCGTTATGTATTGTACATGTTTATGACCGATCTCCATGATTTGAGTAGAGTTACGCACAAGCCCGGCGGATATTTCCTGGCGCCGGAAGGAGAGGAAAGGGTGGGAGACGTGTCCAATGTCGTCTTTTCCAATGGCTGGATTTTGGATGAGAACGGAACCGTCTTTATTTATTATGCATCCGCCGACACGCGTTTGCATGTGGCAACGTCAACGGTGGAAAAGCTGGTCGATTATGTGACGAATACCCCCGCAGATGGTTTTGGTGCTGCCCGGTCGGTCAAAACGCTGATTAAGCTGATTGACAAAAATCTTTCTTTATCCGGCAAGTAGGATATTTTTCGGTTTTATTGTTTTTTACAAGTTTAATTTATGATCAAATCCCTTATTTTGACAGCCTCGGCTATGTTTTTAAGTCAGTTAGGTTTTTCCCAGATCGATCCAAAGGCCACCAGAGAGACCAAGGCATTGTATCGTAACCTGGGCGAATTATCCAAAACCAATATCCTTTTTGGACATCAGCATGCGACCGAATATGGTCATGGCTGGGCGGGAGATGCAGACCGATCGGATGTGAAATCGGTAAGCGGGTCGCATCCGGCGGTTATCGGTGTGGATTTAAGCGGGCTTTCCGGAAGGCCTGCGGAAGATATTCAAAAAACGAGTGAAGCACTTCGGCAGCATGTTGTCGATACTTATAACCGCGGCGGGATTACCACTGTTGCCTGGCATTTTTCAAATCCGGCTTCCGGTGGCGGGTTTTACTGGAAAGATTCTGTTTCGGTGCCCGCCATCGCGCTAATCAAACCGGGTGGGTCACATCATGAAAAGTATAAGGAAATTTTAAAAACCGTTGCGGATTTTGCAAAATCGGCCAGGGGTAAAGACGGAACCCTGGCACCAATGCTGTTTCGTCCTTATCATGAATTCGACGGTGACTGGTTCTGGTGGGGAAAGGGGCACTGCTCACGTGAGGACTTTATCGCGGTTTGGCAGTTCACCGTTACTTATTTGCGGGATACGCTTGGCGCGCACAATTTTATCTATGTTTTCTCTCCCGACTGCAAGTTTAACACGGAGCAGGAATTTCTTGAAAGATATCCCGGTGATCAGTATGTGGACATGGTGGGGATGGATAACTATGCCGACTTTGGCCGGGGAGGCAAATACAATCTGCAGGCGGGTGTCAGGAAGCTGAAGATTGTTTCTGACTATGCCAAAAAGGCGGGCAAGCTTGCGGCATTTACGGAAACAGGACTTGAATCAATTCCGGATAAAAACTGGTGGACAGAATCCCTTTTGAAATCATTGAAAGCGGAAAAAGTGAACCTGGCCTATGTGCTGGTTTGGCGGAATGATACACAAAGTCCGACGCATTATTACGCACCGTTTCCGGGCCAGGTAAGTGTTCCCGATTTTATAAATTTCTTCAACGATCCCTACACTTTGTTCGAAAAGGATTTGAAAAATGTGTATCGTTAAGGAACGTTTGTATAGAATTCTGTGTAGGCATACATACGTTTGAAGTCACTTATGATGTTATGATTTTAGCATCATAGGTGACTTTTTCGATTCATATTTTTTCTGCAATGTATGGGACGGATGAGCCAAGCCTGAATGGAATGGTCAGTCAAAAAATGTAAATTGCAGCATTGATGCAAAAGTATAAGATTTATGGAATCCAGGTCACCAATTAATGTATATCTAATTACCGGGTTTTTAGGCGCTGGTAAAACCACTTTGCTTAACCATCTGCTTAAAAATATGGCAGATAGCAGAAATGTGGTGATTGAAAATGAGTTCGGGAAAGCGTCTATCGACGGAAGTTTGATTGCCCGGCAATTCAGTGATTTGTATGAGCTCAACAATGGCTGTATTTGCTGCTCGCTCGATGAAGAATTGTATGATGTGCTAACGATTTTGGCGCAAAGTGAAGAGCGGCCAGATAATCTTTTTATCGAAACCACGGGTGTTGCCGACGCCGGAACAGTTGCCGAAATTTTCAAAAGAGAAGATGTTGGCAAGGTTTTCAAGTTGCGGAAAGTGTTATGCGTCACGGATGCTGAAACGGTTGAAGACTATATTTCGGAAACGGAGGAAACAATCCGGCAGATCGTGATTTCAGATTTGATCATTATCAATAAAACTGGTTTTGTAACGCCGGATTATGTCGCAAAACTGGAAAACATCATTTCTTCGCTGAATCCTTTTGCGGAAATTATTCTATCCGCGGATGGCAAAATTTCTCTGGACGTTTTGGAAGGAGAAAGAAAGGAAGAAACGGGTACGATGCCGGAGATAAACCAAAATTTTACCCATACCAATGTCCATACAATCAAAACGGTAACTTATAAAACCGAAAATGTGTTTTACCGGGATTATCTGATGCACACGCTGAATGTCTCGCTGATGCTGCATTACAAGCAGATTTACCGCATCAAAGGATTTGTGAAATTTGAGGGAAGTGATGAAAGGGTTTTGGTGCAGTCGACCGGCAAGCGGCTGACTTTTGAAAATTACGGAACCTGGGATGATTCCGACCCGGTTTCAGAACTGGTATTTATTGGCGTAGGTTTGGAAATGGCCACAATCCAAAGGCTGTTGAGGCCCGCGATCAAAAAAACGGCCAATGACAAACTAAAGTCGATGCGGCTGGCTATTTCAAAAGGAACAATATGAGTTTTTTTTGCCACGAATACACAAATTTTCAGGAATCACTTTGCGGTAATTATTGAAAAGCGATCTCAGGATTGTAGCGGTGTGTATTTGTGGCAGATTTTTATAATTTCAAATTTCTTTTTTCAAAACAGTGATATTCATTAAATTGGCTTTTGAGAACTCACAAAGCTATTTAATTTTGAAAACAATCACCTTTTCGCAACACGTGCCGGACTTGAAACACCGCATCATTTTTATTATTTTTCAGTTCATATTTCTTCTCATTTTCCTTTCTGCCCCACGGACTTTGTTTGCACAAATTGGCAAACCAAATGTGGACTCTGTGTACATCCGGGAGCATTATACGAAAATTGAGCGTATGATCCCGATGCGGGACGGTATCAAATTATTTACGTCGATTTACGTTCCCAAGGATATCTCGCCTTCAAAAAAATATCCGATTTTACTCAATCGAACGCCTTATAGTTCAGTACCTTATGGAGAAAATCTGTTTAAAACATCCCTGGGGCCGTCGATGAGCTTTGCAAGAGACGGATATATTGTTGTTTATCAGGATGTTCGGGGTAAATATATGTCGGAAGGGGATTTTGAGGCTTACCGTCCTTTTATTCCCAATAAAAAAAGCAATAATGACATCGACGAAAGCGCTGATACTTTTGATACGATCGACTGGCTGATTAAAAATATCACCGATAATAATGGAAAAGTGGGGAGCTGGGGAATTTCCGCTCCGGGTTATTATGCTACCATGAGTGCCGTGGATGCGCATCCTGCCTTGAAAGTGGCATCACCACAGGCACCCGTCACCGACTGGTATATGGGTGACGACCGTCATCACAACGGCGCTTTTTTCCTGATGGGTACTTTTGCTTTCATTTCGTCTTATGGGGCTCCGCGCCCGGTTCCTTCGCCAAAAGGCGCGCCTGGTTTCTCGGCCTATGGAACGCCGGATTCTTATGAATTTTACAAAAATCTTGGTCCGCTAAAAAATGTAAATGAGAAAATTTTCAAGAATCAAAACCGTATCTGGAACCAGTTGATGGAGCATGAAGTGTACGATGAATTCTGGCAGTCACGTACCCCGGTTCCACATCTGAAAAACATCAAACCGGCGGTTATGGTCGTGGGTGGATGGTTTGATCAGGAGGATTTGTACGGACCTTTGAAAACCTATGCGGGTATTGAAAACAATAAACCAAAATCTCCGAATTTGCTTGTGATGGGGCCGTGGATACATGGCGGTTGGTCGCGTGGGACGGGCGAATCGCTGGGGAATATTCGTTTTGGGGCTAAAACAAGTGCTTTTTACCAAACAGAGATCGAGCTTCCTTATTTTAACCATTTTCTGAAAGACCAGCAGGATCCTGCGCTGCCGAAGGCTTATATATTTGAAACGGGTTCTAACGAATGGAAGAAATATGATCAGTGGCCTCCGAAGAATACGGTTGAAAAGAAATTGTATCTGCATCCGAACGGGAAGTTATCCTTTGAACCGACGGTCCGTAAATCTGCTCCGACGTTTGATGAATACATAAGTGATCCTGCGAAACCGGTACCTTATACTTCCGAAATACGGATTATCCGGGGCAGCGACTATATGTACGAAGACCAGCGTTTTGCTTCCACCAGGCCCGACGTCCTGGTTTATGAGTCGGATGTTTTGAAGGAGGACGTGGCGATTTCCGGAAATGTTTTTGCCAATCTTTTTGTGTCAACAACAGGAACTGACGCAGATTTTGTCGTTAAACTGATCGATGTTTATCCAGGTGATGCGCCGAATGACAGTCCTGTTAATCCCAACATGAAAATGGGCGGTTTTCAGCTTTTGATCAGGGGAGAGGTGATGCGCGCCAAATTTCGGAAGAGTTTTTCAAAGCCGGAAGCGATGGTGCCGGGCAAGGTGGAACACGTGAAATTCGATATGCAGGATGCTGCGCATTGTTTTAAGAAGGGACATAAAATAATGATACAGGTGCAAAGTTCCTGGTTTCCTTTGGTGGACCGCAACCCGCAGAAATTTGTCAATATTTACAAGGCAACCGAAGCTGATTTCCAATCGGCGAAGCATAGAATTTATACGTCCGGAGCAAACGCATCATACGTAGGCGTTCGGGTTATTGAATAGGCTGACGTGGCGGTTGGGAATATCTCAGGCCGGGATATTTTCAATCGTCCTTGTTAAGCTTATGCAGTTTGTCGATCAAACGGATCAGATCTTCTTCTGCCTCACTCAATTCTTTAAGTTCACCTTTTTCGATCACGTGGCCAGCCGGGTCGTAAAGATTTTTGTGTTCTTTATGGATATCGGGGTTTTGCCGGTTATCAGGTGAAAATTCCGTTTTTATAGCCATGTTGGTCCGCTCAAATTCTATCTGTTGTCTTTTGGCCATAATTTTCTCTTCAAGCTCCTTCCTTTCCCGCTCTTTTAAATCTTCCATTTTCTCGTTGTTTGAATCACAATATTCTTTGCTCAAAAACTGCGCCAGCGTTTTTCGGATATTGTGAACGGTATCCAACCTTTGGAATGATTGATGTAAAACCTGCTCATTTTGGTAAGCTGGTTATCGTTTTGATACCCTGTTTCCACAGATCTGATTTTTGCTCGCGGGTTATTTTATTGATATAGAATTGATTATGTATTTGTGTCCGACTTGGAATGAAATTAGTAGCATTGTAGCATGACTTTAAAGCTACCATGATGATTACACAATATCAGATTATCGGTTTATTAAAACAGGAATTGCCAAGGATGAAGGGGAAGGCTTATTTTTCAGAAATTCCGAGGGCTTTTTCTTCTATCCACGCTTCAATTCATTGTTTGTCTGACTTCACCAGACGTAATCTTGAATTGAAACATTTCCGGACCGCACGAAAGTGTTTTGCTTTGGCTGAGAAAATTTATGTGGAAGGCGACATCATGGTACAACTTTTGATCGAACGTGTTTTTATTGATTCCTTAATTTTGGTTGAGACGGTGAAAGGGAAAAATCGCCTGGAAGTGCTGATTCCTCCTATACTTCATAAAATTTACCTCAGGCAGCGGGAGCCGCAAATACCTCCCAGCCATATTTGAAAATCATAATAACGACGACGACCAAAAAGATCAATCTGACAAAATCGTTTCCTTTTTTTAGCGCAAGTTTGCTGCCAGCAACATTTCCGGTCATGTTCAGTGCGGCCATCAGCAGTGCGAGTTCCAGCATGTAATTTCCCTGACGGACAAATACGATCAGTGCGGAAATGTTGGTGATGCAGTTTACAATTTTGGCATAGGCCGACGCTTGTACAAATTCAAAACCAAGAACGACGACAAAGGCCAGAACAAAAAAACTACCGGTGCCCGGGCCGAAAAATCCGTCATAAAATCCGATGGAAAGCCCAATGAAGGCTCCATAGAACAGCTGTTTCTTAAAGGATAATTCTTTTGATTGATATGTGCCCAGATCTTTTTTGAGAAAGGTGTAAACAGCGATGGCAATAAGAATAAAGAGTATCAGCGGTTTAAGTAAATTTACGTTAATGAGGCTGACGATTCGGGCGCCTGCAAAAGACGAAATAAAACAGGAGAAGGAAATGACGAATAGCAGCCTGAAATCGAAAACGATCTTTTTTGCATAATGATAAGCTGCAACCGATGTTCCGGCCAGCGCAGCAATTTTGTTTGTACCAAACAACGTGGCAATGGGCGTGGAAGGAAAAGAGATAAGCAACGCAGGAATCTGGATCAATCCACCGCCACCAACGACTGAGTCAATAAATCCGGCTATGAACGCCAGGATTCCCATGATGAGCAAAGTAGAAAAAGTGCAATCGGCAAAAAAATCAGAAATCATTGGCGGCATTTCAAACGTGGGGAGATGCCGCGAAACTAAACATCTCTATTTTAAGAAAAAAGCAGGCCAGGTTATTACCCGTTAAATTATAAAAGGTTCATCGGGAGATCATATTATCATCGGTAACAATGGGTTAATGGCAAGGAGACGGTCGCAAATGAGGTTCCAAAAAGAAGAATGTATGAAATTTTGCACCGTTGAAAAATTTGTTCTTAATCATGAATAAATTTTATTTATTTTAGTCGGGTAAATGCGCTATTTCTCAGCAGGTAAGACTGGGTAGTGACATGATTTAACAATCAAAACAACTTGTAGGACAACATGAAAAAGGAATTGAACAGAAAAGGATTTATGCTGACGCTGGCAGTCGCGTTGATGTCGACAGTGGCATGGGCGCAGGGAACGAAGCCAAGTCCGCCGCAAACTGCTTCGGGGAAAGTAGGGGCGGCAACCATTACCATCAATTATTCAAGTCCTTCGGTTAAGGGGCGTAAAATATTTGGAGGCCTGGTGCCTTTTGACAAGGTATGGAGAGCAGGTGCCAACGAGGCAACTATTTTTGAAACGGATAAACCGATTAAGGTAGAAGGAAAGACTTTGGCAGCGGGGAAATACAGTCTTTACGCCACACCCGGTGAAAAAGAATGGACGATCATTTTTAACTCGGAAACGGGGCAGTGGGGTATCAAACGCTCTGGTGAAACATCCAAGGACCCCGCAAAAGACGTGCTGAGTGTGAAAGTGAAACCTGCGAAAAGTGCTTCCATGAACGAGAAATTGAAGTATGAAGTAACTTCAAAAGGTTTTGCCCTGCTTTGGGATAATACCCAGGTACCAGTGGCGGTAAAATAATTGGAGCGAAATAATAAAAAGCCTGGCAAGGATTTCCATAAACGGGATCTTTACCAGGCTTTTCTATTTTAATACCATTTTAAGTTAAATCAGAATCACTTTGTGTGGCTCCGGATAACTCTCTACCGGTGCTGCCGGATACTCCAGCGCAACACGTTTTCCCGTTTTTTCGGCTTCTTCCAAAAGCTGAAAAATTTTCTCTTCCCCTTCAATTTTCAATGCCTGATACAAAAGGTTTCCGTACTGGAATTCATTGGAACCAAAACCGTTGATCTGTGCAACGAATTGGTATTGATCAAATAACTGTTTTCCTGTCATGGCCGTGCAATATTTTTTGGAGTGTTTCTTTGCCTGAACAACAGATGCAATTAATAAATCAAAGGTTGCATGATAAATTTTGATCCGAAATAAAATTATGATTAACGGTAAGTCGTTTAATTACTTCCTCCACCCAGGGCCCGATAAAGCGAGATCGCAGCCTGCCATTGCTGTAACCGGTCATTAACACCTTCCATCTGTGCGGCCAGCAGATTTTGTTCCGAGGTTAAAACGTCGGTGTAATTGGTGGCAGCGCTATACCGCAGTAACTTTTTGTTGAAATCAACCGATTTTTCCAGCGATTCCAGCTGTTTTGTACGGATAACTTGCTGGTCTATGGCAGTCTGATAAGAAAACAGCGCATCGGAAACTTCCTGTCCCGCCATGAGTAAGGACTTTTGAAGCGCCAGTGCTGCCTGTTCCTGACGCGCCTGTGCTGTTGCCAGCCGGGTTTTATTCAGTCCTTTGTTGAAGATAGGCTGGGTGATACCGGCCGCGATATTGCCAAACAATCCGAGGGAAGTAAGCCAGTCTTTAAAATTGAAACTGGTAAAGCCACCGGCGGCGGTCAGTTGCAGCGCCGGATAAAACATGGTTTTCGCGATGTTTGTATTTTCAAAAGCCATCATCAAACCATATTCGGCCATTTTTACATCAGGCCGGTTTTGTAAAAGCTGTGAAGGGATACCTGTTTGCAGATCAATGTACACTTGCTGACCGATGATTGAGGATCTTTTGATAGTTCCTGATGGTTGGGCAAGCAAAAGACTGAGCACATTTTCGGTTTCCCGGATTTGTTTTTTGATCCGGGGAATGGCTACTTCAGCAGCGTATTGATTGGCTTCACTTTGCACGACGGCGGCTCCGTTTACCACGTTCGCTTCTTTTAATGCCTTCACTGCACGGACATCGGAGATTCTGTTATCCTTTGTTTTTTCTAAAATTAACAGTTGTTCATCCAGCGCCAGCAGATAGTAATAATAACCGGAAATGTCGGCGATAAGTCTGGTTTTTACTGCTTTTGGAGCCTGCTCACTTTGCAACAAACCGGCCAGTGCGCCGCGCTTGGCACTGCGCAGTTTCCCCCAGATATCCGCTTCCCAGCTCGTCGTTAACCCAAGATCATATTGTGTTGTTGCACTTATGATGCCGTAGCCTTGTGGAAATGCGAGTTTGGATTGCTTGATCGATGTACTGGCGTTCAGATCAGGCAAGAATGCCGACTTGCTTTGCTGCCAGGATGCGTGGGCGGCATTGATGTTTTGAACGGCTATTTTTAAATCAATATTATTGGTTAAGCCTGTTGATATGAGGTTAAGCAACAAAGTGTCAGCAAAGAAGTTTTGCCATGAAATAGCAGCGATGTTTATCGTATCTCCGCCAACTTTACTCCTGTACAGATTTTCTGTAATCAATTCAGGTCTCTGATATTGTTTGGTGACCTGGCATGCCGAGGTAAGAACCGCGAGCATGATTAGCCATTTATATCTTCTTATCATGATTTTTTTAGTTAAAAGTCAATTCTTCTTCCTGTATTTTCTTCGGTGCACCACTAATTTTCTCGTGCAGTTTTTGGAAAATGATGAACAACACCGGGATAATGAACACGCCGAAAATAGTTCCGATCAGCATACCGCCAACGGCCGCCGTCCCAATCGAGCGGTTGCTGATGGCTCCCGCTCCGGTGGCAACCATCAGCGGAAATAGCCCGAAAATGAAGGCGAAGGAGGTCATTAGAATAGGGCGTAACCTGGCCGTTGCCCCTGAAACGGCGGATTGAATCAGGCTTTCACCATTGGTCCTGTGCAAGAGTGCAAACTCTACGATCAGGATTGCATTTTTTGCCAAAAGCCCGATGAGCATGATCAAACTGATTTGCAGGAAAATGTTGTTGTCCAATCCAAAGATGCGCGCGAATAAAAACGCACCCGCCAAACCGACCGGTAGAGAAAGTAAAACGGAAAATGGCAGGATGTAACTTTTGTACTGTGCACTTAATAAAAAGTAAATAAACACCAGGCTGAGCATGAAGATCAGAAGCGTCTGATTCCCGCTGGACAGTTCTTCTAGGCTCAGTCCCGAAAATTCAAAGGTATAGCCTTGAGGCAGGGTTTGTGTCGCTGTTTCCTGAATAGCGCGGATCGCGTCACCCGAGCTGAAACCAGGTTTCGGTGCTCCGTTGACGGCCGCCGCTGTAAACAGGTTGAAGCGGTTGACGAATTCTGGCCCGTATACTTTTTTCAGGGTTATAAATTCAGAAATTGGAGCCATCGCGCCCTTGTCGTTCCGGACATAGATTTTATCCAGTGCCTCTTTGTTGGTTCGTTGTGCAGCTTCCGCCTGAATCATTACCCGGTATTGTTTTCCAAACCGGTTAAAGTCTGAAGCATAAATTCCTCCCAGATAACCCTGTAAGGTAGACAGGACTGCATTCACGGGGACACCGGCTTCCTTAGCTTTGGCTACATTAACCTGAACCTGATACTGCGGAAAGTTTGTGTTGTAGGACGTAGCGGCGTACATGATTTCCGGGCGCTGGTTAAGCGCTCCCATAAACTTGCCGATCGCCGCGTCGAAAGCTTTGTAAGTTCCACCGGTTTTATCCTGTAACTGAAACTCGAAGCCATCGTTGTTGCCAAAACCCTGTAACGTAGGTGCGGCAAAGAAAATAATACTGGCACCTTTGATTCCGGCTGTTTGGGTAAACAGTTTTCCGACAATACTCTTGATATCCTGCCCCGCTTTCGTTCTTTCCTTCCAGGGTTTTAGTTTAATGAAAATTGCCGCATAGGAACTGCCGACGCCGCTCATTAAATCCATTCCTGCAAGTCGGGAAGATAATTCCACCTCGGGGATACTTCTGGCTATGCTGTCGATCTGGTTTGCGATTTTTTCCGTGCGCTCCAAGGAGGTTGCCGGTGGTAGAATCACGTTGCCATAAATGGAACCGCTGTCTTCGTTTGGGACAAAACCTGTGGGCGTAGTTTTCACCAAAAACCAGAACAACAAGGTAAATGCGCCGACTCCGGCAATGGCGATCCATTTTTTACCGATCAGAAAATGGACAGATTTTTTATACCGTAAAGTCATAACGTGGAACGAAGCGTTGAAAGCAGCATAAAACCTTTGCAGGAATCCTTTTTTGACCTGCTTGTTTGGATCATGGGGTTTCAGCAGAATGGCGCATAAAGCAGGGCTCAAAGTCAATGCGTTAACGGCTGAGATAATGATGGCAACGGCCAGTGTTAAACCAAATTGCTTGTAAAATATACCCACAGAGCCTGTCACAAAGGTCACCGGGACAAAAACAGCAGCCATGATCAGGGTGATGGAAATAATGGCCCCGCTGATCTCACTCATGGCATGGAGGGTTGCTTTTTTAGCAGATTTAATGCCTTGGTCCAATTTGGCATGGACTGCTTCAACGACCACAATGGCATCGTCCACCACAATTCCAATGGCCAGCACCAGTGCGAAAAGCGTCAGCAGGTTAATGGTAAAACCGAAAAGTTTAAGGAAAAAGAATGTCCCGATGATGGCAACCGGAACCGCGATGGCCGGTATCAGCGTCGAGCGGAAATCCTGTAAAAAGATAAACACGACAATAAAAACAAGTACAAATGCTTCAACCAATGTCCAGATCAGTTTCGAAATCGATGCATCTAAAAATTCATTGGCGTTGGAGAAGACGCTGTATTTTATTCCTTTTGGAAAATTTTCAGAAGCTTCTTTCAGTACCTTTTCACATGCTTTGATAATCTCATGTGCATTGGAACCTGCTGTTTGGTTGATCGCCACATAAGGCGACTGGCGGCCTTGTGCTGTAATCGTGCTGGAATAGTTAAATGCACCCATATCCACCTCGGCAACATCTTTTAATCTCAACATCTTTCCGTTTCCGTTGGAACGCAGGATTATGTCGGAAAACTGTTCCGGTTTTTCGAGACGGCCGGTGTATTTGAGTGTATACTGAAAAGTCTGATTGCTGTTTTCTCCCACTTTTCCGGGTGCCGCTTCAATATTTTGCTCAGCCAATGCCGTGATAATATCCTGCGGAACCAGCCCGTAAATGGCCATGACATCGGGTTTTAGCCAGATCCGCATGCTGTAATCCATGCTACCGTACACAGAAGCTTGTCCAATGCCTTCAATCCGTTTGATCTGCGGCATGACATTTATTTTCAGATAATTATCCAGAAATTTTTGGTCGTATTTGCCGTCTTCGCTGTATAACAAAAAGCTGAAAACCTCACTGTTCAGGCGTTTGGTTGTCGTTATCCCGACTTTGATCACTTCCGCCGGCATCAGGCTGGTGGCTTTGGTGATCCGGTTTTGCACATTGATAGCCGCCATATCGGGATCCGTTCCCTGTTTGAAATTGATCGTGATCGTCGCGCTGCCGTCGTTACTGGCTTTGGAGGTCATGTAGGTCATGTGCTCCACGCCGTTAATCTCCTCTTCAAGCGGGGTTATGACCGTTTTCATAACTACTTCCGCGCTTGCCCCCTGGTAGGTTGCGGATACCTCAACAGCTGGAGGGGCAATGTCCGGGTACTGCGAAATAGGCAGGGAATATAGTCCCAGCAGCCCCAGCAGGACAATGATAATCGATATTACCGTTGATAATACCGGATTTTCTATGAATTTTTTTAACATGATTATTGCATATTTTTGACAATGGGTGACAGAAAAGAGCATAGCTTTCCTGTGTCAGTCATGACTGATTTTTTCTGGTAAAGGATTTGAATTCGGAGAGCGAACACCTCAAATCATAGGAATGATCTGAACTTTGTTACCTGGACGTGGCTGAAATTTTAGGTTTGATAATCATTCCGTCTTTTAGCGAACCCATGCCTTCGGATACAATATGCTCGCCCGCGCTTAACCCTCTTTTAACAACATAAAATTCCCCCGCAGGGATATCCTCAACCTCTATTTCTGTATTTTTCACCGCGCCATTGTTCCCCATCACGTATACAAAAAGCTTCTCCTGCATCTCGTACGTGGCTTTTGATGGAATAATGACGACATCCTTCAAAGTAACCGGGACACGGATCACGGCACTGGAACCGCTCCTGATCAGCCCGTTGGTGTTCGGGAAAAGTGCGCGCATCTGAATGGAGCCTGTTTGGGTATCAATCAACCCGCCGACGGTTTCCAGGCGGCCTTTGTTTTCATACTCCTGCTTGTTTGCGAGCAATAAAGTAACCTCAGGGAACTTGATTAATTTTTCTTTAATATTTTTACCTTCCTGGTTATACGTAAAGTCCAGAAATTGTTTTTCATTCCAGGAAAAATAAGCGAAAATTTTACTGATATTCGATACGGTCGTGAGCGGTTGCGGCGACGAACTGCTGACCAGACTACCTGTTTTGTACGGAATGCTACCGACAACGCCGTCCGCAGGGCTCGTTATCTGCGTATACCCCAGGTTGTTCCGCGCGTTGATGAGGCTGGCCTTTGCTTGTGCCAGGGCTGCTTCTCTGGATTGCAAAACCAGTTCGGCAGATTTAAGCTCATACGCGCTGATGATTTCTTCTTTTACCAGCGGTATGGTCTTTTCAACCTGGATTTTAGCCGTATTGACTTCCGCCTCCGCATGTTTTATCGCTGCCGTTGCGGTCCTTACTTCCTGTTCGTATTGCGGCGCATTGATTTTGAAGAGCAATTGGCCTTTCTTGACTTCGGCGCCTTCATCGACCAGTATTTTCTCAATAAAACCATCCACTTTTGGGCGAATCTCAACGTTTTGCTGTCCTTGTAAATTGGCCGGATAGTCTATATGTACAACCGTTGTTTTAGAAACGACGGTTTCAACAGGGTATTCTTGTGGCTTATCGGCAGTTACGGCCTGGGAAGGATTACTGCCGCAAGAATATAAAAATGGCAGAATAGCCATACTGGCAAGCGTGCTTGTAAATGTTAAATTTTTCATGGTAATAGATTTTTGTTTGGGTATATATTTCCTCGCTACCTGGTGATTATCAATAGGTAGTGCTAGTTTTTTGAAAGATGTGAAATTTTGAAAAAATGTTACAGCATATGGTTTAGCTGATCAGGTTTGCTTTTAATTTTTCATAGGCTGGCTTATTAATTTGTCTGGCAAAAGTACTATCTTTGTTTATTAAACCAAATAAATACTTTGTTTATTATGAAAAATAATTTGGCCGGTAATGACAGGGTGATCTGGATGCTGAAAACGCGGGGGCCTCAGCCGTTGACGGCGATAGCAACGGAGATGAAAGTGACCACTGAGGGAGCCCGTTTTCAACTGTTAAAACTGGCGAATGAAGGTTTGGTGGAGTCGGCAACGGAATCAAAGGGGAGGGGGCGTCCGCAGCAGATCTGGTCGCTGACGAGTACCGGGCAGGCACGTTTTCCGGACACACATGCGGAGCTCACCGTTAAGCTGATCAGGACGATCCGGGAGACTTTGGGACAAAAAGCGCTCGACACGATCATCGAAGCAAACGGTCAAAGCGGCGTTGATAAATATTTACAGGAGCTGAAAGGGATTCAGGGACTTGAAAATAAAGTGGCACAGCTGGCGGGGATCAGAGATCGGGAAGGGTATATGGCCGAATACGAAAAGGACGGGGAAGGGTATCTGTTAATTGAAAATCATTGCCCGATTTGCGCCGCCGCCACGGAATGTCAGAATTTTTGCCTTTCAGAATTAAATACATTCCGTACCGTTTTGGGTGAAAATGTGATGATCAAACGTGTGGATCATATTTTGTCGGGTTCGCGCCGGTGTGCTTACAGGATACAGGAAAAATAGTTTTAGCAGGTCTGAATGCAGTTTTGTGACGGGTGTAACTAAAAAATTAAATTAGTTATGCCCATGGTGAACGGAGCTTTATGGTAAACTGTTTACCTGTGACACCCGGCAGCCACCCGAACAATAGCGTAAGAATGACAGATTATGGTTCAAAGAATTATACAAAACTACAAGGTCTCATTTAGTGGTCTAAGCAGGGAAACATGGTTGCTGAGTTTGGTTATTCTGATAAATCGTTGCGGTTATATGGCCGTGCCCTTTATGAGTATGTACATCACGCAAAGCATGCACCGAAGTATTGCTGACGCCGGGTTAATCATTACGCTTTTTGGCGTGGGTTCGGTAGTTGGGGCTATGGCCGGTGGTTATTTTACCGACCGGATCGGATTTCGGACGGTACAGGTAATCAGTCTGGTTGTGAGTGGACTGATGTTTGTTCTGTTCGGGCAAATCGATGATTTTAATGGGCTATGCGCGCTCACGGTTGTTTTGAGTTTTTTTGTGGAAGGTTTTAAGCCTGCCAATAATACGGCCGTCGCGTCCTATTCTTCACCCCAAAATTTAACACGTTCTTATGCACTTAACCGTCTGGCGCAAAATGTCGGTTTTGGTTTCGGGACTTCCGTAGGTGGATTATTGGCTGCCATTAACTATCATTTATTGTTCTGGGTCGACGGCGTGGTTTACACCTTTGCCGGGATATTGATTCTGGTTTTGCTGCCTAAAGGCCGAAGTATTCAGAAAAAATCCGAAGAAAACAGCGACGAGATTCCAACGCTTTCTCCCTGGAGAGACCCATTTTTCGTCCGCTTTATCTTTTTGGTTACCATATACATGGTCAGTTTTGTCCTGCTGTTCAGGCTGGTTCCGGTTTACTGGAAGGAGCAGTTGCATATCGGAGAATCTACCATCGGAATTTTGCTTGGCATGAATGGCGTCATCATCGCACTTTTTGAAATGGTGCTGATACAAAACCTTAATGGGCGAAAGCCTGAGACTTTTTATATTGTTGTTGGTGTCGTGTTTACGGCTTTTGCCTACTTGTTTCTCGTGGTGCCTGGCGTTGGGCCGATCATGATCGCGGCGGCAACGGTATTGTTTTTTACGACGGGAGAAATGCTTACGCTGCCCTACATCAGCACCATGATCATGAGCCGGGCTACTGAGCTGAACCGCGGGAAATATTCAGCGGCTTATTCCATGTCCTGGGCCGTCGCGCAGATCATCGGACCAGCTGTCGGCGGGTTTATTGCAGGACATTGGGGATATGACACGCTTTGGCTCGTCCTGGTGGCTTTGAGCAGTATTTGTGCATTGGGTTTCAGATTTCTTTTCCAAAAGAGGGTACGTCTGGGATGAAAATCCGAACCCAATGAACAGTTGTGGTTTTTGAGGAAACTGTTTTAACTCGGTCATGATAAATTCAATGATCCAGTCACCTGTATTTTCAAGATCGTGGATTGCACTTCCGTTGGCCAGAATATTCTGGAATGAAATACTGTTTGGGCGTTCGGTTTAGCATCCTGTGCGGGTTTATCGGGATACCCATTGCCGTTTATTTTGTCAGATTTTCCAGTGCTTTTTTCAATTCATCAAACGCATAGCCCTCAATATAAGCAGCCACATTTTCTGATTTGTCTATGACGATAAAGGAAGGAATCGCCGTAATTGCGAATTTTTCATTGAATCCGTAGGAGTTAGGCACTGGAATAAAGGGTAATGGCTGAGAAACGATGAATTTTTCAAGGTTTTCTCTGGATTCATCCAAAGTGCCCAGAGAAATAAAATCGCCCGCCCCGAGATAAGGTTTGAGAATGTCCTGCATTTTCTGGGTTATACCGACATCCCAGAATGGTCTTTTCAATTGAAGCCAGAAGCTTAATACAACAATATTTCCCTTTAAATCGGAAGAGCGGTATGTTTTTCCATCCAACCCCTTCATGACAAACAGCGGCATTACCTCCCCGATCTTTGGTCGCAGGGTTAAATCCTTTTCGTAAGTGCGATTGTCGCCACGCTCCTCCGTTGTAGCCGGACGAAGTCTAAAACTGTCTATTTCACCAAACTCATTGTAAAGATTTTCGAGACGATAGGCGTTCATATCGTTTTTAGTAAGTGTCCGATATTCGTCATAGGAAATTTTTCGCCCCGTTGCTTTGTCAATAATCAGGGCATTTTTATCAATTGTAACTTTTTTTACAATCGCGCCTGAGCTGATGTGCAGTTCCTGTGAGAAAACGGGAGTATGTGAGATCGCAGCGAGTAGTAAAAACAGGTTTAACTTTTGCATAGCTATTGCATTTAGATCAAGAAACGGGTGTATATAAAAAGCGGCGTCAAAATACGAAATTGACGCCGCTTTGGCAGACTTAACTATTACTGTTTTATTATTTTATAAGTAGCCTGTTTTTCCTGGCTTTCAATTTTTAAAATGTAAATGCCGGGGGATAAATTTCGACATTTCACTTGAACTTAATGTATTGAGTTTAATTGGCAGGTCATCTCCGGCATTGATCGTGTCTGAGTTGACAGACGACAGCTCGATGGTCCCTTTGGAATAAATTTGAAAGGAGTACCAGTTGCTCTCTGTTTTAGGCGAAGAAGTGACTATTCTTAGCTGCAAATAAATGGATGAAGTCAGGGCCGGATCGGTATATCTGACTTCCAGTTTGCCGTCTTTCAGTGTCGCAGGAACCTCAGCGAGGATTTGTGTCTCGTTGGACTTTCTGACCTGGACTGTAAATTTGTTGTCGGACTTAACTTCCCCGGCCATTGTAAACTGAATCTTCTGAAGGGCTTCGAGGCAAATATTATCTACGTTGTAGATTGAAATGGTTGGGGTTTGGGCAGTAGTAATGAAGGGTAAATATACTAGCAATAGGATAACGAAATAAACTTTTTTCATAGGGAGTCGGTTTTTACCCCCAAACTTAACAGAAAAAGCAGTCTATGTCACCATATTGAAATTTATCCGTTTTGCTCTTCTGCCATATCATTGCGCATAAACATATTTCGCTCTGGCATCAGCGAATTTGTTTTGAACTAACCGTGAGCATGCGATGGTGGATTGGAAGGAAATAGTCACGATGTGATGAGATATCTATGGAAAGATGCTTTTGTATACAAAAGGAATCTTAAATCTCGGTTTAAATAAGTTGGGAAGGATAAAAAGTTTGTTTGCAGCAGCATTCCCGGTCATCAATAACGATCAGTTCCTGTTTTTACGGCGGCTGACGAAAAGATAGAATTCATTGTAGTCTGAGTAAAAGGAGAAGCAACTTGTTTCTCTTTTTCTTTTAATTAGATTGAAGGATTCTTGAAAGCAAAAAAATCAAAATCATTTATTTACTTTTCGGTGAAGCAATCCATCACACATTTTAGTCGCTTCTTGCAGATGCTATTATTTTGTAAAACCATTGTAAAAAAGCGGCTTCTCTTTATCTTCTTTTTATTATCCTTAACGGGTTCTGCACAAGCCATTTTATCCGGTCAGGCCGAGATTGCTGTGATAACCTGCGGGCCGTCGCAGGAGGAACTTTATTCGGCATTCGGGCATAGCGCTATTCGTGTTCGGGACTCTGAGTCGGGGTTGGACCTGGCCTATAACTATGGTGTTTTTAAGTTTGACACAAAATTCTATTTCAACTTTACCCGCGGAAACTTGCTATACAACCTCGGTGTCTATCCGTATACCAGATTTCGTGACGATTATATCCGGCAAAACCGATACATAAATGAGCAGATACTAAATCTAACGCCTGCGCAGAAGCAGCAGGTTATGGATTATTTGCCGAATAATACCAGGCCTGAAAATGCGACCTACCGCTATGATTATTTTTACTACAATTGTGCTACGAAAGTTCGGGACGTATTGGTGACGTTGTTCGGGGATCGCATGCAATTTAATGATTCATATGCTGGCGTAGGCCATACAATCCGGGATCTTACAGCTATGTACCTGACCCGCCAGCCATGGGGGAAACTGGGCATTGATATTTGTCTGGGGTTGCCTATGGACAAAAAACTAACAGCGTTAGAATGTATGTTCCTTCCCGACTTTATAGAATCCGGGTTTGACCATGCTACACTTAACGGAGTCCCGATCGTGAAAAAGAAAATTTTAATTTATAAGAGCAGGCCGGAAGTTCCCGACATAAGCATGTTTCATCCCTGGGCGGTTTTTGGTCTGTTTCTGTTGATTACCACATGGCTGTCTTATCACGACTGGAAAAAGAAAAGGCTTACAAAATGGTTTGATTGCATCTTATTTTCAATTTTGGGATGGGTGGGAGTTTGTCTTGCCATGTTATGGGTTGCCACCGACCATCAGGCCGCTGCCAAAAACTTTAATTTACTCTGGGCTTTCCCCTTTCATGCAATCGCTGGCATTTGGTTGGTCGGAAACCGGAATTATCCGTTTTTGGTGAAATATTTTATGGTTGTGACGATCCTTTCAGCGCTTACTTTATTACTTTGGTCCATCCTGCCACAGCATCTCAATGTATTTTTAATTCCGCTTGTCCTGGCTTCAGGAATCCGGGCATTTGTTATATCCGCAGTGTTAAAGCCTTGAGACGGACCGATTCCTATCTTTGAATTTGCCAAAATTGATTTATATTACGGTATAAGCGCATCTATGATTGACAGAAATACCATAAAGCTCCTGAGAATTCCGTTCTCTTTTTTTTTAATGCCGCTGTTTCTGTTTGCCCTCAGCCAGGCAGAAACAATTTTATTTCCCGGGGCAATACTTTCATTTTTAGTTATTCATTTCCTGGTTTATCCGGCCAGCAATGGTTATAACAGTTATATCGACCGGGATGAGGATAGTATTGGTGGCATTGAAAAACCGCCGATGCCTACCAAAAAGTTATTTTATCTAACGATTTTTATGGACAGTCTTGCGCTGATATTAGCTTCGGTTTTTGTCAGTTTGTTGTTCGCTTTTTGCCTTGCCTTGTACATCGCCGCCTCACGGGCTTACAGTTCCCGGCTCATTAGACTGAAAAAATATGCCATTCCCGGTTTCCTCGTTGTCACGATTTTTCAGGGCGCATTTACGTATTACATGTCGATTGTCGGCATAACCGGTGGTACGTTGCCATGGGATAAACCAACGATGTACATCCTCTTAGGTTGTTCATTTCAGATCGCCGGCGCCTATCCGCTCACCCAGATTTACCAGCATCAGCAGGATCTACGCGACGGGGTGGTTACGCTAAGTTATAAGCTCGGCTATCGCGGAACATTCTTTTTTACTGGCCTGATGTTTATTTTATGTAATATTTTTTACTATTTATACTTTGAAAGCATCGATTCTGGAACGGTTTTTTTTATTATCCAATTGTTCTTTTTGCCTGTTGTCGCCTATTTCGGCTATTGGTTTTATCTTGTAAATCAGGATACTCGTAACGCCAGTTTTAAGAACACGATGCGGATGAACTGGATTGCAGGGTTGTGTATGAACAGTTGTTTTTTAGTACTCATTATTATAAATTATTTCCGTTGAGTTATATCACCGCTATTGAAACCGCAGTTCCTGGAAATTGTTTTTCGCAAGACACACTGGCCGCATTTTATATGGCCACCACAGATGATGAAGCAGACAAACGCAAGATAAAGATCGTGTCTGCCAAGACCGGAATTCAAAAAAGATATTCGGTCGTGAATGATTTTGGAGAGAAATCATCCGAATTTGAATTGTTTGACAGGAGCCGGGATAGGGAAGCAGGGCTTTCTGAGCGCATGCAGGTTTACAAAAAATATGCAACGCAGCTTTCCCTGGACGCGATAAGGCAGATCAGGGATTTTGATGAAAAGAAGCAAAGTATTACCCACCTGATCACGGTAACCTGCACGGGGTTGTTCGCCCCCGGGCTGGATATTGAGCTGATCCGGGAACTTAACCTGAACCCCGAAATACAACGCAGCAGCGTCAACTTCATGGGCTGTAATGCTGCGATTATCGCGTTGAAAAACGCTGACGCCATATGCCGAAGTCAGCCCAATGCGAACGTGCTTGTGATTTGCACGGAGCTCTGCACGATTCACTTTCAGAAAAGATACAATGACGATTACCTTCTTTCCAATCTGATATTTGGAGACGGCGCCGCGGCCGTTTTGGTAAGTTCAGGACCTGATGCGACGTATTTTGGAAAGAAAATAGAGATCAACCGGTTCAATTCGATGGTGCTCCATCACGGATACCGCGATATGGCCTGGCAATTGTCTGAAACAGGGTTCATCATGAGCCTGACCTCTTATGTGCCGGGGTTAATCAAGGAAAATATTCTACCACTGTTAGGTAATATAGGCCTTGTGTCCTCTGATATAGCACATTGGGCGATTCATCCGGGTGGAAAGAAGATCGTTGACGATTTTGCGGCTGCGCTGCAACTGGATAAGACCTTACTTGCCGAAGCCTATGATGTGTTGAAAAACTACGGAAATATGTCGTCGCCAACGGTATTGTTTGTGCTGAAACAGGTTTTGAAAAAAGCTGAGTCGGCTGCCTTTGGAGAAAAGCTTTTTGCCGCTGCTTTCGGTCCCGGACTGAGTATAGAAACCATGCAGCTTCAGTATGTTTAAAAACAGAAGTCAAAAAAAGGAGCTGCTCGACCAGGAAAATATCCCGGAGCAGGATTTATTTCAAAATCTGCGCGAACTGGATTTTATAAATCACTGGCTGGGTGGATATGATATCTCTTTTGCAGGATTGAAAAAACTGATCGAACCTGAACGAAAGTATACCTTTGTTGACATTGGCTGTGGGGGAGGGGATACGTTAAAGCGGATTAAAAAGTGGCGAGCGAAAAAGGGTTATCATATTGATTTACATGGTGTTGATTTGAAATTGGTTTGTATCCGGTACGCCGAAAATAATCCTGAAAATGACGGAATTAATTTCATTTGTGATGATTACAAAAACATTTTCAATCACATTCCCCAAATCGATATCATCCACGCCTGTCTGTTTTGTCATCATTTGTCAAATGATGCATTGATCAGGTTGATCAGGTTTGCTATGGAACGCAAATCTATTTTACTGATCAATGATCTGGAACGTAACCGTTTTGCTTATTATGCCATAAAACTGCTGACGGGATTGTTCTCAAAATCTTATCTCGTAAAAAATGATGCACCGCTTTCAGTATTAAGAGGTTTTAAAAAGAGAGAATGGCTTGCGATCCTGGGAGAAGCCGGTGCGAAAAAATATACCGTGAAAAATAAATGGGCGTTCAGGCATGAAGTCATCGTATATGGAGCCGGGCATGAAAACCTATGATTGCGCGATTATCGGAGGCGGGTTGGCCGGGCTTTGCCTGGCTATCCAGCTTGCCGAGAAGGATATTGATGTGGTGTTGTTCGAGAAAAATGAGTATCCGTTTCACAAGGTTTGCGGCGAGTATATTTCAATGGAAAGTCTGGATTTTCTGAAACGGCTAGGCCTGCCATTTGAAGCGCTGAACCTCCCTGTGATCAATGAACTTGGCATAAGTTCTGAAAAAGGGTTTATACTCGATCATACGATGAAAATGGGCGGTTTTGGTATTAGCCGGTATAGTCTGGATCATCATTTAAGTCGGATAGCCATCTTAAAGCATGTGACGCTTTTGCAAAATTGCAAGGTGAATGCCGTTGAGAAAAAAGACGGGCAGGACTACGAAATATATACCTCGCAGGGCATTTTTAGCGCCGGCATTGTATGCGGGAGTTACGGAAAGTATACGCCCTCATTTATTCAAAAGGACGAGGATTACGCTGCCGTGGAAAATAAGGACGGGGTAAATTACATCGGTGTTAAATATCATATCAAAACGGATCTTGCACAAAACCGTATCGAGCTGCACAATTTTAGTGACGGTTATTGCGGTATTTCCAAAGTAGATAACGGCTGGTATTGTTTGTGCTACCTGACGACGTCAAGAAATCTTCAAAACCATGGCAAGGATATTAAGGCCATGGAAGCACAGGTACTTTACAAAAATCCTTACTTAAAGCGTTATTTTTCTGAATCCGAATTTGTTCATTCTGCACCGCTCGCCATCAGTAATATTCATTTCAGCAAAAAGCAGACGCATGTAAGAGACATGTTTCTGTTGGGCGATGCTGCCGGGACCATTACGCCCTTATGCGGGAATGGCATGAGCATGGGCATGCGCGCTTCGTTTTTGCTTGCGACGGAGCTCGTCCGGTATTTTCAAAAGCAAAGTTCATTGGAGGAGGCGCTGGCAGGATATAGTTTGGCCTGGAATAGAAATTTCCGGCAGCGAATTACAGCCGGACATTACCTGCAAAGTCTTTTTGGGAAGAAAAACACAACGCATTTTGCTTTAAAGACACTGGCACAAGTTCCGGTGGTCATGGATAAGCTGGTCGCCTTAACGCACGGCCAGGCGTTTTAAAGTTTAATTTTACTTAATACATCATCCAGACAGATTTTGAACCATTCGGTGTACAAATCTGGCCTTTGCTTCATGTCCAGACGCAAATCATCCGGCGAAATATATTTATAATCCAACACTTCTTCGGGATTGATACGCGGTGTTTCATCAGAAACCGCCCAAAAAATGTGATCGAGTTCGTGTTCGATAAGTCCGTTATCCACGGCGGCTTCATACCGGAAGGAGTACAGGAAATAAAGTGGAGAATGGATGCCCATTTCCTCCTTGAGCCGCCTTTTTGCGCCCGTTAACGCGCCTTCATTTGGGAATGGGTGGCTGCAACAAGTATTGGACCAAAGTCCTTCTGAGTGATATTTTCCGTAAGCTCTTTGCTGTAATAACAGTTCGCCGTTCGTATTGAAAATAAAAACAGAAAATGCACGGTGCAACGCCCCTTTCTGATGCGCCTCCAGCTTGGGCATTAAACCGATTTCGTCATCATTCTCATTTACTAAAACAACCTGATTTTTCATTGCTAACCTGAATTTAGGGTTTGGCCGGGAAATATTATTCCCCTGATTTATAAGTAGCTGTTGGCAATTAGCTATATGCGATTAGCTCAGTAACCGGGTGATAAATAGCTTATTATAAAAATCAATAATATGAACTCATTTTTCACTACTACTTACTACGGATATTGATAACAAAATATTGCCATAAAAGATCAATTTGATGGATTATTATTGCATAAAAAGGTTAGTTGACCCCCTTTATGCATCCAGGTATGGTCTGGCTTTCATTATTTTAGATAAAAAAAATTTGATGTAAAAAGTAGGATGTATTAAAAATATTCCTACATTTGATATTGAAAATATCTATTGATTGATTTCAAAAGTATCTGATACGTTATGGCAACTCAGCAATTATTTTGGTCAGGAAACATCAGGCATCTCCGGCTTAGGAAAAAAATGAGTCAGGAGACATTGGCTGAAAAACTGGGAATTTCCCGTGTGAAGCTCAATGCGCATGAAAGTGGAAGAACGGTGAATCCGACGGTGGAGGATCTGGTGAACACTTCAGAGTTTTTTAAAATGAGTATCGATTGCCTTCTTAAAATTGACCTGTCGAAGCTCAGCGAGCAAAAGATTCAGGACCTTGAAGAAGGAAGTGAAGCGTACATGTCCGGAAGCAAGATCAGGGTACTGGCGATTACGGTAGATAAGGACGAAGCGGAAAACATTGAGTATGTGCCCGTGAAAGCGAAGGCAGGTTACCGGTCGGGGTATAACGATCCCGAATTCCTTGCGGGGCTTCCTAAATTTAATCTGCCGAACCTTCCCAAAAACGGGACATTCAGAATGTTCCCGACGATCGGTGATTCGATGTTGCCGGTGCCGGAAGGTAGTGATATTGTTACGCGGTATGTTCAGGATTGGCGGATACTCAAAAAAGGAACACCCTGTATCGTGATTCTGAAAGGCGATCAGGACTTTGTATTTAAGCAGGTGACGATCAATGCTGACGGAACCATGCTGCTGCAATCTTTTAATAAACAGTATTTTGCCTATACGGTGCCATCATCCGAGGTGCTTGAATTATGGGAGTATTATAGTTTTCACAGCAAGCAACTTCCTGAACCGCAGACAGATATGCAGCAATTGCTGAAAATGTTGCAGGAAGTTCAGTTAGAGATTAAAGATTTGAAAAAATAATTGAGATTGGGTGTAGTAAGGAATAAAGGCTCCGGGTTTTGGTTCAACCTGAGAGCCTTTATTTTTATGTTACCGGCCAGTTTTTCCGTTAAATTGTTAATCATTTCAAACAGTGCACCACCAAACAAATAGTAGGCAATCGCGTTCGTCCTGTCTGTAAGCTTTTTACAGGATTAAAATTAAATAAACAATACTAAATGTTACCATTTGGCACTTTTGCAGTCTAATATTCGTTGTATAGGATTAATGGTGTAACGTTAAATAACTTTTTGTGCATAAAGCATTAGAAATATACCGTTATTTTTTTTAATTAAACTATTTTTAGGTCTGTAAAAAATAAAGACAAAGAAGCCATGGTACATGAAAAAGTTTTCATACTGAAAAACAGGAGAGAGGTAAAGGTAATTTTCAAATCGATACAGAATTCTATCGCTCAAAAATTGAAATTCGATTACGAAATATTGATAAGAGAACCGGGCGAAAAAGCATTCCGTCTTCCTATTGGCGTCAGTCACCCCAAATATTGGAAATTGCAGAAGGTAAGTAAGGAACAGGGGCGTGAACTTATTTTAATGTACAGCGGAATAACGCGGAGGCATTTGCAGGAAGCAGAGCAGGAGTTTAATAATCTGGTTTTGGTATCGGCCTGATCGGCAAGCTGTCATTTTATTGCACCAGCTTCTTTTCTTACGAAAGGAAGCTGGTTTTTTATTGCTAATAAATACGTTTCACAACAACTTTACTGTTGGTCAGCTGTGCGGCATAGGCACGGGCATTTTCATTGGGCTGCGAAATAAAAGTTTGTTTCTTTTTCTTCCCGTCCGTTGTAACCCAGTTGGCAGAATAAATCTCAAAGGGAGGTGCCCCTGCATAAATCGGACGGTTATCGGAATGAACAAAATTGTCTTCTTCTTCGTAGGCCAGTTCCAGGTCGCTTCCTTCTATCACTTCACAAATAATTCTCAATTTTCCAAATTCATCATCTGCCAGACCTTTGATCCGGGCCTTTCCGAAAAAAGGTTCTTCTCCAAACTCCCAACGGTCGTAGTATTCTATCACATTTCCTATCTGAGAATCAATATAATCTGCACTTAACTTTGTGTCCTGGTCCATGGTAGTAACGGCTTTGTTTAACAATTCTTTTTCGGGCAATCTTATCACTGATTTTAGTGATTTAGACTTATGGGCAATCCTGTATATTCATGTCATTAAGCTCAAAACGGTGACTTTATTTTTACGAATATTTGCAAATATAGGAACGCCCGTATATCTATAACACAAAGCGTAAGTTTTATTAATCTTTTTGCAGGTAAAATAGAAATAAATTTTATTATTAGGTGTGTAATTCAATAAAATTCAGCGCTAGTAAGTTAACGACAGATCTGTAAATTATTTTATTTCAATACTTTATATTGATTAACGGGTAATAAAAATATTTTTGAAAAAGTAAGATTTGATTGAATCTAAATTAGCTTGCCGAAGCAAAAAAATCCCGCCGATGTCAGTATTGCGCTGAGATCGGCGGGAAGAGCAGTTTTTATTGATTTTCAGGATGATCTTTTATTAGAAAATAAACTTGGTGCTCAGGAAATTAGAAGTATCATTTTTAACCACTTCATTGATCAGATTTGTGTTGCTCTCATTCATTTTAAAAGCAACCAGTGAACGGATCGAGAACGAGCGGATGGCATCAGGAATGGAAAGTGTGCCTTCTGCGCTGTCCTTACGCCCGGTGAAAGGAAAGGCATCCGGTCCGCGCTGCGATTGCGTGTTAATATTCACACGACTCACAAGGTTCACCAACGGATCGATAAGCCAGGCGACTTCCTCAGCATTATTGCTGAAAATACTTACCTGCTGGCCATGCGTTGATTCGATCAAAAAGTCGATGGTTTCTTCCAGATCATCAAAAGGAACGATCGGAATGATTGGCCCGAATTGCTCCTCGCGATACAGTTTCATTTTATCATTTACCGGGTAAACAACCGCAGGATAGAAGAAAGACGCCGCTGAAACACCGCCGTTTTCGTTCATAACTTTGGCGCCATGCGCTTCGGCATCAGCAAGGCACTCATTCAGGTAATCCACTTTATTAGGTTCTGGCAGGGGCGTCAGCGATACACCTTTTTCCCATGGCATGCCATATTTCAGCTGCCCGACAGCTTCATTGAATTGTTTAATGAATTCGTCTGCAATGCTTCTGTGTACCCATACAATTTTCAGGGCAGTACAGCGCTGACCGTTGAATGACAACGAACCGGTAATGGTTTCTTTTACTGCCAGGCTGATATCCGCATGAGCGGTCACGATCGCGGCATTTTTTGCATCAAGCCCCAAAACTGCCCGGAGACGGTTCACTTTCGGGTGCTGCTTTTTCAGTTCATTAGCCACTTTACTTGAACCGATCAAAGTAAGCACGTTGATCTTCCCGGATTGCATCAGGCCAGGGACAATCACGTTTCCACGGCCGTAAATGACGTTTACGACACCTTTGGGGAAACAATCCCGGAATGCTTCCTGCAATGGATAATGCAGCAATGTTCCGAATTTCGGAGGTTTGAACAGAATCGTGTTCCCCATGATCAGCGCGGGGATAAGCGTCGTGAAGGTTTCGTTCAATGGATAGTTAAACGGCCCCATACACAATACGACACCCAGCGGAGACCGGCGGATCTGGGCTGCAATGCCATCCACAATTTTAAAACCCGACGAATCCCGGTCCAGATGTTTCAGTGAATCGATGGTCGCATAGATATATTCGACAGTACGGTCAAATTCTTTGGTCGAGTCGGCAAAAGATTTACCGATTTCCCACATGATGAGTTTGACAATAATTTCCTTTTGTTCGATCATTTTACCTGTGAACTGCTCAACGCGTTTGATACGCTCTGCAACGTCCATGGTTGGCCATTCGCCGCGGCCGTTATCGTAGGCCTGCACAGCCGCGTCCAGTGATTCCTGCGCCTCCTTTTCAGTACTTACCGGATAGCTGCCTATCAGCTTTCTTTCGAGTCCGTTTTCAGTTTTAACGCAGATCGGAGAATATACTTCATGAACCTGTCCGTTCCACTGTTTCATTTCGCCATTGCTCAAATACTCGCGCTGATGAATTTCCCCGGGAAGAGAAAACTCAGCAGGCACGTCTTTGGCTTCAACAAAGAGGTTTTCTAATGTTGTTTTGAAATCCATTGTTAAGATTTTGAAAAAATAAATACAAATTGAAAATGCAATATTACATGTCTAAATGACAATTAAAAATCAGGGCACAAAAATCTAAACTCAATTTAAGCCGATAATTTTCCTGATTGTTAATTTGTTCCAAAACTATTTTTAAATATTAACTATTCCAATGTTTAATATGTATTTATAAATAATTTTAGCTTAAATGACTGTAACAGAGAATAATAAAGTCGCATCGGTTACATGTGATTTTTGCATCAAATTCTAGTTAATCATATAACAGTTGAATAAGTAAATGAAGTTGTTTGAACTCATCGGTAATCCCGAAGAGATGATATTATTGTAGAAAATCCGATCAAACATTCAGCTCATGACCCTGAAAGGGTTACATAACGATTTCAAAAATCAAAATTACAGCGCCGCCAAAAATTCTTATACCGCAACGAATCACAAATAGAAGCGTGTTTCATGTAGTTTTGATGTGAAAAAAATAGTATTATATTTACAATAATTACTAATTAAACACAGTGGAGGTATGGCCAGAGCAAATAATCTTAGCGGCCTTGACACAATTGCAAGGCGAAAAACATCCAACCGGGCCTTTGAGGACATGAAAGCGGGAAAAGTTGATGCGGCCAAAATTCATACGCAGGAAGTTCCGGAAAAGCGAACGGAAGTAAAAACGAAGCAGGCAGATAAGGTCAGTATCATGGAAGCGCCAACTTTTAGGGCCAGGCTTACCGTCCGTGCACGTAAGGTGAGGCCGGTGAAAACGGGTGTGAGCATTGCGGAGGAATAACATCTTGATGGTATCTGACGATTAAAAAAACGGATAGTTGATTTTTCAGCTGTCCGTTTCTTTTACAATATGGAACAGGGAAAGCTGTTAAGATTCCCGGAAAGCTGTTGGTGTGGCGCCTGTTTTCTTTTTGAAGATTCGGGAAAAGTAAAATTCCGATTCAAATCCGGTTTTATAGGCAATTTCAGAAACCGATAAAGTGGTTTCTTTTAACATCTGGCCCGCTTTATCGAGCTTTAATTTTAAATGGTACTGGCCGGGGGAAATGCCAATCACTTCTTTAAATGCTTTGCGAAACCACACATAACTGACATGATGCTGCGAGGCAAGTTTTTCCATATTCAGGGGCTCAACCCAGTTTTCATGAAGCTGATAACGGATGTGGTGGACAATTTGTTCTTTCCGCGATCTGACGTTATCAGCCATTAATGCTGATGCATAAATCAGGCCGAGAAGCTGGATGACCAGGCAAGATGAGATTTGCTTAAAGGCAATTCCTTCAAATTTAAGCGTGTCGATCAGTCTGATAAACACATTCAAAAGTTCGGCATCAAAACCGATGTTGATGATGGGATTATCCGCTTTGAAACAGTCCTGACGCATTAGATATTCGGAATAATGGCCTCCGAAACCAACCCAAAACTCTTCCCATCCTGTTTCCTGGGAGGGGCGGTAGCGATGCCAGACACCGGGGAAAAGTAAAAAGGCCGTACCGGCTTCTACGATGGTTGGCGGAACATGCTCGCTTTCAAAAATACCGCCGCCATTGGAAATATAAACCAGTTGAAATTCGTGGATAACTCTTCCCTTTTCCCAGTTAAAACAGTATCCGTCCGGATGATTTCCGTCCGGATAATTCCGTTTCGCCTGATGCACATTATGCCCTATATTGAGAATAGACACACCCCAATTCGGTTCCGATTCGACCAATTGCTGCAACTGCTGTGGACTGAAGTACTTTCTATATAGTTCCATATCAATAAGTGTAAACAAAGCATCAAAATCTCTATTGATAACAAGACTGACTTTATCCTATTTTTGCGAGGTAAATTACTAAAATAAAGTATTTTATAAAGAATTATACTGCTATACTGATTTTTTTTAATTATTTCAACAGCGCACACCTCACGCTGTATATGTATTTTTTGATATGGCCAAAAGAAATAATTACTCGTTAAAAGTGGGTTTGTTTGGGATTGGTTTGGAGGCATACTGGGACCAGTTTGAAGGACTCGAAAGTCGTTTGAAAGGCTATGTTGGTATCGTGGAAAATAACCTTGCCGGATTTGGAGCCGAAATTATAAATCTGGGGTTAATAGATACCCCGGAGAAGGCGGTTGAAGCCGGACATCAATTCAGACAGGAGGACGTGGACCTGATTTTTTTATACGTTACAACCTATGCTTTGTCTGCGACGGTATTGCCCGTTGTGCGTCGTGCAAAGGTTCCGGTGATCGTGCTGAATCTTGTCCCGGAGGCAGCGATTGATTACGAGTGGTTTAATCGGTTGGATGATCGTACACGCATGACAGGTGAGTGGCTGGCTTATTGCTCAGCTTGTCCGGTTCCTGAAATTGCCAATGTTTTCAAGAGGGCCAGCGTACCGTTTTATCAGGTCACGGGTATGTTACATCATGATCCCGTGGCGTGGGATCAGATCAGGGAGTGGATTGAGGCCGCAAATGTCGCGCATAAGATGGCACATAACAGGCTGGGGGTGATGGGTAATTATTATAGCGGGATGCTGGATATTTATTCGGATCTGACTTTGCAGTGTGCAACCTTTGGAGGCCATGTCGAAGTTATTGAAGTGGACGAATTGTCGGCCCTGAAACAGCTGGTGGAGGATTCGGAAGTGGAAACCATGCTTGCTGAATTTCATTCAATTTTTGACATTCAATCTGACTGTTCTCAGGAAGAACTGGTTCGCGCGGCGAAAACGGCCGTGGCACTTAATAAACTCGTAGCGCAGCATGATCTGGGATCGATGGCTTATTATCACAAGGGAACGGGCAATCCCCTTAATGAAGATACCATGAGTGCTGTAATCCTGGGTAATTCCTTGCTGACTGCGCGAGGGATTCCGGTTGCAGGGGAGTATGAAATTAAAAATGCTCAGGCCATGAAAATTATGGATTTGTTTGGATCAGGAGGTTCATTTACAGAATATTATGCGATGGATTTTAACGATGATGTTGTGCTGATGGGGCATGATGGCCCGGGGCATATTGCAATCTCGGAAGGAAAAACGAAGGTTCGCCCGCTGTACGTATATCATGGAAAGGTAGGGAACGGGCTTTCCGTAGAAATGTCGGTCCGGCTTGGAGCCGTTACACTTTTGTCGGTGGTAGAAACTTTCGAGGGGAAGGTATTATTTCTGGTCGCCGAGGGGGAGTCCGTGGCGGGTCCAATCCTTGAAATTGGTAATACCAACAGCCGTTATAAATTTTCAATAGGGGCGCGGCGTTTTGTTGAAGAATGGAATAATCAGGGTCCTGCACATCACTGTGCCGTTGGTGTTGGCCATATTGCCTCAAAAATTAAGAAACTGGCTGAACTTTTGCACATCAAAACGGTTCAGATTTGCTGATCTTGAAAGTAAGCAACGGGAAGTTGTGGTTACCCTTGTGCGTGAGTGAGTGAGTGAGTGAGTGAGTGAGTGAGTGAGTGAGTGAGTGAGTGAGTGCGTGAGTGCGTGAGTGCGTGAGTGAGTGAGTGAGTGAGTGAGTGAGTGAGTGAGTGAGTGAGTGAGTGAGTGAGTGAGTGAGTGAGTGAGTGAGTGAGTGAGTGAGTGAGTGAGTGAGTGCGTGCGTGAGTGAGTGAGTGAGTGAGTGAGTGAGTGAGTGAGTGAGTGAGTGAGTGAGTGAGTGAGTGAGTGAATTTCTTTAATACTGAAAGTTACTTTACTCAATATTCCGGATCTTTATTTTGATGTCGTGCGGAGCAACTTCGTCTCCGCCAAAAAATGGAAGCAATTTATAGGCTATTCCCAATCCTCCCGAGCAATGTCTGGGCATGATGGTCGTGTTGTCATTAAACACAAAGACATAGGTATGATTGAGCGTACTCAGTCTGAAACTTGCTGTTTTGCCAAGTTCGACAGTGCCAAGTTCTTTTTCCTGCCGCTGGCCGGCTACATAAATATAAGCATAGATATGTAAGGCATTTTCCTTCCAGTTCCAGCCAAACCGGGCACTGTTTTCATGATGCTGCGAGCTGCAATCCGAAAAACCCAGCAGTTTGTTAATATCAGACTGATTGCCCGGATCCGTGGTCTGATAGATGCACGTGCTGTCAAAGATCGCCTGAAATTTCAACGCATTGCCCGTGAAAAGTCCATTGGAATTGTTGTCGATTTCATGATTGCCTTTACTGATCTTGTAAGTAATGTAATCATCACCGAAACTGGGTGTATTTCCCAGCCATTGGCAGGAAGCACACCCAAGCAAAATGAACAGAAATCCACAAATGATTCTCATCCGATGTTATTAAAGTCTGATAATTGAAACAGGCATAAAGCCGTAAATGAATACTTCAACCAAACTTTATAGTAACGACGGCGCGGAAGAAATAATACATAGCTTTCCATGATCATGATGAAAATGACATTATTTCACGGCTCTTGTTCCCTCATAAAGTTCATATTCGAGCAAACGGCAATCAATCGTGCTGGTGTAAAACTCTATTCTGCGCTTGGCTTTCAGCCCGATTTTTTTGGCCAGTTCAAGATTTCCAGTAAATACATAACCGAAATAACCCTTGCACTTTTGCTTCATGAAATCACCGATGCGGGCATAGGTTTCTTCCAGTTCTGCAACCTCACCCAATCGATCGCCATATTCAGGGTTTACAAAAAAAACACCTTTGGCTCCTTCCGGCACTTCGGTATCGGCAAAATCGCAAACGGCAAATTCGATCATATCAGCAACACCAGCGGCTATTGCATTTTTACGTGCGTTGTTGACGGCCATTTCGCTTAGATCTGTCGCCAGAATCCGCAAGCCGGGCACTTCAATAATCTGATCTTCCAGTTTATACATTTCGTTGTAATAAACCTCCTTATCGTATCCCTGAATATGCATAAAAGCAAAATTATCCTTGAAAAGCCCCGGGCGTGTATTACTTGCGATCAGCGCTGCTTCAATAGCCAGTGTTCCCGACCCGCACATCGGATTCACAAACGGGGATTTCTTATCCCATTGGCTGGCCAGAATCGTAGCCGAAGCGAGTGCTTCGAGCATTGGCGCACGTCCCGGTATTTTCCGATAGCCATGTCTGGCCAGAGAATCTCCGGAGGTATCCATGAATATCTCGGCGTTTTCATGTTTCCAGAAAAGGTGAACAACCGCGCCGCTAAGCTCAGAGCCTGTGGATGGACGCGTGCCGCGTTTTTCTCTCAATCGGTCAACAATGGCGTCTTTAACCCGGAGGTTGGCAAACATACCGTTGTTGATGGTCGGGTGCTGTACGTTGCTGGTTACCGAAAAATATCCCGGATCATGCAGAATATTTTCCCATTCCATTTTTAACAAATGGTTGTAAACATCGTCCGGATTGTTTGCGTAAAATTTTTCAAGACTGTATAAAACCTGGCTTGCACAGTACAAATTCAGGTTTAAGGTAATACAATCATTCAGGGTTCCTTTAACCCTTACGCCGGTGATAAAAGCCTCTTCAATCGTATAACCCAGATCCTTCACCTCCTGTTCAAGATAAGGCGCCAGGCGCTTGTTGCAGGTGATGATGATCGGGGCTTCGGTGGTATATAATGACATAATTCTGTTTTAGCAATGCAAAAGTAAAGCGGCAAAGGTAACGGTTCGCAGCGGAGTATTAATGCCCGACGGCTAAATGTTTGGCAGGAAGCCCTTGAAATACCTGTGAAAATGCGGTAGGTTTAGCTAAATTTTAACCAGATCGTCTTCTGCTCGTTCATGAACCTACTTTTTGTATGCAGCCGAAATCAATGGAGAAGCCCTACTGCCGAAGAAATATATAAAAACAATTCCGAGCATCAGGTGCGCTCTGCCGGAACAGAATCAGGTGCCAGAATTAAACTGACCGCCAGACTGGTCAGTTGGGCTGATATTATTTTTGTGATGGAGAAAAAACACAAACAGCGGATCACTGAGAAATTTCCGGATAAAGCCTGGCAATCAGAAATTGTTGTGCTTGATACCATGGATCACTATCAGTTTATGGATCCGGAACTGATGGATATGATTCAGATTTCAGTCGCTCCCTACCTGGATGACCATAACAATTAGAATATAATTCTTATTGTTATCACTTGGTTGTGTGATTTCAAGTAATTTTTGTCTATTTTTCGACCTGAACGAAACAATCTTCTGATGACACAGGAAATTAACAACCCTTTACCTTATGCCTATCAGGCTATCGACCTGGCTACCAAAGCTTCGGGCTTTAACATGGCGTCTGATATTCAGACCTGTTCACTTTTAAAAACGCTGGCTGCTTCAAAACCGGCAGGGAAATTTCTCGAACTCGGTACAGGCACAGGACTATCTACTTCATGGATTCTGGAAGGGATGGATAGCAATTCAACGCTGATCTCGATCGATAACGATGAAAAATTTCTGGATATCGCAGAAAATCATCTGGCTGGTGATTCGCGACTGACGCTGGTGCTTGCGGATGGTGAGGATTGGGTTGAAAATAACCTGGAAATGAAGTTTGATTATATTTTCGCGGACACCTGGCATGGGAAATATCTGATGCTGGACGAAGTGATTGAAATGTTGAACAAAGGTGGATTGTACATCATTGACGATATGCTGCCACAGCCCAACTGGCCCGAAGGACATGATCAAAAGGCCAAAAATCTTATCAAGGATCTGGAAGCCAGGAGGGATCTCGTTCTTACGAAACAGGTTTGGGCAACAGGAATTGTGATAGCGGTTAAAGTGTAACAACATATAAAAAAGCAAAAAGCCTGAGAAGGAATTACTCCGGTTCTCAGGCTTTTTGTTTATAATCGGATGTTGATTACATCCCGTCTAACTCTTCAACGGTAAATGCTTTCTGACGATTGTTTAATTTTTGTCTGGTTGCAGCGACTTCTGCTGTTGTGATTTTATCGCCGTTATTCCGCCATGATTTACGAATAAAGCTCAGTAACTCTGCCACGTCCTCGCTCGGCATGTCTTTGTCGTAACCAATACCCGGCATATCGCCACTCACTTCCGGTGTTTTGTAAACATGGCCATTAACTTTTACAGGACCTGTCAAACCGAAAAGAACAATGGAGATAAGTTTTCCTTTGCTACCAGTCACCCATTCCGATTGGTTTAGAGGCGGCCCCAATGATTTCACCCCGTTGCCATCAGGTCCGTGACAAGTCTGACAAATGGAATTAAACAGTGCCGCACCTTTTGGATATTCTTTTAACAACATCTGGGGATCACGGTTCCCGCGGGTATTGGCCGCCTGGGCAATCGCACGGTTTAGTTGTTTCTGAATGACAAGGGTTGTGTCCGGCAGTGAAGCAGTCAATTCATGTTTGAAAGTTTCTTCACGGTCTTGCAGATTGCTGATAACAGCGTCCGTTACGTAGCGGTTTTTAGGGTATTTTTTCGAAAGATCCAACAAAAGCCCGTTGGCAGCAGATTTGTCAAAAGGCTCAATATGACTGGCTAAAAATGCCACGTACGGAGCCGCCAGTGTATCGTTTTGCACCACCAGTTGATTTAACGCAGATGCATATTGTTTGTAAGTATCTTTGCTGATCACGGAAGGTAAAACGGACAAAGCTTCCATTCTTACCGGCCATGATGTTTGTTTTAACAGCGTCAGTACATCATCGGTTTTTAATGCATGAAGTCCTTCCAGTGTCCACAAGGCGTGAATGGCCAGCAATACGTTCGTAGTTTGTTTTGAAGCAGCTTCCAAAGCAGGGATTACCTGAGTCATTTTACCGTCAATCAGCTTTTGCTGGGCATAATCACGGATCCATCCGTTGTTGTTGCTTAACAATTTTACCAGTCCGTGCGCGTCCGTTGCAAGTGCCGGAGCCTTTGGATTAGAATTTTTTGGTACAACTTTATAAATACGTCCGGCAGAAAGTGGCTGCGTCAGGTTTCTTTTACCGATCTCACCTTTCAAATAAGGCGTCAGATACGTTTTGTGCTGAATAATACCGCGGTACATATCAACAATGTACATCGCACCATCCGGGGCATTGTACAAGCTTACGGGACGAAACCGCTCATCCGTACTGGCCAGAAATTCCTTATCCTTGTAAGCCTGCTCACCTTTTACGACATAGCCTTTGTCATTAAGAATATTACGTTTGATCAAATTGGCAGACGGTTCGGCCACAAACGCATTGGATTCATAAGCTTTACCGAATAGGTCGCCGCGATAGACGATAGGGCCGCAGGCAGCAGTAAAATCCACCAGACGAAGACTGGAGTCCACCACACCTTTCATATAGGCACGGTTGATCCCCGGTGTCGGGCGTATCGGATATACGTGGTTGTTAGCGACTGATTTTTCATTAAAACCTGCAATGCTGCGCTGGTTTTTGTTGGTCGCGCCAAGGCCCGGAGTGAAAAAATCACTTAGCAAATTCTGCGAGTTGTTGTTATAATAAAGTCTCCCGTAGTTATCCTGTGAAATTCCCCATTGTCCGCGGAAATGCGTTTGTTCAATCAGCCATTTGTCTCCCTGTTTACGGTAACGTTTGCTGGATTTGGCATTATAAATCCAGTTGTCCATGGCACGAAGCAATCCGTTCGGCTGGTGTTCCACATTGCCACCCTCCGTATAGGCCCCATCAACAAGTGTTTTGCTGACCGGTTTGTCATTTTTGATTTCGTAAAACCATAAATTCGTAGGCTCTCCGATCAATACTCCGTTTTCAATCAGACATAAGGCACGTGGCAACACGAGTGAATCCAGAAAAACCTTGCGGTCGTCCATAACGCCGTCTTTGTTTTTATCTTCCAGGATCACAATTTTTCCGTTCGGTATATCTTCGCCCGTTCCAACCGTGTCGGGCATATACCCCGTCATTTCAATCACCCACATCCGCCCTTTGGCATCGAAAGAAAAAGCAACCGGCGTGCTGATCAAAGGTTCAGAAGCAACAAGTTTAACTTCAAAACCGTCTTCGATCTGGATTTTTTTCAGAGATTCTTCTGCCGAAAGGAAAGGAGATTTACTGAAATCCGGTTTTTCTGAGTCTTTTGAAACTTGCGCCGTTGTTGCAGATAACTGTGTTCCACGCTGCTTGTTTGACTTGCAATAGAACATGGTTCCGGCCAGAGCCAACAACAGAACGGGGTAACGTAACTTTTTCATTTTTAATATTATACAGGTTAATGGCACCGGCAGATTCCCGAAAATAATCTGCCTGAACTAATACGTTTATTTTTTACGAATAGTATGCAAATCAGTCTTTCAACAAATCTTCTACCGGCTTCAGATTTTTTGTCAGCAAATGTATGCACAACCAGGCTATCAGATAAGTGCAGCCACAAATAATAAACAAAATGTTGTATCCCGCACCGATGTTGCCTGCTGCTTTGTAATAGTCCAGCAATGACCCAACGACCAATGGGAAGAGGGTAGAACCCATAGAACCGACAAATCCACCTATCCCAACGACCGAGCTAACGGCACGTTTTGGGAAAAGGTCTGAAACCACAGTGAAAATATTGGAACTCCATGCCTGGTGCGCGGCGGCGGCAACGCTGATAATGGCAACGGCAGTCCAGATATCGGTTGCATATTTCGCCAGCACAATCGGCATTACGACGATGGCGGCAATCAGCAGGGAAGTTTTTCTTGCCTTGAAAGGTGTCCAGCCTTTTCTGATTAAATAAGACGATAAATAGCCGCCACCAATACTGCCAAAGGTTGTAGCCGTATAAATAACCACCAGATGGATGCTTGGCTTTTTCAGATCAAGTGCAAATGTTGTTGAAAAATAGGAAGGCAGCCAGAAAAGGAAGAACCACCAGATTGGATCGGTAAGGAACTTTCCAATGATGAAAACCCAGGTTTGCTTGATTTTTAGAAGTGCAGCCCATTTAATCGGTTTAGCGGTTTCATCTTCAACGACTTCGTTGTCGCTATGGATAAATTCATATTCCTCAGCAGACAATCTCTTTTGTTTAGAAGGGATTTCATAAAAAAACCACCAGAAAATGAGCCAGACAAAGCCAAGCGCACCAGTAATTATAAAAGCCTGCTGCCAGCCATAGGCGCCCAAAAGCCAGGGTACCAGGATGGGGGCAACCACGGCCCCGATACTCGTACCGGAGTTAAATATTCCGGTGGCCAATGCACGTTCTTTTTTTGGAAACCACTCGGCTACGGCTTTTACGGCAGCAGGAAAGTTCCCGGCTTCACCCAGACCTAAAACCGCCCGTGCGGCGCCAAATCCAAAAGTACTTTTTACGAAGGCATGGGCAACAGCTGCCACACTCCAGATAATGATTGAGACGGAGTAACCAAGTTTAGATCCGATCCGGTCTATGAAATTTCCAAAGATAACGTACCCGAACGCATAACACGCAGCGAATACCATGACGATATTGGCGTAGTCGGTTTCGGTCCAGTTGAACTCTACTTCAAGCGTTGGTTTAAGGTAGCCAAGTATTTGTCTGTCAACGTAGTTAATGGTTGTTGCAAAGAAAAGCAGGGCGCAAATTACCCAGCGGTAATTACCGGTTTTGGTTTTGTCCATGATGTGAATTAAATGGAATTACTAGTTTTTAAGGGTTGGGGTATAATGATCTTCTTTGGTGTAAGACGCCGAAACGGCATTTCTACCCCTTATTTTTTTCACAAGTCTTTTGCGGATACAAAATCAATCGTCTGGACAAATAAAAAACCTGCACTGATCAGATTGTCTGAAAGTGCAGGTTTTTATAGCTATAATTGTCTTATTAACAATTTAATAGTAGAAAGAAAACGTGTTTTCTTAACCTATGAAATCGGGTATTTCAGTTGGGCCTTGACCAGTTCTGCCTCGTTTGTCAGATCAAGCCTTAAGGGTGTAATCGATACAAAATCATTTTCGATGGCCCAGCGGTCGGAGCCTTCTTCGGCTGCTTCGAGCGGTATGACGGTGAACCAGTAGCTTTTTCGTCCCATCGGATCCAGTGCGGGTACGATTTGATTATCATACAATCTTACCGATTGTCGTGTCCATCTTACACCTTTCGGGTTTTTCGGGAAATTGACATTAATCAGGTTCAGATCCGGGTTTTTCAGTAATATATCCAAAGCCTTTTCAACGAAAGGATCAAGCAGATCAAAATCCGGTTCCGCATCTCCAACCGGCGTGCTCAGCGCGATTCCCTTCATACCAAACAACACGGCCTGTTTGGCCGCCGCCAAAGTCCCCGAATGCCACATCGCATTCCCCAGGTTTGGTCCCATATTGATGCCGGACAGCACCACATCGGTTTTTTCCCACAGATGCTGGCCCAACGCCACGCAGTCGGCAGGTGTACCGTTCACCCGATAGGCATCGATACCCTCAAATGTGATGGGGGATTTTTTGTAGGAAAGCGGTCGGGAGGCTGTAATTGCGTGGCCCATAGAGGATTGTTCCACATCCGGCGCCACAATCCTGACTTCCCCGAAACGGGATGCTATTTTTGCCAGGGCTGCAATTCCGGGACTATATATTCCGTCGTCATTTGTTACCAGGATTCTCATAGGCGGATCATTTTTTCTTTTATTCTTAAAAAAATGATGCCTGGTATATTTTTATTAGTGCTGCTGTAACTAAAATCTATGCGATGAAAAGAGCCCAGTTATTACATAATCCGCATGCCGGAGAAAAGGATTTTTCAAAAAAGGAACTGATGAAGCTGATCGGGGCAGAAGGTTTTGAGTGCATTTATTCGTCTATAAAAAAGGATAGCTGGGAAGAATTTGACGATGAGACAGACTTTTTGATCATAGCCGGGGGGGACGGAACGGTCCGGCGTGTAGCCAAGGCACTGGTGAAGAGGAGGTTATTGGATAAACAGTTCCCGATCGCGTTGCTGCCACATGGTACCGCAAATAATGTGGCGGCTACGCTGAATATCTCAGGAGATATCAGTAACATCATCCGGTCGTGGCATAAAGCAACACCAAAGAAGTTTGACCTTGGCAAGGTTTGGGGATTATCAGATGAGCTATTTTTCCTGGAAGGTTTTGGTTTTGGGATCTTTCCAAAACTGATGAAGGTTATGAAAAAGATGGAAGAGGGGCTGATTGAAAATCGTGACGAAAAAATCAGAACCGCCCGGGCTGTTTTGCTTGATGTGGTCATGTCTTATAAAGCACGGCAGTGCACGATTGTAGCGGATGAGGTAGATCATACGGGAAAATACATTCTGGTTGAAGTGATGAACACGACTTCCATAGGGCCGAATCTGGGACTATCCAATTCAGGAGACCCCGGTGACGGGGAATTTGAGGTGGTACTGATTCCTGAAAGCCATCAGAAAAAGTTTGAAGCGTTTCTGTTAAACCGCATTAATGGCAAGGAGGATACTTATTCATTTACAACGCTGAAAGCGAAGAAAATTCAGGTTTTCTGGGAAGGAAAGGATTTGCACGCAGATGATGAAATTGTAAAAATAGAAAAACCGGTGGAAGTAACTATTGAAATCCAGCCCGGAATCCTCGAATTTCTGGTGACTGAGGATATTGCGTGAACAACATCAGATGTAAACATGAAACCCGCTTACAGATTTCATCCGATCTGTAAGCGGGTTTTATAAAAATCGGACGTCTTTATTTCTGGTTGAAGAAATACACGATCAGCATGTGGCAGCTGGCATTACTCCTGTTTTTAGGCACGTGCGGCAATCTGCCGTCGAAGAAAAGGGAGTCGCCGGCGCTCAGGCTATACACATCGCCGTTGATCAGATAATCAACCTCCCCGCTTAGGATATATTTGAACTCAAAAGCCTCAGTATAAACTTCCTCCCGATGCGAATTCGGCATCAGTTCAAGCAGAACGAAGTCGATTGTCGTCGCCTGAAGACTTTTTGTGAATATTCGCTGATACGTGAAGCCCTTTGTATTTTCCTTTTCAAAGGGCTCGTAATTTTCTTTTTTCTGAACGATAATCGTCGGTTCAACCAGGTTCAGGTCTTTGAAAAAATCGCCAACCTCCATTTCCAGGGACTGGATAATGCTGAACATCACCGGGAGCGAGGGAATACTGCGCCCATTCTCGATCTGGGAAATAAGTCCTTTACTAACGTTTGATTTGTCAGCCAGTTCCTGCAAAGTAAGTTTTTTGTCAATCCTTTTTTCCTTGATCCTGCGGCTTACTTCTAATAAAAATGCACCTTCCATATATGTTGGTCTTGCTAGCTTTCCTTTACTCACTCCAAAGTTAAAGCCTTAAACCATTTACCCAGTATTTTTTTTAATACTTCGCGAAATGTTAATCTAAATGTTATCGGTTGACAGGTAAGTGCGCGTATTTTGCAAAGCATTGACGACTCACAACAATTGCTTTACATAGGGAATGGCTTCATCAACCCATAACTGGTGCATTTTTCCGGAGTAATGCAGGTGATCATCAGCCACTAACGTGATATCGTTCAGTGCTTTTCGGGAAATAGGGGTGATATCAATAAAAAGAATTTTCTCTTTTAGACATTCTTCTTTTGCCACAGCATTAAACCGGTCAATTTCCCTGCTGATAACCTCCCGCGCCCCTGAGCCGGCAGGCGTAGCGCCCCAGTCGGGTATGGATAACACAAAAACGTGGTTGGAGCGGCCGCCGGCATAATGAATGCTTTTCGCTAACAGCGCGCGAAATTCAGTTCGGTATTGTTCAAGACTCAGTCCCTGATACTGATTATTAACACCGATCAACAAAGAAACCAGGTCATAGGGCTTTGCCGTATTTACGGAACTGACATTGTTCAATAAATTAGCGGTTGTCCATCCGGTTTTGGCAATGATATCGGGATTGGCTACGATTGTACCATTACTGGTCATACTCCGTGCAAAAAGCACAGGCCATCTTTGGTCTTCCGAAACGCTTTGTCCAATGGTGTAAGAATCTCCCAATGCCAGATAGGTCAGTCCTTTTTTTGTATCGGGATTGTTGTTGATGGGCGGGGTGAGCGCTTGCTCATCGCGCATACAGGCAATGCAGGAACTTATAAAAAGCAGAAATACGATACGAAATTTCATGGTGACGGATGACTTTTTCAAATCATGTTGTTTGGTTCTTGTTGTATATACCTGCTTTCGGCCTTTTTAGATTGAAAATGGGCCGGGATATTTTTGAACTACTGTCTGGTATAAAAGAATCTTAATAAAGAATTCCGGACAAACGGATATGACCGGCTTATTTATCCCGTTTCATAGTTTTCGGGCACTGTTATTTAATCGTTTTAGAAATCATTGAAAAATTGATTAAATAACATAAAATTTATTACCCTGCTTAACTGAATAGCTTGTATATGAAAATAATAAAATCAATTCTGACGATAACACTTGCTTCGGTTTTATATCCGGTCGCAGGGATAGCAGATGTCAATGCCCAGTCTCACGATTCGACGGAAGCGATGACTTACAGGCCTGTTTATCACTTTTCTCCACCTCAAAACTGGACAAACGATCCTAACGGACTGGTTTTTTATGACGGTAAATATCATATTTTCTATCAGTATAACCCCGAGGGAGATACCTGGGGACATATGTCCTGGGGGCATGCCACAAGCCAGGACATGATGAAGTGGGAACATGAGCCTGTTGCTTTGCAGGATTATCCCAACGGCGATGGTACAAGCACCATGTTTTTCAGCGGAACGGCCGTCGCAGATAAAAACAATACTTCCGGTTTGGCGAAAAAGGCGGGAAAAATTCCGTTGGTGGCCATTTATACGGCACATATTGATAGTGCGGGAAGGGGCATTTCTCAAAGCCAAAGTATGGCGTATAGTATTGACGGAAAGTCGTTTACCCGGTATGAGCACAATCCGTTGATTGATCTGCATACGACCGATTTTCGTGATCCGAAAGTTTTCTGGCACGAAGAGTCAAAACGCTGGATTATGATCGTAGCACAGCCGCTGGATCACCGCCTTCAGTTTTACGCATCTCCGGATCTCAAAAAGTGGAGCCTTCTGAGCGAGTTTGGGGATAAACTTGGAGATAAAAGTAAAATTTGGGAGTGTCCGGATGTGTTTGAACTACCGGTGGAAAACGAGAACGGGACAAGAAAATGGGTTGTTACGCTTTCAGGCGGCCATCCGCAGCAAAAGGGGAATTTTGGGATGCAGTATTTTGTCGGGCATTTCGATGGTAAAACCTTTACCGCCGATCCGTTGTCCTATCCTTTGTACATTGACTATGGAAAGGATTTTTATGCCGGCATCATTTTCAATAACCTTCCTGATAATGACCAGCGGAAGATTATGATTGGGTGGGAAAATAGCTGGGAATATGCGGCGGCAACGCCAACAAAGGGTTTTCGGGGACAGATGTCGGTACCTCGCGAGTTATCACTGTATAAAAATGAAAAGGGTGAATACCGGCTGCGTTCTTTTCCTGTGAAGGAAGTGAGCAATTACCGCGGAAATATTCTGGCTACGCAAAATTCGGTAGCCGTCACGGGAAGTAAATTATTGAATTCAGTAGGAGGGAAAGCGCTGGATATTTCGTTTGTGATCAAGCGAAGCGCTGCCGAACAGGCAGGTATCAAGTTGCTGAAACATGGTGAATATCAGACGCTTGTTTATTATAACAAAATTGATAACACTTTGAAAATAGACCGGACAAAAAGCGGAAATGTAAGTTTTAGCCCGAAATTCCCAAGCGTTGAATCTGTGCCGCTGTCCGATGATGTAAGTGACATAGCGATCAGGATCCTCGTCGATCACAACAGTGTGGAAGTGTTCGCCAATGAAGGGAAGCAGGTTTTAACAGAGCTCGTTTTTCCCGTTTCTGATAAGGTGACCTATGAATTATTCTCAACCGACGTGGCCACAACTTTCAAAAACCTGAACGTTTGGGAAATGAAGGCGGCTATGGAGTAATGCTTTGAATTAAAAAAGTCCGTGCCGGAATTATCTTTCCGGCACCGGTTTTTACATTAGAAAGTGATCGGTACGGAAACGACGGTATTTTCCCACCCGAAATTCATCACCGCTCCATTGCCATCTTTGGCAAACTGCAGGGAGAAATTTTCAAGGGTTGTGTCTGTTTTTTTAGCAGGAACTTTCACTCTCAATACATCATTTTCTTCTTTGTATTTATAAGCTCCCCAGAAATCGACGTCCTTGTTCAGGATGACGGTCCACTCGGTTGCTCCGGCAATCGCGAATAGTGAATAACTGCCAGCCTTCACTTTTTTTCCGCCGAAAGTGGCATCCTGATAAAATTTAATTTCAGGTGATTCGTCCGCGCCCATTCGCCATACCTTACCGAAAGGGACAAGTTTGCCCATCACTTCACGGTTGTTTTTAGCAGGGCGGCTGTAAGTAACTTTGATCAATGCTTTTTCGTCGCCTTTGCGATCATGCGCGAAGTTGTCCGGGTAATAGGCCATATCCATCGGGCTTTTGTCCAACCCCCTGAACGTTTGTGCATGGGCAGAAAGTCCGGCTATGCATAGCATAGAAGACAGTAAAATTGCTTTTCTCATTTTTTTGAAAGTAATTAATTGGAAATAGTAATTAAGATTGCGTAGTGGTTATTGTTTTTTTGCCATAAAAGCAGCAAGATTTTCACGTGCCGTTTTCTGTACTTTATTTTTGAAATAGGGTGTCCAGCCCAGTAGAAATCCGGTTAATCCAAATGCCTGTTTTGCCCATACATAAAAATCAAAAGTATCGGTATGACAAATAATTTTGCCATTCTCTATCTCAAATTTTGCCTTTACATTGTTGACAACCATCTTGCCGGTACGGGAAAACAGGTAGCAGGCCGTCCATTCCGCCTTTGCACCGGTTGCTGTTTCCGAGACATTACCAAATGTCAGTTTCAGGCCCTTCCCGTTCTTGCAAAGCATTTCCCACATGGCTTTTACTTCCTGCCCGTTCAGATTTTTAAATACTTCATCATTAAATACCGCATTGTCGGCATAACAATGCTGCATACCCTGGTAATCCTTTTTTTTGAAACTGCTGTAAAAACTTGTGATCAACTGTTCATTGGACATGGAAGTGCTTTTGTTTGGTGATGGGGTTTGAGTAAATAAACAACGCTTACCAGGATTCCTCGCATAAATGTACAAAAGGCTGTGAGAAAGACTAAATGTACAGGTTATATTAATTGAAGTTGTTTAAACTTATAGATAACCCCAAAGGGGTGCTATTATTGTAGAAAATGCGGGCAAACATTCAGGCCATGCCCTGAAAGGGTGACATAATCGTTTCAGAAATCAAATTTACAACACCGCCAAATATTCTTATTCCGCGGCTAATTACAACGAATCGGCTGCCCCGACGGGTTTTGATGGAACGGCCTGACATTTACTTGCTACAATCATTCCTTCCCTCCGGGATTTTGTGGGATTGAGGAATTTTTGCCCGATTGCAGACGGCAAAACGGTCTTACTAGACAATTTGTGTAACGTATGTTGACTTATCTCAAATAAGTTTAAACAACTACATTATCCGATAAAGCTTAAAGTAGCCTTTTGGATTTGGTATTTTTGTCCGGAATTGATTTAATTGCGAAATGGGAGGAAGTTTTTTGCTTGTAGAGCCTTCCATTACTTAAAGTTGGAACTGAATTATGACTTATTGCTTAGGGATTAAGGTAAAAGAAGGATTGGTGGCTCTTGCCGATACACGTATCACAGCCGGAACCAGTACGACGACAAAAAAGAAAATGTACATCGCTCAGAAGGACAATTATTCGCTTTTCATTATGACAAGCGGCCTGCGTTCTGTGCGGGATAAAGCGGTGCATTATTTTGAGGAACTGATTGAGGAAGGTGTGGTTTATAATAAATTGTATAAAGCAGTCAATGCCTTTGGCGAGCAGGTTAAAAGAGTGGCGGTGGAAGATAAAGATGCGCTGGAAAGGGCTGGTCTTAAATTTAACCTCAACACCATCGTTGGAGGCCAGTTGAAGGATGATGCCGAGCATAAGCTTTTTCTGTTATATTCTGAGGGCAACTGGGTTGAATTGGACGAAGGTTCACCCTATGTAATTATCGGTAATTCGGGGCAGGGGAAAGCCATTTTGAACCGTGTATTGGAAGAGGATTCTTCGATGAAACAGGCTTTAAAGGCCGGATTTTTGTCTTTTGACTCGACGCGCGTGAGCAATAACGACGTTGATTTTCCGATTGACGTGGTGCTTTATAAAAAGGACAGCTTCGCCATTGTTGAGCATCGGTATGAGATGAAGGATATGGAAAAAATCTCCGAGCTTTGGGCGCAGAAGCTGAAAGAAGACCTGGACGAGATTCCGGAAGACTGGATGGATGTATCGTTTGACAAAATAAAAGCGACACAGGAGTAAGTGGAGATATAAAACAGTGGCGGCCGGAATCAATTGATTCCGGCCGCCACTGTTTTATAGGATAGTGTTTAAATTTTATTCAACACCATATTTATCCAGCAAATACATCATAGCCGCCATAGCAGCACCACCTAGTTCCAGTTCGCGTTTGCTTACTTTGTCAAAAGTGTCGTTAGCAGCGTGGTGATAATCGAAATAACGCTGTGAATCGGGAATAAGACCTAACAAAACAGTCCCTTGCTGGGCAAGTGGGCCGATGTCTGCGCCGCCACCGCCGGGTCCGATTTCATGTAATCCGTAAGGAGCAAACAATTTGCTCCACGACACGATTTTTGCCTTTTGCGTGGGCGTTGCCACAATACCAAAGCCAAGCGGCGTAAATCCGCCACGGTCTGATTCAATTGCGGCCAGATGTTTTTCATTTTTTGATTTGGCAGAATCTGCGTACGCAACGCCGCCTTTCAAACCGTTTTCTTCATTCATATACATCACGGCACGCAATGTATTTTTGGGTTTGTAGCCCAAATCTTTCAAAAGACGAACGGCCTCAATCGACTGCACACAGCCCGACCCGTCGTCATGTGCACCCTGCCCGAAATCCCATGAGTCCAAATGTCCACCGGCAACGATATATTGAGCCGGGGTTTGCGATCCTTTTAATTCGCCAATCACATTGTGAGAAGGCGCGTCGGGGAGGGTTTCACAATATTGTTCGAAATAAATTTCGGTATCAGGATTTTCTTTGAGTAGTTTGCTAAGCAGCTCTGCAGCATTGGTACTGATGGCCGCCGCCGGGATAATCGGTGCGCCGCTCGCATAACGCATGCTGCCCGTGTGGGGGATGTCATCCAGTCTGGTGGTCATGGAACGGACGATCGCGCCAACAGCACCTAGTTTTGATGCTTCGCTGGCACCTGATCCGCGCTGTTCTACGGCACCTCCGTAAGATACGAAGGTATTCAGCTTGGTCGGATCCAGCGGGCGGTTGAAGAAAACAATTTTCCCCTTTACCTTTTCGGCGCCGAGCGCACGTAATTCCTGGAAGCTTTTTACTTCGATAACTTTTGCTTTGGTCCCGCCTTTTGGCGTAGCAACTGAGCCTCCAAGGGCTGCAACAGGCACATTTATTTTTTGTTTTCCTGAAATGATATAAGCCTTTTCTTTCGAACCGCGTACCCAGTGCGGCACCAGCACATTTTGCAAAAAGACGTTATCAAACTTTTCAGCAGCCATCACGTCGCGGGTGTAGGTCACAGCCTTGGCAGCGCCTGCCGAACCGCTCAGTCTTGGCCCAACTTTCTGGGTCAGGTCGCGCAGCCATTCGTAGGATTTTCCGTCACTTAATGCGGTATCGAAAATCTTACGAATAAATATGGAATCGGCCTGATAGTCCGATTGGGCATAAGTTACAGCCGTCGTCCCAAAGGTCAGCAGTGCAATTGAAAGCAGGGTCTTCTTCATTCGTCTTAGGTTATAGGAGTGTTTACTAAACAAAACAAGCTAAAATCAGGACGGTTTTTCTCCTTTTTTCTGCCATTTCGAAATGGTCAGAAGCAGGGCAGGTAACAAAATCAGGTTGGTACACATGGCAACGAGCAAAGTAATGGAAACCATCACACCCATCGCAGCCGTTCCGCCGAAACTTGATGCCGCGAAAATTGAAAAGCCGCAGAAAAGAATTACAGCCGTATAAATCATGCTCAATCCTGTTCCAAAAATTGAATTCGTTACGGCTTTCGAAGCGTTCAGTCCTTTTTCATAAATTTCCTGACGATACCTGGTAAGGAAATAAACCGTGCCATCTGAGGCGATACCAAAGGTGATACTGAAAATCAGGATGGTGGTTGGTTTGAAATAAATACCGAAATATCCCATGATCCCGGCTGTTAAGGCAAGTGGAATCAGGCAAGGCAATTTTGATAACAGGATGATCGGGATTGACCTGAAAAGCACCATACCAACGATCGCAATCAGCACAATCGCAATCAGCAGACTTTCATACAAATTACCCAAAAGGTAATCGTTGCTTTTCAAAAATACCAGACTGTGGCCGGTGAGGCTCACTTTGTATTTGGATGGACTGAAGATCGAATCAACTTTCGGTCGGATTTGATTCATCAGCACTTTAATACGCTCTGAACCAACATCAGCCATTTGGTAGCTAACCCGTGTTACGCTTTTGTCTTCGTTCAGGAATGAGTTGATTTGCTTGGAAGCACCCTGCTGCCCCTGAACATAGTTGGTCAGTTTGGATAACTCCAGTACGCCCGGCAGTGCATAATATTTTGCATCACCACCCCGGTATGACTGATACAAAAAGCGTGAAGCTTCAACAACGGAAACAGGTTTGGAAAATTCTTTATACTTACCCAGCTCGTTTTGCAAAGCTTTGATTTTATATAAAACCTGTGCCTGATCACCAAAGACACCATTTTTCTCTTTTGTATCGATCATGACTTCAAATGGCAAAACGCCATTGAAGTTCTTTTCCAGAAAGCGCAAATCGGTATAAACCGGGTCGTTTTTCGGTAAATCATCCACCACATAACCAATGGCTTTGATTTTTGTCATACCGAAAGCGGAAACGACAATCAGGACAACCATCGCGATATATATTTCCTTTCTGCGGTGATGCACCAGATAATCAACCTTTTTAAGGAAACCATGAGCCCATTTACCGTCCAAATGTTTGAGGTGGCGAGGCTTAGGTATGTCCATGTAATACAGTGTAATAGGCAGCAGCAAGAGGCAAAGCACATACGTAACCATGACGCTGATGGCTGCCACAATACCAAATTCTACCAGCAATGAGCTATTGGTAAAGTAAAACACCCCGAAACCGATGGCTGTTGTAATGTTGGCAAGGAAAGTTGATAAGCCAATTTGCCTCACCATTTCGAGAATAGCGTCGTTTTTATTCCGGTTTGCTTTAAGCTCGCCCTGGTATTTATTGATGAAAAACACACAGTTAGGAACCCCGATGACGATAAGCAGGGGAGGAATAAGTCCCGTGAGTGCGGTAATTTTATAGCCAAAGAGCTGCAAAAATCCGACTGAGAAAACTACGCCGATCAGCACCACAATGATGGAAAGCAAAGTAAGTCTGAACGAGCGGAAAAATGCCCAAAGGATCAGCAGTGTGACAAAAACGGCCAGTCCCATGAAAAGCTCCATTTCACCGGATATCTTTTTCATGTTAACCGTTCGGATATATGGCATTCCGGAATAATGCAGGTCGGTTTTATATTTAACCGCAAATTCCTCAGCCATCGCTTCGATGTCACTGACGATGGTAAGGCGGCGCTTGGAATTCAGCTCCTTGTCGTTGAAAGTAATAACGATAAGGGTCGCATTCGTTTTGGAGTTCAGCACCAGTCCTTCATAAATGGGCAGGTTGAGGATTTCTTTTTTAAGACTGTCAACCTCTGGCTGGGTTGTAGGAATATCCTTGATAATGGGTGCAAAATCAAATCTGGAAAGACTGTCGTTGCGGACCATTTTTTGCAGGTTTGCGAGCGACAACACATTTTTAATCCCTTTTGTATTCTTGATCTGCTGCGATAACTTACACCAGTCCTGAAACTTGTTCACTTCAAAAAGCCCCGGATCCTGCCATCCGATGACCATTACACTGCCATCTTCTCCGAAAAGTTTCCGGAAGTCCTGATATTCTTTTTCAACAGGGTCATTAGCAGGAAGAATACGTGCAAACTGGTAGGAGAGCTCAATCTTGCTTGCCTCGTAGGCCATCAGGACCGTAGAGACCAATACTAATGCAACCCACCAACGCCGGTAGCGGATAATGTAAGTTGCTAATTTATTCCACATATTTTAGTCAATAGTTTTTTTGCAAAAAGCTGCAAATATAAGCAGCATGTTTAGGAAATGGTCTTATTTGACCTTTTTATCGCTATGGAAAGCCGGAGGAAATTGTTTTTTCTGTGGAGGAATTTGTCTAACAAGCTTTTATTCATGGGTTAATACAAATGCCCGCAGCACCTTTTAAATGCCCAATATTCTTTCCAGATGATGGTGTTCAATCCCAAAATAAGCCTTGGCATCCTGAATCTTTTTCAGGATCTGATCTTTGTCGGCAGGTGTTTTATGATTTTTAATCCCCACAATCATGACATTTTTTGGGGTATGTGCATCGGAGATAAACTCAAAAACCTTGGTTTTATAACCTGAATATTCAAGAATCATAGCCCGTATTCCATCCGTCACCATTTCAGCCTGACGTTCGAGGAAAATGCCATATTTGGTCAGGAAGTCGACGTCGTTATGGGCTTTATGTTTTTCTATTTCCCGGCGAATCTGTTTATGGCAGCAAGGAGCAACCACGATGAGCTCCGCGCCTGCTTTGATCCCTTTAAAAATGGCATCGTCAGTCGCCGTATCACAGGCGTGCAGTGCGATGAGTATATCCGTTCCCGCGCTTTCATAGGATTCGATCGTCCCTTCTACGAAATTCAGGTTAGCGAAAGAGGCGTCACCGGCAATTTTATTACAAAGTGTCACGAGGTCTTCACGGAATTCCACGCCTGTTACTTCTGGTTTCAGGTTTAACACATTTTGTAAATAATCATACAAAGCGAAGGTCAGATAACCTTTTCCTGAGCCCATATCAACCACTTTAAGCTTGCCTTCCGTCGGAATTTCCTTGATCAGCGAGCTTAATATCTCAATGTAATGGTTAATCTGTTTGTATTTGTCCTGCGCGCTTTTAAAAACATTGCCTTCCTGATCCGTGATGTTTAAATCCGTCAAATAACTTTTATTCTGAGCGCTGATCAGCCTTTTTTTATTTTTGTCGTGGTCGAGCGATGGCGCTGCCTTGGCAGTGGCTGCTTTCTTTTTCAGTATCACTTTATCATGATTCTGAATTTCGAACAAGAGATCAAATTCGGTTGAAAAAAGTGTCGAAACGTGAAAACCGTTGGTGAGAAACTTTCCGATCAGGACGATTCCTTCGTCAATGGAGAAATTTTTAACGATGTCGCGGGTTTTGTAGCGGTAAGTAAAGCTGAGTTTTTCTTCTTTTTTGATTAATATCCTCTTGGCGTAAAGATTTTTGAGATTTTCTTCGGAGCCTTTGTAGTTACCAAGAGATAAGCTGACGAAAGTTTGATTGGAAATGGTCTGTGCAAGTATTGTGACAAACTCATGCACTTTTTCGGAAATATTCATTAGATCGGTTTATTGTTTCACCCTTAAAGCTAACGCAGCGGATAGCAATACAGTTTACAGCGTGGGGATTTATTTGTTTAACGATACGTTCAAGCGGCTCTGATTGATGCAGATATGCTTTTTATTTTTCTGAACTTTATAGACTGATACTTTGATCAAAAGTCAGTAAATCTCAACTTTTGGTATCTCGATATCTATTTTTGTCCCGGGATTTTCTTCGTTGGAAATATTTATTTTTCCTTTCAGACTTTGCACGCGGTTTTTCACATTGCCCAGTCCAACGCCATGATTCGACTTATTTTTGATTCCCGCTCCGTTATCAGCAATGGAAAGGCTGATGGTTTTTCCGGCTTCTTCCAGTGCAATACTGGCGGTATCGGCCTTGGAATGTTTCAGGATATTGTTGGTAAGTTCGAGCACAATGCTGTACAATTCAAATTCCACTTTTTTGTCCAACCTTTTATCCAGACCGTTTATGTTTAATGCGAACTGGATCGAATTGTTTTCATTGAGCTTCCCGACCAGCCGCTGCAATGCCATCACGAGACCGTGCTCTTCCAGTTCCGGCGGCATCAGGTTATGCGATAAGCTCCGGACTTCCCGGTAAGCGGCGCCAACCATCTGATGGACGCTGTTGTAAATTTTTTGTTCTTCTTCCGACAGCAGTTTTTTGTCCATGCCGTATAAATACCAGTTAAGGGAAGCGAGTGTCCCACCCAAATGGTCATGAAGTTCAGCGGCTACGCGTTTCCGTTCAATCGTTTGTCCCTGAACAAGGGCTTCTTTGATGGCGGCATTTTTCTGACGCAGTTTTTTGTTATTTAACCATAGAAAGGCTGCAAAGCCTACGATCAGGCATGAAAATCCGATCAGAAAGCGCTGTATGATATTTTGTTCTTCGATTATTTTCTGTTGAATTTCAGAATCCATTTGCTGATTTTCATACATCAGTTTGTACATGCTATACTCCATTGAGATCCTGTCCCGGTCTCTGGTCCTGCGGTTGTAATCCACTTTTTCGAGATAGTACATGGCTTGCTGAGGCTGTTTTTTAGCCTTGTAGGCTTTGTGAAGGCAGATCAGCGCCCAGTTTGTTTGCTGCAAAGAATGATACAAATTAGAAAGTTCCAGGGCTTCTTTTTCGGCTTTTATCGCTCCGTCAAAATTATTCTGTTCAAAATATACGTTACCGATGTCATTAAGCGCGTTGACTATTCCATAACGGTTGTTCATTTTTCTGAACATCACCAGCGCCTGGCTGATATATTTTTCAGCTTTATCAAGTTCTCTCTTTCTGACATACAGATAACCTCTTGACTGAAGCGTAGATGCCATTCCCCATTGAGAGCCCAATTTTTTATAGGCATCATAGGCACTATCATAGTACCGCAAAGCTTCCCGGTATTCGAGCTTTTCCCGGTAAACATTGCCAAGTGTTTCCAGGCACAACGCTTTCAGGCTGTCCTGGCCCAAGGCGGTACAAATCTCAATGGCACTTTGAAGATTTTCCTGGGCAAATTCAAACTGCTTGTGCTCAGAATTTGCTTCTGATAAAAAACGCTTTGCACTCGCGGTGTAGAGCGGCATTCCGGCTCTTTTTGAAAGGGTTAATACCTCGTTGGATACTTGGGTGAGGATGTCATAACTCCCGTCGATGGAGTAATAACTGCTCAAAAGATCATAAGCTATAATTTTTCCTTTGGGCCATTGATGTTTTTGTGCGAGCCGTAAGATTTGCTTCGAATAGATGAATGACCTTTCCGCGTCGTAATGAAGATAATAGGAGGCAAGTTTGTGATATTTGTAAATAAGCAGGGTGTCTGCCGGGAAGTTTTTCGTGTATGTGGTTTGGTCAAAATCAGAATCCTTCCTGGTACTTTCAGCAAAGCCAGTACGTATTCCAATGAGGAAAAAATAAGTAAAAATTACAAATCCAAATCTGTACAATTTAGCCATATATAAATTGAGCATGTATGGCAGGACACTAGGTTAGGCCAAATTAGGTAATTTACAGAATGATATAACGCTGAGCTTTTGGGAATAAAGATCAAATATAGAAAATGCAATCAGGAAAAAAGCAATATCTAGCGCATTCTTTTGCCTTTTTTGTAGAATAAATTTAATCCTGAAATTTTGTAATTGTTTCATTTACTTACAAAAGGATTATTTCTAATAGAATAACGGTACAGCAGATCTGCGCCCTGTGTGATGCCTATTCTTTTGGAGACATCAACTTCAAGTATATCTTGCAACGAAGGTTTGAGGTACAGGTCGCTGTCTGTCAGGGAAAGCCCATTATGGATGGCGCGGTCTATGCCCATCGCCAGGACAAGTTTTCCCGGGCCGCGACATAATTCTCTTGGGGAAACCGGTTTTTGTAAACCAACTTTCCTGCTGTTCTGGCGGCGTATTTCCATTAATTCCATTCCTTCTTTCGGTTCCAATGCCCTGACGAGTACCGCCTCTCCGCAGCCTTCTTCACGACTGACGACGTTGAAGCATTGATACATCCCATAGATTAGATAGACATAAATGGTGCCGGGAGCGCCATACATGGGTTCCGTTCTTATTGTCCTTTTTTGATAGGCATGGCAGGCTGGATCGTCCTGTAAATAGGCTTCCGTTTCAACAATAATCCCGCTGGTGGTGCCATCGGGACTATTGTGAACGAGCTCGCAACCAAGCAGTTTTTGCGCGAGCGAACGGGTATCGTACGCTTCATAAAAGGAAAGTGGTAAACGATTTTCCTCCTGATGCATTTAGATAATATTCATAGTCTGTTCCTTGATTTTTTCCAGCTCATCTTTCATCTGTACTACCAGACGCTGAATGCCGGAATCGTTCGCTTTTGAACCAATGGTATTAATCTCACGGCCGATTTCCTGCGCAATGAAATTAAGCTTTTTACCATTGCTTTCAGGCGACTGCAAGGTTTCTTTGAAATAATTCAGGTGATTTTCAAGTCTGATTTTCTCTTCTGAAATATCAAATTTTTCAATGTAATAGATCAGCTCCTGCTCAAAACGGTTCGGGTCAAAATTATCGTCAGACAGCAAATCGCGCACCTGCTTTTCGAGGCGCTCACGAACTGCCGGAATGCGTAATTTATCCTGTTCCTTCACGCCTTCGAGAAGAGAGGTAATCGTTCCGATGTAGTCAACAAACTTGTCGGCAGTCATTTTACCTTCCTGCTCACGGAAAATGGTACATTTTCTCAAAGCTTCATGAACAGCTTCTTTAATTTGTGCCCAGTCGTTTTCACGGTTTGTTTCACTAACCGACTCCGTGTTGTAAGCGTTTGGCAGTTGCAAAGCCATACGAAGCAGCTCGGTAGAATCGCCGGAGAAACCCAGATCGTTGGCCGTTTCCGACAAGTCCGAGAAATAGGCTTTTACTAAAGGACGGTTCACGGCAGTGGTGGCAATGGCTTTACCCACAGGCTGAACCGTTAACGAAACTTCCACTTTTCCCCGTTCCAGTGATTGCGTTACCAGATTACGGATTTCAATTTCACGCTCCGAATAGTTTCTGGGAACACGACAGTATATGTCTAAGAATTTGGAATTCAGTGTTTTAATTTCAACTGTTACGTTGATCGATTCGGATTCGATGTTTGCTACACCGTAGCCGGTCATTGATCTAAGCATGTATGGGCTTGTTAATTGGGATTAAAAATGATGGATTAAGGATAGTGGGTTTACAACTACTGACTTAATCATTTTATCAATTATTATGTCTTGGTTTTCCTGATTTCGCCGGATGCTGGCTTTCTGACTGCTGCGGCTTGGTGATCAGGGCATTTTTGTCAATCTCCTGGCTTTGGATACGATATTTGGAAACATCACAGGCAAGATAAATCGCTTGCAGCAAAGAACCCGGTTCTGCCTGATTTTTTCCGGCAATGTTATAGGCCGTTCCATGATCCGGCGACGTTCTGACCGCTGAAAGGCCGGCCGTGAAATTCACGCCCTCGTTAAATGCCAGCGCCTTGAAAGGAATCAGTCCCTGATCATGGTACATGGCCAGTATGGCATCGTATTGCTTGTAAGTCCCCGCCGCAAAAAAGCCGTCGGCAGGGAAGGGGCCAAAAATCAGATTCCCTTTTTCCTTAAAAGTCTTTAAAACGGGAATGATCGTATCAATTTCTTCGGTTCCCAGCAAGCCGTTTTCACCTGCGTGCGGGTTAAGTCCCAACACAGCCAGTCTTGGTTTTTTTATACCGAAATCGCCTTTCAGCGATTGCAGCATCTGCTCAATTTTAGCCGTAAGTTTTTCTGGCGTAACCTGCGCTGCAATCTGATTAACGGGTATATGTCCGGAAAGTACACCAACCCTCAAATCACCGGAAACCATAAACATCAGGGCATCCTGCGCAGAAAATGCCTCGGCAAGATATTCTGTGTGGCCTGGAAACTTAAATTCGGCGCTTTGGATATTGTCTTTATTGATAGGCCCCGTTACCATGGCCTGGATTTTTCCGGCTTTAAGGTCTTCAACAGCGCGTTTTAACGAAGATAAAGAAGCCTGCCCGGCTTCCGGCGTTATTTTACCAGGCTGGATCTCTGTCTGGTGGTCATGCCAGCAAGTGATCACATTGGTTAATTTAGGATTGGCCTGCTCCGGACGTTGAATGCCATGCAAAGTCCAGTCTTTCATCTCTAAAAGATTCCGGTACTGGTTCAATACACGAAGAGAACCGTATATGATGGGCGTGCACAATTTTGCTAACTGATTTCCTTCCAATGCTTTCAAAATTACCTCCGGCCCGATGCCGTTGTAATCGCCCAGCGAAATTCCTATTAACGGTTTATCAACTGATAGTTCACTCATTTATTTGATATAGTATTGATTGTTATTTCTCATTTAATGAAATTACTCCGCAAGGTACTGATATTAATAATTTTGTCTTGGTAAGATTTACTTTTAACTACCAAATTGCTGTCGAATATTCGTTTTTTAGCACCCCTTGTCTGTATTTCTGATTACTTTTGTGTTAACTAATCAATCGGCAAGTTACAAAAATTCCTTTGCTCCTATGAAAATCCTGATAGCAGACTCCATGCATCCGTCTCTTTTTAACATGTTAGAGGCGCAAGGCTGGGACTTCGCTTATCATCCTGAGTACCGTCGGGAAGATATTGTCCATGCACTTCCTGACTATGAAGGACTGTTTATCCGCAGTAAAACCTTTGTTGACAGGGTAGTGATGCAGCATGCAAAAAAACTGCGGTTTATTGCCCGTGCAGGAGCCGGTCTGGACCTTATTGACCTGGATGTAGCCAAAGAGCTTGGTATTGAAGTTTTTCACGCAGGAGAAGGCAACAGGGACGCCGTTGCAGAACATATGCTCGGGATGTTGCTGGGACTTTTGGCCAATATTGTAAAGGCTGACAAAGAGGTGCGGAACGGCATTTGGGATCGTGAAGGAAACCGGGGCGTGGAGCTGATGACAAAAACGGTTGGACTGATCGGTTATGGAAATAATGGCGGCGCCACGGCGAAACGTTTAAGCGGTTTTGGCTGCAAAGTGCTTGCTTATGATAAGTATCGGGACCATTATGGAGATCAGTTTGCGCAGGAAGCGTCTCTGGAAGACATCATGCGCGAGGCCGATATCGTTAGTCTGCATGTTCCTTTGACAGATGAAACGAAATATCTGATCGATGAGAAATTTATCGAAGGTTTTGCAAAACCTTTTTATCTGATGAATCTGTCAAGAGGAAAAGTGGCAAATCTTCATGCCGTGGTTGAAGGTCTGAAATCCGGAAAAATTATCGGTGCTTGTCTGGATGTTTTGGAAAATGAAAAATTAAAAACGTTAACGGAAGCCCAGCAAGCGGTGTTTGATTTTCTGATCCATTCAAATCGTGTGGTATTAACCCCGCATATCGGAGGCTGGACGCATGAAAGTTATGTTCGGATCAATGAGGTGTTGTTGCGTCAGATTAAAGACTGGCTGGTTTTAGCGTAAGTTATTCTTTTAAGATGACACTGATATTACCTGTTGCCTCGAGGTAGCAGGTTTTTATTTTTTTATAGTGGCCTTCCTTGAAAATTCTCCAATCGATCTCCTTGGCTCATATTTCCAGGATTGGATTGGGGAGTTTTAATTTACGATTGGGTGCGGCGTATCGGGAAAGTACAATTGTGTCGACTTAA
>NZ_JAVFVU010000037.1 GCF_030929615.1 Dyadobacter sp. LHD-138 | reverse complement strand
AAGCTTGGTAACCTTAAGATAAACAAAAACCCCGAAATATCTCAGCAATGGACATTTTCGGGGTTAATTTTTGTTACAAAAAACTAAAAGTCAAATAGTTACCCGTGGTTTGGACACCCGGATTAAAATCCGCGGCGACAAAATCGGTCGTGCCTATGGCACTGGATTATTTTGGTTGGCGCAATTTGTTTAGGTGTTGCTGTTTGATGGCTTCTCGTTTTTGCTGGGCTGATTTTGTGTGGTATTGGTGGGCTTCGAGAAATTTTACCTGAATTTGGTTCCAGTTATTGATGTCTGTCACCAGTTGCCTGACTTCCAGTTCTTTGAACAAAGTAGCTGCAATGGGATCAAAATCGTCGCGTCCCAAATAGTCCAGGTCTGCGTCACAAATAATCATTTCCAGATGATTTTGAGGGCTTTGCGGAATTTTGGTCGCCATAATCATGCCGCAGATCACATCAATCTGCTCTTTTGAATAGCTGAACAAGGGCAGCTGGTTCCGCGCGATCCGGCAACCTTCTTCTTCGTGATCCTTATAGGTATTGATAAAACCGCAGTCGTGAAACAATGCCGCCGTTTTTAGCAATTTCAGCGATGCCCCATCTTCAATCCCTTCTTCCTTCGCCAGTACCAATGCCGCACTTACCACATCCAGTGTGTGATGAAGGCCGTGGTAATACAGCGTCTCCGACAAACGGGAACCCAATAAATCCAAAACAAATTTTTCAGCTGCGGCTAGTTCCATTATCTGTATGCTTTAATTTGCAATGCCAGGATCTTATTCTAATACTTCATAAATCTGCATCGCATTCCTCTTGTTTTTCAAATTGACCTCACCAATCAATTTGCACTGAAACGCCTCTTTAAGATTTTCATAAGCCCATTCTGGTACAACAATTTGTCCTGGTCCGGCTACGGATTGTAAACGTTGCGCAACATTAACCACGTCACCAATCACCGTATAATCCAATCTACGTAAAGTCGCCGAACCGATATTTCCGCTCACCATTTCCCCTGAATTGATTCCAATTGCAACATCGGGGAAATATTCCGTCTGGTTGCTAAGCTGCTCGGCAAATGCTTTGATCTGATTTCTTACCGATAACGACGCTTCAACCGCCCGGTCAAGATGATAATCTCCTTTGAAAACGGCCATGATGGCATCGCCCATAAACTTATCAACGAGCCCGCCGTGAGCCAGAATTTCCTTGACCATCACATCAAAATACTTGTTGATCATTTTCACGACGTGGTCCGCCGACTCCTGCTCTGAGATCGACGTAAAACCGCACATATCCATAAACACCACGCTGGCTTCGATATTTTCACTGGCTGTGAGGGACGTTTCGAAAGCTTCCCGCGACATGAATTGCAACACCGACGAATCCACATACATACGCAGGATATCATTTTCCCGAACTGCTTTCAATGTTTCCTTCAACTGCTCAACGTATTTCAGGGTCTTCTCCATCGTCACTTCAAGATCTTGAAAATCAATAGGCTTCGTTAAAAAATCAAATGCGCCTCGGTTCATTGCGGTGCGGATATTTTCCATATCGCCGTAAGCCGACACAATGACCGATTTCAGTAATGGACTTAGTTCGCCCAGTTTTACGAGCAAGGTCAATCCGTCCATTTCGGGCATATTGATGTCACTCAAAACCATATCCACATCCGGATGCTCCACCAGCATTCTCAGCGCTGCTTCTCCATTTTCGGCAAAAACAAATTCATACAACTGCTCACGGATCTGCCTCCGAAACTTTTGCTTGATCAGTAACTGTAAATCCGGTTCATCATCAACCACAAGGATCTTAGCCTTCATATCTTTCCTGTAATTTTTGTTTCAGTTCTGTGAAATTTACCGGTTTTGTCAAAAAATCATCTGCACCAAATTTCATCGCCTGGTCGTAATTATCGGTGTCTCCGTACGCTGTGATCATCATAATGATCGGTGGCGCCATCGGATGGTCTTTCCTGATCGATTTCAAAAGTTCAATCCCGCTCATGCCCGGCATATTAATATCCGACAGGATCATAACGACCTCCGAAGCGTGACTTTCCAGATAACCGATGGCTTCTTCTCCCGAAAAAGCAAAAGAAAACTGAAACTCGCCATTCCGTATTTCCTTCCGGAAGCGCTGCTCAAACAAGGCTTGCACATCGGGTTCGTCGTCTACAACAAGTATTTTCATATGGGTTATTCATTATTTTAAACCAATCTGACCTACATTCAAACTGGCAGCGTAATTTTAAATTCCGTTCCTTCTCCAGCAACCGATGTCACATCCAGCCTTCCCTCGTGAGATTTTGTGATAATATCATAACTCATGGATAAACCAAGACCCGTTCCCTGCCCTGTTGGTTTCGTCGTAAAAAACGGCTGAAATATCTTGGAAATAACGCTCTCGGGCATCCCGGTTCCATTATCCGAAACCCGGATATATAATTTACCGCCAAACAACTTTGTGATAATTTTAACCTCCGGTTTATAGCTGGCAAAAGCCGGATTATCTTTATTCAGTTTTTTCTTCTCGGCTACCGCGTAAAATGCGTTGGTAAACAAGTTCAGAAATACCCTTCCCAGATCCTGCGGCATCACATCCACCTTACCCATTGTCGGGTCAAAATCTGTCACCAGGGTAGCATTGAATTCCTTATCTTTTGCACGTAAACCGTGGTAAGCAAGTCTCATGTATTCATCCGCCAGCGCGTTGACATCCGTCGGTTCCTTCATTCCCGACGACGCGCGCGAATGCTGCAACATCCCTTTCACAATAGAATCGGCACGTTTTCCGTGGTGGGTTATCTTCTGCTGATTTTGGCTCAAATCACTAATGATACCATTAATATATTCTTTGTCAGCATCTGCAATCGCCGTTTTACTGATTTCTTCTTCCAATTCCTGGCACAGCTCCACCGAAACCTCCGAGAAGTTATTCACAAAATTTAAGGGGTTCTGTATTTCATGCGCGATACCGGCGGTAAGCTCCCCCAGCGAAGCCATTTTCTCACTCTGAATCAGCTGGTTTTGTGTTGCCGTTAATTCGTCCAGTGTTTTTTGAAGTTCTTCTTTCTGCCTTGTCAATTCAATGGTGCGCTCATTGACAAGATATTCCAGTGCATCCTTTTTCGCCTCGTTGACTTCATCTTTTTTCCGCTGTTCTTCACGTTCCCGTTCCAGCGTCTTTTGCTGTTTCTGGGAATTATACCAAAAAGCGATCAACCAGAGTCCTGCAAAAACCTTAGCCGTCTCGATGTAATTATCGTATTGATTAAAAATTTTCTTCGGGAGAATCAGGTCCGCGAAATCACCAATAAATGAAACAACAATAAATGGGATCGCCGACTGAACGAGAGACCGGATCTGCTTATATTCCTCATGATTATACAGCAACCAAAATATCCCGCCCAGAAAAGGATACCACAGCCAGTGGATAAAAGTCGATTGGTTAAAGATGTAATAGGCGGCCGTCAGACCGATGGAAAAATATCGGGCAAAAACCAACATCTTATCCAAATCCGGAGATTTCACAGCCGTTTCCAGCCTTTTACGAATAAATTGGATCAGGAAAAAAGAAAGCAAAAAAAACTCCATATCCGGAAAGGAAATTAGTGTCAGAATTAGAATGTCCGATTAGAATCGTGAATCTATAAACAATGTATGGATTTTCAGCAAAAATAGCCGTGCTGGTAACTTAAAATCAGTTTTAAGAATACAATTTCCCGAAAAGTTAATTTTCCCAACCAGAATAAAACGGCTATCTTTTCCGCAGATTTAAATCTTTACTCTTTCTTTACCTTATTTCATGACTTATTTAGCTGATCCTGCCCGCTATGAGCAAATGACCTATCGTCGGTGTGGCAAAAGCGGCCTTAAATTGCCAGCCATTTCTCTTGGTTTGTGGCATAATTTCGGCGGTGTGGACGTTTTTGAAAATTACCGGTCTATTCTTACCACCGCATTTGATCACGGCATAACTCATTTCGACCTGGCCAATAACTATGGTCCACCTCCCGGCTCGGCAGAGGAGAATTTCGGTTTGCTGATGAAAAAAGATTTCATGCCTTATCGTGATGAGCTGATCATTTCCTCAAAAGCAGGCTATCTGATGTGGCCCGGGCCTTATGGCGAGTGGGGTTCAAAAAAATACCTGGTAGCCAGTCTCGACCAGAGCCTGAAACGCATGGGACTCGATTATGTCGACATTTTTTACCATCACCGTCCGGATCCGGATACACCTTTGGAAGAAACCATGGCAGCGCTCGATCTGATCGTCCGTCAGGGCAAGGCCTTGTATGTGGGCATTTCCAATTATGAGGCAGCAGACGCAGCCAAAGCCATTGCCATTTTAAAACAGCTGGGAACACCCTGTCTGATCCATCAGCCCAAATACTCCATGTTTGAGCGTTGGGTGGAAGGTGGTTTGCTGGATGTACTGGAAGCTGAGGGTGTTGGATGCATTCCTTTTTCGCCATTGGCACAGGGACTGCTTACGGATAAATATCTGAAAGGAATTCCGGCTGATTCAAGAGCGGCAAAACCGGAAGGATTTTTACAGCAAAATCAGGTTACGTCCGAGGTTATTGAGAAAATAAGGCAACTGAATGATATCGCGCGGGAACGGGGACAAACGCTCGCACAGATGGCGCTTGCCTGGTTATTGAAAGATCCCCGCATCACTTCAGTATTGATTGGAGCGAGCCGGGTTTCACAATTACTTGATTCATTGGCCTGTCTGAAAAATCAGGAATTCAGTCAGGATGAACTGGAAAGAATTGAAAATATTCTTTAATCCCCAAAAGGCAGCATTTTTAACGATGCTGCCTTTTTATGTTCATAAAACCATTACACTTAGCACATGAAAAATTTAATCCTAATCGTCTTTCTTCTGTTTTCTATTCCTTCGTTTTCCCAGATCATCGTTTCCGGCGTCGACATCAACAAATCAGACAACATCAAGGTTTGTACCATCGAAATGATTGCATACGGTTACACAAGCGACAAATTCGATGTTTTCCTTGATTACGGACAGAAAACAAAAAAATCCACAACCCAGATCACGGATCTGGCAGGCAAAACACTCACTTTTAATTCCTCAGCCGCCGTACTTAACCATATGGAGAATAACGGATGGCAACATTATGATTCACAAATACTTATGGACAGAGAAAACGTAAAACATCATTATTACTATTTCAGGAAAACAAAATAAAACTGGCCAAAAGTTTGCATACATACCAACTAGTATGTACGTTTGTATCATGCTTGATACGAGAGGGGAAATATTGCAAAAGAATTTTGAAGCCATGCGCCTGCACGGCTTTCAGGGTTTGCGTACGGATAAGGTAATTGCCCAGATGGGTATTACCAAAGGTGCCTTTTATCACTATTTCAAAGACAAACTAAATGTAGGTTATGCAGTTGTGGATGAACTTATTGCGCCCAGCTACATCAATACCTGGAAGCATTTAAATACACCCGGCGTGCATGTGATTGACGCGATCGCGGAGACTTTGAGACGTATTGCAGCTTTCTCAAACCAGGAAACCATTCATTTGGGCTGCCCGCTCAATAACCTGATCCAGGAGATGTCTCCGCTTGATGAAGGTTTTAACAAGCGGTTGTCAGCCATCCTGAACGAAGAAAGAAAAATGATCCGCCAGGGTATCGAAACCGGGATTACCGATGGGACAATCGTCGCGGATACGGATGCGGACGCGCTGGCACTTTTCATTTTAGCCTCACTGGAAGGAAGTTACGCGATTGGGAAGTCATTTAACAGTTATCAAAAATTCACAATCTGCTTCGAACAGCTGATCAAAATCTTAAATACTTACAAGCAATAATTTTTTTCACTTTATACATACCAACTAGTATGTATGTAAATTCTAAACATATGAAATACATAATCACAGGAGCCAGCGGAAAAACGGGAAGCACAGCGGCTGAAAAGCTATTGGAAGCCGGGCAGGAAGTTGTTGTCATCGGAAGAAAAATAGAAGGCGTTCAATCGCTTGTTGACAAAGGAGCATCGGCAGCCATAGGCGATCTCAGCGACGAAGATTTTTTAACAAAAACATTTACCGGGGCGGATGCGGTATACGCCATGATCCCGCCGATTGGGAGCATTACTGAATCATGGCGTGTATACCAGCGAAGGATTGGAACGATCCTTACTAACGCCGTTGAAAACGCCGGCGTGAAACATGTCGTGATATTAAGCTCAATGGGCTCTCAGCTTGCCCCTTTTGGCGCAGGACCTGTCAGCGGGCTTGGCGAGTGGGAGCAGCAATTGCAAAATATCCCCGATTTGAATGTCCTCGCACTTAGGCCGGGCTTCTTCATGGAAAATCTTTACGCCTATATACCGCAGATTAAAGGCCAGGGTGCGTTTGGAGATTCGCTTCTGCCGGACCTTAAAATACCTTTTGTCCATACAAAGGACATTGGCGGCGTAGCTGCCAAGCGATTGCTTACACTTGATTTTAAAGGTTTCTCCCGTGAGTTTGTCTCAGGCAATAGTGACTACACGATCCAGGAGGCCGCTAAGCTATTGGGTGAGGCAATTAATTTACCGACACTGCATTACATTCAATACCCTTCCGAAGCTGCAACAGAAGGGATGATTGCCGCTGGAGTTCCTGCACCCGTCGCTGAAGGCTATACAGATTTGTGGAAAGGTCTCAATTCAGGAAAATACCTTGCAGATTTTGTTCGGACGCCTGAAAACACGACGCCCACTTCACTGGATGCGTTTGCAAAAGAATTTTCAGCAGTTTATCAGAATAGTTAAAAAACATAAAAAACGCATTTTTTCAAAAAACTGACCTTCGTCATTATTTGGAAAGATTAACTTTCTCACCTTTGCTCCCAGTCAAATACTCAGCGTATTTGAGGTGAGAAAATATTCTAAAAAATCCCTGGCACTTTGCCGGGGTTTTTTGTTTGCCATCATTCCCAAAAAACAAAATACACTTACAAACACCACTTAATCAATAACTTGTACAAAACAGTTATATTTAACCTCAGGATGTGAATGTCCATTTTCACCGGCATAATCCTACCTTCAAAAAAATATTTTACTTTTTTTCTATTTTCCTGTAACCTTTTCCCCGGGTGCAGGTTTCCACTGTAAGATCACTAAAAAGGTAAAAACTTTTGAACACGCTAACGGATAATTCGCTGATGCTCCGGGTAAAATCCGGAGACCTTGATAAGATGGGATTGCTCTTTGAGCGGTACCACCGTCCGTTGTTTGCCTTCCTGTACCATATGACCGGGAAGGCGGATGTGAGCGAAGATCTTGTACAGAATGTCTTTTACCGAATGCTGAAATATCGTCATACCTTCACCGGAGAAGGCGAATTCAGAACCTGGATGTATCATCTGGCCAGAAATGTATTGAATGATTCGGTGAAGCAAAACAAGTTGGCAAACCATGAAGATGTGCATGCTTATGCGGACCGGATTGACGGAGGAATATCAGCGGATGCAGCCTTCGAAAGACAGCAGGACGCAGAATCACTGCATAAAGCCATGGCAGTATTGAGTGAGGATCACCGGGAAATATTGGTATTAAGCCGGTTTCAGGAGCTTAAATATGAAGAAATTGCCGGGATTTTGAATATCACGGAGGGGACAGTGAAAGTGCGCGTGCACCGTGCGCTGGGTGAGTTGAAGAAAGTATTTTTCAAAAATGAAAACCGAAGGAAAACACATGACATGTGACCATACCAAAGGACAGTTTACCGATTGGTTAAACAAACCTGTCACTGACCCGGAACGGATCAGGATCGACAAACACCTTGCAGAATGCCCTGAATGTCAGAAGGAATTCGCGGAGAGCAAGGACTTATGGGAAATAATGGGAGAAGTCCGCGTGGAAGTACCCAGTGAAACCATGCGTGTCAATTTCAACAGCATGCTGCACGATTACAAAAAAACGGTTAAAGAAAAGGATAAATATTCCATTCACAATCTAATCGATGCGATACGTCAGTTTGTAATACCGCAATGGACGGTTCAGCTCACTTTCAGTCTTCTACTCGTAGGACTCGGCTGGATCATCGGATTCCGGATGAATAAGGTTCCCACGGCATCCACGGCTTACACGGAACAAATTGATACGCTGGCGAACCAGATTCAGGAAATGCGTCAGATGATGATGCTGACGCTGATCGAAAACCCTTCGGCGACCGAGCGACTCCGGGCGGTCAGCTACACCAACGATATCACACATGCGGACGAAAAAGTGATCGAAGCCCTTTTCTCAACGCTGAACAATGACCCTAATGTCAATGTGAGGCTTGTGACCCTGGAAGCCATCACGCAGTTTGCGGATGACCCGCTGGTGCGTAAAGAACTTGTGCAGTCGCTGACCCGGCAAGACTCCCCCATGGTACAGGTTGCCCTGGCCGATGTGATGGTAAAATTGCAGGAAAAACGCTCTATTAAAGCTTTCAGGCAAATATTAAGACAGGAAAACCTGAATGAACTGGTGAAAAATAAAATCGAACAAACGATCAAAGATCTTTCTTAAACAACCAATCAAATTTATTAGCCATGAAAAAAATAATAATCCCATTTCTGGTGGGGCTGGTGCTTTCTTGTACCCAGGCGCCAGCACAAAAACAGGTTTTCAAAGAGCATATCAGCAAACAGTTCACGGTTTCAAATGCCTCCGGAAAGAACATACTGGCCATTTACAACATCAACGGTTTTATTAAAGTGAAGGGTTATGACGGCGATAAAGTGATGCTTGAAGTCGATAAAACATTGTCGGCGGAAGGCCAGGAACGCCTGAATGCTGCCAAAGAAGAATTTAAGCTCAATTTTGAACAAAAAGAAGACAGCATTCTGGCTTACATAGCCCAACCCCTGGACACACGCCCAAACAGGGGCAACCAAAACTGGGGAAGCCGGCAGGAAAGAAAATATGATTTCCACCTTGAATTTACTGTGAAAGTGCCGTACTCCATGAATCTGCAGATATCAACCGTAAACGGAGGCGAAGTAACCGTCGACGACGTGACTGGCTCGCTCAAAGTCTCCAATGTAAACGGCGCGATAAAACTTACCAATGCCAAAGGTGCTTCCGAAATCAGGACGATCAACGGAAACGTGGAAGCCAACTATGTGGGCATACCTCCGGGAGAATCTCAGTTTAAGACCCTTAACGGAGACATTATCATTAGTTATCCGCAAAATCTTTCCGCCGACTGCCAGTTCAAAAGCTTTCGGGGTGATTTTTACACCGATTTCCCCAATACAGAAACATTGCCCGCCAGAATAGTAAAAAACCAGGAAACCAGTCACAATAAAACAGTTTATAAATTAAATGCAGAAACATCAGTAAGAATCGGAAACGGGGGCAAGATCTTCAAATTCGAGACATTTAATGGAAATATCTATCTAAAAAAACAATCCTGATTATATGAAAATCCACAAATTACTGGCCGTTGTTTTGATCATGGCTGCAAGTACGAAAACGCTTCCCTTACTCGCTCAGAATGAGACCAAAGAACAGTTAACCATAGCGCTGTCGGATCCTGGAAAACCCGGCTCATTGAACGTAAAACTGATCAGAGGCTCCATCCATGTAACCGGTTATGCAGGAAAGGAAGTGCTGATTGATGTTGTTTCAAAAGCATCCGCCGAAAAAAATGACGATTCAAAAGATGAAAATGCCAAAGGGTTAAAGCGCATTACGACGGGAAGAACCGATCTGGACCTGACTGTTGAAGAGCAAAAAAATAATGTCAGCATCAAAACCAGTATGGGCAGACATCCGATCCATCTGACCATTAAAGTGCCTGTTCAGTTTGGTTTACAAGTTGGAACGATCAACGAAGGTGATGTTACGGTTGATAACGTAAGCGGTGAACTTGAAATTTCAAATGTCAACGGAGCCATTCAGCTTACCAATATTTCCGGTTCGATTGTGGCCAATACGGTTAACGGAAACCTGAAAGCCGTATTTAAATCCGTCAATCCGGAGGCGCCGATGGCTTTTTCTACGCTAAATGGCAATGTAGACGTTACATTTCCGGCGGCGTCAAAATTTGATGTAAAACTGAAATCAGACCGTGGTGAAATTTACAGCGACTTTGATGTAGATGTCGACAAAACCCAGCCAAAGGCAACACGTTCAGCCAAGGATGGCTTGTACAAGGTCAGTATTTCAGACTGGGTACAAGGAAAAGTAAACGGCGGTGGGAAAGAGGTTATGATGAAAAACATGAATGGAAACATTTATGTAAGAAAAGCCAAATAGCTGTTATTGAGACAAAAACAGAACTCCTGTTAAAGTTTAACCCAAAACTTTAACAGGAGTTTTTCCTTTTTAATAAATCCGCTATCCGGAGTACGCCTGTAACAATTGGCGGTAGCTGTTTAACACGCTGGACTTGGAAATAAATCCGGCAAATTTACCAGTCACGGTAACAACTGGTAAATGCCATAACCCTGTTTCGTCAAACTTTCTGGCGACGACAACCACCGAATCATTTTCAACGATCACGGCTTTCGGTTCCTTTAAAAGGTCTCTAACGTTTAATGATCCGTCCAGATCACGGCTGAAAAGAATCGGTCTTAAATCGTCCAAAGTTATAATTCCTACCAGTGTTAGATCTTTATTTAAAACCGCTACGAGGTTTCTTTTCCCATTTTTCACGACTTCCCGAAGCTCGTCGAAAGACGCCTGATCGCTGATAACCTGGACATCTTTATCCAGCAAGTCGAGCGTACGCAACAAAGACAGGAGATTTCTGTCATGCTCTTTCGTAAATATTTTCCCTTCGTTAACCATCTTTTCAAGATCCGGAGAAACAGGTGAAAACCATTTCGCCATCAAAAATGAAATCACGGAAACGATCATCAAAGGAATAAACAAATCGTATCCGGAACTGGATTCGGCAATCAGGAAAATAGCAGTCAACGGCGCATACAAAACCCCGCTCATGACACCTGCCATACCCACAATGACCAGATTAACCATCGGTACATCCTTAATACCTGCCTGTATGCAAAGCAGTGCAAAAACATATCCCAAAGAGCCGCCGGCAAACAACGAGGGCGCGAAATTACCGCCATTCCCCCCGCTTTGAATCGTAATTGACGTCGCAAAAGCCTTTAACAGGCAAACCACAGCGACGAAAACAATGATCACCCACTCGCGATATCCGATGAAACGGAAGAAACTATTTTCCATCACCTCCTTAATTTCTCCGTTTGTAAACGATTTGATGGTATCATAACCTTCGCCAAACAAAGGTGGATAAAGCACACAGAGAAAGGAAAGAATGGCTCCCCCAATCATCGCTTTTTGAATCGTCGACAACTTAAGAGAATGAAAAAGCTCTTCAATATATCGTGTAATGACCAAAAAATACCGGGCATATAATCCACACAAAACGCCCAAAATCAGGTAAAAAGGAATATTGTGATAGTCAAAAGCATCGCGGGTGTGAAATTGAAAAAGAACCTCTTCCTCCAAAAGAATACGTGATATCAAACTTCCGCAGACGGCTGCAACAACCAGCGGTATAAAATCTGAGAAAACGACGCCGGTCAGCAGTATTTCAAATGCAAACATCATCCCGGCGATCGGCGCGTTAAACGCGGATGCAATACCTGCCGTGGCCCCGGCGGCAAGCAGCAGCGTTCGTTCACGGTAATCCAGTTTGTAGGTTTGTGCAAAATTTGAACCGATAGCAGCACCGGTCACGGCAATAGGGCTTTCCAGCCCCGCCGAGCCCCCTAATCCTACGGTAATGGCGCTCTGGACAATTTGTGAGTACATTTTAACCGGCGAAACATTACTTGCATTCTGGGCAATTTCGTAAAGAATAACCGGAATCCCTTTCTTGTCCATCCCGCTGAAAAACAGCTTGACGACAATCGTTGTCATGACGATTCCCGAAAACGGAAAAATGAGGTAAAACCACACCTGCTCCTCAAAATGCACTTTATGCGTGATGATGTAATGGATGTAATGCACCAGCGATTTTAAAATCACCCCGGCCAGTCCAGCAGTACAACCCACCAAAATACCGGAAAGAATCAAGAACTGGTTGCGGGTAAGCACGCTTTTCAGCCAGTAAATCACAATTTCGTAACTCCTGACCTTGTCGATACTGAAACGCGTGAAATCACGTCTGAACTTTAAGAAGCTGTAATATTTCTTTATGTTTTTGCTTTTCACTCCTGATCGTTTGGCATCAAGTTAATATCTTTTGAGGTATTATGTTCCCCGTTCAATCCGAATTGATGAAAAAATCGTACTACTAAGTAGCACAATGTACGATTAAAACATTGAAACAATAGTCATACCACAATACTTATCATCCAGCATCATGATCACAGCATTAAAGATAATTTTCAGCGTTCTACTGGTCTGGATGTGTTACATCGTGATCAGTACGAGTCTAAAAAGTAATCTTTTCAACGAATGGGATTTCCTCGGGTCGATCCCGTGGATGCGCGCCACACTTTGGGATTTTTATGCCAATGCTTTCATCATTTACCTATGGATCTTTTATAAAGAACCCGGCATGCTGTTAAAAATTGTGTGGTTTCTTTTAATGTTTTTTCTGGGCAGCATCGCAAGCTGCGCCTATGTCCTGATTAAATTATTCCGTCTTGAACCAGGCGAAGGTTTGACCGATCTTTTAACCAAACGCCATGCATAATTCTGTATTTTTTCCCGTAGTGGTTTCATTCCTCGTTTGCAGCATAATCATGACGGCTGTCTGGCTATGGGCAAAAAAGATCAAAAATGCCGGTATCGTCGATATATTCTGGTCGTATAATTTTCCGGTGATCGCAGTCATTGTTTTCTTCCTGGCTAATGGCCATCAAACGCGAAAATTCCTGATCTGTACGATGGTAATGCTGTGGGGCGTTCGTCTGGGTACGCATCTTGGTAGGCGCGTCCTTTCGCATATTCATGAGGAAGAAGGACGTTACGCCCAATTAAGAAAAGAATGGGCGCCGATTGCTGAAAAGAAGTTTTTCTGGTTTTTTCAGGCGCAGGGCCTATCGAATGTGCTGCTGGCTGTACCGTTTTTTATGATCGCACAAAACCAATCGCCGGTCATATCATGGTTTGAGTACTGCGGCCTGGCTGTCTGGGTTATTGCCCTGACGGGCGAAGCCATCGCCGACTGGCAACTGGACAATTTCAAGAAAAATCCCAGTAATAAAGGAAGAGTCTGCGATACAGGCCTTTGGCATTATTCCAGGCACCCGAACTACTTTTTTGAGTGGCTGATCTGGGTTGCCTATTTCATTTTCGCACTGGGTTCTCCCTATGGTTATCTGGCTGCTATCAGTCCCGCCATTATGCTACACCTCCTTTTCAACGTGACCGGTATTCCCGCGACGGAGGAACAATCTCTTCGTTCAAAAGGCGCCTTATATGAGGCTTATCAGAAATCGACCAGTGCTTTTTTCCCCTGGTTTAAAAAAATACTTACACCAATACTCCAAAAAACGGACGAAAGGAAATCTAAAGAGAGCTGATCTACGTATATCCGTCATCATCTCATCAAGTAAAACCCTCAAATCCTCCATGTGGTACGATAAACTTCTGATTAACAACCAAATACCTGATTTCCTCATTCGGATGGGCATTCGAAAATATTTAAAGAAACGTTTGCGCGAAGAAAATAAGGGCGGCGGGGAGGCGCAGCAGCGTCATTTACTTCAATTGATCGATACGCTTAAAAACGCACCCATTGCCGTAAACACCGCTGATGCAAACGAACAGCACTATGAAGTGCCCACGGCGTTTTACCAGTATTGTCTGGGTGAAAATTTAAAGTATTCCTGCGGATTCTGGAAACCGGGCGTAACCGATATCGATACCTCGGAACGAGATATGCTTGAACTGACCTGCGAAAGGGCAGAACTTGAAAATGGACAGAATGTCCTCGAACTGGGTTGCGGCTGGGGCTCTCTTTCTCTCTTTATGGCAGGAAAATATCCGGGCAGTATTTTTACCGTGGTTTCCAATTCCAGGACTCAGAAACAGCATATTGAAGAACAGGCTTTTTTGAGAAATATTCAGAACCTGAAAGTCCTAACAGCCGATATGAACACGTTTCATACCGACGAAAAATTCGACCGGGTTGTATCCGTTGAAATGTTTGAACATATGCGAAACTACAAGCTGCTCATGCAAAAAGTCGCGTCATTTCTGGACGATCACGGAAAACTTTTTGTCCATATTTTCACACATAAGGAATTTGCGTATCTATTTGAAGTAAAGGATGAAACAGACTGGATGAGCAAGTACTTTTTCAGTGGCGGAATAATGCCCAGCAATGATCTTTTGCTGCATTTCAACGATGACCTGATCATGGAAAAACAATGGTTTGTCAATGGCAAGCACTATGCCAAAACTTCCGAAGCCTGGTTGCGTAACATGGATAATCACCGTGACGAAATTATGCCGCTCTTCGAGCAAACCTACGGCAAAGGAGAAGCTTTAAAATGGTGGGTTTACTGGCGTATTTTCTATATGTCCTGTGCAGAATTATGGAATTACGACGATGGGAACGAATGGATGGTCAGTCATTATCTGTTTCATAAAATCCGGGCGCCATGGTAAAACTATCGCTGACAATTATCCTGTTTCTGATTTCGCTGCTGACTATTTTGCCAGCTCCGGCCTTTTACTTATGGCTGCTGGCTATTGCTGCGGACGAATTTTCCTGGGTTTTCATAGCGCTTTTACTGGTTATTATTCTCATCTCTTTGCGGCCATCGGCTTATCAGCTACCAACCCTTATCCTCGCTTTTATCACACTGTTCATTTTTGCATCGCCAATTGCCAGGGCTTATTTTATATCCAGAGACTTACGTGAAAATATGGCAGCGGCCTTTGGAGATTATCACGTTGCCAGCCAAAAACCATTTTCGTATCCGGGCCTTTTTAAAAGCAACATCAGTATTCCGTACAGCACGGTCAGTTATAAAAAGACAGATAAGATTAACCTGACCATGGATTTTTATCCGTCGGCTATTCCCGGCATAAAACCCTGTGTACTGGTAGTGCATGGAGGTTCCTGGAAAAGCGGCGACAGCAAACAGTTGCCCGAACTGAACAGTGTACTGGCAAGCAAGGGATATCATGTGGCTGCGATCAATTATCGTTTGGCGCCTTCCTATCAAAATCCCGCGCCGGTTGAAGACGTCCGGGACGCGCTGGCATTTTTGAAAGAAAAGGCAGCCGCATGGCATATTGATTCAAGTAAATTCATTTTGCTGGGGCGTTCTGCGGGAGCCCAGATCGCGCTGCTTGCCGGTTTCACCCTTAAAGATCCTGAGATAAAAGGAATTATCGATTTTTACGGACCGGCGGATATGGTCTGGGGTTATTCCATTCCCTCAAATCCGCTGATCATGGACTCGCAAAAAGTGATGGAAGATTATCTTGGCGGCAATTACAACACGCATCCGCAGCATTTTAAGGAAAGCTCTCCTTTGCTATACGTCTCAGATCAGTCGCCTCCTACCCTTTTAATACACGGTCAGAACGACGTTTTGGTGGCCTATGAACACAGCAGGAGGCTTAACGCCAAACTGAACGCAAATGGCGTTAAACATTATCTGCTCACACTTCCTTGGGCCACACATGCTTTTGACTATAACCTGAACGGTCCCGGAGGGCAGCTTTCTACTTATGCCGTAATGTATTTCTTAAAATCTGTAACCAATTAGCGATGCTTAAAACAGCGATCATAGGAACCGGAATTGCGGGCATGGGCTGCGGCCATTTCCTGCACCAGACAGACGACATTACACTTTTTGAACAGAACGACTATGTCGGCGGGCATACCAACACCGTTACCGTAGATGAAGGCGGGAAACCGGTTCATATTGACACGGGTTTTATGGTTTTCAATTACGAAACCTATCCGAATTTGTGCAAGTTGTTTAAAGAGATTGATGCACCGGTAAAAAAAACGGATATGTCTTTTAGCGTTCAACACAAACCAAGCGGCCTTGAATACAGTGGTTCAAGTCTTAATCACCTGTTTGCACAACGTAAAAATTTGTTCAATCTGAAATACATCCGGATGTTGTCGGAAATTTCAAGGTTCAACCGGGACAGTGTCCAGATTCTGGACGAGCCTCAGTTTTCGAATTATTCGATCGGACAATACATCCGGGAATTTGGTTACAGCGACGATATGCTCTGGAAATATCTGGTCCCGATGAGCTCGGCTGTCTGGTCTACGCCCATGGAGCAAATGCTTGATTTTCCGGCGGTGACGCTCATTCGTTTCTTCAAAAACCATGGTTTTTTGGGTATTGACACCCAGCATCAGTGGTATACGCTACATAACGGCAGCCAGTCTTACCGTGAAATCCTGATCAAACCGTTCAGGAATAAGATCCACGTGAACCGGAAAACGGTGAAAATCAAACGTGAAAATGACAAGGTTACCGTACGCGCATCGGATGGTACACAGGAAGTTTTTGACCGGGTGATTATTGCCACCCACGCGGATCAGGCGCTTGCCATGCTCTGTGAACCGACAGTTCTTGAACAAAATATTTTATCGAATTTCAAGTATCAATACAATAAAGCGGTTTTGCATAGCGATGAAAAAGTGATGCCTGATACTAAACTGGCATGGAGCAGCTGGAATTATCGGATCACAGAAAGTGAATTTGAAGTCGCGCCAAGTACGGTTTACTGGATGAATAAGCTGCAACAGGTATCGGATAAGAAAAATTATTTCGTTTCGATCAATCCTCAGGAAGACCTTAATGAGAAAAAAATCATCCGGGAAATCGATTATGAGCATCCGCTTTTTGATGTCCCCGCCATGCACGCGCAAAGCAGCCTGAAACTGCTCAATGAAACGGGTCCGGTTTACTTCTGCGGGAGTTATTTCAAGTACGGTTTCCATGAGGATGCTTTTAAAAGCGCAGTTGATCTATGCGCTAGTCTGACGACGCCAAAAATTCTAAACAGGCAAATCCATTAACCCCGTTTTATCGTATATCCATACATGAAACAGGATCATTTAAATTCTTGCTTATACAAGGCGCGGGTGATGCACAACAGGCTTCATCCGAAGAAACATAAATTTCATTACGATATTTTTATGTTCTACCTGGACCTGGCTGAGCTTGATTCTATTTCGCAAAAATTCAGATGGCTAAGCCGAAACCGTTTCAATCTGTTCAATTTCCGTGATTCCGATCATTTACAATTACCGATTGAAAACCCGGATAAATCGAAAAAAATCAGGGAGCACATTACACAATATCTGGCTGAAAACTTTGTGGATATTGGAAATGGACGGATTATGCTTCTTACCAATCTGTGTACGATGGGTTATCAGTTCAATCCGGTTTCATTTTACATCTGTTACAATGCGCTTGATGAACCCGTCTGTACGGTCGTGGAGGTGTGTAATACTTTTATGGAAATGAAACCGTATTTCCTTGAAAACAAAACGCTTAACCATGACGGATTTCATCTGTATACCAATAAAAACTTTTACGTTTCTCCTTTTATTGATCTTGACTTCTACTTTGATTTCAATGTAAAAATACCGGGAGATCGGCTGAATATCACCATCAACGATTACGATGAGGCAGGTGAACTCTATTTTATGAGCTCATTACAGGGTGAAAAAACGGTACTGACGGATGCCAATATGCTCCGGTATTTTTTCAGTATTCCGCTCGTCACCATGCAAATAACCTGGCTGATTCATTGGCAGGCGTTAAAACTTTGGGCCAAAAAAATCGGGTTTCATCGCAAGACAGACAACCCTCAATTGCAAACAGAAGTATATAGAAGGTACAAATCTTAACCGGCCAGTCACCCATCATTACCATGCTAAAAACCAGCGCAACATTGAACAGAACAGAACCAGTTGCCACAAAACCTGGCTTATACCAGCAACTGGTTTTCAGCCAGCTTCATAAGATGAATTTGGGAAAGCTGGCATTGACCCTTCCGGATGGACGGACCGAGTTTTTCGGTAACGGGATAAATCCGATATCAGCCTGTGTTACCGTTACAGATGTGGAATTTTTTAAACGTCTCACGCTGTTCGGTGATATTGGTTTTGGGGAGGCCTATGTGGATGGACTCTGGGAAACGGATAATATTACCCAGGTTATCAACTGGGTGCTGCTTAACGTTGAAAATGCGCCTGGCCTTTCCGGCAGCAAATCACAGGCCTTTGTCCTGAATGTATTACGATTCTGGAATAAAATAACCCATAGTGCCCGCTCCAATACACTCGAAGGATCGAGGAAAAACATATCGGAGCATTACGATCTGAGCAATGATTTCTTCGGTGTTTTTCTGGATAAAACGATGACCTATTCCAGCGCATATTTCCGTCATGAAGGCATGGACCTGGAAGCGGCGCAACTGGAAAAATATGATCGCCTTTGTCAGAAACTAAACTTGCAGCCTTCCGACCACGTCCTTGAAATTGGCAGCGGCTGGGGCGGCAATGCGATACATATGGCAAAAAATTATGGCTGCAAAGTCACTTCATTGACTTTATCCGTTGAGCAACAGAAGCTTGCCATGGAACGTATATCCGCTGCCGGTTTGTCTGAACGGGTAGAGGTTTTACTGATGGACTACCGGAATGTCGAAGGATCATTTGACAAAATTGTTTCCATTGAAATGCTGGAAGCGGTTGGACATGAGTTTATGGATATCTATTTCAGCAAATGCAATTCCCTCCTAAAAAAAGACGGAATTCTTGCGATTCAGGTTATTACTTGTCCGGATGCACGTTATGACAGCTTGAAAAAAGGTGTCGACTGGATCCAGAAATACATTTTCCCGGGCTCCTTGCTACCGTCAGTGGCTGCTATTAACCGCTCTGTTAACAAAACCGGCGACATGAGCCTGGTTGATTTGAAAGAATTCGGACTGCATTATGCATACACTTTAAGAGCCTGGCTGAATAAATTTAATGAGCGCTTGGCTGAAATTAAAAACCTGGGGTACGACGATCAGTTTATCCGCAAATGGACCTACTACCTCTGTTACTGTGAAGCTGCCTTCGTCATGCGCAATATTAGCGTCATGCAGCTGGTTTACAGCAGGCCAAACAATGCCAATTTTTTATAAAAGAAATGCCCGCCGAAATTCATCAACGGGCATTTCTTTTATAAAAAATATCTAAAATCAACCGTTCCCACGAGCCAGCTGCACTTCCAGGCGGATATCAACACCTCTGTCATTCGTTCCGTATCGTGAGCCACCTCCAGTCCCTATGCCAACGCCCATACCGCCGCCCATGCCAATTCCACCGCCAAGGCCTATGCCAATTCTGGGTGAAAAGCCTGACTGCGAAGAGGAAGCCCCATCAATTTTAATACTTACACCCAATAGCGAAGACTCCTTGGGATTCATCGCAAGAAGGCTGAAAGGTACCGCCATTTGCTGGGTTAGCTCACCGTTTTTATCCATGCTGATGTGTGACTTGATGCTTCCGTCGGCTTCAACCAGATTGATAAAACGCTGACCTTGTTTATCTTTCCAAACTGCTTCCTTGTTGTAAGAATCCATCAAAAGTCCCAGGCCAAGGCTATTGGGTAAATCTGTATCAATCCGGCGCAGGGCTTTCCGGTCTTCTTTCAAGACAACCGGAAACAACAGAGAATAGGAATCCTTTTTCTGTCCTTCCGGACTGAAAGATACTTTTAAACCGTTACCCAGAATCTTCTGAATCGTAGCCGGATCGCGGGTTGTCATGGTCATGTATAGATAATGATCATCATTGATGATCCCGTACGCCAATCTCGAAACCTGATCTTTTCCATCCGGTTTTACTTCATCCACATAAGAAAACGGTGCATTCCATTTTGATGCATAAGGGATCGTTTTGGAAGAACTACACCCTGCCAATACCACCAGGGCAAGGAGGAACCAGCTATTATTTTTACTTTTCATCTTGCTATTTATGTACACTAAATTTCAACTATAATTAAACGAAACCGTTCTTAAAACATTACGATTAATGAGAAAAATTCGTTGCATTTAATGTCGGTTTAATCAGTCAGCGCTATCATTTTTCATTTTCAGACAACCGATTCTGCAAGTAACCGCCCAATTTTCTCGTGAAGCCGGACAGGCTCAAAAGGCTTGGATAAAGTATCGTTCATACCCGATTCCAGCGCCTGACGGATATCCTCTTCAAGCACCGTGGCAGAGAGCGACAAAATGGGTGTGGTAATTCCCAATTCCTTTCTGGCATACTGTGCCGTTTGAAATCCATCCATTTCCGGCATCCGGGTGTCCATGATAATCAGGTCAAAAGTTTGGTCCCGAAGTTCCCTGATCGCTTCCTTTCCATTGACGACCAGCGTCACATCAATCAGCCAGGTTGTTAAATATTTATTGATCAGCAACGCATTGATATGATTATCTTCTGCAATCAAAACCTTTTTGCCAAAAAATGGGCTTAGACTTTTAAATGAGACAACGGGTGCCTTTTCACTCATTTTCTGATTAGCGTCTTTCAGCAACAGGGTAAAATAAAATTCACTCCCTTTTTGGAACTGACTCGTTACCCTAAGATCGCCGCCCATCAACAGCACCAGCTTCTGCGAAATGGTCAGACCCAATCCCGTACCACCATAATTATGTGAAGTTTCCTGCGTCGCTTGTCCATATTCCGAAAAAATCGCCGGGATACGGTCTTCCGAAATACCAATTCCTGAATCTTCTACCGCCAGTCTTATCTTGTGAAAAGAGCCTTCCATACCCTGGTATTCAATTTTCAATCGCACATGACCCGCGTGTGTGAATTTCAGTGCATTACCCACCAGATTCATTAAAATCTGATTGAGGCGCATGCCATCGATCAATACACTTCCCGGTATCTCTTCGTCATATTTCAGGCTCAGTTCCAACCTTTTCTCATCAGCCTTAAAGCGCATCAGGTCAATAATGCCTTTGCCAAGGACAAGCAGGTTCGTGGGCGTTGGCAATATTGAAAACTTCCCTTCATCAATTTTCGAGATATCAAGAATATCATTCAGAATATTTAAAAGCGAGCCCGACGAATTCAGGAGCATGTCCAGCAATTCCCGCTGGTCAGTTTCCAGTTCCGTAGCTTCAAGCAAATTGCCAATCCCGATAATACCATTCAAAGGCGTGCGGATTTCGTGACTCATATTGGCCAGGAAGGATTCCTTGACCTTTCTTGATTTATCGGCCAGACTTCTTGCTTCGACCAGCGCTAGTTCGTGCGCCTTTCTCTTTTCAATATCATGCAGGTTGATAAAAAGAAGCCGATTTTTGTACATAATCCGAAGTTCGAGCCAAACAGGCTGACTGAGTTTGCCTACAAACTGGTCTTCTACCACGATCGTCTCCCCACTCATATAACTCTGGTTCACAAGGACAGTCTGCAAGCCGGAACGGTTTGCTTCCACCAATAAATCCAGCATCGAAATGTTGATCAGCGAGGCTGGATTCAGGCCTAAAATTGTTTGTACAGACGGATTTATTGACAATATCCTTCCTGAATCCGGCGCAACCGTTGCGATAATATCAGGCGAATTTGTGACAATGGTAGCGTAGTTTTCAAGAAGTTTATTTTTCTCTCTTATTTCCCGCTGACTTCTTGCCACACGGATCAAAGAATCAACCTTGGCATTGGTGATATATGGATCAAGAGGTTTGTAAAGATAATCAACCGCTCCGGTCCTCAGACCACGGACGGCGTAGGTCGTTTCTTTTGAAATCGCCGTTACAAAAACGATCAGAATTTCCCTGGTTTTAGGATTTGAAGCTAGCGTTTCAGCAAACTCAAAACCGTCCATCCCCGGCATCTGAACGTCAACCAAAGCCACAGATATTTCATTTTCCCAAACGATACGCAACGCCTCATTGGGTGATGTGGTAGCGAAAATGGTAATATCGTCCCTGCTTAGAATCGCTTTCAGTGATAATAAATTTTCTTCCCGGTCATCCAGCAGCAGAATTTTCGTATTTTCCATTATTTAAGTTGAGTGGCTATATAGGATACTTCTAATTTCTTCAAACAGATTTTCTTCATTCAAAATTTGGTGTTTATCGTATGCATCGATGGCTGCCAAAGGCATTTTTTGTGCTTCCGCGAAATCGGGGTTCTGCACATAGGTACGAAAACCCGCTTCCGCAATTTGTCTGATTCCTTTTGCCCCGTCCTCACTGGCACCGGAAAATAACATGGCTGCCTTGATCGGTATGCCCGACTGGGCTGCGGAAATAAAAGTGGCATCAATGGAAGGACGCGAAAAAAAATCCTTTTCAGCTGCGTCTAAATAAAATCGCTGGTCCGGGCCAATTAACAAATGATAGTCGGGCACGGCGAAATAAATACAGTTTGTATCCAGTAAATCAAGATGCTGCGGTTCCTCCATTCTTACTTTTGTTTTTGAATTAAACAACACCGGAAGCTCTGACAAACTGGATTTTCCACGATGCAAAACAAAGATCAAAGCACAGGGTAACGGTTTTGTAACCAATTTTATTATTTCTTCAAAAAGCGCAAAACTCCCCGATGATCCTCCCATGAGTATCAGATTTAGAGGTTTTTTTTTTGCGGTTATCATTTGATTTTCTGGTAAATGTTTAGTCGGGTATCGATGACACGAAAATGCTCTTCATACCCAGAATAACGCAGGGTTTCACGTTTTCCGAGACATAAAAAACCAAACATAGCCAGACTTTCGTACAATAACCTAAAAACTTTCTGACGCTGTTCCAGGTTAAAATAGATCATTACGTTCCGGCAACTCACCATCTGAAACTCATTAAATACTCCGTCACCGGTCAGGTCGTGGAGCGAAAATACAAGGTTCTTCCGAAGGTCGGGAACCATCACCGCCTGACCATAAGCCACATGATAATAATCTGATAAAGAGTATTTCCCCTCTGCCAACAAATAGTTTTCCGAAAAAGTACGCATATGTCCCAAACTAAAAATGCCCTCGCGGGCGGAAGACAAAACGCGCTCGCTCAAATCAGTGGCGTAGATTAAGGAACGGTTATATAATCCGGTCTCCTTCAATAGAATAGCCATCGAAAAAGCTTCTTCGCCCGAAGCACAACCAGCGACCCAGATCCGGATCGCTGGGAATGATTCCAGATAGCTAATAACCTCGGATCTTAAACTGATAAAGAAATCCGGATCCCGGAACATTTCGGAATAATTGACCGTGAGTTCCTGAATGAAATCGTAAACTACTTTCCCGCCCTGTTCAAGGTGTACAATAAGCTCGGAAAGACTCATGGCATGTTTGGTTAGGTATCTCGCAGCCCGGCGCAGCAACGAGGGCCGCGCATAACCGGAAAAATCAAAGCCCGATATTTCACGAACCCTGACAATCAACAATTCCAGTTCCTGATATTCCAGTACGATCATGAATGTAACCAAACTTTTACTAATGACAATAATTTGTCCACGTCAACAGGTTTCGAGATATAATCGTTTGCTCCTGCTGCCAGACACAATTCACGGTCGCCCTGCATCGCCTTGGCAGTGACGGCGATAATTGGCAAATTGCTCCATTTTTGTTCCTTACGAATCCGTTTCGTCGCTTCGATACCATCCATTTCCGGCATCATGACATCCATCAAAACCAAATCAATATCATCGGTATCTCCGAGTTTCTGTAAAGCCTCGCGGCCGTTCATCGCAATAACAATTGAGAATCCGGCCTCTTCCAGCACAGCGCTCAGTGCAAAAATATTACGCATATCATCGTCGGCCAGCAACACTTTTCTGCCAATAAAAACACGATCGGCATGTACCACCGGGTTACTGAACAGTTGTGTTTTTTGAATCGAAGGCGCTGGCTTAGGCTGTATTTTTTTTAGGAACAGATTAACTTCATCCAGCAGGCGTTCATTCGATTTGCGCGTTTTCATCACCACCGGGTGTGAATACCGCATCACCCGGGTCAGGTCCTCCTGTGAAAGATCCTCCGCAGTATTCACGATCACTGGTATGCCCGCCCATTGCGGTTCAGCCTTGATCTGATCCAGTAAATCCAGACCGTTGATATCCGCTAATCGGATATCCAGAATAATGCCGTCAACAACTTCTCGTTCAAGCAACAGCCGCGCCTCTTCACCTGAATATGCGTAAAGCACAAACAGATTATTTTCTTCGAGAAAATCGCCAAAATGTTTGCTCTGGAACGCATCGTCCTCAACGAGTAAAATACGTTTCCGCTCTGTTTTTGAGCCTTCCAGCTTAAGCAGGTCAAAGATAATTTCCGCCGACTTCTTGTCTACCGGTTTTTGCATAAATCCGATCGCCCCCTCTTGCAGTACCTTCGCGATGCTTTCGTCGCCCGCTGAAACCGTATGGACAGGAATAAGCCGGGTTACAGGATCCGCTTTCAGTTCTTTTAAAACATCGTCGCCCGAAATATCAGGAAGGTGCATATCCAAAATAATCGCTGTGGGTTTGAAACTTTGAACCAAACTCAACGCTTTAAAACCCGTGCCGGCCACAACCACTTCAAAACCATTGTCACGTGCCTTACTGGCCATGTCCTCGGCAAAAATCGGATCATCCTCGATCAGCAACAGCCTGTTTATCCTTACATTTTCCGTGGACACGACGGGTTTTATTGGGGTATTTTTCATCTCCTCAACTTTTACAACCGGCTCAGCGATAACTTCCGGCACCGTATTTAACGCATCCTGCAATGGAATGATCAATGTAAACGACGAACCCTTTCCTTCTTCACTTTTTAAAGTAATAGATCCCTGGAAAATGTTGGCCAGCTCACGGCTTATCGATAAGCCCAAACCAGTTCCGCCATACTTCCGGCTCGTTGATCCATCGGCCTGCTGAAAAGCTTCAAAAATGGCTTTTTGCTTGTTTTCAGGAATTCCAATTCCCGTATCCCGAACCTCGAAATGCAGTTTGCCATCCCATTGAGAAATAATCAGCGATACCGTTCCCGGCGCTGAGGTAAACTTGATTGCATTGGAAAGCAGGTTGCGCAGGATCTGTAATATCCGGACATGATCCAGGAACAGGGTATCGGGGCAGTTTTCACCCCGGACAAGTTCCAGGTCAAGCCCTTTATTTTCAGCAATTTTTTGGAATGTGTTCCTGATCTCAACAATAAGCAATTCTGTATTAATTTCCTCGACATGCAGCTCTATCTTCCCGGACTCAACTTTTGCCAGATCCAGGATGTCGTTGATCAGTGTAAGCAGATCATTCCCCGAATTATTGATAACAGCAGCGTATTTCTGCTCTTCATCGCTCATCCGAAGCCCTTTATTTTCAGATAAAATCCTCGAAAGGATCAGAATACTATTCAAAGGAGTCCTTAGCTCGTGACTCATATTAGCCAAAAATTCACTTTTGAACCGGCCCGTTCTTTCCAACTCATCGGCTTTTCTTTGCACCTGATCGCGTGCTTCCTCGATCGTACTTTTTTGCTCTTCCAGTAAAAATGCTTTTTCTTCCAGCTCGGTATTGATCTGTTTCAGCTCCTCCTGCTGTACCCGAAGCTCCTCTTCTGACACCTGCAATAACGAGGTCTGTCTCGTCAGTTCTTCATTGGTAACCCTTAATTCTTCCTGCTGGCTTTCAAGTTCCTCCGCCTGGAGCTGTGTTTTATCAAGGAGTTCCTTCATCAGCTGACGCTCTCTGGCCGCTGAAAAAGCAATGGCTGCACCATCGGATATTCTTTCCAGTAACTGAATAACCTTATCATCCGATGTTCCCGGATAACCCAATTCAAGCAAGGCAACGACTTTACCGCCCTGTATCAGCGATTTTATCAAAACCGTTCCCGGCATTGCATTACCCAATCCCGTTTTAATTTTAAGATATCCCGGCGCAACTGCAAGTTGTTTAAGACTTCGTTTTTCATAAATTACCTGTCCCAAAACACCCGTGTCCTTTGTGACGGAATGCGGAAGCTCGTCATTGTGCTCCACCGAAAAAGTAGCCGCCAGATCCCAGACACTCCCCAAATGATTGACAACATAGAGCACACCCGTGGCCGCTCCTGTAACTTCGGCAATTCTCTCAATAAATTTTTTGGCCAGTTCCTCCTCCCCAGGCTCCCCTCTTATCACTTCACTCACCTCAACCGCCGCCGATAAGATCCAGTTTTTACGTTGATCTTCGCGTGAAAGAATAGCGAGTTCCTGATTAGCCTTTACGGTTCCCTTTTCCGAACTGATCTGGGCCATGTAGGTCTTCCTGATAAAATAGAAAAGAACAAAAATGACCAGCAAAAAAACAGTCGTTCCGCCAAGGATAATTTGCTTTGCACGGTCTGAACTGATCGCCGCCTCATCCTCACGCAGTTTCAGCAAAGTATTTTCCGTATTTTCTATTCTGTCGAAATAAAATTTCAGTTGTGAGGAAACTCTTTGCCCACTCAAAACCATGGCTTTCAGGGAGTCAGAAGTGTATCGCCCTTCTTTCAGCATTTCCAGCTGTGCGGACATTAAATCCAGCCTGTTTCTTATAATCGGCGATAAAGTATCCAGCCGGGCTGTTTGAGACGCATTATCAATGACAAGTTTCTGCAAAACATTAAACTGGCTCCAAACCTTTTCGCTTGCGTTGCTATGCGTTTTTTCAAAGTTGTCGTTTTTCAACAAGGCGAATCCCCTTAAATTTGTTTCAGCTGTCAGAAGCTGATTTCTGACCTCCGCCGATGCCTTTATTACATCCCGGGTATGATCCACCCAACCGGCATTTTCCTGATTCAGGATAATCGCATTAAAAGAAGTATAACCGACGATTATTACAAGCAGTATGGAGACAATGACGCCTGTAAAAACCTGTTGTTGGAAAGAAAAACGCATAAAACAATATTGGAACGAAGCGTCGTGAAATACAAAATCTCTAATTTTTCGTGAATATCACTAAAAATATGAAGTCGAACTATATTTCATCCGGTTTTCGCCTCATAAAAGCTGTGTTTTTCTGCATTCGCTGATAAGCTAACGTGACATAGAAACCACAGGGCTGAATATCGGAAATATTCTATTAAATGAAATACGCCTGATCATTTCCGGGGTCGGAATAAATCCTCAAAAAGTTAACAACCTAATCGGTTTTCTCCTATTTTTGGGAATCAACCTAATCACCGATCCGACAGATGAAGTTATCCGCCTCTGCTGTTTTCCATATCACGGATGGATATGAAGAATCTTTCAGTAAAAATGAAAATGGTCAAAAACTCACGACCGGCAAATTCTTTATTTTTTATGAGGGTGAGCTATCGGGGGAAAGCGTATTGATGGAACTCAAAAACTATCTGAACGAAAAAAAAGCCTCCGTTTACGGCCTGGAAAGATTTACCGGCGAGCTTGCCGGCAAATCCGGTAGTTTCGTCCTCGAACATTCAGGAATTTTTGAAAATGGGACGCTCACTTCCACAAAAAAAGTCGTTGTCGGAAGCGGCACCAATGAATTGGCCGGACTGCGTGGTGAAGCCGTTTTTAATTCAGGTAAAACCAAGGAATTTCACCTGAAGCTGGATTATTGGTTTATCGAATGAGCATTATTTAATTTCTTTAACCATCCATAACTCGCAGGCGTGATGACCGCTGTTGCCCAACGGCGCATCCAACAAACTGAATCCCAGCTTTTCATAAGCCTTGACCGCTTTTTCAAGCGCTGCCATCGTTTCCAGGTAAATTCTTTTAAAACCTTTGTTACGGGCTTCCTCAATACATTTCAAAATCAGGGTTTTTCCCAGCCCCTGCCCGCGCGCTTCGGGAAGAAGATACATTTTCACAAGTTCCAATGTATCTTCCGGCAATCCATCCGTTGGAAAAATACCGGCACCTCCAAGCACTTTTCCGTCCTGTATCGCCACAAAATACACGCTGTTCGCAACGGTAAACAGCTCACTTAGGTGATCCGTGCTGGCATCGTAATACACGGTACCAGGTTTGTCAGCTTTAAATTCTTTAAGCGTTTGCCTGATAACCAGCGCCAGTTCGGCATCGTCACTTGGTTGAATTTCTCTTATTTCAATATTCATAATTGCAATACATGATTTAAGCTTCATTTGAGGATATCCACTCAACGCCATCGTTTTCTAATGTAATCAAAACCGCTCTGGCCTGTTTTCCTTCATTTGAATATATTTTGACGAGTCTTTTTAAGTGATTGCGCGCCTGGTCGCTCCCGACACCTGCTATAAAAGTCATAAAAACGCAGCTTTCATCCGGCAGCTCGACAAGCCTGTCGACATGCAGCATTTTGCCGCCGGGCAGCAGCAGCTCTTTATTGATCTGCACTTTGGCATTTTCGTCGTACAGGCTGCTTATCGAGTCGTTTTTGAATAATTCGGTAAGTTGTACATACAGTATTTTCGCTTCTTCCCGCGTTACAATCCCGTCACGAACCAACTGACCCGCGGTTTGGGGTAAATCGCTTATCAGATTCATCCTGATCAGCAGGTGACGCATTTTTTGCAAATGATCCTTTTTACGTTCAAAGGTTTCAATATCAAAAATCCGATCGGCCATTCGCCTAAGTCTCAGCGACTCACTCCGGTCATTGCTGATCACTTGATCCATAACAAAAGATTCCGAATTGTTTTTCGAATGGGCATGAAAACATTGATCATCCCCCTGGGAAATAACATACCGCGTTTCGATCTCGTCATAAGTCGGCACTGACTCCGGCACGCTCAGATAGTCGTGCATCCAGGTACTCACCAAAGTCGATTGTTTCCAGTTTTTCTCGCGTTTAGCCAAAACATAAAGCCGCTGCACGGGTCGGGTAAATGCCACGTAAAGCAGATTCAGGTTTTCAACCAGCGTCCTTGTTTTTTCATCCCGGTATTGATCAGCCACCAGCGTATTTTCCAAGTCTTTAACGACGGAGACAAGAGAACTTCGTAATTTTTTATCCGGTAATTCCTCCGCACTATCGTCGGCGAGGCTCAATTCGTCGTAGGAAATCTCATCCAGATCGATCCATAGCCTGTCCAGTTTTGCATTCGGGGTCACTTTCCAGTTCGCATATGGAACGATAACCACGGGATATTCCAGGCCTTTTGACTTGTGGATCGTAGTGATTCTGAGGGCATCCGTATCTGCCGGAATGGTAATGGAAAGCTTATTTTTGGCCGTTTCCCAATGCTGAAGAAAATCACCCAGGTGATTACTTCGTCTCGTTCCGAATTCCAGCACGACGTCCAGAAACCTGAATAAATATTGGTTTTCTGTCTTATTCTCAAAAAGGCCAAAAGTTTGCATCAGCAACTCGCTTAACTCGAAAACGGTTAGCTGGCGCATGCGAAAGGCTGTCAGTTCCATTTCATATTTTGCGAAATAGGATAAAAAACTATCCAGGCCTTTTTGGGTGCAAAGCAAACGAAGCGCTTCATGTTCTTCCGCCGTTGGATTTTCCTTCCTTATGACACGGTGGAACAAATAAGCAGCTTCATAACGTTTCAAACGCTGATCCGTGTGAAGCACTTCCATGAAAGAAATCACAAAATGCACGGATCTTGAATAACCCAACGACAAAGCATCGTCGGAAATTAACGGATATCCGATTTCCTTTAAAGCATTCGCCAGTGACGTTGCTTCTTTCTTTTTCCTGCATAAAATAGCGATATCCCGCCATTGATAACCGCTTGCGCGTAATTCAGAAATCAATTCCAGGCTTCTCGTTACAATCGCATCGTTTTTTGTTTCAACCTCTGAAAAATCATCTCCATAGTCCTGCATATCCAGAAATTCAATTTGAACATGGCCACCTTCGTTAACACCGGGAGGAATTTCCTGTTTGAAATTTTCGTCATAAACCCCTTTGATCAGCGGATATTCCTCCCCTACTGTTTCTGAAATAAATCCAAAAAACTGATTATTGAAAGTAGTGATCTCACGGAAACTCCGGCGGTTGGTTCGCAGGTGATCTATCTCCAAGTGACTGTCAACGCTCCATAATCGCTCTTCATTGTAAATATTATCACCAAGGATTGGAACCAGCTGCATAACCTGATTTTGAGCGAGATGCAGGATAAGATCCATATCACCTCCGCGGAAACGGTAAATGGATTGTTTGGCATCACCCACGATCAGGTTAAAATAGCCATCAGCCAGCGCATTCTCGATCAGCGGCAGCAAATTGGCAAACTGCAATTTTGAGGTATCCTGGAATTCATCAACCAGAATATGATTATACTTTTCTCCAAGTCTTTCGAAAATAAAAGGAACCGGTTCTTTTGATACAATTTCAAGAATCCGCCTGTTAAAATCCGAAATATGGACCTGATTGTTTTGCCTCAAAAGTGCATCAAATTCCTTACGTATTTCCCCAAGCAGGGACAGGTTATACAGATGCCGGTCAAGCTGAAGGTATAACGTTATTTTTTCCGACTCTCCGTTTCTTATATTTTCAATCTCATGATATAGTCGTTCGAGTTCAACCCGGATTGACTCGATTTTATCTTTGATGGGTGCAGCCGCTTTGGCGCCATACCAGTTATCCTCCCCGATGGTTTTTCCGCTGACATAAGAGTTCGGGGCAGTCCATAAGTTTTTACGTTCGCTTCTATCCTTAAAATAACCATATATTCCACGTCCTCCCTGATAGAAATCCTTGTCCAACAGATATTCATTGACGATCAGTTCAAAACCGCTTGTCGCCAGCCTTTTTATCGCATCTTCCCTACCCTTTACAAATGCGCGCATCTGATTCCGGATTGCTACCCAGTCGCCCATTTGAAGCTCCGCCACACGCTGCATTTGCAAATAGCTCTGCTCGCTTAACAAGGTTCCGGCAGTCTCCCGGATCTGCATCGGCAAAGCAGCCCAGCTTTTTCCCTCTTCTGCCTTTTCGCGGTAATATCGCTCGACAATATCCGATAGTACTTCCTCACCCTCCTGGCCGATTCTTGCCAGCACCCGGTCCACGGCCTCGTCCAGCAAATCGCCATCGAGCTGTGTTTCAAAAACAAATGGAATACCCAACTCATCGGTAAAACTGCTGATAAGCCGCTGGGTAAATTTATCAATCGTCATGACCGAGAAATCCGAATAACGATGCAAAATCTGTCTAAAAACCAGCTGGGCCCTTCCTGAAATAAGTTCTTTTGCACCGGCATAAAGTTCCGGGTCTTCCAGGGTAGACGGGTACAATTCCGTAACCACATCACGAAGCATCGGATGTTCGGGATCCGGCGAAGACATCGCGCCCGAAAATATCCTGAGCATCAATAAAATACGCTCTTTCATTTCGTTGGCAGCAGCATTGGTGAACGTTACAGCCAGAATTTGCCTGAAATAGGTATCCGAATTGGAATGCAGGGCAAGTTTGAGATATTCCTTGGTAAGGGTGTAGGTTTTACCTGAACCAGCCGATGAGCTATATACTTTGAACACGTTGGAATTTACTTATTTTGAGGAGTAAAAATGGCATTTATAAATGACCAGAACCAATTTACAAAAAAAGCAGGCTTAATGCCTGCTTTTCCTTTTATCTTATTTAAAAAGTTCAGACGCTACAAGTTAAATCTGATACCTCCTGATATATTAGGACTAAAAAAGAATGGAGCCGGAATGACCTCTACATAGGTACCTCCTTCAAGAAACACCGAAATACGGTTGTTAGGGATAAAATATTCAACACCACCGATCGCCGAGCCGCCTAAAGAAACGGCACCGTTGGTCTTTTCGTTGCGTTTGGTATAACTTCTGCTGTTGACCTGCCCGCCTAAACCGTAATACACGTGAACGGATTCAGAATTAAACAAAGGTGTGTGCCACAAATAGTGAACCTGTACCGACAAGCCGACATTTGGTCTTACTTTGTCATTCCTATAACTTTCTTTCAGCATGCCATAGGTACCAATCGTTACATCGATGGCATTGATGTTATTGAAATATTTACGGATATTCACTCCGGTTGGCTCTCCCAGTTTAAAGCCAACAGCCCAGTTGTCATTTTGTGCCTGTGCGAATCCAAAGCAGAGTGTACAAATAAAGATTAGTGCTAGTTTCTTCATAGTTTAACAGTTGGTGCGGAAAATAATTAGTTATAGTGTGAATGAAAGTGTTTTACGCAATTACGCTATTTTGTTTAAATTTCTTCAAAGATTCCACCAAAAGCTCATTTTCCTCTTTCGTACCCACCGTAATCCGCAAACATCCTTCACATAGATGTACCCGGGAACGGTCCCTGACAATGATCGCCTCATCGATCAAATAAGCCATCACAGACTTTGCATCGTCAAACTGCACAAGCAGGAAATTGGCATCCGATGGAAATACTTTATTCACCAACGATAAATTTTCCAGCATCGTACGTAAATAAGCTCTTTCTTTCAGAATTTCTTTAACCATTTCATCTTTTTTCTCCACCGCACTTAAACCTTCCAATAATGCACGCTGTGCGGGCAGACTGATATTATAAGGCGATTTAATTTTATTCAGAATCTTAATCAGCTCGGCAGAAGCGAAACACATCCCCGCACGAAGCCCTGCAAGTCCCCAGGCTTTAGAGAAAGTTTGCAAAACCACCAGATTCGGGAACGCGTCAAGACGCCCGATCCATGAAGCGGAATCCGTGAAATCAACATAGGCTTCGTCCACAACAACCAGGCCGTTAAAGTTATTCAGGAGCGTTTCGATTGCGCTATCCTGCATCACATTTCCGGTCGGGTTATTTGGCGTGCAGACCCAGATAATTTTGGTGTCCGGTGTAATCGCTTTTAAAACCGCATCCACGTCAATTTGATAATCTGTCGTAAGAGAAACTTTATCAATCTGCACGTTATGGATTGAAGCGCTTACTTCATACATCCCGTACGTTGGCGGCAGGATAATCACGTGATCCTTTTCCGGCGTGCAGGTTGCTCTGATCAGTAAATCGATTGGTTCATCACTTCCGTTTCCAAGAAAAATACGGTTCGTACTGATATTTTTTATCGGGCTTAATTTCGCTTTTATTTCCGCCTGATACGGGTCCGGATATCGGTTATAATGCGCTTCGGTAACAGATCCGTGTGGATTTTCATTGGCATCCAGAAATATACCTGCATGACCGGTGTATTCATCACGTGCAGAAGAATACGGAGCCAACGTTAAAATGTGGGGGCGAATGACCGAGTTCAGGTCGAAAGAGTTATTCATTTGTATTGCTATTTGAGAGCATCAGGCCGGCAGCTGCGGTTGATCTCATTGATTATTAAAACAATCTTTTGTCAAACTGGAAAGGTTCAAGATGGATGACCTTCACCGAAGCGGCCTCGGGATGTGCCGGGTTAATCAGATAATTTTTTTCGGCAGGCACAATAGCTGAGGGCACGCGCATCAGTAACGACTCATTATTCTGAAGCCACAAATCCCCTACTTCCTTGCTCCATTGCTGATCCTGATACCAGTCGGTCGGAGGATATGTCAGGTTGATCACCGATGCCGTATCCGGTACAAATAACACCACCACCACATAACCCTGCGGAGGACTCGGCTGTTGCCAGTGCACAATTATTTCCAGCATTGCCAGCGATCTCCGTGAAGCCGTATACAGCATCGAATTTTGCGGAGTATTCCACCGGCCACCATGATAATATGCCCCGATACCGCTTAAATCATTCTGATACTCCGATCTGGTTATCCTGAATAATTCCATTTATGCAAAAATACCGTGTTCGATACGCCCCAATTCAGTTTTCACCAATTCAATTCCGGCGTGTGTACGGAGGAACTGAATTGGTTTTTCACTGCCAAGAGCCAGAATATCGCGGTTCAGCCAATCCAGAAAATATTCCCTTCCCAGCACCCGGGTGCCTACGGAAAAAAGATCTGCCAGCGCAATAAGATGGTCAGAAACCACATTGCTCAGCAGATCAGTATCATTATAACGTTGCAAATTCCTTGGCGTTACGGGCAGAAGTAAAATAATATCCTTCAATTCCAAACCAGCGGAATCAGCAAGGTGCTGTATTGCCGCTTTGGGAATGCCGTTTTCAGCAAGGTATGCAAGATCGAAATCATTTTTCACAGCATGTTTAAGGACATTATAGCCCCCCAAACGCTCATTAACCATAAATGCTGTCATCTTTTCTATCAATTTAGAAGACGAGAAATTAGTCTTCCAAATATACGACATTTTTCCGTGCGTTATAATTTTTCGAAAATTATAATCACAAAAGGGCATTTAATCTGATGCTGACCGCTCTTTTATGCGCATCCAATGATTCAGCCTCGGCCATCGCTTCGACCGTCGGGCCAATGTTTTTAATTCCGGCCTCGGTAATATGCTGAACCGTAATTTTTTTCACAAAACTATCCACGGAAACACCGCTGTATGCACGGGCATAACCGTTTGTTGGCAGCGTGTGGTTCGTACCGGACGCATAATCACCGCAAGATTCAGGTGTATAGTTGCCAAGAAAAATAGAGCCCGCGTTAAAAATTTTATCAGAAACCAGTTCTGCATCTTTCACACTCAGAATCAAGTGTTCGGCGGCATAATCGTTCAGGATATCGATCGCTTCGTACGCTGAATTAACCAGGATTGCCTTACTGTTTTCAATCGATTTCGAAGCCAGTTCACGCCGTGGCAACTGTTCCAGCTGTGTGGTCAATTCATCATTGACAGCGCTTAAAAATTTCTCACTCGTAGAAACCAGAAGCACCTGACTATCAGCACCGTGTTCGGCCTGAGATAATAAATCGGCCGCTACAAAAGCAGGCACCGCTGTATCATCCGCATACACCGCAACCTCCGATGGTCCCGCAGGCATATCAATAGCAACACCTTCTTTGCTGATCAACATCTTAGCCGTAGTAACATACTGATTACCAGGGCCAAATATTTTATAAACTTTTGGCACACTTTCCGTCCCATAAGCCATCGCTGCAATCGCCTGCGCACCGCCAATTCTGAAAGCAGACGTAACACCGACAAGTTTTGCCGCAAATAAAATAGCCGGATGATTCGAAGGCGTGCAAAGCACCACTTCTTTACAGCCCGCCAATTGTGCCGGAATTCCTAACATCAACACCGTACTAAACAAAGGCGCAGTGCCTCCCGGGATATAAATCCCAACTTTTTCGATGCCCACGCTGCGTCTCCAGCAGGTAACACCTGGCATGGTTTCAATCTTTTCAGCCGGCTGCAATTGCGCCTTGTGAAAAGTATAAATATTCTGATAAGCCTGGCGGATCGCTGTTTTCAGTGTTGAATCCAGTTGTCCCTCAGCCGCATCAAATTCTTCCTGTGAAAAAGCAAATTCTGATAAATCAATACCATCAAATTTCTTCGCCAGCTCACGTAAACCCTCATCTCCACGCGATTTTACCAAATCAAGAATTGGTAAAACCTTCCCTTCAATAGCCAAAGAATCCTGCACAGGCCGTGTCAGTAAATCCGGCCATTCACTTCTTTCAGGATAAGAAATTATATTCATAATTACTAGTATTCATCACCCAGCTGAAAGCCGATTGCTGCCAGCCGACAACATTTTAAAGAATCATTTTCTCAATTGGAATCACCAGAATCCCCTCTGCACCTGCCTGTCTGATCTTTTCGATATTTTCCCAAAAATCATTTTCATTGATCACCGAATGAATCGAACACCAGCCCTCAGTAGCCAATGGCATTACGGTCGGCGCCTTCATGCCCGGTAAATATTTAGTAATTTCATCCACTGCGTTTGTCGGGCAGTTCAATAAAATATATTTGTTATTTTTTGCAACCTGAACCGATTTGATACGGAACAAAAGCTGATCCAGTAACACCTGCTGCTCAGCCGTCAAATGCTTGCTCGCAATCATCACCGCTTCCGATTTAAAAATCGTCTGCACTTCTTTCAAACCGTTGCTCAGCAAAGTACTTCCCGAGCTTACGATATCACAAACTGCATCAGCCAGGCCGATACTCGGTGCGATTTCTACCGAACCACTAATTTCGTGGATCTGGGCGGTAACGTTATTTTCAGCAAGATATTTACCCAAAAGTTTTGGATAAGAAGTAGCAATACTTTTCCCTTCAAGATCCTGAACACCGCTGTAATCGTGCTCTCTTAAAACACCAATCGAAAGACGGCATTTTGAAAAACCCAGCTTATGCACCGTATTTACGTCTCTGTCCGACTCTTCCGAAACATTTTCTCCAACGATCCCCAGATGTGCAACGCCGTCTTCTACATAACCCGGAATATCGTCATCACGCAGAAACAAAATTTCAGCAGGAAAATTAGTAGCAGACGTTTTAAGTTTTCCGGCTCCGTTATCAAAACGAATACCACATTCCTTGATCAGTTTCAAAGAATCTTCACTTAACCGACCTGACTTTTGTATTGCAATTCGTAATATATTATTCATGATCTTTTTAAAATGAGCTGGGGTTTCGGCGGGGCAGTCCCGGCAGTCAGCTTATATGCTATTGTTTATTATTTATAAATCCGTCCGGTTTATTGTACAACCGCTATTAATTCCTCAACAGTTCCCTTTTGCTGCTCCCCTGTCTTCATATTTTTCAAAGTAAGCTGCCCGGTACTGATTTCGTCAGAGCCGATCAGGATTACAAAAGGGATATTCTTGCGATCCGCGTAATCCAGCTGCTTTTTCAGTTTCACCGAATCCGGATACATTTCGGTATTAATTCCGGCCTCGCGCAATTTTGGCAAAATAGACAAACCGTATTGAAACGCCTGCTGATCAAAATTCGAGATCATTACTTTCGTACTGATCGTTTGATTTTCCGGAAAAAGATTTAACTCTTCCATCACATCATAAATCCTGTCCACACCAAAAGATATACCAACACCCGAAATGCCAGGCACACCAAAAGTCCCGGTCAGGTTATCGTATCGTCCGCCACCGCAAATGCTGCCTATCTGTACATTATTGGCCTTCACTTCAAATATCGCCCCGGTGTAATAAGACAACCCTCTGGCAAGTGTCACGTCAAACTGAATGCGGGCATTTTTTAAGCCAAGTGCGTCAACCATTTGCCACACCTGCTCCAATTCGTCAATTCCTTTCAAACCGATTTCAGACGTGGCAAGCCAGGTCCGTAAGTCTGCAAAAGGATTTTCGCCACCGGTTAAAGAAAAAACGGGATCCAGCAACGCGATGCTCTCCTCTGAAAAATTACGCTCACGCAATTCATCGATCACTTTTCCCTTTCCGATTTTATCAAGTTTATCAATCGCAACGCATAAGGTTCCTTCCTGTCCGTGCGCGCCGATCATATCCGCAATACCGGTCAGAATTTTTCTGTTATTAATTTTAACCGTAAAATCTTCAATACCCAGCTGAGGCAAAATATCATGCAGCAGCAAAACAATTTCCGCTTCACAAAGTAACGACTCTGTGCCAACAACATCGGCATCGCACTGGTAAAATTCACGGTAACGGCCTTTTTGCGGACGATCCGCTCTCCAAACCGGCTGAATCTGATATCTTTTAAAAGGCATCACCAGCGTACCACGGTTCATGACGACATAACGCGCAAAAGGGACAGTCAGATCATAACGCAAACCTTTTTCCGAAATCTTGCTTGTCAGTGGCTTGTAACCCGCATGCCAGTCCGCATCCGTAAGTTTTCCGCTAAAATCGCCTGAATTTAACAGTTTAAAAAGAAGCTGATCTCCTTCGTCGCCATATTTGCCCATCAAAACAGAAAGGTTTTCAAAAGCGGGCGTTTCCAAAGGCTGGAATCCATAACGTTGGAAAGAGCGTCGGATGGTATCAAATATAAAGGTGCGTTTCACCATTTGTTCGGGACCGAAGTCACGGGTGCCGCGGGCAAGGCTTGGTTTACTCATTCTAATTTAAAAAATCTTCAAATAGTCAATCGCTGTTATAAATGTTTAGTTCCCGATATTTTCATTTTCCGCTTACTGCTCAGCGCCGAAGCCGAAAATTGTAACGGATAAAACGTATACATTCAGCATTTAAAAATGTAAAGTTAGAGAGGTTATGCAATTTTTATGACTATTCGCTACTTTATTTACGCATTTTTCCTTAATTTTGCGGCTCTTTCACAAAACTATAATTTTAAAAATGGGAGTTACGGAACTAAAACGTAAGAGTCGTAGAAATAAAGCTGTGGCAAATAATCGTACAGCAACAATCAAAAACCTTTTGCGTAAGCCAGAAGTAAGAAATGTCGACGTTGAGGCTATCAAAGCACAGTTTGAAGCTAACAAGCAGTAATCAAACGCCTCTCCGATACTATGTTATCAACAAGTCCCTGTCAATCTGTTTTGGTAGGGCTTTTTGTTTTTTTGTCGGATTTGCCTTTTCGGGCAGGTGCTTTACGGATTTCTTTGGCATTTACTTTACGCAAAAGCTGGCGCATGCTGCGTCTGGTTTCCCGGCGAACATCGAGTAATATACGAAACCTGAGTGCTTCGCCGAAAAAAATCAGTCCGGTGTTAATTAAGCCAAGGCTGTACAACCCGAGCAATACCCAAACCTGCGTTGGCTCTCCGATACGCCGCTGATGGGCCGCTTCGCTTAGTACCCAAAGGCCGCAACTGAATAAAATTAGTCCCAAAGGAGCCAGAATCAGCCACTTGGTACGTGTTGACATTCTTTTTATAAGTTGCTTGCCCGGTGGCTTTGGATTATGTGCTGGAATCATTTTTAGAGATTATTACTGAGTAAGAACATAAAATTATTAATTTTTAATCAATTGGTTTAATGAAAGCCATCATAAGTTTAGTTTTACGTTATATTCCGCGCCCTTATTTACAATTAATTGGTCATTGGGTAGCCCGTTTTCTTAGCGTTTTTTACATGGGCAGCAAAGTAGAATGCCCTGTTTGCAACAGCCAATACCGCCAGTTTTTGCCCTATGGAAGAAACACATCCAGCCGGGATAACGCCCTGTGTCCCCATTGTTTATCATTGGAAAGGCACCGTTTAATGGGACTTTATTTAAAACGCAAAACCAACTTTTTCACAGCCGATCTTAAAGTTTTACATGTTGCGCCGGAGTATTGTTTTATCGACCGCTTCGAGCACATGAAAAATCTTGACTATATCACCGGCGATATTGAATCGCCGCTGGCAAAAGTGAAAATGGACATTCATGATATCCCTTTTCCTGACAATACTTTTGATGTAGCCTTCTGTAACCACGTGATGGAGCACGTTGATGATTATATCAAAGCGATGAGCGAATTACACCGGGTTTTAAAGCCGGGAGGCTGGGCGTTGATCCAGTCGCCGCAGGACATGAAATACGCCACTACCTATGAAGACCCGACGATAACAGATCCGCGCGAACGTGAAATTCATTTCCTGCAAAATGACCACCTGCGTCTTTTTGGAAGAAATTATGGACGTGAACTGGAAAAAGGCGGATTTACTGTTAAGGAAGACCGTTTTGTCATGGACGAACTTACACCCGTCGAAGTGAAACGTTATTCCCTGCCCGGAGAAGAAATTGTATATTTTTGCCAGAAAACGGCATAAAAAAACCGGCAGCTTTTTATAAAACTGCCGGTTAAAATAAATTCATGAAGGATATTCAATCGTCGCGCCGGTTTCCCGGTGCGATTTTTTTTCCCATATCCTCGTCCATCCTTCCTGTATAAACCCAATACCGTAGCCAAAAAGCTGGACAAAAGCAGCCATTACACTCAAAACCGCTACTTCCAGGCTCTTCGTTGTTCTCACCGCATCGATAAATAAAAGAATTACATACACGGCCATTCCTGCAATCCCGAGGTAGAAAAAAGGTTTGAATACAAAAAACCAGACCGGAATACTGCTCACGCCAACTGTAAACAGCAGCGGAAAAGTATGCACAAGCTTTAATTCGTCCGGGTAAAACCGGGCAATATTGATCCTGGCCCGGCCGAAAAATTTCAGCTGCCTGAAAAACTGCGCAAATTCCGTCCGTCTTTTATGATAAATAAATGCTTCGGGAATCAATGCAGACTTAAATCCCAGACGCAAGGCGGCAATACTGAATAAAATATCCTCTCCCATCCGGCTCGTAAGAAAACCGCCCGTACGCTCCCAAACTGCCCGTGAAAGCCCCATGTTGAAGCTACGCGGATGAAAGGTTCCGCCCATGTTGTTCTTTTTCCCACGAATCCCGCCCGTTGTAAAAAAAGACGTCATGGAATAACTGATGGCTTTCTGGATCGGTGAAAAAGAAGGGTGATCCGTATCCGGACCACCATACAGATCAACATAATCCTGGTTCAGCTTCGCATCTACAATCGCCAGATAATCGGGCTCGATCAGCGCATCTGAATCCAGCAGGATAAAATAATCGCCGGATGCTTTTTCAAAACCCGTATTTCTGGCAAACCCCTGACCACCGTTTTCCTTATAAAAGTAATGGATATCCAGTCTGGTTTGAAAAGATGCAACCACCTGGTCCGCTTTGATCTTCGAACCATCTTCGATGATAATAACTTCAAAATTTCTGAAAGTCTGAACGCTCAGGCACGCCAATAATTCCTGCAACTCCTCAGGGCGGTTATAAACAGGAATTATGACCGAATATTTACGCATTATCTTATCCGATTACTTCTTTTAGAGATTCTTCATTGGCCTGTATAATGCGAGCGATGTGGCTGTCTTCCAAAGCTGTGGACAGGAACATGCTTTCAAACTGAGAAGGTCCCATGTAAATACCACGGTCAAGCATCGCATGGAAATATTTCCCAAACAACGGCAGATCGGACGTTTTCGCAGAAGGAAAATCCGTCACGGCTTGTTCGGTGAAGAACAAAGTGTACATCGACCCAATGCTGTTCATGGTATAATTCAATCCCAGTTTTTTCATCGAATTCGTAAATCCATTAACCAGTTTATGGCCCGATGCTTCCAGTTGGGTATATACTTCCGGATGCTCGTCCAGATAATGCAGCATCGTCAGCCCGGCTGCCATCGCAATCGGATTTCCCGATAATGTACCTGCCTGATAAACCGGTCCCAGCGGAGAAACCCAGTTCATAATTTCGGCCTTCCCGCCATAGGCACCTACGGGCATCCCGCCACCGATGATCTTACCGAGCGTTGTCAGGTCAGGTTTGATACCGAAACGCTCCTGAGCCCCTCCTTTTGAAAGACGGAAACCAGTCATCACTTCGTCAAAAATAAATACGATACCTTCCTGGTCACAGATCTTGCGCAGGCCTTCCAGAAACCCTTCGGCCGGAAGTACACAGCCCATATTTCCTACAACCGGTTCAAGGATCAAGGCTGCAATCGCCCCTTTATTGGCATCCACAAGCCTTTGAACAGCCTCCAGATCGTTGTAAGGAGCCGTTAAAGTATCATTAGCCACCCCTTTTGTTACACCCGGACTATCCGGCGTTCCAAAGGTAACCGCACCACTTCCGGCAGCGATCAAAAAGCTATCACCATGCCCATGATAACAGCCTTCAAATTTGATGATCTTATCGCGGCCGGTAAACCCACGTGCCACGCGAATCGCCGACATCGTAGCTTCCGTACCCGAATTTACCATCCGCACCTTTTCAATGGACGGCACCATGGATACGATCAGTTCGGCCATTTCCACCTCTCTTCTCGTGGGTGCACCAAAAGAAAAAGAATGCTGGATTGCATCTGCAACGGCTTTTTGTATCAAATCATGCCCGTGCCCCAAAATCATCGGGCCCCATGAATTGATTAGTTCTATATACTCGTTATCATCTTCGTCATAAACGTACGGTCCCTTCGCGGACTTAATAAAAACCGGAGAACCTCCTACTGCACGAAACGCGCGAACCGGTGAATTCACACCACCAGGAATAAAATTTTGCGCCTTTTCAAATAAGGCCTGACTCGTTGAAATATTCATATTTAAATTATCTAACCGGCACCCATTTGGCACCACTGTACTTTAATAAAGGTGAGATCTGGTTTTCACGTGATTTGGTAAAATCAAAACCTGAAAGGAGGTAGTCATCGTCATACTTTCTCATTTCCAATCCTTTTTTCAGGCCGTCTTTGTATTTGGAAAGCATACGTCCGAAAAACAATAACTGGTCGTATCCCTGATAAGAATATGACGACGGGAATGTATTCGTCTGCGTCCAGTACGCTTTTTGAAATTCACGTACTTTTTCTTTTTCCCGGTCTACATAATCAGTTTCAATCAGATATAACCTCGAACCATATTTGCCCAAACGCGACTGCTGCAAATTGAAGCTCGCAGAGTTAGCCACGACCGGAATGGATGTTAAGGTCCGTGCATTTAAAACTTCAATCAAAGCCGAACCCGCATTGCCGTCAGAAGCAAAAAGTGCCACATGTGCAGGTTTCTCGGTTGCAAATGAGGATATCTTTCCTTCCAGCCACTCGCGTTCTGAAATTATTTTCAACATTTCTATGACTTTACCGCCTCGTGCTTTCAGCTCACTGGCATAAGCAAAAGCCATCACCGAATCCTTCGCGTTGTTTCCGTAATAAATGGCGACAGAAGGGCCGGGAGCAACAGTCCGCATCCATTCTGCTGTCTTTTTGATTTGAAAAGCAATGGACGGATGCGCCAGAAACATATTGTCTCCGTGAGTCAGCAGGTTCCCGTCTGTCGACAAAGGATTTAACATAAACATGCCAGTATTAGCCACGTATTTGGCAGCAACATCGAAAGTGCCGGGATACAAGGGTCCAATAACCAGGTCGGATTGCTGAAAATCGGCGTTGCCTACAATCGCTATCATCGATTTATCGTCATTGCTGACGTCATAAGCCCAAAGATTAACCTTTACACCTTCTGTTTCCAATTGTCGTTTGGCCTCAACAAGCCCCAGATAATAGTCGTAAGCAAACTGATTTGAACGTCTTTTGGATGAGCTGAACTCGTCCAAACGAAATGGCAGCATCACCGAAACGTTCAGATACCCCTTTTCCCATTGGTTGGCTCTCTTGGGAATACTTTTTTGCGGACCAACTGCATTGGTCGCATTTTTCTCCTTGCTGCTCACCTTAAATTGTGCGATAAGCTGATCGGCCTGCATTTCATCGGTTTTCGTTGACGTCGGTGTGCGTTTAATGAACTGAATGAGCTCAATGGCAATGTCACGATCGTCAGGAAACTGCTTCTGGATTTCCTTCAGCTTGGCAAGATCCGTAATGGAACCAAAATAATGCTGTTTTAATCCCTGTATATCTTTGTTGTAGGACGAATCTTTGATGCGCTGTAAAAAGCCAAGCCCCTCCTTATACTGTTCCGTTTCCAAAAGATTCGCCCCCAGCAAATAGTATGCATCGTTGATTTTATTCCAGGCAGGATACCGACTAACCAGCTGAAGAAGCATTTGCTTGCTCTCCCGGTATCTTTTGAGGTTATAAGTCGCCAATCCATAGTAATAATGTGCATATGCCGAATACGGAGCCTGCACACTCGCGTTGGTCAACGGTGCCAGTTTCTCGACGGCCACGTTATATCTTCCCTGTTTAATGTCAGAAACAGCTGCTTTGTATTTGGTTTCATTTTGTGCAGGCGATTGAGCAAAAGATACCCTGCTCAGGCCCAGACAAATGAGTAGTATCAAAATAACGGAAAATCTCATTGGCTTTTCAGTCAGGTTAAATTTGGTGGGACAAATTACGAAAACCGTTTAAAGAGAAAAAGAAACGGGCAATGTTTCCCTTCCGAAACATTGCCCTTCCTCATTTAATAAAATACCTTTATTACTTCTTTTTCGCGCGTTTTTCCAATTCAGCCTGTTTCTTTTTGGCTTCATCAGCAGCTTGCAGCGACTTAGAAAGATATTGCTGGAACTTGGTTTGTTTCTTTTCGCCAGATGCGTTCTTCTTGCGGTTTTCTTCAAGAATATTTCTGATCTTATCTTCGTTCACAAACTTTTTGATCAACAACTGCTGACCGATCGTAACAACGTTCGATACAAAGTAGTAGAATGTCAAACCTGCCGGGAACGAGTTAAGCACGAACATAAACATCAGCGGCATGATGTAACTCAACATTTTCATATTAACCGGACCAGGCTGTGTCGGCGTGATCTGGTTGTTATAATAAGCATATCCGATACTGGAAATCGTCATCATGATCGTAAACAAACTTACGTGATTACCGTAAAATGGCAGAGAAAACGGAAGTTTGATGAATGAATCATAGGTTGACAAGTCGCCCGCCCAAAGGAAAGACTGCTGTCTTAACTCAATTAAGTTCGGGAACAAAAAGAAGAGCGAGAACAAGATCGGCATCGTCGCCAGGACGGGTATACAGCCACTCAACGGGCTCACGCCAACTTCCTGATACAATTTCATTTGATCCTGCTGCTGTTTCGCCATGTCATCAGGATTACGTGCTTTCAGCTCTTCAAGCTCAGGAGCAAGCAATTTCATCTTCGCCATGCTGATGTACGATTTGTAAGTCAGCGGCGTTAACAGCGTTTTTACAAACAATACAAGACAGATGATCAACAGACCATAATTCGAAATAAATCCTTCCAGGAAGTTAAACAACGGAACCAGAAAGAATTTGTTGATCGGCTTTAAGAAAGCATAACCAAGGTAAACGTTCTCTTCAAAATTTTCCGCCTGAATTTTCTGAACGATATGATAATCGTTTGGTCCGATGTAAAATTTGAAATTAGCTTCGTTTTTCTGAACTGCCGACATCGGGATCGATGCTGCCACATTCGCAGTTTTTACGATCGTCGTGTCATTGATGTTAACGTCAGCTTTTACATCAACATCCGTAAATGGATGTTTTTCAGAAATCAAGCCTGCGAGGAAATACTTGTGTTTAATCGTAAACCATTTAACAGGCTCCTCCGCTTTTGCTGCTTCGTTAGCCGTTGGGCTTTGCGTAAGACTGTGAAGTCCGTCCGTATAATAGTTGACCGTGATCGCCTTACGGTTCTCGGTCATATCATTTTCAAGCTTCAAAAGATCGTTTTTCCAGTCAAGCCGGATCGACTTGTCACCAGCCACAAGACTGTTGGATTTAATTCCATAGTCAATCACATAACCCGATCCGTGCACCACGTAAGTTTGCTCAACAAACTGGTTTTTACCCAAATCAGTACGATACGTGATGATCGCGGAATCTTTCTCCGCAAGGGTCTGGCCCGTTGCTGCGGTTGTGAAATATTGATTGGCTAAGTTGATATTTCCCGTTTGTGTAGGGAAATCAATTTGAAATTTATTGTGATTTTCAAGAATCAGGTAAAGCGGTTTTTTATCAAAAGTTTTGTATTTTTTCAACATCACTTCTTTCAAAACGCCACCTTTATTGGTAAAAACAATACGGGAATCAGTTGTTTCAATCACTAAATCCTGAGGGGTCATTTTAACAGCAGTCGAATCACCATTGGCCGAAATTACCTGAGCGGAATCCGTAACTGTTTCTGCTTGTGCTGTGGTCGCCTTGGCTGAGTTCGTACTCACTTGTTCTACCGGCGCAGGTTCAACTGGTTTCGGAACCAGAAACTGATAGCCTACCAGCATTAGCATGATGAGTACTAAGCCGATTACAAAATTTTTATCCATTCTTAACTTAAAATTATTGAGATATTAACCCCATCGGGAGGGCAAATGTAATAAGTTTTTCCTGATTGGCTTTCCTGCATGGCAGGAATAGATCAAATCAGGACACAAGCGAACGTTTTTCCTGAGAATAAGCCAACGCTGCTTTTACGAAATTGACAAAAAGCGGATGTGGGTTCATGACAGTACTTTTTAATTCCGGGTGAAACTGTACCCCAACATAAAACGGATGTCCAGGGAGTTCAACCATTTCAACCAGATTATTGTCCGGATTGATACCAGTAGCCAGAAGACCTTTTTCCTCAAAATCCTTCAAATACTTGTTATTGAACTCGTAACGGTGGCGGTGACGCTCTTTGATGTTCAATTTTCCGTAAATCCGGTTGGCAAGGGAATCCTTTTTCAAACGGCAGGGATAGGCTCCCAAACGCATGGTACCACCTTTATTGGAAACATCTTTCTGATCTTCCATCAAATGGATTACAGGAAATTCAGTAGCAGGGTCCATCTCAACAGAATGCGCACCTTCGAGTCCAACAACATTACGTGCATACTCAATAACGGCCATTTGCATACCCAAACAAATTCCAAAGAAAGGAATTCCGTTTTCACGAACGTACTGGATTGCTTCAATTTTACCGTCAATTCCTCTCTCTCCAAAACCTGGTGCAACCAAAACGCCATCCAATCCTGAAAGTTTTTCAACTACATTTTCAGGTGTCAGGCTTTCGGAATGGATCCATTCGATGGTTACCTTACATTCGTTTGCAGAACCTGCATGAATAAATGATTCAACGATCGATTTGTAAGCATCATGTAATTCAACATACTTTCCAACCAAGCCGATTTTAATCGCATCGATAGGATTTTTAAGTCTCGAAAGGAATGTTTTCCAGGCTTCCAGATCCACGTCTTTGTCATTATATATGTCAAGCATATACAACGCGCGCTGATCCAGTCTCTCCTTAAGCATTAACAAAGGCACCGCATAAATAGTGTCTGCATCCATTGCTTCGATAACCGAATTGATCTGTACGTTACAGAATAACGCAATTTTTTTACGCAGATCCGTTGGCAAAGGATGTTCGGTACGACAAACCAGAATATCCGGCTGAATACCAGACTCCTGCAACATTCTTACCGAGTGCTGGGTTGGTTTGGTTTTCAATTCGCCCGCCGAATTCAAATAAGGAATCAGGGTCAGGTGAATAATTAACGTATCGTTATGTCCCCGTTCAAATTTGATCTGACGCACGGCTTCAAGGAAGGGCAAAGATTCGATATCCCCTACGCAACCGCCTATTTCAGTGATTACGATGTCATAATCGCCGCTTTGTCCCAACAGCAGCATGTTTCTTTTTAACTCATCGGTAATGTGCGGAACCACCTGAACCGTTTTACCAAGGAAATCACCGCGTCTTTCAGCCGAGATTACATTATGATAAATCCTTCCGGTCGTAACGTTGTTTGCCTGAGAAGTGCGAACGTTCAAGAAACGCTCGTAATGACCTAAATCCAAATCCGTTTCAGCACCATCGTCCGTTACATAGCATTCACCATGCTCGTAAGGATTCATAGTCCCCGGATCAATATTAATATATGGATCAAATTTTTGAATTGTAACTGAAAGCCCTCTGGCTTGCAGCAATTTAGCAAGAGATGAAGCTATTATCCCTTTACCTAATGAAGATGTAACACCGCCCGTAACGAAAATGTACTTAGCGGTCTTTCGTGCTTTGGAAGCCATAAGACTTTGCTTTTTTTCTATGATTACGGGATACAAAAGTACAGCAAAAAAGGCAGAATTTAACATCAATGGCTTTAAATATTTCTATTCCTTTTCGTAAGCGATTGTAAGTCTATACGATTAACTGATAAAAAAATATTATTTGAACATTTCCGCGAATGCGTTTAACCGCATAAATAACCCACAAAATGCTATTTTTTGGATAACGATACCGATTTTGATGATGTTAAAAATGAATTAAAATCACTATTTTAGCAACCTGCTAAACCATATCTTAACCAAAAAATAATTTATGAAAAAATACCTGCTGCTCTGTTTCGGCTGTTTTTTATTCCAATTTACCCAGGGACAAGTGCAAAAAACAGAACCTTCACCCCCTATACGTGTTATTGTTTTTGGCGCACATCCCGACGATTGTGACCTAGGTGCTGGGGGGATTGCCAGCGTATATTCGTCCATGGGTCATAAAGTTAAATTTGTTTCACTCACGAACGGGGATAAAGGACATCAGGATATCGGCGGCGGAGAATTATCCAACCGGCGCCTGAAAGAGGCAAAGGAAGCCGGGAAGCGACTGGGTATTGCGTATGACGTGCTAGATAATCATGACGGAGAGCTGTTGCCAACTTTGGAAAACCGTTTGGCGGTTATTCGCCTGATCAGGGAATGGAATGCCGACATTGTGATTGCACCTCGTACCAATGATTACCACCCCGATCACCGCAACACCGGTGTGATTGTTCAGGATGCTGCTTATCTGGTAATTGTTCCCAATATTTTAAGCAGCGTTCCCCCACTAACCAAAAATCCACTATTCCTTTATTTCAGAGACCGATTCCAGCGACCTAATCCGTTCCGCCCGGATATCGCAATCGACATCACGACCGTTTTGCAAAAGAAAGTATATGGACTGGATGCGCATGTTTCGCAGTTTTACGAATGGCTTCCCTGGACCAGCCAGGATCTTGACAATGTCCCAAAGGATACTGAAGAGCGAAAAAAATGGCTTTTAACGGGCATGGAAAGAAGGTCATCCGTAACCCCCGAAATAAAAGTATCCCTGGATAAATGGTATGGCAAGGAGAAAGCGGAACAGGTGAAATACGTGGAGGTTTTCGAGATCTGTGAGTATGGAAAGCAACCATCCAACGAAGAAATAAGGCGGTTGTTTCCGATGATCCCTTAAATAAAAACTGACCTTACAGATGCAGATAACACCTGTAAGGTCAGTTTTTACTATGATAAACGGTCTTTAAAACTTTCGTAGCCGTAAGCGCGGATCAGCCGGAATGTTTGGTCCTTTTGCCAAATACCAATGGAAGGAAGGTTAACACCGTTAAAAGTGGTCGTTTTTACCATGGTATAATGGATCATGTCTTCAAAAATGATCTGATCGCCAATTTCCAGCGGTTTATCAAAAGAATAATCCCCGATAAAGTCACCAGCCAGACAAGTCATCCCGCCCATCCGGTACGTTGGTTTTCCCGGTTGCGCTTCATGATAAGCACCGCGAATCACCGGCTTGTAAGGCATTTCCAAAGTATCGGGCATGTGTGCGGCAAAAGACGTATCCAAAATGGCAACATCAATTCCCTGGCTATCCATGACATCCAGAACCGTCGTCACAAGCTCCCCGGTGCGCCACGCAATGGCCGAACCCGGTTCCAGAATAACCTCGATGTTATATTTCTCACGGATCTTTTGAACAAGGCTGATCAGTTTTTCAATATCATAACCTTCCCGGGTCATCAAGTGCCCACCGCCCATATTCAGCCATTTGGCCTGATGCAACAGATCCGCAAACCGTGATTCAAGCGCTTCCAGTGTCCTTTCCAGTGTTGACGAATCATTCTCGCAAAGTGAATGAAAATGAATGCCGTCTATTCCTTCCGGTAAAACATCAGGCAGCTTGTCGCGCGTTACGCCTAAACGGGAACCCGGTACGCAAGGATTGTACATATCCGTTTCCACCTCGGAATACTGCGGATTTACCCGAATCCCGCAAGATAAAGCATGATTTGGGTTCGTTGCCTTAAAATCCTCAACCCTTGATTTAAAACGCTCGCACTGACTGAAAGAGTTGAAAGTGATATGGCTGCTGCGCTCCATGATCTCCGTAAATTCCCGGTCCAGATAAGCCGGCATATAGGTATGGGCCCGGTATCCCATAAAATCGTTGATCAGCTTCACCTCGTTCAGAGAGCTGGCCGTTGCGCCGCTCAGATACTCCTTTACTATCGGAAACGCACTGTACATCGAGAACCCTTTCAGCGCAAGAATAATTTTGCAGCCGGCCGATTTCTGTACATGATCTATTAAGGTAAGATTTTTGCGAAGGAGCTCTTCCTCTAAAACAAAACAGGGAGATGGGATATTGGTGTAATCAATTAACATTTTTATATACAAATGAACGATGAATCAATGAGCTAAAAGCAATGTTTTTTTACATTTGCACACAAAAGTAAAAGATTGAATTGCCAAAAACGCATTTTACAATTTTCATTTCAAATTAATAATACAGAACTATGTCCTTCCTTGTACTTGATATTGAAATGACCGGCCCCGAGCCAGGCTGGAATGAAATCATACAGATCGGCGCCGAATTATTTGATGATCAGTGGCGTTCGCTCGGCACCTACCTGCAAAATGTTTATCCTGAAAACGAGGAAGCCTTCACGGCAAAGTCGGAGGAGGTGCACGGATTATCCATCGACGACCTGGAAGATGCCCCGATGATTTATGAGGTTATTCCCGAGTTTGAAAAGTGGATCAAGAAACTGAATGCCGGGAAACCGAATTTGTCCAACGTCATTATTTGCGGACAAAGTGTGATATACGACATCAATTTTCTGCGTTTCGCCTACCGGAAGGAGAAAATAAACTGGCCATTCTCCAATAAAATGATTGATTTGCACACGGTATCCTATTTATTTTTCATGATGCTGGAAAAAAACAGAAAATCAGTTCCGAGATCATTAAGTCTGGGTTCAGTAGCCAGCTATTTCGGTTTCGAAAGAGAAGACGAAACCCACAACGCTTTGGAAGATGCGCAGTTGACAGCAAGATGTTTCAAAGAATTCTTTAAATTGATAGACCAAGTCAAACTCATATGATCGATTACAACCCCAAGGACTGGCTTAAATATATATTTTACTTTCAAAAAGCTGATACGGTCAGGAAGCTTATGCCGCTCATTTTAGGCATTGGTGCTTATTCCACCGTTTTAGCCTATCTCATTCTCGTCGTGTGGCGGATTGGCGAAAACACGGACCTGAAGAATATTTCCTTAATGCATTCCCTGCTCGGGTTTGTTATTTCCATGCTGCTCGTTTTCCGGACCAATACAGCCTACGACCGCTGGTGGGAAGGGAGGAAACAATGGGGAGGGTTGATGAATTCCAGCAGAAATCTTTCTCTGAAAATAAGCGGACTGGTTGGAAAAGAGCACCCGGAAGAACTTGAATTTTTCAGAGTTATGATCCCCAACTATGCTTTCGCCTTCAAAAATCATCTGCGGGGCCGCTTCATTGCCAATGATTTTACGGAATTGCCTGAATTCAGACAGTCGGACCTACACCTGGACGACCATATCCCCAACCAGATTGCGGCCGCGCTTTTCAAAAAATCCATTGAATTACAGCGCAAAGGAATCATTCTGCCCGAACATGTTTTACTCTTAAACACCGAACTGGAATCCTTTACCAATATCTGCGGCGCCTGTGAAAGGATCAAAAACACTCCTATTCCATTATCTTATAGTTCTTTCATCAAGAAATTCATCTCGATGTACTGTTTAACCCTGCCTATCGGGTATGTTTTCAGTCTGCATTTTCTGGTAATTCCTTGTGTGATGTTCGTTTTTTACGTACTGGCTAGTCTTGAAGTAATTGCCGAAGAAATTGAAGATCCCTTCGGTGTGGATGCAAACGACCTGCCGATTGACCGGATATGCCAGGGTATACAAGCCTCTGCCAACGCATTGCTGAAATAACTTCGGTTTTAGTACAATTTCATGATCAATTCTTAAAAACTCATTAGAATTTCAGTCATTTTCACCTACCCTCCGAAGTGTTCTTTAAACCGAAATTCTCGGATTAAAACTTTTTTTTTACATTAATGGTAGTAAATCAAAAGACACTTCCGGTAGTTTTGCAATTTTCCGATAATTATTGCATTATTCTGTATCCAGTTATTTGAAATTTATAAAAAACCTCGATTCTGAGCAAATTAGGTACTTTCTAAAAGATAGTGTTACTTGCATATGATCCTTCGGGGTTGTTATTTATTATTCATCAGATAACCATCGATTCATATGTATAAGTCACCCTTCATCATAGCTTTTTTGTTATCGGCAGCATTAATTTTTAACTCTGCCAATGCACAATCGTCTAATCAGGTTGATCCGGGTATATCAACGCATAATTATAAACATCCTAATAAAGCGGCGAAAGCCAAGGCTCAGCGCACAGATGAAATTGTTGTGTCAAACATCAATACCATCGAAACGTACAGCAAGCAGCAAAATAAGCGTTACGTGAGCAAAACCCCTAAGTACGCTCCCCGTGCTACGCCATTGGTTATAAACAGGACCTATCAGAAAGAAGGTGTTGAGATTAACCCGCTGACATCCCCTAGAAATTATAAAACGACGAATATTTCAGATAAAAATCAAGAATCGTCTGTGCCTGATTTCGATAATAAAGCGGATTCACTGCTTAGCTCGACACAGAATTAAGGTCTGGAAAACTACAAAAAAACCGGTTCCGAAAGGTTCCGGTTTTTTTTGTGCCCTTATGGTTTGGGTGTCACTTTTCTATAAAATGTTCCCTCAAAACGAAACTTCTTTAAAAAGTACAAAATGTACCTTTTTTTATTATTGAAATAATGCAAAACAATGAAATTAAATTTGAACCAATAGCGTTTATTAATCAAGCAGAGGAGAATATAGCACTGAACCCTGATTAGATTAACACCATAAAGAAATTAACACCTTCTGCGAAATATTATATTTAAGAAGTATTCGCAGATAAACTTTAATACACATGTCATTTACTATTTTAGCGCCGTCCCAATCCCAGTCCAAAAAATATCTCCGGCTTGCCGTTGCTGCTTTTTTCTTTGTTCAGGGATTAAGTTTCGCCGCCTGGGCGAGCCGGATTCCGGATATCAAAAATATGCTGCACCTGACCGAAGGAGGTTTGGGAACTGTTTTGCTGGCCTTGCCACTTGGACTTATGGCCAGCTTGCCAATTTCCGGATGGATGGTTACCAAATACGGCAGCAAAAAGATGGTTCTGTTCGGAGCCATTCTTTACGCCATAACGCTGACCTTTATCGGTTTTGCCACCAGAACAGAACATCTGGTCATTGTACTTTTCGCTTTCGGTCTTTGGGGAAACCTCTGTAACATCGCCGTGAATACTCAGGCCGTTGCCGTTGAACAGGTTTATGGTAAATCGATCATGGCTTCATTCCACGGACTCTGGAGTCTGGCGGGGTTTGTGAGCGCAATGATCGGAACGTTCTTTATTTCGGTTAATATCCCACCACATATTCACTTCATGGTCATTGCAGTAGCTGCGTTTGCGATCATTTTTACTGCCTACAAGCACACGATGCCCGACAGCGAAAAAGGTCAGGGAGAAGAACAGCCGATGTTTGTAAAACCCGACCGTGATCTGTTAATGTTAGGCTTGATTGGTTTTTGTGCCATGGTTTGTGAAGGTGCGATGTTCGACTGGTCAGGCGTTTATTTCATGGAAGTGGTAAAAGTGCCGGCATCTATGAAAACCATGGGGTATGTTGCATTCATGGGCACCATGACGGGTGGCCGTTTCGCCGGTGACTGGCTTGCAAATAAAATCGGTAGAAAGAAAATGCTTCAGATAAGCGGCTTGTTCATGGCCAGCGGCCTGGCCACAGCGGTATTGTTTCCACACATGGCAACAGCCACTTTTGGATTCTTGCTGGTAGGTTTCGGGGTTTCGTCGGTTGTGCCGTTGGTTTACAGCGCGGCAGGGAAATCAACAACAATGTCGGCAGGTATGGCCCTTGCAGCTGTATCATCCATCAGCTTCATCGGTTTCCTGATCGGCCCACCGTTAATCGGGATTGTCGCTCAGTTTGCTGACCTACGTTTCTCTTTTGCTGTTGTGGGAGTCCTTGCTTTCTGTACAACGTTACTATCCTCAAAAGCAAAATTAATTCAATAGTATAAGGCGGGTTTAATATTAAGCCCTGGTTTGGTATATTTTTAGTAGCCGGAATGAGAACTTTTCATTCCGGCTACTTTTTTTAAACGAGGATATGAAAACGATACTGCTGACAACCCATGGCTAAAAATCATGTTGTGGTTTTCCTGACAGTCTCGAAAAATTCGTGTATTCCTGGTACGTTGACTAACATTTTTTGATTATCTGATTTGATTGGCCTATTTTTAGAATGGCTTTTCTTACCGCGATAACATCGGGGAGACAATCAGGTATGCACTTTTCTTTAATTTTGTACTTTTTTAAATATAGATACCTGCTTCATCACACCCATAAAATAGCCAGATCAACCTGACAAACCTCAACCTGTGCATATTCATTACCCTCTTTATGATTCATCATTTATATTTTAAGTTTTCCATTTTTCTTGCTTTACTCGTTATCAGCAGCTGTTTGGCAAAGTTTTACCTATTACCAAAAGAGACTAAATCTACTTCCTCACGTCCAACAATTTACCTGTTCTTTTTGCTGGCGATAACATTTTTGATCCGGCTTCCCTATGTTGTGGATGTCGAGCTCAATATTGATACCAGTACCTGGCTAAGTGCTGTAATCGCTATCAAACACTATCCAAACTGGCTCTGGACCTTCTTAAATTATACAGATTCCCGCCCGCTAACCGTTCTGCCGCTGCTGATCCTCTCATTTTCAGGCGTACATACAGGATATTATGTTTCTGAATGCCTGGGGATACTATGCTGGCTGGGTTCGATATGCTTCCTTTTTAAAACACTGAATCTGTTTCTCACAAAAAAAGCGAGTTTACTGGTTTGCTGGGGCCTATGCCTGTTGATCGGAACGATGTATCTGTCCGATTATACATCCTACAATTCCGAACAATTGGGCATTTTGATGTTGTCGGTGGCAATGTACGGCTATGTTAGTTACCTTAAAAAAATCCGGAATAACAATCTGTTGGTTTTAGGAACGGGTTTTATTTTAGGGAATCTGCCTTTCGTAAAATTTCAGAATGTACCCATGGGATTGTTGATAGCCGGATTTTTCCTATTGGAAATCATAAGCCGAAAAGAGTGGAAAAAGGCAATGCTGCTCGTTATTGGCGGCATTTTACCCGCCCTACTGATCAATATCTATTACATTTCACAAGGAAAACTGGGAATGTTCTGGAATAACTACTTTTGGAATTACTTCTATTACTCGTATACCACCCAATTTTCGAGTTTGTCTATCGGCGAGCGTTTTAACCCCATACGAATCGTTAAATTCATTTACAATTCGCAGAATTCCAGGATTTATCTGCTAACGGTTAGCACGCTTATCATAGCCTGTTTGTTTGCAGGTTATAAATCTGTTTTTTCTGCTAAGAATCCGACCAGAAAAGCACTACTTTTTGGCTTTCTTTTCATTTTAGTGAGTTTGTATTCCCTGTTTCAATCGGGTAATTCTTTTCAGCATTATCGGCTCTACCTTTTTGTACCGCTGACGTTATTCCTCGGCATTCTGGTTAGCATTTTATCGTACAACCGTCAGAAATTAATGCTTTTGATATTTCTGTCTTTATGTACCTTGATGGCCGGTATAAATATTTACGTCCGACCCGAAACCGTGGATATGTCACACGATGATCTGGACCGAAAAATTGTGCAAAGTATCCAAGCAAACTCTACCGAAAAGGATCCTATTGTCGTTTGGGGATGGCGCGACCAACTTTATGTCCGGGCAAACAGGCCCATGGGTTACCGCGATGCCCATACTTTTCACTTTTCTTTACAATCAGAATTAATCCCTTCATGGACAGCCGATTTGCTGGCCGACATGAAAACCAATAAACCGCTGCTATTTATCGACACCACCAAACCTGATGATTATTCTATATTCAGCCAAATTTTGGTTACACACGAAAAAATACCCACTGTCGGACAGCATGTTAGCCAGTTTTACCATTTAATAGAAACAATTGACGGAGCACGGATTTACAAAAGAAATAATTGATCCTTTCAAAAAATATAAATCCGCAATAACGGATTTACATTTCACTTTTTCCAACAGCGCTTCTTATCCCAAAAACTGTTTCAAGTAGTTCCGGCTGGTTAAAATCGCCGATTGAACATCCTGAATACTAGACTCATAGGCCTTATCCTCCACTTCAATCACAACCGGTCCTCTGTATCGTACATCCGTTAAAGCACCGAAAAATCCGCGCCAGTTAACATCCCCTAAACCCGGTAGTTTTGGAGAATGATATTCCAGCGGATTTGCCATAATACCGACACGATCGAGCTTGTCTTTATACAATTTCACATCTTTCAAATGAATGTGATGCAACCGGTCCTTGTAACCATAAATCGGTTTTATTTCATCCATCATCTGCCAGATCATGTGTGAAGGATCATAATTCAAGCCAAAAATACGGCTCGGAATGATTTCAAACATGCGATCCCAGACCGCAGGACTTATCGCAAGGTTTTTCCCGCCCGGCCATTCATCGTCGGTGAAAAACATCGGGCAGTTTTCAATACCCAGTTTAACATTATTTTCCTCAGCGACTTTCACGATCGCAGGCCAAACATCCGCAAACGTCGCCAGGTTATCCTTGATGCTCTTTGAAGGATCGCGGCCGATAAAAGTGGTGACAACCGGGATATTTAATTTGGCTGCCCCGCGGATAACCTGTTTGATGTGTTCCAGATAAAACTCAGACTTAACCGGATCCGGATCCATCGGATTTGGGTAATACCCCAGCGCCGAAATACTTATCTGCGCCTCATTCAGCGTATATTTAATTTCTGAAACCTTTTTATCGGTCAGATTATTGACATCAATATGTGTAACGCCGGCATATCTTCTGCTGTCAGCATTGTCGGCCGGCCAGCACATCATTTCCACACATGCAAAGCCATTGTGACTTGCAAATTTAACGACGTGGTCAAATCCGAAATCGGCTAATATGGCACTATTGAAACCTAATTTAAGCATAACAAAAGGGATTAGTATATCTCAAAATCTTATGGCCGTGAAATTAAGGATTACCTTTTAAATTTACGCCGATTACCGACACATTCCAGGCAAATACCGCAAAGGTTTTTTAGTAAACCTCCGGTTTCGTACATTTCAGAAAATTGACACCGATGAAAATATCAAAAGTCAGGATTCTCAGCCATATTTTTCTCATGATTGCTTTCCTGGCATTGCCCTACATCTTTGCTCCGACAGGCTTCCCCACTTGGGCAGAACTGGAAAGAAATGCCCATGAAAGAACCAACCTGGCTTCTTACATCCTGATGCTGGCATTTTTCTATTTACATTATTACGTGTTGCTCCCAAAATATTACTTCAATAAAAAGTATGTCATCTATGCGACCACCATTGTTTGTTCTTTTGTTGCGCTGATCCTGTTCATCCACCTGCTGGATAAACCACATGGTATGCCAAAGCCATTTCCCGGCCCTCCGCCACATGTAATGAAATTTGATAAACCGCCAGGTGCTTTTGAAAATAGCCAGACCATGTTCCTGTTTCTCGTTGGACTTTTTGTTTCATTCGCCCTGCGTATCAACGACCGGCTGAAAAGAGCAGAACGGGAAAAACTTCATACGGAATTGTCGTATCTTAAGGCTCAGATTAACCCACATTTCCTTTTCAATACCCTAAACAGCATTTATTCGCTGGCAATAGAAAAGTCGGACCGGACTGCCGACGCCGTTGTGATGCTCTCATCGCTCATGCGTTATGTGATACGGGATGCGAGTGAAAGTCTGGTGCCGCTGAATAAGGAAATCGAATACATCAGAAACTATGTATCACTCCAGAAATTCAGGTTGGACGATACCGTTTTGATCGAATTTCAGGTCAATGGCCTCCTATCAAACAAGCAGATTGCGCCACTTATATTGATATCCTTTATCGAAAATGCGTTTAAATATGGCGTTAACCCGGAGCAAAAGTCGCTGATTGAAATTTTCATTACCTTAAACAACGGACATCTCTTCATGCATGTTGCCAACAACAAATTGCGGGTGAGCAGCACCGACGAAGAATCGTCCGGCGGTATTGGCATTGGAAATACCCGTACAAGACTCGCACTGCTGTATCCTGCCAAACATGAACTGACCATTCACGACAATCCGGACAATTTCATCATTGATTTAAAACTTAACCTGTCATGATCCGAGCCATTGCCCTGGACGACGAGCCGCCAGCACTGCGCATTCTCACGAATTTCAGCAGCCGTATTGATTTTGTGGATCTTCAAAAAACATTCAGTAGGACAGACGACGCCATGCATTATCTTAAAAATTTCCCGGTAGACCTGATTTTTCTTGATATCAATATGCCGTCCATGTCCGGACTGGATTTTTATCAGGCCATTCCGCATGAAGCCATGGTGATTTTCACGACCGCCTATGCAGAACATGCCGTCGAAGGATTTAACCTGAACGCAGTCGACTATTTATTGAAACCTTTCACATTTGAACGTTTTCAGCAAGCTGCGAACAAAGCAAAAGATTATTACAGTTTTAAAAATCCATCTGAAACAGCAGCGTCCAAATTTTTGCTGGTCCGTGCGGATTATAGTCTGCACAAAATTGCGTTCGCTGATATATTGTTCATCGAGGGACTGGATGATTATCTGAAAATCCACATCCAAAATTCAAAACCGCTGGTGGTCCGCATGACGATGAAATCCATGCTTCAAAAACTACCGGAGCAGGATTTTATCCGCGTGCACCGTTCCTTCATTATCCCTTTTGACCGGATTGAAAATGTCCGGAATAAAACAATCAGCCTCGCTGGTGAAGAAATCCCTGTCGGGTCCAGCTACGAGGAAGCGTTTAGCAAACGATTTAAGTCATAACTTCCACAAGATTAACCTGCTAAATTGAGTAAATCTGACTTTCAAAAATGCCCGGGATTTTTTTGCCGCAAAATAAATTCATCAAGGAAAAATAACCTCCATCAATCCCCGCTACCATTTGTAACTATACTGCACTGATAAATCACCCGAATTTTAGTAATATTGACATAAGAAAGCGGAAAACCGGCGAAAATCCTGCCTTAAAGCGCTTTCCATAACGAGTGTCCACTAACAAATTTCAATTGAAACATGGCAGATTCTGAACCTGGTATCGGTAAAAAGATACTGAGCTTTTTCATCAATGAAAGTACAGAACCTACACAAGTTACACCGGTTCCTGAGCCCCAGGCCGAGCAGCCGAAACCGGCTGTGGCGCCAACCGTATCCAATGTTGCCGGAACGGCAAACATTGACCGTAAATTCGTCGAGCATTTTGTGGATTTGCTGGAAAAAGCCAACCTGTCCGGACCCGATTATTTCGAGTTCAAACAGGCACTTCAAAGCATGGACAGTCTGGGATTGGGAGAAGAAAAACAGTTTCAGGCGGCTTGGGCCAGCTTTAAAGCGATGGGCGGTATTAAGGATAATACCATTCTTAAAACATCGGCGGATCAATATCTTGCCATTTTAAATAAAGACCGGGAGTCGTTTTTAAAGGATGTCGAAAAGGCAATCAAAGAAAGAGTAGGTTCGCTGACGGACGAAGTGAAAAAACTTGAAGACAATAACCTGGCTTATGCGCAGGAAATTGCGAATCTTCAAAAAAAGATCGACGATAATAAAAATCGTTTGGGGCAGATTTCGGGTGAGGTCTCCGAACAAAGTGCCAAACTGAATGCCAACCGTGACAGCTTTGAGATTACCTATCAAAGCTTCGTGGAGCAAATAAATGCTGACCTCAATAAAATTAACCAGTACCTTAAATAGATACCTTCAACCATGGCATCACCAGACTTTACTCAAATCGGCGGCTCACAAGAGGACATTTCCAAGCGGTCATATTGGAGCAAACCGGAGGGGATTACTTCGCTGCTTTTTCTCGGCGGCCTCGGAGCCGCAGGGTTATATTATTGGAATAAACTCGCTGCATTTTTAATTGAGGTAACGCAAAACACGTTGTATCTCGGTGCCTTGCTGGCACTGCTTGCAGTTTTGGTCTTTCTCTTTACCAGCAAAGATGTTCGCACCGCAGTTTTCTTCCTGTTTAAAACGCTGATGCGTAAAATTACAGGCCTTATCATCAAACTTGATCCGATTGCGATCATGAAGATTTACATTGATGACCTGAAAGAGAAACGGGAAAAAATGCAGGGACAAATCAATATTCTGGCAGGACAACTGGTAAAACTGAATAGAAAAATCACCGAAAATAACGAAGAGATCAAGCAGAAATTTGCGGAAGCCAATAAGGCAAGTCAAATGACAGACCGTCCGGGTATGAAGGAAACGGCTTCATTGGCCACCATTGAAGGCGCCGGCTTGCAGGAAATGAACGAAAAGTTATTCCCGCTTCAACGCAATATGAAAACGATTCTTGAATTCATGGAGAAAGTGAACAAGAGTGCTGATTACATTATCAAGGAAACCGAAATCAAGGTAAAACTGAAAGAGGCAGAATACCGGATTGTTAAAGAAAGCTCTAATGCCCTGAGAACTGCGGTGAGTATTTTCAAGGGTAATCCTGATAAAAAGTTCTATTTCGACGAATCGATGGAATATATTCAGGATGATATGAGCCTCAAACTGGGTGAAATGAAACGCGCCATGGATCTTTCGCTTGACTTCATCAACGGCGTGGATGTGCAGAACGGGTTATTGTCCGACAAAGGTCAGGCGATGCTCGAGGCGTACAACAAGGGAGATTTTAAATTGATACAGCTGGACACGGCACCAAATCAACCTGCCCGTTCGATCGACCCGCCGAAAGGTTCCAGTTATAAAGGCTTGCTTGATTAACCCAATTCTAACCATTACATCTTTCAATTTACTAAAACAAACAATGAAAAGACTAACCGTTGCCGGAAGATTATTAATTACAGCCCTGGTTATAGGAGCCATTTTTGTTGGCTATAAATATTTTGGCGGCCAGCAAGCACTCGAAAAAGTAGCGCAGGAACAAAAATCAGAAGCTGGTGTGGCTGCTACAACTACGGAATCTACCGAAAGTTCAGAAGCCGCTTCAACAGACAATCAGGCTACTGACGCCGCAAAAGAAGCATTCAGCTATACCGCACCGGATCCTGTTGATGGGAAATTAAAAGGTGTTGTGGAACTTGGTGCCAGTGGATTTAACTCGTTCATCATCAAAGTTGACAGCCAAAAACGCTGGAAACTGGAAAAGTCAGAATTCGGGAACAGCCTTGTGACCGAAAACATGGCTACGGACGAAGATGTACGTATCGGTTTGAAAAAATACATTGGAACCATGCTTGATTTCGGTGTTGGCAAGAAAGATATTCACTTCGTGGTAAGTTCAGGCGCAGCCAAGGCCGATGTAACGAAGAAAATCACGGCTGCTTTGAAATCCCTTGGTTATGTAGTGAACCAGGTAACCGCCGAACAGGAAGGACAGCTTGCGCTGAAATCTGTGTTGCCAGCGGAATATGCCAGCAAAGCATTTGTCGTGGATATTGGCTCAGGAAATACAAAAATATCATGGATTGAGGGCAGCGGTATCAAAGCGATTGAATCTTATGGCGCCAAATATTTCCAGGACGGAACGGAAGACAAAAAAGTTTATGATGAAGTAAACGCTAAATCAAAACAAATCCCTTCCGACTTACGTAAAACTGCATTTATCATTGGTGGTGTTCCGTTTGAAATGGCTAAGGAAGTGCGTAAGGATAAGGAACGTTACACGGTTTTGAGCGCGCCGGCATATTATGCCAAATTGTCCAATGCAAAATCAAAAGCCGGGGTCAACATTTACAAGGCCGTAGGCGATGCCACAGGCTGTCAGCAATTTGTTTTCGACTGGGATGCCAACTTTACAATTGGTTTCTTATTAACTTTATAAAAATTATCACAATAAAGTGAAGGGAGGAATGGAGAAAAGGGTTGTCCCCTGCCCCATTGCTCCCTTTTCGTTTTTAAAATATACATGACACTTCGCGATTTATTTGAACAGGTTTCTTCCAATTACTGGCCGCTGGCTTCGTACTTTATCCTCCTGCCCGTTATTGCATGGCTCGTCGGACAGCTTGCGAACGGAAGCCGGGATGTACAATTCTGGGGTATTGTTTATGCGGTACTCGTTTACGCGGTTTGTATACCCGGGATTTTTGCAGTCACACTTAATATTTATCTTTTCCTGTTTGAAAGACAAAGTATCTGGCAAGCCAATATCATCATGCAGTTTCTGCCTGTAGTTTCAATGGCGCTCACATTGATGATCATCAAACAAAAAATCCCTTTTTCGGTCATACCGGGTTTCGGAAAACTATCCGGATTTTTAACGTTGATCACCGCACTTATTGGCGCGATGTGGTTTCTCGACAGAATACATCTGGTTGCGTTCACCTACGTACCTTTCGTCTATATCGTCGTTGGTTTTGTCGGCACTTTACTGCTCATTAGATTTGCGTGGAGCAAACTGTTTTGAACAATCGCTTTTACATACAAATCTCAGTCACTGACGAACAGAAGCAATATGCGCGTCAGCTGGTTGAGTATTCCCTCAAAAACCATCCGGTCGCCAATATCTGGGACCACCACGCCGACCGGTTATCCCAGACCAGAATGCTCCGTTACACAGGAACACTCGGTGAAGTTATTTTCGCGGACCTTTATCACCTGCCGCGCCCGCTCAAATCTTTTGGCGCCGTCGACGGGCAGGACTGGGGCCAGGATTTTCAGATCAAATCAGAAAACGAATCTTTTTCGGTCGATATCAAATCCATGAAAAGACGCTCCGGCAATTTGGCTGCCGATTTTGTTCTGAATATTCCCGCTCATCAGCTGCGCAAAACCGGCTCAAAAACATCTCACTATTTCTGTATATCGTTTCATCAGTCTGAAACGCGGGGCACGATCGCTTCGCTGATCGGCTTTTTGGATAAACTGGCTTTGGAAAAAGGGGAAGCTGGACAGCTTTACAAAGCAGGAACAAAACGAATCCGGCATGATCAAACCTCTTTTACCTTCTACGAAGACACGTATGAAATTTTACTGCAAGATATTGATTCACCGGTTGTAACGGATCATGTCCGGCGTGCGGAAGGATATAGGCTCTGTCATTTGATTACTTAAAACAAATTCAAATTAGCTTTTTAGAAAAAATGTAATTATTTCGCCACTTCAAATATTATTACCTTTAAGGCAAATAAATAGGATAAAAATTTACCGATACCCCCGGGGTAATTTTGTTAAAAAAGTTCTGGGCAAGAAAAATGGAATTGATTACTAGCAGTTAATGGCATCTCAAACCCGCACTTACGACAAAAAAAAATTACTCGGACAGGTATACACGCCGCTCCATATTGTAGAAAAAATCCTGCAAGACACCGGTTTTCATCAAATGGATTTCGGTAGACAGACGATTTTGGATCCGGCGTGCGGCGATGGCCGTTTCCTGATCGCGATCGCCCAATACATTATCGACAATTCCGCACCCGAAGATTTAAAACAAAATCTTGAAAATATAAATGGCTGGGATATTGACGAACAGGCCATAAATTTTTGCAGGCATAATCTCAACGAGCTGGTTTCGCCGTACGGACTGGAAATAAACTGGCAGCTCCGCCACCTGGACGCGCTCGAACAAATAGATAGCGATGAAAGGTTTGATCTCATTATCGGAAACCCGCCTTACATCAGGATACAGAACCTTCCCGCGTCCCAGCGCCATTTTGTTCAGAAAAAATATTCCTTTTGCTTTTCCGGTTCTACGGATGCCTATGTCGCATTTTTCCAGCTCGCAGGTTGTTTGCTAGCTAAAAACGGCATATGCGGACTTATAACACCCAATTCCTTTCTCAGTTCAGAGGCCGGAAAACCGCTGCGCACTTATTTTGTCGAGAACAAGAATCTGGTCCGGATTACCAATTATCGTTCGGTACGTATTTTTGGAAATACCGGCACTTATGCCGCTATAACCCTATTTGGAAAGCAGCCATCAAACACGTTTCACTATGAACTCAGCGATTATGAGTTCCAGTACGGGGGCAGGGACATTCCGTTTTCTGAACTCGAAGCGGACGGGCAATGGCACTTATCGATTTCCAAAACTTCGGTGCCCGATGGTATTGTCCTTGGCGAACTATGCCAGATTTCCGTAGGGATTACGACACTCTCCGACAATTTGTTCCTTTTCAAAATTCTCGGAGAAAACGGTAAGCATGTGGACGCATTAAGCAAAAAAGGAATAGTCAGCAAGCTTGAAAAGAGTATTTTGAAACCGGTTGTCAAGGGGTCAAAATTAAAAAAATCCACAGATCCAATTACCGAATACATCCTTTTCCCCTATGAAAAAGATGAATCCGGGAAACACAAAATCATCCCTGAAAAAGAACTCAGTGCTAAATATCCAAACGCGTACAGGTATCTGAAAAGTGTAAAGTCAGAACTTTTGAAACGGGACAATGGAAAAATAAACCCGGTTGGCTGGTACGCTTTTGGTCGCGCACAGGGGCTGGATTCGTCATTTGGCAGAAAGATCATTTTCTCGCCTATGAACCGTTTCCCGAATTTTGTATTGTATGACAATCCAGACTGCACCGTCTATTCGGGTTATTTCATCAAATACGACGGCGAATACGAATCGCTTTTATCGCAGCTTAATTCCCAGCGCATGGCTGATTTCATAGCCATAGCCGGACGGGATTTCCAGGGCGGATATAAAGGTTACAATAAAAAAGTCGTCGAAAATTTCATTATAACGAATATCACACAATGATCATCGTAACGGAATCACTCGAAAGGCTTCGCCATTTATGTGACATCATTCCTCCACGCCTGGAAAAAATTTCAGAGTCTGAGTTTGTATTTCAACCTTCTCCCGAAAAGTGGAATAAAAAACAAATTCTTGGCCACCTGATCGATAGTGCCGCCAACAATCACCAGCGTTTCATCAGGATTCAATACGAAAACGAACCCATTATTTTCTACAATCAGAACCAATGGGTCGACCTAAGTCACTACAAGGATATGGATACCGACCATCTCATCAGGTTCTGGACATCCTATAATCGCCATCTTGCAGAATGTATTAAATTTATTCCAGAGGAAAATCTGCGATTAAAGGGTGTCGGCGGTGACGGACGAAAATTCCCGCTGCATTTTTACATTCACGACTACGTTACCCATCTTGAACACCACCTTAAACAGCTGGTGACTTACTAGGCTTTTTCTTCCAACTCTTTTATGGTGCATTGGATCGCTTTCGGCCCGGTGCAAAAATATTTTCGATATATTTTATAAAAGAACGAACGTTCATTTATATTTGTATCCACTATGAGAAAAAGAGACATCAATAAGGAGATAATAATCAGAGAAAAAGCGATTGAAATGATTGTCCATCAGGGCTTTGATGGCCTGAGCATGCACAAGCTTGCCAAGGCATCAGGCGTGTCGGTAGCCACGATATACATTTATTTCAAAGACAGGGAAGATTTAATCCAGTCATTGTATACCGAGGAAACGAAGAAGATGGCGGAAGCTACTTTGGTAAACTTTGATCCCGAAAGTCATTTTGATATTGGTTTGAAAGTTCAGTGGCGCAACAGATTACAGTATTGCCTGAAAAATCCTTACAGCATGACTTTCATGGAACAGGTCAAACATTCACCATTGATCGACCGCTCCGTGATGGATCGAAGGTTTTTAGATGCCATGTCCACGTTTGTCCATACGGCGATTGAAAGAAAAGAACTGATCCCGCTGCCTGTTGAAATCTATTGGTCCATTGCTTTTGCTCCGCTATATCAGCTGGTCAAATTTCACATTTCCAAAACGAGTATGCCGGGCAGGGCACCGTTTGTATTCAACGAGGAAAGAATCGACCAGGCGCTGTCATTGGTACTAAAAGCACTAAAACCCTGAATATTATCAACTTGTTTAAAGTAATATGCCTCCTCATACGTCGTCCGGTTAAACGTTAATAATCTTCATTAATTTTTAAACTCATCAGTCATGGAAACGCAATATCAGGATAATAAACATGTGCTTGTATTTAAAACAAATCTTCATTTCAGGGATATGAAACGAATCGAACCGGTTTTAAATGCCGAAAGCATGATCATAAAATGGAATGTCGACCTAACAGATATAGATAATGTACTTCGGGTTGAATCGCATGTCCCACACACGGATCACGTGATAGCAATTCTTACAACCCAGGGATTCCATTGCGAAGAACTTATTGATTAAATATTCTAAAATCAGATGTATGCCAGAAACTTCGCCAAACACATTTACAGGTTACCAAAAATTCATTATTGCCATTCTTGCAATAGTTCAATTTACCGTTATTTTGGATTTCATGGTTCTCTCGCCTTTGGGAGCCATTCTGTTGAAAGAACTTTCCATCACAACCGCGCAGTTTGCTCTGGTCGTTTCCGCTTATGCGTTCAGTGCCGGCGCCGCCGGATTACTGGCAGCCGGATTCGCCGACAAGTTCGACAGAAAGAAGATACTGCTTTTCTTTTACGCAGGTTTCATTTTCGGCACCTTGCTCTGCGGTATCGCGCCCGACTATGAATTTTTGCTTATGGCCCGAGTCGTCACCGGTATCTTTGGCGGGGTTATGAGCTCGATCAGTTTCGCCATTATCACCGATTTATTTGCCATCCAGTTTCGCGGGCGCGTGATGGGATTTGTACAGATGGCTCTTGCCAGCAGTCAGGTTTTTGGCATTCCGCTCGGATTATTCCTGGCCAATTTGTATAACTGGCACGCACCGTTTCAGATGATTGTGGGACTGAGCATTGTCGTTGCGGTTGTCATTTTCATGTACATGAAACCGATCGACGCACACTTAAAGCTGCAAAACAAGGCCAATGCTTTTCAGCATTTAAAAGCAATATTCTCCAATCCAAACTACCTGAAAGCCTTTGCGGCAACGACCCTCCTGGCAACAGGCGGTTTTATGCTGATGCCCTTCGGCAGTGCTTATGGTGTACACAACCTCGGTATCGATATCACCCAGTTACCCTATCTGTACATGGTCACTGGCGTTTGCATGCTGTTTACAAGTCCTATGCTGGGAAAACTCAGCGATCAGATCGGGAAGTTTAAAATGTTCATCGCTGGTTCCGTCATCACGTCGATCATGACCCTCATTTATTGCAATCTTGGCGTTACCCCGCTTTGGGCAATCATGATCCTGAATGTATTATTGTTTGTAGGTATAACGGGACGAATGATTTCTGCCAGCGCCCTGATGACGGCTGTTCCTGAACCGAGGGATCGCGGCGGGTTCATGGGTGTCAATGCATCCGTGCAGCAAATTGCCGGTGGAGTTGCCTCCATTATTGCCGGACTTATCGTCAAAGAAACAAGTTCGGGATACCTTGACAACTACGACACTTTGGGAAATGTTGTGGTGCTTGCCGTTTTCCTTACCATTTTTTTAATGTATAACCTGCATAAATATATCCTGACCAAACCAGTTGCTGTTGTAACTGCTGTGCCAGAAACCAGGGAAACGGTATAAGCTAAGATTGTGATCGTATGAATGCATTAATCAAAATGTCTGTACAACTTATCCGGATTCTTGTCACCTTACTTTTTGTCAGGATCATGAGAAAGTGGTACTGGCAAAACGCAAAGAGCTAATTTCTGAAAAATATTTTCCTTAAAACACCTTCACTTCGGAGGTGTTTTTTGTTTTTAGCCAATACAAACAAAATCATAATTGACTATTTATCAGTAAACTACAAATCAATAATCGAAAATACATTTGTTACTTATTATATTTTTTATACTTTTTAATTATTTAAAACTTTAAAGACTTTTTATTTATAATGATTAGTTCTATCAATATTTTACCTTTATTTACAGAGAAAACAAATCATTAATTCTTAACTTTTAATACATATAATACTTTTAAATGAAAATCATCAGTATTGTTAACAACAAAGGTGGTGTTGGAAAGACGACTTCCGCACAGAGTATTGCAGCGGGTCTTGCTAAATTTGCTAATGCCCGTGTGTTGGTCATTGACCTGGACGCGCAGGCCAGTTTGACAAAAAGTTTTGGGATTACACACAGTGGTTTAAAAAAAGACAGCGGTTCATTTATTACCGGCGAATACACTTTTGACGAGATCGTGAACAAAGTAGGCGAAGTAGATATCTTACCGGGATCGGCTGAAATGAGCCACAAGGAAGATACCATCAAATCTGCTCCGATATTTCCGTTCAATTTAAAAATAGCACTGGAAAAGGTTAAGGATCGTTATGACTTTGTGATCATCGACTGCCCTCCTGCACTGAACGGGAACACCCGAATGGCGCTGGTTTCCTGTCATCAGTATTATGTTCCGCTTCAGGCAGAATTTTTAAGTTATGAAGGGCTCCGCAACTTCCTGGTTTATTCAGCCGAGATAAAAAAAATCAGCCCGACAACAAACCTTGGCGGCGTGTTTGCAACACGGTATAATCCAAAAATCAGAAAGAAAATCAGTCACGAACTTATCAGCGCCACGAAGGAGCAACTTGGTGACGTATTTATGAATAGCTATATTCGTGACAATATTGCTTTGTCTGAAGCGCAGGCGGGCGGAACTAATATCTTCGACTATGCCCCAAGCAGCAACGGAGCCGAAGATTATTATAAGTTAACCAAGGAAATTCTTGAACGTATAAACAATTAAAATATGGCAAAGGACAGGAAATTTGATTTTGCACCTCTTCCCATTGTCTCTGACATCAACGACGATTTTGAAGTAAATTCATCACTAACTGAAAGTAATTCCGCTCCCACTAAAGTCACATTTGACTGTGACTATGTTCTTCTGGAAAAAATGAAGGACTACGGTTATTGGGAGGGATTGACGCAGAAAGACATTATTCTCGAAGCGCTTACCCGCTACTTCGACTCAGCAGAAATCCGCCCACGTCCGGACAAGATCCGTAACAAGACGAAAGTAGGACGAAAACCCAAGTCACTGGTAGGCTGATAAACCCATCACTATTGCTGGAAACTTATTCCAGCAATAGTTTTCCAGCAGTTTCATTTTTCCCGTTCGACAGACTGTATACATAAATGCCTGACTCCAATTTGTGCAGGTTAATTTCTGTTGCCTGCACAAAAGTCTTCCTCAGCAACTCCCTTCCTGCCACATCATACAAGATAAAATTTGACGGTCCTGTTGGCTTTACTTTAATAAAAATACGCCCCTTTGCCGGATTGGGAAATACCTGAACGGAACTATGCAGATCATTGTCGGCAACCGGCAGCGCGTCAATAATGACCTGGGTAGACGCTGACGCCACGCAACCGGCCCAATTTCTTGTGGTCACGGTATAAATTCCCCGATTAACCGTGTCGGCGTTTTTAATAACCGGGTTTTGTAAAACCGATTTAAAATTATCCGGTCCCGTCCAATCATAACTGTCCGTAGCGTTGGCTTTCAGCTCTATCTGCGCACCTTTGAAATACGGTCCGGTATTTGAAGCTGAAACGATGGGCAGCGGACTTACAACGATCGTGATCCCGGCGGGATGTATATTATCCGTCCCGCGCTCATAACAGCTGACCGTAAAATCAGTGGACAATCCCGGCGTGGCCGTAATAACCTGAGTACTTTCCCCAGTTGACCAGTTTAATGTACCCAAACAGCCCTGCGCCGTAAGGGTGGTACTTTCACCTGCGCAAAGCGTATCCTTTGCGGCAACGATATGAAAATTCATCGGAATATCTTTTCGTTCCAGTTTCCATGTAACCGTTTTCGTCCGCCTGACCTTCCTGTCGTCCTGCCTGCTGATCAAAGTTGAATCAAATATCGAAGCCGTTAAATCCGTAATCCGGGTCGTTAATGCAGCAGAAGGAATATCGACATGATCCGTTTTTACGTCAAGCGGCTTCCCGCCCAGGCTCCATTCGACCATCAACGAATTTGGGACCGGTGCCAATAACCTGACCGCAAAAGACATGCCTTTTTCATGCATCACCACCGCTTCTGCATTGTCCGGGCTAAACTGCTCCACAGGATTGACCAACTCCAAAATCCTCTCTGCGGTAGCTTCCCTGCAAACCTTACAAAATTCCCTATGCAATACCTCCATCAGGCAATTCGTAGCTGTTGGTTTATACCAGTTTGACGCTTCACCATTACCATGCCTGAATACACCGATGTCGGGAGTGTTAAGCCAGTTTCTCCATTTTATCGTAGCGATATTGCTATTGGCAGTCATATTGGGCGCTTCCCAGCCGTATCCCGAACCTGCCCAGTACTCATCATTCAAATGCGTTAAGGTATGTCCTATTTCATGAACACCGATTTTATTGGCCTGTTCATGTAAGGTATGCACCGCAAAAGAGCCGCCCGAACCGCCATACCAGGGAGAATTGACCAACACCACGACGAGATCATAGGAAGGTAAATTCACGGCAAGTAAATTTGATAATACGGTGTAATTGCTAATGGTTACCAAACGATGCACACTGTTCCCGAATGACGCACCAAAATAAGTATCTTTCGCTTCCACCGGCTGGTCGGAATAAGCATCGAAAGCGGTTCCCGGATTGGTGATTCCACTTTCCTTCGACGGCGTACCGATTGAAAAAATATTGAAATAATTCCTGTAACGATTATACGGAGAATAACTCAGGAAGAAATCCGCAAATTTTTTCGATTCATTTAAAAACTTGGGGAGCTCCCCCTGCGTAAAACCGTCACCGAGGATCACGATATTGACCCGGTTGTCAATTGACCCGGCTTTGTAAATGGTATCCACAGGAAATTTCTGAGCCAATGCGCCAATGCTTACAAGCAACAAAGCTGTTATTGCGGTAAAAGATGTCTTCATTTTTTTACCAGCAGGCTATAAATTTTCACTGCTCCCTGATCAGGAGTAACGCTGTACAATTCTATTTTCTCCCGGGCCTGATCCTCCTGAAAACGGATGGAAAGAGTTCCCTGGCGGGCCGTATGCGTGCTTTTACCTAAGTTACCATCCTGACTAAAAACCTCGACCGTTCTAGATAACGGGTGCTCATAAAACATTTCTACCGGCGTTCTCCGATCACTGAAATAATGAACCGCTTTGATCTGATCGGGATGACCCCTGCCCGATCCCAAATCTTTCATTTTTCCGTTTCCCGCAATGGCGTTGATAAGTTCCGCTTTTACTGCCCCGTTTTCTTTCTCCCGTGTGATTTGAAAATCCAGAAAAAGAATGTGATTAATACTGTTTTTATCGTAATTGGGAAGCTCATGCGTTCTGACATACGACTTCGCCTGCCGGCAATGCACCAGCTGGGAACAAAAAATGAGCAGTAATATCGAAGAACGTCTTAGCATGTGTGTTACTTTTTTGAAGGTCTTTCTTAACAGACACTAAATTACAAAAAAGCGTTGCGATGTTCACGGATATTTTACCAAAATCCAATAAAGGGTTACAGCAGTTTTAAAGTTTCTTCCAGTTCCCGAATGGCAATATCTTTATCAGATGTCCTGTAATTTACAAAAGCGGTACGGATACACATTTCGCCGTTTAAAACCGTGGCTGTCATAAATACCTTTCCGCGTTTATTGTAAACATCTAAAAATCGGGCTGTTTTCTCTTTCTCGTTTAACCTGAAACAAACGACATTTAAACGCACCGGCGCAGTCAGTTCAAATTCAGCGCTGTCAGCCAGATAACGGCCAAATTGCTGCGCACAATCGATATTGTTTTCGACAATCCATCTGAAACCGGCTTTACCGTAAGCCATCAGACTGAACCAGGCGGGCAATGCCCGAAATCTTCTAGAATTTTCAGGGAGGAAGTTCAGGTATGAAAAATTTTCATCCGGATTTCCCAGATAAGGCGCGTTCGAATTCTGGAAAGTTTGCACCTGCAACTTCTGATGCGCCTTTTGCACGAGAAAAACGGCGCTGTCGTACGGAAGATTCATCCACTTATGGCAATCGATTGTAATACTGTCGGCAAATTCCCAGCCCGACACCAAATGTTTATAATGTTCAGAACAGGCAGCAAAACCGCCAAAAGCCGCATCCACGTGCATCCAGAATTTATACTTCTTTTTCAGCGACGAAATGGCAGCCAGATCATCAAAATCAACCGTATTCACCGTGCCGGCACTACAATTCAAAATGACTGATCTACCTTGCAGATCGATCAGTTTTTGTTCCAAGTCATACAGATCAATGGCTTCACGTCCCGAAAGGTTATTGACTGCAACGATGTTATTACTGCCAAAACCCAGCATTGACAACGATTTAATCACCGAAGAATGCGGCGTGGCGGCTAAAACGACAATTTCCTTGTCCATGCCGTCTCTTGCAATATCTTTACCCAACTGCATACCCGCCCATTGCCGCCCCACCGCCAGACATGAGAAATTCGACATCGTTGCGCCCGTTACAAATCCACCGTGGAAAGTATCAGGAAGTCCTAACAGCTGCGCCATCAGACGAATCGTTTCTAACTCTACAATCGCCGAGATGTCGCCGTTGCCCTGTGTGCTCTGCGTATTTTGGTCAAAAACCGGCGTTAGCCAGTCACCAGCCAGGGCCGCGGGAGTAACCCCGCCTACCACGAATCCCCAATAACGCGGCCCTGCGCTTGACACCATTAATTTCCTGCGATTATCGTTGAATAATGCCAGTGTTTTAGATGTACCAAGCCCGGCTTCATGCAGCGTGGCGGGCTCCACTTGCTGATCAATCCGCGTGGTCGGGATTTCATTAATTTCATTCAGATAGTCAACGCTGCTTCTTTTGATTTCTTCCAGGATTAAAGCAATATCATCCAGATCCGTTTTTAATGCGTCGTTCATTCCCCTAATTATAATGCGCTCTTACAAAATTTATTTTTCCTGCCTCATCAAACTGCATGAACTCGGCCGACTTTTTTTTATTGATGCTTGTGTAATACAAATCACGGAATTTGTCCCCGACAACACCTCATGCAGGTCGAAAAACAAATCGGGATACAGCGCCAACGCCTTTTCGAAATAACTTCTCAATTCGGTCTTGTTTTTTAAAACACCTTCCTGATTCACACCCAGATTCTGAATGACGGGCGAATAAAACTCGATATCTTCGGCATAATGTTTCATGATTTTGTCGATTTCCTGACTATTCCAGGCGCTAATCCATTCCTCTGAAAATTCTTTGGCGTTGACCATAACAGTTCTATTTAGCGTTGATAATTTATTATTGCTCACCCAGCATTTACAATTCTGCGGTGATAATTAATCTGTCCCGTGTGCCAGGCAAGGTGCATAGCCAAATGCGTAAGTTGCGTTGATCGTCAAAATATCGTGCGGATATTCATCCGACAATCTACCGTCAGACAACTGCCGGATCGAATCGGGAATGATTTCCAATAATACATCCAATTCGTTTACCAATTCTTCCTGTGAAAAAAGCCTTGCCGAAAATTCTGCATCCCGGTCCCGGACATAGGGATACCCGCCAATAGGCAGTCCGATATAAGTCCTCAAATTCCCGATCAGATGCTGGCAGATATTACCGCCGGAATTGATTGTCCCCGGAATTTTCACCCAAAGTGAATCCTCCGATGTATAGGCCATGGTCTCGTTTTTTAACTTTTTCAGGTCCCGTGTATAAAGAAAATCGAATACTGAAATCTCCATTTTTATAGTTCTTTTTGTAATTTTCGTTGTTGTAAAACGTAACCGGATTTCACCAGAAAAACGCCGCCCATGGTCACAATAAACGCTGCTGCTGTAAACCAGGTTAACTTTTCATTTAAAATAATAAATCCAAGTAAAATGGCTACCAAAGGATTGATATAGGCATACACTGAAACCAGCCCGGCCGGCAGTTTCGACATCGCGTACAGATAAGAAGCAAAAGCCAGAATTGAGCCGAAAATAATCAGGTAAAGCAATGCCAGAAAAGAGGTGTTATTCATTTCAGGAATATTATGCCAATCTTCATTCAGGATACTTAACCCCAAAAGTCCTAAACCACCCGTTAACATTTGTACGCCGGCATTGAAAAAAGCGTCCGACCCCGACCGGTACGTTTGGGTATACATGCCGCCAAGACACCAGAAAATACAGGAAACCAGCGCGACGATAATGCCTTTCAGCCCATTGGCATCGTGAACAAATTCCAGATTATCACCAAAAATCAGGGCTACACCGCAAAAACCGAGCAGCATACCCCCCAAAATCTGCCCGTTGACCCTTTCGTTCTTTTTAAACGTTAGATTCAGGATAATCGTGAAAATAGGTATCATCGAACAGATCAGGGCCGCCAGTCCGCTTGGGATAAACTTCACTGACCAGCCAACAATGCCGGTCCCAAACGTGATCATGCATAAACCAGGCACCACCTGTAAACCAGCATCGCGCCAGTTCAATTGCGCCCGCTGTCTGGTTAGAAACAGAAAACCCAAAAGTAAACTTCCGGCTGTTGTATTTCTGATCCCCATAAACATAAAAGCCGGAAAACCAGCCACGCCGATCCTGGCGACCAAATAGGTTGTTCCCCAGAAAAAACAAACCAAGACCAGTGCTGCATAAGCTTTAAAATGTGAATTCATGTGATATCCTTCAAAACCGGTGATAAATGATTTTGCAAAAATTCTGCATTTTTTAGTTTAAAAACAGATTCACTTTTTTAAATTATCAGCATAACAGATAACTTTACTCTGCTATACTGAAATTCAAGAACCCATGCAGGATACATTTACCAAAGAGGATTTTCTTTACACCGTCGTTGCAGAACGGCTTGAAAACCAGATTGAAAACAATATACTAAAAACGGGAGACAAACTGTTATCGCTGCGTGCGCTGAGTAAAGAACAGGGCATCAGCATCAGTACGGCCTACAAAGCTTATATCGAACTTGAAAACAAAGGGCTGATCGAAGCACGGCCCAAATCCGGGTATTTCGTCCGTTTCAGTCCTTCTCAATATCCAAAGACACCGCAAGCGCTTAAATCTGATTTTGTTCCTGTTAAGGCAAGTGTCGATGACATGTTAAGGGTTGTCTACAAGTCCATCAACCAGGAGGGAATCGTAAAGTTGTCGAGAGCTACGCCTTCGGGAGCACTGATACCAGAAGCCAAACTCAATAAAGCGATGATGGAAGCGATACGGCGGAGTCCGAACAGCTGTACCGGTTATGAAGAAATCCAGGGCAACCCGATCCTGAGAAAACAGATCGCGAAGCACGCCTTTAACTGGAATGGGAATATCAGGGAGGACGACGTTGTGACGACGCAGGGGTGCATGGAGGCGCTGATATTTTGTTTGCAGGCGGTGACAGAACCCGGCGATACGGTCGCGATTGAGAGTCCGACGTATTTTGGAATTTTTAACGTGATGAAAAGTCTGGGATTAAAAGTGCTGGAAATCCCAGCCGAGCCGGAAACGGGTATTAATATTGCGTATCTTGAAAAAGCGCTGGAAACGATTCCGGTAAAAGCCTGCCTGTTTGTACCCAATTTCTGCAACCCCGCTGGCGGTCTGATGCCCGATCAGCGAAAAAAACAACTGGTCGAACTGTTAGCAAAACAGCAGATTCCGCTGATCGAAGACGACATTTACGGCGAAATGTATTTTGGCAAAAACCGTCCGAAAACCTGTAAAAGTTATGATAAGGAAGGATTGGTGATGTTATGTTCGTCGGTATCCAAAACGCTGGCGCCGGGATATCGTGTGGGCTGGTGCATTCCGGGCAAGTTTATCGACAAGGTGATCAGTCTGAAACTGAATCACACGGTTTCTTCGGCAACACCCACACAAGCGGCGATTGCTCTCTTTTTTGAAACCGGACGCTATGATCTGCACATGCGCAAGCTTAGAAAAGCCCTGCACACACAATGCCTTCGTTACACCCAGGCCGTTTCCGATTATTTCCCCAAAGACACCAAAGTGAGCAGACCGCAGGGAGGTTATGTTTTATGGATTGAAATGAACCCGAAAATTGACGCGTTTGTGCTATTCGAAAAAGCTATCAAAGAAAAGGTTAGTATAGCGCCCGGGCAGATTTTCAGCACCGACGGCCGTTTTACCCATTACATAAGGATCAGTTTTGGCGCACCTTACGATGAAACGATTGATAAAAGTCTGAAAAAACTCGGAGCACTCGTTGCTGAAATGTATTGAATTGAACAATCTGAAAAACTGCTTTTAAAAAAAAATCAGCGAGGTCAACAATCCGTCGGCAAGTTTAACCCGCTCTGCATTAAATTTTTAAAGCCAATTTCAGGCGCAGAAAAACATTGCAACAATAGTGCAACTACTTGATTTTCAGCACATGTAACCCTGTTGCACGCATTTACCCGTTATCTTTGTCAGGCGTTAACCAATTGAAGTTATCAACATTAAACTAAAAATCAGATTGACATTTAAATCATTCCGATTTTTAATCCTGCACATGAAAAACGAAAGTAATCTTAAACCCGTCCAAGAGGGAGACAGCTGCTGCGGTTCCGACGTTGCTGCACCCCACAACCATACGCATAAACATGCTTCCAGCCATAGCCATGACCATGGTGATCATGAGCACGACCATGATCACGACCACGGAGGTGATCAAACCGGATTACTTCAAAGTCGCTGGACTTTATGGCTAAGCTTGCTCATACTGGCGGTTTTTCTGATAAGCAGCTTTGTCCTGCATATTGAGATCAATCGTTATGTGGAAATTGCACTTATGCTTTCCGCCTATCTTCTGGCAGGCTACAAAACGGTGATCAGGGCTTTTCAACGTATTGGTCGCGGGGATTTGTTTAATGAATTTACCTTAATGACGATTGCCACTTTTGGTGCTTTCTACATCGGTGAATTCAGCGAAGGTGTTGCCGTGATGATCTTTTACGAAATTGGCGAATTGATTCAGGATCTGGCTGTCAGCAAATCGAAACGTTCCATTAAAGCACTTTTAGACATTCGCCCCGAGGCAGTCACGGTAATCCGCGATCACAAAAATATTGTCGTTTCTCCCCTGGACGTGTTACCCGGTGAAAGGATACTGGTCAAAGCCGGTGAAAAGGTGGCTTTGGATGGCATTATGGTTTCGGATTCCGGGACATTTAACACCGCTGCGCTTACGGGTGAGTCAAAACCAAGTGTCAAAACCAGGGACGAATCGATTTTGGCCGGTATGATCAATGACGAAAAAACCGTCGAAATTGAGGTTAAGTCACTCTTCAAAGACTCCAAGCTATCACGTATATTGGAGATGGTTCAGGAAGCCACAGCAAGAAAGGCCCCTACACAACTACTAGTCAGCCGGTTAGCAAAAATATACACCCCAATTGTCTTTGGTCTGGCACTGCTCATCATCCTTATCCCCTATTTCTTCGTCCAAAATTACGACTTCCAGCAATGGCTATACCGTGGTATGGTCTTTCTGGTGATTGCCTGTCCCTGTGCGCTGACAATTTCGATTCCGCTGGGATATTTTGGCGGTATTGGACTCGCCTCAAGAAACGGAATTCTGGTAAAAGGCTCCAATTTTCTGGACGTTGTTACCAATATCAATACGGTTGTTTCTGATAAAACAGGGACGCTAACCAAAGGCGTTTTTAAGGTGCAAAAAGTTGAGACAAATCTTGACCGTGAGCAGTTCCTGACTTTTGCGGCTTCTCTGGAAAGTTATTCCACCCACCCGGTAGCCAAAGCCGTTGTGCAATATACGGATCACAGCTTACTGGTAAAACCTGTGGATGTGGTAGAATATGCAGGATTAGGACTAAAAGGAGTAGTCGAAAGCAAAATAGTACTTGCCGGCAATGCCAAACTGATGCAGAAGTTTTCAGTCCTCTATCCCGAAACACTGGAAAAAATTATCGAAACGATTGTTCTCGTAGCTGTGGATAACCAGTATGCCGGGTATCTCACCATCGCAGATGAAATCAAAGAAGATTCGACACAAACGATAAAAGACCTGAAAGCGCTGGGCATCGAAACCATCATGCTTTCAGGAGACAAACAGGCCGTGACTGCTGCCGTTGCTGCCCAACTTTCGATCGACAAAAGTTACGGTGATTTGCTGCCCGAGGATAAGGTGAGAATTGTCCAGGAATTAAAAGATCAGGGTAAGAAAATTGTATTTGTCGGTGACGGTGTTAATGACGCACCTGTGATCGCGCTGGCGGATGTGGGGATGGCCATGGGAGGACTGGGCTCTGATGCAGCCATTGAAACCGCGGATATCGTGATCCAGAACGACCAGCCTTCGAAAATCGTTTCGGCAATCAAAGCAGGAAAAATAACCAAATCGATTGTTTATCAAAACATTGGCCTGGCTATGGGTATTAAAATCCTCGTCATGATACTTGGCGCCGGGGGAATTGCTACGCTTTGGGAAGCGGTATTCGCCGATGTCGGGGTGGCGCTGCTGGCAATTTTGAATGCATTCCGGATTCAGGGAAAACGTTTGTAAGCGTTTCGCTTAAAAACAATTTATCAAAAAAACTACGCTCGAAGGTTGCTTGCAAGGTTTGAGATCTGGATTAGAGATTCTGTGTTAATAACCAATCACTTGTTAATTTATTTTTATAAATTTATGTTTTAGGCGGCACTATGTCAGCCTGTTTAGGGGTGGTCCATCGGGACTGCCTCTAACTTTTTAAAG
>NZ_JAVFVU010000036.1 GCF_030929615.1 Dyadobacter sp. LHD-138 | reverse complement strand
GTAGGTTGTCTGCGGCCCATTTTTCCTGATTTGCTTATAACTAAAGATAATCAATTCTGAAAAAATAAACAACACTATATACGCAAAAAAAGAGACTGCCCTTTTGAGACAGCCTCTTTTATTCCTTTAAAAGAACACCCAGGTCTTTGATCAGCTTGTCTGTCCCCTCCTGCGTGGTTCCGTCGTACATACCCCGGATATGCCTGTCTTTATCGATCAGCACAAAAGCACCACTATGGATATATCCGCCCGCCTGGCTTGAATCCTCCATCGCACTCACCATATAATGTTTCTGGCCAATGTCATAAATCCTCTCACGATCACCTGTGACAAACTGCCACGTATTTCCCGCTATCCCCAAATCGGTCGCATATTGTTTCAAAATCTCCGGCGTATCATGTTCGGGATCGATGGTATGCGAAAGAATTCTGACATCCGGATTGTCTTTAAATTCCTTGTAAACCGTCAGCATATTTTTTTTCATAATCGGGCAGATGGTAGGACAAGTCACAAAAAAGAAGTCAGCCACATAAACCTTGTTCTTAAAATCTTTTTCGGTAATCGTCTGCTTATCCTGGTTCGTGAACGAAAAGTCAGGAATTGTCGGATAAATCGTCTCTTCGGTTTCCTTCCCGTCCACCACCTTTTTAACTACCTCGGGTTCTCCGAAATAATCCAGCTTTTTAGTCTGGCAGCCGGCACTTATCGCTAATAGCACCGCAATGCGCAAAATCCATGGTACTTTCATATCACTTTTTCGTTTTTTCAACAAACTGAGCCGCATCCGCAATACCCTTATTCATGAGCACCCTAACATTTTCGATTTTTTTCTTTTGATCGGCGACGTAAGCACCCGCCGCTGTTTTCTCCAGCGATTTCAACGTATCAAATTTGAATTCATGCATCCAGCCCATCATCGCCTTATCCGCGCTGTCCAGTTGTCCATGTAATTTTTGCGCTTCCTCTTTCCGTGCCGTCAGCAAACTTGTCGACTTGATCTTAATCAGACTATCCGTCGTTTTAATATCATCGCCGAGCTGTTTTTTCAAATTCATGACCTGATCCATATGCGGCATAATGCTGTCGTGAATGGCCAGCATCTCCTGCGTTTGGGCGTCCAAAGGTGTTTTTTCATCGTTATGCTCATGCCCTTCGTGGCCCTCTTTTTTCTCACCGGCACCATTGCAGGCATATAAAAACGAAATGGTCAGGGCGGCTAAAATGTACTTCTTCATAGTAGAATATTAATTGTAATGGTAAATAATAAATAGAAACGGGCTATAAAATAAACAACAGGATTATGGGCGACTGAATTCAGGGTTGGTGATAAATTCTTGATCTGTCAGTGTTTTCAGAAATGTTATGATCGCCTTTTTTTCTTCCGCTTTCAACTTTAACCCTTTTTCGGGCAGTTTTAAATCCAGCGTGGATGATGTTTTAATTTCTTCTGAATAATGGTCCAGCACATCTTCCAGGCGCTCAAACCTGCCATCGTGCATGTAGGGAGCGGTGAGCGCAACATTCCGTAATGTCGGTGTTTTAAAACGTCCAATATCAGCCGTTTTATAAGTAACCCGGAACCTTCCCTGAAAAATACCTTCCAGGGCATCGTTACTAAAATCTGCATCAATACCATTGTTATGATAATCATGATCAGTGAATAACTCACCGACATGGCAGCCCTGACATTTTTCCTGAACCAGCTGCAAACCAACCAATTCCTGAGGCGATAAATTTCCTCCGGGCTCATTTCTCCGGTATTTATCGTACCGGGAACTGGCCGAAACCAGGCTTCTCTGAAACTGTGCCAACGCTTTCACCACATTTTGCGAGGTAATTTTCTCATTGAAAGCAGCCTTAAACCGCGTTACATAATCAGGAACGATATTCAGTTCTTCTATCAATTCAAATAAATCCTGATGCATTTCGTCAGCGGCGGTTAACGGACCAAATGCCTGAGATTCCAGATTTGTGGAACCTCCATCCCAAAAAAGACCATTCCCTGCCCACGCCAGATTGATGAGTGCCGGGGCATGCCTATGTAACGTTGTTCCTGAAACACCGGCATTGCCCAGCGCTTTGCCGTCACTAAAAGCCAGCTTTGGCTCGTGACAGCTTGCGCAGGAAATTTTGTTATTGCCAGAAAGCCGAACATCGTAAAAGAGCAATCTGCCCAAAGCAATCCCCTCTTTCGTCATCGGGTTTTCAGGATTTTCCTGCGGCACAGGAAAATTGGCCGGGACCTCAAACCCATAAGGCTGAGATCCCGGTTCAACTTTCGGATTGTCATGGCAAGCCGCCAGAACAAAACTTAAACCAGCAATATGGAAAGCCAAGTTTTTCAATAGTGCCTAATTTATTTTGAAATCGCACTGAAAGAGAGCGCCTTGGTTCCATAGTTATTTGCCAAAGCCGACATGATCGTGGCCTGTGCGGCATTTACTTTTGGGGTTTTGATCAGATCAATCCCATCGACAATACGGGTCACATCCAGATTAAGTACCACACCTTTGGTGGTTGCAAAATTGACAGGTGTTGTAAAATCAAGAGAAACCGTTTTGTAATTGGCGTTCAAACCTGTTTCTGCCGTAAATTCTCCACCCGTTGTCCCCTCCTTCACCGTGCCACCCACCGAAGTAAAAATATAACTCGTGTGCCACATCCAGGCAATATTGCTCATGCCATTGGCAATGGTCAGTTCGCCGTCGGTAAGGCTCAGATTATCGTTGTGTCTGGCATCCACACCGATAGAGAATTTGATGCTTTTGTACTCCCCTGCCGGAATATCCCCGACCTCGATGGTCTCCCTTTTGCGGGCAGGATAGGTAAGCTTATCTGCAATCGTGCCGGACAGGTTCAGGTCGCCCACTTCCTCCATCAGGTAATATGAATTGGGAACGAGATATTCCGCGCCCTTTGCATCAACCAATGTGACGTTGCTGACCCAATACCGAAGTTTTGAAAAGTTGTAGGTCCGGCTGCCAATGACAAAATCCTTGTTTAGGGCAAAATCGGCAGAACCAACGCGGGCGTCAAAAGTGATACTTGTTTTTGAATTTGTAACAGGTGCCACGTCCGATGCATCATCGTTACTATCACAAGAGGAAAATATAAAAGTCGCCAGAGCGAAAATGAAAATTCGTTTCATAAATGTTTTGTTTACTAAAATCCAGAAAGATGATTGGTTGAAATCTGTTCGGGTTACACATGATTTCCCCTCACACATTTATCTAAATGTGTGATAAATCCGATCGTCAGAAAGAATAAAGGGATGTGGTAAAACCAGAAAATCGATGCAAAACCTAGCCCCTGGGCGGTCTCAGTAAACGCGATGCGGGAGAAAGATAAACGGCGAGCTGATAGAAAAAACCGGGCTTTTCTTTCAGGTGCAAAAGATCGGGAGAAAATTTAAATAAGGTGACAGGCTGATTAAAAAGCTGCAACACAGGCAAATTTTGAACCTGACTTGTTGTCTCCTTGTCCTTATTGTCTTCCTGCTCTTTGAGTTTTCGGGCCAGATAACATTTACCGTTACATTTCAGCTCGGGCCGCTGGCGATTTTCACAAAGTACCTTTGCGATATAATCACGGTTTAAATGGAAATACGCGATCGTCCCCCACGGGCTAACCGTTGGCAGCATTATCGAAAACAACAACAAATAGGCTGTAAAGACGCGCATTGATTTTAATTAAAGGGCATTTCCAACACCCGGATCCGATAACGCCGGATCACGAATAAACTGATCGTCGCTTAATGTCCGCAGGAACAGAATAATACTTTGCTTTTCTGAGGCCGTCAGGTTAACCCCGACTTTTCCGCCGGCCAGCTTGAAAACATCGTCCAAAGTCTCCGACGACTGCATCGAATCGGTATAGTGATTAAGTACCTGCTCCAAAGTAACGAACCGGCCATCGTGCATGTAGGGCGCGGTAAGCGCAACATTTCTCAAACTTGGCACCTTGAATTTGTTCAGGTCGCTGTTGTTTTTAGTGATCGCGTAACGTCCCTGATCATTTATCTTCTTCGGCGGCAGGCCATTATTCCGGAAGCTGAAATCGGTAAATAATTCACCGCTATGACATGAGGAACATTTCTGTTTGAAAAGTACCATGCCTGCTTTTTCGTCGGCCGTGAAAGCAGCAGCGTCACCCAGCACATAATAATCGTATTTCGAATTGGCTGAAACGATCGTCATCATAAACTGCGACAAGGCTTTCCTTACCTTTTCAGAAGTAATTTCCGTAGTACCATACGCAGCCTTGAACATTTTAGGATAATCCACCTGCACTTTGGAGGCTGGATTGGGTGTTGCCCTCAGTTTCACCAGAATATTGTCCATGGTTTCATCCATTTCCACCTTATTCTGAATCGGATTGAGCGGAACAGAATCCAGCCCATGCACATTTCCATCCCAGAAAAATGACGTATTCCATGCAAGGTTCTGAACAGCAGGCGCATTTCGTGTGCCCAGCTTATCGTCCACACCGTGGCTAAGTTCATGCCCATGATGCGTGAAAGCAGACTGCTGCTGATGACAGGTGCCGCATCCGATGATATTGGTGCGGGAAAGGATGCCATCATAAAACAAAAACTTGCCCAGTAAAACGCCCTCGGCCGTCAGAGGATTTTTGGTGAGATCATAAACCGGATCTGGAAAATGTTTTGGTTTCACCCATTGCAGCGGTGTCGGCCCGGTTGGTTCAGGGTCCGGATCAGGATTATCCGTACCTCCTCCCGATCCCGAGCAGGCTATCCCCATCAGCAACATGACTAATGACACGCTCAAAAGCAGGCAAATCCTCTTCACAACAACATGAAACGTTTTATCCATAAATGATTTCAGCGACTGGCCCGGTTACTTTGCCTGGCTATTCTGTTTTAGCTCTCCAAAACTAAACATCGATTTGTAATTATTGGCCACTCCAACCGACAAAACCGGATCAGCCATAATGCTCGGATTTTTATCAAAACTGATCGGGTTGGGACCGTTATAAACCTTCTCCACATCGGCATACAATTTTACGCTCGGAATACTGTCGCCTTTCACAATGGCCCTGCTTCCTCCAAAATCAATTTTAACCGTTTTGATGTTATTGACCGTTTTCTGGTTAAACCCTCCAAACAAGCCGATATGGTAATAAAACTTGCCATTGGAAGCGGACGATTGCGGCGAGGCGCCTTCCAGTTTAAGAAAAATGTAGCCCGAGTTCCAGGCCCAGTACATACCATCTCCAGACATTTCACCCGACGGATCCAAAGCGCCTCCCCTTTTCTCGATCCCGGAAACACTGCGCAGACTGTCTACTCCGATGATATATTCAATTCCCGAATAATTTCCATCAGGCAGGTTGTTCAGTGAAAGAATCTGAGATTTCGGATCAGACTCCACAATTCTGAAATAACTCGAATCCTGTGGGATCGTATAACTTTGTCCATCTTCACGCAGAAGCTTGATGTTGGAAACAAAATAATTGAACCGGGATATCGTAAGACTTTCGCCAAGACTATTGGTATAGGTTTTGTTATCAAGAACAAGGTCCTGCTTTCCCACCACGTTGTCAAATTGCAGCAGAAATTTGCCTTTTCCGGCCACTAGTCCGGGATCTTTTATTTCATCGGAGTCATCTTTACAAGCTACGACCAGCAAAGAAACCACCATCAAAAGAAGATAGAAATACACCAGTTTTTTCATACTATTTATAAAACTAAATAAGATTCTGTTATAAAAAATCAGACATTTACTCACGAACGGTTACTTTCAAAAACGGCTAAACAGCAGGTTTTGATATAGCACCGCAGCCAAGTCGTATATTAAATTTCAGGAGCTCTGAAATCTCTAAAAAAGAAAGCCAACCTGTACCAGTATCCTTTCCTTCGCGACCACATGCCCCGAATTACTTTTCTGCGCAATGGGTTTCTGGCCGTTAATACCCAGAGTCCAGCGGTTTGAGAAAAGATTCAAGCCTACCGTTCCGTTTAACTGCCTGCCACCCGTTTCATCCAAAACCACATCATTTTTTGTCCCGCGTGCAGATTGCTCCGCATAAAGGCCAACGGCTGGCGTCAACGTCATTTTTCCCACTTTAAAAGACCGGTACAAATCCATGGTTCCATACAACTGATTTCCAAAATGATATTCCTGCGAGTTGGTCGTATTGAATTTTCTTGAAACATTGAAACCCAGTCCCCACTGATCCAGATTGACGGTGTAAAATGCGTTCAAGATAAAATCCGTGCTACCGGTGCCCGGCTGAAAATTGGCGTTGGCAACCTGCAAAACATCATTTTCATCATACTTGAAACGCCCCGTCGGAAGTTTGATCCCCCCGCCGACCATCAGCGTATGCGTGAATTTTGAAGAATTTTCCCGGTCCATGAGCGTATTCAGAATGTTGTAATTGATGAGGATGGTCATGTCGCCAAAACCATTCTGTTTTTTAGTCCCGGAAGTCGTGATCTGCTGATCCATCCGATACGGCAAAAACGCCATGATCTGCACCCGTTTTATCGGGAAAAACCGTGTGTAAAGTTCTGTAACGTTAAATTTTTCTTCCGTGCGTAAAACCTGGCTTGCAGGGTGCGTCGTGAAATTCAGATGGTTGTAACGGATACCAATAACCGACTTGTTGGATTGCGGCATAAGTCCGAAATAGGATCCGCTGTTTGCACACCCGCATATATCACAGGCCTGCGAAAAAAGCGGTGCCAAAAGCAGGGTCATTAAAAAGCTGCGTATTTTCATCGTTAAAAATTTATAATGCGTTGCCGATTCCGGGATCGGAAAAGGATTTATTTTTTATAAAGTTGTCGTCACTCAGCGTTCTGAGAAAAGCTATAATGCTCTCTTTTTCAGTTTCGCTGAGATTAAGCCCCGGCTTCCCGCCAGCTCTCAGCAATGGATCCAGCGTTTCGGAATTTATTACTTTATCGGTGTAATGTTCCATGACCTCACCCAGCGTTTTGTAACGACCATCGTGCATGTAGGGCGCTGTGAAACTGATATTCCGAAGACTCGGCACTTTGAATTTGTACTTATCCGCTTCGCTTTTTGTCACTTCATAACGTCCCTGATCGTCGGCCTTTAAGGGTGCCAAACCATTATTCCTGAAACTGAAATTGGTAAACAGCTCACCTTCATGACACGATCCGCAATTTTGCCGAAACAGTTTAAGCCCTTCTTTTTCTTCCGTTGAAAGCGCGGTAACATCACCCAGGGCAAACTTGTCGTAACGCGATTCGGCCGAAACCATGGTGGTCATAAACTGCGACAAAGCCTTCATCATTCGTTCCGTGGTGATCTCCGGTGTACCAAATGCAGCCTTGAACATTTTAGGATAATCTACCTGCACCTTTGCCGATTTATCAGGCGTGTTCCGCAGTTTTTCAAGCACATGGTTTACCGTTTCACCCATTTCTACCGGGTTTTCGATCGGGTTGAAAGGGACGAAATCCATATCAAACACGCCGCCATCCCAAAAGAAAGCCGGATTCCAGGCCACGTTTTGAATCGAAGGCGAGTTGCGTCTTCCAAGCTGGTCGTTGACACCGTGACTTAATTCATGTCCATGATGCGTAAAAGCAGACTGCTGCTGATGACAGGTTCCGCATCCGATAATCTGGTTGCTGGAAAGGATGCCGTCGTAAAAAAGAAACTTGCCCAATGCAACACCTTCTTCTGTCAACGGATTCTTGGTCAGGTTATAAACGGGATCCGGGAAATTTGCCGGTTTTTTCCATGCCAGCGGTGTTGATCCGGACGGTTCCGGCTCCTGATTATTTTCTTCCGGTTTGCATGCACCCAACATGACGCCTATCCAAGTCACACCGATCAACAAGACCAGAACAGGCCTTATCAGTCGTTTTTGCTCCAATATTTTCTTAATTGATTTCACTGTTTTTCACGATTAACATCAATGAGCACTGGACGTAGGATGGATGTGATCCAGACTGAACATCGTTGTATAATTGTTGGCCAGCGGTGCAGTCAGTTCAGGGGTTGCTGCCTGCGGCAAACCCGCTATGCTGACTTTCGTGACGCCATCAAATATTTTCAGAATGTTGATCAGCAAATGAGCCTCCGGCGACTTGCTTGTCGTAACAGTCGCTGTGGTTCCGGTAAAAGGAACGCTTATCGTTTTGATGTTATTGGCTGTTTTCGTTGTCAATCCGCCAAAACCTTTGATCTGATATGCAAATTTGTTGCCGTTCGCAGCAGGCGCTGCTGCAGACGTCCCTTCCAGTTTCAAGAAAGTGTAGCCTTCGTTAGCATCCGAATACATCGCCGCACCCGTTTTCCCAGCCCCGGTATCCAGTACACCTGTCCGTTTTGACGCCGCAGCTACGGTTCTGGCGCTGTCTACGCCCAGCATAAAAGTAACGCCTGAATAATCCCCGACGGGTACATTTTCCAGTCTTACTTCATAACTTTCTTTATCAGCGGCATTGATCAAAAAATAACTCGAATCCTGCGGAATCACATACTGGCTTCCATCCTTGCGAAGCAATTTGAAATTCGAAACATAATAACTCAGCGCCGAAACACGAAAACTCTCTCCGCTGGCATTTTTATAATTCGTGTTGTTAAGCGCAAGAAGCTCGTTACCAACCGTGTTATCAAAATAAAAAACGATATCACCACGGCCGTTTCCATCGGTTGGTTCGGGCTCGTCGGAGCCACAGGAGAACAACAGTGCGGAGAGGAAAATAAAAATATATAAAATTGAAAAGCCTGGTTTCATACAATCTTGTTTAAACTGAAAATTCAAAAACAGGTACATACGAATTCCGTTTTCCGTACGGTTCGAACGGAAAAATCCTTGCAATCAATCTGCTTTGTCGGCAAAATGAAAGTCGTAAATACCCTTAAAAGAAATCAGTTAAACCAGAGGCGGATGGAAAATATCGGCCACAGCATTACGCGCTGCAAAAGGAGATTTGTATTGGTAATTGACAGGCATCCGCACTTCAAAAGTGACCGGCGGTGCTGAATAAACAGCCTGACTGCTATCCATTACCTGATATAAAAGATGAGACAAATAGTCGTTCTCAGCCTGCCGCGCTTCTTTTTCCTTGGCTTCGGCAATGCGTTTGGCGAGGTAACACTTCCCGTCGCAATGCATCATCGGCTTGTCACGGTTTACGCACAAATTGGCAATAATGTAGTCGCGGCGGATCTCAAAATCCAGGTATAACAACGGAAGCACCCACGCTTTTACAAGCATCAGCGTAAGCAAGCTTAACGCAATCCATTGTTTTTTGGGATTTTTCAATTGTTAATCAGCGAGATAAGAATCTTTACCTTTTTTCAGAGGTTACAAATATAGACAAGAAACCTTCACGACCGCCTTCCAAGCCTTGTTATTTGTAATTCCGGGTCCCGCAGAAAACGATTTATACCAAATTATTTACCGCAAAAATCAACAGCTACACCGGCAAATGAGCGGTTTATATCAGAATAAGATAAAATAATATTGTAGTTTTATATAAAAAATCGTAGGATTGCATCCCTTTTATCGAACTCGCATCGCTCTCAAGAATTTAAATGCCCAGCCCTACTGACCTAAATACAGACGAATCTGAACTATGGAATGCTTTTCGTGCAGGGGATGATATCGCCTTTGGAAAAATTGCACGACAGTACTACCGCAGTCTGTTTAGTTATGGCGTAAAATTTTCCAGAGACCGCGAATTTGTCAAGGATTGCATTCAGGATTTGTTTCTCGAATTGTGGGCAAAAAGAGAAACGATCGGCGACACCGGTTTTGTGAAATTTTATCTTCTGAAATCATTACGCAGGAAAATCCACCGCGAAAGCCTGAAACAACCATGGCTTTCGGATGAAGACGATATGGATTTTGAATCAGAGAATCTGGGTGAAAACTCCATTGAGCAGCAAATTATCGAAATTGAAACGAATGAAGCGATGCTGAAAATGCTGAACCAGCAGATTAACCTGCTGACCAAACGCCAGCAGGAAATTATTTATCTCCGCTTTTTCGAAAACCTCGACAACGAATCCATTGCACAGGTGATGTCCATTTCAAAGCAATCTGTTGCCAATTTATTGTACCGCACCATTCAGGAACTGAAAGACAAATTATAGCCCGTCGTTCCCCGAAAAACACCTTTTCGAAGTTTTTTCAAAAAAAAGTGAAATATTTTGATTATTTCATGTTAACCGCTGCCTATGTATAAGTAGAAGCCAACAATAACATGAATCAATACCAAGAATATAGCCTTGAAGATTTTGTATTAGACGCCCGGTTTCAAAATTGGGTACGATACAAACGTGACGCCGACAATACTTTCTGGGAAAACTACCTGATCCATAACCCTGCCCAGAAGCAGGAGATTGCCCGGGCGCAGGCTTTGCTGGAAAGTGTTTACGTGCATTACGAAACGCACCTGGACGAGAGTGAAATCGATTTCGAGATTCAGGAGTTGTTAAGTAAGGTCCGCAGTGAAAAGGAAACGGCTTTCGCAGCAGTTCCCGAAACGAAAAGCCTTGCTTCCACACGGAATATTTTCAGCAGAAGCTCCGTTTTCTGGGCAGCGGCAACCGTTGTGATGATGTTGAGTCTGGGCTGGGTTTATCAGCGTAACCGTATCAGCGACAGCAATTACGAAAGACTTACAGCCGGAAAACCATTACACGAAGAAGAAAACGAAACAAAAACGAATAAGATCATCACCCTGTCGGATGGCAGTAAGGTAACGATGTTTCCACATTCGAAGATCAGTTTTCCTGAAAAATTCCTCGTTGAAAAGCGTGAAGTCTATCTGTCGGGCGAGGCGTCTTTCGAAGTTTCCAAAGATCCGAAAAGACCTTTCCTGGTGTATGCCAATGAATTGGTTACCAAAGTTTTGGGAACAAGTTTTACGATCAACGCCAAAGACGCGGCTTTGAAAACAACCGTTGAAGTGAAGGAAGGTAAAGTTTCTGTGTTCAGGCAAAAAGATTTTACCGAAACCAAAGACCAGAAAGTACTTAAATCCAAAGGTATGGTCCTTACTGCGAATCAAAAGATGGTTTACGAACGGGAAACAACGAATATGTCAAAAACCATCCGTGACACGCCTGAGGTGGTTGATGGTGATGACGCTGCCACTTTTGATTTCGTGAATGCACCGGCTTCCCAGGTTTTGGATGATCTGGAAGATGCTTATCAGGTAGATATTATTTTCGACAAAGACCTTCTCCGCGACTGCCCGGTAACGGCTTCACTGACCCGCCAGTCGCTGTTTCAAAAGCTTGATATAATCTGCGAAGTGATCGAAGCCCGCTATGAAATGCTCGACGGACAGATCATCGTATATAGTAAAGGTTGCAAAAATTAAGCTAAAAAAATTCTTTTAACCCTATCTCAACATTTATGTAAAAAACAAAGTACAGTTAAAAAAAAGAGTCGGATGATGCTACCAACATCTCCGACCCTCATGAATCCCCCAAGTTGCTTTCGGAACCAACAAGACATCCTTCGCAAAAAGGATGCAGGGGACCGTTTTACCAAATCTAACCTCAATAAAACATTCAAATGTATGAAAGAAGCGTGTAATTTTCAAGTAATTCTAAGAGCCATGCGTATCTCGCTCTATCAGTTAATAATTGCCATCTGGGCTTTGGGTAATGCCAATGCGACGGAAGGAAACGCCCAGACATTACTAAGCAGAAAAATCAGCCTTAATGCCGAAAACAAAGAGGTGGAAACGATATTACAAAGTATTGAAAAACAGATCAACGGAAAATTTGTATTCAGTACAAAAATCATCAGAGGAGATCGTAAAATAAATCTGAAAGTTAATCAGCAGCCTTTGTACAAAGTATTGGACGAAGCCCTGAAACCACTTGAACTTACTTACCGTGTGACGGATAACCTGATCATCATCAGCCGCACGTCAAAGGAAGGGGCGCAATCTCTGAACGGGATGAAAAGTAAGGCGCCAAACTATACGGTTTCAGGTAAAATAAAGGACAGCAAAGGAGAAACACTGGGTGGCGTGACCGTGCTGTTGAACTACAAAAGCAATGGCGTCGTGACGGATATGAACGGCGCTTTCTCTTTTGTTGACATTCCCGAAGGCACTTATACGCTTTCCGTAAGCAGCATCGGTTTCACGGCTGTAAAAAAAGAAATTCAGGTGATCGGCGGCGATTTGCAGATTGATATCGATCTAAAAGACGATATCCTTCAATTGCAGGAAATTGTGGTGACAGGCGGAAACCCGAAAAAGAAAATCGAAAGCAGCGTGGCCATCACCACGATCAATAATAAGGACATTCAAACCAGAGCACCATTAAATAGCACAGATCTACTTAAAGCAATTCCCGGATTAACGGTTGAAAGTACAGGCGGCGACGGCCCTGGTAACGTATGGGTACGTGGTTTTCCGCAGCAGGGAGGTTATATTTTCCTGGGTATCATGGAGGACGGATTGCCGGTTTTACCTACTGGTTATAATTCACTTCCTTCCGTTGACCAATATTATAAAACGGATCTTACGATCAGAAACATTGAAGCGGTAAGAGGTGGTAACGCGTCGATCGTGATGGCCAATACGCCTGGTGCCGTAATCAATAACCTGAGCTACACCGGCGCTGAAAAAACATATGGCAAGTTTAAAGCTACAACGGGTTTGTCACAAGGACTTTACCGTCTGGATGGTAACATAGGCGGAAAAGTAAACAGCAATATCCGTTACAACATCGGTGGTTTTTACCGTACCGATAAAGGAATTGTTTCACCAGGTTACACGGCCAATCAGGGTGGACAGTTGAAAGGTAACATGACTTACAACTTTAAAAATCAGAAAGGATTTGTACGTGTCTACGGAAAATACCTGAACGATAAGGTGCAATGGATGCTGACAAGTTTTTACCCATACGACGGCACCGGAAAACCTACGAAAACCAGTTCTTTTGATATGGTAAGCCAGTCTCTGGCAACGATTGATACGAAATTCAGCTACACTGCAGCAGACGGCGTGACCAGAAATTACGATATGTCTGACGGGATACATACCAAACAGGGTGCCGGCGGTTTTCAGTTTAATTACACGACAGATCAAGGCTGGGAAATCAATAATAATTTCCGCTATCAGCACACCAACATGAACGTTACTGCTGGGATTCCTGCAAACAACGTTGCCTATAACGGCACTACGCAATATTATTACCTGGATGGAACCGCGGCTTCCCTGAAATCCGGTGACAGACTTGTGAATGTGACAGGCGTGACGCAGAAATTAAAAGATATTCAGATTGTGAATTATCTTGACCTGAAAAAGACTTTTGGCAATCATAGTTTTTTAATCGGTGCAGGAATTCATCAATATAACCGTAACGACGGACCGAACTATAACTTCTCTTATTTGCAGGAATTCAAGGAAAAGCCAAGAAGACTGATTACCTCGCCAACGGCTGCGCAAATCACGCCGCTGACACTGGCAACGGTAATCGGTGATTCAAGAACATTATCTGCTTATGCTTCTGACGAAATTACTTTGAATTCGCAGTGGAGACTGGATTTGGGCGCGCGTATCGATAACCAGAATGTGGATGGCAAAAGACCGTTTTATGCATACAAAGCCGACGGTACACCGGACTACACAAAAGCTTCTACTTTGGTGATTGCTGACTATACCAAATATTCTGAAAACGTTACAAACTGGGCAGCTACGGCGGGTTTAAACTTCAAGATTAACAATGCGGCAGCTTTATTCGCCAGAGCAACAAGAGCTTACAACGCACCCAATATCGCCGATTACAATGCAACGGCTTATAACCCAGAAAAAATCAAGAAACGTCCGGTTTACTTAGGTGAAATTGGTTTTAAATATGCTAAAAACGATTTCTCTCTTTTTGCATCAGCCAGTTATTCGGCTATCAAAAACGTTTCTTTGTCCATCACCGTGCCAACGGTTTCTTCGGGAAATCAAGTCTTACTGGCATTTGGATCGACAAGAACGTACAGCGCAGAATTTGAAGCATCCTATAAAGTTACTAAGTCACTGAACTTACGTTTAACGGGTACAGTTCAAGATTCGAAATACACGGATTATTCTGCAAGCACCAATACAAACTCGGCGATCGTGGCGATTCTGGGCGATACGACATACAGTTTCACAGGAAAAAGAACAGAACGCGTTCCTGTGTTGAATACGGAATTGTCAGCAACGTATGATTACAAGAAATTCAACATTTATCTGGCGGGAAGTTACATCGGCAGCCGGTTCACGGCTCCAAGTAACAGCTACAAATTACCCGCTTATGCTTTGATGAAAGGCGGCGTGGGTTATAGTTTCACTAAAAATCTGAATGCCAGATTTTGGGTAGACAACCTGCTCAATGCAAGAGTACTAACAGAAGGTGATGTGCGCGGTGATCAGTTCCGCAATTTCTCCGCTGTTGAAAAAGGCACAATGATGCCAGGCAGAGCCTTGCTTCCAAGAAGCTTGTGGCTATCATTGGCTTTCGAATTTTAATACTGATGGATGGAAAGAAGGGTGTCGGATTTTCGGGTCCGGCACCACTTCGCAATTGACCATTTTTTCTTAAAATATTATTATATTTTCAAGACTACCATAAACCTGACTATATGATTGATCCATCCGCCATTTATCCTGACATTTTAAATTTCACCAAAACTGCAATCAAGATGGTCGGCCTGGCGTGCCTGGCTTCCTTTACGATGCAGGATAGTCCGCCTAAACCCGATGAAAGCAGGTTCACACCCGTCGTGATCGCCGATAACCTGGATGAGCCGATGGTTTTTGAAGTCATCAGAGACGGTTCGGCGTATATCATTGAAAGAAAAGGCGCGCTGAAAAAATACAATGCGGCTACAAAAACAACAGACCTTATTGCCACCATTCCTGTTAACACAAAATATACCAGTGCCGACGGGGTTGTAAAAGAAGCCGAAGAGGGTTTGATGGGGTTTACGATGGACCCGAACTATGAAAAAAACCACTGGATTTATCTTTACTACGCACATCCCACAGAAAAAAAACATATACTGGCCCGCTGGGAAATAAAGGACGAACAGCTGGTTGAAAGCTCAAAAAAAACCGTTCTGGAAGTAGAAACCCAGCGCGAAGTTTGCTGCCATACCGGCGGCGGAATGACCTGGGATAAAGCTGGTAACCTTTTTCTGACGGTTGGCAATAACACCGGAAACCAAAAAGCCGCACAAACGGACGAACGGGAAGGACGCAGCAGCTGGGATGACCAGGGCCATGCGGGCAATACCAATGATTTAAGAGGAAAAATATTAAGGATTCATCCCGAAGCAGACGGAAGTTATACCATTCCGGAAGGGAACCTTTATCCAAAAGGAACGCCTAGCGGTGACGACCGCCGAACCAGACCTGAAATTTATTCGATGGGGCACCGCAATCCGTGGCGCATTTCCATTGACAGCAAGACCAATTATGTGTACTGGGGTGAGGTGGGTCCGGATGCAAATGAAGATTCCGATATCGGACCAAGAGGTTATGATGAGTTGAACCAGGCGCGTAAACCTGGGAATTTCGGCTGGCCGTGGTTTGTGGCGGACAATCAGGCTTTTCCTGTTTATGACTACGCTGCGAACAAACCGCTTGCCAAAAAAGACCCCGAACACCTTGTCAATACTTCGCCAAACAATACTGGTTTAAAGGAGCTGCCTCCAACGGCACCCAATTTTATCTATTATCCTTACGGAGTTTCTGAAAAATTCCCGCTTGTGGGTTCAGGTTCAAGAAGTGCTACCGGCGGTCCGATTTATCATAAGTCAGATTTTACGAATCCCAAACGTCCGTGGCCAGCATATTATGAAAATAAATGGATCGCAGCAGATTTTTCGCGCGGCTGGATTATGGCGATCAGTATGAAGGAAAACGGCGATTATGAATCGATGGAGAGAGTGCTTCCAGGTTATCATCCGGTGCAACCGATTGATATCAAATTCGGTCCCGATGGTGATTTGTATATTCTGGAATATGGTAGTAACTGGTTCAGAAAAAGTGATAACTCGCGTCTGATAAGGATTGAATACAATGGTGGAAACCGCAAACCGATCGTTCAGGTTTCGACAGATAAAAAAGGTGGCACCGTTCCTTTCCAGGCGAAATTATCGTCGGAAGGCACGAAAGATTTTGATGGGGATGCTTTAAAATACAGCTGGAAAATTACCGGTGCAGGTACTACGCCAAAGACTTTAACCGCAGCAAACCCAAATGTTTCTTTTGATAAACCCGGTGTTTATAACGTTGCTTTGACTGTCACCGACTCGAAAGGAGCCAGCAATAACCAATCCCTGAAAATTGTAGCCGGAAATGAGCCCCCGAAAGTGGTTGTAAATCTTGCCGGAAACAGTACCTTTTTCTTCGTCGGCAAACCGATTGATTATGCAGTCAGTGTCAGCGATAAGGAAGGCGGCAGTTTAGCGGACGGAAAGATCAAGGCTGATCAGGTTGCCGTCAGCGTGGATTACACGTCCGAAGGTTTTGACTACGCCGAAGTCGTACAAAGCCAGCGCAGTGTGGATGCTTCCACGCAGTTTGCTGTTGCGCAGGTTTTGATGCGTAAAAGCGACTGCAAGGTTTGTCATCAGCCAAACACAAAATCGGTAGGACCATCTTTCGCCGACATTTCAAATAAATACAAAGGCCGGTCGGGAGCGCTGGACAAACTCGTCAAAAAAGTACTGGAAGGCGGATCCGGTGTTTGGGGAGAAGTAGCGATGGCGGCCCACCCTGCCCTGCCTGTGGCTGATGCAGAGGTTATTGTCAAATACATTCTGAACAGCACTGACAAAACTCTGAGCACGCTTCCGGTAAAAGGCTCCTACACCCCTGAGATCCCAAAAGGCGATAACGGAAAAGGATCGGTGTTAATCAGGGCAGCATTTACCGACAGAGCCGTAAGCGGCGCCAAAACCATTCCTGCACAGACATCGGAAGAAATGACCGTTTTACGAAATCCGGAAATTTATGCCGCAGAAGCGCCCGTGATTAAAGGTGCTGAATTAAAAGCGTTAGGCGTTGCCGGCTTAGGTTTTAGTCTGGTTGCTTTTAACAACAGTTATCTGGCATTTAAAGGCATAGACTTATCGGGCATCGATAAACTTGAATTCGACGCCTCGGCACAGAAAAGGGAAGGCAGTGTTGGCGGAACCATCGAAATCAGGCTCGACTCACCGACGGGTATGCTCGTCGGCGAACAAAAAGTGGAAATGGCACCCGAAGTTGACATAGCCAAAGTGATGGCAGAAATGGAAAGTGAGAAAAAGAACGCCAAGCCGGGTACACCAGCCAAGCCTTTCAATCCTTTCGCCAGACCGCCCGTTCATGTTAAAATCAAGGATACAAAGGGCAAACATGATATTTATTTTGTGTTCAGAAATGAGAACGCCAAAGCAATTCAGCCTTTGTTATCTTTTTCAAAAGTCACTTTTCAGCAATAACAAACAATCAGGATTTAACTTCTAATTTCTTTTTATATGAATAACGACAGAAGACATTTTTTGAAAAAAGCAGGCGCACTTGCAGCCAGTGGCTTGGCCCTGCCCTACTTATCCAAAGCATCGGGCCTGACAGACTTATTTGCAGCGGAAAAGTCCGTGGGTATCCAGTTGTTCACTGTTTTTGAAAAAATGAACAATGACCCGAAAGGAACACTTGAAAAAATTGCGTCCATCGGATACAAGGAAATCGAATCGGCGTTCAGTACACGCGGCGGTTATTATGGTTATAAGCCAAAGGAATTCAAAAAAGTAGTTGAAGACCTGGGCATGACATGGAGAGCACACCATGCGCTCGGAGCGCCTTTCAAATTACCTCCAGGCCGTAAATTACCAGTGGGATCGGACGGAAAACCGATCACCATCCCGACCATGATGAACCTGCGTGATAACTACCAGCAGCTCGTTGACGATGCGGCGGAAGCTCAGCTGAGTTATCTGGTTTGTGCAAGCACCCCGGTGGGAACGCAGGACGAGGTTAAAAATTCAATTGAAGTGTTTCAAAAAACCGGCGAAGCCAGTAAAAAGGCCGGAATAGGTTTTGCTTACCACAATCACGCCACGGAATTCGACCCTGTGGAAGGCGGAAAAACAGCCTATGAACTGGTTCTATCTCAAACGGATAAGGATCTTGTAAAAATGGAACTTGACCTGGCCTGGGCAACCAAAGCTGGCAAAGATCCGGTAGCCTTGTTTAAAGAACATCCCGGCCGTTTCCCGTTATGGCATGTGAAGGATATCAAAAAAGATCTTCAGACAATAACAGAAGTGGGGACTGGTGTGGTTGAATTTAAACGAATTTTTGAAGCTGTGCAAATCGCCGGTTTAAAATATTTCTTTGTCGAGTACGACCTGGCGCCTTCGTTTGACACGGTACAAACCTGTTATACGAATTTAAAAAAGATAATCGGGTAAGTTTTAGAGGAGTCAACTTTTGGAAAGTTGACTCCTCACCCCCTCAAAATTTGACTCCTCCCTTTTCAAATACCCAAAACCAGTTATCCTTAAACATACCGGTCACTGATCATTTCATGATTTAAAAATGCTCCTGCTACGGTTCCTGTCGCCACCGCCGACGACACCGACCGTAAACGCAAAGTATTATCACCCGCAGCAAATATTCCCGCCACGGAAGTTTTGCCAAACTCGTCGACCTTGATGTAACCTGCATCATTTATTTCACATCCTATCCTGGCCGGAATATCCGTATGCTGCTGAAACGGCAGTTTCGCATACATTGCATCCAACTCCTCTCTGCTTCCATCCTTGAACACAACTTCGCTCAGATGTCCTCTGTCATGCAATAATTCTTTTATTTCTTTCTCGACAATTCTAAAATCCGGATTCGAAATCTTGCTGAACATCTCTTTGTTGAAAGCTGCTTTCCCATTCGTAAAAAGCGTTAATTTTTGCGTCCAGTTATCAATCAGTTTGACAAATTCCAGTGCCCCTTCCCCATTCATAAAAATCCCCGTGTTCTGACCGCTGTATTCGTATCCATGGCAATAAGGACAATGAATGACTGAAATTCCCCAGCTCTCCGAGAATCCGGGAATAGCCGGCATGATGTCGCTGACACCCGTGGCAAAAATGATTTTCTTTGCCGTAAATGCTCCTTTTTGTTCCGTTACAATCGTAAAATCATTGTTTGCCCCCGTAACATCGACAACCGTGTCGTTTTCAAAACGAACAGTCGGATAAGCCAGTACCTGCGCTTTGGCCAGCGCCGATATTTCGGCTGGTTTGGCTCCGTCGTGTGTGATAAAATTATGTGAATGCGGCGTTTGTCTGTTGCAGGGTTTACCGGCATCAATAATCAACACTTTCCGGATGGCCCTGCCCAAAGCCATAGCAGCCGATAACCCGGCATAGCTGCCTCCAATAATCACCACATCAAAATCTCTGTTTTCCATTATGCCTTGTCTGTAAAAATTATCGAAATCCATTTTGTCATTATTTTAATCAAAATTTCTCAAATATGAGACATTTATATGCAAATTTTTTAAACTAAAACTCCTTTACTTAACGAATACCATGCGAACTTTTTAATGTTGATCCGGGCTACATTCCCTGCTTTTTCCGCATTAATAGCCGCCGTAACAATCCCGGTACATAACATTTCAATCCATTCGGCAGTCAACCCGCCTGTGATTAAACCTTTGTTTTGAAGGTCTTCGATGGTGCTTTTGAACTTGTTAAAAGTCCTGTCATAATCAGAGCAGTTTTTATCCACTTCGGAATGGTTATGATGTTCGTTATTATGCAGTTTATGCAAAAAAGAAAACTTGACACCACAATCGATCGCGGCATAAAGCATGTGTTCAAATCTTTCCAGCGGCTCGGTGTAAGTAGCATAAACGGCACCAATGCTGCTTCTGCAACTTTCCTGCATGGTATGATGACAAGCCGCCAAAAGATCATTCCGGTCTTTAAAATACCGGTGCAAGGTTCTCCGGGTCACCTCAGCCTTCTCCGCAACTGTTTCCAAAGGCGCCGAAAAATCTTCGTTAAAAATCGCTATTGCCGCGTCCGTAATCTTTTGTTTTGTGTCCTTCATCACCGCCATATTTTTCAAACAAAATTATGTCATATTTCTCAGATATGAGACATTCTATTGGAAAAATATTTTCTATACAAAAATGTTTCGGTCAGATTTAGGGTAAAACAAAGCGAAGTTGTCAGGGATGTAAACAAATTAGCTATGAAAAAATACTTCTTTACACTGCTCGCCGGACTATATTCCGTCATCGCACAAGCGCAACCCGTCCAGGTCGTGAAGGGACGCGTAACCGATACCGAATCTCAGCAACCCGTCATTGGCGCCAACGTGGTAATCACTTCCCTGAACCCTGTTATTGGCAACACGACAGATACAGAAGGGTATTTCAGGATCGAAAATGTCCCTGTCGGCCGTCACTCTTTTAAGATTACGAGCGTAGGTTACGACCATGCGTTTTTGCAGGAAATCACCGTTGGGTCGGGAAAAGAGGTTGAACTGACGATAAAACTTTCCGAGTCTTTCAAGGCCCTGGACGAAGTGGTGATTAAAGCACAAAAAGAAAACGGAGCACCGCTCAATGACATGGTTAGCGTCAGCGGCCGTTCTTTCACGGTAGACCAAACCAAACGATTTGCCGCGGCTGTCAATGATCCCGCACGCATGGCGTTGTCCTTTGCGGGCGTGGCCACCAATGATGACGGAAACAACCAGATCATTGTGAGAGGAAACAGCCCCAAAGGCATGTTATGGCGCATGGAAGGCGTAGAAATCCCTAACCCCAACCACTTTGCACAGGAAGGGTCCAGCGGCGGCGGCATCAGCGCGTTAAGCGCGAACGTCCTGGGAAACTCCGATTTTCTGACGGGCGCATTTCCAGCCGAATATGGTAACGCAACATCGGGCGTTTTTGACCTGAAACTCAGAAAAGGGAATAATGAAAAACGTGAGTACGCAATGCAGGCTGGTGTTCTCGGACTCGATTTTGCAGCCGAAGGACCCATCGGGCCCAAATGTGGTGCTTCTTATCTTGCTAATTATCGCTACTCCACCCTGGCTGTACTTAATAAAATCGGGCTGAACATCCAGGGCGATTTTTCCAATACGTTTCAGGATGGCGCTTTCAAAGTATACATTCCTTATGGCGACAGAGCCGTGGTTTCGGTCTGGGGTTTGGGCGGATTGAGTACTTCATCAGCAGATAATGAAGATCTTAAAGAAAAATTTCAGTCCAACCGCGGTGTTGTCGGTGTCAATTACCTGCGTTTTATTAACAATAAATCTTATTTCGAAAATACCATATCTTACTCGGCGACCAAACAAAGCGACGATTTTTACGATAAAATCAGACAAACCAATTACCAGCAGGATTTCATCAACCAGGCGCTTCGGATCTCATTGTTGTACAACTATAAAATGAACGCCAGAAATACATTCCGGCTGGGTGTTATTGTGAATCATTACAATTTCAACCTTTTCGACAAAGACGATGAAGACGGCCCCTATGTGGTTAAGGTAAATCAGGAGGGAAGTACGGAATTATTTCAGGCATACGGACAGTGGAAACATCGTCTCACCTCTACATTAACCCTAAACGCAGGTATTCACGCGATGCTGCTGGCGCTGAATGACCAAAGTTCCATTGAACCCCGGCTGGGGTTAAAATGGGCCGCCGCACCAAAACATACATTTAGCCTGGGGGCCGGTTTACACAGTAAAACCGAATCAATTTCCACTTATTTCGCACAGGTAAACATCGGCGACAACCGGACCGATGAATTAAACAAAAACCTGAAACTGATGAAATCGGCGCACGCCGTGGCAGGTTATGAATTCCGGCCTTCGGCGAGCTGGCGGGTGCTGTCGGAAGTGTATTATCAGCATCATTACAATATTCCCATAGGCCCGGCCAATACCACCACGCCCTTTCTGCTCCATAATTCGCAACTCAATGAAATCAGTGGTTTTGTAACGGATACCTTAACAAGTGACGGCAAAGGACGCAGTTATGGCCTTGAACTGACGGTTGAGAAATCGCTTACCAATGGTATTTATTTCATGAGCACGACCTCTCTTTACCAATCGAAATATACCGGACGCGACGGTATTGAGCGCGACAGCCGTTTCAACGGAAAATTTGTACAAAATGTTTTGGCAGGAAAAGAGTGGAAAGTCGGGAAAAACAAAACCAACATTTTCGCAGCGAATATCAAGCTGCTTGCCGCCGGAGGAAACCGTACGACGCCAATCGACCTTGAACAATCACGGAAAGACAGAAAAACGGTTTACGACTGGTCAAAAAGTTATTCCGAACAGCTGCCAACCTATTTCCGTACCGACCTGCGGGTGAGTTATACCAAAAACAGAAAACGTACCTCTTCCACCCTGTCGCTGGATATCCAGAATGTGACGAACCGGCTAAACGCGTTCAACCGCTATTATGAGTTAAAAAATGACCGTGTCAAATTAATTACCCAAACCGGTTTATTGCCGATTTTAAATTACAGACTGGAATTTTGAGTAACCACGATAAGTCATTGAAGTTGTTTAAACTTAGAGATAATCCGAAGGGATGATATTATTGTAGAAAATGCGGATAAACATTCAGGTCATAGCCCTGAAAGGGTGACATAACCATTTCAGAAATCGAATGTACAACGCCGTCAAGAATTCTTATTCCACGGCTAATTGCAACCAATCGGCCACCCCAACGGGGTTTGATGGAATCGTCTGACATTTAAATGCTACAATAATGTCATCCCTCTGGGATTTTTGCGGGCTGATGATGTAGCCCCATCAACTACCATATGAAGGCAAGGAATGAAATTTTGGTCGATTGCCGACGGCAAAACTGTCTTACAATGTAATTCGCGTAACCTATATTAATTTACCACAAATAAATTTAAACCACTTCATTGATTTCCCTGGCATAACACAACCCGATAGCCGTGACCATGCCGAAGAAAACCGATATTGATCTTCTGACGTATTTGCCCGAACGGTTACACGTATATGGTAGATAGTAAGTATCTAATCGATAAGCCCCAATTCCTGTTTTACAAGCGAATAATTAGCCCAGTCAGTATTTTTCAAACGGCCTCCTGTCGCGGGCGGCACAATAACCCAGCGAAATTCCAGATCAAAATCAATTGGTTCGAGACGTGGCTTGGCATAAGTCAGATCAAAATTCATTGTGCCCTTGCTTTCCCTGACCTGCATGAAGAAACCCAAAGCAAGCTCCTGGTTTGCTGTGGGAAGCGAAAACACAACATTATCTCTTCCGGTGTTACGATAATAGGCCATGACAAGCGCTTTATCAAGATTGGCCTGGGTAATCGTTTTTTCATCCAGTGACACTAAAAAATAGGATGAATTCTGGTTGGCTACCCAAGCCGTGCTCGCCACCTTCGTCCAGGCTGATATTACCAGATTGGCCGTCGAACCAGCTACACCTTGTGTTCCTTGCGGGCCGGCAGGGCCCGCAGGACCGACAGCTCCATCTTCTCCTTTACAAGCCATCAGGCAGGTGAACAGTGCCACGGCCAGGAGCCCTTTACGGCTCAATAATCGTATTGTTTTGATCATTACATTAAGAGGTAAGGCGGTAATAATAGTTTTCAGATTACGTCAGGTATAACCCAAGTCTACCCGTCCTCCAATTGCACTGATTTGCAGTTGGGGTTATCGAAAAAGCGGCACCACCTCAGGCAGTTAACGATCTGATTGGCAGTGTGATAATATATTAAATATATAAAATAAAATTTTGATTTTTAAACAAAAAATAGTAATTTTTAGCTAATACTTTTCTGCACCCATGCTCACTCACCTTACCTCTTTTTCTTATGAGACAAGCTATACTCGTTCTGCTGTATTGTCTGCTGTCTTCACTGGAAGTGCTTAGTCAGACACCTGTCGTTGTGCGCGGGCCATACTTGCAAATGGCCTATGCTATTAAGCAAAATGAAAACTTTACACGTGCGTTTGTGACGATACGCTGGCGGACAGATCTGCCTACACTGGGGCGTGTTGTCTACGCAGAAGAATTTGAAGGCCTAAGTAACGGAGGCAGAATCGTGGACGAAACAACAGCTTCCACGGAACATAAGATTGTCCTGACCGACCTGGCGACAGACCGGCTTTACAACTACTACATCGGAACCGCGTTTAATAATTCTAATCCCGCTGAACAGACGCTCATTTTAGAGAAATCCGTTAACCACGTTTTCCGGACTCCTCCCCCACCCGGTTCAAAGAAAAAAATACAGATGTGGGTACTCGGCGACTTCGGGGCATTGCCAAAAACGAATTTCAACAACAGACAGGACAGCACCATTGCATCGTTTCAGAATTTCATGACCGCGAACAAAACCGGCCCGATGGATCTTTGGTTATGGCTGGGTGACAATGCCTATGAACAGGGAACCGAAGACCAGTATCAGGATCATATTTTCGACAAGGGCAGAGGACGTTATGACTGGATATTCCGGCAGACACCGTTTTATGCAACACCCGGTAATCATGATTACTATGACGGAGCCTCAACCGTTCCTCAGCGGGAAGTTAACCGCTTCACAAAAAATGTTCATTATTACTCGGTCGTTGACAACTTCAAAAACGGCGAAGGAGGTGGAGAACCTTCCGGTACAGAAGCCTATTATTCCTTTAACTATGGTAATATCCATTTCATAAGTCTGGATACCTATGGATACGAAAAATCGGGTGACACCCCTATCAAGATACTGACCACAAGCGGTGAACAGTACAAATGGCTGAAAAGGGATCTTGCAAAAACCAATGCAAACCCTGATATCAACTGGGTGATCGTGTTTACGCACATGCCTCCATACAGCGGCGGCTCGCACAATTCCGACACTGAAGATGAATTAACGGCGACACGCCAGAATCTGATTCCCCTGCTTGATTCCAACAAGGTCGATCTTGTTTTGAGCGGTCATAGTCATGATTATCAACGTTCCCGCTTAATGCGGGGCCATTCGCAAACATCCGCTTCCTTTAATTCGACAACGCACAATCCTTCGATCGGCAGTAATGCGCAGGGAAGCGGAAAATACGATGGCACAGCCAATTCCTGCTTTTATTACAAAACCAGCGCAGCCACCCAAAATGAGGGCATTGTTTATGTTGTAAACGGCGGTGGCGGGAGACCTAATGAAGGTACTGCAAGCCAACTTTTACAAAATCCATCGCTCATCAGCAAAATCATGCAATCTGCCATTTTCATGGGCGGGTCCATGCATATTGAGGTTGAAAACAAACGTCTCACTGCAAAATTCATCGGGGCCAATAAACAGGTGCTCGACCAGTTTGTCATTTATAAGGATCTGGACAATTTCACTGTTCCCCGGACCGATAGTACCACCCGGATTGCCACCTGCGAATGTACGGAGGCCCTCAATCAGAACACAAGTTTTACGCATTACACGGACAATAACGCCAACCTGCTGTTGTCCATCGCCAAACACGATATCAACATTGGAAAAGTTGGTGTATCCAATTTTGAAGTCCGGTTAAGTGGTGCGGCCGGCCGGACCAATATCGGGGCTTTTTATCCGGATAATTATGTACGGGCCGACAGAACAAGGTCGTTCAGTTCCAACTGGCGTATCATGAACCGATATTGGTCAGTTAAACCCACGACTGAACTCAGCGGAACACAGCAGGTCACGATCCGGCATTATTATAAACAGGAGGACCTGGCCAGTTTGTTCTGGGGAGCAAGTGCCGAAGATCTGGTCTATCGCGATTATTTAAAATTCTATAAAATCAACAGCATTAACACGGCCTATAACCTGGATCCCAAGGCAGGGAAACACAACACCTTGCAGGGAGCAACGGCCTATAACAAGGACGGGATCTGGATCTATGATAAAAGCTCGGACATCACGCCTGCGCAGGCATCACTAAACCATTTCAAGAACCGTTACATCGGGGATTTTCCACTGCATTTTCATTATCTGTTGTCAGACACCCATTATGGTGAGTTTGTCGTAGGCAGACTGGCAGGTGGCGGCGGTATCGGGGGGCAAGGATACGGCCTTAACCCGCGGGGTTCGCTCATGCTTATTTCATCCGGCGATCAATGGAAATATCTGGCAACGGGTATAAAACCCGTTGATTATACCAATGTCTCCGGCGGCGTCACCGAGGTATTAAGCTGGAAAGGCAGCAATAAAATCATAGATTATTATAACACGTTTGCGAACTGGCCGCAGGGAACTGCATCCTTCGGTTACTCACCCAATGGCGAAGATTTTGAGCGCTGGACAATTCCGGCATGTGCCGCCGAACTGGCCTGTTACCAGGTCAATGCCAATGAAGCACACCTGATTCCGGGTTGCATTACAACGCCTTGTGCAAACCGTTGGACTACCTACTATTTCCGAAAAACATTCGCAGCGCCCGATCTTTCCAATGCTATTTACAAATCCATTATCATTAACTACAAGCGGGACGACGGTGTAATCATCTATGTAAACGGGAAAGAGTTATTACCCCGGGACCCGAATATGCCGACGGGAACAATAACCGAAGCAACTTTTTCCAATGGCTCCCCCGAATATGCCTGGCTAACCGTTGTGATCCCCAACGATGGCAATTATTTTCGTAAAGAGCCTTTTAACGCAACCAACACGGTCGCGGTTGAACTGCATCAGAATAGTTTAACCAGTTCAGATGTTCAATTCGACATGGAAGTGGTTTTAAGTCAGGATGCACTGACGGCTCCGGCCCGTATTGCCGCAGCAGAAGCGTTGCAAACCACTGAACCTTTACACATTCTCTACCCCAACCCAACGGATGGCAAAGTCTATTTTAGCAATCCATTGGTCTATGAAACGATCCGGATGACGGATGCCAGGGGCGTCGTTGTCCGGTATTTGTCCGTCCCGGGAAGTCTTAACGAACTGGACCTGTCAGATTTTTCAGCAGGTGTATTTATTTTGTCCAGCCAGGACAGGGATAAGGTTACGCATTACAAGATCATAAAAAAATAATGACGCTGATTTATCCGTATGCACTGTAAAAAGGCCTAACAAACAACAATATCAATCTGGCTTAAACCACCAGATTGATATTGCATGTACTTTGCTCCTTAACAAAATCCTGAATCCTAGTCATTAATCTGTCTTTTGAAAAACTTCCAGGATTCTTCAAAAACGTCAATATCTGTTAAAAACTGATGCTTTCCGTTGATAACTTTCAACAGTGTTACCTCCGGTTTGTTTTTTTTTCGGTAGGAATAACTTTCCACCGTGATATTATTGCTGGTATCCGCATCAGGCAAAATGGTTTTGACAGGATTTCCCTTATATCCGTCCAGCGTAGCCCAGTATTGAAACGATTGTTCGGTTGCCCGTACTTTACCCAAAGTAACGCCCGGCGTCCTCACTTCTCCGCCGTTGTAGGGATTGGTCTCATCGGCAGTTCCATTGATGATCTGTGTCGCGATTGGTATTTTTGCTTCGCCGCAGTCCATATTGTCGGGTGCTGGCATGTTGGCCACGATCGCTGAAATCGCTTTGAATTTTTTAGGCATCGTAAGCCCCAGTTTGTAAGTCATATGGCCGCCACCCGAAAAACCGGTCGCAAAAACATGCTTCTCATTGATCTTATATTTCGTTTTGAAATACGTTATCATTTGAGAAAAGAATGCTTGCTCGTCAATATTTTCCTGATTGGCAGCCGCAGTAGAAGCCTTCCGGCACTCATTCCAGTATCGTTTGTAGCCAGCCGGATAAACCAGAATAAAGTTTTCCTTTGCTGACTGTGCTTCCAGTTTTTTAGTTTTATCAAAAAGCGACTGAGGCTCGCCGCCAGACCCATGCATTGCGAAAATAAGACTGGCTCCCGTTACTTCAGACTGGGGTTTATTGAAATAAAAGATTCGGTAATGGTTTTCAATAAGCAGTGAATCTTTGATGGTCTGCGCTTTTACAAAAACACATGGAAAAAAGATTAAAGTCAGAAGCAGTTTTTTAAACATTTCGATCGGCAAGTTGTATAAGCATTGTTCATTTCACTAAATAACCTGAAACCGATATTATACTGATGCACATTTAATAAATCCAAAACAAACTTTGAATCGAGCAGGATCTTATCCATGAAAGTACCAATGTTTACGGACGCCGATTTATCTAACCACACGAAACCAAATATGCGTAGCTCCGGATGACTCTTCCATTTTAACGCGCTCCAGCTCAATAGGCTTCATCCCGATTTGTTCAAATAACAACGTGCCACAGCAAAGTAATACGGGAATAATATGGATGTGAATTTCATCAACCAAACCGGCTTTTATAAAACTTTGCGCGATACTCGCTCCCCCCATTAACCAGATATTTTTTTCTCCGGCCACTTCTTTTGCCTTATCCAGCGCTGCTGTTACCCCTTCGGGCACGTAGGTAAATCCACTGATCGCTTTTTCAGGATTTTGGTTCGTTACCACAAACGCTGGCATTGAAAAAGGCGAAGCGCCTCCCCAGGCATCATCAATCGCGATCGCGTAAGTTCTGCCGCCAACAATAACCGCACCGGAAGATGAGACAACCTCTTCAAGTATTTTGCCGTCAATGTGTGTTTTTCCTTTAAATATCCATTCATGCAACCGTTCTCCGCCAACACCCATCGGCTGCCGCGGAGTGACATCCGAGCCTGCTATATACCCATCCAAAGACATAGACAGATCCAAAATTACCTTTTTCATCGGATCAGATGATTTGAAATTTTCTATTTACCCATCACCTCACTGCGGATATTTTTCATTTGGCGAATATGCCGCCGTGTGTGATAAATCACGAAATAAACAGCTTCAAGCCTGGTGAGAAATCCATAAACAGGAAGCTCAAAAGAAGTACAGGTTTTGGTCAGATCCAGTTTTGAAACAGCCGCTCCTATTTCCGTGCGAACGCCTTCCAAAGATACCAGCAAATCTCTCTTTTTATAACTTATTAATTCCGGTCTGACAAAATCGGGAGATTGCATTTTTATATCAAAATTCAGAAAGTCAGATTTGATTTTCACAACCATTTCATCGGGATTTCGATCCGTTTCACGTGTCGGACCATTCAGCATCTGAGCGAACCCGCTATTTGCCATCACCATATGCTGGCTCACTTGCCCGGCCGTCCAGCTACCCTCAAACGGTACCTTATTTAATTGCTCCTCCGTGAAAGTAGAAGTCAAATTTTTGAACTCCGCCAGCGTTTCGTTTATTTCATCAAGTGTTTCCGTATGCATCGAATTAAGTTTGTAATTGGTTTATTGTCTGTACCTTATCAGCCACTACATATACTTCATTGCCGGATAGTTCAGCAATCTCCTCCACAAAGCAATCTGACCGATAAGATTAGCCTCACGATACATCACAAAAGCCAGCAGTTCATAAATAGAAATGGTCTGCCCCGGCATCATGTCGATCCGCTTATCCAAAGCTTCGTCGGTTACATGCACGAGCAGTTTTCTTAAAACCGGTGTGATATGTTCCCAGTCACCTTTGTAAACTTCCAGATCAGGGTAAATAATACCTTCCTGAATCCCCCTATTATCGCGAAAAAAATCAAATGCGGTATGTTTGTCCGGCGCACCCAGTTCCCCGGCCAGGTCAAACCGCGCATGAACAGCACTACCGGCAAGCCAGGCTATGTGGTTGGCTTTGGTGTCGAGCCGGTTGTGAATATCGTCATTTGAAATACCGTCAATAACGTTTTTAAAAAATGTAGTCTGCATATCATACAGGGTAAGAATACCGTACAATCTGTCGCTTTTCACAGTTTCCATATTCATTTCAGTTTATTGGTAAAAGTTAAAATAAGCCATACGAACTGGCTGAGGAACTTTGAAGTTATTCCTCCTCCTGAATTACCGACAGGATATTCCCGGCCGGATCTGTAAACCAGGCAATAAGCGGACCGCCCCCACGAAATATATGATCCGCGTCCGTCTTAAATCCGGGCCAGTCATAGCTTTCAAACGTTACACCCAGCGCTTTCAATTTTTCCACAGCTATTTTGACATCGGAAACCGGAAAATTAAGGATGGTGAACGATGCCGGCCTATGATCGGCTTTTTCATAGATAACCAGCGCATTACTTCCCGCGACGTGCAGCTGCAATACGTTCATTTCAGCTAGTTCTGTAATTTCTATTTGAAGCGTTTCTCCGTAAAACCGCCTGGCCTTTGCCAGATCATTCACTGAAAAACCGCTGAATGCTTTTGTTTCCCTAAACATAATGGTCTGGTTTAAGCATTGACTAATAAACAATTAAAACAAAAAAAACGGCTATACTATTTCAAATAAGTAGTAGTGAAAAATTAGTTTATATTATTGATTTTTATAATAAGCTATCAATCATCCGGTTACTGAACTAATCACCAACAGCTACTTACTTTCATAAGCTTAAATCTCAAACAACCTGTGTCTGGTTGAAATCCGGCTGATGTTTTTGATAATTTTTTGAAAGCTTTTTATAGGCATCCGTCCGCATGGCCATCAGTGTGATAATCAGTCCCACGACCCCTGTTACAGAAAACAAAAGGGCGAGCCCCCTGTCAGTTCCCGTACCAAACCAGCCGCCGATCAGACTGACTCCCGCCCCGGTGGTCATAAAAGGAATAAAAATAAACTTGGCGATGGGGCCAATCATGAAAGCGGTTACTGGTGAAGCCGCCTGCTCCACACTTTGTGCAAAACCAAATACCCGCCCCTGTCTTTCCAGCGGGATTACTTTTTGAAGTATCGTTTGTTCGGTAGCTTCCACGACCGGGATCAGACACAGGTAAACGAACAAACCAACGGCTAAAAGGACAATCGAAGCCTGAATAGTAAAGAAAATACAGATCGTCCACATAACGATATTGGAAATAAAAAGTGTCCGGAGCGGTTGTTTCCCCAATCCCCTTTTGGCCACAATTAACCCGCCCACGATAAATCCAAGGCTCAAAAATCCCCAGAGAATTCCCCAAACCTGCACGGAAACCATGGACAAACCGTAGGCATCCATGAGCGACATAAATACACCGCCCAGAAAATTATTGAAAGTGTTGAAAAATATCAGCCCGAAAAGCCCGGGGACAACACGCACAGCTTCAATAGTCCCCCGGATATCGATACTTTCCAAATGCGACTGAACATGTACGATCTCCTTCTCTTCAATGGTTATCGTCGTCAGGTGCAGGAGCACGAGTACAGTTAATCCCACGGCCATCACGAGCATCCACATCATCCCCAGAAAACCGATCACGAGCCCGCTAAAAATAGAAGCCACCAGAAACGAAACGCCGTTGGCCGTGCCGACCAATCCATTTGCCTTGTCTCTGTTCTCTTCGGGAATCAATATGGTCACAACCGTTGAAAGCGCGATGGTCCGGATATTTCCCGTAATGGCTCCGAAGAGGCAAAGGATGATAAACAGCCAAAGGTTGACGCTGGAAGCATTTTTAAAAACCTCGGCAGGTGTTACGAAGTAAATAATCAGGGCAACAATGTATAAGGCCAGCGTAAGGACTCCCGACAGCATCATGGAAGTTTTTTTCTTATATCTGTCCACAATCGAACCCAGAAAAAATCCGGATATGGCCACGGTTCCAAAATAAACCCCGGCCATAACGGACGTTGCCACTACGGATCTGGTTTCCAGATACACCCAAAATGTCACTGCAAACCAGACAAAAGTGTTTGTCAGTGCAGCGGCAAGGGAATTGGCTAATATGGCGTAAAAGGTTTTCATGGGTCTGCCGGTAAGGAAAATAACAATTCAAAAGTATTACAATTAAACAGTTTGAAACGAGGCTTTACAAGACAGAATAAGGGGGTGATTGCGACAATTATAATTTATGAACAATTAAATAACCAGTATAAAAATAAGCAGATACTGAAAATATTCAATGCGAATGCCATTTTTCAATACCAGTCAATAAATTTACCGGTTTTACTTCTCAATACCTCTTAACTTTGTCCATCAGTTTCCTGGGTTTCATTTCAGGAAAGACGAATATATGGCTGGAACCTTCAAATTATTTCTACTATTCAGCGCTTTGCTATGCATGTTCATGGCGGCAACTTCCCCTGATCAAAACAGCATCGGGGTAGCGCATTGCGTCGAACAATTCCGAAATGATTCCAAAGTTTTCGCCACATCGATTTCCGGGCTTGCGAAAGCATTGGAAAATCTGGATTCTTCCAAACCCGAAACCGTTCAGCAAGCGAAGGAAACTTTGGTTGAAAGCCGACTGGCTTATAAAAAGATCGAATATTTACTGGAATATTTTTTCTATACTTCTTCCAGGGTTTATAACCGTGCGCCCAAAAACGAAATTGAAGAACCTTTTCTGGAATATCAGGAACTCGCCGGATTGCAATACCTTGAAACCATGCTTTTTGATAGTCTGCCCGAATCGCACAAAAGTACTTTTGCAGAACAAAGCAGGTTGTTACAAACGGCTTCGGGGGATCTGAATTCCCTTTTGTATCAGTTCCAGGGTACTGACAAACAAATCCTGGAAAGTGTCCGTATGGAACTGATCCGCATTATTGCGCTGGGCATCACCGGATTTGATGCACCGTTGTTGAAATCAGGTATTCCCGAGTCGGCGATTGCTATGGAGACCATCCGAAAAGTGGCAATACCTTATCTCAGCAAAAGTAAATCCAACACGGATAGTTTGCGTTTTTATCTTGACAAGACGTCGAAATATCTCCACGAAAATCCTGATTTTGATTCCTTCGATCGGTTATTATTTCTTACAACCTGCGCATTGCCGCTGCAAAAATATTTAGGAATAATGATCAGGAATAATGATTGGGATTCGAACAAATACGGTGTTTTGAATTATGGTGCAGATAATATGTTCGCCAGTAACGCCTTCCAAAGTCACGCATTTTCAGGAAATAACAGAAAGTCATCCAACAAAGAAATTGCCCTGGGGGAAAAACTTTTTTCAGAAACCATGCTTTCCGGCAATGGTGCTAAAAGCTGTGTGTCCTGCCATAATCCTGCAAATTATTTTACGGATGGTTTACCAAAAAGCATTGGGTTTGATCAGATAACGACGGTTAAAAGAAATGCTCCCACACTCCTGTACAGTAGTTTTCAGCACAGCCAGTTTTGGGATGGCCGGGTTAAAAGTCTGGAAGAACAGATTCAAACGGTGATCACCGACCCGCTGGAAATGAACGGAAAATTAAATATTATTTTATCAAAATTAAATAACGACAAAACATATCGAAAGGCTTTTCAAAAGGCTTTTTCTAAAAAACGTCATGAGCCTGTTGTGGATCAGGAAGTCTTCAAGGCAATTGCTGCATACATCCGGACTTTGAATCCCTACAATGCACCCTTTGACCAGTACGTACAAGGAAACAAACAGGCATTGACAGAAAATCAAAAATCCGGTTTTAATCTTTTTATGGGCAAAGCACAATGTGGAACCTGCCATTTTGCACCGCTTTTTAACGGACTTATCCCTCCGTTTTATACACTCACCGAATTTGAAGTGTTGGGAACAACAAAGACCGATAACCTGGAAAAAGCGTCGGTTGATCCGGATGAAGGCCGTTTTTCTTCACGTCCTATTAAATTTTACCAGGGTGCTTTTAAAACGCCAACCGTTCGGAATGCTGCAAAAACGGGCCCGTATATGCACAACGGTGCCTTCCGGTCATTAGAAACGCTAGTCGAATTTTATAATCAGGGCGGCGGTGCAGGCTTAGGATTGGCAATGCCCAGCCAGACCTTGTCATCCGGGAAGCTCAATCTTACAGAAAGTGAAAAAAAAGATATCATTGAATTTTTAAATGCACTGACAGATGATATGAAAAATATGTAAATTATTCGGAATTTTAACTGGCCGTACGAAGGCACTGTTCCTCTAACATTTGAACGATATGAAAAAAAATATACTCCTAATTCTTCTTCTCTCTTTCGTAATTCCCGGTTATGCCCAGCTCATCCGGGGCCCCTACCTACAGGCAGCTACCTCCAACAGCATGGTGATTCGCTGGCGGACGGATGCCGCCGCTACGTCGCGGGTCCAGTACGGTAGTGCCGCAAATGCCCTCAACCAAAAAGTGGAAGATAATGCTATGGTCACCGAGCATGAAATTAAGCTGACGGGCTTATCTCCCAAGACAAAATATTTCTATTCCATCGGATCAGCAACGGTTGTTTATCAGGGCGATGACAATAACTATTTCGAGACAACGCCGGTGAGCGGAGAAATAGGAAAATACCGTTTTGGTGTTTTGGGCGATTGCGGTACAAACTCGGCTTTTCAGGGAAATGTGCGGGACCAGCTCACCGCTTATCTTGGAAACAATTACATGAACGCCCTGCTTCTTTTGGGAGACAATGCTTATTCGCATGGAACGGATCCCGAATACCAGTCGAATTTTTTCAATCATTACAAAGACAATTTCCTAAAAAAATATCCACTGTTCCCCACCCCGGGTAACCACGATTACGGAAATGACAATCCTAATTTGCAGCTTAGCCACAAGATGCCGTATTATGATATTTTCACGATGCCGATTAAAGGAGAATCAGGCGGAGTCGCTTCCGAAAATGAAGCGTATTACTCCTATGACTACGGCAATGTGCATTTCCTTTCCCTTGATTCCTACGGAAAAGAAGATCAGTCCACCCGGCTTTATGATACGCTCGGGAAACAGGTGCAATGGATAAAAGCAGATTTGGCAGCCCATAAAAATAAGGGTTGGGTCGTCGCGTACTGGCATCATCCGCCTTTTTCACTGGGTTCAAGAAACGGAGAAACAGAAACTGATATGATTAAGATCCGCGAAAATTTTATCCGTATTCTCGAACGCAACGGCGTAGACCTGATCCTTTGCGGGCATAGTCACGTCTATGAACGAACCAGGTTAATGCAAGGATTTTATGATTATTCCGGTGCTTTTAACGGTGCGGTTCATAATGTCAGCCAGTCATCCGGGAAATATGACGGAACAGATAATTCCTGTACTTATATCAAAAACTCGACATCCAACAAAGGAACGGTATATGTTGTGGCGGGTTCTGCCGGGCAACTGGGAAATCCGAGTGCCGGATTTCCACATAAGGCCATGTACTATTCCAATGCAGAACAGGGCGGTTCGCTGATGCTGGAGGTTGAAGGGAATCGGCTGGATGTAAAATGGATTGGTCGGGATGGATTGATCCGAGACAAGTTTACGATCGTAAAAGATGTGAATCAGAATAAAAACCTGAGCATCGAACAAGGAAAAAGCGTGAATCTGGAAGCTTCTTTTAATGGCCAGTATGTATGGAACACCGGAGCAACTTCCAAAATTGTAACGGTATCACCCACGGCTGATACAGATTACAGCGTGAAGGACGCTCAGAATTGCCTGAATGATGTTTTTCATGTAAAAGTAACCATTCCAGTTACTGTGAAATTATTTTCCTTTGATGGAGCTGCCGATGCGCAAAACATCGTGAAACTCAACTGGGTAACAGAATTGGAAAATAACTTTTCTCATTTTCAGGTAGAAAGATCGGTAAATGGCAAGGATTTTACCGACCTGGGCCGGGTAAACAGCAGTCAAAATTCCAAAGAGAAAAAATTCTATGAGTTTATTGATCAGACTGGTAAAACAATTCTATCACCTGACACCCTGTCCTATCGCCTGAAAATGACAGACCTGGCCGGAAAGTCGGAATATTCAAAAGTAATTAAAGTCAAATTAAATGAAATCATTCTTGGGAACGACCCGGTTTCAGCGCTTGATGTTCACATCGTCCCTAACCCGTCTTCGCCAGACGACATTCAGGTTAAACTTGTGGGGCAAGATTTCGCCGTTGCCGAGATCACCGTTGTAGACATTTCCGGTAAAGTACTGTTAAACAGAACAATGAAACTCACGAAAGATCTCGCGCCTTTCCTGCCCCAGACTGTTTCCAAAGGAGCGTATTTTCTTAAAGTAGTCATCGACAACAAAACGATCACACGAAAATTTGTGATCTTATAGATGTCGCTGGATCTGGATCACCTTTTATTAAAATCTAAGGAAACTCCTAAAGGAGTTTTCCCGCTGGGTTCCTGCGCATTGTTATCTATAAACAGGGTGCTCCAAAGGAGCTGGAATAAGTCGATTCATTTAGATCAATTAAATGTTTGTAACACCACGATTTGTCATTGCATAATGATTTACCAGGCAACCTACGCGACATTGTACTGGTCAGTTTAAAGAATCAGATGTTTCGCATCGTCGCTCCATTGGAGCAACCTGTTTATAGAAATCTAGGTCACAACCCGATTTTGGCTCCGTAGGAGCCGCCTGTTTATCACAAAAAAAGTGGGCCTATCCGGCTCACTTTTTTATTAACACTTACTACTGTACTTACAAAATATAAAATGCAGCCGGTTCGAATGCTTTTGGAACGTATTTTTCGTTCATCATCTGTTTCAGGTCGCGTTCGATGTTGCGGGAGATTGAAAGTACCGGCGTATCGGTCGGTTTATTTTCAAAAGGATCCTGCAAATGAATTGCCATTTTCTCAATAAGGAAAAAACATGCTGTAATTACCACCAACACAGGCACCATCAAAAATCCAAAAAGATCTACCATCCCAAATGGTAACAAGACGATGAAAAAGTGGAGCGCCAAATGAATGTACAAGCTATACGTAGCCGGAAAAACTGTGTTTTTAATCCGCTCACATTTCCCCATGGCATCTGTCAAGCGCGTCAGCGTATTATCAATTTCTATTTGCTGATATGAATTGACCCACCCTTGTTTCAGTGCGTTGTTAAGATCCCTGGCGTGTAATTGTACGAGTCCCAGATGCTTGTTGTCGTAGTCTCCGACGTATTCACACTCATCGTCCGACACAAATTTTTCCACCGAAGGCATCGGATCTTCCTTACGAAGGCCGTTGCCGAGCGCATAACACCAGGCAATTTGCCGGTTGATAATCCTGTGTTTGAAGGCCTTGATATTTTCCGGCTGATACGGATCATCCATCAGCGAAAGCACCTGACGGGCCAGCGTACGTGAATCATTCACAATAGATCCCCAGATAATTCGGGCTTCCCACCACCGGTCGTATGCCTGGTTGGACCGGAAAGCAAGCAACAGCGATATGATCGTTCCCAAAACGGTCGGCACCGTCATGTTGATGGAAATATTGGTGATCTCAAAGTTTTTATAGACAATTTCAATGGCCAGTCCATACACAGTCACCAGCAGCACTTCATATTTTATTTTCCCAAATATGTATTTAATGGGAATATTTTTTTTAAGAAGCATAATTTATATGGCTTTATTGATTGTTGGAATAACGGATGTTAGCTGAATGGTTACCGAAAATTTTCGATGTCGGAAAATACGGAGTTGTTAATTTCATCCGCATCAATCAGTGGTAGTCCGCATTTGTGAATGACCGGCAGGGCATCAATACTGCTTTTACCAAGCTTGGGCATGCCGTAACTTTTAGAATAAGCTATAAAGTCTGCGTTGTTATAATCCAGAAAGTTTTTAAAAACCGCCAGTTTGCTTCCATAAAAAAACTCTACGGTTATGCTTTTCAATCTTCCGGTGTAAACATTTTTCAGCATAGCACATTCGTGACGGAATTCGTCCGATACAAACTCGTATTCTTTTTTACGGTAATTTGAAAAAAGCAGGTCCTGAATATCGTCAGCGACATGGAACATGTGTATAAAGAGAATTCTTACTTCTTCCTTCGCATTTCTCACAATCGTCTCGGCTACCTGGATAGACTCAATACTGAAATCACTTGGAATTATTATCGTTTTCATAATCCTATCGTTTTGGTTAACAATGCTTTTCGTTGAAATTTTGATAATGCAATGTTACAGCCGACGGATTAGCACCAGCTAAAAACGAGATTATAATCCTGTGAGTGATTTATTAAAATCAGATGAGAATATTAAAATGGGGTTAGAAGCAACGCTTACTTAAACGGCAGATAAACGGTAAAACGGGTCCCCACGCCCACTTCACTGTTCACGACAATGCTGCCCAGATGCAGCTTTATAATATTATTTGTCAACGGAAGTCCAATCCCGTAACCCTGATACTTTTCGGTATTGGAAGCTCGGAAAAACGGTACAAAAATCTGGGCTATCTCGCGATCCGGGATACCTATGCCCTCATCGGTGATCTCGATAATCACATACGTTTCACCCGCTTTTATCAGCACGTGAACCGGTTTATTGTCCGAGTACTTGCAGCTATTTAATACAATATTGGTAAATGCAGCCTTCAACAAGGTTTCATTTCCGTTTACGACCAGTTTTTCTTCATCTTCGGGCAGCTGATCAAAGTTAATTTCCACTTTATTATCAGGCATGATCTGATCTGCGGTGCCTTTAACGGATAAAATCAGCTCGTCAATCCTGATTTCATCCCATTGTTCCTTTTTTCCGTCAAAACCCGTTTGGGCCAGACTCAGCATACTATTCGTAAGATGTTCCAGTTTTTCCGATTCACGAAAAATAGTGCGGAGGGAATCTTTCGCAATTTCGGGGATATCGTCGATGGAAAGCCCGAGCTGCGCCTCGCCGCTGATAATGGTCAATGGTGTTTTAAACTCATGAGAGGCATTGCTGACGAAATTATTCTGGATCTCGAAGGTAATTTCCAGCCTGTCGAGCATATCGTTAAAAGTTTTGGAAAGATCCGTAATTTCATCCTTACTCGTACTCACCTTCAGGCGCTGATTCAGGTTATGCGCACTGATCCCTTTTACATTCCGGATAATCTGACGGATCGGCTGAAAAATCTGGATGGAGAAAAACTTGCCAAACGTAAATACAAAAATCAGTGAGATGAAAAACCCGATAATGAGCAGATTTTTAAGATTTTCCATTTCCTCCCGCCCATAAAGGTCCACGGCCGAAGAAAGAACAATAACATTTTCACCCGACTGAATAATCCCCAGGCCAACATAGGAGGTGTCATTCTTAAAAAAACGCGCCGGTTGTTTTCTTACAATTGCATCATAAAATGACTGCGGCATTGGAAATCGCTTTCTCAGACTATCGGCTTTATGTATCTCGTTTTTCCAGATGATCTGATGCTGTTCATACGGAAGATCCCCGAGATGTTTTTCTTTGAAGTCGTAATATATGGAAGTCTGGGATTTATTTTTTTCCAGCGCCGCATGCCCGACGATATTGGAACGGACTTCCAGCCTGTGAAAAAAACTGCGGGAAATGCTGTCCGATGCGAAGATGTAAATAAAAACACTGAGCGACAGAATGATCCCCGCCGTCAGCACTGTAAAAATAAGGGAAATTCTATTTTGGATCTTCATAAGTCTGACGCATCACATAACCCATGCCGAAAACGGTATGAATAAACTTGACACGGTGGTTTTTATCGATTTTTTTCCGAAGATAATTGATGTAAACGTCCACGACATTGGTTCCCAGGTTGAAATTGATATCCCAGACATTTTCAAGAATTTCCATGCGGTTCAACACTTTATTCTGGTTGGAAAGCAGAAATTCAAGCAAACGAAATTCCGTCGCCGTCATGTCAACAGGCTGAGAATCCCGGGTAACCGTTTTCGTTATTTTATCAAGAATCAGATCTCCGATTTTAAGTATGTCGTTATTTTTCTCCGCTTCCTGCTCTTTGCCACGACGGGTTAAAGTTCGGATGCGGGCTTCCAGTTCGGCCAGTTTGAAAGGTTTGGTCATGTAGTCATCTGCACCTGCATCCAGCCCGGAAACAATGTTTTCGGTCGTTCCAAGGGCGGTGAGCATCAAAATCGGCATGGAGGCATTGGTACTTCTGATTCTCCGGCAAACCTCCATACCATTCATGACTGGGATCATCAGATCCAGCAAAACCAGGTCAAACTCATGCTGCAAGGCCATCTGCAAACCCGACTGGCCATCCATAGCCACAGTAACTTCATGTCCGGACGCGGAAAGGCTTCGTTGAATAAGGGATATTACACTGGGTTCGTCTTCGATAAGCAAAAGCTTCATGTGCACATTAAATGTATAAGAGTGTTGGCTTGCTAAAATAACCTGCTTTTGCCCTAAAAAATTCTTGCCAGACCATTAATAAACAAAAAGCAGGCTATGAACTGAATCAATACCTGCCTTTAAAACTAATGAATGAATCGCTAAACCCGAATATTTTGTAAGAACAATTTTGTAACCAAACGCTTCCCTAAACCATCTGATCCGTCATTTTTCCCTACTTTTTCAGATATCGAACATAACCATAAACCAACCCGAGTACCACAAAAACAGATGCAAATAGCCCCAGACGTATGTCGGAGTCAGGAACCAGATGCTTGGATTCGAACAAAAAATACCGTATCAAAACACAGTGAAACATCGCGTTTTACTGTGTTTTGATACGGTAAAGGAGAAAAATGCGTCTTAAAAATTCGGGATTATCTTGCCGTCCAGCCCCCATCGACTGTTAACATGGAGCCTACCATATAGCTGGAAGCATCGCTGGCAAGAAAAATCGCAGCGCCCTGAATTTCTTTTAATTGTCCCCAGCGTCCGAGTGCTGTGGCGCCAAGCACAATCGTTTTGGCTTCTTCGCTATCGGCAATGGGAATATTCATATCCGTCAAAAAAGGCCCTGGGCATATTGCGTTGACCATAATATTGAAAGGCGCCAGTTCAAGCGCCAGAGCCCTTGTCATTTGTACGATTGCTCCTTTGCTGGCCGTGTAAGGAGTGCGGTTGGCCAGCCCGACCAACCCGAGTGTACTCGCAAGGTTGATGATCCGTCCGCTTTTTCTTTTTTTCATAAAAGGTGTTACCGCCCTTGAGCTTAGCCAGGTTCCATTTACGTTCACCTGCATGACCTTGTTAAAATCCTCATGTGATATTTCATCAATCGGGCCACGGATGTTTATGCCCGCGCTATTGATCAGAACATCAATTTTGCCAAAAGTATTTACAGCCATTTGCGCCATTGCCTCTGTTTCCACCTGACTGGTAATATCAGCAGCGAAAGCAATGGCATTAACACCAAAATCCCTTTCCAGTTGGTCCGCTGCAACTTTTCCATCTTCGATGTTTCTGTTTACAAGCATAATGTCTGCGCCGGCGGAGGCCAATCCGGCGGCCATTGCATAACCCAGACTGCGGGAACCGCCGGTAATGACGGCACTTTTTCCTGTCAGATCGAATTGTTTAATACCGGGAAGAATCGAGTCGTGCATAAGCCGGATTAATACTGATGAAAGCCCTGCGAAACAAATTCCAGTACACTGGGAAGCGAAGTTCGCCAGTATGTCCAGTTATGAGCCCCCTCACGGATCCTGAACTCATGGGGAATTTCCTTTTTACGCAAGGCAATGTGGACAAGACTGTTTCCTTCAAACAGGAAATCATCGTCACCACAATCGATATACCAACGCACTGCTTTTTTCTGCGCATCCGGAACCTTATCGATCAATGCCAGCGCACTGTGCCTGTTGTAGTAGTTGGTTACCGTTGAATCAGCAATATTGGTGTTATTTCGGGTCAGATTTTCCGGGCATCTTCCAGGGTAATAGGCCCGGTTGACGCACTTAACGGGCAGGCCGATGAAAACAATTCAGGATGATGCAGCGCGTACATAAAACTTCCGCCACCGCCCATCGACAAACCAGCTACGGCCCTGTACCGCTTGTCCGTTTTAATTCTGTATTTCTTTTCCACAAAAGGCATCAGCTCCTGAAAGAAAAAATCCTCATAGGGCCAGTCGCCTTTTACGTCGTTAAAATAGCCTCTGCGCCCCGTATCGGCATCCGGCATCACGATAATCATCGGTGTGGCCAGTCCGTCGCGGATGGCTTTGTCCGTAATATTCAATACTTCACCAAACTGAACCCAGCCTGTGTGATCATCACCAGAACCATGCAACAAATATAAAACCGGATAACTTCTCTCCGATGTACCATAATCAGGCGGCAAATAAATCGCAAATTTCCTTTCTGATTTCAGTAACTTACTTGGGAGTGAAAGGTTATCCAGTACTTTCCCCGACTGGGCAAAGACACAGGTAACCAACAATACGAACAGCAGGGTAAAATTAACGGTTTTCATATGCGCCGGAATAATTTTGAGTTTACCAACAGGTAAGCCCAAAACAGCTTCAAACTACTGTACAGAAAGCTTTTAAAAAGATCAGCAATTACTGCCCGCCTGGTTCCGCTCCCTGTGACCGAAGATAATCAGCGATTGCAATATTTTCCACATGCATTGCCCAATCCAAAGCATTGCCATGATAGATTGTATCTTTCAAATCCATTCTGGCACCCGCTTCAACCAACATCCTCACATTTTTTTCATGGCCGGAAAGAATGGCCTGATGCAAAGGCGTAGAAAACATATGGGCACCTTCGGGATTGTAAAGATTCGGATTCTGGCCTGCGTCCAGCAATAATTTCAAAATTTCAGGATGTCCGTGCTGTGCTGCAAAAGCCAGCGCCAAATGCTTTTGCCGGTTGTCCGACAGCCGAATAAGTTTTGCAGCACGATCGGTTCGTCCGGTTGCCGAGGCGGTTGGCAAATCAACTACCACTCCCCTGGCGATCAGCACTTCCACTACCTCAAACTCCGCATGCGCGAGCGCCGGTAGCATGCCTCCGTTCGGGTCTGCTCCATAGGCACAAAGCAGATTGATCAGGGGAATCTGCACCTTGTATTCGCGTGCGACATGTCCTGAACAAACCAATCCAAGTGTATAGGCAATCTGAACTGCATTATTTTTTGCACCAGCTTCCAAAATTACCCGGGCAACCTCCACTATGTTTTTGGGAAGGCGGTCATGTCGCACTGGATTTTCGGCAACGAATTCCAGCAGACCTGGATTTTTGAAATAACCTTCTTCATTAAACCAGATGCGCTGATAAACAAGCTCCGGATGTTGAACCAGATATCGTTCCAAACCAACTGCATCTCCGGCATCCAGCAAATCCACCGCATTCCGGAATTTGCTGTCTGTGATACGTTCATGATATGGTTTCGTTTCCATCGGACCATCATTTGATAAGTCAAATTAACAAACAATTACCTATAAAATTACAGCGTTAATTTATAAAAAAAGAAGCCCGGATTCGCCGGACTTCTCTGATATCATGCAGTACATTGTTTCATGCTAAAAACTTCATGAACACATTTACTGCATCGTCGATAACTTGGTTTCATCGTCAGCAATTTTGCTTTTCAGCGACTCTATATTTTTTTTCAGGGTGGCCAGATTACTTTCCGCTCTCCGGGCCTTTTTAGCATCCCGTTCCGCAGCATTGGCACTTTTACGTGCGCTTTTTGCATGCTTCTTGTGCTGTGCGTCCTCACTTAGTTTTGCAGCCATTTTACGATTCTCATCCGCAGATTTCTGAGCCTGCTCCGCCGTCTTGGTCACCTCAGCCGTTTTTTCAGCCAATTGATTTTCATACTTGGCCAGTTCCAGCTTGCGATCGGTTAATTTCTTGCGTATTTCCAGTGATTCTTTGTGTTGCTTTAAAACATTTAATGAATCCTTTGATACTACCTGTGCTGACAGAGAAAGAGATATAAGCATCATTCCCAGTGTGTTGACAATCCATTTCATTTTCATAATCATCATAATTAATTGTAAATCAATAACTTTATTAGCTCGTAAAAACCATGCCGGTCACGAAGTAATTTACAAAAATTATAGAATATATTCTCGATTGCAAGAAGTTTTTATCCGGTGACAAATAAATCCGAATAATGCTGTGAAGATTCCATAATACCACCACTTTGTTCAAAAAACGTCTTATCCGTCAGATAAACGCCGTTACGGGTTTGTGTCCAGTTTGCACCGGCTTTGGGGTGATAACGCATCAGCCTATCCCAATTTTTATAATACTGATGCCCATTTGTTTCCTGCAAACCAATGGCAATATCCGGAAATGGTGACAACCGGGCCGCAACCGATTTATTCCAGTCTACCAATATCGGGTTAACGGTCAGGTCGGCACAAAAACATGGAATTTTCTTTTCATATGCTAGCTGGGTGATTTTCATTGTCATACTCAAAGTCTTCGCGATGGCTTTAACAATCATCACCGAATATCCCTGTTCCATCCGTTTGGCGGCATCTTCGACCGTATGTGCACTTTCATCCGCACCGATCCGCACCCCTACATCACCGACAAAATCATTGTTATCTTCTCCGAGCGGTTCCTCAATGACGGCAATCTGATCCAGGGCGCCAATCTTTTTCACATGATCAATAAAGCGTAAAAGGGTTTCCTTTTTTTCGTATCGTCCATTCGGATCAATGTAATACGGGATCTTGCCTTTTTTCGTATAAGGTGTTTCGTAATGCCCGATCGTTTTATGAACCGCCGACATAAAAGCCATATCCTTTTCCAGCATCTCCGCCTGCGTTCCGGCCGATCCTGTTTTCAGTTTCATGATAAAATAACCTTCATCCGCAGCGGTTTTTATTTTTCCGGTATCCGTACCCACTGCAAATGAAGGAATGCTCGCAACTTTTTCGTGACGGTAGGAAAGACTGGGTTTGTAAGCAGCCGGTATCATTTCATCAAACGTTTTCATCTTATTTTCAGCCGCGTAGAGAAGCCAGGCGGCATTGTCGACACTCACAAGTGCATTCAGCGCGAAAGTTTTTCTAAGATCCGCATTCCCTGTTATCTTCTTTCCATAAGCCAAAACTTCGGGTAACAGTTGATCCAGCAGTGCAACCGGATCCGTAAATGAAGTTCCTTTCATCATTTGTAAAGCGCGTTCGGTCATCGCATACATGAGCGCATTTCCTGCACTTTCCGAATGCCCGGCCGCAACCTTCGAGTCCGACCATAACACACCCTGCGTTGCCAGGCCAACTTTCTTTATTCCCGAATCAGATTCAAGATAAGCCGCCGTTTGCCAGCTTTCGGTAATCTGACTGCCTTTAAAACGATAGGGATTCAGCGCCTCGCGCTCAAAGTTGGCGCTGACATTTTTTACGCGAACCGGATTTTTTATACTATTAGCCGTATTCATTTCTTTTAAATTTTGTCCAAAACCTGTTAACCCCAAAGATGCCAATGCGCTGGTATACTTTACAAACTCACGCCGGTTTACAGGATTTTCACTATCGGGAAAAATATTCATGGATATTAAATTTGATCAGATCAGAAGGCCATAAAAGCACTCTAACCTTAAAGCAAAGTAAGGTCCGGTTATAATCTGATTTGGACTAAAAGTTATCGGAGCCGAGTCGTTTAAAATTATTTGCCCTGCTATTGGCATAGGAAATCAGGACACTGAAATAAATCAGGACGGCAAAAATCATGTATTCACCACAAAAAAGCGCGGAGTTGCAAAACATCCGCGCTTTTCTCTTTCCAGTCCAGCCGCTTTAAACCAGTACGCTGGAAGGAACAGTGATATATTCAAACGAAGGCCCGATGGTATAACCTTCCTTGTTCGGAAACGGCGTTGCACACAGTTTTTCGGCCGTTAATTTGAGGTCATACATGATCCCGATGGTGTTGTCCAGCCCTGCCGGATCGCCGTTAAAAGTTTTATGCAAGCCTTGCAGCAAAGAAAAATAGCTGGTATTGAACTGGTTCATCCGGTTCCATTCTTCACTGCCCTTTGGCAACATATCAATTTTGGTATTCGGGAACAACGGGTATACCTCATCCGGATTAAAAGGAATATCCGGTCCTGTAAAAGAAAAACCGTTGGGCGCATTGTCATCTTTGATCAATTTTTTGCCTTTAAACAACTCTTCAAAACGATAATAATGGGCAAGTTCTCCATCCTGGTCCAGAGGAGAAATGGACGTTCCTTCACCCTGTTCCACGATAATGTTAATGGCATTGACAGCATCATGTCTCGTGTAAATCGGAAAGAGTAATGCCGGATCGAAAAAAGACGAAGTCACCTGTTTGCTTTTATCTCCGGGCAATTCCAGAGGCGCTATTTCTTCAATCTTTTTTTGCAAAGCCAGATAAAACTGCCCGATGGTACTGAAATCCTGGGTTGCCCCCAGAGAATAAGATTTAAAAACCAGCGGATTTTCCGGCTCTTCTATTTCCATAAAAACATTTTTCACGCAGGCCTTTGAGTATTTTTCAAGTCCCACGATCAGCCCGTTCCCGATCCCCATGGGCAAAGGGCCAGGATATTCGGGTACAAAATCACTGTTATTGATATAAGGCTGCCCACCCAGCGCATTCAGAATATTGGCCGCGATGGTCATGTGCATCATTTCTTCAATCACGATGGAATGAATGATCCGTCTGTCGACCAGATTTTTTCCAGGCTTGATCGAAAACATGGCCGTCAGATAAGGCGGAATGGTCGAATGCTCCAGTTCAATGGCATTTTGAAGCAACGGATACAGCTCTTCCAACGCCTCGGACTGCTGCACTTTTTGTATAAATTTCGAATCTATTTTAAGCATTGTGAGGATTTTTCTAACGGTGGATCATAAATTTTCAAACAAGTTGTCTGTCTTTGGAAAGCCTGGAAATGATCCGTTTTTAGCTTTAACAGCCTCTTTGTATTGCATCTGTTTTTCGGATAATGCCGTTCCCACCGCAACCGGATTTTCCGATTTAGGTTTTTCAGCAATACCCTTCCGACTGCTTGCACGGGTTAACACCGGATCCTTTAACCAATTGAGAATTGTCTGTCTTTTAGGAGCAGATAAGTCCCTCGTCACCGGCATGTGCATGGTATCTTCCATCACCCGGGAAAAAGCGAAAATCAAAATGTTCTTTTTCAGGATCAAGTCTTCCGGATCAGAAAGGTTCACGACATATTTGCTCATGATCGGATACAGATTGCTGTACTGGATCATCATGGAAGAAATATCCGACCAGACCGGTTTTTCTATCACTTCAAAATAGTCCCGCAAATGCACCACCACCGACTCAGTCCCGAAAGCAGGATCAATTGTACTGATCTGATAATCAAACGTGTATATCTGCCCGTCGATATAATGCCTCGGGCTATGGATTGCATTGCCAGTCAACAGCATTTTTGCTGTTCCTTTTTCACAGGTGGAGATCTGCGACTGAAAGGTTATCCCATCTACTGGGTAATTGTTCCCGTAAAGCTCGGAAATTGGACTTTGGGGACCAATCGGAGTGTCTGGCGTCGGGGCCTCCAGGGTAATCGTGATGACATTGCTGGCAAGCGGTTTCCCCCATTGATAGGCATAAAAATCGACTTCAACGGAGTCGCCGCAGTCCAGCCGCTGCACAAAATCATCTGCGCGCACAAAAAGTCCGTCGATCGATTCACGTGCGATGATCGCATACTGCCCCGGGTTGGCGGCTGATGGCGTAAGCACCAGCAACTGATGATTACCCAGCGCCGTTATGATTTCTGAGGATAAATTATTAAACGAAACAATACCGCCCGTTTGATTCAGCCAGTTGGGATCCGATTGATAATTCAGTGGGCCAATCTCCGTAAAATCATCCGGCGTAATGTAGAAAACCGGACTCGCTTTGCTGGCAACATAAGTCAGCGGGATTTTACTCACTGCCAGGATCAAGGTTTGATTGAAATTGATCGCCCCGATGGAATTGGCAACCGGAAAGCTGGCACCAAAATCAATGGAAAGCCGCTTGTTATCCGTTTCAACCAGAAAGTTGGTATTGTTCAGATACGTCGAGCGAATGCCACTGTTGTAATTGATCCCGTATAACCGTCGGTATGGCGCAAACGTGGTTGGCTCTCCTTCAAAATAAGGCCCGATCGATCCGATAATTCTGCCAAGCGAAAACCTGCCGTCATTGTGTGCGTAATAATATCCAAAGGGATTTAAATTTATCGATAACTTATCCCCCTGCGTGGTTGTTTTTAATTGCTTTAAAAATGGCGAAGTATCCGCCAGTTCGCCCCATTCCACATTTGTTAATGTGGAAGTCCAGGTTGCCCCAAGTGGCTGGCCATTGCTTTTCCCACCATCCAGCTGTCTGAGCTGAATATCCCGAAAACAGGTTGCTTTGATATCACCTTTAAAAAGCAGCTCATTCTGTGCCGTGCTAATTCTCAGCTGCACACACCATAAGGCCGAGACCATTTGGGCATCAGGATCCAGATCGACCATTTTTCCGGTCGGGCGTCCTTCCGCCCCGACAACGAGCTGACCAATGATGATATCCTGTGACGAGTCGGACTGCGTAGTCCCATCGGGCAGAAAAATCTGGCGAACAGCGCAATTCTGAAAATCAAAAACAGCGCCTCCTTCCGGATTCCACCATCCGTTGGTGGCTCCCTTTCCGGGTTCCTGAAAATTGGGTTTGAAAGTGGCATTGTTGTAGTGAGCGGTGTCGTTGTTTACCGTGCTGACGTCAGAGAGGAAATCGCCGGTAAACACGAGCCGCGGCGCGTGTAAATAAGACATGGTGAATTAATTTATTATGAGGGATTAATTTTCAGTATTCCAGATGATAAAGTGCTGCAACCATTGCTCACCGTACTTTTTGTATATCCAAAGCATTCGGCCGACTTCGGATGCCTTTTCTCCGGTTGTTTTGTCGGTGGTTGTCTGGTGATAAATAGCCCATTCGTAAGCGAGATCTCCCTTGATTTCAATATCTTGAGATACATAACGGATCTCAATTTTAAACGCATCGAACCAGGATTTAAGGAAATCCACGCCACCTGCCTTGGTATTAATTACCGGTGCCCCAGGCGCAATCACCGTGAGATCATCAGCCAGTATGGCCGTCATCATGGGTAGGTTACCGGTGTTTTCGGCCTCCTGGACGATAAGCCGAAGCGTATCAATTTTTTCTTTTTCATCTTGCATGTTCATGGTTGTGAAGTTTCAGGTAACGCATAGTATCCTACTGATATCGAACAAATCAACAGAATCTCTGTTTTAAAACAGAGATTCTGAAAACCATATCAATAAGAATGCAAGAAGAAACAACTACTGCAATATTCTACACAGAAAGTAGAATTAATATGACTTAACTTATTTAACGGTAATGTGTATGATGCCATTCCTATACAGCGGGCAGAGACCGCATAAGAACCCGGACGTACCGCGCCGCGCGCCGGACGATCAAAATTGCGGCCAACACCACCAGCCGTTCCCAAGGAACGATATTTTATAATTTCCATATCATGGCTACCAACGAAATGTTCCTATGGGACAAAAACACAGAAACAGCCTTATATCCTTGTCCCATAGGGACATTTCGTTGGTAGCAGGGACAGATCGAGGTGGTTTTCGTTCCGTAGGAACGTTTCGTGGCTATCGAACACTAATAACCTGACAATCAATATTCAAAAATTTCCACCTAATCCGGTAATCATTACAAACGACTTGATGGACTGCCGTTTTAACGACACTACCAAATTTGTCCCATCACGCAGTATCAAAACAAAAAAGAGCTGTGAAGACAGCTCTTTTTTGTACTAAATTAATCAATCCTAAGTCGCCAGCGGTGGTCCTGACGGGATCATTATTTTTTCCCTTTTGGATTTAAACGTATGGCGTTTCGCGGTAAACTTCGCGGTCATATATTCACCCATATAAATCGAACCGGTCATCGCATCATCCTTCACAACGCCAGAGAACATAAAGGTGATGGCGTCTCCAAGCTGACGATCCGTACTTCTCATTTTTATCTCGTTTCCTTCCAGCGTACCCTGCATTTCCCGCACGCTGAACTCGCCTTTATGCGAACCCACCAGCCAATTTCCGTCCTGTTCGATGATCAAAGACTGCTTGCTGGTGCTTGTAAAAAACTCAACTTCCATATCCCAGTGCCCTTTAACAGAGGAAGAAGCCGCTGCCATATCTGTTTTTTGCGGCGCGCGTTTTTGTGTTAAAACTTCGTGCAAACGATCTGAAACGACTTTATCGTCCCCAGGCTGCATTTGCCCGGTGGTGATGGAAACAAAAGTCGCGCCATCGCGGGTACCGCCGCCGAGTGCAATGCGTGGCTTCGTTCTGCCAAAAAGCTCCGCAATTTCTTCGCCTGAAATATTTAGTTTGGCCGGATCCCAGGTGATCCGCAACTGCGGTGTCCGGTTAGAAAGTTCTTTCGGTTCCACCACAGTCGTTTTTACACCGTCAATCGTAGCCATTTTTTTGGAAATAGTATCCAACCACAGCAGCCATCTTTTCCACTCGCCTGCATGGTCACGTTTTGTCCACGCTTCCACAGCAGCAATCATACCCATCGTTTCCTCGCGGCCTACCTTGTTATCACGGCCAGGACCATGATGCGGTGCACTGGCCTGCCAGGCTGACATCAGTAGGTCTTTTCTACCTAAAACCAGCCCGGCACATTGCGGACCGCATAATGCTTTTCCGCCGCTATAAATCACCACGTCCGCGCCCATTTTTAAGTGAACATTCGGGACTGTAAGATCTTCTGCCGCAGCATCCACCATAACGGGAACGTTTTTCTCCTTCGCTATTTTAGAAATAACTTCCAGAGACATCGGTCCACTCATGGATTCCTGCATCGCCATCAGATAAATCATGGCTGTACGGGAGCTTATCGCATTTTTCAGTTCATCAATAGAATCAACTGTGATCAACGTTACGCCCACATTCCGAAGCGCGTGATCATAAACGTTGCGGGAATATCTTGGAATAATCACTTCCGTTTTATCAAAACCAGCCAGATTAGGAATCCGGATCAGCTTTTCGGGATTACCGCCTGTAACACAGGCCGCAGTAACATGTTTCATTCCGGCGGCACATCCAGCCGAAACCATACCCCATTCCGCACCAGTAAGTTCGGCCAGGCGCTTTCCAGCCCCGAAAGCCAATTCATCGTATTGTACAAAAACCTGCGCAGCAGCATCCATGGCATTTCTCACCTCCGGACGTTCAATGGAGCCTCCTATAATCGTAAACGTCCCTCTGCAATTGATAATAGGCTCCACACCAATAGCCTGGTAAATTTCCTTCCCAGCAGCCACCGCAGCACCGTTTGGTTCTGCCACAGGAGCTGACATTTTAGGAAGCATCACACCTCCCGCGAGCGGGAGCAGTGATAAATCTTTAATAGCATCTCTACGATTCATTTTAATAAAATAAGAGTTTTAGGAATTTTTTCAAGGAAATATTAATCGAAATTTAATGCCGGTTTCTGCATGTTACAACACGATCCTGATATCGATTTTTCGGACAATCTTTTTATGCGGGGTCCGAATTATGCTTAAAGTATAATATTTTGAATAAAAAAAGCAAAACGGCTCATTGTATTGTTGTTTCGGCTAAAAACCGGACGAGTTTAACACTAAAACGGTTCTTAACCAAATATAATTAACCTTTTAAGGTAACGTTACCGGTAAGCGGAAGAGCCATCGACGACAATGGAACAGGGCGAGATGTGGCCAAGAAGAAAACTGTCAAAGTTACACATTTAAGCTGCGTCGGGCATTAGTAAAAATCACTCACGGTAAGTTTGACAAAAAAATTACCCTTGTGATGATCCGACGCCGGAGAAAGGGTGTGCATGTAACCCGCCTGAAGTCTCGCGTTGATGATAATCACCTGAAGACCGGCACCAGCTGCGTACCAGGTTTTGGAATTTCCATCGTTGTATAACCTGGCCATGTCAAACAATGCGACCGGTTTGATGGCATAAACATTGGCGCGGTCGGCAAGAAAATTGATGGTCGGGCGAATATCCCGGTTCACGATATTATCGGCAATTTTCTCAGTTTCTTCGTTGTCTGGCAAGCTGTCATTATCGATCAAATCGGATATAATGGCATTTTTTGTCGTTTCCACCACACCTTTCAATGCTGAGCGGAGCGTACTTCTGCGCCGTGCAGTTTCTGAAATAACAATATCGGGGATTAGCGGTCTGGACCAGGCTCTGATGGGAATGGACAGATTGAGATTAATATGCCAGTAGGCACTCCCGCCCTGCAAATACCCCGAAGGATTTCTCATCCCCCCTTCATTTTCGCCCAAACTCCGTACCGAGGGCCCCGGTGAGTACCCCTGGTTTGCCATACCTGACAAAGACTCATACATAAAGTTTCTCGCACCATTTCCAGACCAGAACTGATTATATAAAGGTACATTCCCCCAACTCAGCCCGCCACCGGCCAGCACTTCCATATCAATATTGTTATGCTCTTTACCGATGACGGTGTTGTAGCCCAAATTCGAGCTAAGCCGCTGATAAGATGTCCCGGAATCAAAGTTTTTGGGAAAGTTATCATCAAAATAAATACCAAACCGGGACATCCCCTGCCCTATCCGGCTGTCTCCTATAAATGCTATTCTCAGGCCTCGCTCGGAGACAAACTGCCGGGCCTGGTTTCCGAAGTCGTTCCGTGAGTATCTGAAACCTGCATTGACAGCATATTTAGAGAACACCAGCAATCGACGGATTCCGGTCATTCCGACATTTACGCCAAACACATTTCGTGTACTCTCCTCTTTGCCCAGCGGCAAAGACTGATGTCCGTAATAACCGCCAAGGCTCCATCCCAGATTTTTAACGTTAAAATCCGACCTGTTCAGTTCGAAACCCGTACCGATATCATTGAAAGACTCGCTCAGCGATTTCCGTATTTGCAGTCCAAAATTCAAATGCCATAAGCCGTTGTCTTTACGACCGGAGGGTTTCCCCAAAACATGCAGCAGGTCGGTATTAGTCCGCACAAAAATTGCCGGGCCGTAGTTTCTGTCATTGTAAAAACCGGCGATTGGGGAGGTAATTCTGAGTATTGGCGGAACCTGCGTAAAAAAGACCGGTCGTGCGCTTCGGGGAATGGGTAAGATATTGTCGCCAATACTAACCAGGTCCACACGAAGATAGTAAGGGAAAATTTCGACGCTTACCTGACCGGACGTCGAGTCTGTCACGACGGGGCAAACTTTGGTATAGATATATAAAACAGAGGAAGACTGTTTGACAAACCGCATGAAAAAATTCTGCTCCGAACTGACAAGTGCTGTCCTGATTTCCTCTTGTGCCGGGCCCAGTCTTGCCGGATCAAACAACGTTCCAACCCCTATGATCTGCTCTGTTTTTTGTTGTAAAACATCGGGAACAAATCTCCCTTTTATCGAAACAGACCGCACGGTATAGTGCATGCTTGCCGTAATGGCATTACACGAATCAGCCGCCTGTCCCGACGCGATGTCCGAAATCAGGAGTAAAAACAGGAAAATTTTCAGTACGAATCCGTTCCGAGACAACATTTTAAGCGCAGCTTTGAAACAGACACCATCATTTTCTACCATCATATCAGGAGATCCGAGCCCCGGAAACATCAGGCATTGATTGCCTTTTTCATTGCTGCGTCAATGGCAGCCTGATCTGCTTCGGTCGGAACCTGACCATCCTCACCAAACGGTTTAACCAACGGATAGACATTATCCCGGAACGCCCGTACCTGTGCTCTTTTCATGCCTTCGTCGGTAATTGCGGCAACTTTATCAATATCATTGGGGTCACCGGCCACAAACTCGACACTCACAATCTGGTCAAAATCGCTCTCTGGCGTTTTCTTCTTATAGAGATCGAAAAGCAGCTTCCACACCTCTTCATTTTCAGCCGTGCAGGCTTTCTGAACTTCGATGGTAAACTTATATCCGGATTCGGGACTAAAAACCATAACCCGTAATAAAAAAGGAATACATCTTTTGACGGTTTCGGGCGTTGTGATGTTCGTTGGCATAGTAATATTAAATAAAGTACTGATTTACAAACAATGCTCATTCTTTCTTAAAACAGCACTCAAACTTAACATGAACATTTTTAAATCAATCGTAAAACCGGAGCATTTTTATTCAATGGTCATCTTCCGGTTTCGAATGATCTTTTGTATGCCTCCGTTTAATTTACCCAAATTAACCTTTGCCGAATTTTTGTAACAGACAAAAAAATGTCCGGAAAATGAATATTTCCAGACACGTAAATCTAAAATCGATATAAAACTGCTCAGCTCTTGCCAGCCTGTTTTTCAACTTCTTTGAAAACCCTCAGGAAGTTGCCTCCCCAAAGTTTTTTGATATCTTCTTCGGAGTAACCTCTTTTGATAAGCTCCTGCGTAATGTTCGGGCCGTCAGCTACGCTGGCATAACCTTTCACTCCGCCACCGTGATTAAAATCGGCACTGAAACCCACGTGATCAATCCCGATCAGTTTAACGGCATGGTCAACCGAATTGAGATATTCGTTTAGCGTAGCATACTTCCATTCATTTCGCGAAAACTCCTTGTAAGCATCTTTAAACTTCCGGTACCCGGCTGAATCCAGTTTTTCTTTCGGGTTATCCTTACCCACCACCAGCCCAAGCGGTTCAAATATTTTCTTTTTGTAATCCTCCTTAAAAGCAGCCGTGTCTTTCAAATAAGCTGCAAACGCAACAATATGCACAACCCCGCCTTTGTCCGCAATCGCCTTCAATTCCGCATCAGACAAATTTCTTGTATTGTCAACGATACTTCTGACGCCCGAATGCGAAGCAATAACCGGCGCTTTGCTCAGTGCCAGGGTCTGGTTTAAAGCATCGGTTGTCAGCTGAGAAACATCAATGATCACGCCCAAACGGTTTAAAATCGGAACGGCCTGTTTTCCAATAGCTGTCAAACCGCCAGCCTCATTGGGTTTGTCGCCATAAGCTTCGCTAGGACGCGACGAGTCAGTCCAGTCGTTATTTCCGGCATGCGCAAAACCAAAGAGACGCACACCCTTATCATAATAATGGCTGATCAGCGAGGTATCCTTCCCAAGCGAAAGGGCATTCAGAAAACTTAACAAAATCCCGTGTTTCCCACCATCGGCAATCCGCTCGATGTCTTTGGTCGACTTTACGAATTCCAGTTTGTCCGGATGTTTATTGACAAAATCCTGAATGGTCGTCAGCTTCGAATCCACCTGCTTTCTTGCCAAAACAATATTTTCCGGAGTCCGGCGGAGCGGATCCGCAAAAAGAGCGAGCGTCGCGATATCCAGCTGCCCTTTCTCCAATTTGACCAGGTCAATCTGATCCAACGTTTCGGTACCGGCGTCATTGCCTTCTGCGTCAAAGTCTTCGCGGATATCGATGTGCGGATCGATCGTGAGCGCAGCCTGATGAACTTTTGCAAAATCTTCGTTTGTAGCCGTTTCTTCTGCTTTTTTCTTGCACGAGAAGTTGAGCGACAACCCCAGAACAAGTGCTGTTACGATTATTCTTTTCATTTTTTATGGTGTTAAAATCGGTCTCAGGATTGAGGCCGATCAGTGATGTTGCTATTTGTTAATTGATGAAGATGTATTTTGTGTAAACACGTTTTCTTCTTTTTTATCCATTTGCCGGAAAAGATATCCCGTGCGTTTCTGTCCGTACTTCTCGTCCAGATTGATGTTGTATTTAAAATCGGCACCAACAATAACCTCCCGGTCAACAAAATACCTGGGCGATAACTCGATCGTATCGCCTTCTGAAACAATCAGATCAAAGTAGCCGTCATCGGCAGTCACCAAACCCTGATGCGTACCTTTCACCATCACAATGATCCCGCCTACCGGATTGCCGTTTTCGCTGGAAGTAATCGTCCCGATAATGCTTTTCTTTTGCGCAAAGGATGGCGCCGAAATCGCGACAGACAAAATGCCAAGTACTATGATTTTTCGTTTCATAACCCGATAATTAAGTATAAATCACTTCTTTTTAAACCGGTCGTCGGTAAGTGCTTCCAGAAACGCAACGACGTCATCCACTTCTCTGTCTGACAGGTTAAGCGAGCTGCCCAGCGACAAATCCCGGTTGATACTGTTACTGATAAATTTGTCTGGTGTGTTGTAATATTGCACCACCTCACGCAATGTCCTGAACATCGCATTGTGCATGTACGGGGCAGTGACGGCCACATTCCGCAATCCCGGCACTTTGAACATACCGATATGCGCGCTATCCTTACTGATTTTAAACCGCCCGGTATCGGTCAATTCTTTGCCGTTAAACAATCCGATACTTTTAAAACGGTCGGCTGTGAAGTCTTCTCCTGAGTGGCATGTAGCACAATTCGCTTTGCCGATAAACAATATACGTCCGCGAATGGCCGATTCCGACATCGCCTTTTCATCGCCGTCCAGATACCGGTCGTAAGGCGTATCCGTCGTTTCCAGCGTTCTTTCAAATGCGGCGATCGCTCCTAAAAGATTTTTCTGGTTTACTTCTGTCTTAAATACTTTTTGAAAAGCAGCGCTGTAAAAATCATGCTTCTTTAAGCGCTCAACAGCCTGCTCAACCGGCAAATCCATTTCGTCGTGTGCAGAAAGCGGACCAAGAATCTGTTCTTCAAGTGAAGAAGCCCTGCCATCCCAGAAAAAGTCTGTCCGCCCCGACAAATTGGTAAGTGCCGGGCTATTCCTGGCCACACGTGTACCCTTATCACCAATACTGAACGCGGCAGTATCGGCAAATGCGAAAGCCGGAATGTGACATGAGGCACAGCTGATCACCTGCCCGCGCGACAAAACGGGATCGAAAAAAAGCTTTTCCCCCAGGCCCTCTTTTGTTAATACCTCCTCTTCTTTCTGAGCCTGAAAGGCCACAGTCAGCGTAAAGGCAAACCCACTAAGGATCACGATAAAAAATTTTTTTATCCTTAACATTTTTTGAAAAAATTATTGATCAATTAACCTGAAAAGTTTCCTGGAAAGGCACGCAGATTCCGTCTTTGTTATTGCAAAGAAGCCCTTTGATGGTCCCTTTCACCAGTGCATCCTTTTTTACAATTTTAATCTTCTGACGAAATTCCGCCTTTTCAAGAAAATAGGTATAAGCCACATCCCAGATCGGGTCAACGGTTTTCAATGGAGAAACCGCCGTTATATCACCCAGCAACTTGTAATGCTCGGTGCCGGTAAATTTAAATTCTGTGGGCAGCGGACCGATATCACCCTTAAAATCGGACGAATACAATTTCCAGTCCTTGTTGATATCTGCCGAAAAGACCACCTCAATTTCATCGCCGGGCTTGACGCTGTTTTTTGAAACCGAAACTTTCCATTTAGAAATATCCTTTGTCTCCTGCGCATACGCCGAGGACATGATGATCAGTAAAAAAACGATCAGTTTGTTAATCATGATAATAATCCGTGAAATAAGCGAAGCCAATAATTTCAGGTACAAAGCGATAAACAACTGCAAAGTACATCGTTTCCGGAGGCTTTGCAGTTGTTTCAAATTACAGCGTACCTAAACTTACACGCATATTATTTAGAACTCTTTGTTGCAGATGTCTTTGCAGACGTAAATGTGGATGGTACCGGCTCAGCGATTAACTCGTCAAGATCCTTGTTCCACTTTTTCACATACTCCGTATAGTAATCACCGGTAATGGTTCCGGTGTATCCTGTATGGATCTGGCGAACTTCTCCTTTGCGGTCAATCAGGATGGTTGTTGGGAAAGCCATCATGCGGTTAAGGGCAGGAAGTTTTTCAGATGCCACTTTTTTATCAGCAATACCACCGAAAAGAACATCATACTCGATTCCATACTTTTTCTTCAAAGTACCCAGGGTATATTTTGCGTATTCAAGGTCATCTTTTTGCTCAAAACCGATCGCAATCGCTTCTACACCACGTGCTTTGTTTTCTTTAAACCATGGTGATAAAAATGCAGTCTGGTCCGTACAGTTCGGGCACCAGGTACCTACAATTTCGACGATTACAACCTTTCCCTTATACTTGTCATCGCTTAACGAAACCTGTTTTCCGTTCAGGTCAGGCAGTGTAAAATCAAGCTTGGTATAACCTTCTTTCAAGTGCGTAAGTTTATATGGATCAGGCAATTCCGCCAGCGCGTTTTTAGATCCCTCAAACTTGGTGTTGTCATAAATACCGGAGCTGATCACGCCTGTGATCGAACCGTCTTCATTGATTTTTCCTTTGTAAACCCTTGGGTTTGGGCCAGAGAAATGTGAAAGCACAAATTCATCGCCTTCCACAACGCCTTCCAGTTCACGGCTATCGCCCACGGTCGACATCACCACGCCGGTAAGTTTATTCCCTTCCTGCTTCAAAAGCGCCACGTTGTCAGGCATTTTTGCTTTACTGTAAACCTGTAAATCCCATTTTCCCGTTAGGTTATGTTTGGTTGGCTGTTCTTTTCCTTTTTCTACGAAACGGTAGTCCTTACCATGCTCCGCAGAGAATGGAAGCGAACTTCCCCGGAAACCAGGAACCAGACTTCTGTATTCTCCGGTAATTTTTCCATCAGACTCCACATTGGCCACGAGAGCGGCATCATAGGTGTTCATTTTGACAAAAATAGAGTCACCGCTCAGTTTTGTCACCTTGAAATCATCCCTTCTCGTTCCGTTCAAAAGTGTCAGGATCGGATGGTCTTTATCTTTGTTGTTGTATTCAAAATTAAATGGAATGTGGGTTTCGCTGATTACGAATTCACCACGCCAAATCCCCTGTTTCGGCGCTTTTGCACCCGGTTTATCGTCTCCTGCATTTGCATAACTGCTTAAAATGGTGGCGCCTGCCAAAGCCACGGCTTTAATCTGGTTGTTGATTTTCATACAACTTGATTTTGTTAAGTTTTGAAATAATAGTTAACTATATGCCTTACGGAACTGCTCCGAAAGAACTCTTACTGAACCGGAAACATTTGCAGGATTTTTTCCGATAATACGTTAACTAATCAAAGGTGGTTTTTAATCAGTCGTCTCTTAAACGTTTGGCAAATATAAAGCGCGGGAGCAAGGTTACAAACAAATTGTCTATTAATTTTATAGACTTAATAGAATAAATCCGGTTTCGTACCACCAAATCTGTTGCAGGGAAGTTTTAGCCCTCCTACTTTTGCAGATATTCGAAACTTCACTTACCAAAATTATGTCTTTTACAGAAATACCCGCTCCGTCTTCCGGCTGGAAGATTTATGAAAAAATTGCCGTCAGAACCGCACTTATTTATGCCGTCATAAGCACCATTCCATTCACCCCCGAATTTTATTTACAGGATTTCGATGCAGGATTTAATGTAAATTCCTACGCATTTCGCTGGCTTGATGTTATTTCTCAAAACAAGCCCTGGTTTTTCGCCAGTCAGGAAGGCAAGAATTATACGGGCTGGTTCATCACGGTACTTGTGTGTTTTGCAGCCGGTTTTATCTGGAATATTATTGACAAAAACCGAAAAAATTTTGAGAGCCTGTACTACTGGTTTTACGTCGCGGCGCGATACGGCATTGCGCTGCGGATGTCCTGGTTTGCCTGGGCGAAGGTGTTTCCCGTTCAGATGCCCTTTCCGACGATCAGCCAGCTAAACACGAATCTGGGTGATTTCACGCCGGGCAAATTATATTGGCTCACCACCGGCGTTTCTCCCTTTTTCGAAGTTTTCGCCGGCGTATTTGAACTTATCGCCACCCTGCTGATCATTTTCAGAAGAACAACCACGCTTGGCGCTATTATGATGGTTTCCATACTGCTACCGATCTGGTTTGTGAACATCGGTTATGATGCCGGTGTGGAGCTCACCAGCCTGCATATCCTGAGCCTTTCCTTGCTGCTTTTGGTACGAGATGGCAGAAGATTCTGGGAAATACTGATCGAACATAAAGCAGTTGCATTAACCTACATTCCAAAAATTGTTTTCCCCGAACAATGGAAAAATACGGCGCGACTTGTGTTGAAAGGCAGCTTCATTGCCTTGTTTATCGTTTATCGCGGCTTTGGCTACGGCAATCTTTATGCAAGTGGAAAATCATTCAAGCTTCCGCTGGATAACGGCCTCACCGAAACCAACGGACTGTACAGCGTATCCGAATTTAAGGTCAATAACCAGACCATTCCGAGCACGCCCGGAGATACCACACGCTGGCAAAATGTGGTGTTTGAAAAATTCAACAGTATCAGTATAAAAATCGACAAACCGTTCAAAATTAACACCAAAAATTCCATTCGAACGACCGAATACTATGCCAACATCGGGCGGTATTATTATGGTTATAAGGCCGATACGATCAATAAGATTTTTACCCTCAGCAACCGGGCCGATACAGCCAGCAAGTTAATTTTGCACTACGAACATCCTGACGACAAGCAGTTTGTGTTGTCAGGAATCAATGAGCGTAAAGATTCGATTTATGTCGTTTTAAAGAAAATAGAAAAGAAATACCCACTGGAAGAAAAACGGAAATATTAATAGAAGTTTTCTATAATAATAGGCTCCAAAGGCTGCATGTTATGCGCAGCGTTTGGAGCCTATTTCAATGTCTCAGCAATGGTTTTCACAAATTCAGACTTCACTCCGAGTGTGTCACAAATTACTTCCTCAGCAAATCCTTTCAAGAGCATATTTTTTACATATTCAGCCTGGGCCTTTTCAAAGCCTTTCTCAAAACCTCTCTTTTCACCCTTTTCAATCAACATATCATACGTGCTCATAATCTTATCTTTTAAAGCTTCCGGAATTGACTCAAATATCTCAATAAATTTTGGTTCGTCCGATTTATTAATCTGTAAAAAATAAACGATCAATAGCTCCAACAAATTTTCAGGAACGTCCCGCGTTTTGATGAATATTTTCGTTGCATTTTCTTCCAGCCAGGTATTCTGTTTAAAATGTTTTAAGGTTAACAATGAAGCCGTAAGAAACTGGTTGGACAATGCTTCCAGCTGCTCATCGGACATCTCCCAAAGGTTATTATAAACATACGAAAAATTGGGAACATATTGATCCCAATCAGGATCGGGATTGTTAAACAAACCGGATAAATCCTTGTATTCCCAGCGCTCCTCTCCGTGATAAAACAATATTGGAATGATAATTGATAACTTTTCACGGTTATCAAGCTGCTTTTGCAAACCAGAAAAAATATAACTTCCGAGCTGTATCGGCGTGTATTTGTCGATATAACTTTTGTGTTCAATGAGCAGCGAGACCTTTACCTGCCGTTCTCCCTCTTTTAATTTACAGGTAAAGACCACGTCCGAAAAGGACTCTTTCAATTGTTTTGAAATATAACTTTCCCCAGTCTGAACCAGCGTATCAAAGTCAAGCTTTTCTGTTACGAACGTCGGAAGGTAAGCCTTAAAATAATCGCTGGCAACCTCTTTATCAGCTAAAATACCACGAAAAAAGGTGTCATGCGGCGATTGTATTCTTCCCATAGAACGTCAAATTTATAACCTGTTGCTGCCTGTTTAAAGACTCCGAAAGGCCAATAAAGTCACCATGGCTTGGTGGCATTGTTCCCGATTTTCTCCGAAATAGTTATCCGTATTTTTGACAAACCGGAAATCTTGCGCTTACCTTTGCATCGTCTTACAATTACTACCTGCAAAGTAAATGTGGATTTATAAAGAAAGAGGGAGAGACAGGCTCATTGAACTCTTAGCAACTTTCCAGGGTGGAATAAGTGCTAACCTGCCTAAAATTTAGGAACTATAAATTTACAGCTATGTCACAAAACTGTTTTTCAGCAAACACCGCTTTGTGCGGAAAAGTAAACAATCGCAGATGTTGTCCGGGAGATAAATGGCGTAGTTGACCATCGTCTTTGTCAGAAACGGGATCGGTATACTAAAAGTTTAAAATTTAGATAAATAGTATACTAAATTGATAGAATTAATATTCTATATAGCAACAAAACCCAACATCCTGATTCGGCGATAAAAGAAAGGAAGTATTCTCAGGAGTATCCGTTGTACAGAAGTAATGCCGGGACTGCAGGCTCTCCGGCATCTTTTTAAAGGCAATTATCCAATCTTTTCATCGCCGAATCAGGGTTATTGAAAAACTCAAAAGCACTTGGCTCAACTCACCGCAACGAGCTTTTTAAAAAATTAAAACGCAACAGTTTTTAGTTGAAAGGTTTACCCTGATCAACTGAAAACACTTCAACCAGATCTTTGAATGAAAAAATATATCCTATTACTATTCCTTCTTGTCTCCCTAAAATCCATTGCACAGCAGCCAACGCTCAGCGGCGTCGTAACCATTTCGGAAGACGGATCAGCACTCCCCGGCGTAAATGTCTCCATTAAACACACCAAACAAGGCACGATCACCGACGCCAACGGCCGGTTCAGCCTTAATCTGGTAAAAGGAACGACACTCGTTTTCTCCTTCATCGGTTTTACTGCAAAAGAAGTTGCGATTGGCTCCGCAAACGAATACAACGTGGTGTTGGAACCGACTACCCACACCTTAGGCGAGGTTCAGGTCGTAGGTTCCCGTAACGCCAATCGTACCAAGTTAGACTCTCCCGTTCCGGTGGACGTGATTGACCTTAAACCACTTCTGGAATCCGCTCCGCAGGGAAGCATCACGCAGCTCCTGCAATATGTTTCACCCTCTTTTCACTCCGTGAATGGCAGTAATGCCGGTGACGCCGGTTCGGCCCTAAACTTATCTCAGCTTCGCGGCCTGGGTGTTGATCAGGTTTTGGTGTTGGTAAATGGCAAGCGTCGCCACAAAAGCTCCAACATCAACTGGGGTGGCTTAGGAAACGGTGCCACAGGTTATGACCTGAATTCTATCCCGACAGCCTCCATTGAGCGCGTAGAAATCCTGCGTGACGGAGCGGCCGCACAGTATGGCTCCGACGCCATTGCGGGGGTGATCAACATCGTCCTAAGCAAAAGCACAGACCAGCTAACATTGAGTTCAACCGCCAGTACCCGCCGCCGTGGCGATGGAACGACCACCCGGACCAATGCCAATTACGGTTTTGCTTTGGGAAAAACAGGCGGATATCTGAACACCACCGCAGAATTTGCCACACAGGCCATTTCACTTTTACCCGGTAAAGACGACGCCGGACTATACCTCGGGCCTGTTTATGGTGGTGGTGCCAACACGAGAAATTATGATGCTATTTACACCAAAGAAATTGATGAGGCCATTTTGAAAGAACGCGGCATCGACCGTCATTACTTCGATCGCCGTGGCGGAGGCTCCAACAAAGCCAAAGACGCATTGCTGTTTTTCAACGCTGCGATTCCTTTGAAACAAAATGCAGAAGTTTATGCTTTCGGAGGCATCAGTCATCGCAGCTCACAGTTCACAGCGGTATATCGCTTACCAGGCTGGACTGAACGCAACAATGCTTTCTTATATCCCGACGGATTTTTGCCGGCCATGGAAAACATTATCAGTGACAAATCACTGGCTGTGGGGATCAAAGGAAAAATCCATAACTGGGACGTAGATATTTCAAATGTTTATGGAAAAAACAGTTTTGGCAACGTGATCACCAATTCTTTAAACGCAAGTTTGGGATTAAAAACACCGACAACTTTTGACGCCGGAAGTTATAACGCAAGCCAGAATACCGGAAGCATCGACATCAGCAGGTATTTTGACAAAGCACTGAAAGGTGTCAACGTAGCATTCGGGGCGCAATACCGGGTTGAAACCTATCAGATCATTGCTGGCGAAGAGGCTTCCTATTCCAAAGGTGATTTAAGAACAGTTTACGGACTGGACACCACCGCAGCCGGCATCATTTACAATACCAAAGAAGGCAGCATCGGATTAAACGGACTGTCTCCTGGCTCACAGATCCACGCTGGTTTCCGTCCGGAAAACCAGGTTAATGTCAACCGTTCGATTTTGGCGGGTTATGCGGACGTGGAAGCGAACATTACCACCAACTGGCTTGTTTCCGGGGCTTTACGTCTGGAAAACTTCTCGCAGATTGGTAACGTGACCACCTATAAAGTGGCGACAAAATACAGTTTTTCAAACTGGCTGGGTATTCGCGGATCTCATAACACAGGCTTCCGGGCGCCGGATTTAGCCCAGTTTTATTACACGGAAACTTCTACAAGTTTCCAGCAGGGCCGCGCGATTGACCAGGTTACGGCTTCCAATCAGAGTGCAGCAACGAGAGCTCTGGGTATCCCGACTTTAACCCCTGAAAAATCAAAAGGTTATACGTTCGGATTCACTTCACAGCCCTTCAAAAATTTCGAATTGACGGCGGATGCCTATCTGGTTGATGTCAACAACCGGGTTGGAAACACAGGAAATTTCTCAGCAACGGATGTTAACCTCCCGCAGGAAGTCAGGTCGTTGTTTGTGCAAACCGGAACAACGCAGGCGAAATTCTTTTACAATTCTTTCAGCACACGAACCAAAGGGCTTGAATTAACAGGAAGCTATCGCACACCATTTCGCCGCGGAACACTTAACCTTCTTTTTGGCGCAAATTTTGTAAAAAATGAGGTAACAAAAGTGAACACGCCAAAAGGACTGGAAGCTTATCGTTACATCATCTTCAACGATGGCGAGAAAGCGAGGGTAACCTCCCATATTCCGGGCAAGAAAATTAACCTTCAGGGAACTTACAAGGTTGGAAAACTGACTTACATGGCCCGCGCCATTTATTTTGGATCGGTTACCAATGCTTCTGCCCTGAACGCAACATTCCCGCAGCCTGATTATTTCTACCAGAAACTTAAACCGATCTGGGTTGTTGATGCGTCCGTTGCCTATGCGTTCTCAAAAATCATCCATGCTACGATTGGCGTAAACAACCTGTTCAACGAACTTGGCGACTATTCCGATCCTAAACTATCTGCCTTGAACAATCCTTCGATCATCGGCTTGCAAAACGGAAGCGCAGGCATCCAGCCTTTCGTAAGAATTACGGCCAGACTTTAATCTCAAAATCAAATCCGATCAAGATGAAACTTCAACATATATTTTCGATAAAATCATTGGGCAAACTGACCTTTGGCATTGTGACGCTGGCCGGATTGTCGAGCTGCAAGGATACCGATTACCTGGACGTTAATGCGGCCGATCGCCCTCCCCTGAGCGCTTACATCAGTTTTGTCAATGCCCGTCCGATTAACACAGGCCTGAATTTCTGGACGTTTACTGACAAAATAACACCAACGCCGGTAGCGATCAATGCTGCATCGACCTACTATCCAACCGTTTTCGGGAACGTGCAGATTAACTTCACGGAAGGCACCAACACGAGTTACAAGGCATCCTATCAGTTCGGAAATAGTGCCACGTTTACTGCAACGGGCAGACCCAACGGGCCCATTGCGACTTACTACCATACCGTCGTCGCTGTCAGAACGGCCAATAACAAAGCAGATTCGCTCATTCTTTTTTATGACGATCTGAAAACACCTGAGTCCGGCAAAGCAAAGCTAAGGTTTGTCAATCTCGCTCCGGGTACCGGGACAATCAATGTATTAAACGGTAAAACACCACTTTTTAATAACGTGGGTTATGGCCGCGCCGCAAATTCGTCACTTGCCGGTGAAAGTTTAAATGTGTGGTCTTTGGGACCGTTCCAGTCGGTAAATCCTGGTAAATACGACTTAAATTTTACCGACGCTGCCAACGGCAACACTACCGGTTCAACTTCTTCCGTAACATTGGAAGCGGGTAAAATTTATACCGTTTTTAGCAACGGGCTCACGACCGGCTCTCCGTCATTCGACGTGAAGGTACTGGAACACCCGGCCAGATAAAATGGTGATCAGGGTTTCAATCTCCGCCGTTAACTTTAATGGCGGGGATTTTTTGTTTTCAATTCAATATTTTCACAAGACTTACACAGCATTTATCGGTAAAAATCCGCTTTCAACTCCTTCTGTAAAATAGTATCCTTTGAATTATTTTACAACCATCCCTATGCCTTTTACCGTTTCACTTTCCCGAATTTTACTCCTCATCGTAATCTATTGTTTCACAATAGCTCATGCCGACTGCCAGTCTGTTTCCGTCGCTGATTTTGGAATAAAGCCCGACAGTTATGAAAACGTTACGCAGCGGGTTCAAAAGATCATTGAACACATCGGAAAGAATAATGCCTCAAAACTTGTTTTCCCAAAGGGCCGCTATGATTTTTGGCCGGACGGCGCGATAAGGGCAAAGTATTTTGTCTCCAATACATCCACGGAACAGGAAAATTCCTTAAAAGTCAAGACCATCGGCATGTTGTTCAAAAACATGAAAAATCTGACGATTGATGGCAATGGGTCTCTTTTTATTTTTCATGGTAAAATGACAACCGTTCTCTTTGATCATTGTGAAAATGTACTCTTTCAAAACATCCATATCGATTTTGAGCGCCCAACGATGTCGGAAATGCGTTATACAAACGTGACTGAGGGAGGTGTCGATCTTGAAATTCACCCGGATGCAAAATATTCTATTCAGGACGGACAGCTTGTATGGCATGGCGAGGGCTGGAAAACAAATCACTTTCATGCAGTGGAATTTGATACAACAGTCAAAACGATGCGTTATGCGGATTGGAAAACATTGAACAAAAGCAAAGCCTCTGAAATCCGTCCTGGTCTTGTACATTTTGAAACACCACCCGGTTTCAAACCTGTTTCCGGCAACATCCTGACGGTACGGGATATCATCCGCGATCAGGTTGGTATGTTTATTCTTGAAAGTAAAAATGTCACATTGCAGGACGTGGGCATGCACTACATGCACGGACTGGGCATTGTCAGCCAGTACACTGAAAATATCACGATGCGAAGGGTAACCTGTGCGCCCCGTCCTGAAACCAAACGTATCATTGCATCCTCAGCCGATTTCATGCACTTTTCAGGTTGTCGTGGGCAAATTACTGTTGAAGATTGTAAGTTTTCCGGTGCACATGATGACCCTATCAATGTGCATGGCACCAATCTCCGTATCGCTGAAAAACTTGAAAGCAACAAGCTGAAAGTACGGTTTATGCACGGCCAGAGTTATGGTTTCAACGCTTTTTTCGTGGGTGATGAAGTTGCCTTTGTACACTCGGCTTCCATGCAGCGGTTTGCAAAAGGGAAGGTTAAAACGGTCAACAGAATCAGCGATCGTGAAATTGAACTCGCTTTTGAAAAGTCCGTGCCCCAGAATCTTGAACCCAACGACTGCGTCGAAAACATGACCTGGACGCCCGAAGTATTGATCAAGGGCTCCCATTTTACCCGGACGAATACAAGAGGAATTCTGTTAACGACACCGAGAAAAGCCATTATAGAAAACAATACCTTTTACAAAACCGGCATGAGCGCTATACTCATAGAAGCCGACGCCGAAGGCTGGTTCGAATCGGGACCGGTACGTGATGTCACCATTCGTAACAATGAGTTTATCGATTGCGCCTATCAGGGCGGCCCTGGAAATGCCATTATCGCCATCAATCCGTCCAACAAGGCGGCTGACATCAAAACACCTGTTCACTTTAATATCAAAATTGAGAATAACATTTTCAAAACGTTTGACTATCCGGTCCTCTTTGCAAAAAGCACCAAGGGTTTGATTTTCAGCAACAATTCGGTGCTCCGAACGAATGACATGAAACCTCAGTCTACCAGCAAAAAAATGTTTGACCTGAATGCATGCTCCGAGGTCGTGATCAGCAACGTAAAACTGGAAGGTGATGTTTTAGGGAAAAATATAAAACTGAATAATATGGGCAAAAGCGACATTAAGCTGGATAAAAATAGCAATCTGGTGATTGAATAAGAAAGTATTCTTTACTCAATTTCCCTCAAATCATGCCTAGCAATCACATTCCATTTTCTCCTGTCGTGCTGCAATAACTGAAAACGGTTTACAGAAAATGATCCTGAAAACGGTTTTGTCACAAATTCCGGCCAGGCATTGTTAAAGGCTTCCGGTTCGAGATCTCGGTATGCGACTGTTACATGCGGCTTGAAACTGGCCTCCGTTCCACTGGCTGCGGTGTTGTTAAATGCACTGTAAAATTGCCGGATAAGTACTTTTTGTAAATCCATTAAGTCAGGATTTGGCACTGGTTTGATGTAAATAACCGGGTGCTTAGGATTTCGGAATGCGTCAAAACCTTTTAAATTTATTGTAAATTGTGATACCTTAACCGACAGATCCGAAAACCATTGCAATAAATCATCGTGGTCCGCCGCAGACAATGGGAACGGTGCTTTCAAAGTGATATGCGGCATCACCTTTAACGCTTTCTGGCTTTGAAACCGGTAGGCAATGTCTTGCTGGACTTCAATAACGTGCTGTGCCAGCTCCTCAGGGAGTACAATGGCTATGAAATACAAGTTTTGATTTTCCATGGTACACATTTTAACAACAAGCTTATTAACAAAAAACTTAAAAAGTTAAATCCGGGCAACCGGGATTTAAGTTAAATTTACTGGCACAGTTATTTACAAGTTCCGCATTTACCCGGCACTTTATCCGTACATTCCTCTTCAGATACTCACTATGCAGACAAATCCAACAGGTTTAAAGCCGAAAATTGCCCTGGCGAATTCAAGGGTTATTTCATTTCATGTCAATGGCATTCCCCGCATGGTAGACGTGTCACCGTGGGTGAGTTTATTGGATGCACTCAGAGAGCACCTCGATTTAACAGGAACAAAAAAGGGCTGTGACCATGGACAATGCGGCGCATGCACGGTGCTCTGTGACGGAAAAAGGATTCTTAGTTGCCTGACGCTGGCGGTCATGAAGGAAGGTTCTGAAATTACAACCATTGAAGGTTTAGCTCAGGATAACCATCTGCATCCATTGCAAAAAGCATTTATAAAACATGATGCTTTTCAGTGTGGTTATTGCACACCCGGTCAAATATGCAGTGCGATAGGTATGTTAAGTGAAGGAAAAGCGAATTCGCGGGCAGAAGTGCAGGAATTGATGAGCGGAAATCTGTGTCGCTGCGGTGCTAATACCAATATCATCGATGCGATCATGGAGATTAAAAATGCCGGTGGTTATGAATAATTTCAACTACACCAGAGCCAAAAATATTGAGGACGCGGTTTTATCGGTCAGCCAAAATTCTGATGCCGGATTCGTTGCGGGCGGGACCAATATGATAGACCTGCTTAAATATAATCTCATCCATGTTACGTTATTGGTGGATGTAAATCATATCACAGGACATCAGGCGGTAACAGAAAACGCAGATGGCGGCGTACGGCTTGGCGCGTTCGCAACCAACGCCGAAACGGCCTATCACCCGCTCATCGAAGCCCGTTATCCTTTATTATCCAGGGCGATACTGGCCGGAGCATCTGCGCAGATCAGAAATATGGCGACCAACGGAGGTAATCTTTTGCAACGGACGCGGTGTTATTATTTCTACGATCCGCATACGCCCTGCAACAAACGAAAACCCGGCAGCGGTTGTTCGGCGGTTGGTGGTTACAATCGGATTATGTCCATTTTAGGTACGAGCGAGGATTGTATCGCCGTTTTTCCATCAGACATGTGTGTGGCACTCGCCACTTTGGATGCCGTTGTTACTATGCAGGGAGTTGATCGGACGCGTAGTTTGCCTTTTGCAGAATTTCATCGTTTACCTGGCAATACCCCGGAACGGGATAACAATTTGCAGCCGGGAGAAATCATCACCAGTATTGATCTGCCTGCCAACGGATTTGAGAAAAATTATTCTTATTTGAAATTACGGGACAGAAGTTCCTACGCTTTTGCACTGGTGTCCGTGGCGACCGGCCTTGATCTGAAAGAGGGGTTAATAAATGAAGCCAGGATCGCCTTAGGCGGTGTTGCCCATAAACCCTGGCGCGTTAAAGGTGCCGAAGATTTTTTAGCAGGAAAACCTCCAACGCCCGGCAACTTTGCCACCGCAGCCGAAATAATTATCGCCGGAGCTATCGGTTACGGACATAATAATTTTAAAATCGAGCTGGCAAAAAGAGCAATCGTACGCAATTGTCTGATGGCGCTTAATCCGGAATCCCAACGGCCTGGTGCGCATCCTTCCTTATAAAAACTGAACATCATGTCTCATAAACCATGGATAGGCCAACCGGTCAGCCGTATTGAAGGCCAGCTAAAAGTAACTGGCGTTGCGCGCTACGCCGGAGATTATCACGTCCCCGAACTTTTGTGCGGTTATGTCGTTAACAGCGCTATAACCAGGGGCAAAATACTAGAAATTGATACTCGGGAAGCAAAGGCAATCAATGGGGTGGTTGAGGTTTTTACGCATCAAAACAGACCGTCACTGGCCTGGTTTGACTTACAGTATGCCGATATGGATGCACCTTCCGGCGCCCCGTTCCGGCCTTTGCAGCATGATGATATCAAATACAACGGTCAACCCATCGCATTGGTGGTGGCGGAAACTTTTGAGCTCGCGCGATATGCGGCCTCTATCATCAGTGTAACTTATAAGGAAGAACGTTTTTCCACGGATCTTGAAAGCAATAAGGATAAAGCCCGGAACCCCAAAATGGGACTGGCTACTTTTTTGAAACCATTGCCAGCGAAACCCAGCGGTGATTTCGATAAAGCCTTTAGCGATGCAACGGCGCAGGTTTCGGCTGACTTTACACATGCCGCTGAACACCATAACCCCATCGAATTGTTCGCAACAACCGTGGTTTATGAAGAAGATGGGAAACTTACCATTTATGACAAAACACAGGGAACGATTAACTGTCAGTTGTATGTCGGGAATGTTTTTGGACTGCATTACAACGATGTAAGGGTGATTTCTCCTTATGTCGGTGGGGCGTTCGGATCCGGCTTGCGGCCACAGTACCAATTATTTTTGTCGGTCATGGCGGCACTGGAATTGAAACGCTCCGTGCGGGTGACGCTGGACAGGCAACAAATGTTTACGTTCGGGCACCGGCCTCCAACCATGCAACAAACGCGTTTCGGTGCGGATGCACAAGGAAAAGTTACTGCGCTAAGCCATGAAGCCCTGGCTGAAACATCCCAGTATGAGGATTACACCGAAGTTGTTGTCAATTGGTCGAATATGTTATATCCGGCAGCGAATACTTCCTTTGGTTATAAACTGGTTCCGCTGGATGTATTCAGTCCGCTGGATATGCGTGCGCCCGGCGGCAGCACAGGTATGCACGCCATCGAAAGCAGTATGGACCAGCTTGCTTATGCACTAAAAATCGATCCACTGGCATTGAGGCTAATCAATTACACCGATTTTGACGTGACAGCGAACCGGCCTTATTCCAGCAAAGAACTAAGACAATGCTACTTACAGGGCGCTGAAAAATTCGGATGGTCAGACCGAAACCCGGAACCCCGGAGCATGCGTCGCGGACATAAGCTCGTTGGCTACGGCATGGCTACCGGAATCTGGGAGGCTATGCAAGTGCTTGCCAGAGTAGAAGCACTGATGACCGCAGAAGGAAAACTGGAAATAAACAGCGCCGTTACCGACATAGGAACCGGAACGCTTACCGTCATGACGCAAATCGCGGCGGATGAACTGGGTTTACCACTTGAAAATGTTACTTTTTCGTATGGCGACAGCAAAATGCCCTTCGCACCGGTTCAGGGAGGTTCATTTACCGTTTCAACCGTTGGTTCGGCGGTGAAAGCTGCAGGAAAAGCGCTGCGAAAAAAGTTATTGAAAAAAGCCAAAAATATGGCTGATTCTCCTCTGAAAAATATGTCAGAAAAAGAGGTGGTATTTGAACGCGGTGGTATCGCTTTAAAGCATAATCCGGACGTTATTGTTTATTTTAAAGACATCGTTGCCACCCGCAAAAACAAGGCGATTAAAACAACAAACATGGCTTTCCCGAATGTTTTTAAACTAAAAAATTACACCCGTGCGGCGCACAGCGCGGCTTTTGTGGAAGTCGAAGTGGATGAGGAACTAGGAACGATACAGGTGACAAGGGCGATTACCGCAGTTGCAGCAGGGAATATCATTAACCCCAAAACAGCCCGGAGCCAGATTTTGGGCGGAATGGTTTGGGGAATCAGTAAAGCCTTGTTTGAAGAAACGGTCACGGATCATCGGTTCGGGAAATATATGAACCAAAACCTGGCCGAATATCATATCCCCGTGCATGCCGATATTCATGATCTGGATGTGATCTTCGTAACGGAAAAAGACGAGATCGTGAACGAGCTGGGCAGCAAGGGGATTGGAGAAATCGGGTTGGTTGCCATGCCACCGGCGATAGCCAATGCCATTTATCATGCCACCGGAAAGCGTATCAATCAATTGCCCATTCATTTTGATCAGCTTTTATAAAACTGATATCGTGTTCCAAATGAAATATCTGCTATTCATTTTACCCGCAGATCATGGGGATAAACTAGTCCCGTTTGCCCTGTTTTCATATTTCAGCTTATAGCGCGACGGACTTTCACCTGTTTTTGCCTTAAAAACCTGGTTAAAATGAGGAACGTTGCGAAATCCACTTTCGAACCCGATTTGCCCGATATCCTTATCCGAGCCAATAAGCAGCCGACAGGCATAATGGATCCGGATCTCATTCAGTGTTTCAATAAAAGTCTTATTGGTTTGTTGCTTAAAATACCTGCAAAAGGCCGCGGCATTCATATTGGCTATCCCGGCGATCGTTTCCAACGTAATATTTTCGGCCAAATGATCCTGTGTATACGACAGCACCTTGTTGATCCGGTCGGAATCCTTATTCGGATTTATATTAACGAACGCAGATTGTGACAATAACTGATAGGCTGAGGTTTGGGCCAATACCTCAAAAATTTGTATCCAAAGCCACATGCGCTCACTCCCTTTTGCCTGGCATAACTGGAAAAGCATGGGTTTTACCAGTTGGGCTACACTTTTATCATATAAAATTCCCTTGGAAGCCAGTTGAAACAGTGCTTTTATTTCCTGACTCTCCGGAGCTTCCCAGAAACGAGCCCCCCATATATCCAATTTGAAGCGTAAAATGATTGCTTCCGCACTACTTTTCGAGTCATCGGCATAGAAACTCCCATCGTTTTGCCAATGATGCGGCAGATTAGAACCGATTAGAACCAGATCATCCACGCCAAACGGTGCAATACTGTCACCCACAAACCGGGTTCCCGTGCTTTTTAAAATCAGTGCAAGTTCGAGTTCCGGATGATAATGCCAGGGATTTCCAAAATATTTTGCCTTTTCATGACGAATATCAAATGACTGAACCGGGTTTTCCTGAACCTTTAATAATTTAGGTTTCATATAATTTTGCTATAAATTTATACTTAATGCAAAAATAATATAACAAAACGCAAAATTATTGATATTCGTCATATTTTATTTATCTTATTTTTGCTAAACAAAATACAAAAAAATATGAAGTGTTATTATCTACTTTTATCTGCCCTGTCGCTGGGCTTACTTTCCTGTTCAAAAGATAACGTGCTTTCCAAATCGGAGAAAAAGGCCGGATGGAACCTGTTATTCGACGGTAAAACCAAGCAGGGATGGCGGAGCGCCTATGGTACCGAGTTTCCTAAAAATGGTTGGGCGGTTCGGGATGGTGAGATAAAAGGAGAATTGTCCGAGGGAGGAGAATCCGGTGACGCAGGGGATATTGTAACCCTGAAAAAATACAAAAGTTTCGAATTGGTTTTTGATTGGAAATTGAAGAAAATGGGTAACTCGGGGGTCAAATATTTTGTCGAAGAGCGCCAGCCCAAACCTCAGGGTTCTCAGCCAGCCTATGAGTATCAGCTCATTGATGATGCCAATTATATTTATAACGGAAAACCATTGCCTCAGAATCTTAAAACAGCCGCCATTTACGATGTCGTCCCGGCTCAGCAACCTGATGTTAAAATGGATGTATGGCACGCATCGAAGATTGTCGTAAAGGATAACCACATTGAACACTGGCTCGATGGAAAACTGGTTATGGAGACAGACCGGAAATCCGAGAAGTTCCTGAAAGGTGTTGAAAACGGTAAATTCAAAAATTATCCGGGATTTGCGACCATTCCAAGCGGTCATATTTTATTGCAAGACCATGGCCACAATGTGGCTTTTAAAAATATCAAACTTAAAGAATTATGAATCGCAGAAGTTTCTTGAAAAACACAACCCTGGCTACGGCTTCCATGGGTATTCCGACGATTGTTCCTGCCTCTGTTTTTGGTAAAAATGCGCCTTCGAACAGGATTACTGTTGGTATGATCGGAACCGGAAGACAAGGAATCAGTGTCAATCTTCAGGGCGCTAATTTACCTGCTCCCCTCAATGCAGTCAGAAATCCCGGGCTTTTGGATGTGAAAGAGGCGCAAATTATAGCCATCAGCGACACGGATAGCTGGCGGATGAATGAGGCAAAAAAAATTATTGAGGCACGTTATGGAAAAGATGCAGCCAGTGGCACATTTAAAGGAATCTCGGCATATGCTGATTTCAGGGAGCTGCTCAATCGCAAGGACATTGATGCCGTAATGATTTCAACACCGGATCACTGGCACGTACCGATGGGGATTCTGGCAGCAAAGGCGAATAAGCATGTCAGTTGCGAAAAACCACTGAGTATGACGGTGCATCAGGGAAGAGCATTGGTTGATGCCCTGAAAAAATATGGTGTGGTGAACAGAACCGATAGTGAATGGCGTTCCATCCGCCCCCAGAATCACGCCGTGGAACTGGTTCGAAACGGCCGGATAGGAGATTTAAAAAAGATTGAAATTTCATTCCCGTCTGATCCCACCCCTGTTCCAAGCCAGTCCGACATGCAGATCCCTAAGGAGCTCAATTACGACATGTGGCTCGGCCCGGCCCCCTATGTACCCTATACAGAAAAGCGTGTGCACCAGCCGTTCGATCTGAAAAACCGCCCGAACTGGATGCGCATTGATACGTATGCCCAAGGCATGATCGCCAATTGGGGCGCGCATTATTTTGACGTTGCCCAATGGGCTAACAACACTGAATTGTCCGGCCCGGTTGAGGTGGAGGGTCAGGGTATGTTTCCTAAAAGTTTGTGGAATTCGATGATCAACTTCCACGTAAAGTATCGTTATGCCAACGGTGTGGAAATGACCTGCGAACAGACACCAACCAGCGGCGCCAGCATTAAGTATATTGGTTCCGAGGGATGGATCATGGTGGATGGTTATCCCGGGACTATTACGACATCAAATCCGAAAATACTTACTTCCAAGCCAGGAAGCGGAGAATTGGACCTATCGCAGACCTTGTGGGACAAAGTGGATTTTATTGACGCAATTAGATCCAAACGTAAAACGCAGGAACCAATCGAAACGGGGCACCGCACCATTTCCATTTCTCAAATCGGGCTGATTGCCAGCCAGATCGGAGAAAAATTAAAATGGAATCCGGAAAAAGAGCTTTTTGAAGGCAACAATGCGGCCAATGCCCTGTTGGCAGCGCCCTTAGCAAGAAAGGAATGGATTGTCTGAGTGACTGGAAGCGGATTTAGAAGAAGCACATTTATTTGTAATAACAGCAAGATGAGAGCAAGCTTGATTTTACTATTATTCGTCTTGGTTTCCGGGAATGTTTCCGCACAAAAAGTACGGAATCATTTCTTTGCCCTGCACAATATTATTCGGGGGGATTCTATTTACAACACTTTCGACAAGCAAGTGAAGTTAATCAAGGAGGCCGGATATGACGGGCTTGAAATTAATCAGGTCGATAGCTTCAACGGAATGAAGGAGGCCCTTGATCAATACAAGCTGGAAGGTTCCTATTTTTATGTAAGACTCAATCCAGATACCTCGTATATTGATGTACGGTTAAAAGACTACATCCGGAAACTCAAAGGATCCCGGACAATCATAGCCCCTTTCTTTATCAGTGATTCCAAGCGGAACAAACCTTCCACACATGGTGCCGACCAAACGGTTGTAGAACAAGTGTGCCAGTTGGCAGATTGGGCAAGGGAATCGGGCTTGCAGGTTGCTATTTATCCTCATATTGGATTTTATGTAGAACGTACCGACCACGCTTTGTCTCTGGCAAAACAGGTTAACCGGAAAAATGCGGGTCTTACTTTCAATTTATGTCATTGGCTGGCTACCACAACTTCTGAGGAACGATCTGGTTTAAAATCACACCTGACAATGCTTAAACCTTACCTAAAAATGATCACCATTAGCGGGGCAAATGAGGTAATGTCACAGCAGAAAAACGTCTGGAATGATTATATTTTACCCTTGGGAACCGGCAGTTATGATACCTACGGATTATTAAAATACATGATAAGGGATCTGAAATTCCAAGGACCGATAGGCGCCCAGTGTTATGGGATAACAGGAGACAAACCGGCCCTGATCAAAAATACGATTACGGTCTGGAAGGAATACAAATCGCGTTTAGAAACCGAATGATGAAATCAACTACGGAAATCCAGGTCAACGTTACGCATAAACCCTCCTCTATGCGCTGGTGGATATGCGCGCTGTTGTTTTTTGCCACCACCATCAACTACATCGACCGTCAGGTGCTGGCGATATTGGCCCCCCAGCTTCAAAAGGAAATGGGATGGTCGGAAGTAGAATATGGCTACATTGTAACCTCCTTTCAATTTTCTTATGCCATTGGTCTGTTATTGGCGGGGAAACTGATTGATTTTTTAGGAACCAAAAAAGGGTTCGCCATTTCCATTGTTTTATGGTCTCTTGCCGCCGTGAGCCATGCATTTGCCCGTACAGCTGCCGGGTTTGGTGTAGCAAGAATGGCGCTGGGTATCGGTGAATCCGGTAATTTTCCTGCTGCAGTCAAAACAATTGCCGAATGGTTTCCACGCAAGGAGCGTGCCCTGGCGACCGGAATTTTTAATTCAGGGTCCAATATAGGTGCCATCGTAGCACCGTTGATCGTGCCCATGATCGCATTGCATTTCGGTTGGCAGTGGGCCTTTATTGCTACCGGAGCACTGGGATTTGTCTGGCTGTTCTTTTGGCTCAGAATGGCGCACAGCCCGGCAAATCACCCGGACGTCAACGTCTCCGAATTAGCGCTGATTGAATCTGATACAGACACCGGCAGTGAAAAACCCGCATCTATCTGGCAGATTATCCGCACCCGGAAAGTATGGGCCATTGCTATTGGAAAATTCCTGACCGATCCCATCTGGTGGTTTTTCCTGTACTGGCTGCCAAAATTTTTAAACCAAACCTATGGATTACAGTTAGACAAAATAGGTTTACCACTAATAACCGTTTACCTGATTGCCGATGCCGGTAGTATTGGTGGTGGATGGATTTCATCCCAATTCTTGAAAATAGGATGGACCATCAATGCCGCCCGGAAAACAACTCTATTGATTTGCGCCGTGATGGTAATACCCATTTACCTGGTGTCCGATATAAGTACGTTATGGCCCGCCGTTTTTTTAATTGGATTGGGTATGGCTGCGCATACGGGCTGGTCCGCCAATATGTATACCCTGGCCACCGATTTTTTCCCAAAACAAGACATTGCGACCGTTGTCGGATTCATTGGGATGTCTGGGGCTATTGGCGGTATGTTAATGGCCTCCGCGACCGGGCATTTACTGGAAGCTACCGGAAGTTACAAAAGTTTATTTATCGTGGCTGCTTCCATGTACAGCATCGCCCTTGCCCTGATTCACATTTTAGTGCCTGATATTGATAAAGTAAAATCTTAAACAAGTAAGATCATGAAGTTTACAAAAGAGCATCTCGAAACCTATCACCGGGATGGGTACGTGGTAGTGCGCAATTTTTTTTCAAAGCAAGAAGTAGATTTGCTTTATAACATCGCCATTGGCGATGAAATCATGAACAAAAAAAGTTATGACCGGACAGACGCCTCGGGACTAAAAACCAAACTTGCTTTATGGTACTCACTGGATGAAAGCCTGTATAGCAAATTTGCCCGATCAGAACGTATCGTGCTTGGCGTAGAGCAAATTTTAGGTGGACCAGCGGGCCACTACCACTCCAAATTAATGCAGAAAGAGCCCCGAACGGGAGGGGCCTGGGAATGGCACCAGGACTATGGTTACTGGTATAAAAACAACGGCTTTCTGTTTCCCGACATGTTGAGCGTGCTCACGGCACTTACTCAGGCTACAAAGGAAAATGGCTGTCTGCAGATGATCCGTGGCTCGCACAGGCTGGGACGTGTAGAGCACGGCTTTTCAGGAGAACAGGTGGGAGCCGATATGGAAAAGGTAAATGAAGCACTCAAGATTATGCCTTTGGATTATCTCGAAATGGAACCCGGCGATACCGCATTTTTTCATTGCAATACCTTGCACGCCTCCGCGGCAAACCTGTCGGATAAATCCCGCTGGTCTATCATTACCGCCTATAATCTTGTCAGCAACAAACCTTACAAGGATATCCATGCCAGCAGTCATACACCCATTCAACCCTTCACCGGAGATTTATTGACCGAGAAAACAGTCAGTATTTCAGATGATGCCGATTTTTTAATAAAGTAGTGTCTGACCATCGAATCTAACAGTCTGGGTGAATGACCCTTCGTAAGGGGTATCGCATCGTGGGTTGCAACACTACCTACCACTTACCCTAAAAAAACAGGAGATCGCACCGATGCAATCTCCTGTTCAAATACTCGTTTTTAATATTTCAGTTAAAAATCAACGCGTTATTGTATGTCATTATATTTCCCCTGATTCAGATCTCCGGTATCAAATCCTTTTTTAAACCAATACATACGCTGTCTGGAAGAGCCATGTGTAAAGGCGTCCGGGACAACATACCCCTGTGCCTGTTTTTGCAGCTTGTCATCCCCTATTGCATTGGCCGCCGTTAAGGCCGCTTCCAGGTCGCCTGGCTCGAGAATGTTACTCATTTTCTGAGCACGATTGGCCCAAACACCAGCCAGAAAGTCCGCCTGAAGTTCAAGTTTTACGGACAACTTATTGTATTCTGCCTCACTGATCCGTCCGCGCTGCTGCTGAAGTTGATCCGAAATCCCCATAAGATTCTGTACATGATGCCCTACTTCATGTGCCACCACATAGGCCACGGCAAAATCACCGGGTGCGTTATACTTTTCTCTCAACTCTTCACAAAAAGAAAGATCGATGTACACTTTCTGATCCGCCGGACAATAAAATGGCCCCATCGCGGCAGAAGCTCCTCCGCATCCGCCCTGCGTAGCATTTTCAAAGATCTGTAAGGTTGGCAATTCATATTGACTGCCGTTTTCCGCATAGATCTGACTCCATACATCTTCCGTACTACCCAGAACCGCCGTTATAAAATCGGCAGTTTTGTCATCAGGACGCGGGCCAGCCAGCCGGCTTCCAACCTGTTCGGTACCCTGGGCCTGCTGCAAGTTTGACAGGATTTCAGATGGATCCTGCCCTGTCAGCAAACCTATTGCCAGCACGATGATGACACCCATACCACCAATGGCCACTTTACCGCCGCCAGACATGCCGCGACGATCTTCCACATTTCCACTTCTTCGTAAATCCTGCCAACGCATATTGCTTAATTTTTAAGTGTTGTTTTTAGTTTTGTATAGCAAGAACAAAAGTACCATACTTAACGATATCAATAAAATTGTCCGTTTAAAATGAGCTAAAAAACGCAGGATAAGGTACAGGAAAAACTTGTTGTTACAAAAAAATAAATTTGTAGAATGGCAGTAGATTTGACCCGTCGGAGAGAATATTTTGCTTAAAGGCTTGTAAATGCATGTCAATTACCATGACGACCAAACGAAAAAAATGTCATAGGTTCCCGGCCGAATATTTTCACTTTTATTTAAAACACAAATACCAGGCTCGCCCCGATTTGTAATCGGGGTGTTGATGGTTTAGATTCTGACATGCTAAGGCGCATGTGAACAAATTGTAAACTTGGTGAAAGCGTGGTTCCATTTTCTACTTTTGTGAGATTAATCACCTAATCTTCCCATGAAAAAACTATTTGCACTTGGCCTCATAGGCACTTTGGCTTTTGCCGGCTGCCACACGTCCAAAATCAATACCGCCGCCGGTCACCAGAAAACAGTCTCGACCATCGCTTTTGGATCATGCAGTGATCAAAAACGGCCACAGCCTTTATGGGATGATATTCTGGCCCAAAAACCACAGGTTTGGATCTGGCTTGGCGACAATATTTATGGCGACTCAGAAAACATGGATACGCTGAAAGCAAAATATGACAGGCAAAAATCCAATCCGTTTTATCAGCAATTGCGAAAATCAACACCTGTTATCGGCGTCTGGGACGATCACGACTATGGTGTCAATGACGGAGGGAAAGAATATCCACGCAAAAAGGAAAGCCAGCAGCTGATGCTCGACTTTATGGATGTGGCGGCAAACAGTCCGCAGCGTACGCGCGAAGGCGGTTATTCTACACATACTTACGGACCCAAAGGCCAGCGTGTGAAAGTAATTTTGCTCGACGGTCGTTATTTCAGAGATCCATTGAAAAAAAACGGCAAAGACAACGTACCCGATCCGTCGGCTGATATGCTTGGGGAGTCGCAGTGGAAATGGCTTGAAACTGAACTGACCGGCTCCGATGCCGATGTACACGTAATCGGTTGTGGAGTTCAGTTTTTACCGGAAGAGCATCCGTATGAAAAATGGGGAAATTTCCCGACGTCCCGTCAGCGTTTTCTGGACCTGCTGAGCAAAACAAAACCCAAAGGTGCCATGCTGATCAGCGGCGACCGTCACATTGCGGAAGTATCAAAAGTGACTTTACCCGGATTGTCTTACGATCTTTTCGATATTACCAGCAGCGGATTAACCCATGTTTCCAAACCACATGAAGAACCCAATAAGCATCGCGTTGGCGATATGGTGGCGAAACTAAATTACGGACTGATCACCATTAACTGGGACAAAAAGCCACTTTCGGCGACTGTTAAAATCAATGGAGACGAAAATACCACGTACCTGACGCAGGAAATTAAATTCTGATTAAACCTTTTCAGTAAGACCTGATATTTCTATTCCTGACCTACCTTTGAAGTGGCAATAATCCACTAACTATTTTCTCTGATGAAAAGAATATTTTTTTTATTATTACTCGTCCAGCTACTCCATACTACTGATTCTTCGGCTCAGGTGGCCTCTTCAAAACTTGGACATGTGACCTGGAACCATCTGGCCCTTCAGGTAAAAGACATTGAGGCGAGTAAAACATTTTACAAAGACATTATCGGACTCACTCCCGTTACCGTTCCCGACAATTTAAAAGCGATCCGCGGATGGTTCGATATCGGAAATGGCCAGATGATCCACCTGTTGGCGGGGAGAACGACGCCGGTGGTTAACGACAAAAACGGAAGTCACTTTTCGGTTTTTGTGGATTCTATTGACGAGGCTGAAAAGTTTCTGACCGCTAAAAATATTGAATTCCACAAACAGGTTCGTTTCGATAAAGTGACACAAATCTATTTCGCTGATCCTGACGGTTATCTGATTGAGCTGAACCAGCGGGCAAAATAAAGAATGATTTTTAACGACAAAATGGGCTTACGATATCGCAGGTCCATTTTGCTGTTATGGCGCCTGACTAATTTCAGGAAAACATTTCCCACAAAAGTTTCCTTCCATCCTTGTATTTTCTAATATTAGGATCAATTTACAACACCGTTCAATCCATAACGCAAAGTAAACTTTTAGCCATGATCCCTGAATATTTCCAGCATTTTGTCAAAAATCTTACCAATATTCTTGCTCAGGATCATGAATTTCTGGCTGTCGCAGCGGGTGGTTCATGGATTGAGGATAAGATTGACGTATTTTCCGATATCGATCTTGTGATCGTGCATCAATCTGCGGCACTGCCTGTTCAGCAAAGAAAATCCATTGCCGAATCCGCGGGCGATTTGCTGTCCTGTTTTACCGGGGAACATGTAGGAGAGCCTCGGTTATTGATTTGTTTGTACGAAAATCCGCTTTTGCATGTGGACCTGAAATTCGTTCAACTGTCCGACATGCAAGAAAGGGTTGAAAATCCCGTAATACTTTGGGAAAGAGATAAAGTCCTGACCGATATTATAGCCAGCTCTACGGCACAATTCCCGCACCCGGATTTCCAATGGATTGAAGATCGTTTTTGGGTCTGGATTCATTATGCGGCAGTCAAAATCGGGCGTGGAGAATTATTTGAAACGCTGACATTTGTATCTTTCATGCAACAAACCGTTTTGGGCCCACTGGCACTAATCCGCAACGGACAGCTTCCAAAAGGTGTCAGAAAGCTGGAAATGATTTTACCGCCTGCTGATTTACAGGCAATGCGCCAAACCAATACATCCTATGACAAACAATCCTGTCTGACGTCGCTTCACAATATTGTAGCTTATTATTGCAGCCTTCGGGAAGCTTTAATGACCAATAAAGTTGAATTTAAAACCAGAGCAGAATTACGGGTTAGGGAGTATTTAAAAGAAATTCGCTAATCAAGCAATTGTCTAAACTTAACACTGCAACCATTAGCAAGCACAAAAAATCACCCCTCCAAAAAAAATATTAAAATATCAGAAAAATATTTCCCCAACTTTGTCCAGAACTGAAAATCCGATTGTCATTAGTTTTTAACAATTAATTTTCAAGCAAATGGAACAGAGAATCAACGTCCATCAAAAAGGACAAAACGCATTAAAAGCACTTTACGGAATCGGTGGTTATTTGAAAAAATCACCTATTGAAATAAACCTTCTCGAACTGATCTATTTCCGGGTATCACAAATCAACAGCTGTGCCTATTGTCTGGATATGCACGCCAAAGACGCCCGTGCCAAGGGAGAAACCGAGCAGCGCCTGTACGGGCTGAGTGCGTGGCGCGAAACACCCTATTACACAGACCGTGAGCGGGCCGCATTAGGCTGGGCGGAAGCGGTGACCAAATGCCACGTACCTGATGAAGCTTACAAAGAGGCAAAAGCACAATTTTCAGACGAAGAATTAATTGACCTGACCCTTGCAATCACGACGATTAATACCTGGAATCGTATTAACCTTGCATTTCCAAATGAACCTGGCACTTACCAGGTAGGACAATTTGGGTAATTGCTTTTGCATAATATTGGCCAAAATAAATTCAGTCAATCCCTTTTTAAACTAAACCACAATGAACGAGTTCTTAATCGTGATCCACAGAGATCTTACAAGCAAAGACGCCAAACCCTCTCCGGAGCAAATGCAAGCTGCGATAAAACCTTTTCAGGATTGGATCGGCGGTATTGCCGCACAAAACAAGCTGGTGACTCCTCCCAAGCGCTGGGAATCCGAGGGCAGGGTTGTCGGTCAGAACAATGTGGTTACCAACGGCCCGTACGCGGAAATTAAAGAATCCATTGGCGGCATGCTCACCATCAGGGCTAGTGATTATGATGAAGCCGTGGAAATAGCAAAAGGCTGCCCAATCATTCAGTGGGGGGCGAAAGTGGAAATCCGCATGGCGGTTCCGACAGAATAACTGACAAAAAGAAACTGCCTTTGTATTGTCCGCAAAGGCAGTTATATTGATCTATGGAAGAAAGAGAACTTTTGCCGCATCTATTCCGAACCGAATACCGGAAAATCGTTGCGGTACTTTGTTATTTGTTTGGTATCGAACATATCGAAATTGCAGAAGATATTGTAAGCGATACGTTTCTGTCAGCAACCGAATCATGGGCTATAAAGGGGTTGCCTGAAAATCCTACCGCATGGCTCTATACGGTTGCCAAAAATAAAACAAAAAACTACCTGAAACGAAATTCACTTTTCGAGCAAAAACTCGCTGCTGAAATAAAATACAATACCGAAAAAACAGAAGAAATTGAAATTGATTTGTCTACCAAAAACATATCGGATAGCCAGCTGGCTATGATTTTCACGGTTTGCAACCCCGTTATTTCCAGTGAGTCGCAAGTGGCGCTTGCCCTGAATTTGCTCTGCGGTTTCGGGATACAGGAGATAGCAGACGCCTATCTGACCAATAAGGAAGTTGTTTACAAAAGAATCAACCGCGCAAAAGAGAAGCTGAAATCGGCCAGTATAAAAATCGAAGAACCCACGCTTGCCGATATCAACAACAGACTGGAAACCGTTTTAACGACCGTTTATCTGTTATTTTCAGAAGGTTATTACTCCACCTCTCAAAATACGATTGTCCGCAAGGATCTCTGTGCGGAAGCCATGCGCTTGTGTTATCTTCTAATCGAAAATGAGCGCACCAATACGCCGGCCGTAAACGCCTTATTCGCCTTAATGAGTTTTCATTCGTCACGTTTTGAAGCGAGAATAAACGAAAACGGCGAAACAATTTTGTATCAGGATCAGGATGAAACACTTTGGAACCAGGAACTGATTAACCAGGGTCGGTATTTCTTAAACAACGCTTCCACCGGAAATCAGTTGTCAAAATATCACCTCGAAGCCGGTATTGCCTATTGGCACACGCAAAAGGAAGATTCAAATGACAAGTGGGAAAACATATTACAGCTCTACAATCATTTGCTAATTTTGGAATACTCCCCGATTGCCGCCTTGAACAGAACTTTTGCCCTCGCCAAGACCAATGGGAAAAAGGAGGCAATCATCGAAGCCGAAAAACTAAACCTGAAAGAAAACCACTTTTATTATTCGTTGCTGGGCAACCTGTACACGGATATTGATAATAAAAAAGCAAGGGCTCATTTTGAAACGGCACTACAACTTGCAGGCTCGAATGCGGATAAAGCGACGATTAATCGAAATATTGAACGAATTGAATCCTCATTGTGATTAAGCTTATGATTCGCAATTTCAAGTATTATAATCATCAAAAAGGACACTAAGGTAAGCATGTTCCTCACTGTTTTGTGTCGAATTAATGTGGAATTGCAACCTTTTGTTGGAGGAATTTGCTAGGCAATATCTTTTTCCATCGTCCTGGGGAATCTTCCATTCCCCAGACCCCTTGGAACCTATATTTAATTGATGTGCTTGAGGCACCCCAATTAAATATAGGGCTTGATTTACTTCTTC
>NZ_JAVFVU010000035.1 GCF_030929615.1 Dyadobacter sp. LHD-138 | reverse complement strand
GTGAAGGACTAATTCCGGCGTTAATTCTAATTAATAGGCGGCCCCATAGTTCACCCTCATACTTCCAGATTTTTACTTGGACAAAAGAAAGTTAATATTTATTGTGCTAATCTAAAGGGGCGGCCCCGTTATACTCCCGCCAAATAGTTGGTTGGGAATTGGCAGATAATATGTTGGAAAATCTTGTGCGTGAGCCACTCGAAAAGGCACTGCTGAAAAGAAGAATTAAATCTGGATTAATTATCCATTCTGATCGAGGAGGTCAATATTTATCAAATAACATGAAAAAGTTGGTACATACTTTTACCCTAGAACAGAGTATGTCACGTGCTGATGATCCTATGACACAACGCCTGGGCAGAATCTCTTTGGAGCCGATTAAAGGCGGAATTAGACATGCCCAAAGGTGGTTATGAAAGTATTGAAATGCTAAGAAGTGTTTTATTTGAATACATTGACGGATATTACAATATCAAACGGCTGCATTCTGGATTAAATTATTTAAATCCAGTGGCTTTCGAAGCTTTGTATTATAAAAATGCAGGATAAAACTTAGAATCGTATTATTCAATTAAACTGCAAAAAGTGTAAACCGAAAGTAAACCACGTAACTGAAGGTCTGGTAGTTGTAAATGATGGGAAATCTATTAAAGCATTTCTTTCTAAAATTGCCTATGACCGCTCCGAGCTGTTGGGGAAAAGGTATAAGCTTGAAAAGTCAACCTTTCAGGTTAACACATTTCAACGGGAGATTAATAACCTATCGTCAAAATTTAATAAATAAGCCTAAAATTTAATCCTGGACTTGTTTTTCAACATAGAAGACACCCTCATTTTTCTTGCACTAACACTGAAAATCACAGTAAATTTTATTCACCTCTTTTAATAATGCGTTTGCGTTTAGTCTGCATTTTTATAAATTGACAGGTTATGTAAATAATAAGCTCAATTTAATGGCGTAGGATTTATTTTTTCGTGGTGGATGGGTATGGAGCGATAGTCTTTGGGATTTCAAAATCTGTATCATACAATATGCCTCGATATGTTAAGAAATTACGTAAAAATTGCCCGGCGCAACCTTTGGAGAAGCAAAGGATTCTCTGCCATCAACATCTTCGGGCTCGCCATTGGGATTGCAGCCTGCTTTTTCATTTTCCAGTACGTGTACTTCGAATCCACTTATGACCGGTTTAATACGAACGCTGCAAATATTTACCGCGTACCCGTTTCATATTCCGGAAGTTTGGCCAATAGTCCAACCACAGCTGCCAATCATCCGGCCGTGGGGTCGGCTATGAAGGTAGAATTTCCTGAAGTCCTGGATTTTGTCCGGATGGTGCCCAATTCTTTGTTCATGAATGCCTATACGCTTTCTTACAAGGAAGGCAAGGGCAGTGAAAAGATTGATGCTGAAAGGAATATGTATCTTGTCGACGCATCCTTCTTTAATGTGTTCTCCTATCCATTGCTTTCGGGTGATCGGAAAAGCTGTTTGACTGAGCCTTTCAGTATGGTAATTTCGGCCAGCATGGCAAAAAAATATTTTGGCGACACAGATCCCCTAGGCAAAATCCTGAATACTAAAAGCTCCCACTTGCATCCCAGACCGTGATTGGTCAATAGCTTTCAGGACTCCGCCGCTTTATAAAAGTTACGTGGTGGTCGATCATTTCGTTTCACAGAATGGATTATGTCTGGATGTTTCTAAAAAAGACAGTGATGTAAAATAAATGCTACTTATATAGATGAAATTGTAATACTTATTCGTATTTTTATCGTGCCGTAAACCTCATCATGATACATTTCCCATGGACAAGTCAAATATTTTTGTTCACATCGAGCTATCGAAACTCGCTGAGAACCTCACGATGCATTACCCTCTTTCTAAAAAGCATTTGAAATCGTTGGCGGGATATTTTAACATTATACCTCCGAAATATTTTTCTGATGCATTAAGCCCTGAATGGCAGATTATTACAGAAGAAATAAAACAGAAAGGTCCGAGAATTGATCAGGATGGAAAAGTAGTTGTCAGTGCAGTGATCAATACAATCGATCAGATGTCGGAACAGGAGTGTTCCAATCTGGTTTCCCGGGTTATAAACCTGCGTGAAAAGGTTTCGAAAGAACTGGAGTAGTCATTTTGATAGATCAGAACGATATAATTTGTGGATTGTAGTAAAATAAATATCCTCTGACATTTGTCGGGGATATTTTCTCTTTTTTAAGAAGTCAGCATTTTTTAAGAATGATATTGTGCTCAGGAATGGGTTTCTCTGATACGAATCTTCATACTGTCTGAAGTTTATTACTGCATTCAGAATAGGTATTTACCATGCAAAAACACCTTGTCAGAACTTCCGACAGGGTGTTTTTGCATGGTAAAAGCTTGACGAAACTGGATTTTGTTCCATTGATTGTCCGGCCGCCACTTAAAAAACAAAACCGTGGCATTTGTAAGATTATCAAATCCCGGAGCAACAATCAAAGTTTATAATATGCGTATAGTGTGTGGGAAACAAATAAAGGAGGTTATACTTTCAGCGCTCCAAAAATAGTTGTTTCAATTGAATTGATTTGTAGTATAGATAGATGTTTTTAGTAGAAATATTTTGATTGTTAAAGTCCAATATTGGTAGTATAATACGTGCGAGGTTATTCGTCTATTGACAAAGGCGATTTTCTGTTTCGGTGCTGACGATTGCGCCTGAACTATTTTTTTTGGTCACTATCAAGCTATATAAGTGACTGAGTATTGCATCGGAAATTTGTAGGACTTGTCTGGTTGTAGAGCGTTATTCCCATTTTGATTATAAATTCCATAGGCTGGTATATCCATATCGCTGCTTTTTGTTTTGTAATCTCCTCATTGATAATATGCTACAATATTTATGCGAAAATTTTCGTGACGTAGATAATTTAAATTATATAAAGAAATACTACAACTAAAATAAATAGTGTAGAAAAAATTTCACATAAAAGTAGAATAACTTTCTTTCGATAATTTTTTTGCCTTATATTTCGGATACAGAAAGGATAACCATGCCTTCATACCTACCACAATAGAACATAAAAAGATGAAAACGAAACGGAATAAATTATTTGCGCTGGAACGTTATGAAAAATTTAGAAATTATTGGTCTGACCCCAATAGAAAAACCTGATGTAAAACTTGCCCTGGCTTTATTCAAGGCGAAGGCTTTTCCGGTTATACATCTGGGTAGAGATCGAAAGGAAGCTGCTGAGGCGATTAGAGAGATGTCCAAAAAGACGAAGGTTAAATTTGGGATCTGTATTGCTGAATCAGGTTTCTTTGATATAAACTTACCCGATCAAATAACATTAGCTATTGTACCTTATGGATTAACCTTTCCTTTCAAGAGTAAGCGTGTCAAGATTATATACCAGGTCCACAGTGTGGAAGAGGCGCGTGCTGCCCAGCAGGAGGGCGCCTATGGGATTATTGTAAAAGGGAATGAGGCTGCCGGAAAAGTAAGTGCAGGTTCTTCGTTTATATTATTTCAGCGAATTTTAAGAGAGGTTTCCGGGATCCCTGTTTGGGTTCAGGGTGGGATTGGTGTGCACAATGCTGCGGCGGTTATTGGTCTTGGAGCAAAAGGCGTGGTTTTGGACAGTCAGCTTTTGCAGTTTCCCGAGTGCCAGGCACCGGCAGGTTTGAAAACACTTTGTGAGAAACTTAATGGTAATGAAACGCGCGTAATCGACGGGTTCAGAGTGCTGAGTCGTCCGAATTCGCCTGTACTCCCCGAAAAACCGACGTTTGAAGATCTGGTTCCATTTTTGGGATCAACGGATCTGGATAAGGGTTATCTGCCTTTGGGACAGGATGTCTGCATTGGTACGGATCTTCGTCAAAAATATAAAAAGGTGTCGAGTCTTGTATTTGCCATCAGGGAATCTGTATACGGACACCTGAGACAGGCCAAGAATCTTGATCCGATTTCTGAAAATAATGCGCTTGCCCGGTCTCTGGGGATGCGTTATCCTATTGCACAAGGCCCGATGACCAGGGTGAGTGACGTGCCTGAATTTGCTAAACAGGTAGCAGAAGCAGGTGCATTGCCGTTTATCGCTTTGTCGCTGCTGAAAGGAGAAAAAGCAAGAGAGCTCATAAGCGAAACCGCTAAACTGGCCGGGGATAAAACCTGGGGTGTAGGAATATTGGGGTTTGCGTCGCAGGAGCTTCGTGACGAACAGCTTGCTTACATTACAGAAGCAAAACCGCCGGTTGTGCTGATTGCTGGCGGGCGCCCTTCGCAGGCCAAGCCATTGGAAAAACTTGGAATCAAGACGTTCCTGCATGTTCCTTCGTCGGTTCTTCTGGATATGTTCCTGAAAGAGGGAGCTAAAAGATTTGTATTTGAAGGACGGGAATGCGGCGGTCACGTCGGGCCTTTGTCCAGTTTTGTATTGTGGGAAAAGCAAATCAACCGGTTGTTACTGGAAGAACAGCCTGAGCAGCTGGAAGTCTTTTTTGCCGGCGGAATCCATGACGCTTATTCAACAGCGCTGGTTTCGGTAATGTCTGCGCCGTTGGTGGCAAAAGGCGTGAAGGTGGGTGTGTTGATGGGGACTGCGTATTTGTATACCAAAGAAGCCGTAGTTTCCGGAGCAATACTTCCGCAATTCCAGTCGCAGGCCGTCGTTCATACAGAGACCATTTTGCTTGAAACCGCGCCGGGGCATGAAACCCGCTGTTTTGATTCTCCCTTCGCTACTTATTTCAACGAAGAGAAAGAGCGGTTGCTAAACCAGGGTCTTGATAAAAAAGAGATATGGGCTGAACTGGAAAAACTCAATGTTGGGCGCTTACGTATAGCCGCTAAGGGTTTGGAAAGAAAAGGAGATGATTTGATTGAAATACAGTCGAAAGACCAGCTGGAAAGCGGCATGTACATGATCGGACAGGCTGCTGCCATGCTTGATAAAGTTGTTACGATTGCGGAACTTCATCAGGAGGTTGCCGATGGGAATTTCCGTTTCATCGATCGTGCCGTTTTGCCTGCTATTCCAAAAAATAAAAAGGGTGCCCTGAACGTGGCTATCGTCGGGATGGCCTGTATTTATCCGGGTGCCAGAAATATTGAAGAGTTCTGGGCGAATATTCTTGCCGGAAAAGATCTGGTTACAGAAGTGCCCGATCAACGCTGGAACAAGGATTTATACTATGATCCGACATCAACAAACGGAAGTAAGTCGCACTCTAAATGGGGCGGGTTTATTCCCAAAATAGATTTTGATCCGCTTGAATTTGGTATTCCGCCACAGTCGCTGGCCGCTATTGATCCTACGCAGTTGTTGAGTTTGCTGGTTGCGAAACAGGCGTTGGAAAATGCAGGATATGCTGAAAATGTAAACCGTGAAAATGTCTCGGTGATCATCGGCGCGGAAGGCGGAAATGACCTGGCTAACAATTACGGTTTCAGGGCACTGTTTACGCAGATTTTTGGAGAAATGCCAAAGGAACTGGATGATGCATTGCCAAAACTGACCGAGGATTCTTTCCCGGGTATTCTGGCGAATGTAATTTCTGGCCGTATCACCAACAGGCTGAATCTTGGCGGACGAAATTATTCCGTTGATGCGGCCTGTGCATCGTCCCTGGCCGCTATTGACCTGGCTTGTCAGGAATTGATACTGGACAAATCGGATATGGTTTTGGCGGGCGGAGCGGATCTGCACAACGGAATCAATGATTACCTGATGTTTTCCAGCACGCATGCATTATCGCGCAAAGGTCGCTGTGCAACCTTCGATTCCGAAGCGGACGGTATTGCTTTGGGTGAGGGTGTTGCGATGATGGTTTTAAAAAGGGAAGAAGACGCCCTTCGGGATGGAGATATAATATATGCCGTGATCAAAGGTGTTGGTGGTTCAAGCGACGGCAGAAGTCTGGGTTTGACGGCACCAAGAAAATCGGGCCAGGTGAAAGCTTTGGAAAGGGCCTACGAGCAGGCTGGGGTGTCTCCCGTCGAACTCGGGCTTGTAGAAGCACACGGTACAGGGACGGTCGTGGGAGACCGGACCGAATTAAGTGCATTGACGGATATGTTGCTGGCCTCCGGAGCGATTGCCAGTCAGACACATTTAGGCTCGGTAAAAACCCAGATCGGACATACCAAATGCGCTGCGGGATTGGCAGGACTGATCAAAGCAGCATTAGCCGTGTATCATGGCGTGAAACCGCCTACGATCAATTTGTCTGATCCGAATGCTTTTTACAACGCAGAAATAAGTCCTTTTGCTTTTCATACAAAAGCAGCCTTGTGGACCGATGAACGCCGTGTTGCCGGTATCAGCGCATTTGGCTTTGGTGGAACGAATTTTCATGCGGTTATTGAAAATACGCAGGGAAACAAGCCGAAACAGTCTGTAATAAAGTCGTGGCCTGCTGAGTTATTGGTATTCCGTGGCGATTCATTCGACGAGATCAAAGCTTCGCTAAAATCTGCCGCATCCATACTTGAAAATAAAACGGCTGCGCTGAAAGATATTGCTTTCAGCCTGAGTGAGTATAATAAAAAACCGGTTCAGCTTGCGATCGTTGCCGATAATCAGGAAGATGCTTTAAAAAAGATTCAGCTTGCTTTGGCAGGAACTGAGGCGAAAGGTATTTATCCTGCAAAAGAGCTGAAAGGAAAGGTAGCCTTCATGTTCCCGGGACAGGGCAGTCAGCGGGTGGATATGGCCCGAGAGCTTTTTGTGGCTTTCCCTGCCATGCGCAAATTGCTGAAAGGCAATCCGGCATATCAGCAAATCCTGTTTCCAAATGCTGTTTTTGATGAGGCATCGTTAAAAAATCAAAAAGAGAAGATTAAGGACACGCGTCTGGCGCAGCCTCTTTTGGGCATTGTTGACCTTGCGATTGCTTCCTTGTTAAGAGATTTCGGTATCAACCCGGATATGGTCGCAGGGCATAGCTATGGCGAGCTTCCTGCCTTGTGTTTTGCCAATGTTTTTGATGAGGATCAGCTGGTCTCGCTGAGTGAAAAACGCGCGAAGGCGATTCTGGATGCGATTGAGGACGACAAAGGAGCGATGATCGCAGTAAATTGCCCGGAAGAGCAGCTGACGAAAATTGTCTCGGAAGTCAATCAGATCTACCCGGTCAACCACAATTCTCCGCAGCAATGGGTGCTTGCCGGAACAACACCGGCGATTGAAAGCCTGATTGAAAAACTTAAAGAACAAAAAATATCGTACAAGCAACTGGAAGTAGCCTGTGCTTTCCATAGCCCGATATTGGCCAAATCAAAAGGTCTGTACGAAAATGCCCTGAAAGAAATTTCATTCTATACACAAACGATTCCAGTCTGGTCCAATACGTCAGCTTCGGTTTATCCGTCTGATGCGGATCAGATTAAGGAGCGCCTGACCGAACATTTGATCAGACCGGTCAGATTCTCGGAACAGGTGCAAAACATGTACGAAAGCGGGGCCCGCGTATTTGTTGAAGTCGGGCCTGGCAAAGTGCTTACCGGACTTACAAAATCTATTTTGGGCAAGGATGAACTTCGTCTTTTCACGGAAGACAAGGATCTGAACAGCATCAACCAGCTTTTAAATACATTTGCTGCCTATCTGGCAAGCGGCAGAGAAATCAAGCTGCACAAACTTTTCGAAGACCGGGATGTGAAACTTCTTGATCTTGACAAACCCGAACTTTATCGCCAAAGCAGTTCTGTATGGATTGTTGACGGCCAAATGGCTTTGCCGGCCCATGGTAAACTGCCAAGTCATGGCGCCTTACCCATCACAACACCTTTGAAACTGATACAAACGCTGAGACAACCAGCGCCGGTACAGGCAAGTGGTAATGCCGAGCTGATGGTTCAGGAATATCTTAACAGTGTGAAATATCTGGTGCAGGCTCAGCGTGACGTAATTCTTGGATACCTCGGGCAAGCACCAGCGGCTTCCGCTGCGATGGATTTGAATGGATTGCAATACAATGCTTCCTTTGATAACACGGTCAGGAAAGAGCCGGCTGTCGAGGTATTTGCCAAACAGCCAGAGGTTTATCAGCCAGTATCAGAAGCTGGTGCTGCAAAAGTTAAGAAGGATATCAAAACGCTGCTGATGCAGGTTGTTAGTGATAAAACAGGTTATCCGGAGGAAATGCTAGGTCTGGATATGGATCTGGAGGCGGATCTGAGTATCGATTCGATCAAACGCATGGAGATTATCGGAGAACTTCGTAATCAACTGGGTGGTTTTGATACCTCTTCGAAAAGCGAAGAGTCGATTATCGAAGAACTGGCATCGATTAAAACCCTGAAATTGTTGCTTGACTGGATGGCCGGACACCAGCAGGAAAGTGAGCCTGCGGTTGAAAATATTCCACTCAGCTCGCTGTCGGTCACGCAGGACGGGGTTATTGAAGGATGGTCACAGGAGCGAATTAAAACCGTTTTACTCGACGCGGTGAGCGAGAAAACGGGTTATCCGCAGGAAATGCTTGGCCTGGATATGGACCTTGAAGCCGACCTGAGCATTGACTCGATCAAGCGGATGGAGATTATTGGAGAGCTTAAAAACAATATCGACGGACTGATTGAGATATATAACAACAAAGGCGAAGAGCTTGTTGAAAAACTGGCTTCGATCAAAACGCTGAACGGACTTATCAACTGGATAATCAATTCACTTTCAGATCAGAAAGATTCTATCGAACAGATTACGGCCGGAACCGGTGACGAAGTAGTGAAGGTTGTTTTAAGTGAAAAAATATCACGACTTCGTTTTGAACTGACACCATTGTCAGTCGATGGTGCCCAGGTTGAAAACATTGCTGCCAAACACTTTGCCGTTACCGACGACAAAGGTGGGGTTGCCATAGCCATTAAAAATTTGTTGGAAGAAAAAGGAGCCATTGTGACGATTATTTCTGATAATCAATCGCTTGAAAGTTTCGATGGGCTGATTATCCTTAACATTTTTGCATCACCGGTAAGGCCAACGATCATTGAGTCCTTCGAGCTGATCAAGAAGCTTGATTTTGAAAAAGTGAAATGGGTTTACACGATTTCTGATACGCAGAGTCTTGTTTCCGGTGATTCGGATATCAAATTGCTAAGACATTTTCAGGGCTATTCAGGTCTGCTGAAAAGTCTGGACAAAGAGTATGATCATACCAAATGCAGGCTGGTAAGTATTACTTCCAAGCTTTCATCCGAGGAAATTGCCGCCATTACCCTTTCCGAAATCCAGAATTGTGACGAACCTTCGGAGGTTATCTACGATCAGAAAAACCGTCAGATTCTTAAACTGGTACCAACCCAGCTTCCAACCGGAACAAAATCGGACATCGTACTGGATAAAAAATCGGTGGTATTGGCACTGGGAGGTGCGCAGGGGATTACTTCCGAGCTTTTGGTACACTTCTCGAAGGATCATCCTTGTCATTATGTGCTCGTTGGAAGGTCTGCCGACCCGCGTGAAACAGGTGATCAGCAATATTCCGGGCTGAAAACAAAGGAAGAAATCCGGAAATTTCTGATTACAAAAGGTGATTTGAAAACACCAGCTGAAATTGAAAAACGTACCGAGGGAATCCATAAGTCCAATCAGATTTTGGGCACGATCGCGTCACTGGAAAAATATGGCTGCACGGTAAGTTACCATGCTTTGGATCTAAGAAATGAAAAGGAGCTCAGCAACCTGATTACCCAGCTTTACGAGCAGTACGGCCGTATTGATGGTGTTATTCACGGAGCCGGTCTGCTGGAAGATAAGTTGTTTCATCAAAAAACAGTGGCTTCTTTTGAAAGGGTTATCTCAACTAAAGTGACGCCTTTGAGAGTGCTTGCCGAACAACTGAGAAGTGATGTGCAGTTTGTGATCTTGTTTTCGAGCGTGGCGTCGGTTTACGGTAACCGCGGCCAGACGGACTATGCAGCGGCGAACAGCGTGATGGACCGTTATGCATGGGAATTGAAGAAGAAAATCAAAGGGAAGGTTATCTCCATAAACTGGGGGCCCTGGAAGGGAACGGGCATGGTATCTCCGTCGCTTGAACGGGAGTATGAACGCCGTGGAATTCCTTTGATTCCGCTACGGGACGGGATGGAAACTTTTGTCAATGAATTGAAATACGGTACCGAAAGCCAGGTGCTTATCATGGCGGAGTAGGTGTCCAAATTTATCAAAAGAAGTTTTCAGTTTATGAAGAAAAATACAGATATAGCGATCATTGGTATGTCCGGGATTTTCCCCGGGGCAGGTGACCTGCATACTTTTTGGAAAAATATAGAAAACGGAGTCGATGCTATCCAGACTGTTCCGGAAAACCGGATGGATGCTGTTTTCTTCGGAACGGATCATCCGTCCGTTGACCGTTTTTACTGTCGCCGGGGTGGATTTATCGATCAGTATGCGCAGTTTGATCCGGTGCAGTTCGGCATTTTGCCCTTGGCGGTGGAAGGCACCGAGCCGGAGCAGCTGCTGGCTTTGAGCCAGGCATACAAGGCATTGGAAGACGCCGGTTTACTCGCATCCAAAGAAGGTTTTGACAAAACGGGAATCATTATCGGAAAAGGTAATTATACCGGGCCCGGTGCTACCCGGGCTATTGAAATTGTCCGGACAGGCGAGCAAATCGTGCAGGTTTTGAAAGATCTGCTTCCTGATTTGAAAGGAGAAGATCTTGAAAAGGTAAAAAGAGAATTTCAGCAGAAAAAGGGACGGTTTACGGCTGATACGGCCATGGGACTTATTCCTAATCTGGTTGCGTCGCTGATTGCAAACCGTCTGAATCTGGGGGGCACAGCTTACACGTTGGATGCGGCCTGCGCGAGTTCTCTGATTGCGATCGATCATGCGGTGAGAGAGCTGGATTCTGGCCGTGCTGATATTATGATTGCCGGAGGCGTACATGCCTGCCAGAATGCGCCGTTCTGGAGTATTTTCAATCAGTTGGGTGCATTATCGAAAAACGAACAAATTTGCCCCTTTGATCAGCGCGCCGATGGATTGCTTATTGGTGAAGGTTGCGGTTTTGTAGTTTTAAAAAGGCTGGATGATGCCATGCGTGATGGTCACAGGATTTATGCGGTGATCAAAGGGGTAGGCGTGTCCAGCGATGGTGCCGGTGCAAGCGTGATGAGCCCAACGGTGCAGGGGCAGTCCAAGGCCATTCGTCAGGCATGGGAGATGGCGGGTATTGAGACCAGCGAAATCGGTTATCTGGAAGCCCATGGAACGGGAACACCTCTGGGGGATCGGATAGAACTTGAAACCCTTGCCAATGTTTTTGGAAAGGGCGATGCGCTTCCAAAGGCCGGAATTGGTACGGTGAAATCCATGATCGGTCACGCAATGCCGGCGGCTGGAATAGCAGGAATTATCAAAACGGCATTAGCCCTATATCATAACAAACTGCCTGTAACACTGCATTGTGAAACCCCGCTTGCAGCGATGGATCAGACCCGTTTTGCACCCGTAAGCCAGACGCGTGACTGGAATTCGTCAGAGCTTCCCAGACGTGCAGGTGTTAATGCCTTTGGTTTTGGAGGGATTAATGCGCACGTTGTTATCGAAGCATTTCAGACGGAAACCTTGCAGGTGAATGGGATCCATAGGGGAATTAATCTGCCTGAATTTCAAAAAGATGAGGTGCTGCTTTTAGCACGTGCAAGTAAAGAAGCCTTGCTGGAAGCACTGGAAAATAATGACAAGGAAGCCGGCGCTGGTCCGTTCAGACTGGCGGTTTTTGATCCGACACCCGACAGATTAAAAAAAGCGGCGAAAATCGTTGAGAAAAATACGCCGTGGCGAAACAGACAGGATATCTGGTATACAAATAATCCTTTAATCTTAAACGGTGGAAAGGTTGCATTTCTCTTTCCGGGTCTGGATGGCCTGGCGGGTGGAGAAACAGAAAGTGTAGCGAAATATTTTAAGCTGCCAAGATTTGAATCTGACGGAGATCGGGGAGATGAAAGTGTTTTCAGTACGGCCATGAAATTGCTTGAAAATAGCCGCATTCTGGATTCCGCACTGAAAAATCTGGGCGTGATACCTGATCTTAATGCCGGACACAGTTTGGGTGAATGGCTTGCCGGACGATCTTCCGGTTTAGCGTCGGAAGCGTCGGTGTTGCATCTTTTGACCAAACTTGACCCGCAGTTATTTGAAGTAAAAAACACCCGTTTTCTGGCAGTAGGCTCGGGTTATGATAAGTTGATCCCGTTTCTTGAAGGTAAGGAAGATATTTACCTGTCGATAGACAACTGTCCGCAGCAGGTTATTCTCTGCGGAACCATCGAAGCGGTGAACGAGCTGGCTGCGACGTTGCTGCAAAAGCAGATATTTCATCAGATACTTCCATTCCAGTCGGGCTTTCACTCGCCGTTTTTGAAACCAAAACTGGATCAGCTCCTGGCAGGGATGGAAAATATGGATTTTCAAAAAACAGAAATTCCATTGTGGTCGGCGACTACCTTGCAGACTTATCCTGAAAACTTTGATGAAATCAGGGCGTTAAGTGTAGAGCATTTGATCAAGCCAGTGCGGTTCCGGGAATTAACGGAAAAACTCTATGACCAAGGCGCGCGCGTGTTTATTCAGGTGGGTTCGGGTGGTCTGGTGGGTTTTATCGATGATACGCTTAAAGGGAAAACTTACAGCGCCATTCCTTCAAATTCAAATTTACGGTCTGGGCTTTCACAGCTGCAAAGAGTCGTTGCTGCGCTTTTTGTTGAGGGAAAAGAAATGGACCTATCCTTTTTAGGAATAGAAAAGGCAAAGAAAAATGCAGGCGCGCTGATGTCTTTACAATTGGGTTCACCATTTGTTTCGGAAATGGATTCAGTGAAGGCATTACGTGTTTCACGCCAAAATCCTGTCATAAAAAAGGAGCTTGCACTGGCCGATGTGGCCAATCCGGTCATGCGTGCATTTTCGAATAATCTTAATGAAATCGCAGATATTCAGACGGAAATCGTCAATTTAATCAACCGGAAAACGCCACCGGTACGAATCAATACGCAGCCGCCTTACACGCCGCCAAAACCTGTAAAACGGGAGAATTTTAGCAAGCAGTTGAATGTTTCGCTTGAAAATTCGCCGTATCTGATTGATCATTCTCTTTTGAAACAGAAGCCGGGCTGGCACTGTGTTGAGGACATGGATCCGGTGATACCCATGACCATGATCTTTGAATTGTTTGGGGAAATAGCCAATGAAAATGCTCCTGAACTGCTGGTTCAAAAAATCATGCATATCAAGGTTTTTCAATGGATGAACGTTGTTGCGCCGTTTCAGGAGCAGGTGACAGGTACCTGGAAGGGGGCCAATCACGTGTATCTGGATCTTGATAAATATGCCAATTCGGAAGTGCAGCTTGCACAATCTTACGGAACGCCCGAGGTGGAAGCTTTGTCTATTGGTAAGTCATTGGGTATAACAATTACGCCGAAGCAGATTTATGAAGAAAACATGTTTCACGGACCTGCTTATCAGGGGATCAGGGAAGTGATTTCGGTTGCAGAAAATGGTATCAGAGGTATTATCGAAAGCAATGCCGGAAAAGGCTCTCTGCTCGACAACGCTGGTCAGCTTTTTGGTTTGTGGCTTCAACTGACATTGGAAAAAGACAGGATTGCATTTCCTGTTAAAATTCAGGAAGTTGAATTTTATGGCGATATGGCCGATCAGCAGGGGACATTTGAATGTACTTGCGCCCTGACCGAGCTTACCGAAGAATTTGCGACAGCCAATTTTATCCTAAAAAGAGATAACAAAGTCTGGGCAATTATACGCGGCTGGCAAAACCGCCGCCTTGAAATCGATAACAAGCTATGGGATGTGTCGATGGCGCCTTTGCACAACATTTTGTCCGAAGAAGCTGCGCCTGGCATTTTCCTTTTTAGAAATGTTTATCAACGGGTTGTTTCGTGGGATTTTATCCTGAAAAGATATTTCAACCAGACTGAGAAAAAACACCAGCGTTCGCTTCTGCCTAATAAGAAAAAGGAGTGGATGATCAGTCGGGTGGCGGTAAAAGATGCCGTGCGCATGCTGCTTCTGAAAACAAAAAACGAGCCTTATTTCCCGATCGAATTTGAGATAAAATCCGACGACGCAGGAAAGCCATTTTTAGAAGGAGCTATGGTGGAAGGAATTAATATATCACTGGCGCATAAAAATCTGGAAGCGGTCGCGATTGCCCGTTTCGATAAACCCGTGGGTATCGATATCGAAGAAATTCAGACCAGAAGTGCCGGGTTCAATGAAATCGTGTTTACGACCTCTGAGTTGTCGCTGATCGCTTCAAGGGAAACCGACGAATGGGTGACGCGGTGCTGGGTGGCCAAGGAAGCCTTTGGTAAAATGCTTGGGAAAGGGTTAATGGGCAATCCCAAGGCCTATGTGATCGAAGAAATCAGGGGCGAATCGCTTAAAATACAAGATACCTGGATTAGTACTATCAAACATAAAAACTTTATAATCGGATGGACCAATTAATAACTGAACCTAAAACATTAAGCAACGACGAAATATTTGGTGTGCTCAATCAATTCATCACGGAGGTTATCGGTGAGGAATTTGTCGATGAAATGGACATAACGCCGGACAGTTCGTTTACAAAGGATCTGGAAATGGACAGCATTGAAATTGTGGCGTTTTCTGAAAAAGTGAAAATCTATTTTGGCGAAAATATCAATTTTACCGGCTGGCTTTCCAATATGGATCTTGACGAGATCATTAGTCTGAAATTAAGCGACATCATAAATTATATCCGCCTATGCCAGTAATCGACGTTCACCGTATAAAACTACATATTCAGGAGCTCAATCCGGACGGAGAAGAGACGATCATTCTGATTCATGGTATGTTCAGCAATCTGGCTGTGTATTATTTCAATATAGCACCGATGCTTGCTGAGAATTTCCGGGTGATACTGTATGATATGCGGGGACATGGTATGAGTGAGAAAGTGAACGAGGGATACGATCTGGCGTCGATGACCGATGATTTGTATGCCTTAATGGAGGAGTTGAAAGTTGATAAAACGCACCTGGTTGGTTATAGTTACGGCGGATTGGTCGCATTAAAGATGGCGATCCGTTATCCGGAGAAAATCGACAAGCTGGTCGTGATCGAAGGCCCGGACCCTAACGAGCAGGAGACGCTGACGATCATCGATACGTACAGCAAGGAGTTTTTGATCCATTATGTCAACAATTTTGCAGATACGACAAAAATGCAAATGGGGAAACGGCAGTTGGAAAGAAATCATCGTATGTACGAGTTTTTGTTCAATGAGACGACAATTCGTTCGGATATGGAATCTGAAAAGGATTTCTTTCAACAGAAACCATTGAGCCAGTTAACCCATGAGACTTTGCTAATTTATGGCGAGCACTCTAATTGTGTTCCTTCGGGCAATACGCTGGCTTCCAAGATAGCGGATGCAAATCTGGTTCTGGTTCCCGGCGATCATAATGTGCCAATTCAGCAGCCCGAAACGATAGGGAGCCAATTGCTGCTCTTTTTTAACAAAAACGTTGATCTGGATATTTGTGATGCTAATCTGCTGGTCGTCAAACAATCGGCTTAAACCTAGTTCATGGGGAAATTTGTATTTATAGTGCCGCCCTTAACGGGGCATATTAATCCAACGCTGAGTGTCGGAGCGGAGCTGCTTGACAGAGGGCATCAGGTGGGCTGGATTAGCCTGGATGAAAATCTTGGAGCTCAGCTGCCCGAAGGAGGCCAGTTGCTTCTGATCCGCTATGATCAGAACGATCAGGAAAAGAGCAACAGCGAGCAGTATCTCGATATCATTACCAAGAAAATTGTGTACGGAATTGAGAGCATTAAGTTTCTTTACGAAGAAGTATTGGTGCCGCTGAACCGGCATATGTTTGATGGTATTGTAACCCAGCTGGATCTTTTTGAACCTGATGTGGTGATCAACGACCATCAGCTTTTTGCAGGTGCGACGGCGGCTTATCTGAAAGGTATTCCGTATGCTACGTCGGTAACAGCGCCGGCAGCCGTCAAAATGATGGAAGATTTGCCCAAAATTCATGAATGGGAGATTAACCAGATCATCGCACTTCAAAAGGAACTTGGGCTTGAAGATGAAAAATCGGTAGCGTGTTCGGAATTGCTTACGATGGTGTTTACTTCCCAGGATTTTTTCGGAGCGATGGAATTGCCGGGATATTATCATTTTCCCGGTCCTGTGATCGGCCACCGCAAAAAAACGGCCGCTTTTGACTGGGAGAAATTCAATGCATCCAATGCCCCGAAAATTCTTGTTTCAATAGGGACAACTTTTGATCACGCGTATAAGAGCGACTTTTTCGGTAAAGTGATTGAAGCCTTTGGCGGCGAAAATATTCAGGTTGTGCTGGTATCTGATCCTGATTTGTTTACCGAATGGCCTGCCAATTTTATTGTGCAAAGCCGAGTTCCCCAGCTGGACTTGCTGCCGCATGTACATGGGGTGATATGCCATGCCGGGCATAATACGGTCAGCGAAGCGCTTTATCAGGGCCTTCCGCTGGTCGTGATTCCGATTGCCTATGACCAGTCGCACGTGGCCGGCAGGGTGGTGGCGACAGGCTGCGGCGTGCGGTTGAATTATCGCAGATTTAAAGCACGTCATTTAAAAGAAGCGGTGCAGGAAATTCTATCCGAACCGGATTATAAAGCCAGTGCGGAGCAAATCGGGACATCATTTAGGGAAGCCGGAGGAACAGCCAAGGCGGCAGAATTACTGGAAAGTCTTGTCTTGCATAAGGCGGAAGTAACACTGAATAGATAGTATAGAGGCTTGATTATTAACCGGGCAAAGGTCCGCTGAATTATTTTTTTAGAAAACATTATAAGCAAGCCATGGCAAATTTCATGTTTGTGGTACCACCATTTTTTGGGCATTTAAGTCCTACGCTGAGTGTTGGCGCCAGTTTATTGGAGAAAGGGCATAAGGTCGTGTGGGTGGGTATTACAGAAGTTGCAGATAAGCATATTCCTGAGGGCGGGAAATTTATTGTACCGCATCAGGAGCTGGAAGAGCATCAGGAAGAAATTGAAAAAATACTGAAAAGGCAGGATGACGGGCCTTCACTTTCCGGACCGGAGGTAATGAAACTGGCCCTGGAGGAAACCTATGTACCACTGGCGAAAATTCTGATGAAAGGGCTTTCCAGGGTGGTGGACGAGTTTCAACCGGACGTCATAATTAATGACTGCATCACTTTTGCCGGTGCGCTATGTGCCTATCAGAAGGGTATTCCTTGTGTGACTACAACACCGGTGCCGCCGGATGTGATGGGCGACACGAAGAATTCGGCGCCTAAAATTTACGAGTGGCAACAGAACCTTATTCTCGGATTGCAAAGGTCGGTCGGCATTTATACCGATGACATTGTCATTCATTCACATCTGTTGAATATTGTTTTTACCTCAAGGGAATTCGCGGGATTTACGGATTCGGAATCTCACATGAAATTTGTAGGGCCCGTCAAAGGCAGACCTAATACGACACCATTTCCCTGGGATCGCCTCGAAAAGGCAACAGGCCCGAAAGTTTTTGTGTCGTTGGGGACTTTGTTGGTTGATATCAGAAAGGATTTTTTTCAGAAGCTTATCGAAGCTTTTGCCAACGAGCCCCTGACCATCGTAGCGGCAACAGATCCGGGAATAATCGAAAACTGGCCTGACAATTTTATTGTACAAGGTTTTGTGCCCCAGTCGGAAATTGTCCCGAAAATGGACGCTGTGATCTGTCACGGTGGTTTTAATACCGTCAATGATACCTTCATGAACGGCCTGCCGATGCTTATAACACCGATTGCCTATGATCATTTTCATACGGCAGCACTGATCGAGAACGCAGGATGCGGGATCAAACTTCGTTATAAACGGCTGAGAATAGCTGATCTTAAAGCGGCGATGTGGGAAATTCTGACGAACGATCAATATAGAAATGCTTCCAAAAGGATTCAGCAGACATTTATTGATGCCGGCGGAAATGACACGGCCGTGGCTTTGCTGGAAGATTTTGCAAGGGAAGTACTCGAAGAAAAAGTTTAAAAACCAGAACATCTGAAATAAAAATAACGGTCTGTTAGCCATCGAAAAATGAAAAGAAAGCTACTGTTTTTGGAAAGAGTGCTATATGGAAATGGTTCAGAGCCCTTTCACGGGGTGTTTTCGGTGAAAATTGCCGGGAAAATTGTACCTGAAAATTTTCCATTGGCACTGAAAAAACTGCAAGCCAAATATCCGGCGCTCACGGCCTGTATCGAAGAGGACGAAAAGGGTGATCCTTATTTTGTTCAGCAATCGCCCGCGCCTGAAATTCCTTTGCGTATTGTAGCGCGTTTGTCCGACCAGGATTGGATCGATGAATCGAGGTATGAATGGGCCACTTCTTTCCAGATAAAAACCGGTCCGCTTCTTCGCGTTGTCTGGATACGTTCCGAGGAAGCCTCGGATCTGATCCTGGCTTTTCACCATTGTATGTGTGACGGCGGCTCAGGGATGGCTTTGCTGACAGACTTGCTTGCCGTTTTAGATAACACAGACCACGAAATTGGCACTTCATCAACATTCTCATCACTCGCTGATCTTATTCCGGCTGAAATTTTAAATGACAGAAGAAAGAAAATCAAGGCCGGATTTTCTTCTGGCCTTGTAAATGCTTCGCTGGCAGTGATGTCGCGCTTTATTTCGACAAAAAATAAAGTGCTGCCACAGCGGGCATCTGACTATTTAATAAGCTGGAAACTTAGCCAGGAAGAGTCCTCAGCACTTTTTGCCGTTTGCAAAAAGCATCAGGTAACGGTCAATACTGCTTTATGCCTTGCATTTTTGGAGGCTTTTAAGAGGATCAACAAAACCGCCGCGCATGGCAAGGCCATCTGTCCTGTGGATATCCGCAGGTACATGCCGGAAGTAAAAAGAGATACGATTTTCGCATTTGGGCTGGCCATGAACATGCAGCTTGCTAAAAAGTCGGCGACTGATTTTTGGGTAAATGTCCAAAAGCAGCAAGTGCTGATTTCAAAACAAATGGACAAGCTGAACCCGTATGAATTTATCATGGGCATGGAAGGCTCTCACAAGGCGATCAGACCTTTGATAAAATTCCTTACTTATGCCAAAGCCGGTAACGATTTTATGTTTTCGAATATGGGACGGCTTGATATCCCCTCGGGTTACCGGACTTTCTCGATTGAAACGGTTTACAGTCCAACGGTGATCGGTCCGTTTGGCAATCCGACTACCATTATTACCACCACTTTTAACAAACAAATGGATTTTTCGTTTGTCTCAAACGAAATGTTTATGGCACGTGAAAATGCCGTGAAGATCAAACAGGAAGCGATGAAACTGATGTTTGAAGCATTTGTTGCGAATACCGTTGGCGTATGAAAAGAAAAATGAGCTTTCTGGAGGGCTCCATGTTTGCGGGGAAGAATACGCCGGTGAATCTGATTTTTACGGTGACCGTGGAAGGATGTCTTTCTCAGGGAAATCTGGAAAAGGCACTGCAAAAAGTACAAAACCGTCACCCGCTCTTAAAAATTGTAGTTTGGCAGGACGAGAAGGGAATTCCGTGGTACGTGTCGCCGGACAAAATACAGCCCATACCATTACGAATCGTTGAGAGAAATTCTGATAAAGACTGGCGGAACGAAGCAGAAAAAGAGTGGCATAAACTATTTGATGTAGAAAAGGAACCTTTGACGAGGCTGGTCTGGGTAAGATCAGAGCGAACCTCTGAACTGATACTGGTTTGCCATCACTGCATTTGTGACGCAACATCGGTCATGCAGCTGATGCACGAGATACTGGAAGTGGCAGATAATCCGGGTAAGGATATTGGCTCTTATCAGGCCGTGTCGTCCCTCATGGACCTTGTTCCTGTTGACATACAAAGAAATATGGCCAATATTTTTACAGCGAATTTGATAACCGGAATGACCCGTTTTTATCTGGGTGTGGTCAGTTGGATGAAGGAAAAGAAAAAGGATCATTTTTATACGATTAACTGGAAGTTGAATAGCGACATGACAGGGGTAATCTTGGAAAAATGCAAAGAGGAGGGATTAAGTATTAATACAGTTTTGAGCCTGACCTTTATGAAGGCATTTCAAAATGTCAGGCATCTTTCAACAAACAGACGCATGTTCTGTTCTGTGGATGCCCGCCGCTTTTTACCCGAAATAGGCAGTGATCATCTGTTTCCATTTCCGGTGATGATTGATCTTTCACTTGGAAACAAGCAGTACGATTTCTGGCATCAGGCCAGATATCTCCGGGATAAACTTTATAATAAGATCGAAAAAACGGACATCCGTAAAATGTTGATGTATACAGAACAACTTGTCTCTTTATTGCCCAAAAGTATCCGGTATGCCAAGGCAGGAAAGGGGCTTCACGATTTTGCTTTTGCCAATTTGGGGAAGATTAAAATCCGTGAGCATTATGAGACTTTCAGCATCCAAAATGTATATAGCCCTTCGTCACGATTTCCCATGGGAAACCCGACGAAGATTTCAACTTCCACATTTCGTGGTCAGATTGATTTTGTGTTTACATCAGAAGAAGGATTTTTAAAATATCAGGATGCGCTCCTGGTCAAAGAAAATGCCATGCAGTTACTCCTAAACCAGACCATCACCCAAGAAAGCAGCGTAGTTTAATATGAACAGGAGATTAATAGTTGGTGAGAGAATCATGTATGCCGATGGCCAGGTATCGGTTAACTGTACCTTCACCGCAACAATAAAAGGTGCACTTACGGGAGAGCAAATAAGTGCTGCACTGCTGAAATTGCAGACAAAACATCCGCTTTTAAGAGCAAATATTAAGCATGATAACAAGGGATTTCCATCCTTTGTTATGAATCCCGACATGCCTGCGATTCCGGTCTGTGTTTTGGAAAGGTATGCAGAGGATCAGTGGGAAAAAGTAAGTGTCGCTGAATGGATAAAACCTTTCGATGCCGGCAGCGGTCCGCTGGCCCGGCTTGTCTGGCTGAGATCTGAAAATACATCCGATCTCATTTTTGTTTGTGCGCATTGTATTTGCGACGGAACAACCATTGTTACGCTCATGCGGGAATTCCTGCAAAGCCTGGATGAGCCGGAAACAAGGTTAACGGCCTATCAGTCTTTTACGGATATTCAGGAATTGCTGCCCGATTCATACACTCAAAAAGGCGGTTTGAAGTTTAAAGCGGCATTTTTTTCTACGCTTGCCAAAGGACTGTTTTTTATAACAAACCGCAAGCCCAGATTAGAAGCTGAAAGTTTTTACTTTCTTAACTGGAATTTCCCTTCCGGGTTATCTTCTACTTTGGTGAAAAAATGCAAGGCTGAAAATACCTCAGTCCATGCCGTGCTGTGTGCGGCATTTTTGCAGGCTTTTGCATTTGAAATGGGAAACGGGGCAAAAAATAAAGTGATAAGTCCGGTGGATATCCGCAGGTATATTCCCGATATAAAAAAGGATACGATGTTCGCTTTTGCACCGATTGTGGAGTTATCGATTCCAAAGAAAGAAAGGGACAACGATTTCTGGACTATTTCCCGAAGTATCAAAAATGATCTGGTCGATAAGGCGAATAAGATCAATATGCCGGAAATCATTGTCATGAGTGAGTTTTTTCATTCAACGGCACGACAAATGATAGGGCATTTACGATCGACCAAAGGCAGTCACGATGTTACTTTATCCAACATGGGCGTTTTGGATATCCCCACAACTTACCAGACATTTTCCGTCGAAGCTTTGCATAGCCCGGCCGTAGGTTTTCCATGGCGCAACCCGAATACCCTGGTGGTAAGCACCTTTCAAGGTAAGATCGATTTTTCATTCTGTTCCAACGGTGCGTTTTTGCCGGTTGATAAGGCTCGGGATATCCGCAAAAGGGCCGTGGCTATTTTGTCGGAAGAAATCGGCTGAATTTTAGATAAGTAACAGAGATAATCCTTACTACGTATTTTTGGTACGTTAGTTAGGATTTTTTTTGTTTTTCACTTATGGCTATAATGTGCTTAATGTTAGTTATTTATGTGATATCATTGCAGTCTTGTCGTTTTTAAAACAGATTTTATCTGTCTGTTTTAAAATGGTTGTGAGTCAGCTGATCTTTCTCATGTTCACCCCGATTTCAAATCGGGGCACGTATGGTCTTGGTAACTCCAGGGAAACTTGTGAATAAAGATAAATTTCATCAACGTTGCCATGACAAGAAACAAAATACATATTGCGATTATCTTACTAATTTGTATATATAGCTGCAAACAGAAGGAAACATCACCAGCTGATAGCAAGAGCTTATCGATTTATCCAGCGAAGATAAAAATTGGTGACACAATTGTTCTTAAAGGTATTAATGTGTGTGATGTATCTGATAGAAAGTTGCGAAAGTAAGGAATTTTACATTTGTTGAGATAAATGATCAAGATGCGAAAACAATTTAAATCCTGCCTAAAAACGAAATAATAGCGTTCGGGATTTAATCGCGATAGCTTTTTTCGCGATGAGCCTAAAATAGAGGAAACAGACTTTTTTTTGTCTGTAAAAGAAGCTATTTTTAGTCAGCTCGTCAGCGAAAAGTTAGAGTCCGCGTTTTAAAAATGAAATATCATGGCAGATTATCAGGTAAAAGTCATTGCGGTTAAAACGATAACCCATAACGTGCATTCCTTTGCGGTAGAAAAACCGGACGGGTTTAGTTTCAACCCGGGCGAGGCGACAGATCTTTCCATTCTGAAAGAAAGCTGGAAGGATGAAAAGCGGCCATTCACTTTTACGTCAATACCCGAAAATCCGGTGCTGGAATTTACGATCAAATCATATACCGACCATGACGGTGTAACCAATCAGCTGACGTTGGTAAAACCCGGTGATATTTTCGAAATAAGTGACGCCTGGGGAGCTATTGCGTACAAGGGCGAAGGCGTTTTTCTGGCAGGCGGAGCCGGGGTAACACCTTTTATCGCCATTCTTAGGGCGTTGTATGCTGAAGGGAAAGTCGGCAATAACCGGCTGTTCTTTTCTAACAAAACGACGGCTGATATTATCCTGAAAGAAGAATTTGAAAAGATGCTTGGATATAACTTTTTCAATATCATTTCCTCTGAACAGGCGGCAGGCTATGCGCACGGAAGGATTACCAAAGATTTTCTGCAAAAGCATATTGAAGATTTTAATCAACCCTTTTATGTTTGTGGCCCGGATGCTTTTACGTCCTCGGTTTTGGATGCGTTGCAGGAGCTTGGCGCAAATCCCGATGCGCTGGTGTTTGAAAAATAAGCCCGGGATAACAGACGTTTTGAAGAGGAGGGGTACGTTTACATTTCGATCAGCCCGTGTTTCACAGCGAAAACCACCAGGCTTACCGAGTTGGTGACGCCTGTTTTTAAAAGCAGATTTTTGCGGTGCCCTTCCACGGTGCGGTAACTTATAAAAAGTGCTTCCGCGATTTGCTGGGTATTTTGTCCTTTGCAGATTAGCCGAAGAACATCCATTTCACGGTCTGTTAAAACAATGTTTTCAGATTCTATGACGGTGCTTTTTTTGAGATTCTTGCGTTGGCTCATTTGGAGTGCCTCGCGTAAAACCGCGGCAATCTCGTCATCCATATAATGTCCTTTTTCGTGAACCTGATCAATGGCTTCTACGAGTTTTCGCTGGTCAATGTCCTTGGGCAGATATCCGTGCACGCCGATCTTCATCATTTGACGAATATAGTCGTGCGAATAATTCATTGACAGAATAATAATTTTCATATCCGGATAGTCGTGGCGGATAATAATACTGGCCTGCTGACCGCTCATACCTTTCATATTCAGGTCTAACAGTACAATGTCCGGCGTAACTGAGCACAACTGTTCAAACATTTCTTCAGCCGATGATGCTTCGAAAACAACATCGTAGTGATTGAACTTTTCTAAGATTTGGATCAGCCCTTGGCGGAACAGGGTGTGATCGTCAATGACAGCTAGTTTTAGCGTTTTCATGGTCGTGGAAATCGTTGCGTTTAGGCAGTAACGGGGATAGTAATTAAAATCTCCGTCCCGGTTATTGCCGATGAGTTTACTGAAAGTTGCCCGTTAATCAGCTCTGCACGGATTTTGATCCCGCTCAGACCCATTGAAGTGGTTTTGGTAAGATCCGTTTTCTGATAATCGAAACCGCTTCCGTTGTCCGAAATCAACAACAATAACAGTTTGTTTTCCTGGGTCAGACTGACTTCAATCAGGCTTGGATTTGCATGTTTAAGTGCATTGCCCGAAGCTTCCTGAATGATCCGGTACAGGCCAAGCTCCGTTTCTTTTTCTAATGTTGTATCAAAATCAATATAACATTCGGTACGAATCCCGCCAGCCTGAATCCGGGTCATGAGCATGTGTATCGCCTGCCGGAAGCCGAAATTTTCCAAAATCAAAGGTGAAAGGTTCTGCGCAATTTGCCGGATATCCTGTACAATATTACCGATAATACCACTGGCATCGCCCGCCAGCCGCATCATTTCTGTCGGAGAATTTTCATATTGAATCTGATTGATATAGAGCTTAGCTGCCGATAATGAAACACCAATTTCGTCATGGAGATCTCTTGAAATTCTCTCTCTCTCATTTTCCTGTGAGCGTACGACAATGCTGGTCAGATTTTTTTGATACGCCAGCGCCTGGTCCTGCATATCTTTCTGTTGACGGTGCAGTTTACGCTGATAGAGCATAATGAACAGCACAATAGCCAGCGATAGAAAAAGTACAAAGGCCAGGCCTCCAAACAGCAGGTGTGCGAATTCTAGTTCTGCGGGCTTTTCCATAGGGCGAAAGTGTAGATCAGGTATAATACGCAGTTTAAAGATGCATGGATAATCCAGATCTGGTAATTCAGTTTTTGAGAATATTGCAGTATAAAATTAATAAACAGGAAGATGAAAAAGTTTCCCGCGAAAAAAATCAACAGACCAGTCGATACACAAAACATAGGAGTCGACCATAAATTGGACAATGGCTGGTTTACATATAATTTGTAATAATAAAAAAGGATAATGGAGATCAGTACAATGCTTTCGACTAATCTACCGCTGTTGTCGATCAGGTTGATCCGGCTTGAAACCTGAAGGGTTTTGTAGCTGACATAAGCCGTAAAAAGCATAATAAGCCAGATTTTTAATTTGGAAAGAAATTTGTTTTGCAGTTCCATGCTGTAAATCCAGATGAGAAAGGCAAATTCAACGTTGACGTAAACCGGCCATAAAAACAAATTTGAAATCTTGTAAAGCCAGAGAATGCGGGAAATTGATTCAATAATCAGGGCGAAAAAAATAAGGAAACTCAAAAGTTTCAGGGGGGTGTCAAGCTTTTTAAATTTAATCGCACCGGTTACGGACGCGACGAGTATGGGTAAAAAGGCAAAAAAAATGATAAGCTGTTCGCTCGAATAATGCATGACTTAACCAAAATATCGTGGAGTAGATAAAGCTGTTGCCGTCACAATACAGAAGCCGGATTGGTGACATCTAAAATTATGACAGCAACGTGGACAGGATATTTATTTTAACAGGTTCTCGGGCAAGGAGCGGTCAGGTCATAGTATGCGTCAGGATCACCCTGCAAAGTTGCGCCAGATGAATCTGCATTTTGCGCATGAAGTACCACGCCGAAGGTTGAGGTGACTTTTTTTGTGGTAAGATAGTTTACCCCATAATATTCGTGAAGTACAAAAACCACGTTGATATCCGGCGCTGTCCGGAATGTAAATAATGTTTCAATAAACTCTTTCAGCGAATAATTGTAACCTCTTGTGAAGCCATACGGCGTAACGAAGTTCTTGCTGGTAACCTCCCCGGCTCCTGCCGTTACGAGCCAGTTTTTTTTCCATTGCTTGATCAGCTCGGCGGGTACCCGTCCTTGCTCGCCCAACGCGGCGTCTGGTGTGTAGTAATTTTTTTTGCTGGGAACATAATATGGGGTCATGATCTGGCCCGTGCTATCTGTGCCGAACAGGATGATTTCAAAATCTTTGGTTTCTAAATTAAGTCCAAATCTGATTTTAATTGTGCTCACGCCCGTCGTCGACAAAAGCGAGCTCATGTTGCGGCTGTTGAAAACGACGCCGGAGAGAATCTGTTCTCCGTTCTTGAAAAAATCGAAAGGGTTTGGATCAAATTCCAGTTTTTGCCAGGCAAATGCCCAGTTCTCAAAAACCTGTTCAGAAATTAGCTGAGCCGTCGAGTTGATGTTGGTCATAATGAATTTGGGTTTACAGTATTCCTACTGTTAAAGTGGAAAATTAAACAGGGAAAAGATATGAACTGAAAGTGTGCGAAAAATGCTGTCACGGACGTAGGAAACGATGCGAAAATGTCCAGGCTGATCGGTCGGCTAATGTATGTTAAATTATATAGATCACCAAAAAAAGGATATTGATTTTACTTTTTGGTTACATAACCCCGTAAAACACGTGTTTTTGAAAACACGTGTTTTACGGTTTAAGTAGCGGACCGTTTTAGCGGATCTTTGAAGTGTCAAAAGGCAGGCAAATATGAGGAAGTCATTCTTACATGCTCTTTAAAAATGGAAGTAACAGAAGAAATTCACGATCCCGGTCTTGGAAGGGCTGTCGAATCTTTCCCGGGGAGAGGTCTCTCTTTTGTATTTTCGACAATAGGAATATTCGGATCTGGCCCGGATTTTTTGAACGGTTCGATTCAGCGTATCGGAATAACCGTTTTCACGCATGATCTGAGGTATTGAGTTTATGACAGTTTTAGCAAATGATAGGCTTGGGCAGCTGTTTAGGGTTCCGGAAAAGACCTGGACGGTGATCAATAAAAGGGTAGGTGAGGCGGCTGCGGCTGCGGAAGTGACAGGTTATATCGAGCAGTATATTCCAGAGTTTCCGTTGCTGATCAATGTTTGTGAAATTTGGAAAAATCACACGCATGATAGCCTTCTTTTGCAATCCGAAGGTATTACTCTGTACGCCCGAGATGCGGCCGAAGGGTTCGGTGGACTTTTAGACACAATGCAAACGATGGATATCTCCTCTGACAAGTTTCCGGATGACATAGCACAGCGGGCCTGGGGGTTGCTGAAAGCACTGGACGAGAGTACGGACCGTGTTAGTAAGTCCATACTGGGGATTGAAGCTCAGGTTAGTGATTTTCTTGCTGTAAATGAGGAGATTGACAGGCAGATTGCGAGATATAAAGACAAGTTGGGATTGTCCTGGGAGTCTTTTGGAAATATAATCCCCGAAATGAACCTGGCGGTAGGAGAGATGAGCCGGGGCTGGTGGAACCTTTCGCAGCAATTAGGGGAGCTAACACCGGACAGGTCTTTATTATGGCTTCAAAAGCCCGATATTGAAACGGCGCTCATCTGCTGGGAAAATCTGGAACTGGACGCAGCATATTTTCGTGGCGTCGCCAAAACGCAGAAATTTTACGACGAATAAGTTGAACAAAATACTATCATTTGAGATAGTAAAAGACTCAGAATTCAAAGATGTTAAAATCGTTTGCTGCACTGTGCACACCACATACGGATTAGATATTAAAGACTTTTTTCCTCCTCTTAAGTGCATAACATCAGGCTGACCGGAATCCTGGCCCAATAACACTCAGCGTTCATTGTGCCAGGTTATACGGCATTTAAAAAGTCCATTCCATTGCTTTTGCGATGGAATGGCTTACCGTTTTTTTGGTGTATCGGCGGAAATTAACCAGGTTGTTTTGCATAACATATTTATTGTAAAATGATTATGTGTTTTAGTTGCCGGTGTTTGACAGAAGATATTATTGTTGAATAGGTAGCGCTAAAAAATGTAGAAATTTACTCGAATAAATTCGGCTATTAAATTGGAGATTTCTTGATGATTTATAGTGATATTTTACTAATATTTGTACTAATTATAGCACGACCCGAATCTTAAACATGCTTACTTTAAATGATGACACTTGATAAGATCAATCTTGGTCAGACCGTACCTTTAAGTCTCAGTTTTAGCCTCACCTTTGAGCATACCGGCAGGATGTTGACCTGAATCTTTGATGAATTTTATAGCATTAAAATAAAAAACATCTGTTTTTAGATGCACGTTTATAGAACTTTTAAAACCGGAAATTGTCTCAAAAGCTTTTGATACCTGTACTTTTCAATAACCCTTTGAATTAACCATCTTATACTATGGCAGAACCGTTCCTATCCGAGATTAGATTAATGAGCTTTGTCTTTGCGCCCAGGGGCTGGGCATTGTCTAATGGGCAACTGTTGCCCATAAACCAAAACCAGGGGTTGTTTTCGCTGCTGGGAACCACTTTTGGTGGAGATGGCCGTGTAAATTTTGCGTTACCGGATTACCGTGGCCGGGCACCGATTCATGTGGGGTCCGGCCATACGTTAGGTGAAAGAGGAGGGGAGCAAGCGCATACGCTGAGTATATCAGAGCTCCCGACGCACACCCACGTTTTAAATGCGGTGGATACCGGATCGTCGGATGCCAACGTCAATGTACCGGCGGGGAATCTCTTTTCTAATGCCAAGCCAAACAATCTTTACCAGAACACGGCCAGTGGCCTTACGCCCACCGTTGGTGTTTCCAACGTTGGAGGAAGCCAGGCGCATCTCAACATGCAGCCGTTTCTGACCATTTCCTTTTGTATTGCGCTGCAGGGAATTTTCCCTAGTCCGAATTAAAACCAAACCCGATCCTAATTTTCAAAATTAACGATAAGAAATAAATGGCACAGCCCTATGTAGGAGAAATCAGAATGTTTGCGGGAAATTTCGCTCCCGCCGGCTGGAATTTCTGCGAAGGACAATTACTTCCGATATCGGAAAACGAAACGCTTTTTCAATTAATAGGTACTACTTATGGTGGAGACGGCGAAAGTACTTTTGCAATGCCTGACCTGCGTGGCAGAATTCCTATCCATCAGGGAAATGGTTTTATTCTGGCAGAGACCGGAGGCGCAGAGGAAATCACGCTTACCGTTCAACAGATTCCGGGCCACAATCACCCGCTGATGGCCTCGACGAACATCGCGAATACGGCTCAGCCCGCCAATGCAGTGCTGGGGACGGCCTCATCCGTTTCGATGTATATTAGCGAACCGCCAGCGGGAGCGCCGATGAATGTGGCAAGTATTGCGCCGACGGGAGGTAGCCAGCCGCATACAAACTTTCAGCCATACCTTTGTGTGAATTTTATCATTTCTCTTTTTGGTATTTTCCCGTCGCCAACCTAAGCTTTTCGTACCGTTGGTGGACTTATTATACTTTAACTTTAATCAATATTATGGATCCTTTTGTCGCTGAGATAAGAATATTTCCCTTCAATTTTGCGCCCAGAGGATGGGCCTGGTGTGACGGTCAGCTATTGCCGCTCTCACAAAATACAGCGTTGTTTTCTTTGCTGGGTACTACTTATGGCGGGAACGGGAAATCGAATTTTGCCTTACCTGACTTACAGGGAAGATCACCGATGCACCCTGGCCAGGGTCCCGGATTGTCCCTACATGACCTTGGAGAGACAGGTGGCTCTGAAACCGTAACGTTACTGGAGTCTGAAATACCCTCTCATGCGCATGCTGTGGGTGATTCGCCAGAGCCGGGAGAGGTAAAAACGCCGACCGGGAACACGATTGCCAGGTCACTAGGTGGGAATATATATGTTGCCGGCAATCCGAATGTCACCATGAATGGTACTTCACTCGCTCCTGTGGGCGGTGATCAGCCGCATAATAATTTACAACCTTATCTGACGACCTATTTTTGTATCGCCTTGCAAGGTGTTTTTCCACCAAGAGGTTAATCAGATAAAGTATTGAGACCATTTTACTTATTTAAGTATAACCAATGACGCTTAAGCTTACAAACCCTTCTCTTTTTCTCAGGCCAATTGAGGAAAAAGACATGCCTTTACTGCTGGAAATGTATGCCAGCACGCGAAAGGATGAAATGGAGAGGGTTCCCAACTGGCCTGAAATCATGAAAATGGAATTTATTTCCGGCCAGTTTCGCGCGCAGCACGAACATTATCAGAGGAATTATCCGGGAGCATACTTCTGGGTGATCGAACTGGATACAAAACAAATAGGACGTTTATATCTGCATACAGATTATCAGTCCAAAGAAGTCCGGATTATTGATATTACGATTTTGCCTGAATTCAGAAATCGCAAGATAGGCGGGGGAATTCTGTCCGACCTTATGACAACAGCGGCGGAGATGCAAAAACCTTTGCGTATTCATGTCGAATCCTTCAATCCCGCTAAAAACCTTTACAACAGGTTAGGGTTTAAAAAAATAAGTGAAACCAACGGAGTCTATCATTTAATGGAATGGAAACATACGATCTAAGTAAAATAACTGCTGCCGATTTTAGTGAATACCTGGATCAAACGATGGATATCCATTTTTCAGAGACGGGTGCTGTTGCGGCCAGCGTTGTTAAAGTCACAGACCTGGACAATTACTCTCCACTGGAAAGAGGAGCGTTTTCGGTTGTGCTTCAAACAATTGGCGACAATGCGCACCACCCTCAGGGAATTTATGTGATCGAGCATCCGGAAAACAAAAAGCTTGAAGTTTTTTTAGTGCCGATCGGTCCCGGTCAAAATGGAATGAAATATGAAGCCGTTTTCTCCTGATGATGTCAGGGGATACCGGCGGGAAAACTTTCTTATACTCAATAACTGAACATGAAAAACTTTTACCTATTTCTCGCAGGACTTGCCTTGCTTGCATCGGGTGTGCCATTCCTCAATAACACTAAAGATGGTTTTCTTTACGATGTATTGGTATCCGAAAAAGCAGAAAAGCCAGCGGAAGCTGCCATTAAACAGCTAGCCTATTCTCCCTTAACAAAAAGCAGGCTGAAAAGCCACGCGTTGGTTGCGCCGACCATTTCGGCTACCAACGTTTATGCATTGACCAACGATACCGGATTGCCGGGTGCTTCTGCCGGTGATGAACTGGAATACACGGTTACAATCAACAACAGTGGCACGGATGCTGCGGGCGTGAAGTTTACGGAGCAGATCGACCCGAATACCACGCTGGTGCCCAACTCTTTAAAAGTCAGTCCGATTGCGGTAAATGAAACGTATACGACGATCGGAAATGCCGGTTTGAATGTGCTCGCTGCGAATGGCGTATTGGCCAATGATATAAGCCCAAATGGGGCTGTTTTGAGTATCTCCGGTTCAACTACGATCCCAACAACAGAAGGCGGTTCGGTTACCATGAATCTCGCAACCGGTGCATTTGTCTACGAGCCAAAGGCAGGTTTTACAGGTGCTGATACTTTTACCTATACCTTGCAGAATGGTTCAGGACTGACTGCAGCCGCTACAGTGACCATCACTTCCAGCGGCATGATCTGGTTTATTAAAGAAGGAGCAACAGCTGTCGGTGCGAATGGCACCTTTGCCAAACCGTTTCCTTCGCTGGCAACTTTTCAGGCAATCAACAACAATACCGGATTTAATGCCAAAACAGGGCATACGATCTTCATTTATTCAGGCACTTACGATGGTTCGCTTACGCTACTTGCGAGCCAGAAACTTATCGGGCAGGCATCAGCAGAGTCGCTCAGCACGGTCACAGGGATAACGATTCCAATTGGTGGTCAATTGCCAGGTACCGGAGGAACGGCTCCGGCATTGACAAGTTCTGGCAGTGCGGTAACCGTTGGTTCAGGCAATACGATACGTGGACTTAATATTGGTAATACGACGGCAAATAAAATAACCGGCTCCAATTACGGAACGCTTAGGCTCAAGGAAATGTCGTTAAGTGGTAATGGACGGGCGCTCAATCTGGTAGCTGGTACATTGGATGCTACCCTTACGGTTTTATCCGCGGTGGTAACAGGGGCTACTTCCGGGATTGATGTAACAGCTACGAACGGTACGTTGACCGCCACCTCTGGCTCTGTTTCCGCAGGAGCGGCCAGTGCGATTAATATTTCCGGGAAAGCAGCTAATGACCGGTTAGCGATTACGCTGCCTTTTACAGCCGTTTCGTCGAATGGTGCTACCAAAGGGGTATCGGTTTCCAATACAAGTGGCACTTTCCAGATTTTGGGAAACAATACAGACTTGGGTTCGGGCGGCACAATCCAGAATATTTCTGCCCGTGGACTTGAATTTATCAATGCCAATGGTATTACAATCAAAAATATAAACCTTACCAATGCCAATACGGCTGAGGGGGCTGACGGGGGAGTACCAAGCAACGGAAATAACACGAACAGTAATGCCCCCGTGTACGCAAATAATGTAGTTGGGTTAACCATGGACAGGATCATTATTACAGGTACAACTGTTCAGCAAGGGATAAACCTGACTGACGTTACGACGCTGGCGCTCTCCAATAGCTCTGTTGCCAAGGCCGGAACGCCAGGGCAAGCCGAAGAAGGTTGTATTTATGCTGTCAATACCCAGGGTACAAACACGATCACGAGCTGTACTTTCTCAAATCCGGCAGGTCGGGTTGCCTATTTCAGAAATACGAGCAAAAATCTGGCATTGCTAACCGTAACCGGCTCAACTTTTCAGAACTCGCCCAATAATTCAGGGCTTTTGTTTGAAGGATATGGTACGGCTATTATGAGTCTTAAAGTTTTGGGAAATAGTCAGTTTCTTGCCTGCCAGACCGACGGTGTGGAGGTTTATGGAAACGAAAACGCGCAAATGTTTGCCGATATTCGTGCCAGCGTGATGAATAATCAAGGGAATGCCGGTAAGGGAATTGAGATCTCCGGTTCGGGGTCTGCATCCGTCAAGTTTAACGTAATCGGTAATACGGCTTACGGGAAAAATGGCACCGCCATTAATATGTTTGCCAATGCCAATGCGTACCTGGAAGGAACGGTTGAAGGCAATACCATTGAGAAAAACGGCGGCGGTGGCTCAGGGATTTTCTTTGACGCCGAGGGACCTACTGCAAAAGGGGTTATCAAAATACATAACAACCTCGTTAAAAATATCGAGTCAGACTTTGGGGTTGGTGTTTCTGTTAAATCAGTTAATACCACCAGAAGCGATGTGACGATATCGAATAATACTATTAACGTTGTCCATCTCAATGCATTTTATAATATTGATGTAAATGCGGTTACTAGCTACGTCAATAACAAAGCTAAAATTTGCGCGAATATTGCCGATAATACTGTTACCACGGTAACTAATGGGATATATTTGAGAGCAAAGTCAGGGATTGCTGCCGGCACTGAGGTACTTTTACAGGGTGAAGCTGCCAATGTTCCGGAGATTTGGAATCTCAATGGAAACTTGCCGGGCGGTGCTACTTCTTCGAATGTTCTTCAGAGCGGCGCGGGTACTTTCACTTTTAACCAAACCTGTGCAACGCCTAATGTGGCCGATCTGCGCGTTGCAGCTCCGGAAGAACTGGCTGAAAATGCGAGAAAGTCTGCTGTTGATTCTGCTGCGGCGTTGTCTCAAAAATCTGTTGAGACAGTCGCTCCCGTTGCTGCACCAGCCGTAATTAGCACGAACGAAGTTCCCAATGAAGCGGTTTCTTATGAAGCTGCCAGAACAGAAGCTCCGCTTGCCGGTGAAACGGTGACGGTAGACGGTGTTGGCGGAGCTGGCTTTGCGCTTCCGGCCGCGAAAAGCGTTACCATTAAGTTTAAGGTATTGATCAATGCCAATATTCCTGTAAGTACTTGTCTTGTTTCTACGCAGGGAACGGTCAGTGGAACAGGTTTTACTTCTGTTCTTACGGATGATCCGGGTAAAGCAGGTCTTGCAAATCCAACAGATACGCCGGTTGTTTCTGCGCCCGTTGTGACCTGTCCGGCTAACGTATCCGTGAGCCCGGATGCAGGAACGTGTACAGCGACTTTGTCGCCTGTCGCCACGGCACAAGGCTGTCCTGTGCCAACCATTACCTACCGCGTGGCGGGTAATGTGATTACCTTTCCTTATGTTTTCCCGGCGGGTGTAACAACCGTTGCGGTGACAGCAGCCAATGGTATCGGAAGCAACGCCCTTTGTTCATTTACCGTAACGGTAACGCCGACACCGGCACCGGTTATTGACCAGAACCCGGTTGCCAAGAGTATATGTGTGGGAGGAAATACGACGTTCGCCGTAACCACAGCAGCGCTCAACGTAACCTACCAATGGCAGAAAAAGCCGTTTGGCGGAGCTTTTGCAAACATCACGATCGGTCAGAATGCAACGGCTACCTCTGCTACATTGTCGTTGTCAAATATTCCTGTTGGAGATAATCTGTCTGAATACAGATGTATCATTACCAATGCCTGCACCAATGCAAGCACGTCTAATGCTGCTGTGCTGACGGTAAATCAGATCACCTCTTCTTCATTGACAGGTACGACTAGTACTGAAAAAGGCAAACCTGCTGTTCCGGTAACCTTTGGTGCTGTGGGAGGTACTCTGCCTTACGCGTTCAGTTATAAAATTAACAATGGACCTGACCTCAGTGTGTCAACGACGGGTGGTCAAAGTACGGCTGTTGTGAATCAGCCCACTACGACAGAAGGTACCTTTGTTTACAGCCTGAAAATTGTGACGGATAATCAGGGTTGTACATTTACACCTTCACCCGCACAATCTGCAACTGTATCTATTACGCCGGCATTACCTGTTACGCTGGTAGATTTTACCGCTTCAAAATCTGAGAAATCTGTTTTATTGCAGTGGAAAACGACCTTGGAAACCAACAGTGAAAAGTTTGATGTTGAACACAGCCAGGATGGCAAAAACTGGAATGTGGTTGGGACCAGAGAATCCAAAGGCGAAAGCACGGTGATGGTGAAGTATTCATTTACCCATAACGAGCCGACACCTGGCGAGAATCTTTATCGTCTGAAAATGATTGATAAAGATCAGACCTACGCATACAGCAGGATCGTCAGTGTAAGTTTTGATAACCTTGTGAAATCGGTGCTTTACCCGAATCCGGTTACAGATCAGCTGTTTTTGAACAGCGCGGATTGGAACAAGGTATCAGCCGTTGAAATCCATAACCTTGCCGGGAATCTGGTGTACAGATCGGGCAAAAATGTTTCAAAAACGATTTCTGTGAAAGATCTTCCGGTAGGTATGTACATCGTCTCCGTTATTCAGAAAACGGGCGCAGTTGATACGCATAAGGTGGTCGTAAACCGATAAATTGGTTTTGATAGCTGATTATCGCTTTAAAGTAAAAAAGTCAGGATGAGCGATCTTCCTGACTTTTTTTACTTTAAAGCGATAAATATTTTACAACATCACCTTTTATTTATTCAGTGATTACAGGTAACACAATAGAGAAAATGGTTCCTGTATCTGATTCAGACTCTGCGGTAATTGCCCCGCCATGAATTCGGACAATTTTGCGGCAATAAGCCAGTCCAACTCCTTTTCCCTCGGGGATCTGGGCGTGTGGCAGCTGAGAGAAGATGTCAAATATTTTTTCAAGCTGGGATTTTTCAATACCGATGCCATTGTCTTCCAAACGGATTTCAGCATAAGTCAGATCAGCCTGTTCTGTAAGAGCGTGATCTGTTTTTTTTGCCGGAATTCGCTTTGTCGTGACCCGTAAATGTAAAGGCTTGTCTTTTTTAGAAAACTTAATTGCGTTATGGATCAAATGATAAAACAGCTGCTCAATCTGCGATGGAATTCCCTGAATGGAGGGCAGCGTATCCGAGTCGAATGTCGCATTTTTTTCTTCCATATTATCGCTCAACTGCACCCGGACGTCGGTTATAACTTTATTCAGATCGACTTTTTCGAAGGATTGTTTCTGATGATCCAGATCTGAAAAATCGGATAAGTCTTTGATCATCATCGAAAATCTTTGCGCGTTAGAATTAATCTTCAGGGCAAAATCTTTTGTCCGGTGGTTGTCATTTGTATCGGTCGCATTCACCAGCATATTGCTGAACATCCTGATCTTACGGAGAGGCTCCTGTAAATTGTGGTGAGAAATATACCGATACTGACGGTTTTCGTCCAGCGAGTCGGTCAGCTGTCGCTTGAGCTCTTTGACGGCAACATTGCTTCTTTCCAGCAAATCGGCACTCTGCAAATGAAACGAAATCAGTTCCGCAAACAGGCTGAACATGCCCATGATCTTTGGATTGTTCAGCTCTGCCGGGTTAGGGTCAATGGCGCAAAGGGTTCCGAAAAAATCTCCGTTTTTTTTAATGATCGGGAACGAGATATAACTTTGAAGTCCGTAAAGTTTTGGTGTATGGTGGTTGTGGTAAACCTCGCTTTTGTCTACATGATCAATAACGACGGCTTCCCGCATGTCACGAATTTCGTTGCAAATCGTTGTTTCAATTTTTAACTCACCTCCCGAAACGAGGCCAAAGCCAATTTCATCCCTTACGTCACAGGCGATCCACCGATCCTGCGTTACCCTGGCAATCGCGGCAAACCCCATTCCGGTCGACCTGCAAATCACTTCCAGCATGGTCGGAACAATTGGAATTTGTTTTATATTTTCAATGTCCAGTGCTAGACTAGCGTCAGTATAATTCATTTTTGTCAAGTCTTTGATAACGGCCCGCTTCAAATATAGAAATTAACGACAGAATAACATTGATTTGACTTTTTTTGCTAGTATTTAGGAATCAGCAGTACGCTTCTCCAAGATTTTCAAACATTTTATTATCATTAATTCCACCCATCGTTTAAGGTTCTTTTCATTCCTAATTAATTTAATTGGTCATATCAATACCACGAAACGTTCCTATTGGAACGAAAACCACATCGATCTATCCCAGCTTCTACCAACGAAATGTCCCGATGGGACAAGGATCTTAGGATGCTCGGTGTTTTGCTCCGATAGGAACATTTTTTATTTTAAACCGCTAACGTATTAATCTCGTTGACAACCTGCGAGAAAAGCTGGTAAGATTTTATTCTGGCTTGATGATCAAAGATATGCGAGGTTGCCATGATCTCATCAACCTGTGTCTGTTCAAAGAATTTTTTGATCCGCTGTTTTAGTTTTTCAGGTCCGCCGATAAACGAATAAGCCAGCATCTGGCTCACGGCATGTTCCTCCTGAATTCCCCAGATATCATTCATATCTTCTACTGGCGGTTGTAAAAGTTTGCGCTTGCCGCTTACAACACCCAGAAAAAACTGCAATATCGAGGTCGACAACCAGTCAGCTTCCACATCCGTATCGGCAGCGACTACGTTCACACAAGCCATCACGTAAGGCTTGTCCAGATAAACTGACGGGCGGAAATTTTTTCGGTACAGTGCAATGGCTTCCAGGAAATAAGCCGGTGCGAAGTGGCTGGCAAAGGCATAAGGCAGGCCCATCGCTGCCGCCACACGCGCGCTGTCCGTACTCGAACCAAGTACCCAGATGGGAATATCCAGTCCTTCTCCCGGATTAGCCCGTACTTTACTGGTATGGTTATCTTTTGAAAAGAAAGTCTGCAGAGCCTGGATATCATTCGGGAAATTGTGCACGGCATTGAAATTTTCTCCGCGAATAGCACGCGCGGTAACTTGGTCGGTACCCGGCGCACGGCCCAGTCCGAGATCAATTCTCCCCGGGTACAACGAAGCCAGCGTTCCGAACTGCTCCGCAACGATAAGCGGGGCATGGTTGGGAAGCATAATGCCGCCGGAACCAACACGGATCGACGAAGTGCCACCGGCAATGTAGCCGATCAGTACCGAAGTCGCGGAGCTGGCAACACTGATCATGTTGTGATGTTCGGCGAGCCAGTAGCGGGTGTAGCCAAGTTTTTCGGCTGCACGCGCCAACTCCAGACTGGTTTTAAAGGTGTCAGCCGGTGTTTTTCCCTCAATCACGGTAGCGAGGTCGAGGACCGAATAAGCAACAGGTTTTGACTCTTTTGTCTGCATCATATCGAATATTTTTGACTGAATATCTGCCAGGATATTCTTCATTTTTAAAGTAATTCTGTTAAGTAACTGATGGTTTTGCACGATTAGCTACATGTTATAACTTAGATCAACACCAAAAGAATACGAATAGTTGAATAATCGTTCAAGAATTATTGAAGAAATTTTCTTTGGCAAGAGAAATGGCCGCTCAGGCCTTACAGCTTGCTTTTTTGACAAAGGAAACTATTGAAAAGGGTGGAGCACAGGTCAATTTCGTTACTTTTCAATAACTATGCCCGGGCACGGGAACCATTCAGGCTGATTCAGGTTTTTTAATTTATCAGAACTATTTTACGCTACGTATGGACATCGCGAAAATTTCAAAGTAACTTTGCGCCATAATAACATACCATGATTTATTTCTTTTCCAACGACCACGACACTGTTTTTGCTTTACAGATAGAGCGAACTCTCACCGAGCCTGACATTGCTAAACTAAGCTGGCTATTTGGCGGTGCAAAACTTCAAAAGGAAACCGTCCTAAAAAACTTCTTCGTTGGTCCGCGTGCCGCCATGATTACCCCATGGAGCACAAATGCCGTTGAGATTACCCAGAATATGGATATTCATGGAATCATCAGGATTGAGGAATTTAGAAAAGTTGAAGCGGATTTTACCGGTTTTGACCCGATGTTATCTCAGAAATACGATGAGCTTAACCAGGAAATATATCTGATCAGTCTTCAGCCGGAGCCAATTATCGAAATTAACGATGTGGCAGCGTACAACAAGCAGGAGGGACTTTCACTCAGCGATGAGGAAGTCGATTATTTGAATAAACTTTCTGAAAAAATTGGTCGTAAACTGACTGATTCAGAGGTTTTTGGGTTCTCGCAGGTTAACTCGGAGCATTGCCGTCACAAAATATTTAATGGTACGTTCGTCATCGACGGTGTGGAACAACCGACTTCATTGTTTAAGCTGATCCGTAAAACTTCTGAAGCAAATCCGAACGGAATTGTTTCGGCTTACAAGGATAACGTGGCTTTTGTAAAGGGCCCTCGTGTTCAGCAGTTTGCGCCGAAACGTGCGGATGTTCCGGATTATTATGAAATAAAGGATTTTGATTCGGTTATTTCTTTGAAAGCCGAAACACATAATTTCCCGACGACCGTTGAGCCATTCAACGGAGCGGCCACGGGGTCTGGCGGAGAGATCAGGGACAGACTTGCCGGTGGGCAAGGTTCATTGCCTTTGGCCGGAACAGCCGTTTATATGACTTCTTTTTCCCGTCTGGAAGAAAATCGCCCATGGGAAAAGGGCGTGGAGGAGAGAAAATGGTTGTATCAGACACCAATGGATATCCTCATCAAGGCTTCAAACGGAGCTTCCGATTTCGGAAATAAGTTTGGCCAGCCATTAATTACCGGGTCATTGCTGACTTTTGAGCATGAAGAAGATGCGAGAAAGCTTGGGTTTGACAAAGTGATCATGCAGGCCGGTGGTGTTGGTTATGGTAAAGCGGATCAGGCGAAAAAAGAAAAACCATCCGTTGACGACAAAATTGTTGTTTTAGGCGGAGAAAATTATAGAATCGGGATGGGCGGCGCTGCGGTTTCGTCTGCGGATACCGGCGCATTTGGTTTAGGTATTACTTTGAATGCGATTCAGCGTTCAAATCCTGAAATGCAGAAAAGAGTTGCCAACGCGGTTCGTGGTATGGTGGAAAGCGATAAGAATACGATCGTTTCCATTCATGATCATGGTGCGGGCGGACACTTGAACTGTCTTTCTGAACTGGTAGAAGAAACAGGCGGAAAGATTGATCTTGACAAATTACCGGTTGGAGATCCAACGCTTTCTGCGAAGGAAATTATCGGTAACGAGTCTCAGGAACGTATGGGACTCGTGATCAGCAAGGAAAATGCAGCAACCCTGCAAAGAATTGCGGACCGTGAAAGAGCGCCGATGTACACGGTAGGAGAGGTAACCTCTGACCACCGTTTCACATTCGAGTCGGCCACAACAGGAGCCAAGCCAATGGATCTTGAAATGGATGACATGTTTGGAAGTTCTCCAAAGGTGGTTATGAACGACAAAACTATTGAAAGGACTTATCAGCCCGTGACTTATGATGCTGCCAACCTTGCTGCTTACCTTGAACAGGTACTTCAGCTTGAAGCGGTTGCAAGTAAAGACTGGCTTACCAATAAAGTTGACCGCTGTGTGGGTGGGCGTGTGGCAAAACAGCAATGTGCAGGCCCGCTTCAATTGCCTTTGAACAACTGCGGTGTGATGGCGCTGGATTATCAGGGTAAAGACGGAATTGCGACATCCATCGGACATGCACCGCTTTCGGCGTTGATCGATCCTGCTGCGGGTAGCCGTAATGCAATTGCCGAGTCGTTGTCAAATATTGTGTGGGCTCCGCTTAAAGACGGTTTGGAAAGTGTATCGCTTTCGGCCAATTGGATGTGGGCTTGCAAGAATGCGGGTGAGGATGCGCGTTTGTATAAAGCAGTGCAGGCATGTTCCGAATTTGCAATCAGTCTGGGAATCAATATCCCGACAGGAAAAGATTCATTGTCGATGAAACAGAAGTACAAGGATGCAGAAGTGATTGCGCCGGGTACTGTGATCATTTCGGCAGCTGGCCATTCTGACGATATCAGGGCGGTGGTAGAGCCGGTTCTTCAAAAAGATGGTGGTGATATTTATTACATCAATCTTTCTGGTGACGCCTATAAACTCGGCGGTTCGTCTTTTGCACAGATTCTTAACAAAATAGGAAACGAGACACCGGACGTTTTGAACGCTGACGCATTTAAAAATGCATTCAATACGATTCAACAGTTGATCAAAGCCGGGAAAATCCAGGCAGGTCACGATGTGGGCAGCGGTGGTTTGATCACGACCCTTCTGGAACTTTGTTTTGCAGACCGCGATCTGGGCGCTTCTATTGATCTTTCTTCTTTGGGAGATCAGAATATGATTGAAAAGCTATTCGCTGAAAATATCAGTATCGTTTTCCAGGCGGATAAATCTGCTGAGGTGATTTTGGATGCCAATGGTGTAACTTATCACAAAATAGGTTCTGTTGCTTCAAAAGCGGCTTTGACCGTTAAAGATGCAAGCGGAAGCTGGAATTTTGACGTCGATCATTTGCGTGATGTTTGGTTCAAAACTTCTTTCCTGCTGGATCAGAAACAGAGCGGTGAAGTGAAAGCCAGAGAGCGTTACGACAACTATAAAAACCATGTGCTGAACTACACTTTCCCAATTCAGTTTGACGGGAAAGCGCCAGTAATTGATCCTTCAAAACCAAGACCGAAAGCGGCTGTTCTTCGTGAGAAGGGAAGTAATTCGGAAAGAGAACTTGCCAACGCGATGTATCTGGCGGGTTTTGATGTGAAAGATGTACACATGACTGACTTGATCTCGGGCCGTGAAACGCTGGAAGATATTCAGTTTATCGGTGCCGTTGGCGGATTTTCTAATTCAGATGTATTGGGTTCTGCAAAAGGCTGGGCCGGAGCATTTTTATACAATGAAAGAGCAAAACTTTCACTGGAAAACTTCTTCAAACGTGATGATACACTTTCAGTAGGTATTTGTAACGGATGTCAGCTGTTTGTTGAGCTGGGTCTGATCAATGCGGATCACGAAGAGAAACCTAAAATGCTTCATAACGAGAGTCATAAGCACGAAAGTGGTTTTACTTCACTGACCATTCAGGAAAACAATTCGGTGATGTTGTCGACACTTTCCGGCAGTACGCTGGGTGTCTGGATCTCACATGGCGAAGGTAAATTTGCGCTTCCTTATACAGAAGACAAATATAAGATCGTAGCCAAATACGCTTATGAAACGTATCCGGCGAACCCGAACGGATCGGATTACAATACGGCGATGATGTGTGATAATTCAGGAAGACACCTGGTGATGATGCCGCATATCGAACGTTCGCTATTCCAATGGCACTGGGCTAATTATCCGGCAGGCAGAAACGACGAAGTTTCTCCATGGATTGAAGCTTTCGTGAACGCAAGAAAATGGATCGAAACGTCGGGAAAGTAAGGTTATCGTATCTGTTTTGAAAAACAGGTTTAACAATAAAAGTAAAGTCGGTCGCGGGATTAATCCCGCGACCGACTTTTTTATAAATAGCGTTTGTAAATTAGAAGCTTCCCTTCAATGGCCATCAGGCTCCAATTTGTATACAAAATGGACCGTTTTGTATAATCCCGCAAAATCTGAATCTGCCACCTTTGCAGTGTTAATCATTACTTCATTATACAAAATTGGTTTATGAGCAGTATTAAGAAAATAAAACTGGGGAGTCAGGGATTAGAAGTGCCGGTGCTGGGACTTGGCTGTATGGGTATGACGACCATAGCCGGCAATGATATTTACGGAAGGGCAGATGAAAAAGAGTCGATAGCGACGATTCACAGGGCTTTGGCGCTAGGTGTAAATTTCCTCGACACGGCTGATCTTTATGGACCGCTTTTAAATGAGCGGCTGATCAGCAAGGCAATATCCGGAAATCGGGATAAATACCTGATTGCTACAAAATTCGGATATGAAGTTGACGATAACGAGCAGCTTACCTGGAAAATTAACGGGCGCCCGGACTACCTGAGAAAGGCGGTGGAACGTTCTTTGAAAAATCTGGGTACGGATTATATCGACCTGTATTATCTGCACCGTGTTGATCCTGAAACACCCATAGAAGATACCGTTGGAGCGATGGCGGAGCTGGTTCAGTCCGGAAAGGTGAAATACATCGGATTGTCAGAAGTTTCAGCGCAGACATTACGAAAAGCGCATTCGATTCATCCGATCACAGCGGTGCAAATCGAGTATTCTTTATTTGAACGCAGTGCGGAAGAAAATGGTGTTTTTGATGCACTTGTGGAACTGGGGATCGGGTTTGTCTCATATTCTCCTTTGGGCCGCGGTTTTCTTACAGGAGATCTGAAAAGTCCGGAGGATTTTGAGGTAAATGATTTTCGACGGAGTATTCCGCGTTTTCAGGGAGAGAATTTTTATAAAAATCTTGAACTGGTGAAAGCAATACAGAAATTGGCGGAAGAAAAAGGCATCACACCTGCACAGGTGGCTATTGCATGGGCCTTATCAAAGGGAACAGTTCCGATTCCGGGGACAAAACGGATCAAAAATCTGGAAGATAATGTGGCCGCTTCGGACATTACCTTTACCCCGGAACAGCTTACACATCTGGAATCGATCGTACCGGTGGGAATCATTTCAGGTGACCGCTACGACCAGACGTCCATGGCCGGACTGAATTTGTAATTATTTCCCAAACAAAACAGGAATGCGTGTAATTTTAGGATGCGCTTTCCTGTTTTAGAAAATAAAGATCAGATGAAAAAAACGTCCGCTGTGCCACATATCATCAACTCCATTGCCGAGTACCACAGCATTGTGGGTTTGCCGGGCCCTGAACACCCGTTGATCAGTGTGATCGGGCTTACCTGTAACCCGGATTTACCGCAGCTACCAGACGACAAACTGATCTACAATTTTTACAGCATATTTCTCAAAAAAAATATAGACGCCATTGGCTATGGCCGTAAATACTATGATTTCAGCAACGGTGTCATGGGTTTTTCAATGCCCAGACAGGTTTTTACCCTGGATCGTAATGCAGATTATTCGAAAATTACCGGCTGGATGCTGCTGATTCATCCCGATTTCATACGAAAATATCCGCTTGCGAGCCGTATCGACACTTATGGATTTTTCTCTTACAATTTGAACGAAGCCCTGCATCTTTCTGAAAAGGAAGAGGCGATGGTCGACAGGATTATGCTGGATATCCGCAATGAGTATCAGCAGTCGATTGATGGTTTCAGTCAGGATGTGATCGTGTCGCATATTGAGGTTTTGCTTAACTATTCCAACCGCTTTTATAACCGACAGTTTATTACAAGAAGCAATTCGGAAGAGGAGCCGCTGGTCCGTTTTGAGCAATTGACCCGGAAGATTTTTCAACAGGATCATGTGCAGCAAATTCCGAGTGTCAACGAGATCGCTGAACAGCTTAATGTGTCAGCGCATTATATCAGTGATATGTTACGATCACTAACGGGTATGAGCGCGCAGCAACACATTCATAACCTGCTGATAGAAAAGGCCAAAGAGATTCTTCTGACAACCAACCTTTCAATAAACGAAACAGCCTACAGGCTCGGTTTTGAATATCCGCAGTATTTCAACCGTTTGTTCAAAAACAAGACGGGCACCACCCCGGCGGCATTTCGCAAGGCAACAGTCAATAATTTAAATTGAACTACAACTTCCGGATCGCCCAGGAAACCCCGGGAGTAAGTCCGCCTCCTATATTGATAAATGGCGTAAAACCATTGTTCTGATAAAACAGACCAAGCACATCGCCTGCTGTTAAATTAACATTTCTGGACAAAGTCACAACACCCCTGTCAAGAATAGCCTTTAACGTCAGTACTAAGATAATATTTACGTTCAACATGGGTAAATATCCACTTATGATACTGGAAGTGGCCGGTACTGTTTTTCTAACCTCAAAATATGGATTTATACCAACACCTAGATTAACTGTCGTAGTAGTGGTCAGGTTATAGTTAATGGTCGTTTCAATGGCATAAGTGCCGGTTTCCGGAACGGTGTAGTTACCTGTTGTGGGATTAAAACCGGTAGCAGTATAAGAAGGGGCGGTGACACTCCATCCTGTGAGTTGCGTGGAGGCATTGGTGGTGAGAGCATTCAGCGTTGCCGAAAAACCGGGATCACTTGCAGGTGCTGGAACAAGTTCTGAGCTAACCAGTTTCCAACCTTCGGTTTCATGATAAAAATAAAACCCACTTTTGCCGTCAGTCTGATAAACCATTAAGCCGGTAGCTGGTGTGGCGATTGCCTCGCGATCGGCTTTTAAAATTCTGGGAATGAGAATTCCTTTGTTTGGGCTGACAACTTCAAGCATGGCGTTGCCGTCCGGCGTAGTCGTTCCAATGCCAACCTGAGCGGTAACGGATGTAGTTTTAATAAGGAGACAAAATAAGGCAAGAATTACTGAAAGGCGGGTGGAGGGTTTCATATGTAGCATGTTTATTAAGAAGAAGTTCTACGAAATGTATGAAATTTTTCTCTTTTTAGTAATATTTCATGCAGGATTGTGCTGGAAAAGTGCAGTTTATCATTTGATTATTCAATTATTTTCCTGACCAGAAAAATAATCAGATTCAAAAGGCCGCTTAAAAGTATCATCGTGGTGATCGGGAAAAAGAATTTAAAATTTTCTTTTTCTACCCGAATATCTCCCGGGAGCCTCCCCAGCCAGTGGAGTTTGTCGCCCAGGAGATAAACAAGGGTGCCGAGTACAACGAGTATGAACCCGGCTATGATGATGAATTTACCTGTATTTTGAGACATGCCAGATCAGGTTCTTAGAACCTTATAAGGGTGCGTAGTCGATTTCGAGAAAATCCTCCACGTCACGCATCCAGCACTCCTGTACAAAGCGGGTATGGTCGGGATGGTCGGAATAAGCGTCATAAGTCTGCTGGTTTTCAAATTCCATCGTCAGGCCGTAGTCAAACTTGTTCTTCGGACTGGTTTGCTTTAAACACTGAAAATTAAGCACGCCGGGTATTAAAACCAAAGCTTTTGCTGCATCAAGAAATGCGGTTTCTTCAACAGAGTTTTTCGGGTATTTTAGCTTGAAAATAACGGAATGCTGTATCATGTGTTGGTGGTTTGAAATTCGAAAATATATAAGATGCTGTTGGGGAAAGGTAACAGGTTATGAAAAAACCGTTATCTGAAATGGATCATGATAACGGTTTTTTCTATCAATTTTTACGCTGATTACTTTGCAGGGGTGATGATGATGTTGCGGTACTCTACCGGACCGTGATCGCCCTGAATGTACAGCGGGCCTGGCTCACCTTCGTTACTGTCAAGCGCGCCTCCGGTAATGCCCGGAATTTCCTGATTGGTAATAACGGTTTTTCCATTGACTGTCAAGGTCAGCATTCTGCCGATCAGGGTGAGATCAAATGACTGCCATTCGCCCGGATCTTTTGCTACCATATCACTTGGCGTGATAAAACCATAAACGGCACCAAGTTGATCCAGTGCCGGCTCTAGCCCTTTGCCGTCGGTAACCTGAATTTCATAGCGGCCGCGAAGATAAACGCCGCTGTTACTTCCCTTTGGGATTTTAAATTCAGCATGCAATTTGAAGTCGTTGAATTTCTGGTCAGTTACCAGGTTAGCGCCTGATTTTGCACTTTTCAAAACGCCGTTTTCAGCAACCCACTGGTTGGTGCCTTCTGCGTGCCATCCTTTGATGGTGTTTCCATCCGTCAGGCGAATCGGTTTTCCCCAGACAGGAGCTGTTGCTCTGCGTAATGAGGGGGCACGGACACCTGTCCAGTTATACGTTTTGCCACCGGGTGTGGTCAGCGAACCGGTTAATTTTTCGCCCTGAATCGTTCCTTCCAGCGTGAAATCCTTATCACCGCTTTCCCATTGTGGTGGTATGGCAAAATGGAATTTCCCGTCTTTGAAATGAACTTCGGAAATCGGACGGGCACTGCCGGAAAATGAAACAAACTGGCCAATCAGCGTATGATTTCCGGAATGTCTTACTTCCAGCCAGGATGGTGATGGTTTTCCCGCAACATCAACCGTGATATCCCATCTGCCTTCAAGCGGAGAGGCCAGTGGTTTTGCGATGGATGGCATTGCTAAAATAGCCAAAAGCAGGGTGAAAGCCGGCAGCAGGCACCGGGAAAAATGACGTAGGTTGGTTTGGAATAATCTGTTCATACAATTGTTATATTAAGAGGCGTCAATTTACTTATAAAAGTTTAATAAACCGTTTGAATCCAGCCTTTAAGCGTTGGCTTATAAACCGGTATTTTAAACAGGGTTTGATTTACAGTGTATTATGTTTTTTAAGGTTAGAAACGCTAGCAGGATAAACCTGCCCACATGGTTTGACAATATCCGATTTATAGAAAATCTGATCACCCTCATTTTTATAATTTCTGACGATTTTTACGGAGGCGATAAAATCTGCTCCTGCATACTTATCCGTAAATTTTTGGTCCAGGCACATACATGAATTTGCATCCCGGACAAATAGCACTAGCATGGTGAACAAGAATGCTTTCATATCAGAAAAGTCTTTGCTAACTCCGTACAGAATCAAAAAAACAGGTTTGCAGTGCCTGGGCAATTTTTACAAAACCACCGAAGTTGTTGGGTTTCTTGATAAATGCATTGACGCCGGTCTGATAAGCTTCGTCGATCAAATTCCTGTCTGAGGAGGTGGAAATCATCACGGCTGGAATATGTTTTAATTTATCATTGGCGCGGATCGTTTGCAGCGCTTCAATGCCGGTGACCCGGGGCATGTTCATATCCAGCAAAATGAGGATATTAGCCTCTTCGGTATTTTCTAATTCAATAAGATTTAAAAGGTCGTCTCCGTCGGCTGCCTCAACAATTTTTATTGTCAGATCGAGTTTTCGGATAGCATCTGAAATAAATAAGCGGTCATCTTCATCATCATCAGCAACGTAGATAATTGTCGGTTTCATTCGTAAGTTGGGTAATTTAAAGGGCCCTGAGGCGGTTCCCCGGTCAAATCATCGATGAATGGCCGGACGCGCTTTAAAGGTAACGAAAAAACTCTTTTTGCTTTTGATATTGTACTGATTTTAGTCGCGTTGTCTAGCCGGTAGAAAGGGAGTCTTAGGTATTGGTATTCATATCCAACGCATTTCGCGTTGGTTGTGCTCGTTGGAGGATGTATTTGCTACTTACCCAGTGAAATTAAATTGGAAAAAAGACGATAGGCGCCGGGTACGCCTGCCGGCAGTTGACGAAACCAGCTCATGGTCGTGTAAACATAATTTCCTTTGCCGGACTTTGCAATGAGAATACCGCCGTCAAGTTTTTCACTGCCAGGGTCATTGCAGGAAATGATAGTTTCATATTTTTCTGACCAGTTTTCGGGCTGATAAAGACTACGTTCCTGTACCCAGCCGTCAAAATCTTTCTGGGTGATTTTGTTTGGATAGTTTAGCGCCTGGCAATCAGGTTTCAAAAAACGGACTTCTGCCTGTTCAACCGTAACGCGTTTGTTGGAAACCTTAAAGGGGTAGGGCCCAAAATCTTCCATGAGCAATCCCTGATCAGCATTGTATTGAACAATTAAATTTCCTCCATTTTCGACGTAATGCAGCAGTATGGGATTGACCACTTTCAAGCGCTCGACAATGTTGTAAGCCCTCACACCGATAATAACCGCGTCGTATTTTTGGAGTTTTTCAGTGGATATAGCGTCATCCTGCAGGAGCTCTACATGGTAACCGATCTGCTGTAAACTGGCCGGAACCATATCCCCGGCGCCTTTGATGTACCCGATCAGATTACCGGTTTTTTTGATCTCTACCCTGACAACCTTTGCTTTCGCTGGTGGAAAAAATACCTGTGTCGGAATGTGCGGATAACTGATGATTCCCTGGCTTCGGTCATACGTTCTGCCATCAACGGAAACCTCCGCGGTGATCTCATTTTCGTCGGCAAAGTCAGGAGGGAACAACTGGAAATCCACACATTGTTCTGCTCCTTTTGTATTGAGATTAAAGGCAACGGAGGTTGGCTCACAGCGCCAGCCAATTGGAATTTTAAGTTTTACCAAACCCGTGAGATTGTTTTTTCCAGCCTTTACCACCACATTTATTTTTTTATCATCCTTGCCGTCAAATAGGTAAACCTTCTGACTGACACTAACATAAGCAGGCGGGTTGATGGTCAATGGCTGATATGTTTCGCCCAGAATCGGATCCGTTTTTCGGTAAAAAACCGGAGCTGCATAGTGAAAATCCTGGCCATCAATTTCAAGTTCGAAGTCGATTTTCGCTGATGGTGCATTTTCGGCCAACCCGATTTCCTGTTGGGAGTCAATTTTAAAAAGCCCGAGCGTACCTTCTTTATGCAGCCAATAGGGTTGTGAATACGTCGTGTTTTCAGGAATCTTAATCTTGGCGGAGAATTGGATCTGCTGGTTATTGGTTAATCGGATATCAACCAAAGAATCTTTTTTTTCAAATGGAAAACTTACCTTTTTTAAAGTGACAGGGAACGAAGAGCGGTTGATCGCTTCGATATTTAGATTCAACTGCTCACCGGGTGTATAGGAATAATCCTGTGAGGTCGCCTGTAAATATAAACCAAGCGAGCTTGGGATGAGTTTATCAATATCCTGCAATTTGGTCTGCTTCCAGTATCCTTCGGGTAATTTATCTATTTCAGACCTGATTTTCAGTAGGGCAGGTACCACGGCGCAGGGATTGGCTGGCTGGTAACTGCTGATAGCACCGGCAATTAACTGATCGAGCCGTTCAGCCACTTTGACCCGACTCCAGTTGGTATCAACGCCATCCATTAAATCTTCGGATGCTTTATCGCCTTTAACATGTTTGAAATATTCGACCAGACTTCCTCTAAACCCAATCGTTCCAAATCCCTGACTGCGGTGCTGGCTCCGACTTTCAGCAGCAATTTCGCCGTAAGATTTGCCAAGCAACGGGTTGAAAATGCCGACATCTATTTTAAGATAATCTTTTGCGTCCTTTTCATCAACCTGATCCCTTCTCTGGTTCCACCACATGCCGGCATTCCAAACCAGGCGTTTTGTTTTCCAGGGTTTGACCCATTTCAACTGTTCAGGAAATTTATTGGGATCGGCGGCCGCGTCAAAAGCTTCTTCTGCAAGAATCGCCGAGGCAATATGATGGCCATGTCCGGCTCTCTGGTCAGGTGGGAAACGTGTAACAATAACATCGGGTTTGAAATTCCGAATAACCCACACCGCATCTGAAAGCAGCTTTTCTCTGTCCCAAATGGTAAAGACTTCTTCGGCACTCTTGGAAAAACCAAAGTCGACTGCGCGGGAAAAAAATTGCTGCCCTCCATCAATTTTCCTTGCCTGCAATAATTCCTGTGTCCTGAGAATACCCAGATTTTCCTTGATTTCTGTACCAATGAGATTTTGCCCGCCATCTCCCCGAGTCAGCGAAAAATATGCTGTGTTATAAAGTTTTTCATTGGCCAGATAAGCGATGAAAGTCGGGTTTTCATCATCGGGATGCGCCCCGAAATACAGTACATTACCCAGCACATTAAGTTTTTGAATGCCCTGTAAAATCCTCGACGAAGAAGGCCGAATCTGCGCTTGCACGGTCTGCGATAAACAAAAAGCACCGAGTAGGAACCCAGTTAGCAGAAAACGAGTAAAATGGCGCAGCATAACATTCGAAGGATGTGGTAATATAAACGGTCACCGGGTTTTAATCCATGCAAGATAATAAATACTATATATAAATTATAGGATAAATATACTTATTGTCTTATGAGTTATTTTCGGATATTTTACTATATCCGAATTCAATAGGATGGTGTTGTCTAATCGAATTTAGTTGTTAAATATAATATATAAAATCTATCGATTTTATATATTATAAAAATATTGTTTTAATTTGGCTGATATTAAATATAAAGGAGATAATTATCTAAGCTTATTCATCGACTAATTAGGATATAACTAATCATTAAACACAGAAAAAATGATACACGAAAAAACATTTATACTGGCAGTAGGGAGAGAAGCGAAAATCATCATTTCAGGAAAAATACAGCAAAACGGAAAGGAGATCGAAGTGGGTTTTGAATTCTTAATTAAAGACTCTCATGACCAGTACTTCCATAGCCCGATTGGTCTTAATCATCCCCAGTATTGGAAACTGAAAAAGTCGAAGGCGGAGAAAGCACAGTTGTTGCAAATGGAATACAGTGGCGTATCCCGAAAACAATTAAACGAGGTCATCCGGGAATTCAGGCACTTGATTGGTCCGGGGTTTAATTTGAAATACGATGTCAAAATTCAGGATCGGATCAAGACATTGAAAGGTATCCGTTTGAGTACGGGGACCCGGCGAATGCTTGCGGCTGTTTAGCAAAGAGTCTGGCGCCATTTTGAGATGCATGTAAGGATGCGCCGTGCTGGTTTGTAGATTGGTTTCGGGTTGAAGAAATTAGGGTAATGGGATCGGTCTGAATTACTTAGTTATCCAGGATTCAGGTATGATCATGAGCTAGTACCGCATCAAGAAAACATTTTAGCAAAGCCTGCCATTAAAGCAGGCTTTACCTGTTTTAAACCCATGTGAAAGGATCACCGGAGGCTAAATGTGTAACTTTAATATCAGTCAGTTTCGGTTCGATCCACTCCGCCACCCAGTCCATCCCGGGTTCTTCGCTTACTGCATGACCCAAAACGATTAGTGAGATTTTCCTGCCGAAAGATCTGGCATCGCGGATGTATTCAACAGTTTCCCACTCCGGTGATTCCCCGACAATCAATACGTCCGGTTTTTCTGATTCTGCAACGGAAACCTGCCTTTGTCCACCCCAGGCACCAGGAAGCAGCGCGATTCTTTCACATGGCTGCGTCGGCTCACCGATGGTTCTGACGTGCGAAATACCAAGCGATGATTTCAGATGCTGTACCAGTTGCTGAAAAGTCAGCTGAGGAATGGTTAACATCACCTGTCCGGTTTTGTAATAGGATAACCAGTTTGCTTTTTTGGCGACACCATAACTGATCGCGTCCGGTTTCAAAGCGTGGCAATAGTCGTGAAACCGCCAGACTGCGATTTTATGTTTTTCCAAAAGCGCTTGTTTTTCTTTCAAAACGGTGTTGTTTTTCACCCATTCAGGGTTATCACTGTGATTATAAAATGAGGGTTCGTGCGCAATAATGAAATTTGCATTTTGTTTCACGGCTTGTTCTATTACGGGAATGGTAGGAAACATCGTTGTAACAATGCCTGTCACAACCTGATCGGGCCTCCCGCTTTTGATTGTATCTACGGTATCTTTCAAAACAGACAAATTTCCCTCTTTTAGGATCAGGGCTATAATTTCCTGGACGGTGAAAGATTTTTTTACCGGCAAATCAGCATTTTTTATAAATGACGAATGCAAACCCAGCAATGTAAGAGCGCCTGCGGATTTGATAGAATTTTCAATAAACTTTCGTCGTTTGAGATCGGAATCCGAAAAGGGGGAAAGTAGTTTGTCCATAATATTTGTTTTTTATATAAAATGCTAAAAGATGATTAATTTACCTTAACAGCTGTTGCATTTGATTTCTTTGGAGAATTTTTTTTGAAAGAAAATCAAATTTTGAAGCATTGACGCAAAAAATGGAAAAATAGAACAGTTTCTTTCACAGTATGTTAGTCTGTTTGAAGATGAAGTGCGTATTGATGTAAAGAGGGACAAGATTTTACCCGATGAAAGCTTGTCTGGTAAAAACCAATATTTCGTAATTGTTAAATTTTGGGGAGTGCTTGATTGAAGATGTCAGACCATTTACCTTAGTTGAAAAAATAATGAACCCTGCCTAAGGTGACTTTATCTAACAGCGAACATGCGAAAGTATGCTGAATTATCTGATGAAGATTTGCTAATCCTGTTTCAGGAAGACGGTGAAGGCGTTTTTAAAGAAATCTACAACCGCTATTGGTCGCAACTTTATTCCGCTGCATACCGAAGGGTAAAATCAAGAGAGGTGTCCCAGGAAATTGTTCAGGATATTTTCACGAGCCTTTGGATCCACCGTGAAGAACTGAATGTAAAAACTTCGCTGACCGGTTATTTGTTGACTGCTGTGAAATACCGGGTTTTAAATCATATTGAGAAGGAAATGGTCAGGAGAAATTACAGGGCCCTGATTTTGGACATGCCTGACCAAAGCCCTAATTTCACCGAAGAGGCTGTCTTTTACGACGATCTTAATAGTCGGCTCGAATTGGAAGTCTCACAATTCTCTCCTAAATGCAAAGAAGTTTTTGAGCTCAGCCGCAAAAGTTACAAGTCCAATAAAGAGATAGCGGATTTGATGAATATTTCTGTCAAAACAGTTGAAAATCATCTTACCAAAGCCCTGCAAATTTTAAGAGTCCAGTTTAAGGAAGTGATGATTCTTGTCATTTACAGCCAGCTGTAATCTTCCATAGTTTTTCTGATATCAGAAAGGAAATACCCGCTAAAAATATTTTCCAAAATTGACTGGGGGATGTGTCGCCCTGGGCTGACTGTACTTTATAAGGGGTAGATTTTAATCCCATTTTCGAAATCAACGCAGATGTCAAAAGAAATCTCGCCGGAGTTGATCCGGAAGTATATTAACAAAGAATGTACGCCGGAAGAAATTCGTCTGGTTGAGGCATGGTATAGATCATTTGAAAATGAACAGGATCCCCTGCTTGATTTGCTGGTTGAAGAGCGTCAGGAGTTGCAAGGAGAGATGTTTGATAATATTCTATCCAGCATTGAGATGCAAGACAATCCGAAAACATCCGTATTCAGAAGCCGTACCGTTTATTATACGCTTGCAGGGATAGCCGCCACTGTGCTGTTGGTATTTGGTTTGCAGTGGGTTAAAGTAAATGGCACTTTTAAGAAATCAACTACTCGGGAAATTGTTTTTGAAAACCGCTCAAAAAGCATCAAAAGACAAATACTTTCGGATGGTAGTGTCGTGTGGCTGCAACCGCACACGAGCATTCGTTATCCTCAGGTTTTCACTGGGAAAATCAGACCGGTGCATCTCATTGGGGAAGCTTTTTTCGAAGTAAGCCGCGATACTGCGCATCCGTTTATTGTATATAGTGGGCACGTGATCACGAAAGTTCTGGGTACGAGTTTTAATATTAAAGCATTTGACCATGCGCCGTCGGTAGAAGTTTCAGTCGTTACCGGAAAGGTGACGGTCGGCGTCGAGGAAGTTTCTCCTTCGCGAAAAAGTGATAAAATGCTGGAAAAGCAGGTGGTGCTTTTACCGGAACAAAAGGCAGTTTTTCATGAAAACAAACAAATATTAAAAAAAGAAAAAATCCTGCCCGGTGCTGAAAATGATGTCCGGATCTGGGATAAAACAAGTGTTTCCTTTGACAACAAACCATTGCACGAAGTCGCCAAAACGTTATCGGAAGAATATGGCGTAACAATCCGTATCGAATCTTCGGCGTTGAAAAATTATATTTTGAAAGCGGATTTTTCGGGACAAAACCTGCCTGATATTTTAGAAATGATGGAAAAATCACTGAATGCAGCTTATGAAATCAACGATAAGGAAATCGTTCTCAAACCAAAATCAACTAACCCAACAGCGCAATAATATGAAGTAAACACCCGGTAAAAATTTAAAAAACAAAGAGCCGAAAGTGTCATCACCACTTCCGGCCCTATTAAAATTCCTTCCCCTATCACACCTTCTGAAAGGTGAACGGGGGATGAACTGTCCCATCGTTATCACAAATGAAACTATCAAATTTATGAATTATTATGTACAAATTCCGTTCGATTGGTGGAAAATCATGAGAATTACGTGTATTCAATTATTTGTCGCCATTGTTTTTACCTGCACATCCTTTGCGCATGACAGCAGGGCGCAGCAGGTCCTCGACAGGAAAGTAAGTCTGTCGGTACGAAATGTCAGTTTGCAGGAGGCACTTAGGAAATTGGAGCGGTCTGGCGAGGTGAAATTCGTATACAGTGAAAATGTAGTGAGCACCAGGCGCCTTGTCAGTGTGGAAACCAGAAATGCAAAATTGAACACTGTTTTGGATAAGTTGCTGAAATCATACGGCATTACTTATTCGGTGATCAATGACAGGATTGTGTTGGGCAAGGATACATCTGAGCATCAGGAGGCTGTTCTGGATGAGGACCTGACCTTTTCGACAGCACCTTTGCAAATTGTTGCGAAGGGTATGGTTACAGATGAAAAAGGCGATGGTCTTCCTGGGGTCAGCATTGTTTTGAAGGGAACGCAACGTGGAACCACCACAAATAGCGAGGGTAAATTTGATCTGGAAGTCCCGGATGACCAGTCCATTCTGGTATTTAGTTTTGTGGGTTATAAAACGCAGGAGCTTGTTGTTGGTAAAAGTACCAGTCTGTCTGTTTTGTTGATTCAGGAAGATAGGTCGCTGAATGAAGTGATCGTTACTGCTCTTGGTGTGAAACGTGATGAGAAAGCTCTTGGATATTCTGTGGCCCAGCTGGACGGTTCAGAGATCAGCAATGTTAAGTCTCCCAACATGCTCAACGCGCTTGCAGGTAAAGTAGCTGGGGTAAATATTGTGAGCACAAGTACCGATGCAGGTTCTACGGCGCTGATGACGATTCGTGGGCAATCATCGATTTCAAAATCCAATCAGCCTTTGTTCGTAGTGGATGGTGTACCGGTTGCTAACTCATTGAGAACTCCAAATATGGCCGTTGGGCGCTCTGTGACTGATTATGGAAGTCCGATTGGTGATATAAATCCTGATGATATTGAAACCATTACCATATTAAAAGGAGCAAGTGCTGCTGCGCTATACGGCAGCCGGGCTGGGAGCGGCGTGGTTCTGATCACTACGAAAAATGGCTCCGATGCGAAGAAAGGGTTAGGGGTAACGGTCAACTCAACAACGATGTTTGACAAGGTCTGGCAATATCCAGGCTTTCAGAATCAATACGGGACGGGAGATTTTCCGGGAACCAACAATACCAAACAGGGAAGTTCCTGGGGGCCTAAACTGGATCAGGGAACGAAACATGTTCAGTGGAACAGTCCGGTTGACGCGAGCGGTAAGGCTATACCGACAGACTGGGTTTCGTATCCAGACCGTGTGAGCGATTTTTTTAAAACCGGTGTAACTTATACCAATAACCTGGCCGTAACCGGCAATAACGGAAAAGGGAATTTCAGACTTTCCTTTACCAATATGACAAATCAGGGTGTTACACCCAACACAGGCTTGAAACGTAATACGCTTGATTTTGCAGCGGGTCATAAGTTAAATGATAAAGTCAAAATCTCGACAAACATTGGCTATACTAACAATTCCAGTGCCAACCGGGCTGCCGCGTATCGCGAAAGTGTAACGGAAGTTTTATATAAAATGCCTGCAAATGTTGATCTGCATCAGATGCGGAATTACTGGAAGCCTGGACGCGAAGGTTTTGAGCAGGTTACTTATGATCCGGGCGGGCAGGATAACCCTTTTCTAATTGTCAATGAAGAAACCAACGGATATAGCCGAAACCGGGTTACGGGAAACATCCAGGCGATGATTGATATTACCAAAGATCTGAGCCTTATGGCTCGTACCGGGCTGGATTTTTACACCGAAGATCAGGATTTGAAAAGACCGTTCAGTGCCAAAAGAACGGCCAAGGGAGGGTATTTCATCAATAACCTTTTCTTCATGGAGCAGAATACCGATTTCCTTTTGACTTACAAAAAGAATATCACACCCGACTGGTTCGCGTCGGTTTCTGTTGGCGCCAACCGTATGAGCCAAAAATCCAGACAGCTTTCGCAAACGGCCGGAAGCCTTGTACTGCCCAATATCTATAATGTTGCCAATGCGCAGGCCGGATCGCTCACGTCTTATCAGTGGAATTCGAACAAACGGATTAACAGTGTTTACGGAACGGGGGAGCTTTCCTACAAAAACATGGTGTTTCTTAATGTGACAGGAAGAAATGACTGGTCAAGCACGTTGCCTGCGCAGAATAATTCCTTCTTTTATCCTTCGGTTTCCCTGAGTGCAGCGTTAACGGATATTTTCAAGATATCTTCCAAAACATTGACCTTTGCCAAGCTTCGTGCAAACTGGTCGCAGGTGGGAAGTGATACGGACCCTTATCAGCTTTTTAACACGATTCAGCTTACCGACTGGGGCAGTGTAAAACGCGCCAATCTGGAATTTGATCTGAAAAACAATATGCTTAAACCTGAAATTGCCACTTCCTACGAAGTTGGGGCCGACCTTCGGTTTTTTACAGGCAGCAGATTGGGTCTGGATATTACCTGGTATAAAACCAATAACCGCAACCAGATCATCAGAATACCAACTTCGATTGCTGCGGGTTCAAGCTCGAAACTGATTAACGCAGGAAATATACAGAACGCGGGTTGGGAAATTGGCTTAAACGCTGTTCCTGTTAACACGGCTTTACGTTGGGAGATGTCTGCCAATTTTACAAGGAACGTAAACAAGGTGGTTGAGCTTGTCGACGGTGTTTCGGAGTATTCGATGGGAAGCGCTGATGGTGATAATATTCGTTACATCATTAAGGAAGGATCTAAAATCGGGGATATGTCCACGCCTACGTGGATCAAAGTACCTGATGGACAGTTTGCGGGGCAGCCACTTCTGGATGCAAATGGAAGGCATCAGCGGGCAACGACGTATGACTATGTAGGCAATTACAATCCTGATTTTACAGTTGGGTTTAACAACACGTTTACCTACAAAAATGTAACGCTGAATTTCCTGATCGACTGGCGGAAAGGCGGCATGTTTTATACATACCCTTTAAGACAGATGATTTTGCTTGGTACTTCTGATAAAACGCTGACGGGAAGAGATGCTGAATCCGGCGGTTTGCCTTGGATCGACTCGGAAAAACGTAACCGGAATGATGGGATGATCATAGATGGTTATATCAAAAACAGTGACGGAACTTATCGGGAAAATGATAAAGTCATTGCCGCTTCTGATTACTACGATAATCGTTACAACAAGTATTATGAGCGTTCGATGTATGAATCGACGTTTGTGAAACTCCGCGAAGCGTCGCTTACTTATGCGTTCAAAAACAAGACTTTTGGCAAATTTCCAATTCATAATCTGACAGTTTCGCTGATTGGTCGTAACCTTTTCAACTGGACGGCGGCTAATATTGGATTTGATCCGGAAACGAGCATGAGTGTGGCCGAAGATGGTTTTCGTCAGGGTGTGGGTCACTGGACCTTGCCGGGCGTTCGGTCTTATGGATTTAAGGTAGGCTTCAATTTTTAAATAGCGTTCTTGAAAATGAAAAATATAAAACCATTTTTCAGTGCTCCTCAGAGAAGGGCTGAAAGATTAAAAAAGAAAATATCTTCCGGGTTTTTCATGGTGGCTTTCATCGGGATTTGCCTGAGTTCGTGCACCGATGATTTTGAAAAAATAAATGAAAACCCCAATCGGCCGGAGTCCATCAACTCGGATTATCTGATGTCGAATGTGATCGTTTCCACAGCCTATTATTATCAGACACAGGCTTTTTCTGGCCGGCCGGCCATTGCCGGAAGATACATGACACTCGTGCGTACAACGGGTTATGATCTTTTCAACTGGGGCCCGGTTGGATGGTATGATGCCTATTCGTTTTTAATGGTGAATAAAACGCTGGCTGCCCAGGCCGAAAAACTTGGAGAGGTGCAGTATCTGGCTGTTTCTAAAATTATGAAGGCGTTCAACTATTCCTATGCCAGCGATCTTTATGGAGATTTGCCTTACACGGACGCACTGCAATCCAAGGAAAGTAATCTAACGCATCCAAAGTATGATCTGCAAAAGGATATTTACCCTGACTTATTGCGTGAATTGCGTGAGGCGAATGATCTGCTGGCTTCGACGGATAAGGTGATTCTGGCCAGTGCGGATATGATGTACGGTGGCAAGGCGCTGTTGTGGCGGAAACTGGCTAATTCTTTGAGGCTGCGTATGCTGCTTCGGATTTCAAAAAATTATCCTGCTGCGTTTACCGAAATGCAGGGAATTGTGAAGGATAAGTCCAAATATCCTGTTTTTGAAAGTAATGCTGACAACGCGGAAATCAGGTATTTGGGTGATATCGCTGCAAACAGCTGGCCCGGAGGCGCGCTTGCCATGATCGACTATGACTTTGTGAAAACAAAAGCGAGTAAAGAGGTGGTTGATCATCTTTTGGCAAGAAATGACCCGAGAGTTTCTGTCTGGTATACACCGGTTAAAACCACAGTGGGATCAACGGTCGATAAAAATGAATATGTCGGTGTGCCAAATGCTATTGACGAGCCGGCTTCCTATAATGGTGGCGAAGATCATATTTCCCAACTCGGTGCTATTTTTAGAAAAAACTCGGACAATATGCTCAAAGCGAGTCTGGTGACCTATTCGGAGGTTTGTTTTATTTTGGCAGAGGCGCTGCAAAGCGGGAAAATTACCGTTCCAGGAGAAACCGCGGAGTCTTTCTATAATAAGGGAATTGAGTCCTCGATGGATTATTATGGCGTAAAGGCGGAGGCGGTAAAAAGAGACTATTACAACCACGTCCTGGTGAAATACGATGGAACACTTGAACAGCTTATCACGCAAAAATGGCTTTCGATGTTCTTCAAAACCTCTGAGGGATGGTTTGATCACCGACGCACTGGTTTTCCTAAATTTCGTACAGGTCCGCTTGTCGTCAATAAGTTAATTCCAAAACGGTACCGTTATCCTGATAGCGAAAGTGCCACCAATAATGAAAATTACAAGAAGGCTGTCAGCATTTTCGGAACCGATGATGAGTATACTTTAATGTGGTATCTCAAATAGAACCAGAAGTACTTCGGATAGCCTGATTCGCTTTTTAAATCGTATCAATAGGTAGCCAAATGCATATAACCGGGTGATGAAGGCAACTGTTCACCCGGTTCTTTTTAATTCTAAAACCGAATCCTGATGCCAGTTAAAATTTGCAGTTTTTTATTTTTGCTGCTTTGTTATATGCCGCTGCACGGGCAAATAGCAGGCAACCCGTACGTTCCCGGAACATTTCCGGATCGGATTATTTTAAATGTAACCCAGGATCCGTCTACTTCCATGGCGGCGAACTGGCGGACACAGGAGTCGGTTACGGAAAGTTTCGCTGAAATTGTGCTCGCAGATGCAGATCCCCGCTTTGTTGACAAAGCAAAAAAAATCAAGGCCATTTCTCAAAAACTCCAGTTTGAAGATACACCGACAGCCGTTTACCATTCCGTGATTTTTGAAAATCTCATACCCAATACCAAGTATGCATACCGGGTGGGGCAGGGAGAACATTGGAGCGAGTGGATTCATTTCAACACGGCTGGAAAGGTCGGGGAGAAATTTTCCTTTATTTATTATGGTGATGTGCAGACCAATATTCGCTCGCTTTGGTCGCGAGTGGCGCGTGAAGCATATGGAAAAGCACCTGATGCGCGGCTGATGATGTATGCCGGGGATCTGATCAATAAGGCAAACCGGGATGTCGAATGGGGCGACTGGTTTCAGGCCGGCGGATTTATTCATAGCGTGATTCCGGGATTTCCGACACCTGGAAACCATGACCACTTTGATACGCCGGAGGGTGTTAACACGACATCAGTCTTTTGGCGGCCACAGTTTACACTGCCAGAAAACGGACCGAAAGGATTGGAGGAAACCTGTTATTATGCGGATATCCAGGGAACCCGGTTCATTTCGCTGAATTCTGATCAGGTGGAAGTTTCGGATCAGTATCTGGAAAAACAGCGGGTCTGGATGGAGGATATCCTAAAAAATAACCCCAACAAATGGACAGTGGTTACGTTTCATCATCCTATTTTTTCTCCGAAATCCACGCGTGACAACAAGCGTATGCGCGAGAATTTTAAACCAATTTTTGATAAATACAAGGTTGATCTCGTTTTGCAGGGGCATGATCATACCTATGCACGCGGCATGGTAAAAATTCCGATGAACGAAAAAGGTGCAAAGTCGGGCACGATGTATGTGGTTTCGGTGAGTGGCCCTAAAATGACCGATTCAAACGTGGAAAGAAGAGACTGGATGGATCGTTCGGCCCTTTACACGCAGCTTTTTCACGTCGTTACCGTTGATAACGACAAGCTGATGTTTGATACATTTACGGCAACAGGTGAGCTTTATGATGCTTTTGATCTGATCAAACAAAAGGGAAAGATTAATAAAATTATCGACAGAATTCCTGCCCAGGTGAAGGAAAGAAGATAATTGAGCGGCGGTAATTCCGCCCGGATAAAATCATATTCTGACTTTTCCAATCTGCATAAATCCTGCGATTCGTAACCCGGCTTTGAGCAAAGTTGCCTTTGAAGCCGGGTTATTGATATTACAGCGTGCGGCCGGGACTCTACCGGCTAAATAACATTCTTTTTTTATTTCCTGAATCAAAAAAGAACCAAACCCCATTTGTCTGTATTTTTCATGCACCTCCATGTACAAATCGGCGAAGGGCTTGTTGTAGTGCAGCAAAAAACCGCCTGTGGCAACCACATGTCCACCGGTTTCCACAACAAAGGGACCGTCCGGTTCGGATTTATGCTCGAAATAGTTTTCTCCTTCTTTTCGTGGTCTGAAAATCGCGTTATCGGCTTTTAGCGTGGTTAGCCGGTCCTCTTCAAAAAGAATTACGTCAGCAGTAACGTGATCGGTAAAGATATTGATCATTGAACACATGACCTTGTCATTGGTCTGGCATTCGATGTATGCAGCGCCCGAATCGGCTAAAAATGCAGCAAAAACTTTATCCAGGTTACTCCGGTAACTGGGAATGACGTAAAATTCAAAGGCGGTATCGCGGTCCTTTAAATCATCTTTCCCCTTGACAGCACCATACCCGGCGGGACGGCCGTCAACGGTGATAAGGTAGGAGTCTGACCAGCCGCGTTCATGGCAGGCATTGTATCGGATCTGGAAATTGTTTTCGGCAAGAAACAGATTGCGAAAAGGCAAAATTTCAGCCAGTGCGGTTTTTATGATCTGGACCTTCATTCGTTCTGATTTTACATTCCTGATTTAAAGATGCGCCGTTATTTCTCAGAAATCTTCAATATGTATTCATATGTAAATTTGAAATCTGTTAGATATTACAATTTACAGGCCGATGCTTTTCATGAAAATTTCCCGGTAATTATTGCCGATCGGTATTTCGTATTTTTCGATAAAAACCCGGTTTCCTTCGATATGGGTTATCTTGGATTTGTTGATAATGAACGAGCGGTGCACGCGGAGGAAGATCGCTTTCGGTACCAATTCTTCAAAATTTGAAAATGTCATAGCCGGTAAAAGCGTATTTTGTGCCGTAACAATTTTTGTGTTATTGCCGTTGGCCTCGGCAAAGAGCAGGTCTTCGAAACCTATTTTAAAAATTTTGCCTTCTGTTTTTATAAAAATGTAGTCGTCGGTTTTCGCGGTGTTGGTTTCTATTGGGATTTGCGGCTGAACCTGCAATTTTTCAACGGCCTTATCAACCGCGATCAGAAAGCGGTCGAACGAAAAAGGTTTTAACATGTAATCGCAGACCGCAAGATCAAAAGCATCCAGGGCATATTCCTTGTAAGCGGTGGTGAAAATAACAATGGGCTGATTTTTAAGCGTTTTCAGAAAGGAAATGCCGCTCATAACGGGCATGTTGATATCCAGAAATAAAATGTCAACGCTTTGCTGCTGTAAGATCAGTTTGGCGTCCAGCGCGTTTGCACAGGAATCCACCACATGCAAATAGGGCAAATGGGCGCAGTAAGCCTGCACAATATTTCTTGCAATAGGTTCGTCGTCAACGATCAGGCAATTGATTTTTACCATTCTATTTCATCTTTAATTGTAATATCACCTGGTATGAATTCGCTTCATTTTTGATCTGCAATTCATGCTGCCCGGCGTATAAAAGTTCAAGTCTTTTGTTGACATTGGCTAAGCCGAAGCCACTATGTTTATTGATCAGTTCATCATCTTCCAGACTAACGCCACATGAGTTTTTGATAGAAAACAGAATAGAATCGGCCCAGATTTTAAGTTGGATATCAATAAAAATCTTTGGTTCTGCCGTATTTTTTGAGTGTTTAAATGCATTTTCTATAAAAACGATCAGTAGCATCGGTGCTATTTTAATATCGTCACGGGTTATCGTTTCGAAATCCGTTGAAAGTACGAGCCGGTCGCCAAGCCTGATTTTTTCAAAGTCAATGTAGTTGCTAACATAGGCCATTTCGTCTTTTAACGGCGCAAATATTTCTGTGGCGTCGTAAATCGAATAACGCAGAAGATCCGATAATTTCAATAGCAAAGGCGGTACTTTTTCATGCTGGGTGATCGAGAGCCCGTACATGTTATTGAGCGTGTTAAACAAAAAATGCGGACTGAGCTGCGATTGCAAAAGGTGGAGTTCGCTTTTGTTGTGGGCGGCCAAACTTTGTGCTTCGCTTAACTGATTTTGCGTGACTGCCCTTACAATTTTGATCAGTATCCCCAGGGAAACACTCAGAATCACAAAAGGTATCCAGTAAAGCAGAATATTCAGCGCGCCGCGGCCTTCGAACGGATATTCAGCATGAAGAAAAAGTCCGATGATGCTCACGACGATCAGTACTGAAAGGAGTATGACGAGACCGGCCGGTAACGCTTTTAGTTTTGAAGTCCAGGTGGAAACAAGATATCTTCCCAAAAAAACACCGGCAAAAAAACACATCGTGACGGCCGTAGCAACGGCTTCGTCTTCATGGACATTAATTGCGTGCACGAATGAATTTGCAGCCAGCCATACAGGTACCGCGGCAATGGCGGTCAGAATGAAATACAAATAGTCCTTCGGAGCCAGGTTTTTGATATCGTTACTTAGATCGTTCATATCATTTTCGTTTGCCCTTGATTTTAATAACTGGCTGTAAATTTCAGTAGCCGGGGCAAGGCTTATAAATTCTGCTGACGAATAAACATTAATTCCTGACGGAAACCCTTTTTGGGCCTTTCAATCATTTTAACATCCGAAAATCTGGATCTGTCAGGCTTTTCGCAGGGTTCACCAACATTGTTTTATGCCCTGCACGGCGCTATCCATCTTTGTTTCATAAATCTGTTAGCCAACATTTAAAAGTAAACAAGATGTTCAAACTAATCACTTTTCTCATTTGCTGGTTTCTGACGCTGGAAACCTTTGCCCAGTCCAAAATGATTGCCGGGACTGTGAAAGATACGAAAAACGAAGTAATACCGGGCGCCATCGTGAAGCTGCTCAGGGCCGCAGATTCTACTATGGTAACCGGGGAAATTACAGATGACAAGGGAAAATTCCAGTTTTCTAAATTTTCAAACGGCGTTTATTTTTTGGCAATAACAGCCATCGGGCAAAACCCCTACAAAAGCGTTTTGCTGACAATAGACGATATGCACAGCCAGATCATACTGCCGGTGATTCTACTTCTTCCAGCACAAAATATTAATCTTAATGAGGTTGTCGTGAAGGCAAAACGGCCTTTAATTGAGCAGGACATCGATAAAACGATAGTTCATGTGGAATCCATGATCAGTGCTGCGACCAGTAATACGTTGGAGGTTTTGGAAAAGACGCCGGGGATTATGCTGAGTGTCAACGGGGAAATAAGTCTGAATGGCCGGGCTGGTGTGCTGGTACTTATCGACGGCAGGGCAACGTATATGTCCGGTCAGGATCTTGCCGCTTATTTAAAGTCGATTCCGGGTGGCGTTCTTGATAGGATCGAACTGATCGATAATCCGTCGGCTAAGTATGACGCTGCGGGTAATGCAGTCATCAACATTCGTTTGAAAAAAAATAGGGCGGGAGGTTTTACAGGAAGCCTTTCGGCGGGTTATTCACAGGGACGTTATGGAAGGAATAATGATGCGTTAAACTTGAATTACCGTTATAAAAAATTGAACGTGTTTGCGAACCTGGGGTATGGTTTTGAGAAAAATTACACAGACGAAAACTGGGACAGAAGGTTTTTTGATACCGCGAACGCGTTAACATCGTCGGTGAAACTGGAAAATGATCAGATTTACAAAAACAAGGGCTTATATGGTAACCTGGGACTGGATTATTCCGTTTCGGAAAATACTACCTATGGTTTTCAGGTAAATTTCAACGGCTCCCGAAGGGACGGCAGGCTGGATTACTACAGTGATTATTTTAATGCAAATCATGCGCTTGAGGCAGTCGGAATGGGTAATACGGTGGGCGGCGAAAAAAGGAAAAATCTGGCGACAAACTTTAACTTCGTTCACAAATTTGGTAAAAGCGGTAGGGAGATTTCCGGTGATGTGAATTATCTGAACTACAATACCAGAGGTAACCAGACGCTGGACAATTTTCTATATCAGCCGTCTGATTCTTCAACAACGGCAAACCGATTTATCTATCATATTCCTTCTGATATTAACATTTATACCCTGAAAGTTGACTACGTTCAGCCGTTCAAAAACAAGGCCAGGCTGGAAGCCGGTTTCAAATCCAGTATTGTGGACAACGACAACATCGTGAATTATTACAACTTGACCGGAACATCAGAAAGCATCGATTACGGTAAATCCAATCATTTTAAATACCATGAGAATCTCAATGCGGTGTATATCAATTCACAAAAATCCTGGAAACGGATCGGGGTACAGCTTGGATTACGGGTTGAGAATACACAGGTCGTTGGCAACCAGCTGGGTAATGAAGAAGTTGCGGGAAACCGTTTTACTAAAAATTACACCAGATTATTTCCCAGCATTTTTTTGCATTACAAACTCGATTCACTCAATAAAAACGCGCTGACATTTAGCCTGACCCGAAGAATATCGCGACCGAATTATCAGTTGCTCAACCCGTTTTTGTTTTTCCGTGACAAATACTCTTATACCGCCGGGAATTCTGATCTTAATCCGCAGTATCAGTATCGGTTTGAGCTGAAATTTACCCACAAGCAGTTTCTGCGTATGGGGTTGAGTTACAATAAATTCATCAATACGATTCTGAATGCGACAGACGTCAGGGACAGTGTTTTTATCACCAGACCGCAAAACATAGGAGGCGGTTTTATGCTGCTTTTATCAAACGGAATTTCGTTATCGCCGGCCAAATGGTGGAATATGAATCTGGAAGCGTTGCTGTCCAGAATCGGGGTTGACGGATTTGTGGATGGTAAAAAGCTGGATTTGAATACCTATATGGCCCGGATTAATCTATACAATCAGCTGACGATCAACAAGAAATGGAGTGCGGAGTTGGGTGGGTATTATGCGAGCCGGGACCTGGCCGGACAAGGTTTTACAAAAGGCATGTTCAGAGCTTTTGTAAGCATTAAAAAACGGATCTGGAAAGACAAAGGCACGGTCAGACTGAGTATGGAAGATATTTTCCACTCATGGGTTTATCACAATCATTCGGAGGGGCTTAAACAGGCAGATTATTTCCAGAGAAGTCAAACCGATACACAAAGAGTAGGGCTGGCCATGACTTATCGTTTTGGAAAAGAGACTTTTGCCAGAAAACGCAGGCATAGCAACAATGCTTCTGATGAGGAAAAAGGAAGAGTAGAATAGTACAAAAAACGGTCAGATGTCAAGACCGTTCATATCGGTGGTCAGTACGGCACTCATGTAATCGAAAAAAGGGCGCATATTTTTGAAAGTCTGGTTCACTTCCTGTAAAAAATCCGGACTAAGTACCTCCTGATCGGAGAACCGCTTCATGAGCAGGAACTGTTTGTAACGCAACAGGTCTATCGCCTCGTGATTCGCATCAAAGCCCTTCGGTGAGGTCTTGACCTGTTCTCCGTGCAAGGTGCCAAAGGTATCCAGGAATGATTGGGCATTGAGAATATTTCTCAATGGCGTGGCATCGAAACTGATATCATCACGGACCCGTTTTAAATCTTCCGGGTTTGGCCCCCAAAAACCGCCGCCGATAAAGCTGTTGCCCGGCTCGATATGAAAATAATATCCACCCCGAAGTTGTTTGGTTGCGCGGGCGAAACTCCCGCTCCAATTGGTTCTATAAGGAATTTTTTCTTTCGAAAAACGCGTATCCCGGTAAATGCGGTGAAGACTTTTTTTGCCGGAAGGCGTCTCGATCAGATCGTGTTTACGGAGTTCTGTTAGCAAGGCATCAGCAAAGATTTCAATAGCAGTTTGCTGCGCAATAAATTCCTCCTTGTGTGCATTGAACCAATCCCGGTTGTTATTCTGCTCTAACGATTTCAAAAATTCCAGGCTCGATGCGGGGATTTGCGTTTGTTGTGTTGACATTTTACTGGAAACCTTAATGATTAGAAAGATGGATTGTCGAAGCTTAGCGGTACGGCGACATTAGGGGAATTGCAAAAACTCAGGTAAAGTTCCATGAAAAAATATATAAAATACCTGATTCAACAGCTTATCTTTAGCGTTCGTGTTCCGTGCAGACTGTTAAAAAATAAATTTGAAAGAAATTTGCGATCGGATTTGTTCTATTTTTTGTCGGGTGTTCGTGCATTTTTGTTATCAAATTCAAACCTACTCAAGCTATGATGTCAATTGCCAATTTCGTTTTAATGATGACAGCCCTGACGACCGCTTTAATCGCTGGTCTTTTTTATGCCTATGCGTGCTCTGTAAACCCCGGACTGGCGCAGCTTGCTGATGCCGAATATATTGCGGCCATGAAATCGATCAACATAGCCATTGTTAATCCTGTTTTTATGTTCAGTTTTATGGGGACGTTACTTTTGTTGCCGTTGAGTACTTTTTTGCAATATCAACACGGTGTGTCCACGCGTTTTTGGTTTTTGCTTGCCGCAACACTGGTGTATGTGATCGGGACTTTTGGCGTTACTGTGGCGGGAAATGTACCCTTAAATGAAACGCTGGCACATTTTGATTTACAATCAGCTTCGCCAGATGTTATTGCCAGACAAAGAGCCGACTTTGAATTGCCCTGGAACCGTTTGCATACGATCCGTACGGCTGCTGGAATTGTCTCTCTTGTGCTCGTAATTCTGGCATGTCTGGACAGGAGCGGAGAATAGCAGGATTTCGCTGCTTCTGTTACTAAAACCTGAAATTAGACCAGTATCGATCTGCCTTTGTGCTGATAAACAGAGGGACTGACACCCATATACTTTTTAAAAGCGATAGAAAAATGCTGGGCATGTTCGTAGTGCAGGATACCGGCTACTTCGTCTACTGAAAGCGTGCAATTGGCCAGTAAATTACCGGCATATTCCATGCGTAATTTGCGTAAATAGTTGAAAACGGTCGTGTTGAACAATAATTTAAAGCCTTTTTTTACCTTGAACTCGTTGAGCAGGCAAATTCTGCTTAACTGCGTCAGGTTGAGATCGCAAAGAAAATGAGTGTCCAGATAGTTTTTGAGCTGGTGAAGTTTTTCTGCTTCGTCTGCGCGGATTTCTTCATGTTCAGACACTGTTTTACGAAATTGATCCATCTGAAGGGCGAGTAGTTCCAGAACCCTGGACTGCAAAAGAAGGTTTCGCATCGGGCCGGTTTCATTTGCATTTCTGATGGAATCGATCAGCCGAAGCATGTAAGGTGTGGTTTCCGGGTTAATCCGGTTTCCTGAAAAAGGTCGGTTATGTTGCAGATCATCGATAACCCGGTCGCTCCATGCATCTGAAAAATCCAGGCAGGAAAGGAAAAAATCCCGCTGTAAACTAATATGCAGCATTTCTACTGCTTGATTTGCCGCTATTCTGCTTACATCTTTTCCCTCGGGAGAATACACCAGATTGTGATAATTCGGGCGCATATTTAATTCATGGCTTAGTCCTGAAAAACAGGTGTCCAGCTTTCCTTTCATGAAAAAATTGATGTTGATTGTATCCGTTGCGTCAACATCGCGCAGCTCCGAATCATTAAGCATCTCAAACCGCATATCGGTGACCTGCATATAGGGCGTTGCCGTGTGTGCAAAATTGATCCGGCCAACGGAAGGGTGGAAGTAACCCGGGGAGGTTTCTGGTTTCGCAGAGGTACTGTCAGTTAACGATTTAGGGGGTGGAAGGGGCTCAAAACTAACGATGTCCGCAGCATCAATTACAAACACCATAACAATTTTTGATTTCTACTTTTAAAAAAAATACAATTTTGTAAACAAAAATAGAGCTTTTTGAATCTGTACCGGCAGATTTTACCACAAATGACTTTAATAGTTATTAACCGGTAATGGCATGTTTACACCTGACGAAAAAATCCTTTTTGCGTATCCGGTATTCCATTTTGCGTAGGTTGATATGGATTTTGAATGATGAATTTTGCATCAGTAATAAACACAAATCAATCTATTAGTCATGAAAAAGAAACTTTTGCTATTGGCCGCTATCCCGGCATTTTTATGGAATTGTACAGATCACGATCCCGCTTCATCAACAAAATTCACCCTTAATCCTCAGTCAGTCGCTGAATGGAAGGGATTTTTAAAAACCGGTTATTTTAACAATGGTACGATTGCCGTTGAAAGCGACGACATCATCGTGCAGGATGGGAAGGTAAAAGGTGGCTCGTTTACCATTCCCGTTTCATCCATTATTAACCTGAATCTGCCAACTGAGCAGGTTAAGGAACAATTGGTACACCATCTTCAAAGTGCTGATTTCTTCAACATGGCCCTGCATCCCGATGTGACGTACAACATCACGGATGTTACCCCGTATTCAGGATCAAAAGAAGGGGACGTTGCCGGAGCAAACTACCTGGTCAATGGCAATTTGACAATCCTTGGAAAAACCCATCCGGTATCTTTTCCAGCTAAAATTGTGATTGCTGGAAATCTTTTATCGGTAGAAGGAAATGTCAAATTTGACCGGACGAAGTGGGGGATCACTTTTGCATCGGATCCTGATTTGGCACCAGAAAATTACATTGAACCGATTGTTGAAGTTCATTTGCAACTGTCAGGGGAGAAAAAATAGGAATCGTGTTGTCTGGTTGTCGGACAATTTTAAAAATATCATTAGCCATGATCATAAAAATATTAAAATGGGCAGGGATAACGCTGCTGTCGGTAATCGTTTTGCTTGGGGCGGGTTACGGTTTGATCGCCATGAATATTAAAAACAGGACGGTCAAAGAATACAGGTTTGAGAATGAAGTTTTAGACATCAAATCGGATAGCAGTACGCTGGCGCGCGGTAAACATCTGATCGCTATTAAAGGCTGTCAGGATTGTCATGGCAAGGACCTTTCCGGCAAGATTATGATGGATGACGGGGCCGTTGGGCGACTTTCGGCCAGTAATCTGACAAGGGGGAAGGGAGGGCTTCCATTGGATTACAGCTCGGTGGACTGGATAATGGCGCTTCGCCATGGTATTGATAAAACCGGGCAGCCGCTGATTTTTATGCCTTCGCATGAAACGACGCTGTTGTCCGAGCAGGACATGGCAGCCATTATTGCCTACTGCCAGACGGTGCCGGACGTAGACAACGAACTGCCACCGATCGCGCTTGGGCCGGTTGCCAACGTCATGAGTTATTTCGATAAAATGCCCTTGTTTTCCGTTGAAAAAATTGATCACAGTAAACCGATGGTGGCAAAGGCGGATACGGCAGAAGGTGTAAAGCTGGGCGAATATCTGGCTGTGTCGTGCAGTGGCTGTCACCGTCCAGATTTTAAGGGAGGCGATCCCCTGGCGCCCGGATTGCCGCCGGTTCCGGATATTACGTCGAGCGGGAATCCTGGCAAGTGGACGCAGCAGCAGTTTCTGCAAACATTACGCAGCGGAAAAACGCCTGATGGCCATCAGATGAAAAATGAGGATATGCCCTGGCAGATGACCGCTCAGTACGAAGATAAGGAGCTTGCTTCCCTGTATCAGTTTCTTCATGCCAGATAATTAAGAACCGCTCATTCAACTTATGATTATTAACGGATATTATGTCTGAATGAGTTAAATACTGCACAAAATATTATATTGCAGCTCAACGAAGGGTACTTTTAGCATGTCACTTTTTATTTATTCACCATCCCGCGAGGACTATTTTCAAATTACAGAACTTTGGGAAGCATCAGTCCGGGCCAGCCATGATTTTCTTGGCGAAGCCGATATTCAATTTTTTAAACCGCTAATTCTTAGTGAATATCTTGACGCTGTGGATTTATTCTGCGTTAAGGATAAGGAGGGAGAAATAGCGGGTTTTATCGGTCTGGCAGAAGATAAGGTTGAAATGCTGTTTGTACACCCATCGTCTTTTGGAAAAGGGATTGGTACGTTTTTGATGCAGTTTGCAATCCGTGAAAAAGGGGTTGCGAAAGTTGATGTAAATGAGCAAAATCCCAGGGCCGTGGATTTTTACAGGCATATGGGCTTTGAGGTAATAAGTCGTTCGGAAACGGATGGTTTAGGCAAACCTTTTCCAATTTTGGCTATGAAACTGCAATAATTATTAGTGTCGCATGGAGATTAAAAAATACGAAGAAAAGCACAAAGCCGCAGTGCTGGAACTGCTGAGGTTAAACACACCGGAGTACTTTGCACCGGATGAAAAGCAGGATTTGATTGATTATCTGGACAATCACCTGGAATATTATTATGTCGTTGAAATGGAAAATAAGGTCATGGGTTGCGGAGGCCTGAATTTGTCCGAAGATCCTGAAACGATCAGGATTTCCTGGGATATCATTCATCCGGAGAGTCAGGGAAAAGGACTGGGCAGCCAGCTCACTAAATTCCGGATTGAACGTATCCGCGAAATGGGAGGCATCAATATCGTGTCGGTCCGTACATCGCAGCTTGTTTACAAGTTTTACGAAAAATTAGGTTTTGAGCTAAAAGAGGTTGCCAAAGATTTTTGGGCCGAGGGCTTTGATATGTACCGGATGGAATGTCACATCGACTCTTTTGTCTGGAAATAACCTGATTTATTCGGTACGGATGGCCTTAACCGGGTTCATCAGCGCGGCCCGGAATGTCATCATGCCGACAAGGGCTGTTACGATGAAACCAAAAATAAACGTAATGGCTGCAAAATTTGTCCATCCGATCTCAATACGGTAGGCATAATTTTGCAGCCATTTGTTGAGACCCAGCCAGGCAAGTGGAAACGCAATGAGCAAGGCGACCGTCGTCACGATCGCGAATTCTTGGAGAAAAAGTACCACAATACTAGCACCCGAAGCGCCCAAAACTTTCCTTATACCAAGTTCCTTGGTTCTTTTTGAGACGTTAAGTGACACCATTCCGAGAATTCCCAGCAGTACAATAATAATGGCCAGGATTGTGGCAGTACCTGCGGCCTTTTTCAGCTGTATTTCCGATTTATAAAGTTTCAAAAGCGTATCATCCATAAACACATACTCAAAAGGCGCGTCCGGCATCAGCTCCCGCCATTTTTTTTCAATATCCACGAGTGATGAGGAAATGTTGTCGGGTGGGATTTTAAAAGAAAGATACCGGTAAACGCTGGTTGTTTTAATGTGGACGAAAGCCAATGGTTTAATCTGCTGATGCATGGATTCGAAGTGAAAATTTTTCGTTACGCCACCAATGATTAAAGGTGTACTGCTGAAATGAATCCGTATTTGCTGGCCAATTGCTTCCTGGGGACTTTGATACCCCAGCGCTTTTACAGCCGCTTCGTTGATCACAATTTCGTCCGCTTTGTAGGTTCCTTCTTTGGCGTGGAAGAATTTTCCTGCAAGCATTTTAAGTTGGTAGGTATCTGCAAATTTCTCGTCCGTTGAAAGCATCTGTGTATAAACGGCCTGCGTGGAATCCTGACCGGTTTTGTATAAGCCGTTACTGTTTCCAAAATTCCCGTTTGGTATTTCATAAGACAAACTGACTTCCGATACATTTTTCAGCCGTGCCATTTGATGGCGGATCGATTCCATTTTCGTGACTCCTTCCGGTGTCCAGTCGCGGGGGGCAGCCACGGATACAATAGATTCCTTGTTGTATCCCAGATCTTTACTGAAAAAATAGTTTACCTGTTTGGAAATCAAAGCTGCGGCCGCGAAAACAAACAATGCAATGGAGAATTGTGCCACGATCAGGATTCTTCTGAACAAAATATTTTCCTTCACCGAACGGAGTTTTCCCTTCACAGATTCAATGGCGGGAAGTGACGAAAGGACAAATGCCGGATAAATACCGGCCAGCAAAGCAATGATTGCGGTAAAGGCGATAACCGTCAGGATTGAATAGGGCAGCAAAGCAAAAAACGAACTGATCTGTCTACCCAGAATATCTGCAAAATAAGGCCGAAGCAATTCATAGCAGCCAATAGAGCAGACCATAGCAACGGCAGCGAGGATGATGGATTCGGCCAGAAATTGTTTAATAAGTTGACTTTGAAGGCTGCCAAGCACTTTGCGGACACCAATTTCTTTTATCCGTGAAGATGAATTACCGATCGTAATATTTACAAAATTGACCACAGCCATCAACAGTATGAAAAGAGCAACACCTGACAAAGTGTAAACCATTTTTCTTGCCAGGCCGTTGTTTTGCAGCATGTAAAAGTCGGCTAGTGGTGTCAGATATACTTTCAGATTCTTCCTGATATTTTCCGGCGTGTTTGTCGTTAAAAGCTGATTTATGGCTTTGTTCAAGTCTTCTTTTTTTACCCCTTCTTTCAGTTCAAGGTAGGTGATCATGTATGGAAAGGTCCAGCTTTCCGCATTTTGACGGCCTTTCAGACTGCCGAGTGGAATGAAAATACTGGCCGGGGATTTTAAAAGATTGGTCACGGAATTGTCCGGAAGCGCTTTGAGCACGGCCGTGATCTTGTATTCCTGTTTTTGTCCAATGAAATTGTCCAGATTAAGCGTCTGCCCGAGCACGTCGGTTTTTCCGAAATATTTGATGGCCTTTTCCTCGGTAATCGCTACTGCATTGGGTTCTTGCAACGCCGTTTTTATATCGCCATGCAGCAACAGAAAACCGAAAATGGAAAGAAAAGTGGAATCTCCCGCCTGCACGTCCTCCCGAAAATGTTTATCGCCGTTTGAAACGGCAACCGTTATGCCGTCGAAACGGTAGTAATTAGCAACCAGATTTGGATAATTTTCTTTTAGTGATTTACCCAGCGGCCCAAGTGTTGCAATTTCGATGCCCATGTTTTCATCCGTCCATTTGCTTTGGAGGATGTACTGATTTTTGGGATTTTTCAGCGTTGCATTAACCTGCAATTCACTCCATACGTAACTACCGATCAGGAAGGTAAAAGTCATGCCGGCAGAAAGACCTAAAATACTGACCAGTGAAAAGAATTTACGTTTCAGAAGATTTCGCCAGGCGATCTTGAAGTAGTTGTGCAGCATGGAAGTTGTCAGGCCAATTTGAAAAGTATCATGTTTTCCAAAATTAGTGGAGTCCCGGCGGGTAATCTAACACGACTAAGGGATTTAACGCTTTTTAACTTTTGGTTGTCTTTAGGACAAAAAGCAAACGGCGCTAAAATCAGGGTTTCCGATTTAGCGCCGTTTTAAGGTATTTTAAACTTTGGTTATTTCCCGCTTGTTGACTTTTTCTGCTTTTTGGAATAACCTTTTTCTGCGGTTTTGGCTTTCTCAAAATCAAGCACCACCCCGTTTATACAGTACCGTAATCCCGTTGGCGGCGGGCCATCTTCAAAAACATGTCCAAGGTGTGATTTACAGCGTCCACAGGTTACCTCCGTTCTGACCATACCCAGGCTTGTGTCTTTGTGGTAAAGAATCGAAGTTTTACTGATCGGCTTATAGAAACTTGGCCAGCCGCATCCGCTGTCAAATTTGGTGTCGCTTTGAAAAAGCGGATTGCCGCAAACAGCACAGTAGTAAGTGCCAATTTCTTTGGAAGTTTCAAATTTGCTGGAAAAGGGACGTTCGGTGCCTTTCAGGCGGGCTATATTATAAATTTCAGGCGAAAGTACTTTTTTCCATTCCTTATCCGACTGATTTACCTTCGTGGTGTCGGTGTGGGAATAGACCGGACTTTTAGCCTTTTGTTCCTGACCATAACAGCTTTGAAACCATAACCCTGAGATCATCAGAGACCATATTATCAGTTTATTTTCCATGATCGTCCGCTTTATTTTTTCTAAGATATACGAAAATTGAATACGCAAAGATGTAACATATTGATATTTCAGCTTGTTCCGGTAGATTACAGTTACTATATGTTTATTTTTACAAAATTGGCTACTTTGATAAAATTACAATGTTAAAAATCACAGTACTACTGCTATTATGTCTTTCTTGTTCTTTCACACAAGGAAAACAGGTTATTGTTCCTTTGGCAGCTAACGCGGTAATCGATACACTTTTAGATGTTGGCGGCCACAGGCTACATTTCAATGTTAGAGTGGGCAAATATCCGGCAATTATATTTGAAAATGGAGGTGGTGATAACTTAACAGTGTGGAATGAAATATTAGATTCCATTTATAAAGCTACGGGTGCTACTTTAATTACTTATGATAGAGCTGGTTGTGGTGGAAGTGAACTTGATTCCAACCAAATATCCTTAACGCAGCAGGTGAAATCGTTAGAAAATGGCTTAAGAAAGTTAAATATTGAGCATAATTACTTCCTGGTTGCTCATTCAATGGGAGCATATTTTTCGACAATATTCGCAGAACGTAATTTTAGAAATGTGAAAGGGGCTGTTTTCATTGATGCCAACCATGTTGCGTTTTGGACGGACAAACAAACCAGGGAGTACTGGGTTCAATATGAGCCATTAAAGCAAAAATTTAAAGTAGAAAATATTGGCGTTTACTGGTTAATGAAAAATGCCCGGCAGAACGCAGTTGAGATGCGTAAAATTTCATTTCCTTCAACCGTTCCGGTAATTGATATCTTAGCAGAGAATCCACCCTGGGAATCAGCAGAGGAGTTAAGACTTTGGCGGCTTGCACACGAGCAATTTGTTGCTAAGGCTTCGAATCGTAAATTGATTAACAGCAAAGGGACAGGTCATTATATCATGAGAGACAAGCCGGAATTCGTAATTGATATCGTTGCGAACATGTACAATGGACAATGAGCAGTCTAAAAAAAGACTTACAACAAAGCTGTTTGAATAGCCCTTATGATGCTTTTTACAGTGACAACCGTCACGAAATCTTTTGATTTAATCCAGCATTTTCAAACGATCATTGTCTGGTTTGTTACCCCAAAATAACAGAAAAGCCTGAAATCAAAAATTTGATCTCAGGCTTTTCTGTTATCCGGTGGCAATAACCGGTCAGATAAATGACGAAAGGTCCTGAACGCCCAGCATGCGGCGTGTTGTAAATCCTTCGCCATATTTAACACCAATGGCATGTCCCATTTCCTCGGCTCTGGCTATGATAAATTCCAGAAAAGCAGGGGAAGAGATATAACTCTGCGGTTCATTGCTGTTTACATCATACTCGGAATTGAAAAACTGGCTTTTGAACGCACGGATCGCCTCAATTTTCAGTTCATGGAAAGCAGTAATATCAACAACGAAATCGGGCTTGATATAGCGATCCTGAATGGCATGAAAAACAAGGCGCGGCCTCCAGGCTTCCTGTTTACTGCCCAGTTCGTCAAAAGTTTCAATCATTCTTAATCCGGAATAGAAACAACTGTCGGCTACCAGTTGCGCTCCGCGTCCGTGATCAGGATGGCGATCGTCAATGGCATTCGTTATGACAATATCAGGTTGGTACTTTCTGATGTATGGGATAATTGCTTTCTGCTGTGATTCTATATTCTGGAAAAAACCGTCGGCAAGGCCCACATTATCCCTGATTTTAATATTAAGGACGGCTGCGGCATTGGCGGCTTCCCGGATGCGGCCTTCCGGCGTACCTCTGGTACCAAGTTCGCCACGGGTAAGGTCCACAATCCCGACTTTTTTGCCAAGTGCCATTTGAGCCAGTAAAGTACCGGCACAACAAAGTTCCACATCGTCGGGGTGTGCAGTTATGGCAAGAATATCAAGTTTCATTGGGCGTTTTGCTTTGCTACTGTAAAAATAAAGCCGGAATTAATCCGGCTTCCCTTGTTATTTGACTCTTATTTTTTGTCCCAGGCGTAAAGTTGACCGGGTTGATATTCGGTTCCTTTTGGCAATAGCCGAAATGGAAACTCCGTATTTTGACGCGATGGAAGAGAGTGTATCACCTGAGCGCACTTTATGCAAAATCGAACGCGTGTAGGCGGCCGGCGCATCACCTGCGTCAAACTCGCTTTTTGTCGCGCGGCCGCCCCGAAGGTGGCTCCATGCATTGCTGGTCAGCAAAAAGTGATCTGATTTGATCTGCGCATTTTCCCAATCGTATATATTTCTGGGGTCAAACGGATTTCCTTCGTAGCGGTTTTCATAATGTAAGTGAGAACCTGAACTACGGCCTGTATTCCCGCCAAGCCCGATCACCTCACCAGCTTTGACCAGCTGGCCTGATTCCACCAATTGCTTGGAAAGGTGTCCATAAAGTGTTTCCAGGCCATTGTAATGACGCACGAGAATGAATTTTCCATAACCGCTTCCGTCCCAGGCTACAATCCTGACCATTCCGTCATACGATGACCTGACCGTGTCACCTGTTTCCAGATCAAGGTCTGTACCGTTATGCCAGCGTCCCCAACGATAACTAAAATTAGACGTCGTCGGTGTTTGCGGCATTGGTGTGCTCCACATCCGGTTTACAGCAGGATTATACAAAGTCAGATCGACAGGTTCGTCAAAATCAAGCGGGCTTAAACCATATGGATTGATTGTCCGGGCGTCCCAGATTACATAATATTCAGCAGATTTTACCCATTCGTCTCCCACAAGAAGCGAATCGACAACTTCCACGACATTGGTTTCACCTTCGTCAATGGTTGCAGTATCTTCACTGACAACGGGATTAAGAGGTTTTACGGGTTCAAACTGGCTCTGGAATTTTAAGGTAGAGGTTTCTACCTGGTATTCGTCCTCGGGCTGCGGCGTTCCTACTTTGGTTGGGCCTTCGTTGGCATTACTTCCTGCCTGATTAATTTTGGGGTTTTTCTTGAACTTTCCTCGCTCTTGTGCTTGCGTGTTCCAGGGGATCAAACACACGACCATTAGCAAACCTACAATAAGCTTTTCTTTCATAAATATTATTAATATATCGGGCTACCAACTGTGTTTTGCACAAACTGGTAGCCCGACTTTACATGTCTGAGTTGTCCGGGTTATTCTTAATTTGTTTCAAGGATATCGTCAGCAATCACCTCAACCTCCCGCTCCATCAGGAAACGTTCAGCATCCAAAGCAGCCATACAACCCGTACCAGCGGCAGTTACCGCCTGACGGTACACATTGTCCTGTGCATCACCACAGGCAAATACACCCGCTACATTGGTATGTGAAGAGCCCTTGACGGTTTTGATATATCCCGTTTCATCCATGTCAATGGATCCTTTGAAAATCTCGGTGTTAGGCTTATGCCCGATCGCAACGAAGAATCCTGTTGCTTCTAGTACGCTTTCTTCCCCTGTTTTATTGTTTTTTACGATAACACTTTCCAAACCTTCTTCACCATTCAGTTTCACGGTTTCTGTGTTCCATAAAATCTCAATGTTTGGAAGCGTTTCAAGGCGTTTCTGCATGATTTTTGAAGCACGCATTTCGTCACGACGAACGACCAGATACACTTTACGGCACAATTTAGCAAGATAACTCGCTTCCTCGGCAGCCGTATCGCCGGCGCCTACTACAACGACATCCTGGCCGCGGAAGAAGAAACCATCACAAACCGCACAGGCCGATACGCCTCTTCCGTTTAATCTTTCTTCGTCAGGCAGGCCAAGCCATTTTGCAGAGGCACCTGTTGAAATGATCACCGAATCAGCTAAAATTTCTTTTTTGCCGTCAATGATCACTTTACGCGGATAAGACGTGAAATCAACCGCAGTCGCCATCCCGTAACGAACATCCGTTCCGAAACGTTTTGCTTGTTTTTCAAAATTGATCATCATCTCAGGGCCGGTAATTCCGTCCGGATAACCTGGGTAATTGTCAACTTCTGTGGTAATGGTTAGCTGTCCGCCCGGCTGTGCGCCCTGATACAGGACAGGGTTAAGGCCGGCTCTTGAAGCATATATGGCAGCGGTATAACCGGCAGGGCCGGATCCAATAATAAGGCAATCTACTTTTTCAGATGTCATGTTAATTTCTTACTTATAATAATCAAATTCTTTAATTCAACGTCTGTACAAGGGAGAACCGGTTGAACCTGTTCTTTGTAATTGTGTGCTAAAAAGTTTACGCTGAAATTTTGCACTCATGTAGGGTAACATATGCTTATAGACAAAAGTGCGAAATTTCACTTCTTTATGCAAATATTCTTACAAAACCCGCCACTCAATCCGACGATTCTTCTGCCGGTTTTCTTCCGAATCATTTTTAGCCACGGGTCGTGTCTCTCCGTATCCTTTGGCTGTTAATCTGGCGGCCTCAATACCTGACTGTTGCAGGTAACTCATCACCGATTGCGCCCTTTTTTTGGAGAGTTCGAGGTTGACCTGATCCGTCCCGACATCGTCCGTATGTCCGGATATTTCGATGCCGATCTGTTTGTTGTTTTTCAGGAAATCAACCATCAGGTCAAGCTCTACTTTGGATTTATCATCCAGCGTAAATGCACCGGTATTAAAGAAAATATTGTTTAAAACCTCAATCCGGTCTTTCTCAATCCCTTCCATCGGAATATCCAGATTAACCGAAGATGCTGAATCTGCTACCGAAAATGTAAGGCTTTTAAATAAATATCCGCTTTTGGAGACATAAAAGGCGTACTCACTTCCTTTGTTTAACACCGCCAGGAAATGACCCGTTTGAGCGTCCGACGAAAACTCCGCGACTTTCTCCTGCTTTTTCAGATCATAAAGCTCAATGCTGGATGCCAGCGGTTTCTGCGTTTTTTTATCAAAAACTTTCCCTTTGGCATATCTTGTCGGTGTGATCAGGTTTTGAAGCGTATCAGGCAAATCGAATGTATACAACAGCGAGCGGCCTTTGGATTTATCCGAGCTGTCGTCGGTGTAATAGGCTTTTTTACCATTGGCCGAAATAAAAAGAGCAACCTGATCTGCCAGCGTATTGATAGGGTATCCGATGTTTGTCGGCACGGACCATGTGGTATCTACTTTTTGAGAAAGGAAAATATCAAAACCGCCCATGCCCGGCAAGCCGTTTGATGCGTAAAAAAGTGTTCGGCCGTTGGCGTGGATGAAAGGTGCATTTTCATCATCCGGCGTATTAATTCCTGCGCCAAGATTCTTCGGTTCCGACCAAAGGTCTTTTCCTTTCAGCACGGAATACCAAAGGTCGGATTTACCTAAACCGCCCCGCCGGTCCGATGCAAAATACAAAACCCGTCCGTCGGCTGACAAGGAAGGCTGCGACTCCCAGTTCCGGGAATTAATGCTTTCTCCCAAATTCTGAGGCGCGCTCCAATCGTTGCCCTGTTTTTTTGAAATATACAAATCACATCCGCCATAGCTGTCAGGGCGGTTGCAGGCAGTCAGGACCAGCGTTATGCCGTCTGCCGAGATGCTGCATGTGCCCTCGTTATTGGTGGTATTGATGGATTTGGAAATTTGCTCGGGAACATCCCATCCGCCTGGAATACGGTGGGTTATATAAATATTTTCGTCCCGATTTTCGGTCAAACCCGTAAAAATGAGCGTTTCATCATCAGCGGTCATCACGGGAAAAAACTGAGAATTTAGAAAGTTGATTGTATCGCCCATGGGTTTTTTGCGCACTTTCAACGGGTGCAACAAGGCTTTCTGCGCGAAACGGGCCGAGGCCGTACTTTTTTGTGCCAACCGTGCCAATCCTGATTTTGCAGGGGCTAAGGCCAGTGCTTTTTCAAAATAAACAATGGATGAATCGTATTTTTCAGCATTGAAAAAATTGCTTCCAAGCCATTGGTAAGCCATGGAAGACTGAGGATCGGAAGGCCGGAGTGTTACAAAACGCAGAAAATGTTTCCGGGTAAGCTCTGTTTTTTTTTGCAGCTCATAAATCTGCGCCAGTCGCAAATGTAGTTCGGCATTGTCCGGATCGGTTTCTTCCACCTTTTCAAACAGCACCATTGCTTCATTTAATTGTCTGGCCTGCCAGGCTTTTTGGGCTTTGTCAAAAGTCTCCCGCCCACGACGGGACAATGGCGCATCCTGTGCATGGCCAGGTGAAGGATACAACCAGACTAAAAACAGCAGGCTCAGCAGAAAGCGGTACATTACGGGATATTCATATATTTATGAGTCTGTAACGACATTTTCCATTTTGGATTGTCTTTGATATAATCAATTATCAAAGGCAGCATTTGCTCATGTTTACTCCATTCCGGTTGCAGCAATAACGTACAATCGTTGTTAACCAGCGCGGCGTGTTCTTCGGCGAATTCAAAATCACTTTTATTATAAATGATCGCTTTCAGCTCGTTGGCATTTGCGTAAATATCGGAATGCGGCGTTTTGAATTTCTTGGGAGAAAAACATACCCAGTCCCAGTGTCCGGTAAAAGGGCATACCCCGGAGGTTTCAATATTGGTTTGAAAGCCTGCAGCCCGCAGGGCGCCCGTCAGTTCGTCGAGGTTATACATCAAAGGCTCTCCGCCGGTGATGACGGCAAGTCGGCCAGGGTAGGCCAGTGCGCCTTCCACAATTGTATTGATCTCCTGTTTTGGATGCGCATCCGCGTCCCAGGATTCTTTTACATCACACCAATGGCAACCGACCTCGCATCCGCCTAGGCGAATGAAATAGGCGGCTTTTCCACTATGCTGGCCCTCTCCCTGCAAAGTGTAAAATGCTTCCATGAGAGGAAGCTGACTGGTGACGATGGGTAATGTTTCAGTTAGCAAAATTCAAAAAGTAAATAAGCAATGTATAAAATTGGGTACTAAGATAGGATGTAACAAAATAAATCCTGAAATAATTGCCGACTGCATGCCATCTTTGCATTATGATCAATAATCCAATACATCAACAGGAAGCAATTTGCGCATTGGCAACACCATCGGGTGTAGGCGCAATTGGGGTAATACGCGTTTCCGGACTTAATTCAATAAGTATAGTAAACGAAATTTTTAAGGGAAAAAACCTGAATCAGGTTGAAAGTCATACTGCACATTTCGGGACAATTCAGTCCGAAAGTGAGCTTATTGACGAAGTGCTGGTTACGGTTTTTAAAACACCAAAATCTTTTACGAAAGAAGATTCCGTAGAAATTTCCTGCCACGGCTCTGATTATATCATTAAACAAATCCTCAAACTCCTGATCAAAAAAGGAGCGCGCATAGCACGCCCGGGGGAATTTACCCAACGTGCATTTTTAAACGGACAATTTGACCTGGTGCAGGCTGAGGCCGTTGCGGATCTTATTGCTGCGGATTCAGAGGCCAGTCACAAAACGGCTTTGAATCAACTGCGGGGAGGTTTTTCGAAGAAACTGGCATCCTTACGTACAGAATTGATTCATTTTGCTTCTCTAGTCGAGCTTGAACTGGATTTCGGTGAAGAAGATGTTGAATTTGCGGAACGCGACGATTTAAGGCAATTGATTATCAAGCTTCGGAAGACAATCGCACCGCTTATCGAATCATTTGATTTCGGAAATGCGTTGAAAGAAGGCGTTCCGGTCGCGATTGTCGGTTCGCCCAATGTTGGAAAATCAACATTGCTTAATGCGCTTTTAAATGAAGAAAAAGCCATTGTAACCAGTGTGGCCGGTACAACCCGTGACGTGATTGAAGACACAATGGTGCTGGAAGGATTAAAATTCAGGTTTATTGATACGGCCGGTATTCGCGAAACGACCGATCTGGTTGAATCGATTGGTATTGAACGTTCCCGTGGGGCGATGGAAAAAGCCGATATCGTCATTTTCCTTTCCGACAGTGAAGAAACGTATTTGCAAAACAAACAGCTGGCAAAAGAGCTTTCGGGCAAAAAGGATATCCTTTGGGTACTAAATAAACTGGATATCAATCAGGGAATTTTGACCAAGTTACAGACCGATAATCCTGAAATGATAGGAATTTCCGCCCAAACGCAGGAAGGGCTCCTGGCGCTGACCAATACCCTGGTCGCTCGCGTGTATAGCCAGTCTGCTACGGATACCGTTGTCACCAACCTTCGCCATTACGAACATTTACTGAAAACCCAGGATGCTTTGAACGAAGTGATCAATGGTTTGGACACGGGAATCACTGGGGATTTTCTGGCACAGGATATCCGGTTGTCGTTGCATCATTTGGGGGAAATAACAGGAACGATTGTGACGGATGATTTGCTGGATAATATTTTTAGTAAGTTTTGTATTGGAAAATAAGAGCACAAAGTAACTGTAAGTAAAAATAAATAGACGATTTAAAATTAGGCTATTAGTCAAAATTTTCAACCGTTTATTTTTGATTATTTGCTGCTATTTTGATTATATTTGTCCCCTATTTGTCCCTCAAGGACGCTAGTTCAAAATATATAACATATAATTCATCGTATGTTGTATATTAACACTACTTAAATTAACTTATTTAAACTTATTGGTATTTATGAGTAGTAATATTGCTGTTAAACGTAAGTGTGAATTTTGTGGCAATGAGTTTACGGCGAAGAAGACTGTAACAAGATTTTGCGGGTTGCAATGCAATCGTAAATTCTATAAGTTGAAAATAAAAAATGAAAAGATAAAGCGGAGTAATCTTGAGACCAATGATCTAAATTTTAAACCAGAAACCTCTCTTTTAGCAAAAGAGATATTAACCGTCGAGGATGTTGCTAAGTTACTGAAATCGTCAAAGAGCGCTATTTACGATATGATAAATAGTGGCCGGCTTAAATCAACCAAATTGTCAGTCCGAAAAACCAGGATACTTCGATCAGACTTTCTAGCTTTATTTGAGCAACCGAATCTTATCGAAGATAGGCCGGTCAAGGAAAAAGCCAGGAAAATCGATGATGAAATTCATGGTGAGTTTGATGTAGGTTATAGAATAGCAGAATTGATGCCCGTCTTTAAAAAATCACGGGATGCACTTTATACATACCTTAAAAAGAATAATATTCCCAAGGTTAAAATTGGGAAAGAAATATTGTTGTCAAAGGAGGCTGTAAATAAATTGTTTCGTAAATTTAGGGAACCAAAATCTGCGGGTAATGATGCTGAGCGAAAGGCAAATTTACGTTTGGCGAATAAAGGTCTTAAAGTGGCAGATTGTTATTCAATCGAAGAATGTGTGATGATGTTTGGAAAAAGACGTGAGTTGTTATATGGCATTTTTAATCGTCGCGAAGTTCCGAGACTTAAAGTCGATAAACACATTTATGTTTCAAAAAAAGCAGTTGACAGAATATTAAGAGGGAAGAAAGGAGGGGAGGAACTGTGAGCAAGGTAACACTAAGACGAAAAGCAATAGGGAAGGGAAGAAACACTCTGTTTCTAGACATATACCCTCCGATAGTTCATCCTGATACAGGCAGGTTGGCCAGAAAGCATTATTTGATTATGATAAGCCTAAAACCGAGCTTGAGAGACTTCATGATAAAGAAACCATTGAGTTAGCTGAAACGATTCGTGCCAGAAGACAACTTGAAGTTCAAAACCGGCGGTTTGACTTCTTGTCTGGAAGGATACTTAATGGTGATTTCGTTAGTTTTTTTGAAGATCAAAAATCAAAACGAAAATCTTCCAACAGTGAGAACTGGCGGATGGCTTTAAATTATTTTAAGAGTTTTGCAGGTGAGAAAGTGCTTTTTCCGCAAATCAATGAAACGTTTTGTGAAGAATTTGCAGACTATTTGCTATCCGCTCCGGGTATTGGCAGGACAGGTAGGGAAATTTCGATAAATACAGCGGTTAGCTATTTTGCGAAGTTTAAGGCAACTTTGAAAGAAGCGTATAAATAAGGATTTTTGTCCAGCAATGTAGGAGAGATGGTTGAAAGTATCTCTCCCAAGGATACTCATCGCGAATTTTTGTTTCTGGATGAATTACAACAATTGGCTAATACGAAGTGTGAGTCAGAAGTAGTCAAAAAAGCTTCCTTGTTTTCAGTCTTAACAGGTTTGAGGTTCTCTGACATCAATACACTTGAGTGGAGTGAATTACGGGGATCTGCCGGGAACCGCTATATTCAGTTCTCGACTGATAAAACAGGGAGTGCAGAGTTTTTGCCGTTTTCAGATCAGGCCTACGCGCTTCTGGAAGAAAAAGGTAATGGCAAAGTTTTTCAAGGACTGAAATATTATCTTGTAGACACGGTGCTACCGGATTGGCTGAAAGAAGCAGGTATAGACAAGCATATCACATTTCATTGTTTCAGACACACTTTCGCCACGCTTCAGTTGGTCCTTGGAACTGATATAGTTACCGTCTCAAAATTGCTTGGACATCGCGATATCAAAACCACCATGATTTATGTTAAAATTGTGGATAAATTAAAAAGAGATGCTTCGCATAGAATCAAGCTTAATATTTCTGGGGAGTGGTTATTGGTCGCGTAAAATTCGAATTACTTATTTATTCAGTGTGTAAAAATTTACAAAATCGAGGTGGTTGGTATTGACCTACCAAAATGGAGAAATTGATATTTCGTCAAAATAAATCTGAACAAACTTCGATTTGGTAAATCGACCTGCTTAACTTTCATTTTCTGTTGTTCATCTGGATTATGCACGGACACTATCCGTATGCGTCCGATAAACACCATATTTGAACGGATCTGGATATCAGGTAATCTTGCCTCATGAAAAATGAGACAGAAAAAATGCGTGATCTGTACGATCAGTGGCAGACGCAAGGTATA
>NZ_JAVFVU010000034.1 GCF_030929615.1 Dyadobacter sp. LHD-138 | reverse complement strand
AGTCGACACAATTGTACTTTCCCGATACGCCGCACCCAATCGTAAATTAAAACTCCCCAATCCAATCCTGGAAATATGAGCCAAGGAGATCGATTGGAGAATTTTCAAGGAAGGCCTAACTAGTTATCACCAGCTACAATTTCTTTTTTCGCAATCAGGTAATAAACCGGAATACCCAATAATACGATGATCAATCCTGGCCAGGTATACTCAGGTTTAAAAATGATAAGCAGTACACAAAAGGCAATTCCCATCACGATATAAATAATCGGCAAAAACGGATAACCGAAAGCTTTGTAAGGTCTGTCTGCGTTGGGTCTCTTTTTACGTAATATAAAAATTCCGATGATCGTCAGCATATAAAACACAACCACAACAAACGAAATCATATCCAGAAGATTTCCATATTTCCCGCTTAAACTCCAAAGCGAGGCAATAACACATTGGATCCAAAGGCCAAATTCAGGAACTGAATTCTTGTTCAGCTGCCCAACTTTTTTGAAAAATAAACCATCCTTAGCCATCGAATAGTAAACACGGGCACCGGACATAATCAATCCGTTGTTACAGCCAAAGGTCGAAACCATGATCATAATGGCGATAATGACCGTTCCTGAATTCCCAAATATCACGTGCGATGCCGCTACTGCCACACGGTCTTTATCGGCTGATGCAATTTCAGGCAATGACAGAACGCCGGTATACATCACGTTGGTCATTACATAAATAACCGTTACGATGATTGTTCCCAATGCCAGACTTAACCCGATGTTACGCTGCGGATTCTTGATTTCTCCTGCAATGAAAGTTACATTATTCCAGGAATCACTGCTAAAAATAGAACCTACCATCGAAGCGGCAATGGCTCCGAATGCAGCAAACGTTGTGTAAGATTCGATGCTTCCGTCGAGACTGAGTTTGTGCAAATCCCACATGGACGCAGCATCCCAGTTGACGCTCCATATTTCCGGTTTCATGAAAAGCAAACCAAAAACGATAAGCCCAAGCAAACTTAACAGTTTTGCAAGGGTGAAAGTCGTCTGAATGATCTTACCGCTGTTGACACCACGTGTATTGATAAACGTCAGAAAAACAATGACGACAATGGAGAGTAATTGTGCCGGTGTTATCTGAAGGAATCCGAGATCAATTGCTACGAGATCTTCACTAAAAACGGGTAACAAATAGGCCGTAAACTTCGCAAACGCCACAGCAACGGCCGCAATGGTGGCGGTCTGGATTACTGTAAAAAAGCTCCATCCATATAAAAAGCTGATCAGCGGGTTGTAAGCCTCTTTCAGATAAACATATTGCCCGCCTGCTTTCGGAAACATCGCACTCAGCTCACCATAACTTAACGCTGCCGTCAAGGTCATGAACCCCGTAATAAGCCATACGAACATCAGCCAGCCCACACTGCCGGTATTCCGCGTGATGTCCGCGCTGACAATAAAAATCCCTGAGCCGATCATACTACCAGCGACTAACATGGTGGCATCTACAAGGCCCAGGGACGGTTTAAAAGAAATATTTTCTGACGTACTTTCTTGTGACATATAAGGGTTAGATTTACTTAGGCATATTTAACAGGTGAAAGCTACAATATTATTTCAGAACTTTAAAACTTCAATTTCTTTTAAAAGCGCCACGATCGGTATTAATAAAATTCTAACTATTATTTATTATCAGAATATTGTTTTAGTGAATAACAGATTGATAAAACTTTACACAAGCATCTTTCCATTGTACAACAAGTAACCATAAAAGAAAAATAAGCTATTAATGCACTTTTAGCGTTACCGTATTGTTAGTTATATCGCTGCGGATCATAAATCGAGATGTCCACCGAAGTGTTGCTTCGGTCAGCAAGCTCGGCGACAATTTTACCTGTGCCCGGCCCCAGACTTACGCCCATCATACCATGTCCACCGGCCACGATCAGGTTTTTCAGCTTTTGGCTGTATCCCAGATAAGGCAGTCCGTCCGGTGAGCAGGGCCTGAAGCCGTACCAGATATCCTTCACTTTTGGCAGCGCAGTTTTTAAATCAGAATAATATTCAGGTATCGAATTTACAATCCCCTCCACACGGTTCATGTTAACTTTGTCATTTACCGGCGCAATCTCCATGGTTCCGCCAAAGCGCACCTGCCCGTTCATGGGCGTTACCGCCACCCTTGCTTCAATCAGCAGTGAGGGATGGATGATCTTATGTACATCGTTCCGCTCCATAAATGAATACCCTTTTCCGGGCATCACGGGAATGGTCAGCCCGGCCAGCTTCGCAAGCTCAGGAAGCCAGGTGCCGCCGGTCATCACCACAAGATCGCCTTGCACATCACCGGTTGATGTTTTAACGGCCTTAACTTCGCCGTTCTGGATATTAAAACCGGTTACGCCGCTGTTCGTTTTAATTTCACCACCATTTTTTTCAACATAGCTGATCAGCTGCGGAATCAATGCGTTGGGATATAAATGTGCGTCACAACGGTAATGAACGGCTCCGATCACATCAAGATTCGCATGGGGTTCCAGCGCCTGAACTTGCTCCTTATCCAGGATATCGACATCCAGCCCCAATTTCTGCGCATCACGTCCCACATGGATTTCTTCTTCTCCGGCTTTTTCCGTCTTGTAAAGCATCAGGATTCCTTTGGTTTCCAGGCCAAAATCAAAACCGGGTTCGTTTGCAAGATCTTTGTACAACTGCCGACTGAACAAATGATAATCACGAAGATAGGGAGCAACGTACTCAACATGACTGGCAGTGGCACTTTTCATGAATTTCAACCCCCAGGAAATCAACGAGAAATCCAGCGAGGGTTTTACATAAAAAGGGCTGTGGCTGTTGAACATCCATTTGATTCCCTTCGAAATCATACCCGGAGCTGCCAGGGGAATAAAGTGACTGGGAACAATCATGCCGGCGTTTCCGTAGGAACAGTTGTTTGTCATATCACCCTTATCCAAAACCGTCACTTTCCACCCGCTCTTCAAAAGATAATAGGCGGAGGCCAATCCCATAATACCTCCACCGATGATTACAACTTTTCCTTTTTGTTTGTCCATAGCTTTTAGCTAATAGCCGTTAGCGTTGCGCTTTGGCTACCGGTTTAATGGTTAGTTGTTAATTATTAATTGTACAGTTATTGTTGTAAAGTAAATCAGATGATTACGAAAGCTAAAAGCCAACAACTAACAGCCAAAAGGTCCTAAATTACCTGGAAGCCGTACGCATACGGGTCCTCGTCGTCAATGATGATGGTGTTATACCCTGTCACCATCGCCCAGCCTTCAATGCCCGGGATGATCGCCGGTTTATCGCCAATCGTAACCTCATCTTCGACGGTTCCAATAAATTTGGATCCGATGATACTTTCATGAATAAACTGATCGCCTTTTTTGAGCTTGCCTTGGGCATGCCACTGTGCCATCCGCGCCGAAGTGCCCGTTCCGCATGGCGAGCGGTCAATAGCCTTATCGCCATAGAAAACGGCATTTCTGGCTGTGGACGTTGGATCTAATACTTCCCCGGCCCATAAAAAATGGCTCAATCCGTTGATATGCTCGTTTTCAGGATGAACGAACGTGTATTGCTCATTCATGCGTTTCCGGCAAACACGGCTCCAACTGATCAGCTGGTCTGCGGTATAATGTTCCAGTCCTTTGAAGTTTTCCTGTGGATCCACGATCGCGTAGAAATTTCCTCCGTAAGATACATCCACCGTCAATGTTCCCAGGTCAGGACATTCAATGGTCAGTTTTCCAGCTGCTAAAAATGATTTTATATTAACCAGTTTTACAGATTTTACTTTTTTCCCCTCCTGCACATATTCTACCAGTACAAGTCCTGCGGGTGTTTCCAGTCTCAGCTTTCCGGGAATTTTCGGTGTAACCAAACCTTCTTCGATGGCAATGGTTACCGTTCCAATTGTTCCATGTCCGCACATCGGAAGGCAGCCGCTTGTTTCGATATACAAAACGCCAATGTCATTTTCCGGATCAACGGGCGGATAGAGGATACTCCCGCTCATCATGTCGTGTCCGCGTGGTTCAAACATGAGTCCTTTTCTGATCCAGTCAAATTCCTTTAAAAAATGAAGCCTGCGCTCCATCATACTGTTACCTTGCAATAACGGCCCGCCTCCGGCAACCACTCTGACCGGGTTGCCGCAAGTATGGGCATCTATACAGAAAAAAGTTTTACGCATATATTATTGGCTTTCGACCGTCGGCAATCAGCTGTCGGCTTGGTGCCCCTGGCTTTTAATATTTTTTAAATACTTTGAAATGCTGGTGAAAAACACATTAACCGATGGCCGAAAGCTGATCGCCGACAGCCTCCTTCGTTTTTTCGTTATTCACCGTCCGCCATATATTTAGCGGATTGGCATTTTTCAATTCGTCTGGCAAAAACGCATCAGGCCAGTTCTGAAAACTCAACGGTCTTACAAAACGCTTAATGGCATCAGCACCAACAGATGTATAAGCACCATTGCTTGATGAAGGGAACGGCCCGCCATGATGCATGGATTTGGCAACTTCTACACCCGTCGGGAAATTGTTAAATAATATCCGTCCGCATTTGGTTTGTACCAATGAAACAATCTCTTCCTGGGCTTCAAGATCTTCATTTGTTGCAAAAAGTGAAATGGTCAGCTGCCCTTCCAGTTTTTCAGTCACGGCCAGCATTTCAGACACATCCTTGCATTGAACGATCAACGCAAACGGCCCGAATACCTCATGCAGCAACGCCGGATTGACGAGCAATTCGACACCCGCGACCGAAGCAACAGTTGGCAAACCCTGTCCGTGTCCAGCCTCCGTAGCTGAAACGGCCAATACTTCCACACCCGACTGACCAATTACCTTTTCACGGTTTTCGGCATAACCGGTTGCAATTTTTTCATTCAGCATGAAAGCGGGAGCGATTTTGACAATCTCTTCCTTCAAAGCCTCAATGAATTTATCCAGTTCTCCCCCTGCAATACCGATGACCAATCCAGGATTTGTACAAAACTGTCCAACACCCAGGGTCAACGATCCTGCATATTGTTTCGCCAGTTCCTGAGGCGCCGTTACGAGCTTGTTTGGTAACAAGAACAACGGATTCACACTACCCATTTCTGCAAAAACCGGTATCGGTTCAGCACGCTCATTCGCCAAATCAACCAGTGCCTTTCCGCCACGATAAGAACCCGTAAAGCCGACTGCTTTTATGAGCGGATGACTAACCAGCTGCTGTCCGGTTTCATAACCCGAACTGTATACGTGTGCAAAAGTCCCCTCCGGCATACCGCTTTTCACCACGGCACGGCTTATTGCGTCTGCCATAATTCCGGAAGTTTTTGGATGCCCTTCGTGCGCTTTTACAATAACAGGGCAACCCGCTGCAATAGCACTGGCCGTATCGCCACCGGCTGTTGAAAATGCAAATGGAAAATTACTCGCTCCAAAAACGGCAACAGGACCTAATGGAACTGCTGTTTTTCTTAGATCAGGTTTTGGAGGTGTACGTTCCGCATTGGCGGTGTCAATACTCGCGTCCAGCGAATCACCACGTTCCACGGCGTCGGCGTAACTTCTCCATTGAAAAATCGTCCTGCCTTTTTCACCAAGTAAACGGGCTTCCGGCAAGTGAGATTCCGCCTGGCCCGTCGTGATCAGTTCCGGACCAAGCGCCTCAATTTCGTCAGCAACGGTTCGCATGAAAGCGATTCGTCTGGCGAGCGGTAAATTTTTAATAATCAAAAAAGCTTCCTGTGCTTTCCCTACTAAATTATCTAATTCTTCTTTTGAAACATTCATATTTTGCAGCTTTTAGTGGTTAACTATCAGCAATTAAAGAATTATTTTTCAGTCCGTTTACTCTAAATTGATATTGCTTCGCTCATAACCTTCCATTGCTGGAAAATCAGGATGATACGTTTCACGTTTGACTCCATCAACACCTCCTTATACAGGAGGCTTCAATGGAGCCAAAATTTCATAATTTTACGATTATGCCACAGATGAATCCACGGTAAGATTCAGGTAATCCGGCAACACAGGCTGTGTTTCGATTGCTTTGTTAATAACGGCCAAAACACTTTCTTTTTCCGCACCTTCCAGAACCAGTCGCGGTGCTCTCACGAATTCCGACCCGATACCCATAAGTGTGGCGGCAAGTTTAATGTTCTGAACCAGTTTAGGGTGAATGTCCAATTCCAGAAGAGGAAGATACCATCTGTAAATGGCCAATGCTTCCTGATAACGTCCTGCCTTGACAAGATTAAAAATCGCAACGGTTTCTTTTGGGAAAGCATCCACCAAACCACCGACAACACCGTCAGCACCCAGCATCACTTCTTCCATGATCAGCGTATCCACGCCGCAGAAAACCTTGAAACGATCCCCAAAACGGTTGAAAATACGGGTTACGTTGCTGACATCCCGTGTCGATTCTTTGATCGCCTGAATATTCGGGTAGGCAGACAATTGCTCAAACATGTCAAGCGTCACTTCAATTTTATAATCAACCGGGTTGTTATAAATCATCAATGGCAACGAAGTATTTTTAGCGATCGTTGAAAAATACACGACCGTTTCGTTGTCGTCAGCTTTGTAACGCATCGGAGGCAACACCATCAATCCGTCCGCACCGATCGATTCAGCCTCTTTTGCAATACTAACCGCCTCGGCCGTAGATTGCTCGGCAATACACAAAACAACCGGAAGGCTTTTATCCAATGTTTTTCTCGCGAATTTCACCAGCTCATTTTTTTCCGCTCTTGTCAACGTACTGGCTTCGCCCAGTGAACCCGCTACGATAACGCCTGTAATCCCGGCTTCGACCTGAGCAAGAAGATTCTTTTCAAAAAGATCAAAATCGATTGTATCGTCCGCCGTAAATGGTGTTACGAGCGCAGGAAAAATGCCCTGCCATGATGCCTTGTTCATAATATATGTATTGATAAAATAAATGAATCTGATTTTCAACAAAGGTAAATGCTGAATTCCCCCGAAACATTTCAGGTATTAATCAATAATAAACAGATTTTAACATAAATGCAGCTGACCCATCGTCCGAAAACAATGAATCAACTGCAAAAGATATTTCCGGTAAATATATATTCGTTTTTTCTATTCAAACACGGTAAATAATTCCGGTTTCTTACAACCACGGGTTCCTAAATTTTGTTCTCAATAAAAACAACCTGAGCGCGGTCCGCTTTTCTCATCTTTTTTACGAAATCGATCCATTTGGGATAATCCGCGGCGGGGAAGCGTCCGCCTTTCAATGACAACTTTCGTGCGTAAGAAAGGGTATTGTTTTCATAAACCGTTTTCACACTGTAAGAACCAAAGGCAGATTCAACCTGAAAAGACGGAAGAGAAGATTCCGGCTTCATTTCCTTGGGAATGTCGAACGTTACACTGTCGGAGTCGGTCAGGTTAAAATCGGTAAGCGGTAAATAAAAGTCCTCTTTTCTTTCCTCCGTGTTGGCAGGAAGTTCGATGGACCGGGTCAGTAAATTCGGTTTTACAAACAACCGCGTGCCCGTTCTTGTTGCACAGTTACGTACCCTTAGATCAATTTTTTCTGAAATTACCGGGACATGATCTTTCCCTTTTTCAAACTCAAATTTTTCCAGCTCCATATCTGGCAATTCAAGATGGCTCAACAGCCATTTCCGCTGCTCCTCCTGATTATAGTTATGTAAAAGACTTTCCCGCGTTTCCTGCTGCAAACCGCCGTAAACCGTTTTGACCTGTAAATGACCATTTCCGTTCGCCTCCATTTTTACTTTAACCTGACGATTCCGGCTATTTTGCGACGAATCGTAGTAATGGGTCGTCACCAGTTTTCCACCCTCCGGCATAACCAGCAGCGCCTGCCTGTTACCGGTGAAAGAACCCATAAAATTGGCGGCAGTCGTTTGGCTTGTACACTCAAGCCACAGGGTATCTTTTTGCAGCATAACACAGGCGATCACGTGGTTGAACTGACTGCTCGGGAAATCAAGATTCATTTCTGGCTCGTCACCTGCCCTGATCAAGGCTGCATGAGCGGTTATCCCAGCCTGTTTCAGCGACGCGATCATAAAATTCGTCAACGCTTTACAATCGCCATAACCCTTGTTTGCTACGGTTGTTGCATCAATGGTCTGCCAGCCGCCAATACCCAGCTGAATACTCACATACCGGCTTCTCGACTGCATCCATTTATAAAGCAATAACACTTTTTCACGATCCGTTTTAGCATCCTTAATGATCGATTTAATCTCGACCACCGTGGCTGCGGGCAAGGCATCACGATCCTTATTTAAGGTGTAATAAAACTTACTTAAATCTTCCCAGCGGTTAAAATTCCCCGCGTACTCCTGAATTTCAAAATCCGATGGTGCCGTCAGAACCATGGGCAAATATTCATTATCGGGCAAAGGATAGGAAACCACCGACACCACCGGCTGATTTTTTAGTGTCCATTGATAAATCGGAGAACCATCCGTATCGGCCGACTTAACCGCCGCGGGCGCTCCGTTGTATTCCTTATATCTAAAGGTAAAACCAACCGGCGTCTTGATCTTATAGGATGAATACTCAACCGAAGTGTTTTGCCTGGCCCGCGGTTTCCATTTCGGGTAAAACATCATGTTCCGGTCCCGGATAGCATAGCTGAACTCAATGGTGTAAGGATATGCGTAACTCTTCTTGCCAAAATTTGCAATCCTCATCCGGGCATCGGAAATATCGTCACCTGCTGCGCCATAGCCAAAATCCTGTATATCGGCACCTTTCAGCTTTTTCACCTGCTTACCCGAGGCGTCATAAATAGCTCCGGACATGTCCGTTATTTTCGTGAATTTGTCATAGCTCACATACATCTGATTGTGGTCTTCTTCTCCTTTTTCATTCAAGATCGTGACTACAAAATGATGGTGTGATCTAGCTTCACTTTTCGAAAGAATCTCAAAATAATCTTCATCGGCCCGAATCACCACATTGGCATCCGTTAAAAGTGCCGGATTGATCTTACCAAAACTGAAATCGCTCTGCGCACGAACCTGGCTGGCAACAACGATACATAACAAAACCGGATAAACCCACCGACTTAAAACACTACTGATCATAACTAATTCGATTATTTCTTTTTCTTAATCACCAGCGTTTGCGTATGTTTCTGCACAATCCGGTCGTAAAATTCGCGAAGCACATCATATTCTTCGGCAGCAAATTTTGCTTTGTTGACCATGATCATACTGTTCACACTGATCACGTTTTCAACCTGTTTTACCTGATAGGCAAATCTCCCGGCTTTTTCCGGCAAGGTTATTATTTCCATTTTTGGCGTTTCTTCGAGGTAATAACCCTCCGGAAGTTTATAATTCCCGATAAAGGAAGACGAAAATCCACTTGTAAAATCAATCGGATAGATGCGGGTTAAGGCTTTAAAAGGATTTTCACCGACCCTTCCGACCAGCACAGGATTGAAATAAAGGATATCCGGCGAAGCGTTTTCGTTGTCTACTTCGAATTTACAATTCATTTCAACGGCGTCTCGCAATTTCTCCTTTTTGTTGCCGATTTTTACATTGTTAATCTCCCACTCCGGAAGCTGTTTCTTCAACTGATCGGCATAAACGTTGTCCGCTTCTGAAAGGTAATTTTCACGCCACCTCAATGCCTCGTATCCCGCAAGGGAAATCATGTAGTTGCCTTTCAGCGTTCCATCAGCAGGTGACAGTTCGGCGTCGATCATTTCCAGTTTTGAAAGCGTTGTTTTCGTGCTAAGGTCAACGAAATACCCATTTCCTTTGTCGGGTATAACCCTGCCAATTCCATTCAATGCATGTTCCGGCAATATCCCCGGATATCCATAACGCTGCGTTGCATCCAGCAAATATTCCTTTTCTCCGATTTTCGCACGGCTCACGACATAGTTAAAACCTTCGAGTAAAGGTATAGCCTCATAAACCTGGCCATGGGAACGCGTGCTTAACACCACCGGATCGCTGTCCAGATCCAGTTCCCGCAGCAGGCAGGTCAGCATCAGGTTTATATCACTTGCATTGCCTTTCTTATTCTCAAACGCCTTTTTTACGCCATCCCTGGATACAACGCCACCATTTTCGTCCCATTTTATATTTTGCTGAATATAAGCATACGCCATTTCCAGTTTCTCGGCAGGGTCGGAAGTCTTCTTGCTAATTTCCTCCTTGAGGTCCTTAATAAAGGAATATCTTTTTAACTGCCCACCAAAACCGGCACTCATCAGCAGTGTTTTATCAACATCTTCCCATTTATTAGAATAAGTTCGAACAATTTCTCCGGGTATACTCACACTCGCCAACTCAAAACTAATCTTCGACAGGTAATCGGAAGGCGTGGTAATGAACGATTCCTTTGAAAACGCAGGCGCATCCTTCATCACAAACCGGTAAGACATGCCATGCCCATCCAATTTAGAAAGTCCCATGCTGACGGACACTTCTTCTTTATCGGTGATATAAAGCGGCACATAACCGTTCATCGTAATCTTGTAGTACAGCGAATAAGGAATTGTGATTTTATACTCGCTCCACTTGAAAGGAATACTGCCCTGAAAAGTCCAGGTATCCGGTTTATCCTGATATTTAAGCGGTGTAGTTTTGGTATAGCAATATTCGATGATGGAGCCTTTCCGGACATTTTGCAAATTGAACTTGTAATTCCAGACCTTGTCAGAAACTTTCTCCCTGACGACTGACTTTCTGGGCAGCTGAATCGTCTCAATATTATTGCCATTCAGATTATAGGTATACCCCGAAATATCACTAATGGACTCTGTCTGATCAAAACTCCCCCCATCGCCAATCGGAATTGACACCGAAGCGCGGTCAAGGGCCGATTCTTTAAGAATTTTGATCCTTGTCCAGTATTTCATGGTCATCACAATACCCACCCGCTCAGTATAACTAAATCGTACTTCACCGTAATCATAAAGTGCAACTGCCTCGGCGGTACTGTCACCGGAATCGGCTGTCATATCCAGCGAGGCACGGTCAATCACACCAAGTTTAGGCTTAAAATCGACCCGGGCAGGGGCGGCGGCTTTCTGAGCCTGCGCGTCGGTCAAGATAAAATTGTGTAAAACAAAAATGCATACAAGCATCTTAGCTCCCATGATGATGGGAAGAGTCAACTTCTTAATATAATAAAGCATCTGAAAGAGGGAGTAATTTTGATGCAGTATGCAACCTTTAGTTCATTTAAAAAAACGTTTAGTATAATTTTTACACACTTTATTCACAAATACAATAAAACCGATTGACCTGCCTGAATCATCATTTTTTCCCTAAACGGATTTAAATCGCTAATTTTGGCGTTCATATTCCTAATCAACCCAATTCCATTAAACATTAACATTTCGTATGTCTGCTTCAGCTAATGAAAATCCATTGCGCGTCCTTGTGGTCGGCTGTGGTAATATGGGCGCATCCCATGCAATTGCTTACCAGTTATCGGATGGTTTCGAAATTTGCGGTATCGTCTCCACAGGAAAAAGCAAAGAAGTTTTGAATGAAAAACTTGGTGGCGGTTATGCACTTTTCAATGATTACGAAACTGCATTGAAGGAAACCAAACCTGATGCCGTCTGCATTTCTACCTACCCGGATACCCATGAAGCATTTGCCATTCTGGCTTTGCAGCAGGGGGCTCATGTATTCATAGAAAAACCTTTGGCCGCTTCGGTGGAAGGCGCCAGAAGAGTGGTGGCTGCTGCTAAAGAAGCCGGCAAAAAAGTTGTTGTAGGTTATATCCTGCGCCATCATCCGTCGTGGGAACGTTTTGTACAGGAGGCGCAAAATATTGGAAAACCTTTGGTGATGCGTATGAACCTGAATCAGCAAAGCCATGGCTATATGTGGACAGTTCACCGTAATCTGATGAAAAGTCTGAGCCCGATCGTGGACTGCGGCGTGCATTACATTGACGTGATGTGCCAGATGACCCGTTCAAAACCAATCCGTGTGAATGCGATCGGTGCAAGGTTGACCGAAGATATTCCGGCAGGAAACTATAACTACGGACAACTTCAGATCTGGTTTGAAGATGGATCCGTGGGTTGGTACGAAGCTGGTTGGGGCCCCATGATCAGCGAAACTGCTTTTTTTGTGAAAGACGTGATTGGACCCAAAGGTTCCGTTTCCATTGTAGCAAAAGATGCAGGTGGTTCCGGAAAATCTTCTTCGGTAGAGGCGCATACCAAAACGGAATCGATCCGTATACACCATGCCGCTTTGAATGAAAAGGATGAATTTGTTCAGGAAGATTCATGGATTAACCTGGAAGACGAACCAGATCACCAGGAGCTTTGCAACCGCGAACAGGCCTATTTCCTAAAAGCAGTTAAAGAAGATATCGACCTTACTGATCACCTTCAGGACGCTGTAACGAGTTTACAAATTGCGTTTGCCTGTGACGAATCCGTTCGCAGCGGCGGAAAAGTGATTGACCTTGACTAAAAAAATCCGGAAGATTTTCTGGAAGAAATCCTGAAATAAACAGAAAACGGGTGTTCAATGCTGAGCACCCGTTTTCTGTTTCCTAGTGATTGATCACAATTTTGTGCGTTATCACTTGCCCGTCTGCCTTGGTTACCTTCACGCCATAAAGCCCATTTTGAAATTTGCCAACCAGAATCGGATCGTCAGATTTCAATTCAGAATAATATACCTTCTGCCCGCTGGTATTAACAATCTCAATATTTTTGATTGGTTCCCCGTCCTTGGTTTTGATCGTCAACTGTTCCATTACCGGATTGGGATAAAAAGATATCTCGGGACTGCCTGCAAACCGCACATTACGAATCCCGCTAAAGGCATAGGTTTGATCCTTATCAATCATTTTTAGCCGGTAATAATTATTGCCAGAAAACGGTTTTTCATCCTGAAAAGAATAATCACGAACACTGCTGCTTTCTCCCGAAGCAGAAACCTCACCGATTTTTGCCCAGTCCTTCGCATTTTGACTCCGTTGTATTTCAAAAAAGCTACTGTTGATCTCCGTGGTTGTTTTCCATTTCAGGGCGACCTGGCTTTCCGTATTTTCGGCTGTAAAACGGATTAACGTTACCGGCAATGTGGATAATGTTTTGAAAGACCGCTCTTCTGAAAAAGGAGACCCGGAAAACGCCGGATCAATTGCCTGCACGCCCCAGTAATACGTTTTATCAGGTATTAGTCCTGCCAAATCTGCCACCAGGGTTTGCTGTCCTCCCGCTTTCACGATCTTCCTGAATCCGTTGGCCTGATCTGCCATCGGGCCAACAATATTTTGGCCGCCGGGTGTATCACTCACATATAAATTATAGTTTAAACCCGTGGGTATTGTCTGAGTATCAAGTGCTGGCTGCCAGGTTAATTTGGCGCTCACATCCGTTACCGTAGCCGATAAGTCGGTGGGAGCCTCCGGAGACGTATTGGCCAGTACGGCCTGGTTACTATAAAGCTTACTGTCCTGCCCAAAACCGCCCAAACCGCCGACGGTAAACAAATCCAGTTTACCGTCGTTGTCAAAGTCAACCCAGGACGGTATAAAATCTGTTAATGTTGCCAGATAGGACGGAAGTTCCGGATTGCTAACAAAACCCGTGATTTCATTACCATACAACACGCTGGCCGATGTGCTTGAGCCTACCAGAAAAAGATCGCTGCGCCCGTCGTTATTATAGTCTCCCCAAAGGGCTTTGGTATACGCCTGGCCGATTACATCCGGGATTAACGTGTTCGTCACATCAACAAAACCGCCGGGTGTGTTATGGTAAAGTGCCGTAAAACCGCCCCCGTCCTCCGTTTGCCCGGTCGCTATCAGATCCAGTCTGCCGTCGTTGTCGTAATCACCCCAGGCAACCGATGCTACATAAAGTCCGGGAAGGCCGGGTAACAAGTCTGTGGCTTCAAGAAAGCCGACAGCATCATTAAGAAAAAGTTTGCTAAAAGGCCCTGTCGTATTCGTGTTACCGGTTATGAGCAGGTCCTTACGGCCATCGTTATTAACATCTCCCCAGGCCGTTGATGTATATTGTAATGCCGTAAGGGTTGGAAGCGTGCTAAACACGTCGACAAAACCTGCCGGTGTATTATGGTATAATTTGTTGACATCCAAAGGAAATCCCAAACCGGTCAGCAGCAAATCCAGCCGACCGTCGTTATCATAATCCACCCAGTCGATCGTTCCGAAGGCCAGTCCTGGCAGATCCGGTAAAACCATAGATGCATCAACAAAACCAGCCGGTGTATTCCGATACAGTTTACTAACAAAACCCGAAACATCGGCCCCGGTAAGCATCAGATCGAGCCGACCGTCGTTATCATAATCTCCCCAGGCCACCGAGCCAAATTGTACATTGGGCAAATTCGCAAATAAAGCAGACTGGTCCACAAAACCTGCCGGTGTATTCTGATAGAGAATACTTTTCACGCCCAGATTCATACTTCCGGTGACCATCAGATCCAGCCGCCCATCGTTGTCATAATCTCCCCAGGCCGTGGCACCGAAGGCGAAACCGGGTAAATTTTGAAATTGGTTTGTCGTGACATCCATAAAACCCTGGCCATAACTCTTTCCTGAAATCATCACGACGACAGCCAGCAAAAGTATCGAACAGGGTTTTGTAAAACTTGAGAAGGACCTACATTGAACATGACTAACTGAATTGACTACACGTTTCATAGATGAGGAATAAAGTTTATAAATCATAAGTTGAGTGGTACATCTGCGCCAACCTATTTTGATAACCAAACAGGCTGATTCAAAAAAATAAGTATAAACCGTATTAAATCCTTGCGGACCGCTTTCTGCTGTTCCCCCGCAGGAAAAGAAGTTCGTGAAGGAATACCAATATTTTGTAACCGATAAAAAATATATGGTATAATGCATTAAAACGTCCCTTCCTGAAAAGCTGACCTTTTGAATATCAATAATATACTATTAAGGTGTGATATCCAAGACCGCAGGAGAGATTACTATATGTTTTTGAGTTACTTACAGAAACTGGCCCGAACAACGGTTACTTAAAGACGTCCAGATTTTTTTTTGCAAACGTTTGCAACGCCGATTTAATCTTAAAATTAAAATACCATTTAAATATTCTATTTATTTATTATAATATTGCCATACGGAATAGACCTCTACAACTTTATTCCCCTATCCTGACTAACAACTGTAACATCTATGAGCACAAATAGGATTCAGTTTATGGAATTTAATGACGAGGAATTGTTCTCCGAAATTAAACTGGATAATCACCTTGCTTTTGAAGAACTGTACCGCCGGTATTTTTACAGGATTCTTAATGATGCCTACAAAAGACTTCGTGACCGCGATCAGTCGGAAGAACTAGTGCAGGAGCTTTTCGTGGCTATATGGTTCAAAAGACACCAGATCATAGTTGCTAAAACGTTTGATGCGTACATCCACACGTCTTTGCGCAATGCCGTGATCTCATTTTTCCGCAAGAATAACAAGGTAGCCGAATACCCGGCAGACTACGCCGAAAAAGAAACCGGGTATGCGACCTATGAAGAAATTGCCTACAACGATTTAAAAACGGCTTACGAGCAGAGTGTCTCCGACCTGCCGGAAAAATGCCGGAACGTATATGAGTTATTTGAAAGCGGGTTATCCATTCAGCAGATTGCCAGCGAAACCAACGTTTCTCCCAAGACCATCGAAAGTCATCTTTTAAAAGCACGGAATACAATCCGTCACCGGCTTCGTGATTATTCTATCTCCTGTATTTCCATGTTCCTGACTGCCTTCGAGCAATATATTGACCTGATTTAGGGCTTCCAATATTATCAAATAAAAAAATTTAATCTTTTTTCATCATTCCACTAAGGTGTTGAGCCTTTCGGTACGTCCTAGTACAAAAGTTAATATTTTGCACTAAATCAATTTATTATTATCCAAAACAAATTGATCTATGAAAAGAACTTCTATTTCATCTGAAGTATTGGATAAATATCTGAATGGCACCTCCACGCGGGAAGAGCTGGAAGAGGTTGAGAAATGGTACCAGTCATTTGAGAATGAACCGGATCTGGACACGGTATTCCCCGATGCAAAAACCGGGCGTTACTCAAGCTCTGTTTTTGAAAAAATCAGGGCACAGATAAAACTCAAAGAGCGTGAAAACAATAAAAACCTGACCATACATCTCTTCCGTCAGTGGCATTGGTATGTGGCGGCGTCGGTCATCCTGGGTTTTGGGATTTCCTTTTTCTTTCGGAGTAGTCCATTGTCGGCCAAGCAACAACCAATAACACGTATTGAAAGCGCAACAAAATATCTGGAAAACAAAACCGCCCAGATTCTGTTTCAGCAATTACCCGACAGCAGTAAAGTCTGGCTAAATCCAGGATCCAGGGTTGTTTATTCCAATAGCTATGGAAACAAAATACGTGAGATAACCCTCGAAGGAGAAGCTTTTTTCGACGTTACCAGAAATACTGCAAAACCCTTTATCATCCATACAGGCAAAATGACCACCGAAGTTTTGGGCACAAGCTTCAATGTTCAGGCCAAAAAAGGGAGCAAGCATTTCGAAGTTTCCGTGGTAAGCGGCACCGTTGCCGTGAGCGGCCCGGAAGAGAAACGGATTATCAAAGCAAAACAACAGGTGGCGTTTGACTGCCTGTCGGGAAAACTCAATGAATTTAAACGGGTCCCGACCGCTCCTTTCCAAATTTGGGAACCCGTTACGATCAATTTCGACTGGGCTTCTGTCAAACAGGTTACCGGTACTCTGGAAGAAATGTTTGCCATTCAGATTGAGTTTGAGAATGAAGTGATGCAGGACTGTTTTCTGCGCGCCGATTTCACCAACCTCAGATTACCTGTGATCCTAGACCTTTTGTGCCAATCCATCGGTGCAACCTACACAATCAACAACGGCACAATCCGTCTTTCCGGGGCAGGTTGTGACTAAGCGCTTATCCATAATTTAAACCAGTATCTTCTATTTAACCTCTAAATTAAACGTATGAACAAAAGCCTACCAGTATTACTTCCAACTGCCTCACCAGGTTTCTGAACTGACTCATTCCACTAAATAAATGCCTTGGACGGAGTACTAACATTTTCATAATTAAAGCAACCAACCGTATGAAAAGTAACAATACCAGAAAAAGCACGTCTCCGATAGGAGCGATGCAAAAAACCTTACTAATGCTTCTCGCGTTGCTGTGTTCCTTTGGAACCTACGCGAAAGACAGCCTTGAACAAAATCTGTTAAGCCAGAAAACAGAACTTGCACTGAAAGACGCCTCGTTGAGAAGTGCATTGTTGCAACTGGAAACAGCCACGAAAGTTCGTTTCATTTTCAGCAGCAAAGTGGTAAAGAACGAAATGAAAGTAACGATTAATGCCAAAGCAAAAGCCTTGTCAGAAGTTCTGGATCAAATGCTTGCGCCACACGGCATTCTGTACAAAGTGATGGAAAACCAGGTTGTTCTTTATCAGGGCAACAAAGTGGGCATGAACACCATTTTGGCAGAAAAGATCAACATCAATGCGCTTGCAGCCAAAAGTGTTGACAGAACCATAAAAGGAAAAGTTACCGATAAGGAAAAAGGTGAAAGCCTTCCTGGGGTAAACGTCGTTCTAAAAGGCACAAGTACAGGTACTACCACCGACGGCGATGGAAACTACACACTTGCTGTACCTGAAAGCGGAGCTGTTCTTGTATTCAGCTTTGTAGGATATGTGAGCCAGGAAATGGCGGTAGGAAACCGTTCCGTACTTGATATCGCAATTGAATCCGACACAAAAGCACTGAGTGAAGTGGTTGTTATCGGTTATGGTACTGCCAAGAAATCAGATTTAACGGGTTCTGTTGGTTCTGTAAAAGAAGCAGAACTTAGAGAGCGTCCTGTGCCCTCACTGAATCAGGCGTTACAAGGGAAAGTTTCCGGTGTACAGGTTAATATCAACTCGGGACGCCCGGGTGGACGTTCCAACGTTCGTATCCGTGGGTTCAGCTCGATCAACTCATCCAATAACCCATTATACGTGGTGGATGGTGTAATGTTGCCGCAGGGAAATCAAAATCAGCAAAGCCAGGCGATTGACTTTATCAACCCAAATGATATCGTATCGGTAGAGGTGTTGAAAGATGCCTCATCTACTGCCATTTATGGAGCCAGAGGTGCAAACGGGGTCATTATGATTACCACCAAAAGAGGTAAATCCGGGGAAGGCGTCATTACTTATAACCTTGATCTAAGCGTACCAACAGCCGGACCGAAAAGAGCTAAGGTACTTAATGCACAACAATATCTGGATGTAGAGGATTTGTCATATAAGAATATGGAAAAATTCGACCCGGCAGGTTGGGCAGAAGGCAAGTACAAGAGCCACGACCCACAGGTACGACGTGCTTCTCTACAGGCAGCACACCCGGATATATTTACAGTAACCAATAATCCGGATGGAACAAAAAAATACGCGCCTAACTACGATACGGACTGGTTCAAAGAGTCGACACAAAACAGAGTTTCTCAGAATCATCAGTTAGGTTTCAGTGGTGGCAACAACAAGACCACTTACTCGCTGTCACTTAATTACCGCGACGACCAAGGATTAATCAAAACCTCGTATCTGAAACGTTATTCATCCCGTTTCAGCATTGATGACCAGGTAAAAAAATGGCTGAGAATCGGCGGTACGTTAAGCTATAACAATCAGGCAGAGAATCTGGTAGATATTAGTGATGCCGTTCCACGTCAAATGGTAGAGGATTTCCCTTTTATGCCTGTAAAATATCCTAACGGAGAATTTGCAAACAACCGTGATTATCCTGGTGCTGAAGGAGCCATGAGTTCTGTACACCGTCTGATGGGTCGCAAGTTCAATCTGAATACACAAACAACGCTGGGTAGTCTTTACGGAAACGTGGCCCTTGCCAAGGGGCTTGAGTTGCGTTCTGTACTGGGCGTAAACGTAATCACGCAGGAAGCAAACCAATCGCAAACCCGCACGCTGACGCCAGGGGAGCTGGGCACAGCAAGAAAGGATAACAGAAAGGAAACTTTCTGGTCATGGGAAAACTACCTGACGTACAATAAGTCCTTTGGTATTCATTCCCTGAATGCACTTGCCGGTATTTCATGGCAGGAAACCAACGTCACGACTACGGGTGTTGGTGCTCAAAACTTCGCTACCGATTATTTCGGATTCGATAACCTGGGAGCCGGCGCAACAGCACCGTCTTCTAATCCCTACGTATCCGGAGCCTCACGTTTTGCGTTTAACTCCTACTTTGGACGTCTGAACTATTCCTTAAACGAAAAATATCTGTTCACCGTTACGGGCCGTGCGGATGGATCGTCTAAATTCGGTAGAGATCATAAATTTGCATTCTTCCCTTCTGCTGCTTTGGCCTGGAAGGTTTCTGATGAAGCCTTCTTAAAAGGAAATTCCATAATTTCTAATTTGAAGGTACGGACCAGCTACGGACTTACAGGTAACTCAGAGATCCCACCTTATTCTTCTCTCCCTCTCTTGAGTTCCACTTACTCCACTATATTTAGTGAGAGCAGAGTGAGCGGTACGGGTATCAACAGACTACCCAACCCCGATCTACGTTGGGAAAAAACAGCACAAACGGATGCAGGTTTGGAAATTAGTTTCCTGAAAGGAAGAATAGCCCTGGAAGTAGACTACTACTATAGAAAAACAACTGACATGCTATTGGATGCGCCGGTTCCCCGTACCAGTGGCTATGCGACCATCCGGAAAAACGTTGGTTCAATGGAAAACAAAGGGTTTGAATTTACTTTAAACACTGTCAACGTTGAAACAGCTAAATTCTCCTGGAACACAGGTTTTAACATTTCCTTTAACCGTAACAAAGTATTGTCGCTTGCCACACCTTCCGACATCTTTGGTGTGGGTGGCCCTTCCATTACCAACCAAACAAGCATCATACGCATTGGAGAACCTGTGGGTGCTTTCTGGGGACTTACCCGTTTGGGAACATGGTCAGAAGCTGAAAGAGATGAAGCAGCCAAGTTCACCAGCTATCGCGGCAACCTGAAAATGCTTCCTGGTGACATTAAATACAAAGACGTTAATGGCGATGGTGCCATCACCGATGCAGACCGTAGTATCATTGGAAATGGTAGCCCAAAAGGATGGGGATCTATGACGAACACCATTCGCTATGGCAACTTTGACCTTACTTTTGACGTCCAGTTTTCTTATGGTAACGACTTGATGGACATGAACCTTCATGCCAGTGAGGATAGAGTATCGCTAGCCAACAGCTATGCAACGGTGTTGGATGCCTGGACACCTACGAACCAGAATACGCCGATCGCACAGCTACGCGATACAAAAGCAGGTTATGTAACCAATGTGGATACCCGCTGGATCTTTGACGGATCCTTTATCCGCGGCCGGAACCTGCTGTTGGGTTATTCCTTCCCGACAGAAATTGCAAGCAAGCTAAAAATGAGCAAACTGAGACTTTACGTATCCGCTCAGAACTTCTTCCTGATCAGTAAATACCCTCACGGCGACCCGGAACAAACTCCAATCCGCGGTGGAGATGGAGACAACGTTTTCTCACAAGGGATGATTTGGCATAGCTATCCAAAGCCGACTACCTACACGGCAGGTTTACAGGTTGCGTTCTAACAGATTGACTCTTTGAATCATTTAAATGACAATTGACATGAAACTAAATAGCATTAAGTATATATCTAAGTTGTTCCTCGGCGCGGCAATCCTTTTGGGGCCTACCAGTTGTTCCGACTTTTTGGACGAAACAGATCCTTCCAACTTACAGCCCGATGTCTTTTTTACGATCCCGGATCATGCGGAATCTGTCGTCAATGCAACCTATGCAGGACTCAGGTTTTACGGCGAGGGTGCCGGTATTTTCTCCGCCAACTGGCAAATGCTGGAAGCGGTAACCGGAACAGCGACCACCCAAACCGGCCAAAACTCCGACTTAAACAACCTGTATTCTTTGACTTATGACGGCAATACAGGACATATCGTTAACTGGTGGAATGGGCTGTACCGGATCATTGGCAATGCAAACCTTGGAATAGCAAAAATCCCTGGTATTGCGTTCCCCGCTGCCAATGAAGCACAAAAAACAAAGCTCATTGGAGAAGCCAGATTCCTTCGGGCCTGGGCCTATTTCAATGTGGTGCGCTTGTGGGGAGATGCCCCTTTGATCACCAAACCACAAACGCCTGATTCGGAGGATTTTAGCCCGAGCAAAGCGCCACAGGAAGAAATCTACAAATTGATCGTGGAAGATCTGCTAGCGGCTGAAGCAGCCGGTTTTCCGGTAACAGCTACCACGGGAAGAGCTACACAAATGGCAGTAAAATCTTTATTGTCAAAGGTATACCTCACGATGGCAGGCTTTCCGCTTAGCAAGGGAGCATCGCATTACAAACTTGCTGCCGACAAAGCACTCGAAGTAATCACTTACGCAAAAGCGAATCCAGCTGTCGTAAACCTGTTCCCAACTTACCGGGAATTACACCAGGAGAATTTGAAGAACAGGGTTGAGCATTTATTCCAGATACAGTACAATACTTCGGTGGCTGGTTTCCCGTTGAATGACTTCTTCCCCAACTTTAAGCCAGTTACTTATTCTGGTCCGAGCGGAACGGGAAGCACTGTTCCCACGACATCTTTCTATGAAACATATGATGCGAATGACCTCCGTAAGAAAAATCAGGATGGATGGTTTTACACTTCATATTTTCTCAACGGAACGGGTGCGCCCTTTGAACTGGAAGCTCCTTATGTCTTCAAGTATTTCAATATTAATGCATTAGGAGGACCAGGCATTACACCGACCAGGTTGAATAACCTGAATGTAAACCTGATCAGATATGCCGAAGTGCTGTTGATATATGCCGAAGCACAAAATGAAGTTGGAAGCGTAAATCAGGAAGCATACGATGCATTTAAGAAGATCCGTGACCGCGCTCAGCTTACCACACCAGGTATGGGAACTTATTCACAAACCAGCTTCCGCGAAGCCGTTTGGAAAGAACGCTGGCATGAATTCTGCTATGAAGGCATCACCTGGTTTGACATGGTTCGCTTGCGTAAAGTGTTCAATGAAAAAACCAAAGGTTTTGATAATTTCGTAGGACACCTTAACCTGAACGTAGGATCCGGAGTAGAGTTAAAAGAAAAACATCTGCTCTTCCCATTGGGCGTTCAGGAGATGAGAAATAACCCGAATCTGAAACCTCAGAACCCTGGTTATCCACTACAATAAAAATATATCGCAGCAAGAGGCCAGCCTTTTGCTGCGATGACTACAACAAAAGAGCTGCTCCGACCTAAAATCAGAGCAGCTCTTTTATTTATCACAATCAGATGATGTTAAATCAACTTTATCGGCCTTCAAATAAACTTCCCAATCCGCCAATTACAGAACCGCTTTCTTTCCCCGCGTTAGGTCCGCCGACAGCTAATCGCTGAATCAGTTTTGAAATTGGCATCGATTGAATCCAGACACGACCGGTTCCACGAAGCGTCGCCAAAAACATGCCTTCACCGCCAAACACCATGGATTTCAATCCACCTGAACGCTGGATATCGAAGCTCAAAGATTGTTCAAAAGCAACGACACACCCGGTATCCACACGAAGGGTTTCATTGTTAAGCTGACGCTCGATCACCACACCACCGGCATGCACAAAAGCCATTCCGTCACCTTTCAGTTTTTGAAGAATAAATCCTTCACCACCAAAAAGACCTGCCCCAAAACGCTGGTTAAAGTGGACTTTCATGCTGGTGCCTAATGCAGCGCACAGGAATCCGTCTTTTTGCACGATCAGTTCGTTGCCGTAAATTTTGGAAAGATCGATCGGCATAACCGTTCCGGGATAAGGAGCCGAGAAAGCGACCTTTTTCTTGCCAACGCCACGGTTTGTAAAGTGCGTCATGAAAAGAGATTCACCGGTAAGTACGCGGGTCCCAGCCTGAAAGATCTTACCCATAATACTTTGGTTGGCCTCAGATCCATCTCCCATCTTGGTTTCAAACTGAATACCATCTTCCATGAAAAGCATCGCACCAGCTTCGGCGATCACAGTTTCATTTGGATCGAGTTCTATTTCCACGATTTGGATATCATCGCCGATAATCTTGTAATCAATTTCGTGTGAGATCATTGTAACTTAAAAGTTTATATGTTGTCAGTAAATCACGCAGGTATGTCGTAAACAACCATTATTCTCTATTCCTCCTCCTCTTCTTCCTCCTCCGTTTTTTTAGCCTTGGATTTCTTCGTTTTTCTTCCCGGAATATCTTCCCGGTCGCGAAGTTTCTTATCATCCACATTTTTGTTCAAAAACTGGTTGATACGATCCATATCAAAACTGGTTGTGATCTCACCAAATGAATTGATCTGAATATCAAAACCATCCAAATCCTTATGGACACGAGGTTTTTCGTTTGCTGGTTTGGCAGCGTCGGGTTGTTTCTTTTTGGCCATAATTTTTATTGGCTATCGGCCCTTTACTTTTGGTGTCAGGACCCGTAAAATAAATTACTGTTACGAAATTATATCACCGCATACCGATTGCCAAAGTAAATTGATCGAACGGTTATTTTACAGTTATGCCAGGCGAATTTGGGCAGGCAAACGGTGTAATGCCTGGGCTAGTCTGCCTATTACTTCCTGTTTCCCCAAAATCTCCATGATCACCATCAGATCAGGCCCGGCTCCGGCACCCGTCACGGCAAGACGCAGCGCCTGCATGATTTTCCCCATCTTAATCCCTGACGCTTCCATTTTAGCCGCAAGCACATGTTTGATAGCATCGGCAAGAAAATCGCCTTCAAATCCTTCAAGGGCTTCTTTAAAACCGGAAATCGCGTTTACAGCTTCCTCATTCCATTTTTTTACAGCCACATCCTGGTCATAAACTTCCGGAGCGCTGAAAAGGAACACGGATTCCGCCACGATTTCTTTGGTAAAATGTACACGGTCTTTCAACAAATGTACAATCTGAAGAACCTGCTCGTCACTTACTTCAATACCCTTAGCCGCATAAATCGGTTTTATTTCGGCAACGATCGAGGCATCGTCTCTATGTTTCAGATACTGCTGGTTAAACCAGTTTGCTTTCTGGATATCAAATCGTGCACCGGCCTTATGAACACGTTCAAAACTGAAAAGTTTGATCAGTTCATCCATGCTGAAAATCTCCTGTTCCGTTCCTGCATTCCAACCCAACAAGGCCAGAAAATTAGCAGTTGCTTCAGGAGAATAACCCTCTTCACGGAAGCCTTTCGCGATATCGCCCGTCACTGGATCTGTCCATTGCAACGGGAAAATCGGGAAACCGCCCAGATCTGCATCTCGTTTTGAAAGCTTACCATTTCCGTCAGGTTTCAATAGCAACGGCAAGTGTGCAAACTGCGGCATCGTGCTTTCCCAACCCAGATATCTGTAAAGCAAAACGTGCAGCGGAGCGGAAGGAAGCCATTCTTCCCCACGGATTACATGCGTGATCCCCATCAGATGGTCATCCACAATATTGGCCAAATGGTAGGTCGGCATACCATCCGATTTAAGCAAAACCTTATCATCAATCTGCGACGAATGCACCACGACCCACCCACGGATCAGGTCATTGAAACGGATATCCTCCTTCGGCATAATCTTCATCCGGATCACATAAGGCTCACCACTTGCAAGGCGTGCCTTGGTTTCTTCCGGAGAAAGCGTCAGGGAATTTTTCATTTCCAGACGTGTAATGGCATTGTACTGAATCGCCGCAACTTTCGCTTCTTCCAGGCGCTTGCGCATCGCATCAAGTTCTTCGGGGGTATCAAATGCATAATACGCCTTGCCGTCGGCAATCAGCTTTTCTGCATATTCAAGATAAATTGGTTTTCTTTCCGACTGGCGGTACGGCGCATGCGGGCCTCCTACCTGCACTCCTTCATCAATCTCGATGCCAAGCCATGCAAGCGCTTCTAAAATATATTCTTCCGCTCCCGGAACATAACGGGTTTGGTCTGTATCTTCAATACGAAGCAGCATTTGGCCACCTTGCTGACGGGCAAACAGATAATTATATAATGCCGTGCGGACACCTCCGGCGTGGAGCGGTCCTGTTGGGCTTGGGGCGAATCTCACCCGAACTGGTAACTTAGTCATTATTTCAACATTAACTTAAAAATACATCAGTCATGAAATAGTCATTCGTTGTCATTTCTCGTCATTTATTGTCAGCAAAACCTGACAAACCTTGACTACTCGTGACTACCTCCTGACAATTCACCGACCACAATTGATTACAACGCTACCGCAATCACCGAGATTTCAACATTCACATCTTTTGGCAAACGTGCAACCTGAACCGTTTCACGGGCGGGAGGATCACTGGTAAAAAACTGGCCGTACACTTCGTTCACCACGGCAAAGTCGTTCATATCTTTTAAAAAGATATTCGATTTCACAACGTTCTCATAACCAAAGCCAGCCGCTTTAAGGATGTGTCCGATATTTTCCATCACTTTCCCCGTTTCTATTTTGATACTTCCCGACTGAGAAGCTTCAAAGGCGATTTGTCCTGAAACATATAAAGTGTTATTCACTTTAACAGCCTGGCTGTACGGGCCGATTGGAGCCGGGGCTTCCTCCGAAAAAATAATTTCTTTTGCCATATAATGATAATGAATGAGCGCTTTTTGAAATATAATTCTCTTCTAAGCGCTTATGAAGTCAAAGCTCGCGAGGAGACTTTTCACCAGCCACTGCCGGTCGCTCAGGATTTGGCAAAATTACCAAAAAAAGATGGGTTATGGCTTTTCTTCTCCTAATTCAAATAATGCCTTTAACTCGGTAGCGTCGCCCGGCTTCATGCGGCCAGCCAAAACAAGCCGCAACTGACGGCGACGTAAAGCACTGACGAACAACTCTTCATCTTCCTTTGATTCCGGTAAAAGCGGGGGCACTTCTATGGGCCGCCCGTTTTGATCTACCGCAACAAAAGTGTAAAAAGCGCGGTTCGTGCTCACCCGTAAACCCGCGGGAATATCTTCTGCCCAAACTTCCAGATATACTTCCATCGAAGAGTTAAAAGCGCGGGTAACCCGGGCATGCATCGTCACAATATTCCCCAAACGAATAGGTTCCGTAAAAGAGACATTATCCACCGAAGCCGTTACGACGATGCGGTTTGAATGTTTTTGCGCTGAGATGGCGGCACAAATATCCATCCAGTGAAGCAAACGCCCCCCCATCAAATTATTGAGCGTATTGGTATCATTGGGAAGAACCATTTCTGTCATGGTTACCTCCGATTGCTGAGGGGTCTTGGCTTTTAACATCGGATTTATTTTCAAAAATATATTTTATTTAAGTCGCGGGGTACGTACGTTTCTTCGTTCGTGTGCCTCTTTCTTTGTACCGATCAGATAATTGACACGAAATTGTAAAAACAAGTACATATCCTTACGACCGGGGCTGCCCCGGTGCCAGCCGGGCTCCTGTTTGGCTGCACCAATTTCAGAGGAGCGGTCAGACAGCCGGCGGGCCATGTCGCTGGAAAGCATCGCATCACTAGGATACACGGTACTTACATCATCCAGATAATCTGAATTCATAAAGTTATTGCATAATTCCATCCCGATGCTCCACCGCTCCACCACCTGAGCGGAAATACCTCCTCCTGCCATGAAGACCAACGGCAGCCGACTATATTTCACACCTTCCGTTTGCAAGGGAGCCAGACTTATCCATTTTCCATCCAGTTCCGCTTTGGGCGTCATATACGTTACCCCTACGCCTCCAAAAAGATATGGGTTTATTTTCTCATGCCGGTTGTAAGCGAACAAATCAGCTTGAATGCCGATATTCAAATCCGGGTTTCTGGTTCGGAATGAGAGATTTTTCTGATAATTTGGTGTATATTTTTGGTGTGCAGAAACCTGATAAAACCTTACTTCTCCTCTGGCACTCAAATGTTCGGTTAACCTGTATAATGCGCCAACCGAAATGGACGGCCCAAGTCCCAAATGTCTGTTGATCTTGCCTGCACGCAAATCACCCATGTAATACGCAATACCGGCGCCACCAGTCAGGCTGAAAACACCCATTGGAGGCATATAACGTTTGGTGGATTGCGCTTTCACCGGTTGAGCAAAAACCAGGGGAAGAAAAATCAAGCAAACTAGCGCGCGTCTCATCGAATAAAAATACCTCATTATCAAAGTTAAAATTGTGAATTACCTGGCTGTACAACCCTGCGGGCAACATACAAGCGGACAATTTTCCTGAATATTTTAAATCAGGCTGCTAAGTTAAGCATGTCCATAAATATATTCCTATCAATTTGTTGCTACTGATTTTCATTCAGGCCATAAAACAGAGAAAGCCGGACGATGCCGGCTTTCTCTGTTTACTTTACAATCTATATTTTTCTCAATCCCGCTTCACAGAACTGGCTCCCGAAGTGTTGGAATGAATATCCTTCACGCTTCCGCCGTAACGGATTCTGCTGGCTCCGCTTGCGTCTGCGTGGATGGATGCGCTGGCCACTACATTGGCACTGCTGGCTCCGGAAGCATCGATGTTAACTTCTTTGGCCGGAAAGTTTTCTCCTTTGAAAGAAGACGCGCCCGAAACTTCTCCGTTTAAAATATCAGTCTGACCAACAATCGTCAACGAGGATGCTCCCGATAATTCGAAAGAAACCTTTGGTGCAGAAAAATTCATGTTTACACTTGACGCACCGGAAACTTCAATAGCCATGGTCTTCGAGTCCGGGAAATTTCCAACCTGGGCTTTTGAAGCACCAGAAAAGTCAACCGCTTCAAGTGTTGGCATGGTGATATTGATGTCGACCGTTTTACGGTTTTTGTTCCAGTTATTTCCACGGTATCCGATTTTCAAGACACCTGAAACAACCTTTGCTTCCAGTTCTTTTACATCAGCACTTTGTCCCGAGGCTGTTACACTGAATTGTTTCCCCTGTTTCACCTCAATTTTAAATGAACTCCCCATGGCCAGTTTATTAAAACCGGAAAGATTAAAAGTCCGGCTTTCCTGGGCAAAAGCCATTGCTGTTGATAATAAACATGCTATTCCAAACAAAAATAATTTTTTCATGACCTTAATCCGTTTATGTTTTGGTTAATGTGAGTAAATGATGCTAAATCTGTTTCAGAGGTTGCATCCTTTTCTTACATTATTCCTGAACATCCACTTTACTGGCGCCACTTAAATATTTTTTGATGTTTGCCACCCTTCCAAAATCTGCTTTGGAAGCTCCCGATGCATGAATATCGACGTTCTGAATGTTCATGCTGGTACCTTCAAGCTTACAAGCGCCGGACAGATCTGCATTGACTGATTTGGCTGAACCTTTTAGCCTAGCCTTCGATGCGCCCGAAAGTCCCAGCGTCAATTCACTGGTTTCAACATCAATTTCAGCTTTGGAAGCACCTGAAACATCCACATCAAGTTTTGAGAGTCCGGTAAAACCTGAGATTCTCGCCTTATTGGCTCCAGAGAGGGAGGCTCCTTCAATAGTCGGCATGGTGATCACGATTCCGATCCTTTTCCAGTCGTTATTAAAAAGATGGAAAGGAGAAGTACGTTTCACGCGTAGCACACCACCCTCTTCATAAATTTTCAAATCGTCCACATCGTTTTCCTCTCCGTCTGCTGACACGTCAAACTCCGCACCCTGCTTCACGATGATCGAATAAGCACCACCGATATCTACTTTTTTGAAATCTTTAACCGGGAATTGTTTGATATAAGTACCACGTTCGCCGAGATTCAGATCGCTATTCTCATCATCGTAAGAATAGGAATTCCCATGACCGCGGTCTTCTTCTTTGCGGATATATTTTTCAGGAATATTGATACAAACCAATCCAGAATCACGCTTAATCGTCCAGCGCAACTGATCCCAGTTCACATCATCATCATTCAGATCATATTTATCCAGATGGTGGTTACTGCCATACCAGTGCGAAACAGAAAACCATAAACCGCGGGTGATGATAAATTGTTTGTCGTAAGGAATATTCAGGGTCAGATCAATTTGCTGATCGCGGAACGGACCATCTTTTGTAATAGCAGGACCTTCATGGAAGAGCACCACCGAATCTTTGACCGTCAGATCATAAGTGATCTCCGAAGCAAGCTGGCGTGCAATTTCTTTAGTGCGGCCTCTCGACATCATCTTTTTGTCCAGTCTCAGGCTGTCAGCACCGTTATAACCAGCCAGCCTGATGTCGATATCGATATTTTCATCCTCGTCATAGTCATTTTCATCAAGGGTCAGTGTTCCGGCTGGCATGGCGTAATATACCGACTGGGAGAATTCCCCTCGCCGGGCAAAATTCTGCTGATAACCTATACCCTGGATCGTCGCCACAACAATACCCACAATCCATAGACCTAACAAAGTCAGCCAAACGGTGCTCCCTACGATTTTCTTATTTGACAAAAGTGTCAATCCCAATAAAAGGAACGTAACGAAGGGAATCGCAGATACCAATAACCCTGACAGAATAAGACTGGAAGGAATTTCCTGAAAAATACGGAATGGTAAGGGCATTCCATCAAATGTGGATACGCTCGTAAATCCAAACAATGCAGCACCACAAACGACCAGGGCAAACAATGAAATTACTGCGATAGCCACCAAAAGCACGCCGATCATGATCCTAAGCACGGGCCCCAGACCTTGTAACAACTTCCCCAACGCCCCGATGATCAACGCAATGGCACGAAAAGGGAAAAGTAAAATTTTGGTAATTGGGTTTTCTTCGCCTTCCTTATCGTTCAGATTAAGACTTTGCTTAATGTTGGATTCGATATTGGAAAGCGTGATAGGCTCCCCCTGCATTTCCATCTTTTCAGTAAGCGTATTAGCCACCGGCGCAATGATCCAAAGGACGATATAAATCAAAATCCCTGTTCCAAAAAGAAATATCGAAAGCACCCAGAGAAAACGCACAACGCCCAGATCCACACCGAAATAAGAAGCAACACCGGAAGCTACCCCGCCAACAACCTTACGGTCCGGATTACGATAGAACTTCTTGATTTTTGTGTCTTCTTCCAGCGTCGTTGATCCCGGGAAAGCAATCCACATCGCGATGTAAACCACGACCATAAAACCAGATATCGGACCAAGTTCGTCTTCAAGGTTCAGATCCATCATACCCGAACCGGCAGGCAAACCAATCACAGCGAACAAAAAAGCCAGTCTGACCCAAAGCGGATCGATTGTAAAATAATGTCCTAATCCGGCTGCTACACCGCCCACAAGTTTGCGGCGAAGATCTCTGTATAATTTTCTCGGATTGACTGATGTTTTGTTTTCAGCCTTCGGAGCACCCGAAGCCGCCGTATAAGTTTCCTGTTTTGGGCTCTCTGTTTTTGGCTGAGCCGTTTCAAGCGGATCCGCGAAGATATCGTCCGATTGTTCAATGGCCTCAAAATCAGCAACGGTACCCATCGCAGCGATCAGCTCATCGACATCTGTAAGGGAAATAACCTGTTTGTTTTCCGTTTTTTGCTTGTTTAAAAAACGCTCTGCAATCCGTCCTTCAATGTCCGAAAGAATTTCTTTGCTGTCTGCGAAAGCAGAAAAGTATTTCTGTATGGAATTGAGATAGCTTTTTAGCTTTTCGTATCCGTCCTCCTCGATGTGGAAGATGACACCGCCTATATTAATACTGATTGTCTTTTTCATGATTGAAGTAATCGAAGGTCTTTAAATGATCAGTTAGATTAGGAAGTTTTTGACGTATCACCCTTACTCAATTCTTCGGTGCGATGAATGACTGCCTGTACCGAATCGGCCAGTTCAAACCACGTTTCCTGCATTGCATCCAGAAATATCTTCCCCTCCTCTGTCAAAACATAGTATTTCCTCGGCGGCCCCGAGGATGACTCAACCCACTTATAGTCCAGCCAGCCTGAATTTTTCAGTCGCGTCAAAAGCGGATAAAGGGTGCCTTCAACCACCATCATCCGGGCGGAAGTCAGTTCATCCAGCATATCCGAGGCATATACTTCCCCCCGGGATATGATGTGCAGGATACAGAACTCCAAAATTCCTTTCCGCATCTGCACTTGGGCATTTTCGATATTCATATCGGTTTCATGTTTTACTTAATGAAATGTATTTCATGGCTAACAGACAGGATTTCCACCTTCTATGCTAACAAAGGTATGCACAGGTACTTTGCTATGCAAGGTACTATGTAAAAATTTTTTCAGGCATTTGATGAGTGGTAAGATTCCGGTTTGACCGGCAAAAAACAAGCGTGTTTTTTTTGGTTTGCTATTTATAGACGTATTTTGAAAATATTTACCATCAAAATCTGATCCGTTTGTCACACGCACCGCACCTATATATCATTGCCGCCATGAGCGAAAACCATGTCATCGGCCTAAACAACCGACTGCCCTGGCACCTTCCGGATGAGTGGAAACATTTCAGAAAAGTAACCGATGGAAAAGCCTTTCTGACGGGCAGAAAAAGCTTTGAAGCACCCGACTCCTTACATTCTTCCTATCGAAATGTGGTGTTAACCAGGAATCAGAACGTTGCAAAATCAGCTGATACTGAACTTGCTGAAGATTTACATGATGGTATTGCGTTACTTAAAGACGAAAACGAAGTATTTGTGTTAGGAGGCGCTTCCGTTTTTAAACAGGCCCTGCCTTTGGTTGAAAGACTGTACCTGACCATCGTGCACACAACGGTTGATGGGGATGCCTTTTTCCCAAATGTAGACTGGGACGAATGGAAGCTAATTTCTTCCGATTATCACGAAACGGATGAACACCATCAGTATGCTTTTTCGATGAATCTTTACATTAGAAAGGAAGCATTGAAAAAATAAACGGGTGGTGCTCTTCCCGATTTTTCTGTTGGAAAAATGGATAAACGCATCACACACAATTCCGGTAAAATCTTTCTGCTCCTCCTGCTATCCACTGCTTGCGTTTTTGCGCAAAAAAAGTATGGCAACGAATGGATTGATACGACGCAAACCTACCTGCGCATTCCCGTTGCCCAGACCGGATTTTACAAAATCACCTCCGGCGATCTGCTTAAAGCAGGATTTCCAGTTGATCAGACCAATTTTTCTTCTTTACAATTATTCAGAAGAGGAAAAGAAGTAGCGATTGAAGTAAATCACAAGGAAGGAAAATACGGTCCCGAAATTGATATCTGCTTTTACGGAGAAAGAAATGACGGCGCCCTGGACTCGCTTCTTTACGTAACTCCAGCCGCTATGCCCCACCCTTTTTACAGTCTGTACTCTGATACGGCCGCCTATTTTCTGACCTATCAAAAAGACGGAACTGCTGGCAGGAGAATACAAATGTCCGATTCAAAAACTTCGAACGAAGTTACTTCCTACCATTTCCAAGAGGTTTTACAGTTACTGACCGATGAATATCCCGCTGGCAATTTATACCCAATGGGAAGCAATTACGATAACGGCACGGCCCTCACCACCTACGATACCGGGGAAGGATGGACGGGAAAAGTGTTGTCAAACAATCAATCGGAGACGTTAAGACTTACCCTGGAAAACCCGGTTGATGGAAAATCTGCACAGGCCGAAGCGGCATTATTACTCGTCGGCCGTTCCGCAGGAGCACACCGGATAACTGTTTTTATTGGTGATCCAAAAACAAGCGGCAGACAACCCGACACCCTGTTTTTATCGGATTACAATTCAGCTTTGTTTAACATTTCACGCAATCAAAAAGATATTTCAGCCGACGGAAAGGTCGTCATAACGATTACGCCCCTCGGTAATACCGGGTCAATTTCTGTTTCCTATATTAAATGGCGTTATCCGCAGCAAATTTCATTACCGGCAACGGGCCTTCAAAAAGCATTTTCCTTTGATAAAGTGCTTGCACAAAAAAATGCCATCATTAAAAATGGTCAAAACTGGCAGTTTTATGACTGCTCTGATCCATATAATCTAAAAAAATTGACTTCCCGGGATACCTTGCTCTCCCTGAACGGAGCCAGTCGGGTTATCGCATACAAAGATTATTTACCCCTTCCGGTATCTCGCCTGGTAAAATTTAAATCGATCGGCCTACAAACCAATTATCTGATCATTAGCCACCCGTTGGTCAGAAATGCGGTCCAGGGAAGTTCTGATCCAGTCCGTGATTATGCCGATTATCGTGCTTCGGCAACGGGTGGGCGTTTTCAGCCTATGATTCTCAACAGCGAAGAAATTTTCGATCAGTTTAACTATGGCGAACCCGGCCCTTTGGGTATCCGCAATGCAATATCGTTCTTTCACAAAAATGCAGCTTTACAGTTTGTTCTTTTGCTTGGGAAATCCATCGATCCGCAAACCACCCGTCATCAGTCCCAGGCCCGGCAAAATGATATGATTCCCAATGCCGGTTGGCCCGGTTCCGATATTGCGCTCGCGATGGGATTGGGAGATTCTTCTGTTTACCTGCCACTCGTACCCGTCGGGCGGGTTAATGCCGCGACTGCCCAAAATGTTTTTGATTATTTGCAAAAAGTCAAAACCTTTGAATCCCAGCCCAGTGTGGCAGACTGGCGGAAAAACATTCTTCACCTGAGTGGAGGACACAGCACTGCGGAGCGCGAAGTTTTCCGGGAATATGTGCAGTCTTTTGAGAAAAGAATAACGTCGTCTTCATTGGGCGCCTACGTCCGGACGCTATCCAAGAAAACGGATGAGCCGGTTGAATTGTTTCCCATTGATACGATCGTTAATCGGGGTATAGCACTCCTGACGCTGTATGGACATTCCGGTCTGACGGCCAATGACATTGACATCGGAACCCCTTCAAACAAAAACCGAAACTATAATAATGCACCGTTTTACCCCGCGGTTCTGGTTAATGGCTGTGCGATGGGAAATATTTATTACACCACACCCGCCATCAGCAACGACTGGATTCTCGCACCCGGGAAAGGCGCCATTTTATTTTTGGCCCATACACACAATGGCGTTACCTCGTCACTGAAACATTATTCCGATGCATTTTATGAAGTGTTGGCCGACAGCCTTTTTATGAGCGAACCTTTTGGGGTTATACAACGGGAAGCAATCAGAAGAAACATCGTCAGATTCCCCACCTTATCCGATGGCATAACGGCACAACAAATGAACTTGCTTGGCGATCCGGCCATTCGTATTTTCCCGGCAAGACTACCGGATTATACCTGGAACCCCGATTTATTACAATTTTCTGATCCGGCAGGAAAAGCACTTACGACGCAAAGTGATTCCATACAAGTTAAAATCGGGATCCAAAATAATGGTAGATTCAGGAATGAGCATTACAAAATTTCTATTCGGCGGGTCAATAACCATGTCACTTTTGATTATACATTTTCCCGTCCAGCTACTCCTTACCGCGACACACTGACCTTTACATTCCCAAATACAGGCTTAAAATCAGGAACAGAAAAATGGCATTTCGCCATTGACCCAGAGCAGCTTTTACCGGAGGAGAACGAAGACAACAATGCTTTTGAAACTGAATTCATCTTGCCGCAAAGCAATGATTCCGAGCCTGCGCAGATAGTCAATGCCGGTGTTTCTCCCAATCCATCGCATGAGCAATTCCGTTTTTTCCTCGACATTGACGGCCTGATTCTTCCCGAAAAATGGACCGTTTCTGTTTTCAATAATCAGGGAACATTGGTGTACAAGCAAGAAATTCAGTCTCATTTGGGTAAAAACGAGCATATCTGGCAGCCAACGACCATACCAGCTGGCATTTATATTTACCGGATCGAACCGGATAAAAAATTCGAAACATCCTCACAAGATGTACAAAACGGGTTGCGCGGAAAATTAATCTGGATGCATTGATATGCGGATTTCATCTAACATCTCCGGCTATGCATCCACTTTCATCTGGCTCCTTCAAAGCGGTATGATCGTATTGCTCGCCGGTATAAATCCAAACCATTACACCACAATAGATTCCCACTATTATCTTGAATCAGCACATAACATTTTATTGGGCCGAGGTTATTCTATTTTTCAAAACAAGCAATACATCTGGAACAGTACCTTTCCTCCCGGTTATCCACTGGCTATTGCAATGGTTTCCTTTCTTACCAAAACAAATGTTCTGGTCGCCTCCAAACTCGTCAACCTGATTGCCTCAGCGATCTGGATCATCTGCCTGAAACGCAGGTTTGGAAATCATAAGGCGACCATCATCGCATGTATATTGTTGATCGGTTCCTTTCTAAAACTGTGGGTACACAGTTGGTCCGAACCCTTATTTCTTGTGATATTATTTTGCTGGACTTATCATTTCTCCCAATTAGATACAGGCGAAAATCTGCAAAAAAGAAGGATCCTTTATGTTTTCAGTCTTGGGCTATTCCTGATCTTAACCCGCTACGCCGGTATTTTTATCATCCCGATTACTTTCATCTACGCCTTAATTTGCCTTGCGAGAAAAGAAAAATCAAAAACATTCTTGTACACAGCCCTGGCTTTCGGCTGGGCAATTTTCTTTGGAGGCTACTTGTGGGTCAATTTTAATATGAGTGACGAGTGGTTTGGCGGGGGCCGGCTTGGAACGACAATTCGTGTCATCGAAAATTTAAATGCTTTCACCAGAGGATTACTGAACGCGTTATTGATGATCCGGAATACCGATTTTTCAACGATCGACATCCTCTTTTGCCTGGGTCTGATGATTCAGGTGTCACTTTTAGTTTTAATAATACAACAGACTATTCGGAATCATCTCTGGCAGAAAAAATCAGTCAGCATTATTTTTCATTTTCCTATTATCGCCATTGCCTATCTTTTATTCCTTTTCATCATACGTATTTTCAGTCCGTTTGATGAACCGGGTTATCGCCTGCTTTCACCTTTTTCTTTTCTCATTTTAAACGGCATCCTTTTATCGGTACACGCCGAAAAAATTACAAATCCGCTAAAATATTTGCTGATTGCCTTCATTATAGCGTCCTGGCTTAATCTTGTTCCTCAGCAAGGCTTTAAAATGAAGATATTGACGCTATCCAATTTGGTCAAATAGCACGCCCTTTAATAAATCAGGATTCGCTCACGAATCTTTACACCTTTTTCGTTAGGTATAGGAATAAGATACTGCATCGTCCATTCGGATTTGGAGCGTTAAGTCGGGATATATTTCGTAATTCCCGTATTTATTTGATGAATTACTATTTTTCAATCCCGACTTCTGTTTACACCGACCTTTACTTTCCATAAAAACTTCTTATTTTTGTCATCTAAAAATCTTCGAAGCTCTTGAAAGAATACGGTAGCAACGTACAAAAACTTGCCGACCACATCGTAAAGATGGAGGATAAGGCAAAACGCAATCTCTACGCGCACATATTGGTTGAACTCATGCGTCAGATCCATCCGAACATGAGGGATAATCAGGACTATACAAATAAACTCTGGGATGATCTTTACATCATGTCCGGATTTAAACTTGATGTGGATAGCCCGTATCCGCCTCCGTCTCCGGAGTCTCTTGGTAAAAAACCGCTTAAAGTTGGCTACAATCAGCACAACCTGATGTACCGTCACTACGGGCGAAACATTGACCTTTTGATCCAGAAAGCGGTTCAGACTGAAAATCCGGAGGATCGTCTGGCTTTTGTGTCTTACGTTTTCAGACTGATGCGTTCATTTTTCAATACCTGGAACAAAGATAATCCCGAGGATCACGTGCTGATCGGACAGCTTGAACTTTTGACAAAAGGCCAGCTGAAAGAAGAAATTGATTATATCCGTAAAAACGGACCAGTTGATGCTGCGCCAAAAGATCGTAACAGCAATCAGGACAGAAACCGTGGAAGTCATTCCGGAGGTGGCTTCAAAGCACAGCCAAGTCAGGAGCGTCAGGGGCCCAACAATCAGAACAACAACAACCGGAACAGGCCTAATAATAAATTTGCAGGCAGGAACAACAACAATAATAACAATCGTAATAACAACAATAATAATCGCAAAAAGCCTGGAATCTGATATCCGGCTATTTTTCTCAACCGGTTTAACTTCCATACTACCGCCTGCAACTACATATGGCTTCATTTAAAATAACAGGAGACAGACGCCTGAAAGGTGAAATAGTACCTCAGGGTGCCAAAAACGAAGCATTGCAAATTATTTGTGCCGTACTTCTTACCAAGGAACCGGTTACGATACATAACATTCCAAATATCCGCGACGTCAACCAGCTTATTGATCTTTTGGGAGATCTGGGCGTTCGCAGAACCCGTTTAAGTGAATCATCCATTCGTTTTGAGGCGAATGATATCAATCTGGATTATCTTGAATCCGATGCTTTCCGTCAAAAGGCGGCCGCTTTACGTGGTTCGGTGATGTTGCTTGGGCCGATGCTGGCGCGTTTCCGCAAAGGAAGAATCCCGCGTCCGGGTGGGGATAAAATTGGTAGAAGACGTTTGGATACGCACTTTATCGGTTTTGAAAAACTGGGTGCAACATTCAGCTATGACGAAGAAGACGGAGGATTTTACCGTGTTGACGCAGCAAACCTGAAAGGCGCTTACATGCTTTTGGATGAAGCTTCTGTAACCGGAACGGCAAATATTTTGATGGCAGCGGTTATGGCGGAAGGAACTACAACCCTTTACAACGCGGCCTGCGAACCTTATTTGCAGCAGCTTTGTAAAATGCTGAACCGCATGGGGGCCAAAATCTCTGGTATTTCTTCCAACTTATTGATTATTGAAGGGGTTAGCGAATTAACAGGCACGGAGCATACCATGCTGCCTGATATGATTGAAATCGGTAGCTTTATCGGTCTGGCTGCGATGACACAGTCGGAAATTACGATCAAAAACTGCCAGATTCCGCAGCTGGGGATTATTCCTGAGGTTTTCCAGAAACTGGGTATTCAAATGGAATTCCGCGGAGATGATATTTTCATTCCTGCACAGGAAAAATACCGGATGGAAAACTATCTGGATGGTTCTACCTTATCTGTTGCTGATGCGCCATGGCCAGGATTTACACCTGATTTGCTAAGTATCGTACTGGTAACGGCAACCCAAGCACAGGGAACGGTCCTTATTCACCAGAAAATGTTCGAAAGCCGTTTGTTCTTTGTCGATAAACTGATCGAAATGGGCGCGCAGATTATCCTTTGTGATCCGCACCGTGCCACGGTGATCGGCCACAACCGCGAAACACAGCTGAGAGGTATTCGTATGACCTCGCCCGATATTCGTGCAGGCGTTGCGCTGCTTATTGCAGCCATGTCAGCGAAAGGTGTGAGTATCATTGACAATATTGAACAAATTGACCGCGGATATCAAAATATCGATACCCGTCTGAATGCAATCGGAGCAGAAATTGTAAGGTTGTAATGCAATACCCATTATTCAAAACAAAGAAAGGCGCCTAAATCGGCGCCTTTCTTTGTTTTACACAAGTCGGAAAACTACTTCTTCTTTTTATAAGTACAAGCCGAATTGTCTGACTTCACATAATAAGACTTATAATTCGTTGCCTTCGGATCCGTGCAGCCTTTTAGGTTCAAAATTTCAACCTTTCTGAATTCAACAGGATGACTTTCGCTTTGCAAAGAAATGGATCCATGATCCAACAATTTTCCGTTGATCATCAACGCAGCATCGTTTCCGCTGACACTCCCGCCACCCATCTGAGGCTTATTATATTCCAGAACTTTTTCTCCGTTTGCAAAATGCTGAATAAGAGAATCACCCAATACAAGCACTTCCGCACGAACCCACTGATCACCGTCAAAAGTTTTTGAAGTCGAATTCACGCAATGCTGGGTAACCAGTTTGCCATTCATTTCCACGTTTGTTCCCGGCGTACATAAATTACAGGTTGGGCGTTTTTTCCCGTCGCCGCCCAGCAATTGTACTTCAATGGAAATCGGAAAATCCTGATCCTTGCCCATCGTCGCAGCCGGTTGCCCCTGCACCATGATACCGCTGTTTCTCCACGCCCAGCCTTCACCCTTCGGAGCCTGCTCACCTACGAAACGATACTCCACGGCAACGCGGTAATACGAAAAATCTTCCTTATAAAAGATATGCCCGTATTTCCGTTTAAAATCATCATACTGGTCATAACGAACTACCATTTTCCCGTCTTCTACACGAAATGTATTTCCAAAATTATCGTTCAGATCATTACCACGGATCTTAATATCCCATCCGTCCAGGTTTTTTCCGTTAAAAAGTTGTTTCCACTCTTCCTTGGCGGGTCCTTTTTGTCCAAAAGCGATCAGACTGAAACAAGTGAACAAAATACTTAGCTGTAATTTCATACGTAGTTGATTAAATAAATTTGTAAAGCGTTAAAGGTCAGACATAAACAAGATATACTACACCGATTCGAATTATCCTTTCAAGAATCCTGTTATTTTAAAACGGGATACAGATTGCTACTTCGTGGTCTCTATGCTGTAAATATACTATGAGAACTAAAAATATAAAGCGTAAAGGACATTCGGAAGATTTTTTTGGTGAATACCGTGACTTTTGGTGGAATGAAGGATTTCTGAATTTACTGGCCAAGAGGCTGCAACTGCATACCCATTTTAGCTTGCTCGATGTTGGCTGCGGGCAGTGTCACTGGAGCCGGCTGCTGGTCGATTATCTTGGTGCGCCAGCCAAAGTTTGCGGGATCGATAACGACCGGAAGTGGGCAAAGGGAGAAGGAGAATTACGACAGTATTTTGAGTCTAAAGGTGTTGAATTTGAATTAAAAAAAGGTGATGCACATAAGTTACCCTATGACGATGAATCATTTGATATCGTAACCTGTCAGACATTGCTGATACACGTCCGGCATCCCAAGGTTGTCATCGATGAAATGAAACGGGTTTTAAAACCGGGCGGTACCATTCTTTGTGTTGAGCCAAACAATCTGGTGCAAAGCCTTACCCAAAGTTCGGTGTCGATGAATGACCCGGTTGACGAAGTGCTGGACCATGTAAGATATGCCCTGATTTTTGAAAGAGGGAAGAAAAAGTTAGGCCTGGGTGATAATTCACTGGGTGATCTGGTGCCAGGTTTTTTGGTGCAGGCGGGTTTCAATCAGGTTGAAGTAAGGCTTTCCGATAAAGCGATCGCGATGTATCCTCCCTATACTACTGACGAACAGATTGCAACCATGCGGCAGTGGCAAAACGGCAATACGTGGAGCAACGAAGAATTTTCAGATTACGATTATTTCAGGGCTATGGGACAGGAAAATCTTGATTTTTTCGAAAAATACAAACGGAAATATGCACATCTTGGCGAGCGGATGCTCCGCAATATTGATGCCAATAAATATCACTCAGCCGGCGGAGCGATGATGTACGTCATTTCTGCGACCAAACCATTGTAAGCATCCGTAATGAGTTCTTTACCTTTGTTTAATTTTGTAAAAAAAGAGAAAGTAGCAGTCTTTTGGTTTCGCAGGGACTTACGCCTGCATGACAATGCAGGTTTGTACCACGCGCTGAAATCCGGCTTACCAGTCCTTCCTCTTTTCATATTTGACAAAAACATTCTCGATCAGCTTGACAACAAGGAGGATCGGCGTGTAACATTCATTTATCAGACTATTTCCCGTTTAAAAAAAGAGCTTAAAAAGCTGGGGTCCGACATCAAGGTTCATTATGGATCACCGGCTGAGGTCTGGAAAGAGCTACTCGACGCATATGACGTTGCCAAGGTATTTGCCAACCATGACTATGAGCCTTATGCGCACGAGCGGGATGGAGAAATTAAATCTCTTTTACTAAAACAAAACATTGCATTCAGAACTTATAAGGACCAGGTAATTTTTGAAAAACAGGAGGTATTAACGGGTCAAAATACAGCTTACACCGTTTTTACACCATACAGCAGAGCCTGGAAAGAAAAATGCAATGCGTTCTTTTTGTCATCTTATCCCAACGAAAAATACTTTTCCGGTTTTTTCAAGACCAAAACAGCAAGTCTGCCAACCTATGAAACAATAGGATTTATTGAAGCCAAAACGAAGTTTCCATCCGATCAGGTAAAATCTGAGCTAATCGAAAACTACGATGAGACCAGAAATTATCCGGCTATTCACGGCACCACACATCTGGGGGTTCATCTCCGTTTCGGAACCATAAGTATACGCGACCTCGCAAGAACAGCGTTAGAAAAAAGCGATACCTGGCTGAACGAGTTAATCTGGCGTGACTTTTACCATCAGATATTATGGAATTTCCCGCACGTGGGTAAAGGCAAAGCTTTTCGTCCGGAATATGACAATATCCGCTGGCACAACAATGAAAAGGAATTTGAACTTTGGTGTCAAGGTAAAACAGGATATCCTCTCGTAGATGCGGGTATGCACGAACTAAATGCAACCGGCTTTATGCACAACCGCGTAAGAATGGTAACAGCCAGCTTTCTCACAAAACATCTACTGATCGACTGGCGCTGGGGAGAAGCTTACTTTGCAGAGAAATTACTGGATTATGATTTGGCGGCAAACAATGGCGGCTGGCAGTGGGCGGCCGGATCAGGCACCGATGCCGCGCCTTATTTCAGGATTTTCAACCCGGCTGCGCAGGCTGAAAAGTTTGATCCGAAAGGTATCTATATCAAAAAATGGGTCCCGGAACTCAATAGTCTGAATTACCCGGCACCCATTGTGGATCATAAATTTGCACGCGAACGCTGTCTGAAAGCCTATAAAGAAGCCCTTAACAAAGACAGGTAAAAGTGACACGGTGTCACTTTTATTTACCGCCGACTACCACTTCAACCATTTCTTCAGGATTCAGGTAGGTGGTTGCCATTAACCGGATATCCTCTGAGGTTGTCGCGTGGATCTGATCGATGTAACGGCTAAAAAAGTCAGCCGGCAACTGATCCAGCAATAATATTTTCTGACGGTCTGCAACCTCAAAAGCGGTATTTAATGAACCGGCAAACTCGCCAGCCATAAAATTCTTGACCGTCTGAAGTTCATCATCTTCTACAAGCTCCGTTTGCAGCCGATAAAGCTCTTTTTTGATCTCATCAATCGTCTGTTGTGTAAATTCCTTTTTCACATCTGTTCCGATCATGAAATAACCATCACGGCCAAGCGTGACCATGTGCGAAGAAATTCCATAGGTTAACCCTTTTTCCTCGCGGATATTTTTCATGAGCCGTGATCCGAAATAACCTCCCAGGATTTCATTGGTCACCAACAACTTGAAATAGTCGGGATGCTGTCTTGTAAATAATCTCCTTCCGATGCGGATCGTCGACTGCACGCTATCCGTTTTCTCTACAATTATTCCTTTACCCCGGTAGTCTGTGTTAACCACGTGGGTAATTTCAGCAAGCTCCTGGCTATAATTCCCTTTTCCAAAATAGTCGTTCACCAGCCTGACGTCCGTATCACTGATCTGACCGGCCAGAATAATTTTCCGTTGCCCGTTTTTGATATGCTGTTCAAAATGCGTGCGGATTTCGGCCAGCGGAAGTTCCTGGATATTCTTTTCTTCCTGGCTTTGACCATAAGGGTGATCGCTCCCGAAAAGCTGTCTGCGAAACTCAGTGGTTGCCAGATAAGCCGTTTTTTCTTTGTTAACCCGAAGATTCTGCAAGGTAATATTTCTCAGCTCATCAAGTTCTTTCTCAGGAAAAGCAGGATCTTCCAGCAGGTCCTTTACCAGCGTTAATACTTCCGGCAAAAATCTCGACAAACAATACACGACAATGCCCGAACGATCCGATGCATGTGACATGTCGATAAAAGCGCCGACCTTGTCAAACGCTTCACTGATTTCGGAAGAAGTTAATGAGGTTGTGCCTTCCGGAAGCATCTTCACAGCAAAAAAAGACGCTCCGGTGTGTGTTTCATGCCAGTTACCGGATTCGAAAATACACTCAAACCTGACCACGGGCTGTTCGCCGATGTTTATAACATGAAGCGGAATCCCGTTATCCAGCGTCGTTGACGTGGGTTCGGGCAAATGAATGGTGTTAATGATCTTATAAGCTGGTGCTTCCGTACGATCGAGTGTCATAGTCATATTGGTAAAAAAGCGAATGATGTTCTTACAAACACCATTCGCTTTTCATTAAATTATAGTATTGAAACGATTAGTTTTCAGTATCGCCAACATCAAGTTTTTCTGCTTTGTTCAGGCTCAAACCAAGGGTGATACGTAATGTTTGTGCCAATGGGCTTCCCTGTGTTGTAGGGAACATGTAGGCAAAGTCAACATTGTAACGTTCCAGGAATTTAGCACCGACACCGGCTGTAAAAAATCTGCGGTCACCTTTGTTTTTGTTTTCTCCAAAATATCCTGCACGAAGTGCGAAGATATCATTGTACCAGTATTCAGCACCCAATGCAAGGGCAACTTCCTGTATCTCTTCTTTGAAACCATCCGGCGCATCAGAGAAAGACCCAAATGCACCTTTCAAAGAACCGTAGCCATTGATTTTTTGCTGAGCCGCTGCTGTTGCACCAGGTGTTGGCACCATCAGTTTGCTTGCATCCACAATAAAGTTGAAACGGTTTCTTCCGTCAGCAGTGAAAGAAAGCCCTCCACCCAATTTCAGGTTTGTCGGAATGAAACTTTCAGTACCTGTATTAGAACCGTAGTTGATTTTACCACCCAGGTTAGATAAAACAGCGCCAAGAGACCAGGTAAGCTCGCTGCCTGTGTCTTCATTTTTGATCTGTTTTCTATAAAACGCACTGATATCACCGGCTACCGTACGTGCTGGTTTAAGCGACACATTATTAATAACAGCATTTCCGGCAAGGTTAGACGAAACATATTTAAGCGTCAAACCCATCGAGAAATTTTTACCAAGCTGGCGGGAATATGTTCCGCTGATGGCCAATTCTCTTGAATTGAAAAATCCTGTGTGTGTTCCCACCGCATCACGCAAATCCAGCTCCCCGTTATTGAAAAAGTTTATAGAGGCTGCAACGGCCTGACCATTTCCAATTTTCTTGTAAGCTGTAAGATAACCCAACCACATATCGTCAACCAAATTACGCAACCATGGCGTGTAGGAAGCTGAAACTCCAAAATCCTTTTGGTTATAAGGAAGTTTTGCCGCGTTCCAATAAGTCGAGTTGGCATCCGGGCTTAATGCAACACCTGCTTCACCCATACCCGCACTGCGTGCATCAGGTGCAAAAGTCAAAAAAGATAGAGGTGAACTTGGTATTCTGCGAATAGTGTCCAGTGCCGCGGATTGAGCAAACAAACTACTCGATGACAAAATGAATAAGGAAGATAAACTTACAAAAAATAGTCTCATATTTATTGGATTTGCGATAGGAAGTGGTGTTAGTCGACTTCTTTTAAAGGGTCAAAAATACAATGAAAGATATTTAATACTATAATAAAATTACAAGATTTATTATTCGCTAACGTAATCGCAAAAGTTTCCCCGAGCGCGTGTCAACTGAATTGTCCTTTAGTGAACGAATTTTCATTACATATATATATGAATTAACACCGGAAGTGAGGCCACTCAAACGTATTGATGGAATTGTTTCTCTGATAATAGACTGACTATTATAATATTGCCATTGAAAAGTACCCAGTTTTTGTCCGGAGCTCAGCAATATACTAAAAACAATTTCCACATCATCATCGGCTCTGCTATGATTCACTTCAAACGAAAGATCCTGATCAAAAGGGTTTGGAAAAACAGTCAAGCTGCCAAGCTTTATGCCCGTAGGTAAACCTACTTGAAATCCGAACGATATTTCCGAGGAGTTAGTATACGTATCCCACACTTTAATACGTACTACATAGTTTCCGGTAGGTAAATTTTCGAACGGATAGGTTACAACTCCTTTTCGATAGTCTGCCCCGGCCGTGTAATAGTCGTTTAAAACAATCGTCAGGGTGTCATTCAAGGTTAACGTGATGTCATGGCCAATTCCGGATTTGGACACGTTAATACCGTTTTCGTCACTTAAATTTAAAAATAAAACCGAAGAACCGTCCACTTTATCTCCATCCCTGAAATCAGCGGTATTCAGATAGGCCGTGATTTTCGGCGGAACCTTATCGTCCTCCGGTGTTGCACTCCCACCCACCAGGACATTCAGCTGCCCGGAAGCATCCGATAAACTATCCTGGCTTAGAACATAAATACTGGCACGTCCCAGCCCTATCCGGTAATCAATATCCTTTGGCATCACAAACGCACAGACAAACTGCCCGTCCTTTACCTGCACGACACCATCAAAAAGCTTATTCCTGAATTCACTATAACTTTGAACGGTTCCTTCATTTCCCAATGTACGGAAAGTGCTTTGCTTATCATAAATCGCGATCCGGCCTGTTCCCTGAAATGCTTTATCGATATTGTTTCCGTCAATTATTTCCCCATGCAAATTAACCTTCTGCAAAGCACGTAAAGTATCGGGTATATTACGCCACCTCACTCCTTTTTCCGCCCTTGCCAGACGCATGGAAGGATCTCCCAGCAAAGTAAAATTCCTGTTCAGACTTCCGGCGAGGCTTTTGTTTTTAGTTAAACGGAATACATCGCCAATTCTCGCCTCCTTGCCCAATTGAATCAGGGATTCGTAAAATGCCTTGTTAACAGCGAAATTCGTACTGGAATAAACCGGTCTGGTGGTACTGACCGCGCCAATGGCCGCACCGCGCGGACTTAAAACCATCAGCTCCGCTCCCGATATCAGCCCGGGATCATCATATCGTCCAAAATCACAGGTTGCCGTCATTAGCAACGGAAGGTTATTGTAGCCACGTGCCGTTTGCATTTCCGTTAAAGTAAGAATTTGTTCCTCGGCCCAGCCACTCGTTCCTCCGTGACCGGTATAATTGAGAATAAGTGTGCCGTCGTTGATACTTTTTTTTATGACAGCATTTACCGCAGGCACCTTTTGACCGAGACTTGTTGTAGTCTGCTGATAGGCATCCAGCAATATCCTGCGGGACAAAAATTCCTTTTGCGTTATTCTCGCCAAGGAGTCAGCATGCTCCTGATGCACCGTTCCGTCACCATCATCGGCAACGAAACGGATGGTATTCCGCCAGGGCCCACGGGATTTTGGAGACGACGCATAGTGAATCAGCTTGTCTACAATAATTTGCGCCTCTGAAACCGATTTAACCGGAAGTCTTCCCACCCCGATCTCCATGGAGTAATCTCCCGCGGTATTCTCAAACCAGTCACCTTCCCCATCTTCAAGAAATCCAAAATAGTCATCCGAAGAATACGTATAAACAGGATCCAACGACTCCCTGCTTTCATAGACGGGAACCCAGCTATTACGCTGACTGAGCGACTGACTTTGCAGGAGATTCTTATAATCATAGGTCGCGTCTCCAAACAAAAGCAGGTATTTTAATTTCCCCGGATTGGTATTATCCAATTGCCGGACAAAATCACGAACGGCAGAAACATCCGGTTTCCCGCCCGAAAATTCGTTGTATAGCTGGTCAGCTGTTACAATTAAGGTTTCCAGGTTATCATGTTCTTCCCGAAAAGCCGCCAGTCTTTTGGCCTGCCCTTCATAAGCATTTGCCGTTACGATCAGCAGGTCAGGCGTGGTTGATTTTTGCAGATTCTGATTTGCCACCTTCTGCCACGATACAGGCGTTATCGCCTGTGCAGGCGTGAAACCAATGTATTGCCTGAGCGATTTCCCATTGTTATCCGTAAACGTGTAGGTATTATTTCCGTTCCCCTTTAATGATGCCCCGGTGATCCGGACAGGATCTGAAATATTCCACCAAAACCAATCCGCCGGAATATTTTGAAGCTGAAAAGTTGTGATATCTGTTATTCCCGGTGCAAATCTGTAAATCTGCTGCTTATCGTATGCTTTAAGATTTCTTTTGGTTTGCAATCCGACATAATCCAGATAAGCCTGCGCAGAGCTCTGGCCATTTTTGTTATAACCCACACCAATCGTATAAACGGCTTGCGGACTTGCGGCTGCTTTCAGCACAAACCGGGTCTCCGCTTTTCTCGCCTTTAAATCATATTGTCCTGCACCAACAACACCAATGGACGCATTCCCGGCTGCTTGTCCGTTCAGCTGCCATTGAAAGCTGGTCGGTACTTGTGCAGAACCAATGGCAGAAGTACGCAAAATCATGTCCGAAGAAGGTACAACATCAGGAATTTCAGCCTGTACATTAAATACAGCAGTACTCCCAATATATTCACCCCACCAGTCACGCCCCGACCTTAATAAATTAACGGATTCCTGCTCATGAAACCAGTAGTCATCAAACTGACTGATAACCGTTTCAGCGGGATTGAGGCTTGCCTTATTATTTATTCTTAACCCCTTATCACCTCCAACATTCAGGAAATAGTAACTGGTATCGGCATAAAAATTTATCTGATGAAAAAAGCTGGCTTTAAGAGAATCATAGACAATTTGATCCGGGCCGTCCGCATAGAAATAAATGGCATCTCCCGCATCAAAACGGCCATCTTCTTCCCCTCTTACTAAAATGGGATTTTGTGCAAGGTCTTTGCTGCGCTTGGTACCGAGTTTTTGCGGAAGCATGGCACCGCCATTTCCATATATTTTTATTTGTGCAGGCGCTATTGCATTGATATCAATTCCCATTGCTTTTAGTAACGCCGCATCGATTTTGTAGACCCCGCTTTGCATCACGCCAAGTTTCAGCCAGTTGCCGGAAGCCAATACTGAAGATTCCTGACCGGATGATGACAGGGGCAACAAGAGAAAAATCCAGTGGAGGAACACCGGATAAAATAAAAACCTTACATTTTCAACACGCTTCAACCAGTGCATGAGCAGGGATGGTATAACGACGCTGCGAGATTTTATCCGTACAAAGCACACGTGTACGCCTTAAAGTACCTCTAACAAACTGTCTGTTATGGAAAACGAAATTGCTGCCTTCTATGAGATGGACCAGGGCAACTTTATTAGCATTTAACGATTGGTCGTCGTATTTCTTGATTGCGTTATACAAAATCTGGTCGCCGCTCGTCGATGCTTTGGGATTTTTGGCATATTTCAAAAGCGGCACAAGAATATCCTCAGGAAAAACCCGGTCGTTCATCACCGGCGCCAGCAGTATACCAAATTCTTTTTTCCACTGTATTCCGTGCGGTGCAACCCGTTTTCTTAACCGGTTTTTCGTCTGCGTGTATACCACGCAATGGGCAACCTCATGCAGATAAGTGATCAGAAAGTTATAGGGATTAAGATTCCTGTTTACGGTAATCCGCGGAACAAACCCCGGTTTTATAGTAAAATCGCCCAAACGGGTATTCCGCGGGCGTGAAAGAAAGAAATCGAATTTATAAGTTTTGTGCAGATGATCGCAATATGCGTATGCGAGCTCAGGAACGTAGTCTTCCAGGGATATTTTCTTTTCCATACCCTAAATAAAAAAAGAAAAGCCTTATAAATAAGGCTTTTCAGTAATTTTCAACAAGAGCTCAAAATTATTTCACTGAATCAGCTTTAGCTGTATCTGTTGCAACAGAATCAACAGCAACAGTATCAACGATTGGAGTCTCAACAGTTACAGCAGTAGAATCAGCTGCTTCTTCTTTTGGCTTGCTTGTACAAGAAGCGAAAGCTACCATTCCGGCAACAAACGCAAATGCTACGAATTTTTTCATTTCTTGGGTGTAATTAAGGTTCGCTACAAAGATAGCATGATAAGTTTCAATTATCCCAATATTTTGGATTGTATTTTTCCAAGAACTTAAAATTTCCTTAGAAAATAATGAAACCCCTTCCTTTAGTACAATATATTACCCCCTAAGTCTAGTAAACCTTTTCCAATTGGAGGTTAAACATTTTGACGGCGGCCGCTACCTCAGGAAGCAGATTTTGGTTTTGTTCTATTCCATTACCCACCACAACCACATCCGCGCCGGCCTGCAAGGCAAGCAAAGCTTTCTCACTTGAATCTATTCCTCCGCCTACAATGATGGGGGTATCAACCGCTGCACGAACGGCGGCAATCATCTCTGCCGAAACCGGTATTTGTGCTCCGCTTCCTGCATCCAGGAAAATATTTCTCAGACCTAACATCTCACCGGCCATGGCCGTACAAGCGGCAATAGCAGCCTTATCATGCGGTATCGGCGTGGTGTTGCTGATGTAGGAAACGGTTGTAAGCTTGCCGCTTTCAACCAGCATATACCCTGTTGGCAATACCTCTATGCCACTTTTCTTTAACATCGGTGCGGCAATCACATGCTGCCCGATCAGAAAATCCGGGTTTCTTCCCGAAATAAGAGACAATAATAAAATAGCATCCGCCGAGGGGTCAATATGCAGACTGTTTCCCGGAAAAAGTATCGTTGGAATATTGGTTTGTTCCTGAATAGCTGCTATCAGCTGATCAATGGCATAATTTGTAATCAGACTGCCACCTACGAAAAAAAAGTCGACCTCATTTTCAACGGCTTTGCTGAGAAACGCCGAAAAAGTGTTAAAGTCCACTTTATCAGGATCCAGAAGGACAGCGAAAGATTTTCTTTTCTCTTCTTTTCTGGCTGTAAGGAGGTCTGCTATTTTATGATTCGATATTTTCATCCGCTTCTTGATCATCTGCAATAAAATTCTTTAGCTTTTGGCGCGCCCATCCCACTGCCAATGTCCATACTAAGCTTTGTACGACTTCACCTATCGCAAAATTACTTTTCTTTTCGCGAACTGCACGCTGTGCTTCCGGCTTTTCAGGCTCAATTATTCCTTTTTCTTTCTTTTTGGCATCCGGAAGCACCGCTTCCATCACCAGATAAGTGGTTGCAATCACACCGCCAATGATCAAAGCCTGCTTGCCATAATCGGTTGCGTCCTTTTTAAGGTCGTCCCATTGCAACTCAAGCTTATCACGATAAAGATGCGCCTCCTTCAGCAAATCCTCTTTTTCAGCATCTGTATCTGATGAGAATGGTTTCGACAACTTTACAGATAAATCTATCGGAGAACTACTCATATCATGAATCTATATTAAAGCATTGCTCATAAGTAACCATTAAGATACCCAAAAATAGTAATTCCCGGGAAAACTATCTTTTCCACAGGCAACCTTCCCGGGACTTAATCCTCTTTTATCTGAACAAAACGAATGATTATATTACGAATAAAACCTACCAGCTGCTTTCTGAAACTGATTGTCAGGATTAACTTGATTATAAAAATACCCAGTAAAATCAGGTAACCCAGATAATCGCTTTGCAGCCATTTATTCAAAAAAGTCCCCAGTAAAATGACAATCAGAATAAAAACGACAAGGGCGACGCTCAGCACGAGCAAAGCATACACGGCCATGACGACCATGCGTTCTATTTTATCTCTTGTCTCAATTTTAAACAGATCGATCCTTGTTTCGAAATATTTAAAAAGCGTATCCTTAATTTCTTCAAGTTGGTTAAACATAGGCGTGTAATTTGCACTGCAAGTGGTTTGACCTGACATTAGTATCCAAACGGAATACTAATCTAAAAACATACCAAGGATCGCAGAAACTACTGAAACGACCAGACCAAAAATCAAGGCCGATATAAATCCGCTTACCGCGAAACCATCAACCAGATAAGTAGCCAGATAAATAATGAATACGTTGATTACAAAATAGAAAATCCCAAGCGTCAGAATGGTGATCGGCAGCGCAAGAATCTGAAGCACCGGCTTGAGAAATGTATTGAGAATCCCTAAAACAATGGCAACAACTGCGGCGGTCGTCCAGCTATCGACGATAACGCCCGGAACGAGCTTTGATGCAACGACAATGGCCAATGTACTGATTAGAAGGCGTATTAATAAATTCATATGGCTTCGGTTTTTATGAGTGACGGCTACGAAGTACGCTAATTACCTCGTCTAAGTCAATGTTTTTTTGTTCCAAAAGCACCAGCAGGTGAAAAAGCAAGTCGCTCACTTCTCCTTTAAAGAGCCCATCATCGTTATCTTTCGCTTCAATAACAACCTCAACGGCTTCTTCCCCTACTTTCTGTGCAATTTTATTCACACCTCTTTTAAACAAGCTGCTTGTGTAAGAATCGTCGGAAGGATTAAGTTTTCTGTCGCGGATAATGTCTTTCTGAAGATAATTGAGGAACGCTGCTTCCCCGATCCGGGTATTGCCGTTATTTTTTTCCCCAAAACAGGTATCATCGCCAGTATGACAAGTTGGCCCGGCAGGCTCGGCTTTGATCAGGATGGTGTCTCCGTCACAATCAGCCAGTATTTCTTTCACGAAAAGAAAATTATCCGATGTTTCACCTTTTGTCCAGAGACGCTGTTTGCTACGGCTGAAAAAGGTCACTTTACCTTCCGCCTGTGTTTTGTCAAAAGCATCTTTATTCATGTAACCCAGCATTAAAACAACTGAGGTTTTAGCATCCTGGATAACAGCCGGAACAAGCCCGTCGGACGACTTGGTAAAATCTATGGTTGAAAGTTCGTTACTCATTGTATAAGGTTGTAAGTAAAATTTGGGCCGTCATCAACGACAGTGAATTTATTTTGTCATGCGCATCGGAAGCGCTTTATTCTGTAAATATTGCTTCAAATCAGGAATATCTATTTCACGGAAGTGAAAAATACTCGCGGCCAGTCCCGCATCTGCCTTTCCTTCTGTAAAAACATCGTAAAAATGCTCCATATTTCCGGCACCTCCCGATGCGATTACGGGGATGTTGGCATTGGCCGAAATTGTCGAAGTCAATTCCAGTGCAAAACCGTTTTTAGTACCATCCGTATCCATGGATGTCAGCAAAAGCTCACCTGCTCCGCGTTCTTCCACTTCTTTCGCCCAGGGAATTGTGCGAAGTTCGGTCGGTTTTCTTCCGCCGTGCGTATGAACGATATGCTCAAAAACACCTGCACTGGTTTCCACACAACGCGTATCGATGGCCACGACAATACACTGACTTCCAAATTCCAGCGCAAGCTCGTTGATCAGATCCGGGTTACGCACGGCCGATGAGTTGATGGAAACCTTGTCGGCGCCCGCATGTAATAATGCCGAAACATCAGCGATCGAGGAAATTCCACCACCCACAGTAAAAGGAATATTGATGGTGTGCGCTACCCGCCGAACCAGATCAATAAAAGTTGACCGGCCTTCAACTGTGGCTGCGATATCGAGATAAACGAGTTCGTCCGCTCCCTGCGCCGCGTAAAGCGCGCCAAGTTCGACAGCATCACCGGCATCACGAAGGTTTACAAAATTTACTCCTTTAACGGTGCGTCCGTCTTTTACGTCCAGGCAAGGTATAATGCGTTTTGTCAGCATAATTTTAAGCTAAAAATCGTTGTAGATCGGCCAGACTGATCCGGTTTTCGTAGATCGCCTTCCCTATAATAACACCGTAGATATTCATTTCAGCAAGTTTTTCCACATCTTCCAGGCCGCTGATGCCACCGCTGGCAATGATATGCAGATCCGGACATTTCTCCTGCAAATTTTTATACAGGTCAAAGGATGGTCCTTGTAACAGTCCATCTTTGGCAACATCGGTGCTGATGGTGTATTTGACGCCCTTGTCTACATATTCCTCTACGAAATCGTAAACCCAGAGTTCGGTTCCTTCTTCCCAGCCACTTACCGCTACTTTTTCGTTTTTAGCGTCTGCGCCTAAGATGATTTTATCTCCGCCATAAACTTCCAGCCAGTTTTTAAATAATGCCGGTTGTTTCACGGCCACACTGCCGCCGGTAACCTGTTTTGCTCCGCTTTCAAATACTACGCGGATATCTTCCTCGGATTGGACGCCACCGCCAAAATCAATATGCAGAGAGGTTTGGGTTGCGATTTTTTCAAGTACCTTCCAATTGACAACCTTTTTCGCTTTCGCTCCGTCAAGGTCTACCAAATGTAATCGGGTTAAACCTGCATCCTGGAATTCCAGGGCTACTTCCAGAGGGTTTTCATTGTATATCGTTTTTTTACCGTAATCTCCCTGGGTTAGACGGACACACTTTCCGTCGATCATGTCTATGGCTGGAATTATCTGGATCATAGTCTCAGGCCGATGGCCTGCGTTAAGGTATAGCGGCCTTTCAGGCCTGGTTCGTTAGCGTTTTAGGAAGTTTTCTAATATTTTTTGTCCGACGTCACCGCTGATTTCACAATGAAACTGGGCTGCATGGAAATTATCTTTATGCAACATCGCACTGAATGGGCTGATGTAGTCGCAGGTGGCAACGGTGTATTCACACACGGGCGCCGCATAACTGTGAACGAAATAAACGTAGGCGTTGTCGATCAGACCTTTTGTCAGATCTGACTTGTAATTGGTGATATTGTTCCAGCCCATGTGCGGCACCTTGATACCCGGTGTTGCCGGAAAACGTTTTACATCGACATCAAAAATACCCATACAGGTCGTATTATTTTCTTCTGAAAAACGGCACATCAGCTGCATGCCAACACAGGTACCCAATACCGGCTGTTTCAGGGAAGGAATGATTTTATCCAGTCCTTTTTCACGCAAATAATGCATTGTGGTACTTGCTTCCCCCACCCCCGGAAAAATCACTTTATCCGCAGAACGTATTTCTGCTTCGTCATCTGTGTATAAATAATCAACGCCAATTCGGTCGAGCGCATACATCACCGACTGCACATTTCCCGCATTGTACTTGATAATAACGGTTTTCATTCGTTTCGGATTTAGATTTTAGCCGGAAGACTGTTAAATTTTAAAAACATGAGCACTGACAAAGCTAAAATCTGATACACCAGAAAAAACAAAGCCCGATTCGTTTACGGAATCGGGCTTCTGGGATACTATGTATTCAACCTTATTACAACACTACTTGCAAAAACACATCACCCAAGACGCCCGGAAACCAAATGGTTTTGATGAAAATGATGATATGTTTCAGCTCTTAACATGGGGCAAAGATAAGAAAACTTTGTTAGAGAATGGAACAATTTCTGCAAAAAATCTGCATTAAACATGAAGAAATTGTACGACCGGTTTTACGGAATGTGTTTACTTTTGTTTCAGGAATACAAAATAATTTATCAACTGCCTGATATATTTAATTTTACAAGTTTGCCCAATCCCGATTCATGAATTTGAAAACCACTTTCGAAAATAATCTGTATACTGCTTATCCGCTTTTCAGGGAAACTTCCTTAACCAAGAGGCGCTTTAAACAAGACGCTGTAAATGATTTGATTGACAAACGACGGAAAAACCCTGCTTATGAAATCAAACAGGTCGGCGAATCCTTTGAGGAGCGGCCGATACAGTATATTAAAACCGGTAACGGGCCACGTAAAATTTTACTATGGACGCAGATGCACGGTGATGAGGCCACTGCCACGATGGCCTGCTTTGATATTCTGAATTTTCTGGAAGGTAAAAATGATTCTTTTGATGAAGCAAGAAAACTCATTTTATCCGAGACCACGCTTTATTTTGTCCCGATGCTCAACCCCGACGGAGCCCATCGTTTCCAGAGAAGAAATGCTCAGAATATCGATATCAACCGGGACGCTTTGCATTTACAAGCTCCTGAATCACGGATTTTAAAAACCTTGCAGCAAACACTGCAGCCGGAATTTGGTTTTAACTTACATGATAAAAATCCACGTTATTCCGTTGGCAATACTTCAAAACTGGCAACAATTTCCTTTCTGGCGACGGCTTATGACCAGGAACGGAATGTAAATACCGTACGTGAAAAGGCGATTCAGGTAATTGCCGGGATGAACCGGATGCTGCAAAATTATATCCCAAATCAGGTGGGCCGCTGGAACGAAGATTATGAACCAAGGGCTTTTGGGGATAATATTCAAAAATGGGGAACGACATTAATACTGATCGAATCCGGCGGATATGTCGGCGATCCTGAAAAACAATACATCCGGAAGCTGAATTTCATGTCCATTTTATCAGGATTGTACGCCATTGCCGAAAATTCATTTATTAACGAAGGCCGGGAAACGTATTATGCGCTGCCCGAAAACAGCCGTTACATCTATGATTTGCTGATCAAAAACGTCACGGTTACGCAGGATGGCCAAACATTCCAGACCGATCTGGGTATCGACCGTATCGAGGTCAATGATGAAGACGCTACGAATTTTTTCTATCACAGTAAGATCGAGGAGTATGGAGATCTTTCTATCTTTTTTGGAAGCGAAGAATTTGATGCCACCGGTTATACTTTGGAAAAAGGCAAAACTCTTCCTGTATCTTATCAGGAAATCAATGAACTGGATAAGCTCGATCCGTGGGCGTTGCTTAAAGAAGGTTATACTTTTATAAAAATGGAGCCCGACGCTTCAACATCAGGGATTTCAGCAACGGAACTTCCTTTGCAAATACTAAGGAACAAACCGGAGCCGGTTTCCCCACCTACTTTTGAAGACACAGCTACTTTTATTCTGACTAAAAACGGAGAAGTAAAATTTGCCGTGGTGAATGGGTTTGTGTATGATTTATCAGCAGAAAAGCCTGTTTTTTATAATGGGATTGTCGAATAAGTAGTAGTCAAAAATTAGTTTACATTATTGATTTTTATAATAAGCTATTAATCATCCGGTCATTGAGCTAATTGCATATAGCTAATTGCCAACAGCTACTTAAAATACTTTTAAAATTAACGGCACCATGAAATACCTGTCAACCCTGCTGATCAGTCTTGTCCTCATCGCACAGACTTTCTCCCAATCCACGGATCTGGCGGAAAGACTCATGCAGTCGCACGACAAATACAAGGAAACCGCTCTGACCAACCGACGTTTTAAGCATCAGGATATTCAGCCGCTGATTAACAAAAGAAACAACAATAAAACCTATGAAATCTCGAAAGTCGGGGAATCCTTTGAAGGGCGCAGCATTACGATGATCAAAGTGGGAAAGGGTCCGCATAAGATCATGGCCTGGTCGCAGATGCACGGCGATGAACCAACCGCAACGATGGCAACTTTTGATATTTTCAACTTTCTGGAAGGCAAAAACGATGGCTTTGATAAGCTGCGCAAAACCATTCTGGACAGTACCACGATCTATTTCGTGCCGATGCTCAATCCCGATGGCGCCGAAAGATACCAGCGAAGAAATGCGCAGGGATTTGACTTAAACCGGGATGCCGTGTTTCTTCAGGCACCCGAAGCAAAAATCCTGAAAGCGCTGCAAAACACGATCAAGCCTGAATTTGGGTTCAATCTGCATGACCAAAGTCCAAGATATTCCGCTGGTCGGTCAGAGAAAAAAGCGACGGTTTCTTTTTTAGCTACGGCTTACGATTATCCAAGATCCATCAATGCCGTCAGAGAAAAATCGATGCAGCTGATTGTGAAGATGAACCGTAACCTGCAAAAATTTATCCCGGGACAGGTTGGCAGGTACGCCGATGACCATGAACCCCGTGCATTTGGGGATAATTTTCAAAAATGGGGAACAACTTTAATATTGATCGAGTCTGGCGGATATGCCGGTGATCCTGAAAAACAATACATCCGAAAACTAAACTTCATGTCCTTGTTAACGGCATTCGAAGCCATTTCCGAAAGGAGTTATGCCCGGGAAAATAAAGACCATTATGAAACTATTCCTGAAAATGGACGGTCACTTTACGACCTGATCGTACGTGGCGCCACCATGAATAAAGATGGAAAAACCTATCTTTCCGACCTTGGTATCAACCGCAATGAGGTTAATTATGCACAGGCTACCAAGTTCTTTTACGCAGCGAGAGTGGAAGAATACGGCGACTTATCGACTGTTTTCGGAACAGAGGAAATCAATGCTTCGGGACTTGTGCTGGAAAACGGAAAAGTTTATCCGACCACCCTGTCCAATGTGCAGGAACTACAAAAACTCGATGCAAAAAACCTGATGAAGCAGGGTTATACCTATGTAAAGTTTGCCGCTCCGGAAAATGATCTAAAATTGCTGTCCGCCGTTTATGACCAGCCGTTTCATATTTTAAGGAATGGAAAAACACCACCAGCCGGCACGCCTGAACTGGGGAGTCCGGGTACATTTCTATTGAAGAAAAACAATATTGTGAAGTACGCCGTGATCAACGGCTATGTTTATGATCTTGAAAATTTCAAAACAAGTAAAGGAAACGGTATCGCCGAATGAGCCTGACGGGCGACAAAAGCAATCCGTTCAGGCAAACGGATTATATTTTGTCGAATAAATACCACACACATTGTAATTTATTGATTTACAGCGACAATCACTAATCTTAAATAACCAAGCCATAATATTGAGATAACACTGAGGTAATATTGGGAGTCTACTTTTGCTGTCGAAAACAATTATTTCTGACACGTTAAAATATGAACTCGAAATTTTTAGCACTTCTCTTTGTCTTTTTTTCTGCTGCACTCGCTCACGCTCAAACAGGATCAATTAAAGGGACAATCTTAGACGCCAAGTCTAAAGAAACCATCATCGGTGCCAGCGTTATTCTTAAAGGCACAACACCTCCAATAGGTACCGCAACAGATCCGGAAGGTAAATTTGACATTCACAATATCCCAACCGGGAAACATACAATCATTGTAAGCTACATTTCTTACAAAAACAAAGAAATTGAGGTTACTGTTTATCCAAATCAGGCAGTTCTTATCAACGCAACGCTTGAAGAAGATGTTGCAAACCTCCAAGAGGTTAAAATTGTAGGCCAGCGTCAGACGTTCACCGACGTTTCTGTTATCACTGAAATAAAAAAAGCAGAGCAAATTGCCGTTGGTATTTCTGCGCAGCAAATTCAAAAATCACAGGACAGAGATGCGTCGCAGGTCGTTCGTCGTGTTCCGGGAGTATCCATTCAGGATGACCGTTTCGTCATTATTCGCGGATTAAATGAGCGTTACAACACAGTAATGCTTAATGACGCTATAACGCCTTCATCAGAAGTTGACGTTAAATCATTCTCCTTCGATCTAATTCCCAGTTCGGCGATTGACCGTATTATGATTTACAAGTCAGGAGCACCTGATTTGCCGGGAGAATTCGCGGGTGGTGTGATCAAGATTTATACGAAGACTATTCCGGATGAGAATGGCTTTACGGTAAACGCGTCTACTTCATTCCGTGGTGGAACGACTTTCCGCGATGCCAAAGATTACAAAGGAGGTTCGCTTGACTGGATCGGATTTGGTTCAAAAGATCGCGTGCTGCCGTCAAACTTTCCAAAAACAAAAACGATCATCAACGAAAATACGCCGTCTGACAGAACATTAAATGCCTTCCGTAACCTAACGGATTTTTATAACCTGCAAACGAAAAATATTCGTCCCGATCTTCGCCTGGCGGTTGGTTACAACAGAAGCATGAATGTCGGCGACAAAAAACTGACAACCTTCAACAACGTCAATTACACGCATACAACACAGTTCATGCCAACCGAGCAGTTCCGCTACCTGGCCTATGACGCGACAAAAAAAGCATCTGAAATTCAGTTGAATTATAGAGACCAGTTTTTGGGACAGAACACCCGTTTGGGTGCAATGTCGAACTGGGCATTTATTATCAACCCGAATCACAAAATCGAATTCCGCAATTTATTCAACCAGCTTAGCAACAAGGAAACAACCTACCGTCAGGGATATAGCAATGACAACGGTCGTGAAGTGCAGAATTATGCATTCAGATACGAATCAAAAAGTATTTATTCAGGCCAGTTGAGCGGCACGCACGATGTATCCGATGCAACCACGGTCAAATGGACGGGTGCTTTTGGATGGACTCACCGTGACGAACCTGATTTCCGCCGCTTTGTTTCCAGTCGTAACATTGGCTCAAACGACCCGTTCGTTATCGAAACTTTACAGGGAAGTGGTGCCAGTTTAACACGTAATGCACGTTTCTTTTCGAAACTGAATGAATATGCTAGCTCATTCCGCGCTGATATCGAACACCGTATCAACAGAAGAGGTTATGAAGGAGATGAAAAAATGCAGATCAAACTGCGTGCAGGCGGTATGGCAGAATACAAAGACCGTATTTTCAATGCACGCTGGTTCAACCTTAACAACCCGGGAGGCGTTTCGTCTGAAATTTTAAATAGCACGCCTGATCAGTTTTTTAACAAATCAAACATCGCTGCTGATAAACTATATTATGTAGAGCATACCAATACGGATGATAAGTATAAAGCTCAAAACTTACTTGCAGCTGGTTATGTAGGCGCATACCTGCCATTTACAACCCGATTTAATGCTTCCGTTGGTTTCCGCGGTGAATTTAACCGTCAGGAATTACAAAGCCAGGAAAGAGGTGCGGGAGCAAAAGTGAAAGTGAACAACCCAATTTTCCGCGCACTTCCATCCATAAATCTTGCCTATAACTTCACAGAAAAATCCCTGCTTCGTCTGGCATACAGCATCACAGTAAACAGACCTGAATTCCGTGAATTGGCTCCATTTAACTATTATGATTTCAATTTCGATGTATCGCGTGTTGGAAATCCTAATCTGAAAACTCCATCCATCCAGAACATTGACTTGCGTTATGAGTTCTATCCAAAAGACGGTGAGGTAATCTCCATCGCAGGTTTTTACAAACATTTCAAAAACCCGATCGAGTCTCGTGTAAGATATTCAGGTTCAAATGTTACTTTCTCGGTTGACAACGCTAAAAGTGCCTATGCCTACGGTGCAGAACTTGAAGTCCGCAAATCACTTAAAGAAGTTACCAACTCAGCCTTTGTAAACAACCTGATGCTTGTGCTGAATGCGTCGGTCATCAAGAGTGATGTTTTAACAGGATTTGCCGGTCAGGAAGCAAACAGACAATTACAAGGACAATCTCCCTACCTGATTAACACGGGCATTTATTACTCTGAGCCTGCTCTTGGCTTACAGGTGAATGCACTTTACAATGTGATTGGAAAGAGAATATTCCTTGTAGGAGATGAGGCAGTTCAGCCGACCGTTTACGAAATGCCACGTAACGTAATAGACCTTAACATCATCAAAGCGATCGGTCAGCATATAGAACTGAAACTTGGGATTCAGGACCTTCTTAACCAACAATTCCGCTTAATCCAGGATAGTAATCTTGACGGAAAAATCACCAAAGTTGATGAGAGCTACCAAAAATATCGTCGCGGTACGTACTCAACAATTGGACTTACCTATAAATTTTAATATCACCATTTTCTAACAAAGCAATCAATTAGTAAACAACGAATTGTATGAAAAAAGTAAGCAAATTATTCAGCCTGTTGATGATCGGGTTAGTTATGGCAGGTTTTGTAGCTTGTAACAATGACGATGATGACGATGATCCGATACCACCGGTGGTAATTGTTCCAGGTACATTAAATACTGTTTCCGGAAGCATTACGACCAATACAACCTGGAAAGCAACAGATCAATACCTACTAACCGGCTTTGTTTATGTTGAAGCAGGTGCAACACTTACGATTGAGCCAGGTACAATCATTAAAGGAGACAAAGCTTCAAAAGGTGCTCTTTTCATTAAACCAGGTGCTAAAATCATTGCCGTTGGTACAGCTGAAAAACCTATCGTTTTTACTTCCAACCAACCAATTGGCCAACGTAAAGCAGGTGACTGGGGAGGATTGGTTCTTTTAGGAAAAGCACCGGTTAACAAAACTCCGGCTGTGGTAGAAGGTGAAGAAAAATCAACTTTTGGAGGCACAGATGTTGCTGACAACTCTGGTGAATTGAAATATGTTCGTGTTGAGTTCGCTGGTATCGCTTACGAAACAAACAAAGAAATCAACAGCTTCACTTTCGGAGGTGTTGGATCGGGAACTAAAATAGATTACGTACAGGCTTCTTACGGTGGAGATGATTCATTCGAATGGTTTGGTGGCACTGTAAATGCAAAACACCTGATCGCTTACCGTGGATTGGATGACGATTTCGATACTGACAATGGTTTCAGCGGATTGATCCAGTACGGTTTCATCCTTCGTGACCCTGCCATTGCAGATCAGGCTGGTGATTCAAACGGATTTGAATCAGATAACGACGCCAATGGAACCACAGCTACGCCACAAACTGCTGCTAAATTTGCAAACGTTACTGTTGCGATGGGTGACGGAACACCAGATGCCAAATTTGCTTCTGCGATGCGTATTCGTCGCAACTCAGCTATTTCGATTTACAATAGCGTATTCACAGGGGCATGGCCACGTTCAGGTTTGCGTGTTGAAAACGATTTGACTATTGCCAATTTCACATCTGGTTTGATAAAAATGGATGGTACGATTTTGACTACGACTGCAAAAGTTCAGGTTGAAGGAATCACTGACGTTCTTTTCAAAGCTGCTGGTGCAAAAAATGCAATCCTTGCCACTGCTGATCTTAAAATGGATGCAACATTCAATAAGCTTGGTGCAAAACCAAATGCTCTTCCAGGTGCAGGTTCTCCTTTGTTGACAGCGGGCGCTACGCTTCCTGCCGGCTTCGAAGCAACTACTTACGCTGGTGCATTTGGAACAACAGACTGGACTGCTACCTGGGCTAACTGGGATCCACAAAATACCAACTACGACTTAAAGAAATAACAATCTTATATAATTGGTGTCAGAATTTGAAAAGGCCGGGAGCGCATGCTTCCGGTCTTTTTTGTTGTTTGGCGACAGTTTTCTTAAAATACGCCTCATTTCTACCCAAACATTGTTTTCCTTCTCCGAATGAAATATATTCGGAACTTTGTTTTGACAAGTTTACCTGTCGTCACATCCTGCTCGACTAACCCACTTTAACAAATTACCTTTTCATGTCCGAATTTCAAGCTTATCTTCAACTGGGTTTCGATCACATTACGGATTCCAACGGCTATGACCACATTCTTTTCATTATTGCGCTGTGTACCATTTACACGCTGATTGACTGGAAAAAAGTAATTATTCTCGTCACCGCTTTCACGATCGGGCACTCGATCACACTTGCCCTTGCTACCCTGGGGCTTGTTTCCGTGAATCCTGCGGTAATCGAGCTGCTGATCCCGATCACCATCCTGATCACTGCAGTCCTCAATTTTTTCCATACAACGCCTAAAAGCTCCTACATCAAGGAAAAATCTTACAGTCCGCGCTATCCGCTTGCACTTACTTTCGGGCTCATTCACGGGTTAGGTTTTTCCAATTACTTACGCGCCTTACTGGGTAAAGAGGCAGACATCGTCGAACCTTTGTTGGGCTTCAATGTCGGACTGGAGCTGGGGCAGCTTATTATCGTTTTCGTCGTGCTGAGCATTGCGTTCGCCGCCATTGAGTTATTCCGCTTGTCAAAATTGAGATGGAATGATATTTTATCAGGAATAATTGTTGGTATGGCAATATCGCTTATCATTAACAATCAGCTTTTTAGAGAAATACTCGGATTATCTGTAAATTAAACCTGCGTTTATTGAACAACACCACCGATTACCTATGAGAAACCTCTTATTACCTTTTTTGCTGCTCTTAGCAATGGCTATTAAAGCCCAGCAGCTCCCCACTTCACCAAACTACAAAGCCAACGACCGCTTCGAGCAGTTGGGGACTGTACTTCCTACCCCGAACACCTACAGGACTGCATCCGGAGCTCCCGGCAAGGAGTACTGGCAGATGCGTGCGGACTATGACATTAAGGTCGAGCTGGACGACGAAAAACGTCGGATCATCGGTTCTGAAACCATTACTTTTTTTAACAATTCTCCGGACGAACTGAAATACATCTGGCTGCAATTGGAGCAAAACCTTTTCAAAAAAGATGGTATTGGTGCAGCAAGCCGTACCGGAAGCATTAATGAAAAAGGCATGACCCCCACTCAGCTTCAGGGATTGAACAATGGCCGTGGCTCTACCCTCGACCCAAAAGTTGAGTATGGCTATGAAATTGCCAAAGTAAAGGACAAAGCGGGCAATCCGCTGCATTATACCATCAACAACACGATGATGCGTATTGATTTGCCAACGCCTTTGAAACCCGGTACGAGTATTGTTTTCGGTGTAGACTGGGCGTATAACATCACAGAATATTACGGACGCAGCGGTTATGAGTTTTTCCCGAAAGATGGTAACGCAAACTACTTTATCGCGCACTGGTTTCCCCGTCTTGCACCTTATGATGACGTAAACGGATGGAACCACAAGCAGTTCCTCGGACAAGGCGAATTCGCACTGATCTTTGGGAACTACAATGTAGCCATCACCACCCCGGCCGACCATATCGTTGCCGCTTCCGGTGAATGCCAGAACTATGCGCAGGTATTAACTGCCACGCAAAAACAACGTTTAAAACAAGCGGAAACGTCAAAAACCCCGGTAATCATTGTTACCCAGGCCGAAGCCGAGAAAGCGGAAAAACGTGAAAACAAATCAGTTGGTAAAAAGACGTGGATCTACAAAGCGGATAACGTGCGTGATTTTGCGTTTTCAAGCAGCCGGAAATTTATCTGGGATGCCATGCAAAGTGATGTCTACAAAAACGGCCGCAAGATCTGGTGTATGTCGTTTTACCCCAAAGAAGGCAATCCGCTTTGGGAACAATATTCAACCCGCGCGGTTGCCCATACTTTGAAATCTTACGGTGACCGTACTTTCGAATACCCTTATCCCGTGGCTATTTCCTGCCACGGAACCTCGGGTGGCGGTATGGAATATCCGATGATCAGCTTCAATGGCGGTCGTCCGGAAGAAGATGGAACTTACAGCGAGCAAACGAAATATGGCATGATCGGCGTAATCATCCACGAAGTTGGTCACAACTTTTTCCCGATGATCGTGAATTCTGACGAACGTCAATGGGCTTGGATGGACGAAGGTTTAAATACTTTCTGCCAGTATCTTGCCGAAAAGGAATGGGATTACAACTATCCGACACGCCGCGGCGAGCCTATGTTCATCACGGATTATATGTCTTCGGACAAATCGGTATTATCCCCGATCATGTCATCGGCTGAAAACGTGATCGGACTCGGCCCTAACGCCTATGCAAAACCGGCGACCGCGTTAAATATTTTACGTGAAACCGTTATGGGCCGTGAGCTGTTTGACCATGCTTTTAAAGAATACGCAACGAGATGGAGATTCAAAAGTCCAACCCCTTCCGACTTTTTCCGTACCATGGAAGACGCTTCCGGCGTTGATCTTGACTGGTTCTGGAAAGGCTGGTTCTATGGTGTAGAACCTGTTGATCAGGATCTGGTAACGGTCAACTGGTTTAGCATTGCTACCCAAAACCCAGAAATCGAAAAAGAACTGGCCCGTAAAGAGGCCGCTGCCAAAGCAAAAACGATCAGCAAGATCCGGGATGCTGCCGACAAGTCTAAAACAGTAGTTGCGGAAGATCCTACCATGGCGGATTTTTATAACACGTACGACCCCTACAAAGTAACGGACGCCGACAAGCAGAAATATGAACAATATCTTGCCAGTTTATCGCCCGGAGAGAAAGAACTGGTTCAGAGCCATACCAATTTCTATACGCTATCCATCAAGAATAAAGGAGGTTTGCCGATGCCTGTCATTATCAAAATGAGTTTCGAGGACGGAACCGATTCGCTGGTAACCTATCCGGCCGAAATCTGGCGTTTCAACGACCAACAGATTTCAAAGGTAGTATCAACATCGAAGAAAGTGGTTCAGTGGACGCTGGATCCTTACTACCAGATTGCCGATATCGATACGGAAAACAACGCATATCCGCGGGTAGCCAAACCAACACGTTTCCAGATCTTTAAACAGTCGCAAACACGCCCTCAGCAAAACCCTATGCAACGGCAGGGGGCCGGTGCAGGAAAAGTTGGCGGAGAACCTAAAAATTAGGGTACAACACCTGAGTCTTATAAAAAATCCCTCCTGGCACTGATCATGCCGGGAGGGATTTTTATGTAATTTCAAAAGTTAAACCAGGTATTTTCAAAATTTCAATACCATAAACCAACTGTCTATAAGATAGTTACAGATATTTATCGCTTAACACCCACCCTTTATTCAAGAAAGTCCGTATTTAAAATAAGCATTATAACCATTTAGTTTATGAACATTGTCATCCTCGACGGATATACCTTAAACCCCGGCGATCAGGATTGGTCTCCCATCCACGCGCTAGGAAATGTGACCATTTACGACCGTTCCGCGCCCGAGCAGATCGTGGAAAGAGCCCGTGAGGCTGATGTTGTACTGGTCAATAAAGTCGTGCTTAGTGAAGCCATATTAAGCCATTTACCCAAACTCAAATACATCGGGGTCTGCGCAACGGGCTACAACAATATTGACACGGCAACAACAGAAAAACAAGGCATCCTTGTCACCAATGTAAAGGCATATGGCCCTGCTTCCGTGGCTCAGCATACTTTTGCGCTGCTTCTGGCTTTGGTTAATCACATTGAGCTACACAGCCAGAGTGTGTCGAACGGAGACTGGTCGGCATCGGCAGATTTTTGTTATTGGAAAACACCGCTTGTGGAACTGGCAGGAAAAACCATCGGACTGGTGGGTCTGGGTGATATTGGCTCCCAGGTAGCACAAATTGCTTTGGCTTTTGGCATGAAAGTAATCGCATACCGTAAAAATCCTGGACAGACACAAAACCAGGATATCACGATGGTTTCTCTGGAAGAATTGTTCCGCCAAAGTGACGTGATCAGCCTGCATTGCCCTTTAACACCCGAAACCAAAGCGCTGATCAACAGCGAAAGGCTATCATGGATGAAACCGACGTCTTACTTGCTCAATACCGGCCGCGGCCCTTTAATCAACGAAACAGATCTGGCGCAGGCTTTAAAAAATAAAATGATAGCCGGTGCCGGTCTCGATGTACTTTCCGCCGAGCCACCCGCTGCGGACAACCCATTGTTGTCAGCGCCAAATTGTGTGATAACGCCGCATATCGCCTGGGCCTCTTTTGAAGCCCGTAAAAGGTTATTGCAAATGGTGGCCGATAATCTGAGTGCCTTTATCGGAGGGACTCCTGTTAATATTGTCAAATAATGAGTCGTCGTTAAAGGCTTATAAAAATGAGAGATTTCCCCTGGCGAAAATCTCTCATTTTTATTTATAAGCTATTGACTACCAGAAACCGATAGATAAATCACCTTTAAATAATTACTATAAAAAACAAGTGTAAAAGGAATAAATTCATCCCATAAAAAGTGTAAATTTAGTATGAATTTAACCCAGTGAATTTATGCAATTTAACGCTACATGTTTATGGAAACTCTTTTACATGCTCATCAGAGGACCAAAATGTTTGGTCTTCACAAAACCGCCGGATTAATCATATTGCTGTTCTTATCCTGTCCCTGTTTCGCCCAAACCTCGATCACATCCAATATCCCCATATTTGTTATTGATCCCGGAGGGCCCGAGATACCTAATGATCCCAAAATACCGGCAACATTTAAAATTTCGGCAGAAGTGGCCGGATCATACAGTTATACCATCGGAGGAACCAACACCTATCAGTATGAAGGCACCATAGGCATTGAAATCAGGGGCAATACTTCTGTCCAGTGGCCTAAAAAATCCTATGGATTCGAGACATCAGCGGACGTATCTCTGCTGGGTTTTCCAGCCGAATCCGATTGGGTACTCAATGCCTGTTATGGTGATAAATCCTTTATCCGGGAAGTACTTGCCCAGGAAATGTTCAGGCAAACAGGCCGCTATGCTTCGCGCACCAAATATGTCGAAGTATTCCTGAACACAGAGGGCTCCATGCGATACATGGGGGTTTACATTTTTATGGAAAAAGTCAAACGGGGAGCCGACCGAATCGTCATGAAAAAGCTTGGCGAAACCGACACGGATGCTTTAAAAATATCAGGCGGTTATCTCTTGCAAGTGGGAGAAAATGAAGACATGAAATGGAATTCCAACATTTCACCCAATAACAACCCTTCCAATCCCAAACCGATATTCCATGTAGAATACCCCAAGCTCGAAAAGTATACCAACATCACCAACCGGGACGCCCAATTCAATTACATCAGGACTTTTGTAAACAATTTCGAAGCGGCATTGAACGGCGCAACACCCAATGACCCCTTGACTGGTTACAGAAAATACCTCAATGTGGATTCCATGGTTGATTATCTGCTGCTTCAGGAATTCACCAAGAACTCGGATAACTGGCGTGCCAGTACTTTTTTCTATAAACAAAGAGATGACGAAGGCGGACTTTTGAATCTCGGCGGTCCCTGGGATTTTGACAAATCCATGGGAAATCACCAATGGTGCTACGAACCCTCCGTTTTACCGGACGGAACCTGGGCCTGGAAATTCAACACCTATTGTCCCGACAGGCCTCCATTAACCGTTTCCTGGCCCGAAAAAGTCTTAAATGATTGCTATTTCGTACAAAGAGTAATCGCCCGTTACAAGCAACTGCGCCTTAGCCAGTGGAGCGACGCCAATGTGCTGGCTTTCATTGAAACGCAAAGAGCCACCTTAAAAGGCAGTGTCCCAGCCAATAGCGCGATCAACAGAAACTTTACGAAATGGAACATACTGACCACAGGCATCATGTTTAACGAACACTATACCTTAGCCGGCAACACCCATGACAAAGAGGTCGATTATTTAAAAACGTGGATTCAACAGCACCTTGCCTGGATGGACTCGGACATTGCCACCATCAGCAGCCTCACCTGCGCGCCGCTGCCGGTAACTTACAACTCATTTGAGGTAAATAAAAAAGAAAACAAAGTGCTCGTTTCCTGGTCGACCAGCGCGGAACAAAACAACGGCTATTTTGAAATACAGCGGAGCAATGATGCGATGGTATTTTCCAAAATCGGTATGATCGAAGGCAGAGGAGAATCGGCTAGTCTGGTCAAATATGAGTTCACTGATGACCGCCCATTGTCCGGCATAAATTATTACAGGATTAACCAGGTTGACCGCGATGGCACATCGGAGCTCACAAGAATTAAAGGAATAACGTTCAAAATGAATCCATTGACACCGGTATTGTATCCAAACCCTGCGGACCATGAGATACATCTCATGGACTTAACACCCGGTTCAAAAATTAAAATTTCAGATGTTAATGGGAACGTAATTCAGAAAATTACGGTAAATGACCAATACTACAATCTGCCGCTTCATCAGTATCACGACCACATGTACTATCTCACCATAGACAACGGTCAAAAATTAAAATCATTTACCTTTTTGATCAACCGATAGTGCAATTCTCATCTCAATCCTGTTTAACGACACCTTCGGGTTATGTTAAACAGGATTTTTAATTTCCCCATAACCCCACCAGACAATACAAGACTGATGATCGGATAAACGTTTTCTGGCAAAAATCATCATGCAGATAAAACATATGCACTTTTTTGAGTAGGAATTGTCACCAGCACATCTTTATTCCTCGCGCAATGTCATTTGCACTGTGCTTTGTTTTCCGGAAATTATCTAATCCCAAATTGCATGAGAAAGCTTAAGATATCGACCTGTACCGGTTATATTTTATTATTGTTCATTTCCCTACTTTATAAAACGGCTATTGCTCAAAACCAATCCGGAAAAGCTTTTGAGCTCAAAGACGGTGACAGAGTTGTTTTCCTTGGAAATTCTATCTTCGAGAACGATTTTCAGTATGGTTATCTCGAACTCGCGCTTACCACAAGATTCCATGACCGTTTTGCGACTTTCCGCAATCTGGGCTGGACAGGAGATAATGTTTTCGGTGATGCGCGAAGTACTTTCACCAACCCGCCTACCGCTTATGACCACCTGATTCAAAACATTACCAAAGCGCAGCCAACGGTCGTTTTCCTGGCTTATGGGGGTGTTGAAGCTCAGGACGGCGAGGAAGGTCTGCCACGTTTTAAGAAGGGATTAAACAATTTGCTTAATAAAATTGACTCTCTGGGCGCAAAAACCATCCTGCTTTCCCCCATTCCCGTGCTTAGCAGCGATTCAACCCTGAACCCTGCCAAACGTAACGCCGATATTCAACTTTATGCTGCTGCCATTTCCCAAATCGCCTCTGCGCGGGGAAAGCAGTTTATTGATATTTATAAACCATTTCAGGAAATCAGTAAAAAAGAAACCATCACGGAAAACGGGATCCACCTGAACGAAACCGGATATTACTATCTGGCGGGTATGCTGGAAAAAGGCCTGGGTCTAAAATCAGGTGTTGAACCCGTGACCATCAATATTTCAAAACAAGGAATCGCGCTGTCGGCTAATGCTAAAAAACTGACTCCCGGCAACGATTTGTCCGGCCTGAAATTTGCGATTCAGGAAGATTATCTGCCACTTCCCTATCCTGCACAATACAGCGGTGTCGCAGATCAGGCACAGATCATAAAAATTACCGGTTTGAAAAAGGGTTTTTATACGCTGAAAGCGGATGATTCCGATTTGGTAACGGCTTCGGCTAAAGCGTGGGAAGAGGGTGTAACCATCAAACGCGGAATCTCGGCCGATCAGGTTAAGCAGCTGCGCCGGATGATCGTGAAAAAAAACGACCTGTTCTTTTTTCAATACCGCCCCATGAACGAAACCTATATTATCGGATTCAGAGCTTATGAGCAGGGAAAACACGTGAAAGATCTGGATGACCAGAGTATTCTGATCAAATTTCTGGAAAGTCAGATTGCCCTGGACCGTACGCCGAAAGCGCACAGCTATCAGCTATCGCAAGTCGGCGAACGCCAATAACCTGACACATAAAATATTAAAACCATAAACTACAACATTAACCAAGCCAACAGCCGATTGTGCTCTGCCATGCGACTGAAAGCCTATTGTCAAAACATGAACGCAATGAACTATAAAAAGGCATTTTACGGAATCATGATCATCCCGATGGTTCTGCTTATCACTTCTTCGGGTCATCTGGACAACAGAAAAGAAAATCAGGATCCGGATGTACAAAAGGAACTGGCCTCGTTTCACGTCGCCGATGGTTTCGAGGTAACCCTTTGGGCTGCTGAACCCCTTGTGGCGAAACCGATCCAGATGAACTGGGACGCAGACGGCCGGTTATGGGTTGTCAGCAGTACGGCTTATCCACATTTGAAAACAGGTGAAGAAGCCAATGATAAAATCTTCGTGATTGAGGATACCGATCATGATGGCAAAGCTGACAAAACGACCATTTTCGCCGAAGGTTTATTAACCCCGACGGGAATTTTACCAGGTGACGGCGGCGTTTACGTAGCCAATTCAACAGAAATCCTCCATTTTTCCGATACAGACGGAGACGGGAAGGCCGACAAGAAACGCAGGGTTTTAAATGGTTTCGGAACGGGCGATGCCCATCACCTGATCCACACGTTCCGTTGGGGGCCGGAGGGAAAAATGTATTTCAATCAGTCGATATATATTTTCAGCCACGTGGAAACACCTTTTGGGACGAAACGTCTGGAAGCCGGTGGTGTTTGGCAGTTAAATCCTAAAACCCTGGAACTGGATGTGTATGCACGCGGTGGTATTAACTTCTGGGGATTGCAGTTTGACCGTTGGGGACAATCATTCCTTACGGATGGCGCCGGTGGTGAAGGTATCAATTATGCTTTTCCAGGAGCGGCTTTTGCCGCTACGCAAGGGGCTGAAAGGATTATCAGAGGTTTGAATCCGGGACAACCCAAACACAGCGGACTGGATGTGATTTCAGGAAGACATTTACCGGATGCATGGCAGGGCAGAATGATTGCCAATGATTTCCGTGCGAACAGGATCAACAGTTTCAAGTTAGAAGAGCAAGGCGCAGGTTATGCTTCCAAACAAATGGAAGACCTGATGTGGACGGATAATGTCGCATTTCGTCCTGTGGATATCAACGTGGGACCAGATGGAGCCATTTATGTTGCCGACTGGTATAACCCGATTATCCAGCATGGCGAGGTGGATTTCTTTGATCCCCGCCGCGATCAGGAACATGGACGGATCTGGCGTGTAGTCGCGAAAAACCGTCCGCTTATCAAAACACCAAAGTTGCAGAATGCCTCCATTCCCGAACTTTTAGAAGCGCTTAAAGTACCCGAAGACCTAACCCGTTCCAATGCAAAACAGGTTCTGAAAGAACGTGGTACCAAAGAAGTGATTCCGGTATTGCAAAAATGGGTGAGCACTTTGGATAAAAAAGATGCAAATTATGAACATAACTTACTCGAAGCACTTTGGGTGTATCAGGCACTGGATACTGTAAATGAGCCGCTTTTACTTAGTCTGATCAATGCAGAAAGTCACAATGCACGTTCCTCGGCTTTACGCGCGCTGCAATTCTGGCATCGCAAAATATCCAACGTGCCGGCGATTCTTGCCAAGGCCGTTACGGACAAACATGCGCAGGTGCGTATGGAAGCAGTTATTGCACTAAGAAAAACCAACACTGCCGACGCTGCTAAAACGGCGTTAACAGCGCTGGATTTTCAAATGGACGAATTCCTGGATTATGCACTTTGGCAAACAACGCGTGAATTACAGCCTTTGTGGATGGCCCGTTTAAAAGCGGATCCTAATTATTTGGGAGACGCCAGGAAAACAGTTTTCGCCTTGAAATCGGTGAGCACACCGGAAGCCGTTTCACAGCTGGTAAAAATTTACGAAAAAGGACAGGTTCCCGAAGAATATCAGAAAAATGTGCTCAGTGCTATTGCCAAATCAGGACAAATGGCTGACCTGAACACATTGCTGGATCTGGCTGTTCTGAATAAAAGCAAAAGCCTTATTGCCCAACTGACTGCACTCGAAGATGCAGCCCGCCAGCGGAAAATGAGTCCGGATAAAAATCCCGAACGTATCGCTGGTTTTATTGGCAATGAAGATGAAGCGATCAACCTGACGGCCATCAGACTGGCAGGGTTATGGAAACTGGATCCATTAAATGACCGTTTAACCACGTTGATCAAAACAGGAACGCCAGCTACGAAAAAAGCGGCTTTAGGCGCACTGGCTTCCATTGACAAAGACAAGGCGATCAAATTGATGACCGACATGACGGGACCTAAAAACGCTCCCGAAGTACGCGTAATATCCGCAGCCCAGCTGGCAGCATTTAATCCTTTGGAAGCATCACGCATTGGCACAGACCTGATGCGGACCTTACCCGCAGACACGGATATGTCCGATATTTTTCTTGCATTGATATCCAACAAACCAGGCACCGTAGCGCTGACAGACGCCATTACGTCGAAAAAAATTCCCGAAGCGGTGGCTAAAACCGGCAGACAGCTAGTTCAGACCCGTGTGATATGGACCCGACAAAGACAGACGGACGTACTTGCGCTAAAAGCGGCGCTGGAAGAATCAGGCGGAAAGATGCCTGCCGAAAAAATGGCGCAGGAACTTAACGACAAGGACATTGCAGGTTTGGCCAAGGTCATTGCCGACAAAGCCGATCCTGAAAAAGGTGAACTTATTTTCCGCAGAGCCGATCTGAACTGTACGACCTGCCACGCCATTGGCGGTGCCGGCGGCCGGATTGGGCCCGATTTGAGCAGTCTCGGTACGAGCTCACCGGCTGAAACCATTATCCGCTCGGTGCTTTATCCAAACATATCCATTAAAGAAGGTTACGATCTCAAACGTGTCCTGAAAAAAGACGGCAGCGAACTGCTGGGATATCTGGCCAGCGACGGTGCTTCTGAAATTATCATCCGCGATGTTACAGGCAAGGAAGTTTCGATTCCTAAAAGTCAGGTGGAGCTGATGGAAAAAGTACCCGGCTCGCTGATGCCTCCGGGATTAACAGCTAGCCTGGACAAGGAGGAATTTATCAACCTGATCGGTTTCCTTTCAAAACTGGGAGAATCCGGCAAATTCCGTGTACCTACTGCCCGCTTTGTACGTCGCTGGAACACCGTAACTTCCAGCAAGGATCTGGTTAAAAAGATTTTGTCTGACGGACCGGGTTATGTGGTCAGAGATAATGCCAAAGTATCTTTTGAACCTATTTACAGCAAAGTAGCCGGTGATCTTCCGGTGAAGGAACTTCCGGTTATCGAGGTTGGCGCTGGCAAACGTTACAGCTTCATTCGTTTTGAAATCGAAGTCGTGACGAAGGGAAATGTAAACCTTTCCCTGAACGCAACCGCGGGACTTACCGCCTGGATTAATGGGAAACCCGGAAAACTGACCGAGCGGAACCTGGCGGCAGATCTTGCCCAGGGTGTTCATACGATCACACTGGCTGTGGACCGTGATTTATTCAAAGATCCGGCCTTAAATATTCAGTTGCTGGATGGCGAAAATGGCGGTGCGCAAACGCGGCTTGTGATGGGAAAATGATCCGGTTTTTTGTCTTTATCTTATCAAAAGCATTTAAATTCAAAACAGAAATAATACTTTCGAATTCAGAATATTAAAACACCATTTAATTCTAATTTCAAATGTTAAAAAAATCGCTGGCCCTGCTTCTTGTCATCCTAAGTGCGGCTTATGCTCATGCGCAACAGTTCAAAGTTTTGCTCTTTACAAAAACAGACGGTTTTCACCACCAGTCCATTCATGAGGGTGTGGATGGCGTGAGGCACCTTGCTGCGAGACACAATTTCACGGTGGATTGGCAGGAAAATGCTTCCGTGTTTAATGAAAAACAGCTAAAAGATTATGCGGCTGTCATTTTTCTAAACACAACCGGCAACGTTTTGAACGACGAGCAACAAGCTGCTTTTGAGAAATACATCCAGTCGGGCAAAGGCTGGGTTGGTATCCATGCCGCTGCCGATACCGAATACGAGTGGCCATGGTATACCAAAATGGTGGGTATGATGTTTAAAATTCACCCGGCACAGCAGACGGCTTATCTGGATGTTGTAGACAGCAATTTTCCGGGATTGGAGCGTTTCCCAAAAAGAATGCTCTGGACGGATGAATGGTACGAATACCAGAAACCATACAAATCCAACGATCTGAAATTTTTGATCGGTCTGGACGAAAAAAGCTACGATCCCAAAACCAAATGGGGTGATAACGAAGGCAAAGGTATGGGTGATTTCCATCCAATCGCCTGGTATCACAAATATGACGGCGGCCGTGCGTTTTACACAGGTCTGGGCCACATCGGATTGGTTTACGCTGATCAGTCGTTTTTAGATCACCTTTACGGAGGGATTTACTGGGCTGCTACCGGGAAGGGGATTAAATAAACCTTGCTAATTCAATATTTATTTGGAAACTGCTTGACTCTCTTGAAAATGAGAGAGACAAGCAGTTTTTTTCATAAGTTATAGATTTTGTATATTGATTTACAAACACTTAAATTTGCTATACACAAACTTAAAAATCATGAAACTAGCGGGGATTAAAACTGAATACACCCAAAAAGGGAAAGTAAAACGTATTACCATCAACGCCAGCACAAAAACAGAGTTGGTAGAAGACCTTGTTGATACAATCCTTTACGAAGAGCGCAAAGATGGCGAGTATCTTTCTCAGGAAGAGGCCATGGAATTTTTGCGTAAAAAAGGAAAAATCTAATGGTTTATACCATAAGGTATGAAAAGCGTGCCTTAAAAGAGCTTTCAAAACTACCCGCTCCCGCAGTAAAACAGATACTTTTCAAAAATAGAATCATTAGCTACCGATCCATATCAGAGCGGAATCAAGAAACTTAAAAGTTTTGATCATGTCTTTAGGGCTAAAGCTGGAAACTATCGAATTCTGTACGAAATCGATGGTGATAAATTACTGATTATGATTGTGGCCATAGGCGACAGAAAAGATGTATATCATTAGTAAGATACAATTCATATCTTACGGGTACTTACTATATTTATACAACAAAGCATGTCACGAACCATCCTTCTCCTCATCACCTTTATAAGCCTCTCCGCCAGTCTTTCCGCCCAAACTGTTTCCACACTGACCGACGACGGGGCCTGGTGCTGGTTTAGTGATCCGCGTGCGATATACACGCGGGACAAAAACGGCTCAATTATCACGGGCTGGGTCACCAAATCCGGTGATATTGTAGCGGCCTCATTGGATCTGAAATCCGGGAAGACTGCAAAAAAAACACTGTACACCAAACTTGAAATTGATGATCACGACAATCCTGCATTTTTGCAGCTGCCCGATCAACGGATCCTGACCCAATATACCTGGCACGGCGGGAGTAAAAACGGTATGGGGGTTATTCAAAATACGACGCTGCAACCCGTCGATATCAGCACTTTTTCGGATTCGATCGTTTTCAAACCACAGACACCGGCACTTTTGGAGAAGTTTAAACGCGAAACCTATACCTATGCCAACCCGTTTATCCTGAGCAGCGAAAACAACAAAATTTACAGTTTTGGCCGTTGGGTAGGTTTTAAGCCAAACTTTATTACATCCACTGACAATGGTAAAACCTGGTCAGATCCGGTAGTCGTGATTACTTCCAAAGCGCTGAATACGAACAACCGGCCTTACGTCAAATATTATTCCGACGGAAAATCAAAAATCCATCTCATTTTCACCGACGGTCACCCCAATGCCGAACCGCTGAATTCTGTATATTACTGTTTTTACGAAAAAGGCGCTTTCTGGCGGGCAGACGGTTCCAAAATCGCCACGATCGACCAGCTTCCTTTCCACCCTTCGGATGCTTCCGTCGTTTACAAAGCGACACCGGAAACGGGAAAAGCCTGGATATTTGACATTGTTATTGATAAAAAAGGAAGACCGGTCGTTGCTTACACCCGTTACCCGACCAACGAAAAACATCAATACTATTACACAGTGTATGACGGCAAAAAATGGAACGACCACCATCTGATCGATTCGGGTAAGTGGTTCCCGCAAACTCCGGAAGGTAAAAAGGAACGCGAAGAAAACTATTCCGGTGGCCTCACCATCGATCCCCTCGATCCAGCGATTGTTTACTTTTCACATGAAATCAACAACGTATTTGAAATCTCCAAAGGCAAGACCAAAGATTTAGGCAAAACCTGGAAAATCACGCCCGTTACCCGGAATTCAAAACTGGACAACGTGCGCCCGGTGATACCGAGATATAAAAAGAAAGGGGATCAGAATGTGTTGTTATGGATGGAAAACCGGAAGTATACGCATTATACGGAGTATGATTCTCGAATAAATTATATGCTTCTGGATTAATAAAATACTCGCTTTAATCAGCTGCATCCTAATATTCTTCAAAATGAGGGTAACAATATTCATTTTTATTCGTATTGATTGCAGAAATCTGCTTTGCCCAAGAGCAATTGGTTCAAGTGAACGGCAATAACTATCATGTATTTGCAAAAGGGATTGCAAACCGAAAATCCGGTCCCCCTGTCATGATTTTTGAAAATGGGATGGGGGTAGGATTAGATAATTGGGATACTGTCATCGGCAAACTTTCCGAAATAGCTCCTGTTTTCGCTTATGATAGAGCTGGCATAGGAAAGTCAGACAAAGGGGATGAAATGCCAACGGTAAAAAGAGTGGCGAAAACTCTGAAAACTCTACTAATCAATCTTAAAATTGCTCCTCCTTATATCTTGATCGGGCACTCAATGGGTGGCGTATATACCAGAGGATTTGCTGGTCTATATCCTGATGATGTCGTCGGTCTTGTTTTTGTTGACCCCGCTGATTTCACAGAAACAAAACAAGATTGGAATTCCATTTTTAGAAAAATCGGTGTTCCGGAGAAAAAAATCAATGAAATATTATACAATCGACTATATCAGCCATCGCAGGTTGATTCTTTAAATTTTGCCCCATGGAGCGAAGGGCAGGTATTGGGTGAGCTCAGAAGGACAGATTTTACATATTTAAGGAATTTGCCCCTACCCAATGTTCCTGTTTATTTCTTCATTGGAGGAAAATTTGAGGTCCCCATTGAGCGTAGAAGTAAGGATTTTGATCAGGAATCTTTCTTTCTCGAAAGAACAAATATCAGTATCGAAAGGTGGAAAAAATTCATATACTCATCTTCCAAAGGTGGTACGCTTATTTACCTTTCTAATTCCGGACATTTTCCACACCGGGACGACCCAATTTCATCTATTGGAAATTTAAAAATTTTGTTGGAAGGTCTAAAAAAATAAGATCTTGTGAAAACCCCAGACTTAACCAGCCCTACCGCCAACACCACCAGCCGTTCCAAAGGAACGATATTTTGTAATTTTAATATCATTGCTACCGACAAAATGTTCCTATTGGAACAAAACACCGAAAAATCCTTATTTCCTTGTCCCATCGGGACATTTCGTTGGTAGAAGCTGGGATAGATCCATGCGGTTTGCGTTCCGTAGGAACGTTTCGTGATATTGATAGGACCAATTAAATTGGTTAGGAGTAAAAAGAATCTTAAACGATGGGTGAAATTAATGATAATCCAATGTTTAAAAATGGCGGCTAGTTAATAGCCTGTCCCGATTCACCCCGAAAATGTCGTTTTATCCCCCCTTATCATTAGCAAAATCTGTTTAACATTGTATTGGTAAATTTATACGTTAAACATTTAGACCTACTGAAAGATGAACAACCAGATTTTTCCTTGTATGTGGTTTGACGGCAATGCCAAAGCCGCAGCGGATTTCTATTGCTCCGTTTTTAAGAATTCAAAGATCATGGATGAAAATCCGATGGTTGTCATATTCGAACTGAATGGAAACAAAGTAATGGGCCTGAACGGTGGACCGCAGTTTAAATTCAACGAAGCACTGTCTTTTGTCGTCAACTGCGATACACAGGATGAAATCGATTATTACTGGGGTAAACTCACTGCCGACGGCGGACAGGAAAGTATGTGCGGTTGGCTGAAAGACAAATTTGGTTTCTCCTGGCAAATCGTCCCCTCGATGATCGGCCAACTTATGTCGGATCCGGCAAAAGGACAAAGGGTGATGCAAGCCGTTATGGGTATGAAAAAGCTGGACATTGATAAACTTAAAAACGCATAGGAAGAAAGAACTTTCTTTCCGGTTACTTTAATGAATTATTCCGGGACAGATTTTACAATAAATGGTCTGGACTGGCACGATTTTAGGACTTAATACATATATACGATTAACCTAAAATCTCGACTATGAAATCGCTAATCTTAATAATTGGTACTGTTTTCATTTTAACAGCCTGTAACAGTGGCCCAAACAAAGAAGCGGAAGCACTGAAAGCGAAACAAGTGACGATAGACTCTATGAAGGCCGTGATCGCTAAACAGGCTGTAATTGACTCCATGAATGCCATAATTGCCGACCGTGAAGCACAACTTGCCATCGAACGCGAAGAAAAACTGGCAGCAGAACGTGAGGAAAAAAACAGTCAGGTTGTGGCAAATAACAACATCGCGTCAACACCAGCCGCTACCCAGAAAAAGAAAAAAGGATGGAGCCACACCGCCAAAGGCGCGGTTGTCGGGGCTGGTACCGGAGCTATAACCGGCGCGATCATCAATAAAAAACGCGCTCAGGGCGCCCTCGTGGGAAGCCTGATCGGAGCGGGTATTGGCGCAGGCACCGGCGCGATCGTTGATCACACCAAAAAGAAAAAAAGCAACGCGAACTGATAAGATATTGTGTTAATATGAAAAAAGGATCCTGCGTAAACGGGATCCTTTTTTGTTAATAATACTATTTTGTTTTCTTCCCACCCTTGGTTACTTCATGTGCTGCATTTCTCAGCTGGCCAGCAAATTCATCTGAGACTTGATCGGGCCGGAACTTAAGGCTGGCCGGTGACGCATGAAACAAGACTGCATACCAAACCAGTCCGCCCAGAAAACAACCCGCTTCGTTGGCATGATTGGCGTCAAAAGCCAACTTCTGGCTATTATTGTAGTGATAACCTACGTGCAATGAATTGGTTTGATCTGGTAATGATGGACTTTTCGCGTTATCTAAATTGAAACCTGTATCTGGTTTATAAGCCGTTTTCGCATTCGAATTTACTTTCCAGAAAGCATCACCAACCGGAAAAAGCGGAATACCAAGTTCAGCTGCCATGGTATGATAAGATGCTCTGGACTTTTCCCACATTTCTTTGGCACTGGTCGCAAATTGTTTGTCGGCAATCTGGGTGAATTGCTTCGCATCGATACGGTATGCCCAGGTTTGCTGCATGACAATCCGCGCCTTGGGCTGGATGGATTTAACAAGAGCGACAAGCTTTTTCGCATAGGGAGCATAAGTCGTGACATCACCTGAATTCATGGAATTCTGCTGGATCGTAACGACATCCCAGGTACCAACCGATAACAATTCCCGCAGTGATTTTCCGTTATACGCCTTTCCCTTTGGGTCTTCCGGATTCTTTTCGGCGGCTTCGGCAATTTCCCAATGCCGCTGCAAGGAACATCCGCCCAATTCTGCCCGCCCGATTTTTAACGGATGCCCGCCCTCAGCCGCAAGCTGCGGAAGATACCGCGTGGCATTTTGCGAAAAGCTGTTCCCGATCAGAAATAATCTGAGTGTATCTGTCTTCGCCAAAGCACTGCCAGTTACTGAAATGCTGTTCGTCAGAAAAACGAATAATAATATTACCAGGCTGCCGATGCGGGCAGCATTTTTTGTTCTGAGTTTAGTGATCATTGAAATGTTACTATTTAAAAAACGGATTAAATGGGTATCGTCTTCTGATAAAGTCCGATCCGTAAATTTAATCGATGTTACCCATTTTGTATAACAAGTCTGTGAGATTTGGTGCTCTTTCTACAAAGCCATTCATCTTCCCGATAAACCGTGGTGCGGCCCCCTTTCGAATTCAGAAATTTCACACAATCGGTTTGACGAAATAAACACGATAAAAAAGAATTAAACAGCCGTTTTCCATACGCCCCTTTGTCCCCCATTCCCGGCTGAGCACCGGTCGAAAATTATTTCCATTTTCTCCGAATCATAATATCAATATATGACTATTTCTTTACACCATACTCATCACACATTCAAAACCCCTTCTATTTGTATGTATTAAATTATTAAAAAAAGAATCAAACATACAATTAAATAGTACTATTCAAACAACAACACTTAAGTATTTGAAGATTTTTAATATTTTTTAATAATGCACTAAACTATTGAAAGACAATAGATGTTTATCAGTACAAGGGTACTACAAACACCTAAGTGAAAGTTTGTAATTAATCGAACTAACATAACTATTTAAAGAATACGCGAATAAAATTATCAACAGAAAACAGTAAAAATACAGGAACAAATCAACCCGACGAATACGAGACATAATTGTACTATAACAATTTAATCGAAGCGATGTTCATCGAACTCTTAGACAAGAAATTCCTTCATTTTCTGAAAATACTTATTCATCAAACAGAAAAATTATGGCACAAATACAAAAATATACGACTCCGTTAACGGACCTTAGAAGCTCTTTCCAAAATTTTGTTGCCGCTTACGCCAACAAATACGCAGATACATTGGAAGCATTATCCCGCCGTGCAATATCTTTTGGAAAAAGTAGCGCAGGAATAGACAGCCAGAAGTCGGCAAAAAATAAAAATCAGGAAGTATCCGAAAACCGTTATTCGGTTTTGTATACGATCAACGGACAATATCACCACCTCGGCTGTTCTTCTCAGGCAGAAGCACAATCGGCATTGGGTATCCTGATGACCGACGGCAATCGTATCCCGGTAGGAATTTATGACGCAAAAACGGATTTGTTTGAATGGGAAATCATCGGGCAATATTTCCATAGCCAGGATCCCATCAGCGATCAACGTAACCGCCTGAACGAAGTACTTACAATTTCACGCGCCCTACGCCGCAGAGACTCAAGCTGGCAGTCTGGTTATTTGCAAAAACCTGGCTTTTTTGCTTAACAATCGTTTGACTATCTATTAAAATTGATGCCGCCAAGATCGACTTATGTTCGATCTTGGCGGCATCAATTTGTTAAAGAAATATAGTCGGCAATAACTGCACAAACTTCACTCATCGAATGGTCCCCAGCCTTTCTTCATCGGCCGTTGTTGGTTTCCCGGCACCATTCGGCCTGCCTTTTCCTGTGGTAATCAGGCTAAACAAACTCTGTTGTATGTATTGTGTCCAGGCATTTTGACAAATATCGAAGCACTCATACTCGGGAACCAACCCCAGGTGCATAAAGCTGATTTGCGTTTTGTCACCCTTCTGTGAAATTTCAAAAATAATTTCCGTGTCCTTCCATTCGCTTTTATCTTTGGTGAAACTAAAATAGTTCTCCATCACAAGCCAAACGACTTTTTTATCCGGAACAACCTCAATTAACTTCATCCGGCACTTATGAACGTCTTCGTAATGATAGCTGAACTCATCGTTGAGTTTGGATGTAGGGCCTTCAATTTCCTCTGACCACCATCCACGAACATTATTGATGGCATTGAATACTTCTTTCGGGCTTTGGTCTACCAGGACAGTCGTTGAAAAATCTGATGTTGTCATTTTAGCTAAGGTTTTATTTTGGGATTTTCTACATCAAATTTATCATCTAAACATCAATTAATCAGGGGGTAAAATGGACTTCCTGGTGGGGTAATCCGGACAAAATAAGTAGATCCATCACACCCATTCATTTTTAATACACATGAATAACAGCATATTTAAAAGTGAAAAGAAAATTAACCTTTATTGAGGGAACTATGTACGCCGGCGGCCACCTGCCCGTGAACGTAGTAGCGGGTATCAAAATCAAAGGAAACATCAGGGAAGAGCGTTTGCAACTGGCACTTATCAAGGTTCAGAAAAGGCATCCCATGCTCCGTGTGAATGTTTTGGAAGACGACAAGAATATACCTTATTTTTCAACAAAGGACAGCGCCTGCGAAATTCCGGTCCGTATCGTCACGAGACACAGCAACGGGGACTGGAAAAAAGAATACAATATCGAATGCTTAACGCCCTTTGACTGCAAAAACGGCCCGCTGATTAGGGTTGTCTGGTTAAAATCCGACACAGAATCCGATCTGATTTTCACTTGTCATCATTGCATTTGTGACGGAAAAACTATCCTGAACCTTATTGATGAAACGCTTCATTTACTGGAACAACCCGATGCAGCCATGGGGACGTATGACACATTCGCGTCCATTTTAGACTTCATTCCCGAAACTGTAAAAAATAATAGGATCAACAGATTAACCGCCGCACTTATCTCCCGTTTGGCCAGACTGGCCTTGCTCGTGGTTTCCTTAAAAAAAGAAGTAAAAAGAGAAAATCCTTATCTGATCCATTGGAAATTAGACAAAGAAACGTCTGACCTAATCTTGAAAAAATGTAAAACAGAAGGCAGCACGATCCACACAGCACTATGCGTTGCATTTCTGAAAGCCTACCAAAGCGTTGAAACCATCAGACCCCATGCCAGGCTTTATTGTGCGGTGGACATGCGAAAATTTATTCCCGAGATAAAAAACGACATGATGTTTGCCTTTCCGGCCATGATAGGATTAACCCTCAAAAAAGACAAAACAATCAATTTCTGGACGCAAGCACGTCAATTTAAAGAAGCGTTAACGCTAAAAATGGATAAGATGGAAATAAACAAAGTACTGATGTACAGCGAGTCACTTTTATCCTCCTTGCCGCAAATGACAAAATACGCCAGGGCAGATACCGGAACGCATGATTTTACGCTTTCCAATATGGGAAAAGCCAGCTTCAAGGAAAATTATACCACTTTTGAAATTGAAACCCTGTATCCTCCGGCCACCATATTTCCGTTTGGTAATCCGTCTACATTATTTTCAACCGCTTTTCGGGGAGAAATTGATTTTATATTTTCATCAGATGAAAAATTTGTGAAGTATCAGGATGCAGTTGTATTAAAAAATAACGCCATGAAGATGTTGTTAAATCAAGCCTGATAGGTTTATTTCACAAACTTTCAATAATTCCCAAATGCTTATGTCACCCTTTCAGGGTTATGACCTGAATGTTTGCTCGCATTTCCGATAATAATATCATCCCTTCGGGATTATCTATAGGCTCAAACAACTTCGCTGCAAAATCCCTTAATATTTCCGAGTCAGGTTTGTATAAATGTAACAAAGTCAAACAACTTACAGGCTTTTAGATTAACTATGAGCAACCCGCCATTGCTGAGGCGTTACATTACACTCCTGCTTAAACACCCTTGCAAAATACCCGGGGTCGTCATAGCCACAATCCATAGCAACTGACGCAATGCTGTTGGCCGGATCCTGCAATAATTCCTTCGCTCTTTTAAGCCGGATCACCCGGATAAATTTGTTGGGAGAACATCCTGTCAACGCATCCAGTTTACGGTGCAGTTGCGAATGACTTATACAAATCAGCTTACTCAGCTTCTCCACCGTAAAATTTGTGTCTGTTAAATTTTGTTCAACGGCTTCTCTGACTCTTTTTACAAAACGGTCTTCAATGGCGTGACCACCGATTTTGTCAGGGATAATCACGTGTTCCATGGCGACCTGACCTTGTATACCCGCCTTCCTGAGATAATACTGTTGCAGATTTTTACGCATCTCCAACAACTTTTTTATCCTCATCTGCAACTCATCCTTATGAAACGGCTTTTCCAGATACGCATCAACGCCTTGCTCCAAGCCCTCTATCTTACTATCGATGTCCGCTTTTGCCGTGAGCATAATAACCGGAATATGGCTGGTGTTTTCATTACTGCGCAATTTGTTCAACAGCTCAAAGCCATCCACAAATGGCATCATGACGTCAGTTATGACAAGGTCAGGAATCATGTCCGCCGCTATGTCAAAACCTTCCCTGCCATCTTTGCCCACGGCCAACCTGTATTCAGGCAAACACAATGCAGTATATGCCACGACATCGGCGTTATCTTCAACCAGCAATATCAAAGGAGCGTTTGCAGTATTTCCTTCATCATGTGTTACCGGTGCCGCAAAATGTGGTTCTGCAATAACCTGAGAAACGACTTGCCGTTTAAAATCATGAACCCCGTTTTCCGCAAACGAGGCTACTTTCTTTAGCGGGAGCGATACGGTAAATTCACTACCCATAAGAGCGCCTGTGGGCGGACTTTTTACAATGATCTCCCCTTCCATCAACTTAACCAGCGCTTTTGTCAACGCCAGGCCAATACCAGCGCCTTCCATTTTAAGGGTATGATCATGATCCAAGTGGGAAAAACGATCGAAAACATACTGCAATTGATCTTCGGGTATGCCAATACCAGTATCTTTTACTTTAATGACCAGTGTGGCGTTATTGCTATGAACAGATTGCGTATTTTCCGTTACACTGATATAAATATTTCCTTTCTGTGGAGTGAACTTAATGGCGTTGGAAAGCAGATTGGAAACGATCTGTCTTAGTTTTGCCTGGTCATATGCGAGATACAACATGTCCAGATCTGTCAGAAAATGTAACTGCTTTTGTTGACGCTCTGCCAGTGAATGAAAGGATTCCACGACATAACGCAGAAAGTGGATCACATTTCCATGCGACAACTGCAACTGCATTTTACCGGTTTCCAGTTTGGACAGATCCAGCAATTCATTTACCAGGTTCAGCAGGCTGTGACCGTTGCGCACAATCATATCCATACGGGTTTCAAACTGTTCTCCGGGTTTTTCAATAACCTGCTGCGCCATTCCCAAAATAACTGTAAGGGGCGTACGAAATTCGTGGGTAATATTGGCATACAGCTGCGCTTTAACAGTATCCAGCTCCTTCAGTCTTTTGGCTTCCAACTGTTCATAATACAATTGTGATTGCAGTTTTGCCCTCTTTATTCTAAAATTCAGATACGCCCGGATGGCTACTACTGCCAGCAAAGCATACATCAGATAGGCCCACCAGCTTCTCCACCAGGGCGACAATACTTTTTGGGGATCGAAAATATTGATACCATTTACACTGCCGAAAACCAGATTACCGTTGGCTAATTTGCCAAATGCGTTGGTATTAAATGCGTCGGCCTGCGGACCGCTCGTAAATGTTTTAAAAGTGTAACCATCATACCGGTTGAGACCACCCCTGTTAACTATCCAGATAAAACCCTCCGTGTCCTTCGGCATGTCATGGATAAGTCGCTGCGAAAGACCTTGCCCGGCAGATATGACGTCATAACCAGAACCCGTTTGTGCGAAAACAAGGTTTCTGCAAATGGAAAAAACGAGCCAAAAGAAGACCGACAGATAGTAGGATCTAGACATCTCTATAAAGATAATCTTCCTTGAACTATTATGCCATATCAAGCTATATACTTTTTTAAGCATTTTATTACAAAAAGCCGAATTTGTCCTGATACTGCTTAATTTATCCGATTTAAAGCCCAAAATGTAGCATCAAAAGCTGAAAAAATCCTCACAGTGACACCTGTTTAAAGCGGAACTTTGGGACTGTCGTAAAACATACAGGAGTTCATCCAATGCCAGACTGACGGCACTGGAAATTCCTTGCTATACGCCTCTACATCCCCTAAAAACGAGACTGATTATTAACCGACTAAAAAAACGACAAAATGAAAAAACTTCTACTTCTCGCCATGGCCATTTCGGGCATCATGAACGCATTTGCACAGAAAAAAACGAATGGAACCGTTTACATAGAGCATCCGGCTATTAATGTGGTAGACGAATTCGTAAAGGCCACGATCGCCGGTGATTCAGCAAAAATTGCCGGCTATTTAACGGATGACTTTAAATCCTACAACGGCACAAGCAACGTTTACAACGATAAGGGAACCGCCAAAGCGGCATTTTTGAGCAGTACCCTCCGATACAACAAAGAATTGGAATACTTCGCCATAGACCCTTTTCCAGGCTCCTACCCCGATGCCGTTGAATATAAAAAAGACAATAAGGACGAGGAAGTTTGGGTGCAAACCTGGAACGTTTTAAAAGGATTACATAAAGCGACCGGGGTAAAATTGGACGCCGGGGCGCATCGTCTGTATAAGCTGACCAAAGACAACAAAATCAAAACGATCATCAATTACAGCAACGGCAAAGTACTGGATGAGATCGGGGTCAGTTTTTCAAACAGAACCAACGGAAAGATCTACAATCATCATGACAATATCAATACCGTGCGAAAAGCTGTGTATGCTTTTGAAAAAGGGGATTTAGATAAATCCCTGAGCTTTTACAGCAGCGATGCAAGATTTACAGATATCAATAACGAATATGGAAAATTTGCTACTGGAAAAGAAATAAAAGTAGCCTGGCAGAAATTCCAGAACGATTTTGAAATTAAAAGCATCGACGTAATCGGCTATCCCGACTATCTGGAATATGAAATGGACAATGGCCGCGAAGTGCTGTCATGGTGGAAGTGTAACCTCGTACGGAAATCAGATAAAAAAGTGATCGTTTTGCCGATACATCTCAGCAACGGTTTTGATGAAAAGGGGAAGATAATTTCAGAAGTGATTTATTACAGTGAGTCGTTACTGGCCAAGTAAGGCCATTTTCAGGTACTGATAATCAAGACAAATGCTAGCTTGCGTAAATCCACGGATAGATTAGCACCATGATTTGTTAAACCAGTGGCAGAGCTCTTTGAAGAACTCTGCCACTGGTTTGTAAAAGCTACCATTTACATAAAGGATTTTTATGAATTCCGATTTTACCAGTAAAGATGCTTAACCCTATAGATAATCCCGAAGGGATGGTATTCTTGTAGAAAATACCGGCAAACATTCGGGTTATAACCCTGAAAAGGGTGACATAACCATTTCAGAAATCAAGTTTACAACGCCACAAAAATTCTTCCATAATCTATATATCATTAAAGCGTTCTTGTATACATTTTCGATACCTTAACAATCATACAGGCCTGTCCAGATTTGGACGTCCACCTGTCCGATTTCGGACAACTACCTCAATCTGATAGGCCTTAACTCTCTCCCTGACCATTGTTTCAGTACTGGCAAGGTATTTGTCAGACATTTACGTAACTAATAAATCATCCGATGAAAGGCACTTATCTGGGCGAGTTTGAAGAAGTGGTTTTACTGGCGGTGGCGATCCGGACGGGAGACGCCTATGGAGCGGCTGTGGTAAACGAAATTGAGCAACAATTGGACCGTGCAGTCAACCTGGGTGCCGTGCATACGGCCTTGCACCGGCTCGAGGAAAAGAAACTGGTTATTTCTGAGATGGGCGGTGTAACAGCCGAACGTGGCGGGCGCAGCAAGCGGCTCTATGTAGTTACCACGGCGGGACGTCGGGCACTGGAAGAAATCAGGCAGCTGCGTAATCAGATGTGGGATACCATTCCAAAGATAGCCTGGTCATGAGCCACACGCAACCGAATCTAAAAAAACCTCCCCGCTGGGCCACACTGCTGCTGCACTGGTTTTGCGCGGCACATCTGCTCAGTGAGCTGGAAGATGATCTGAATGAGCTGTTTCAACAACGCGTCGAATCTCTAGGCCTGCGTCAGGCGCGGTGGCGTTATGTCCGGGACGTAATAAGCCTGATGCGGCCCAGCCTAATGAAACCGGAGCCAAATCAATATTCAAACCCAAACCACACGGACATGCTGCAAAACTACCTCAAAATCGCCTGGCGAAACCTCACCAAACACAGTACTTTTTCGGCTATTAATATTGTGGGTTTATCAGTCGGTATGACCACCGCCGTACTCATCGGTCTATGGGTATGGGACGAGCTGTCCTACAACCGATATCATCAAAATTACGACCGTGTAGCCCGCGTCATGCAGCACCAGACCTATAACGGATCTACCAGCACAACACCTGCTACACCCCTTCCTATGCGGGCGGCTTTACAAAGTGAATACGCCAGTGACTTCAGTCGTATCGCATTGTCGTCGTGGACGGAAGATCATATCCTAACTTATGGTACAAAGAAATTCACGAAAAAGGGTAACTGTGTCGAGCCGGACTTCCCGCTGATGATGTCGCTTAGGATGCTTAGAGGCACCGCCACCGATTTAGATAAGCCTACTTCTATGCTACTTTCCGAGTCAGTTGCAAAGGCCTTGTTTGGCAGCGATGACCCGATCAATAAAATTGTCAAGATCGATAACAAAAACCATTTTAAAGTAACGGGTGTTTATGAAGACCTGCCCTATGCCACAGAGTTTCGGGATGTCTCCTTTCTCCTTCCGTGGAAATTCTTCCTGGAGGAAGAAGCCTGGGTAAAACGATCAGAAACCAACTGGGGAAACAACTCCTTTCTGTTGTTGGTACAAATCGCTCCGAATACAAGTTTCGAAAAAGTGACTGCTAAAATAACGGATATCAAGGCCCGGCACGCCAAAGAGGAAGCCAGATTTAATCCCAGGGCTTTCCTGCACCCCATGAGCCAGTGGCATTTGTATTCGGAATGGGAAAACGGTGTGCAGGTTCGCGGGCGTATTCAATTCGTCTGGCTTTTTGGCATCATTGGTGCATTTGTTCTCCTATTGGCGTGCATTAATTTTATGAACCTGTCCACGGCCCGATCACAAAAACGAGCCAAAGAGGTTGGTATCCGCAAGGCAATCGGCTCGGTACGCAGCCAATTAATTGCCCAGTTCCTTAGTGAATCAATACTGATAGCAACGATTGCCTTCACATTTGCCTTGCTGCTGACACAGCTGCTCCTGCCCTGGTTTAACCAAATTGCCGATAAAGCAATCGTTTTCCCCTGGAACAGTGAAAGAAGCTGGGCCCTAGGCCTGAGCTTTACGCTATTGACAGGCCTGCTCGCGGGTAGCTATCCCGCATTATATCTATCAGGTTTTCGGCCGGTAAAAGTGCTCAAGGGCACCTTTCAGGCGGGTCGGTTGACGGCCTTACCACGTCAGGTACTGGTTGTTGTCCAATTTACCGTATCGATCACACTCGTCATTGGTACGCTCATCGTGCTTCGCCAGATTCATCATGCGAAAAACAGGCCGATAGGTTTTGACCGGTCGGGGCTTCTTTCGGTTCCGATGAACACACCCGATCTTCGTGAACATTATCAGGCCCTTCGTCAGGACCTGCTGCAAACCGGTGCCGCCCTGAATATGGCCGAATCGTCCAGTCCCGCGTCGGAAGTCTGGAGCAGCGATGCCGGTTTCAGCTGGCCAGGTAAGGATCCCGACCAGTTGGGTGATTTCGGGATGGTAGGTATCACACATGAATATGGCAAAACAGTCCGCTGGCAATTTAAGGAAGGGCGTGATTTTTCACGTAGCTTTTCAACCGACAGCCTTGGCATAGTAATCAACGAGCGTGCGGCCAAATTTATGGGACTGAAAGATCCATTGGGGACCAGCATAAAATGGAACGGTGGTCAATATACTGTCATCGGGATCATCAATGATGTTATAACAGGATCACCTTTTATGCCCATCCAACCCACCCTGTTTATGCTCAGGGAAGACTGGGCTTCTTTTATTCATATCCGGCTTAATCCTGCTATGACTGTCCATCAGGCCCTGTCAAAGCTTGAACCCGTTTTTAAAAAGTATAATCCTGGCAGCCCTTTCGAATACAAGTTTGCCAGTGAGGAGTATAACAGAAAGTTCCACGCCGAAGAGCGGATCGGTCGGCTTTCCACCGTCTTTGCTTCACTGGCGATTTTTATCAGTTGCCTGGGACTATTCGGCTTAGCGTCCTTTTTTGCCGAACAGCGACAAAAAGAGATCAGCATCCGCAAAGTCCTGGGAGCTTCGATGGCCACGCTGTGGCAGATGCTCTCGAGGGACTTTGTAGTTTTGGTTGTCATCTCCAGCCTGCTGGCTATGCCCATTGCCTACTACCTGATGAGTGACTGGCTGCGGCACTACACTTACCGCACGTCACTTTCGTGGTGGATTTTTGCCGTGGTCATGATCGGCGCGTTGCTAATCGCCCTGATCACCGTCAGTTTTCAGGCAATAAAAGCGGCGTTGCTTAATCCCGTCAAAAGCCTGCGGTCGGAGTAAACGCCCCAATTAATTTTCCAGGGAAATATATCATTCGTTTTTCCACTACTCCGTAATGACCTTACGTAAAGATGACAAGAATTGCGTTCTTTGGTTTTTATCATTTTTAGAATTGAACAAAACAACTCAGTGACACATTCTTATGCTAGCAGTACATTTTTCAACGCCTTAGCTATCATTTCTTAGGCTTTGGGAGCCTTTGGATATTCCGTTGATGCTGACCCCGTACCGGGCATACTGACCCCCTTAATTTAGGTTCTGATCTGAGAGATTCTGATGGGCTGACAATTTTACCGTTTTTTTCTTAAACTTTCACCC
>NZ_JAVFVU010000033.1 GCF_030929615.1 Dyadobacter sp. LHD-138 | reverse complement strand
AACGCTTTGGGCATATTCCCAGATGTGCTTCAACTGCTGTTTCATCTTCTCCTTATTGGTCGCAATCGCTTTTCGCCAAACAAAAGTATAGCGGTTAGCATTGGCTTCAATCTTGGTACTGTCAATGCAAATCTCCTCAATGCTTAATAAACCTTCCTGCGCCAAAAGTAGAACCACTTCTTCAAAAACGCTTCTGAGTGCCTCTTTTAAACGAATACCTCTAAAACGGTTGATCGTGTTATGATCCGGATAGCTCATACCGCTGACCCACATAAAGTAGATGCTCTCTTTACAGGCAGCTTCTAATTTTCGGCTGGAATACACATTACTTACATACCCGTAAACCAACACTTTGAGCAGCATCTGTGGGTGATAACTTGAAGCTCCTGTTGTTTTGTAAGCTGAATTTAGAGGGCCCAGGTTGACTTTGTTAATCACCTCGTTAACAACACGAACCGGGTGAGATTTTGGAACCAACTCCTCCAAACTGGGTGGTAACAGCATGATTTGCTGCTGGTTGTATGGTTTAAAAGTAGGCTGTTTTCCTGCCATTGTTCATAATTATTTATACCTAAAGATATAAAAATCAAGCAAATAGACAAAAAAATAAGTCAGAATTTTGGAACCATAATCTAAAATATATTAATATATAAAACAAGCAAAGAGGATGCCTTTCTGAGACACCCTCTTTGCTTTGATGTCCTGACAAGTTTAAAACTCGCCAAACTGGGTATACATTTCTTTGAGTTTCGGTTCTGTTTCTTTTGCCCGGATATCTTTTCTGATCGCCGCTACACCTTGTATATCGGTGAGCAGTCCCAGTGCCTGATAAGCGCCGAAACGGACGAAATAAGACGGGTTGTTGCGGGCCATCCCTTCCAGTACAGGGATACTTTTGCGCTGAACATCCTGCTTGGATTTAATCAGATATTTTCCGAACACCTGTAAGAAATTATACTTCTCACTCGGTTTCATACGCTTCATCTTTTCCAGGAACCAGTCATAACGTTCTGGCTGGGCCAGTCCTGCGTAATAATTACCAACGGAAGTTACGATCGCATCATTCGGTGAATTTTCAAACTGTGCGGCAACATCGTTGGCGTCTGCGGGCTGGCCTACCAGATATTTGTCGATGGCGACAGAAACGACCTGATAAGAGCTGTCACCCAGTGCTTCACGGAAAACAGGATCATTATTATTATCACCAAAGGATGCCAGCGTTATAATGGCCTCCGCTCTTACCTGTGGATGGCGATCGGTACGGGCACGGCTTTGAATGATCTTTTCAATTGCGGCAAAACCTTCCCCGTCATATTCAGCAAAGTTTGATATTGCCATCTGACGCAGTTTCCAGAAAGGATCCGTCATGGCTTTGATCAGTACATTTCTGACCGTTGAGTCCTGTAATTTGCCTTCCAAAGCGGCCAGCGCTTCATACTTTGGCAGGAACTGTTCTGCGTGGTTGTACTGGTAAACAAGTTCAGGCCGGTCTTTATCCTGCTCGATATTGGCTAGAAGTTGAGACTCCGCATCGAAAATGACCAGGTCAGGTTTCTTAGCTGAAGGAAATTCAAGGGTCTGATTTACCTTATCCACGATCACATCATACCGGGTTTTTTTGCCACCTGCCCAGATGTCCACTTTAAGCGGCAATCGGTAAACCGTTGTCGTAAGCGTGTCCTGTGCCTGTGTTATTTTCAACTGAATCTTATTGGTAGCCGTAGAATATTCCTGTTTGATTTTCAAAAGGGGATGCCCCGGACGTAAAAACCACTGATCAAAAAACCAGTTCAGATCCTCACCGGTCACCTTTTCAAAAGACATCCGCAAATCATTGATTTCAGCGGTACCCAAAGCATGTGTTTTTAGATAATATTGCAGCGATTTGAAAAATGCATCGTCACCAACATATTTTCTCAGCATATGCAAAATCCTTCCGCCTTTGGCATAGGAATGGCTGTCAAACATATTTTCAGCATCCTTGTAGAAATAACGGATCATCGGAACCTGTTTCGCTTCAGCTTCCGTCAGGTATTGTTTTAGCTCCTGCAAGTTTTGCCAGTCAGCCTCATTTTTACCAATGTAATATTCGCTCCAAAGGTATTCTGAGTAATTGGCAAAGGATTCATTGAGCGGTAGTTGTCCCCATTCCTCGGCTGTTACATAATCGCCAAACCAGTGGTGAGCCAGCTCGTGGGCAATAACGGCGTCTGAATTGCCATCCAAAATAGAACGTGAATCTGTTTGGACACCTTCTTCATGAACCGTAGCGGTGGTATTTTCCATCGCACCGGCCACAAAATCCCTTACCGCAATCTGAGCATATTTTTCCCATGGATATTCCACCCCAAAAATGTTGGAAAAGAAAGCCATCATTTCAGGCGTACGTCCAAAAATGGCATGCGCATCACCGCCATATTGCGGTTCGACGTAATAGCTAAGTTCCATGCCGTTTGGCATCATATCTTTGGCCACCGCAAAATCACCAACGGCGAGCATGGTCAGGTAAGGCGCGTGGGGAATTGACTGCTTCCAGTGGTCTGTTCGCTGTCCGCTTTGATCCGGTACCTGCGAAACAAGTAAACCGTTCGATAAAGTCTTATAGGTACTGTCGACCGTGATGTAGACATCCTGCGTAAACTTTACATTCGGTGCATCAACGGTTGGAAACCAGCATGAGCTGCCTTCTGTTTCTCCCTGTGTCCAGATTTGTTTTGGTTTTCCTTCTTCCAGCCCATCTGCATTGATAAAATACAAACCTTTGTCATTCGGGTTATCGCCCGCCTGGTCTCTCGGGATTTCATTCGGTTTGGCAACGTAATCTATTTTTACATAAATCGTGTCTTTTACGCTGTATTCGCGGCCAAGTTTGATGGTTATCTTACGTTTGTCGTAAGTATAGTCCAGTTTTTTAATGGTTCTTTTGGTCAATTCTTTTGTGGAGACAGACCCGAAATTATGAAGCGTATCAAGCTGTGATATCCCTTTGATGTCAAAACCCTTTGCGTCCAGCTCAATGGTATTCTGAGCGTAAAAATGTGGTTTAAACTGAATAACGGCTGAGCCATGGACCTGCTGACGCAGCCAGTCAAATTCCACATCCAGGCGGGTATGAATGAGGTCGTGTTTTAAAGTCCGGGATGGACGATAAGGTCCCTGTTTGGAGACAACACCCGGATTTCTTCTGGAAACGGTGTCTCTTTCAATAAAATGATCGCGTGCATTTACGTTGAAAGCTACAAATAACAGTGCTATTCCAAAAAATTTGCAGAAACCGTTACGCATTAATACGTCATTTTTCTTTTCGGTCATTTCTGCTTGTGGTTTGGACATAATTTAAATTTAGTCAAGTGTTTTGGTATTAAGTCGGATTATTTATTAACCGGTTTATTCGTCAAACGATTAGGGCCTGACCGGATAAAGCAGCCCTTCGTGCCGGGATATAAGACACAGCCAAGGTTATGATAACGATAATGATACCGGTAAAGAATATATCCTGCCAGATTAATTTAACCGGATAGGCATCAACAAGGGCGGTTGTCATACCCATTGAGACTAATCCGTAGGTGGTTTGCAACCAACAAATGAGCACGCCGAAAACAATACCCACGATCGCACCGGACAATGCAACGATCGCTCCTTCTGCAAGAAATATTTTTCTGATCAGCGAAGGCGTAGCGCCAAGGGCATACAACATGGATACATCTTTTTTCTTCTCGATGGCTAACATGCTGAGCGAGAAGAAAATGTTGATTGCAGCCACTAAAATAATAAAGGATAATGTAACCGCAACAAACAATTTTTCCACCCGTATCGCACGGAGCAGATCTGCATTCATCGCATCGCGGTCGCGCACAGTATAATTTTTACCAAGTTTTTGGGCAATATCTTCTCCGACCTGCCGCTCCGTAAAGCCAGACGATGCTATTTTAACTTCCAGTGAAGAACGTTGGCCATTGTATTGCAGTAGCGATTCAACGATTGGCAAGGGTGCAATGACATAATCATCATACCGGTTCTCAATAAAAAACACGCCACCCGGACGAATGACCGTCTGGTTAAAAGCTTCTGTCGAAGTAAGATTCAGCGTTTTTGTCCCCGTTCGCGGATACCACAATTCCAAAGGAGTCAGGATATCTTCCAATGAAACCGACAAGGCATTTCTTACCCCCTCGGAAATCACCGCGAAAGGCGTTCCGTTGGCACCATACAATTTCAGTGATCCTTCGATTAAAGCGGTGTCGAGCTGGCCGCGTTGTGAAAAAGTACTGTCAACGCCTTTTAACCGGACAATGGTCTGCTGATTTCCGTATCGGGCCAACGCATTGTCTTCAATAACCTGCGTGATCAGTTTTACGCCGTCAACAGATTTAATCGCTTTCAGGACTGAGTCTGAAACCGGGAAGCGCTTTCCTTCCGAAGGCGTGATCGTAACATCAGCATCAAAAGTTTTAAACATTTTCCGGTTGAGATCTTCCATGCCGTTAAATACAGAAAGAACCACGATCATCGCCATGGTTCCGACAGCGACGCCGGCCATGGCGATGCGTGCGATCACGCTAATGAAACTACGTTTATTACGGGAAAAGAAATAGCGAATGGCAATTCTATACGAAAGATTCATTGTCAGTTACGCTAAAGATCAATTCGTTTCGTCTTCGTCTGGTTGAGCCGGAGGAATAATCAAATCCGCAAACAGAAGATCCATCTTCGCTGCATACTCGGCAGTATCATCAATGTAAAATTGCAGATGCGGCACGATACGAAGCTGATGGCGAACGCGTTCGGCTAGTTTTTGTCTTATAAACTTGGTGTTTTCTTTGATCGTTTCCAGTAAAAAACTCTTATTCTTATCCGGCAAAAAGCTCAGATAAGCACGCGCTATGCCTAAATCCGGCGAGACGCGTACGGCCGTGATCGTCACAAACGAGCCGCTTATCAAATGTTTTGCATCTTGTTGAAAAATTTCCCCCAAATCCTTCTGGATTTGTCTCCCTACCTTTTGTTGTCTCTTCGATTCCATCTTGTTCTGATTGCGGATGTTGATTCTGAAATTTTGGATTTATTCCACATTCCATACCCAATTCCCATACCTTCCTTGTTCTATTTATTCTTCTATCCCTTGTTGACGAAGCAACTTGCCTGATAACTAAAATTTCACGGCTTTAACTCCTCTTAGCTACTATATTTAACACAAATATCCATACTTATTTTGTTTTTGTAGACCCCTAGGTTGTAATTTCGTGAAAGTATTCATGTCATCCTATCTAACCATCCAGTTTCTTGCTTAGTTTTTTTCGGGTAAATGCGGCTTATCAAATGATCAGTCTGGTGGTATTTTTTCTGCTGCTGAGGCTACCATTCTTTTTTGGTGGAATCCCTTTGCTGATACCGGAATTGAGCTGGATGCTTGTTGGAGAGCAAATGAACCATGGTTTTATGCTTTACCGGGATGTCTGGGATAACGTCAGTCCGTTTTCCGGGCTCACGTATTGGCTGATCGATTCGCTCTTTGGCCGTGCGCAATGGGCTTACCAGCTGGCTGCCGCCGCTCTGGGAATTATCCAGATTCTTTATTTTAATTATGTCATTTATTCGAGGGAAGTTTTTCCGGAGCGGACTTACATTCCGGGTGCTTTGTATGCGATCTTCCTCAATATTTCTTTCGACCTGGGGACGCTTTCTCCGATGCTCATGGCAAATACATTTTTGCTTTTTGCCTTCGGTCTTATCGTCAAAATCCTGGTAAGGCGTGAAGCCACCAACCAGGTTTTTGAAATGGGGCTGTACATCGGCATCGCGACTTTGTTTTACCTGCCGGCATCCCTGTTCATGGTCTGGGGATTTTTAGCTTTATTATTTTATACGGGAGCCACCATTCGCCACCATTTACTGGGGTTTTTCGGCTCGCTGTTTCCGTTGTTGATGGTGCTGCTGTACTTTTATATGAATGATGGTATTGAAAGCTTAAACCGCAATTTGCTGACTTCCGTTTTTCAGGTTAAACAGTATAACCTCACCGACTTTTCTTCCCTGCTGGCATCTTTGCTTTTACCGCTGGGGTTTGGGATTTTAGGTTTTACACGGATTTTTACAACGTTGCGTTTTGTGAACTACCAGACAAGAATTCAGCAGGTGATGGCCCTGTGGTTTATCGTTTCTGTCTTCACCATACCGTTAATGCAATATCTGGCACCGATGCAATTTGTGATTTTCATTCCGCCGGCAGCATTTTTTGCGACACATTATTTTCAGAGCTTTAAGCGGAAAAGTTTTGGGGACGAATTGCAATTCATGCTGATGACTGGGGCCATTGTGTTTATTCAATATCAGGGAACGAGGGGGATATTACCGGGAATCTCCATGGGGAAACTTGAAAATTTGCGTTCTAAATCCGCATCCTTGCCCGCTGAAATTAAGAATAAAAGGATTTTGGTGCTTGGCCAGCATGCAGGTGAATACATGGAAAACTTTACGGCCACACCCTATCTGAACTGGGATCTTGCTAGTTATGACCTGAAAAATCTGGACAACTTTGACAGCGTGATACATGTCTACGATAATTTTCGCAAGGATCCGCCAGATTATGTTATCGACAAAGCCAACATCATGCCAAAGCTTTTAGACCGTGTTCCCGCACTGAAAAGTCAATACAAACTGAGCCAGTGGAAGGGGATTTATAAGAGGAATTAATTTAGTTGAAAGTTAGTGGAGTGACGGAGTCTATCCGATCACTCCACTAACTTTCAACTCTCCACTTTCAACCGCGCGGACCGCTCTCAACTAAATCAGCATGCAATTTTATCAACACGCAACTGGTGTCTTCCACCTTCAAATTCTGTATTTAGGAAAGCTTCCACGCTTGCGATGGCTGTTTCCAATGTGATAAAACGCACCGGGATGCAAATGACGTTGGCATCGTTATGCTGACGTGCAAGGGCCGCCAAAGGCAGGTCCCATACCAAAGCAGCACGGATTCCCTGGTGTTTGTTGGCAGTAATACATACGCCCTGGCCGCTGCCGCAAAGCAGGATGCCTTTTTCAAATTCTTTATTTTCGACGCCGCTGGCTACCGGATGTGCGAAATCTGCATAATCTGCTGAATCGGCGCTATACGTTCCAAAATCTTTTACTTCATAACCGTTATTGGTAAGCCAGGTGGTAATGGGTTCCTTGTATGGAAAACCAGCATGGTCGGAACCGATAGCAATTTTTTTCATTACTTTTTTGTTAATTGTGTCTTGGTGGATAACAATTCCGTTTAAGGTTTTGTTAAATTTTTCAGAATTATTTAGACTGGAAAACAAAGGTAACAGCAAATCAATGAACTAAAATTATTTTCAAAATATGAATGACGAATTAAAGAATGAAAGTTCGAAATTAATTGACGTATCTCTACTGAATCCCGCGGTACCCGAAGATGAAAAACAAATAAAAGCTGCATTTGAAGACCGCAACTGGAGTGAAATTAAAAGTGCAGATTCCTGGGTCATATTTAAAGTGATGGCCGAGTTTGTCGAAGGTTTCGACAAGCTGGCGAAAATCGGCCCCTGCGTTACCATTTTTGGTTCTGCGCGTACAAAACCCGATAACCCATACTATAAAATCACGGAAGAAATCGCTGCCAAACTGGTACGCCACGGCTATGGTGTGATTACGGGTGGTGGACCGGGTATCATGGAAGCAGGTAACAAAGGTGCGCACACACAAGGTGGTAAATCAGTTGGTTTGAATATTAAACTTCCCTTTGAGCAACACAGTAACCCGTATATCGACCACGATAAAGACATTAATTTCGATTTTTTCTTTGTTCGTAAAGTAATGTTTGTCAAATACTCTCAGGGGTTTATTGTCATGCCTGGTGGGTTCGGAACCCTGGATGAATTGTTTGAGGCGATGACCTTGATTCAGACCAAAAAGATCGGCCGTTTCCCGATTGTTTTGGTTGGTAGTAAATATTGGTCGGGTTTGATGGACTGGATTAAGAGCACAATGCTTACCGAGGGAAATATTAATCCGGAGGATTTAAAACTTATGAGTATTGTCGATACCCCGGATGAAGCGGTACATGTGATTGATGAATTCTATTCCAAGTATTTGCTGAAACCGAACTTCTGATGAATTTCAAAGAAGTCAACTTTTCAAAAGTTGACTTCTTTAAGTTGTTCCGACCGATTTTGATAATGATCAAAGGAATTCGTTTTCTTGAACTGATAATTTGTCATGACGTAAAAGTAACTCATGGAAGCTCTTTTTATCTTATTGCTGATCTATTCAGTCTTTCTCGTTTGCGTGACAATAGGTTCATGGAGGAAGCTGTTGCGTGCTGCAAAACGCAATGGAGCCCGAACCATCGGGGCAGTAGCAACTGCAATTTTTGTTGTCGGTATCGCTTGGGAGTTATTTGGATTTATCAAAAATGAAAATGGTAAATCTTTTACAGTCGGATGGTTTGCGTTAGGCTTTTTTATGATTCAAGTCCTTTCGATTTATACGTTTTTATGCTGGCTACTCGTCAGGTTTTCAAAGTAAGATCTGCTCGAAACTTATTGTAAAGGAATAGTTCTTTCCATATGTTCAGTCGATTTAATCCTTGTTGAAAGACACTCAAAACACCAAATAAGGCCCAATCTTCTCAATCATATTTTCATCCAAAACCTGTATTTTTTTCAAATCATCAACAGATTGGTAAGGCCCGTGTTGGGTCCTGTAATTGATAATGACGGCATTGATCTTTTTATTTCTCAGGTAAGGATGCTGGCCCAATTCGTCTGCGGTGGCTGTGTTGATGTTAATTTTCTTAACCGGGCTTTGAATTCTCGCAAACCGATTCAGCTCAGATAAAGCCAGCGAATCCAGCCCGAAGATTTCAGAAAACTGACTGGTGGAGTGAAAGCCACCCAAAGCTTCTCTGAATTTTAAAATACGTAGGGATAATTTGCTGCCAATACCTTTCAACTTAATCAGTTCAGTTGTATCGGTGCTGTTGATATCAAAAGGGACGATAACCGGCTTGTTGTAAGCTTTGATTTCTTTGGGTAGCGGATTATTGAGGAAAGTTTTTTTAGGAAAATTTGGGACATAGGTTTTAGGATTGTGTGCAGGTAACGATATGTATGATTCCAGTTTTTTGTAGACTTCAGTTGGGAAATCGTAAATGTGCAGCAAATCTTCTTTTTTCCTGAATTTACCACCCTTGAATCTGTACTTATCAATTCGTTTGGCTATAAATTGCGGAATCCCGAGTTCCTGTAACTGATCCACTGAGGCGGTGTTGGGGTCAAAAGTAAAAAGGCGGACAGGGCGATCTGGCGTATTTTTATATTCCTTTTTTGAATAATTATTTTCTCTTTCAACCGCTTCGGTTGAGGCATCTTTTTCCAACTGCGCCGCAATGCTGTCGAGTTTTTGTGTATTAACGGGTTCGGATGAGGTCGGGAAGTAAGGCAGAATCCAGCGCCGGAAAACGAATGGCGTCCAGACCAGCAGAAACGAAAACGTCATCAGGACGAAGGCGGCGCGGGCTTGTTTCCTGGAAATGCCGAAATAATCTTCAAGCTGATCGAGTATCCGCCGGATCATAAGTCAAAAGTTTAAGAGATAAATAGCAGTCTTGCTTTTGACGTGAGAAAGTTAAATTGGTTTCCAGATTTTTAAAGAAGTATTTTCTGTGATTTGCTCAAAGTCAAAATCGGCATGGCAGAGTTCCATGTCAAAATGAATGCAATAATGAGCAATCAGGCAATCGTTTGCTTTGCGTATGGTAATTCCTTTTTTGCGAAGAAGCCTGTATAGTTGCGCGGATCCATCATACAATTCGAAGGTGGGAGCAGGTAATGATGGCAAATTTTTAAAATGACTTTTAATTGAATCGTACTTAGAGTCAATTTTAACGCCTTGCAAAACTTCCTGAACAATAACCCCGATCATGCAAACCTGGTCATTTTCAAGGCAATAATCAAGAAAGTCGGTCCTGTGATCTTTTACACCATTAAAATAACCGATCCAAACGGACGTATCAAATATCCTGTACATCTTGTGTTCTCATATCATCTAAGTTCCCTTCCCATTCTACCTTTCCACGTAGCGACCTTAATTGTTTACGATGGGTTGCCGAGATAAACTCTTTCAAGGCCGATTCTATGACCTGTTTTTTTGTTTTGATTTGGGTGAGTTGCATGGCTTCTGCCATTAAGGAATCATCAATTTCCACATTTGTTCTCATAATATCGGGATTTTGAATACACACAAATATACAAAATTTATACACATGGTTATGCTTTGCCATCAAATTCCCTAATTTTGCGAACCGATTGCAAAACATGTAAAATTTGCCGTCTCAAAACCTTACGTTTATTAATCAATTGTCTGAATCAATAATGAGCCAATCACCTGCTACCTCTTTACAAGACATTGTAGGGCATGCCAAAGAATACGGATTTGTGTTCCCTTCTTCTGAAATATATGATGGATTGCAAGCCGTTTATGACTACGGTCAGAATGGTGTGGAATTGAAAAATAACCTGAAAGCAGTGTGGTGGAAGGCCATGACGCAGCTGAATGACAATATCGTTGGTATTGATGCTTCCATTTTCATGCATCCGCTTACCTGGAAAGCGTCGGGGCACGTTGACGGGTTCAGTGACCCGATGATTGATAACAAGGATTCGAAAAAACGTTATCGTGCTGATCAGCTTCTGGAAGCGAAAGCAGAACAATATGAAGCGGAAGGCCAGCCTGAAAAAGCGCAGGCTTTGCTTGCTGAAATGGGGCGTCTGTTAAGTGCGGAAAACCTTGAGGCGGTTCGTGAGTTAATTATTGCTGAAAATATAAAATGTGCTGTTTCTGGCACGGCTAACTGGACAGAGGTTCGTCAGTTTAACCTGATGTTCAGTACACAGGTTGGTTCGGTTGCAGAAGATTCAAGTTTGATTTATCTGCGTCCTGAGACGGCTCAGGGAATTTTTGTAAACTTCTTGAACGTGCAGAAAAGCGGTCGTATGAAAGTTCCTTTTGGTATCGCCCAGATTGGAAAAGCTTTCCGTAACGAGATCGTTGCGCGCCAGTTCACTTTCCGTATGCGTGAATTTGAACAAATGGAAATGCAGTTTTTCGTACGTCCTGGTACTGAAATGACCTGGTATGCAGCATGGAAAGAATCCCGTATGAAATTCCATAAAGCCATTGGCTTACCGGCCGATAGCCTTAAATTCCATGATCACGAAAAGTTGGCGCATTATGCCAATGCAGCGGTCGATATCGAATATAAATTTCCTTTCGGTTTCCGCGAAATGGAAGGAATTCACTCACGTACTGATTTTGACCTTCGTAACCACCAGGAATTGTCCAAGAAAAAGCTTCAGTATTTCGACGCGGACCTTGACGAAAATGGCAAACCTTATGGAAATTACATTCCTTATGTTGTGGAAACTTCGGTTGGAGCGGACCGCCTTTTCCTAGCCACTTTCTGCAATGCTTACACCAAGGAAACAGTAGGCGAGGGAGATGCTGTAAAGGAGCGCACTTATTTGAAACTACACCCGGCTTTGGCGCCATTTAAGGTTGCTGTTTTGCCTTTGGTGAAAAAAGATGGTCTGGCTGAAAAAGCACAGGCGATTACCAATTCCTTAAAATCGGCTTTCCGTACAACCTACGATGATGGGGCTGCCATCGGAAAACGTTATACCCGCCAGGATTTGATCGGAACTCCTTTCTGCGTCGTGGTTGATTACCAGACCATGGAAGATGACACCGTTACGATCCGTCACCGTGATTCGATGGAGCAGGAGCGTGTTGCGATCAGTGCACTGAAAGAGAAAATCGGATATGAGGTTTCTATCGAGAGAATTCTTGAAGCGATCTGATAAAACGTATAGCTTTATAAAGTAAAAGAGGATTTCCGATATCGGAAATCCTCTTTTACTTTATATTAAGTCCTGATTACGCAAGCTTAACATTAACGGCGTTTAGTCCTTTGCGACCTTCCTGAAGATCAAAGGTAACATCATCGTTTTCGCGAACTTCGTCTACAAGACCTGAGATATGTACGAAATAATCTTGCCCTGTTTCTGCGTCTTTAACAAACCCGTAACCTTTTGCGTCATTAAAGAATTTAATTGTTCCTTGATTCATAAAAATATTAAATTGGATTTTTTGAAGCAAATATAATGATAAGGGTTACTTATTTACAATACTTAATAATAAAATAATGAAGTATTTTCTTTGCTAAGCCATAGTGTTGAGGAATATTTCATTTGTTTTTTGAAATTTTTCTTTCTCTCACAGTAAAACTTTACCTTTGCGGTTTATATCGCATTTTCTATGACTGAACAGATTCTTATTCTAGATTTTGGCTCACAGTACACGCAATTAATTGCGCGTCGGGTTCGAGAACTCAATGTTTATTGTGAAATCCATCCATACAATAACTTCCCGGAGATTACTCCGAATATCAAAGGTGTTATTCTTTCAGGTAGCCCCTGTTCCGTGAGGGACGAGAATGCGCCTTATGTTGATCTCGAAAAATTCAGGAAAATTGTTCCTGTTTTGGGCGTTTGCTACGGAGCTCAGCTTATGGCGCAATTGCTTGGCGGTGACGTGAAAGCATCGCAGCACCGTGAGTATGGAAGGGCTCGCTTGGAAATAGACGATGAAGATTCTTCATTGCTTGCTGGACTTTCGACGACGTCTCAGGTTTGGATGTCACACGGGGATACGATTGTCAGCATACCTGAAAATTTCCGGATCATTGCTTCTACGGAATCTGTAAAAGTGGCTGCCTACAAACTTGAAGGCGAGCTAACGTACGGTATTCAATTCCACCCGGAAGTTACGCACTCTACTGAAGGTAAGAAGCTGATGCATAACTTCGTAGTCAATATTTGTGGCTGCAAGCAGGACTGGACTTCTGAATCATTCGTTGAACAGACAATCCATAACCTTCGTACCAAACTGGGTGATGACCGTGTGGTGATGGCCCTTTCAGGTGGTGTAGATTCTACCGTAGCGGCAACATTGGTTCATCAGGCCATCGGAGCGAATCTGTTCTGTATTTTTGTAGATAACGGTTTGTTAAGAAAAGACGAATACGATCAGGTACTTCACTCGTACCGTGATATGGGTCTGAATATAAAAGGGGTGGATGCAAAAGACCTTTTCTATGGCGCACTGGACGGCTTGACCGATCCGGAAGCAAAAAGAAAAGCGATCGGTAAAGCATTTATCGATGTTTTTGATCAGGAATCGCATTTAATTGAAGACGTTAAATGGCTGGGTCAGGGAACAATTTACCCGGATGTGATCGAATCGGTTTCGGTGAAAGGTCCGTCTGCAACGATCAAGTCTCACCACAACGTAGGTGGTTTGCCTGATTTTATGAAACTTAAAGTGGTTGAACCGCTGAATACTTTGTTCAAAGACGAAGTACGTGCAGTGGGTAAAACTTTGGGTATCGATCCTAATATTTTAGGCCGTCACCCATTCCCGGGGCCTGGTTTGGCGATCCGTATTTTGGGTGATATTACACCTGAAAAAGTAGCGATTTTACAGGAAGTTGATGCAATATTCATCGGCGGATTGCGGAAATGGAACTTGTACCATGAAGTTTGGCAGGCCGGTGTTATGCTTTTACCTGTTAAAAGTGTTGGGGTAATGGGCGATGAGCGTACTTACGAAAGTGTAGTAGCGTTGAGAGCAGTTACTTCCATTGATGGCATGACCGCCGACTGGGCGCATCTGCCTTTTGATTTCCTTGCCGAAGTTTCAAACGATATTATCAACAAAGTGAAAGGCGTTAACCGCGTCGTTTATGATATTTCGTCGAAACCACCAGCAACGATCGAGTGGGAATAATAGCATTTAGTTTGTAGATATAAAAAGGAAAGCGGACTGAACAGTCCGCTTTCCTTTTTAGCATGATCTATGTAAAAGTCCGTCAGGATCGCCCGATTCCACGGCTGATCAGACTTAAAACGAATAAAACTAAAAAGACGAAAAAAAGTATTTTAGCAATTCCGGCAGCACCTGCTGCAATTCCACCAAATCCAAGTACTCCGGCAATGATGGCTACGATCAGAAATATTACTGTCCATCTAAGCATAATTGACAAATAGTTAGTTGATTAAAAGTATAATCAAATTTTACTAATTATGTGCCAAACTGCATGGGGGCGGAATCAGGTTATTTTGCATGTTTTATGTAGAGATTGCTACCCAAATTTATCCTATTTTAACCATATCAGTGACAAGTGATATCTGATTCAATCAATAATTGAAATATTTTAATTATTGATAGGATTTTAAATTGTAATTAATGCGATTATTCGGCTAGTTGGCTGATTTGGGTTAATTTGCAGGATATTTTAAATGAAATTTTAGTTTTTACGAATGAATAGATTGCTTTTTGTTTTATTGGCTGGTTTGAGTTGTACAGCCGCATTTGCTCAGTCGGACAGATGGCAGCAACGTGCCAAATATCAGATGAATGTAGATTTTGATGTTACTACAAATCAGTATAAAGGCGTACAGAAACTGGTTTACAGTAATAATTCCCCGGATACGCTGACCAAGGTTTTTTATCATCTCTATTTAAATGCATTTCAGCCGGGCAGTCAGATGGATGTTCGTTCCAGGACGATCAGTGATCCGGATCCTCGTATGAAAGACCGTATTTCGAAGCTTTCACCGAGTGAAATCGGTTACGAAAAAGTCCTTTCTTTAAAACAAAACGGCAAACCGTTGCAGTATGAAGTGGTGGGGACAATTCTGGAAGTTACGCTCGCGGAGAAAATTCTGCCTAAAACACAGCATACTTTCGACATGGAATTTGAAGCGCAGGTTCCCATCCAGATTCGTCGTACGGGTCGTGATAACAGTGAGGGCATTGATTATTCGATGGCGCAGTGGTACCCGAAATTGTGTGAGTATGATTACGAGGGATGGCATTCCAACCCGTATATCGGGCGGGAATTTTATGGCGTTTGGGGTGATTTCGATGTGAAAATTACACTTGACAATGCTTACGTTGTGGCAGCGACGGGTTATTTGCAAAATCCTGAAAAGATCGGATATGGTTATAGTAAGAAAGAGGTGAAACATAAAGCCGGCGAAAAACTTACCTGGCATTTCATTGCGCCGGAAGTACATGATTTTATGTGGGCTGCCGACCGTGATTACAAGCACGACGTGGTGAAAGTGGATGACAATCTTGACCTGCATTTTTTCTACCAAACGGATACACTGGCAAATGTCTGGAAGGAAATGGAGCCTTTGGCAGTGGAGGCGTTCAAGATCATGAACGAGAAATTTGGCCGTTATCCTTACAAGCAGTATTCTATCATTCAGGGCGGTGACGGCGGTATGGAGTATCCGATGGCTACGCTGATTACAGGTCGTCAGAATTTGTCAGGTTTGCTGAGTGTGGCGGTGCACGAATCGATTCATAGCTGGTTTCAGATGATCCTGGGAACGAATGAATCCAAATATTCGTGGATGGACGAGGGTTTCACAACCTATGCGCAGAACATCGTTTTGGCGGAATTGTTTCAATCAAGACTCGATCCTCAGCGCGGTACGACCAACAGTTACCGCAATCTGGTGAAATCAGGATTGGAAGAACCGTTGACTACCCATGCAGACCATTACAATACCAACCGGGCTTACAGCATCGCGAGTTATTCCAAAGGCGCTGTGTTTTTGAACCAGCTTGGTTATATTATCGGAAAGGATAAGCTGGAAACGGGTATGAAACGTTATTTCAATGAATGGAAATACAAACACCCAAACCCGACGGATCTGAAACGTATCATGGAAAAAGAATCTGGCCTGGAGTTGGACTGGTACTGGGAGGATTTCATAGGAACGACCAAAACGATTGATTACGGTATTAAGGAGGTGGTTTTAAATGCAGGAAAAACGGATATCGTATTGGAACGCATCGGGCAGATACCTATGCCTCTGGACGTGGTTGTTAGCTACAAGGACGGAACGCAGGAAAATTTTTACATTCCGTTAGAAATAATGCGTGGTGAGAAAAGTGAAAAAATATATGCCAAAACCACTTTACTGGCAGACTGGGGATGGACGTATCCGGAATATACTTTCAGAATTGACCGGGCTGATATTGATCGCGTCGTGATTGATCCCAGCCAGCGCATGGCCGACATCAATCTTGAAAACAATACGTATCCTTCGTTGCCTAAAACTTTGCCAAGGATGAAAGGCGAGAGAACGAAGTAGCAAAACAGTATCATTTGAAAAACCGGATAACTTTCAATCAACGAAGGCTATCCGGTTTTTTGTTAAAAGGTTATCGCAAATCGGATAATCTGAACGTAGTACCGATTCGGAATTCAACCTTGTGTAATTTTGAGCCGTCAAACTGGGCAACCGTCTCCACTCTGAAGAAACGCAGAATATCATCCAGTCCATATACGATTTCCGAATAATGGCGGGAGGTTGGGGAGAACAAGTAATGGACCTGTACTGTTTCTTTGAGCCCAGATAAGCGAAATACGGGTAATTGCGTAACCAAAAAGCGTTGCATGGACCATAAGGCGTGGCCTTCGATAAACCAGGATCGGGTGCTGTGCGCATAATAAGGCAGGCTGCGGAACTGTGCCAGCGGGTCTCCCATTCTGAAAAAAGATTCGTTCCCGAGGAAATGACGGAAGTCGGGGAAATAAAGCTCTTTTTTACTCAAAAATCCCCCTCCCTTAACCGAATAACGTATTGTGTTTCTGGGACCTAAATCAATCGACTGACGTATCCCGCCCTGAAGGAACTTATAATCCACATCACCTGCAAAAGGCAGTCCGCTCTTATAAAGAACACTAAGTGCCGGTTTTGTACTTTGTAAATATCGTTTTTCGCCGTTCCTGACCAGATATCTTCTCCAAGGACGGATATCCGCGCTAAACTGGAAAATCAGGGCATCATGGTTCGGGAAGCCTGTGTTTTCAAGTTCGTCATTAAGCGGACGGTTGGGGGAAAATGTTCTGTTTGACCAGTTGACGTACGATTTCAGGTTTTCCATATCAAACAATTCCTGTCGTTTTTCATATTCCAGACTGGAGTTAATGCTGAGTATGTCAAAAATATTACGGAAGGAATATTCCGCTTTCAAGAACTTCGATTGGTATAATTTCGCGCGGTTACGTTCAAAAATCAGGGTTGAAATCGTATTGCCAAAAGGCGCTATCGGGTTGTCCCGGTTAATCTGATTAACCATTTCTCCGCCTGTGAGCAGCAGGTTGGATCTTTTATTGCCAATATTTGCCTGTAAATTTCCATTGAAGCGGTTGCGGCCGAAGGTGTACCGCGCATAAGGACGAATATTGAAATAACTTGATTTTCCCCATCTCTTCTGATATTCCGCAGCCAGGTTAAGGGCATAACCTTCCACGGTGTTGTAATAAAAAGCCAGGAGCGGACTTTCGATGTGTAATGAATTTTGTTTTTTGAAATGGTACGTATTGCCGATCAGCAGGTGATATCCTTTAAAGTAAGCAGAATCGGGCCGGCTCTTTTCTTTTGCTGCATCCTTAACGACTTTAATGCTGTCCTGCATGGCATAACTCTGGACCTCTGAGTTGGTCAGTGGAATAGGACGAAGATTTTCCCAATAAACCGTGTCCCTTTTGTTTGCCATGGAATCAATAACAATGGAATCTTCGCGGACGACCCTTGTATTTTCACCGTTCTTTTTGCGTTCTTTTTTTAATTCCTTTTCATATTCTTTGGTGAATTTTTTCAGGTTTTTGGTCGAAAATTCCTTCTGGTCACGAATCATTTTTTCCAGATTTTTCTTTCTGATTTTTTCCGATTCCTCGGCGTCGACTTTGGGATCGTGCACGACAATCTCTTCTTTTAAACCCGGATCGATATCCATCTTCTGATACGTAAGCGAAACCAGGTATTTGAATTCACCGGCAAACCCCAGATAACTTCCCTTGATCCTGAACTGCTGATTAACGGGTAACCAGATATTTTGAACAGGATTGAAGAGCTGTTTGGCAGAAATATCGAGCCCGCTCGTTGTCGTTTCGAGGTCATAGCTATGAATGGCCCAGCGCTCGTCGATGATGTACAAGCTGCCGCGGAAAATGCCTTCGCCATAGGCTTTCGGGATCACTTTGATTTTGTTAATGATCTGCCCACGATCCTCGAAGTAACCTTCGTACTCAAACTTGTAATAAGCAAAAGATTTAGGCGAAAGTGGGGAAATGGTGCCTGCAATTTCAGGGCTGTATAGGCTGGCTAAAATGTATTCATTGGGCGAAGGAATACTATTGTCCAAACTATTGCGGGTCGAAATAATATGCTGTTTGAAACTGTTTGGCCGACGGTACTGAATTTCGGCAACACTTTCATTGATAATGGCTTTTCCTTCCTGAACACCTTCTTTTTTCAACCGCCGTTCCACGAGATAAGGGATTTTTGTAGGCAAAGCGGTGCTTCTTGAATAGACTTTCGCCGTGTAAGACCGGACTTGTAACTGGTGAAAACGCGCCTTGGAAATGGCTTTCCGCATGATGGTGTAGGCAGGATCTTCCCGTTTGTTGTCGACTTTAACTTCTTCCAGATTAAGTGCCTGCTCTTCGAGGGTAATGTTTAACTCCTTAAAATCATTGCCGACGACAACGTTTTGGGTCAATGTTTTAAAACCAAGATATTGAAAGATAACTTCATAAGAACCAGCCGGTAAACTGAACTCATACAATCCTTCCTCATTGGCAATGGTGCCTTCGCCCGTGCCTTTGACTAAGATTCCCGCATAGGGCAAAGCTTCTCCTTTTTGATTGGCAATACGGCCTTTTATCCCTCCCGCTTGTGATAACGAAACGATGAAACAAAACAGAAAGGAAAAAAGGAAAAAGCGCATACAGTTAAGTTCGGGATGTTCAGGTTTTTATCAGATACGCAAATGAAACTTTATTCCTTGAGGGAATGGCCGCAATTGCTGCAAAAATTTGCATTCAAGGGCATTCTTTTTCCGCAAGACAAGCATTCCGTAAGATCACTTTTCCTGGGAAGCGGCTGGGATCTTGACATTTCCACCGTCACAATCCCTGTCGGGACTGCAATAATTGCATATCCCATGATCATCACCAGCGAAGAAATGACCTGACCAAGCGGTGTTTGCGGGGTAAGATCGCCATAACCTACGGTGGTTATCGTTACAATTGCCCAATAAATGCTTTGTGGGATGCTTGTAAAACCATTTTCTTCCCCCTCTACTACATACATAACCGTGCCTATGATTAAAACCAGGGCCAGAATAAAGAGCATGAACACCGTGATTTTTTGCAAACTGGCCGCTATGGCGGTTTTTAGAACCTGCGCGTGATGGACGAAACTGCTTAATTTGAGAATTCTGAAAACACGTAAAAGTCTTAAAATTCGTATCGTGATCAGATAATGCCCCGACGGCATGAAATAGGTAAGGTAAAACGGAATAATCGAGAGAAGATCGATGATACCGTAAAAACTCAATAGATATTTTAATGGCTTGGGATGACTGTAAACTCTTAGAAAATATTCTATCGTGAATGCGATGGTGAAGAAGGTTTCAAGATAGAAAAAAATGGATTCATAACTGGCTCTGATTTTAGGGACACTTTCCAGGCAGACAACCAGGATACTAAGCAAAATAAACCAAAGCAGGACGACGTCAAACAATCGTCCTTTTCTTGTATTTGCTCCAAAAATGATAATAAAAAGTTGTCCCCGTAACGAATTACGATCTATGGCCATGACACTACAATTGAGATGTAAGCCGGCAATGTAGTAAAAGCCCGGGTCTTGCACAAAATGCAAGGGCCCGGGCTTTGGGTTTTATGTTGGTCTGAAAGCTGTTTTAACAGTTCCCGTCGGTGGTGCAGCTATCTCCTTCGGCGTAGGTCAACAGAGGAGCTGGGTTTTCCTTTTCCCATTCCTGAAATGATTTTTGCAAAGCGCCCAAAAATGTTTCGGTCTGTTGCGCGCCCGAAACCGCATATTTTCTGTCGAGTACGAAAAAGGGAACACCTCTGGCGCCAACCTGCTGTGCTTCGTAAACATCCTTACGTACATCTTCCGCAAACTGGTTACTGGTTAACACATTTTTTACATCCGTCGCTTCCAGGCCAATTTTTGTTCCAAGGTCGGCTAAAACGTCGTGATCCGCCGTGTTTTTCCCTTCGGTGAAATAAGCGTGGAACAAGGCTTCTTCGGCTGCCGATCCCAGTTTATTTTTCTTGGCAAACTGAATAAACCGGTGACTGTCAAAGGAGTTGGCCAGTACGGTTTTATCCATATGATATTCCAGACCTACCTCCTCGGCAATGCTTGTAACATGGTCGAGCATTTGCGTGGCGTGGTCGGACGTAATGCCTTTTGCTTCAATCAGATATTCGACAATGCTCCGATCCGGATCGGTTTCCATGTCGGGATTTAACTGAAAACTTTTCCATTCTACTTCAATCCGGTCTTTTTGTGGAAATTGTTCCAGTGCTTTTTCAAACTTGCGTTTGCCTATATAACACCAGGGGCACATCACATCACTCCATATTTCAACTTTCATTGTTGTTGTGTTTTAGTTTTGGCCATGTTTACCATCCAAAATCAGATGGTAACAAAAAGCGCTTCATGTGTTTTTCTTACTTTTTTGGCGCTGGCCAACGGGTCGTTTTCACTGTCGCGATAGCCCAACGTCATGATCACAACACTGTTCAGCCCTTTTTCGTTTAAGCCTAAAATTTCATCCAGGCCTTTTGCGTCAAATCCTTCCATGGGTGTTGCGTCAATCTGCTCAGAAGCCGCTGCGACAAGCGCATGGCCCAAAGCAATGTACGCCTGGCGAGCAGCCCACTGTGCATTTACTTCTTCGCTGCGACTTAGCAAGCCCGCACCGATTGAATTTTTGAAACCGTCAAGCGACGCAACGGGTATGCTGCGCGTATCGGCGATCAGATTCATGTAATCGGATACATTTTCAGAGGTCAGTTTATTGTAAGCCGCAAAGACCAAAACATGTGAAGCTTCGATAATCTGGGGCTGAGAATAGGCCACTTTATGGATTTTTTCTTTTACTTCCTGATCTTCAATAACAAAGACGGTGTAGGGTTGCAGGCCGGCCGAAGATGGGGAAAGTTTGATGGCTTCCAGAATTACATCCAGCTTTTCGGATGGAATTTTATTGCCATTCATTCTTTTTGTAGCGTAACGCCAGTTTAATGTTTCTATCAGGTTATTCATTGTAGCAAAATTTTATTTAAATTTGGTGATGCAAACTTAAATAAATAAACTATACATTTGTAAGTACTATACAAAAGGATAGTAATAAAGTTTTTAGACAACCATCATGGAAGCGAAAGAAGCATTTTTGGAGAAAAGATTGAGTCACAGTGATTGCACGAAAAGCCTGCTGCCTGTTCGTGATGCACTGGACGCGTTGAACGGCAAGTGGAAATTACAGATCATCATTTCGCTGATGTTTGGAAACAAGCGTTTTACCCAGATTGCGAAGGAAATTCCGAATATTACGGACAAAATGCTGTCAAAAGAATTGAGAGATCTGGAAGCAAATGAGCTTGTGAAACGTACTGTTTACGATTCGATACCGGTTGTTGTGGAATATACGCTGACGGAACATGGCCATTCACTGCGGGAGTTAATCGATGTGCTGCGGGTATGGGGCGTTAAGCACAGGAATATGGTAATGGGACGGGAGGTTGTTGAAAGTTGATGGGTTTAAAATAAACTGAGAGTTGAAAATTGAATGTGAGCAACCTCACCGCGCGGCGGACCGCTTTCAATTCTCAACTCTCAACCGCGCGGCGGACCGCTTTCAACTAAAAAACTAAGCCAAACGGTTGATGCAGTTCAAGTCTTCGAAAGCTACTTTCAAACGAGCGATCATGCTTTCTTCACCTTTACGCAACCAAACGCGTGGATCGTAATATTTCTTGTTTGGAGAATCAGCGCTTTCAGGGTTTCCTAATTGAGACTGAAGATATCCTTCTTTGTCTTTGTAATATTTAAGAATTCCTTCCCAGGTTGACCACTGAACGTCAGTATCGATGTTCATTTTGATCGCACCGTACTCGATCGCTTCACGAATTTCTTCACGTGAAGAACCTGAGCCACCGTGGAATACGAAGTTAACCGGAAGTTCACCTGTTCCGAATTTCTCCTGGATATAATGCTGAGAATTACGAAGGATTTTCGGCTCCAATTTCACGTTACCTGGTTTGTAAACACCGTGAACGTTTCCAAATGCTGCTGCAATGGTGAAGTTAGGGGAGATTTTGCTCAATTCTGCGTAAGCATAAGCAACTTCTTCAGGCTGCGTGTAAAGTTTCGAGCTGTCAACATCGCTGTTATCAACACCGTCTTCTTCTCCACCAGTTACACCCAATTCAATTTCAAGTGTCATGCCTAATTTAGACATACGTTCGAAATATCTGCTGCAAATTTCGATGTTTTCTTCAAGCGGTTCTTCAGACAAATCGATCATGTGCGAGCTGTACAAAGGCTTGCCATATTGATCAAAGTGACGCTCACCAGCATCCAAAAGACCGTCGATCCAAGGAAGAAGTTTTTTAGCGCAGTGATCCGTATGTAAAATTACAGGAACGCCATAAACCTCAGACATAAGATGTACGTGCTGAGCTCCTGAGATACTTCCTGCAATAGCAGCTTTTTGATTCGTATTTGATACACTCTTTCCTGCGTAAAAAATTCCACCACCATTCGAAAATTGAACAATAACGGGACTGTTTACGGCCGCAGCCGTTTCCAATACTGCATTCACTGAGTTAGTGCCTACAACGTTAACAGCCGGAAGGGCATAATTATTTTCGTTGGCATGACGGAAAATTTCGCTAACTCCGTCTCCGGTAATAACACCGGCAGGAAAGCGCTTTGTTGTTTCGCTCATAGTAAAATAAGATATTTTATCAAGAAATAATTTTACAATTCGGGCATTGAAGCCCAATTGTACAGGAATTGCTGCAAGTTAACGATTTTACAGAAAATGGGAGGGATATGTAAAGGATATTATAGCGTCGGCAGATCATTTTAATGACCGTGACCATTTTGATTCATTCTGTGTATATTTGAAAAAAGAATAGCATAGAACGACGTCTTGAGTGTCACCAGGCGTTATTAAGTTACAAAATTAAAATTGCATGTCTCCAAAATTAACCCGAACCATTCTTCTTGCCGGCACCGTCGGTTTTTTAATTGTATGGGTTCTCGAATTTCGCCGCACCACGTTGTTTGATAGCTACTGGCTTTTATTATTGAGTATTACTTGCCTGTTGTTTTTCCAGTTTAACCGGTTAAAATCGTCATTGGCTGCGAAGAAAAAAGCAGAGGAAGAGGAGCTGTCAAAAACGGCGAAAAAAGCAGGTGTATCTAAAACGATCAAAAAATGAATGTTCTGTTAGTCGGTTTTGCAATATTTTTCTTCGTGCTGGCGGGTTACTATGGGGCGGTTCGCGCCGTGGTGCTGGGTGTTTCGATTGACCGGTATTCGTTGAGAAATGAAAATGCAACGCAGATTTTTCAGGCGCTGTACTGGCGCCGGATTTTGCGCATGATCCGGCTGGCTTTTGTAGCGCTCGGCTGTTTTTATGCAGTCGCTTTTGTTTTTCCGATTTTGCGGGATTCTCTTGGTCTTGCTGAGGAGCTTACGGTGGCGGTGCTTTTTGTAGGGCTTGTCATTTTATGGATATTCTGTTATGCCTCCTGGGTAAGGATCGGGCATAGTTTTCCCAAAGTGCTGGATCTGAAATCTTTTCCGGTTCGTTTTGCCGAATGGGTAATGACACCGCTTTACTGGTTTGTTGAGCCTTTTGTGAAGGAAAATGCCTTGTCATACTATTTGCGGGATGAAGCAGCCTCAGCCGATGATCCGGATTTCGACGATCATAACATTGAAGAAAGGATGTTTATCAATGCGTTGGATTTTAAGGATCTGCGGATTCGTGATTGTATGATTCCAAGAACTGAAATTTCGGCAGTCAATGTGAATGATACCATTGAAGATCTGAAAAGAGCGTTTCTGACGAGCGGGCATTCCAAAATAATTGTTTACCGCGAATCCGTGGACGATATCCTGGGTTACTGTCATGCCTTGTCTCTTTTTCGTAAACCTAAGGAAATCAGCAGCATCGTAACGCCGATTTTAATCGTGCCGGAAGCCATGCCTGCCAGTGATCTTATGCTCCGTTTTCTGGAAGAAAGAAGAAGTCTGGCTTTGGTGGTGGATGAATTTGGCGGAACCTCGGGTCTGGTGAGTGTGGAGGATGTTGTGGAGCAGATTTTCGGTGAAATTCAGGATGAATATGACTCAACGGAAGACTGGACGGAGCGTAAAATAGACGAGAATACCTACATCCTGAGCGCAAGGCATGAGGTTGACTATCTCAATGAAAAATATGGCTGGGAGCTTCCGGAGGGAGATTACGATACTTTGGCAGGGATGCTGATACAGGTGCACGGGGATTTGCCGGAAGTGAATGATGAAATTGATATGCCGCCATACTCTTTCCAGATTATATCCATGCAGGATACCAGAATTGAATTGGTCAAGCTGACCCGTGTCCGAAATGGAAGCGGACCGGTGAGTGTAGAAAGTAGTGAAATTTAACGATAAATAACGCCCAGAAACTTATCCCGATGACCACCCGCAGCCAATTTAAAGTACTCTTTTTATCCGCCGTTGTTTTACTGTCAATAGCCGGTCGCAGCGTTTTCGCTCAGAAGCAGGCTGACGATTTTCGCAGGAAAATTGAAAAGATTATTCCCGAAGCAAAAGGTACGGTCGGAGTGGCCATTATGGGCCTGGAAGACAGGGAGACGTTTTTATTTAACGAAAGCCTGAGATATCCCATGCAGAGCGTGTACAAGTTTCCGCTGGCCATGGCCGTATTGGATCAGGTTGACAAAGGTAAATTATCACTAAATCAGAAAATCCGTGTTACGCCTAAGGACTTACTGCCTAATACGTGGAGCCCGATCCGGGAAAAATATCCGAAAGGAAATGTAGATTTGAAACTGTCAGAAATTCTGTCATACACGGTTTCGCAAAGTGATAATAACGGTTGTGACATTTTGTTCCGTTTGCTGGGAGGTCCTAAAAAAGTGGATGCCTACGTGCAAAGTATTGGGGTTAAAAGTATTGTTATCGCTGCGACGGAGGAAGAGATGCACAAGGCATGGAATGTACAGTTTACCAACTGGTGTAAACCGCGTGCGATGCTGCGTTTGCTGGATATACTTTATAAGGGAAAAGCACTATCAAAAACCAGCAATGATTTTCTTTGGAGGATCATGACCGAAACGACTTCTGGCCCCAATAAAATCAAAGGTTTATTACCCAAAAATGCATTGGTTGCGCATAAAACGGGTTTGTCGGATACAAAGGACGGGATACTGGCTGCCACCAATGATGTAGGAATTATGACGCTTCCAAACGGTGAGCATGTTGCCATCGTTGTATTTGTGTCCAATACACCGGTAGATGAAAAAACGCGGGACGGTGTGATCGCGCAAATTTCAAAAGCTGCCTGGGATTATTTTTTAGCTAAAAAGTAGCGTTTGAGTCACCTCATTCACTGCTTACTCATTGATTAAATTGTGCAAATAATAGTAGAAAACATAGGTAAAAAATTCATTCAGGAATGGATTTTCCGTCGGGCGAATTTTGTGTTGGAAGGGGGGCAGAAATATGTTTTTGTCGGTCCGAACGGAAGCGGAAAATCAACGTTGCTACAATTGCTGACGGGTATGACCCCGGCGACCGAGGGCACGATCCGTTATCTCGGAAAATCCGGAAAGGAAATTGATGTTGAAAAATGGTATAAACATCTGGTGATTGCGGCGCCTTATCTGGAATTGATTGAAGAGTTTACATTGAGGGAGCTGATTGATTTTCACAAAAAATTCAAACCGTTAAAAAACAATATTTCAACGGCTGATTTCGAAGATTTTATACAATTGCCTCATGCCAGTAGCAAAGTGATCCGTCATTTTTCATCCGGCATGAAACAGCGGGTAAAATTGGGACTGGCCTTTATGTCCGATGTTCCGGTTATTTTTTTGGATGAGCCTACGACAAATTTGGATGTAACCGGTATAAACTGGTATCTTGACAACGTTATTTCTGCCACTGAAAATCAGCTCGTTTTACTGGGCTCCAATGTGAAACAGGAATATGAGTTTTGTGAAAATATCATCTCGGTTTCTGCGTTCAAATAGAAACGGAATAAGTTCGGATTATGGCGAAAACTATACAATGTCTTTTGATTTTGGTACTGGTTTTTTTTGGAGCGATCACAACATCGTCCGGTGCCGGAATGTACTTTATCCAGAACAAAGGTCAATGGGAGGCCGATATTTTATTCCGTACAGAAATCCCCGGAGGTTTTTTATTCCTGAAAAATAAATCACTGGTTTATGTACTTTACGATGCTTCAAAAGTATCAGCCCTACACGCCAAGACACCCGTTTCGTCTTCAATAGCAAAAGCCCCGGCACCAAAAGGTTCTGTTATTGATGCCCATGGCGTGGAAGTCCGGTTTGAAAACTGCAATACCGAGATTAAGTACATCACAAAAAATCAGGTCAAACCCCGTTTTAATTATTTTCTTGGCGGAAATGCCTCGCTTGCCGGTGATGCCGGTGCTTATGAAGAAGTGATTTATCAGGGCGTTTATCCGGGTATTGATCTGCGTATCTACATTTACGACAGCACACTGAAATATGAGTTTATTGTCCATCCCCAGGCAGATGCTTCGCGGATCCGGCTGAAATATGAAGGAGCCAGCGACATTAGTATCAATGAATCCGGGCAGACGATCGTAAAAACTTCTGTTGGACAGTTCAAGGAGGCTCAGCCTTATTCTTACCAGATCATCAATAAAAAAACGCAGGACGTAGCGTCCAAAATAATTCTGACCGAGAAGAATAACATTCAGTTTTCTTTGCCCAAAGGGTATAACAAGTCAGAAATGCTGACGATTGATCCGGAGCTTATTTTTTCAACCTATTCGGGTTCAACGGCAGACAACTGGGGACACACCGCAACTTATGATGCTGCCGGAAATCTTTATTCGGGCGGTACTGTTTTTGGCGTGGGTTTTCCGGCGACTACCGGTGCGTTTCAGGTGAAATATTCAGCTGTGATTGATGTAGGTATCCTCAAATTCAGTCCCGATGGAAGCCAGTTACTTTACGCGACTTATCTGGGAGGAAACAATACGGAAGTTCCCAATAGTCTGATCGTAAACAGTAAGAATGAGCTGCTGATTTTTGGAACAACATCTTCGACCAACTTCCCGACTAGTACAACGGCCTATCAGAAAGTATTTGGCGGAGGCGTATCTGTGGAACCCGTCGGGGGTATTGAATTGGGAAATGGGAGTGACATCTTTGTCTCAAAATTAAGCGCGGATGGGAAACAACTCACGGCGTCCACCTATGTTGGCGGGAGCGGCAATGACGGATTAAGCAACACGGATATTGTTAAAATCAGAAATTACGGCGATAGTTTTCGGGGGGAGATCGAGCTGGATGACCAGGATAATGTCATCGTGGTCACATCGACCAATTCAGAGAATTTCCCGCTGCAAAATCCTGACCAAAATAAGCTTTCGGGTATTCAGGATGGCGTTTTGATTAAACTTTCACCGGAATTAAACGCCATGTTGTGGGGGACTTATGTTGGCGGAAACGGTTTTGATGCTGTTTTTTCGGTTAAGCCGGCGAAAAACGGAGACGTTTATCTGACGGGAATAACCCAAAGTAATAATTTACCGGCAAGCAGCACGTCTTATCAGCCTAAATTAAGTGGTGTGGAAGATGCTTTCGTTGCCATTTATAGCAACGGAAAGTTGAAGGGACTGACTTATCTGGGGACCAGTGCCGCGGATGGGGCTTATCTTTTAGATCTGGATCCTAATGAAAATGTCTTTGTTTACGGACTTACTTTGGGCGAATATCCGGTTAGCAAAGGCGTGTACAGCAATGCCAAAAGCAATCAGTTTATTCACGCGCTGGATCATTCACTTTCTAAGTCTATTTTTTCTACTACCATCGGGGCGGGAAGAGGAGTCCCGGACATTTCTCCAACCGCGTTTCTTGTTAGCGAATGTGGTAATATTTACATTGCGGGCTGGGGTGGTGATGTGAATATTACAACAAGATATAATCTGACGAGCAGCACTTTGGGCCTGCCCGTTACTGAGAATGCGATGCAACCCATAACGACGGGTAATAACTTCTATATCGCGATACTTGAAGAAGGGGCGAAATCACTTTTGTATGCGACTTTTTTCGGTAGCAGCGACCGCCAGGCCGAAGGCGACCATGTGGATGGCGGAACGAGCCGGTTTGATAAAAACGGTATCATATATCATGCGACCTGTTCCTGTGGAGGTAGTAATTTTCCGATAGCCCCGCAAGCCTGGTCGAAGACAAACAAAAGTCCTAATTGTAATAATGCAGCATTTAAAATAGATATCGACAGGCTGAAAGCAGACTTTGATGTTTATGCAGGAGAGAAAAAAAATGTTCTGGCCGGATGCGTGCCATTAACACTGGATTTTATCAATGCCAGCGAAGGTGGTGTGGAGTATTTTTGGGAGATTAATGGGAATGGTATATCAAGGGAAGAGGATGGCGGGAGTTATACTTTTACGGAAGCTGGCGAGTATAAGGTGACGCTTAAAGCCTACAATAAGCTGAGTTGTAAGCGTATGGATATGGCTGAGAAAATCATTAAAATTGAAAGTGTAAATGCCAGGGTAATTGCGGATACAACGGTTTGTGAGAACAAAACCATAAGCCTTTTTGCGAGCGGGGGCACAAAATATCAATGGTCGCCGGGGACGGGATTGGATAACCCGGCAAGTGCAACGCCTAAGGTTACGACTGATAAAACAACGGAATACAACGTAACGATTAGTACGGCCAATGGCTGTTCGGTAACAAAAAAGGTGGTTGTTCATGTGGAAGAGAACAGGGACTTTGTAGCACAATCGGGTCTTACTGCCTGCGCCGGTGCTTCGGTTGCTTTGACGGTTTCGGGCGAGGCATCGGAATATCATTGGACGGGCGATTCTACATTAAGTGAGACGAGCGGGAAATCGGTTACGGTCAGCCCTATGCAAACAACGACTTATACGATTGAAGGTATTTATTCAAATGGCTGTCACCCGAAAAGACAGATTACGGTAACGGTTGACAAAGGGCATGCACCGGCTTTCGAAATTGTGAGGTCGGGTGGAGAATGCAACAAGCCGGTAAAATATTCCATGTTGAACAAAACGGCGAATGCACAGCGATATGAGTGGAATCTGGGTGCTGCGGGCGGTATTACAACGGCCAGTATCGAAAATTATACCTATGAAACGCCGGGGAAATATATTGTCACGTTAACTTCCTTTAACACTGCTGGTTGTTCTCTTTCTGTGTCCAGGGAATTGGCCGCTGAGCCTGCACTTGTCATTGCCAATGTGATAACTCCAAACGGTGATGGCAAAAACGATACGTTTGTAATACCAATGCCGGGATCTTCTCTGGAGGTTTATAACCGATGGGGGAAAAGTATTTTCAAGACGACAAATTATAAGGACGACTGGGGGAAAGGAATCGCCAATGGAACCTACTTTTATGTCGTAGATACACCCGGTGGTAACCATTGCAAGGGATGGTTTGAAGTTTTACAGTAGTCATGAAAGTTTTTAATTGAAAATAATTAGCTTTTAATAGCATTTCCCGACAGTGAGATCCGGCGGCAGAGCCGTTTGGTTAAATCAGTAATTTTCAGATATTCACAGGCGGCTCCGACGGAGCCGTGATCTTGATGTATTTGTCGTTTTTCTATAAACAGGTAGCTCTGATGGAGCAGTCACTACCGGCGGCATCGACGCCTCCTGTTTCTAGCTATCGTTTTCTCTCTCTCAGTTTTGACTCTGTGAGGAGTCCCCTGTTTGGAATCGATCATTTTAGGATATTCACAGGCGGCTCCGTCGGAGCCGTGATCTTGATTTACTTGCCGTTTTTTCTATAAACAGGGAGCTCTGACGGAGCTGTTGCTACCGTCGACAGCACCGTCGCCTGTTTCTAGCTATTATTTTCTCGCTCTCAGTTTTGACTCCGTGAGGAGTCACCTGTTTGGAATCGATCATTTTAGGATATTCACAGGCGGCTCCGTCGGAGCCATGATCTTAATGTATTTGCCGTTTTTTCTATAAACAGGGAGCTCTGATGGGGCTGTTGCTACCGGCAGCATCGCCGTCTCCTGTTTCTAGCTATTATTTTCTCTCTCCCAGTTTTGATTCCGTGAGGAGTCACGTGTTTCGAATCGATCATTTTCGGATATTCACAGGAGGCTCCGTCGGAGCCGTGATCTTGATTTACTTGCCTTTTTTTCTATAAACAGGGAGCTCTGATGGGGCTGTCACTACCAGCGGCAGCACCGCCTCCTGTTTCTAGCTATCATTTTCTCTCTCAGTTTTGATTCCGTGAGGAGTCACGTGTTTCGAATCTATCATTTTCGGATATTCATAGGAGGCTCCGTCGGAGCCATGATCTTGATTTATTTGCCGTTTTTTCTAGAAACAGGGAGCTCTGATGGGGCTGTCACTACCAGCGGCAGCACCGCCTCCTGTTTCTAGCTATCATTTTCTCTCTCAGTTTTGATTCCGTGAGGAGTCACGTGTTTCGAATCGATCATTTTACGATATTCACAGGAGGCTCCGACGGAGCCATGATCTTGATTTATTTGCCGTTTTTTCTGTTAGCAGTGAGCCCCAAGGGAACTGATCAATGGATCTTTTATTATTTTTTCGATAAAACCTCAATAAAACAATTAACGGTTAAGTAAGAAATACCACAGTAAGCTCTTTTGTAACCATACATCCTGTTCTTTTTCCCTCATATGAAAACCAGACTTTTTTACCTCCTAATATTTTTCTTAACCGCTCGATTATCTTTTGCGCAAACCACACAATTCACATGGTGGAACCCTGCCAGCAGCACGTTTCCCGTTATTGAAGGACAAGCCTGGGCCAACGAAGTTAAAAACCGATACGACCGATTGCCTGCGCGGGCGGAAAAACTGGTAAGAGATCAGGTCTGGAATTTGTCGATGCAGGGAGCCGGGCTGATGATACGTTTCAGGGCAAACTCCGGAGAAATTAAAGTCAGATACCAGGTAGGAGGCAAACTTTCTCTGCCGCACATGCCATCAACCGGTGTAAGCGGGGTGGATTTGTACGCCATAACCAACGATGGCGACTGGCGCTGGTCAGCCGGAAAATATGCCTTTGGCGATACAATTACGTACAATTTTAAGAATATAGACCCGGTCGACGGGGGACATAAGCTGGGAAGGGAGTACCGTTTGTTTTTACCATTGTACAACAATGTAAAATGGCTGGAAATAGGCGTACCGGAAGGAACGAGGTTTGAGGCACTGCCTGTTCGTCCTGATAAGCCAGTAGTTATCTATGGCACTTCCATTGCTCAGGGGGCCTGTGCCTCGCGTCCGGGAATGGCCTGGACATCCATTTTAAGCCGGAAACTGGATGATCCGCTGATCAATCTGGGCTTTTCAGGAAACGGTCGTCTCGAAAAAGAGGTGGTGGATATGGTTTCGGAAATTGACGCAAAAATTTATGTACTGGATTGTCTCCCAAATCTGGTTTCCAGCGTCAATATTCCATTGGAGGAAGTGAAAAAACGCATTCTGGATGCGGTGCATGGGATCCGAACCAAGAGGCCCGTGACGCCAATTTTACTGGCGGAACACGACGGATATACCGATGAGGCCATAAATCTGGTAAGCCGTAAGAGTTATCAGGACGTGAATGTTGTCATCCGGGAAGCCTTTGGACAGTTGAAATCAGAAGGAGTAAAAGATATTTATTTATTGCCTAAAGAAGATTTTCAGCAGGATATCGAAACGATGGTGGATGGAGTCCATCCCACCGATCTGGGTATGATGCGATATGCGGAAGCTTATGAGAAGCATATCAGAAGTATTTTGCATGAGCCTGTTGGCGTTGTTTCGACGACCAAACCAACTACACAATTGAGAGAGCTTAACAACTATGATTGGGAAGTTAGGCACAAAGAAATTCTCAATTTGAATAAAATCGACCAGCCTAAGATTCTCATCATAGGTAATTCTATTACTCATTTTTGGGGAGGAGCGCCAAAAGGACCCAGAGCGGCAGGAGAAGAATCGTGGAATAAGACTTTTGGTGAGATCGGATCAAGAAATTTGGGTTATGGCTGGGACAGGATCGAAAATGCGCTGTGGCGGGTTTATCACGGAGAATTGGATGGCTTTAATGCAAAACAAATATTTGTTAATATCGGTACTAATAATCTTCATCTCAATACAGATGAGGAAATTATGGCTGGCTGGCAAGTGCTGATTGAAGCGATCAAATTCAGGCAGCCCAATGCGGCTGTGACAATGGTGGGAATTTATCCGAGGAGAGAGAAAGAAGAGCGCGTGGCTAAATTAAACGCACAATTAAAGCAGCTGGCCAAAACGACCAAGGTGGGTTATGCGGACCCGGGACTGGTCTTGGCAGGGAAGAATGGGAAGATTGACGAGTCGCTTTTTTCGGACGGACTGCATCCTAATGCGAAAGGATATCAAATGCTGGGAAAAGCTTATGAACCATTCATTAAATAAATGGTTCATAAGTTTCATTTATAAAATCACGCCGATGCCAAACAGGATTACAAACAGCAGCGTCGATAATGCCATCTGTTTAAGATAAGGATCCAGTTCGCTGGCTTTTTGTAATTTTGAAACAGCCAGTCCGTTTTTGATAAAGAACGGAAAACTCAGCAAAAAGATCAGGCTGGTATAGCCGGAAAAGTGCTGAACGGTGTAAACAAGGACGCAGGACATACCGATCAAAAGTATTGCCCAATGGTAAAGAATTGCTTTTTCCCGACCCAAACGGACAGGGATTGAGTTTTTGCCTGTGGCTCTGTCGGAATCAATATCGCGGATGTTGTTGATGTTCAATACACCCACAGCAAACAGTCCGCAGCTCGTGGCCGGCAGCAATAAATCCCAGTTCCAGACATGGGTATGCAGATAACTGCTTCCCAAAACGCCAACCCAGCCAAAGAAAATAAGTACTGATAAGTCGCCAAGTCCGACATATCCGTAAGGACGTTTTCCGGCTGTGTACGTAATGGCCGCAATAATACAGGCAATCCCGATTCCTAAAAACACCCAGAAAGCATTTGCAGGGGCGTTTTTTAAAGCGATATACAACAGCGAAAGTCCTGAAACCAGTGACAGGATTGAGAACAGAATGATTGCCTTTAACATCGTTGAGGCTGGGATGCTTCCGGAATGAACGGCTCTGCGTGGTCCTTCGCGCAGCTCGGTGTCTTTCCCGTTTACCGCGTCGCCATAATCGTTGGCAAAGTTGGAAAGTATCTGCAAAAGTGTTGTTGTCAATACACTTAACAAAGCAACGGGCCAGCTGAACTGACCCGTTGATGCCGCTAAAAAACAGCCCATTAAAATACATGAAAGCGCCAAAGGCAACGTACGTGGTCGGGCTGCTTCTATCCAGAATTTCATTTTTACTTATAAACTTAAATTAAGCCCGGGCCTTTTGTTCAACCCAGGCAATTATTTTTTCGGCATCTGCACCGGATTTTACGATCAGATACCTACCGCTTTCAGGAATTCAGGATCTGTCGGCAATATTTTTGACGCGAAGAAGTTTGTAAGTTCTCCTTTTTCGTTCACTACATATTTGCAGAAGTTCCAGGTTGGTACTTTATCATTCCATCCGTTCAATTCTTTGGTAGAAAGCCACTTGTAAATAGGGGCCTGATCGTCGCCAAGAACTGAAACTTTCTCAAACATCGGGAAAGAAACACCGTATGTTTTTGAGCAGAATGTAGCAATTTCTTCGCTTGTACCTGGTTCCTGGCCACCAAAATTATTGGCAGGGAAACCCAGAACAACTACTTTATCACCATGGTCTTTGTTGAATTTTTCCCAGTCGGCATACTGTTTTGTATAACCGCATTTGGAAGCAACGTTGAGAATCACCACTTTTTTTCCTTTGTATTTGCTCAAATCAACGACCTGATCTCCCACAAGGGATTTGACTTTGAAATCATACAGCGATTGTTTGGCAACAATGTGCTCGGCAGGTTTTTGTGCAATTTCACTCTTGTCGGCAAAAAGGCCTGCGATAAGCGAGGTAATCATAATGAATACTGATTTTAATAAGTCCATAACAAATTGATTTGGTTAAGCAATAGGTGGAAAACGTGAGTTACAATATTGGGTACTGACCAGATTGAATGCTCGCTATAAAATTAAACGTAAAAATATGCTTTTACATTCTTTCAGGTACATTTATTCCTAACAACCCCAAAGCTTTATGAATCGTTTCGGCCACCACTTTGGACAACGCCACGCGGAATTTAACGGCTTCCGGATCGGGATCCGCGAAAATCGATACTTCGGCGTAAAACTGGTTATAAACCTTTGCCAGCTCATAGGCATAAAATGAAACGACAGAAGGAGCAAATTCATTCCCCGCAGCCAGCACGCGCAACGGGAATTGCGACAATGTGAAAATCAACTCACGCTCTGCCTGGTGCAATTGATAACCAGATGCCGGCAACTGGATGTTGATACCCGATTGTTCTGCCTTGCGGATGATGGAACGGATACGGGTGTAAGTATATTGAATGAATGGTCCTGTATGTCCTTGGAAATCAATGGATTCTTCGGGGTTGAAAAGCATACGTTTTTTAGGATCCACCTTCAGTAGAAAATATTTTAATGCGCCCATCGCGAGCGTATGGTAAAGCTGAGTCGCTTCTTCTTTTTCGAAATCGTCAATTTTACCTAATTCCTGCGTACGGTCGGCCGCCGTTTGCGTCATTTGGCTGACAAGGTCGTCGGCATCCACCACGGTACCTTCACGAGATTTCATTTTACCCGAAGGTAGATCCACCATACCGTAACTGATGTGGTAACATCCCGACGCATAAGGGCGTTCCAGACGTTTCAGAATGGCAAACAATACATTGAAATGATAATCCTGTTCGTTTCCTACTACCCATAAATAACGGTCGTTGTGGAAGTCGCCGAATTTAAGTTCCGTTGTGCCAAGATCCTGTGTGATGTAAACGGATGTGCCATCGCCACGAAGCACCAGTTTCTCATCCAGCCCTTCGGCAGTGAGGTCTATCCAAACAGAGTTATCTTCTTTTTTGTAGAAAACACCTTTTTGTAAACCTTCTTCAATAATGTCTTTTCCTAACAGGTACGTGTTTGATTCGTAATATGTTTTGTCAAAACCTACACCAATTTGCTTGTAAGTCTGATTGAAACCGGCATAAACCCAGTTATTCATTTTTTGCCAAAGCGCTACCGTTTCGGCATCACCTTTTTCCCAAAGTAAAAGCAATTGCTGCGCTTCCAGAATCCACGGCGCTTTTTTGGCAGCTTCTTCCGGACTCATGCCTTTTTCGACAAGTTCGGCGATCTGCTTTTTGAATTCGATATCAAATTTTACATAATATTTTCCAGCCAAGTGGTCGCCTTTGATGCCCGACGATTCTGGCGTTTCGCCATCGCCCAGTTCGCGATAGGCAAGCATGGATTTACAGATATGAATGCCGCGGTCATTCACCAGGCAGGTTTTTACTACATCATACCCGTTTGCTTTTAAAATCCGGGAGAGCGAATCGCCAAGGAAGTTATTACGCAAATGGCCCAGGTGAAGCGGTTTGTTCGTATTGGGCGAAGAAAATTCTACCATGACAGACTTGCCGTTCGCAGGAGCAATGCCAAAATCAGCATCCGAGAAAATACCTCCGAATAATTCAAGCCACGTAGTATCGCGAAGACCGATATTCAAAAATCCCTGAACCACATTGCAACGGTCAACAACGGAAGAGCTGGCCTCCAGTTCGGCGCCGATTATCTGCCCGATTTCTGCCGGTGCGCGTCGTGTTGCTTTGGTTAAAGGGAAGGTTACGAACGTGTAAAAGCCCTCAAATTCCTTTTTGGTGGGCTGTAAGAGGATGTCTTCAACGGTAATGTCGAAATTCTTTTGGATCGCTTTTTGAATGTCAGCTTTCAGTATTGCTTCAATCGTCATGTATATTGCTTTTATAAAATTATAGAAGTGTTAATCAAATATTAAATAACATTTCTCTAAGTTTTTATTTGATTAAAAATATTTTTACATTAATGATGTATTACTCGTTTTGACGCAAAATTAGGGTAAATATTGAACACACTCACACCCGGCCCCAAGAACTTATGAAGAAGCGTTTGCTATTTCTCATACAAAGTTGTTTGATCATACAATTTTGCCTATTTGTACCAGCGAAAGTGCAGGCACAATTGGAGCAGTCTCATCGGCTTGAGATTCCTGTAAATTCGTCACGCTCCGAGTTGTTTGAGGTCTTCACTTTGGGTAATTCAGGGTTATTGTCATTGATTCGGGGGGATGAAAATTTCGGTAATAGAAATGAAAACTGGGAGTTTACCCGGTACGATACTTCGCTGAGTCCGATTTGGAAAATGAGTTTTAAGCTCGATTTTCGTTTTATCCCCGTGATGGCTTACCAGGGCGAACATTTTGGCTATTGGTTATTTGCACAACCCGATACGGATCATTTTCTCTTTCTGCAGGTAAATTTCAGCGACGGAGCGGTCGAGACTTATAAGGGGAATCTTTTGTCTGGCATAGACGTCAACCAGTTCAAGGTTATTGGTAGTAAAGCGTTGGTTGCAGGGTATCACCGCTCGCGTCCGGTGGTGCTCGTTCATTCCTTTTTTGATCATACGACGAGGGTTTTACCCGGACTTTATGAAAAAAATACAGAGTTAAATAACGTTGACATCAATGAACGGGACGGTATTATCAATGTCATCACGTATGCCTACCGCAAGAAAAACTGTGTTTTTGAAATCAAAACGTATTCTTATGAGGGGAAAATGTTGAAAAAAACTTCTCTGAGTGACCCTAGAAATAGCCTGATATCCGGGCAAATTGTGCCTTTGAATGCAGATGATTCGTATCTTATCGGTAATTATTCTGTGGGTTGTACCCCTTATTCGCAGGGTTTGTACATTACGCACATTGCGGACAACGAGCCTGAAAGTCCTTCATTTATTGAATTTTCGGAACTTCAGAATTTTTTCAATTATATGAAACCGAAACGGCGGGAGCGTGTGATGGAGCGGATTGGGAAGAGAAAAAGTATGGGAAAGGAGAACCGGTTCCGTTATCGGCTGCTGGTTCATGAACTGATTCAAACCGACGACGAAATTGTGCTGGTTGCCGAAGTTTATTACCCCAACCAGCGTGCCGGCTCGCCGATGGTGACCAATGGCATCACGCGCCCGTACTATGCCCGTTCCCTGGAAGGGTATCGCTACACCCATGCGATCGTTTGCGGCTTTGACAGGAATGGCAAGTTTAAGTGGGACAATTGTATTCCGATCAAGGACTTAACCAGTTTCGAGCTTCAGGAAATGGTCCAGCTGACACCGGTGAATGATTATTTTATTCTCGCATATCCGCAGGAGGGCACTATACACACCGAAGTGATCGACAGAAACAAAGTGGTTGTTGAAAATGAAAAATTCAAGATCAGTGCCAAATCTGAATCAGATAAAGTGCTGAACAACGAAAATGCGTACCTGGCTCCCTGGTACGGGCAGTATTTTCTGGCTTATGGCATGCAGCGGGTTGGTCCATCGTCCATCGGGCAGGGGCGCGAGGTTTTTTACATCAACAAGCTGACCTATAAAACGGAGAATATCAGCAAGGCCGAAAATCGGGATGTAAAGGATATGCCCAGATAGAGGGAGCAGGACAGCATGATGCTGAGCCTTCAATTATTCCTCATTGATCTAATCTACCATCCAGATGTGGTCGGTTTCAAAACCTTGTTCTTTCCATTCAACAAGCACACGCTGACTTTCGAGCGTATTTACTTTCATGCCGAAATAATCAGGCTCTATCGGTAGCTCGCGGTTGTAACGACGGTCGATCAGCACGAGCAGTTCTACCATTTTAGGCCGTCCAAAGGCTGTCATGGCGTCCAGAGCCGCACGAACCATGCGTCCGCTGGCAAGTACGTCATCGATCAGGATCACACGTTTTCCCTCGATAAGAAAAGGCACGTTCGTTTTATTGGGCAAAAGCGGAGAGTCCCGGCGGCGAAAATCGTCACGATAAAAAGTCGCATCCAGATGTCCAAGCGGAATATCTTTTCCGGTACGTTCACGCAATTCAGCCACAACACGCTCTGCGAAGAAAATTCCCCTGGGCTGCAAACCCATGATGACGGTATTGTCAAAATCCTGGTGATTTTCAATAAGTTCTTGACATAACCGGCTGGTCATGATCTCCAATAGCGGGCTGCTTAAAATAAGTCGTTTGATAGACATGGTATTATTTTCCTGAATTTTAGCCTAAATTAAGCTCACATTTATGAAATGTAAAACTTTTCCCTGCAATAAGTATTATTCCTGGATGAAAAGAATATGAATTCTGCTCATGGACAGCCTGATTAATTCTTCGGAAAAACGGCCAATTGATAACTAATTTTATTCCAGACACAGATTACTGTAACTTTGAATCCGCAATTAATAAACTGATTGTCGACGGATGTTTTTATTATTTTCAATTTAATACGGATGAAATACCTGATAGCAGGACTGGGAAATATTGGCCCGGAATATGCTTTTACAAGGCATAATATAGGATTTATGGTGCTGGACAGGCTGGCTGCTCAGAACGACTTTAAATTTTCTTTTGAAAAACTCGCATTTGTCGCCGAGTGGAAACATAAAGGACGGCAGTTTTATTTTATTAAGCCAACCACGTACATGAATCTGAGCGGGAAGGCGATTCGCTACTATATGGACCAGTATAAAATACCAAAAGAGAACTTACTGGTGATTGTCGATGAATTGCAGCTGCCTTTCGGGACTTTAAGGATAAAACCCAAGGGAAGCCATGGCGGACACAACGGATTGAGGAATATTGAGGAAATTCTGGGCACTTCCGAGTATCCGAGACTACGATTTGGCATCGGAAATAATTTTCCTCGTGGAAGGCAAGTAGATTATGTTCTAAAACCTTTTTCCAAGGAAGAAATGGATGAGTTGCCCATATTTTTAGACACCGGATGCGATATGATCATTTCGTTTTGTACTTTGGGTATACAATATGCGATGAATAATTACAACCAATGATTGTATTTTTTAAAGAATATATAAATATTTCAAGATGTGTGTTTGTTTGGTAATTTTTTTTATATTCAGAATATAATTTTTAAATGTTGGTGATAATCAATCGTTAATTGTTAATTTAATGCTTTTTATTTTAGAAAATTCCAAACAATATTCTGTTTTGTATTTTTTAGGTAATTTGTAATATCAAAATTTATATGGACATTTGTATATCGAATGACTGAAATAAAAATTGAATAAATCCATGACGCTGAATTAAATATATATTATATTTGTATTCATATAAAGGAGATTTATTTTTAGAGGACTTAGGGTTGTCTAAGTTTATGTGCAGAGAGGTCGGGGAATAGTTTTTTTGATAAATCTGAAAACGGATTCACATCGTATATTGATTGAATAAATTTCAATTTTGTAAAATAAGAAAATTGAAGTATTATTGAGAAAATTGTGACTTTGTAGAATAATGATAGTCCAATGTTAGAAATGATTAACAAAGGATTTTAATAAAACGAAATAATTTTGACCTGAATGGTCTGACACCTGGTAACAAATTTGAAGCTATCAGTCTGTAATTCGGGCAAATAAAGATAAGAAAAGGTTAAGGGTTTAGGAATAGTCAGTATAAAGCCGTCTTCATGAGATGGCTTTATCTTTTTATAGGCTCCGCCCAAACTTCCACCCGGCGGTTTAATTTTCTAAGTTCTTCCGACAAATTCTTTTGACTGGGCCTGGTCGAGCCATACCCAACGCCTTCAATACGGTCTGCACTGATCCCTTTTTCCATTAGATAGTTTTTTACCACACTAACGCGCTGGCCGGACAATTCGATATTCTTGTCAAAATCTCCGATGTTATCGGTATGCCCTTTCAGCATGATTTTAAGATCTGTCCGGGTCTGGAAATAGGCAATAATGTTATCGAGCTGGGATCTCGCCTGACTTTGAAGCGTGTCGTTGCTCTGGTTAAACAAAATGGTTGCCAAAGGACTTTCAAATGTTTCCGGGCTTAGGCTTACCAGTGATTTAACCTCGGTGGCGCGGGCAGTTGTCCTGACCGGAATGATTTTAGGCTGAAAACCCGCTGATTGAACGGTTATCCGGTAAGATTCATGCGGTTTTAATTCAAAAGAATAGCTGCCTTTTTGTACCGTGGTTTTGGCTACAAGTGAGTCATTGAGGGATTTTCGGACCGAAACTTCCGCTTGCTCAACCGCATTGAGATTCCTGCCGTCAAATACTTTTCCCGTAACCCGAACGAGATTTTTATTGATCGTCGGCGTTTCTTTTTCAATCGTTTTGGGTTCTTCTTTGACTTGCTCAACCTCTGCCACAGATTCCTTTGGTAATCTGCTGATTGTTTGAAAACTTCGCCGGATAAAAACAGGCGTCATAACGCGATCATACAGACGGATCAACGCGACGGATCCGGCACTCGCTTCATGGTTTGCCACCAGATCGTCCTGGAAAAGATTTAATACCTGATCGTTATCCAGCATCCCTTCCGTTCCCGGATCTTTAAATTCAACTTTTGACAAACCATTCACGTACATTTTGATGATTTTCGTCTCGAAATCCCTGGAATACACATAGTGAATATACTGATTAGCCCTGACAGGTGCTTTTTCACCGATCGCGAAATCGTAGAAATTTAACTTTCCGTCATAAATATAACTTCCGTAATCGCTTTTGCGGTTTTTAAAATCGAGGACACGCTTCCAGCTGTCAAGTTCTGTAAGCTTAAAATAAATTTCTACGGTAAATGATTTGTTTAGAAAACCCTTCGTCTCCTTGTTGTCAAACTGTAATCCGGAATTTTTTTCAAACTGATAAATAGTCCTGATTAATTCGGGGACGCCTTTCTCACCGCTTCCCGGTACCTTTTCCTGGATCAACTGACCGGACTGTCCTAATTTATGTAAAACCGGACCTCCTTTTTCAATAGGGGCGAGGCCGTTATTGAAATCATAAGTCCACTGGTTTTGCGAAAACGCGGAATAACAGGAGTGGCTAAGAAGAAAAACAAGAAGCCACTTTGCATTTTTTTTACTAATCATCTTCAAAAATATGAAAAAGAGAGGTCGAAGCCGAAATGCTTCTTGTATTTTTGAAACATAATTACTTTTTGAAGTGAAAAATATTTTTATCGGTCTCGTCTTTTCCATTCTTTGGGCCTCGGCTTCTGTTGCAACCAAGTTCGGTGTTCAGTCTGCTTCTCCGTTGATATTAGCAAACGTTCGTTTTTTTATCGCCGGTATATTATTGCTCGGTTTTTCTTACACTTTTGGCAAAAATGCCGCCTACCGGCTTCCCAATGGGAAAGAATTTATACAGCTGGGTTTATTCGGATTTCTTAATACAACGCTGTACCTCGGTCTCTACGTGTGTGCGATGAAATATACTGCGGCCGGGATCGGAAGCCTCGCCGTTTCTGTCAATCCATTGATTATTGTCCTGTTGTCTGCGTGGTGGCTTGGCCGAAAACCGGCGAAGGCAGAATGGCTGGGAATTGTCCTTGGTATGTCAGGTGTTGCCATTGCCACGTACCCGCTGCTGCGTGAAAGTCATACGACAATGCTGGGTATTGTGCTGCTTCTCGTGAGCATGATCGCTGTTTCTGCAGCCAGTGTGTATTATGCAACGGTGCAATGGGAGCTTCCCAATCTTTTGATTAATGGCTGGCAAGTTATGCTTGGGGGGATTTTCCTGCTTCCCGTCACGATGCTATTCGGAGATTTTTCTGTTACCCGATGGGACGGACAATTTTGGGCATCGGTGCTATGGCTGAGCCTTGCCGTATCGATTTTGGGGTTGATATGTTGGTTTTACCTTTTAAGACTTGATACCGTCCGGGCTTCTTTATGGCTTTTTCTTTGTCCGCTATTTGGGTTTTTCTTTGCCTGGTGGTTGATGGATGAACCCGTTACGATTTACACGGTTATAGGAACACTGTTTGTAATTGTCGGGCTTTATGCCGGTCAAAAAGCGAAGTTAAGCGGGCAACAGTTAGCTAAAAAATAGCGATCCGACATTTTAATAAAGACCGGATCGCTGAATATTATGTCAAACAGAATTGTCTCAGTCAATCTCAATTTCTCCGTGAAGATATATTCTGGCCTGTCCGCCGATGTTTACCCGCTCGCCATCCAGTTCACATTTTAAATAACCTCCGCGTTTTGAAAGTTGTTTGGCAGTAAGTTCTGTTTTCGAAAGCTTTTCTGCCCAATACGGGATCAAAGTGGTATGCGCGGAACCTGTCACAGGATCTTCATCGATACCGGACTGTGGTGCAAAAAAGCGGGAAACGAAATCAACTTCGTCGCCAGGAGCCGTTATGATGATACCTCTAGCCGGAATTGTGGAAAGTATGATAATGTCAAAATCAAGATCGCGTACCTCTGCTTCACTGTCCAGGACAACCATATAATCGGTTTTTCCCTTGTACACTTCCAGAATACTAACCCCGTTTAGGCTTTCCATCAACGCCGGAGGCGGAACGGCCATATTGTATTGATCTATCGGGAAATTAAGCGTCAGCCAACTGTCTTTGTGAAGCACGGTAAGTTCGCCGCTCAGCGACTCAAAACGGATCAGATCTCCATCGAATCCCTGAATGTTGAAAATAACATAGGCGGAAGCAAGCGTGGCATGGCCGCAAAGCTCCACTTCGACCGAAGGTGTGAACCAGCGGATGTGGTAACCCGTTTCGTTGGGGACATAAAAAGCAGTCTCAGCCAGATTATTTTCCGCCGCGATGTTCTGAAGTACTTCGTCTGGGAGCCAGTTTTCCAGGGGAACCACGGCAGCCGGATTACCGGAAAAAAGCTGATCGGTAAATGCGTCTATTTGGTATATTTTTAATTTCATGGAATTGGGCCCAAGGTGTTAATTTACAACAAGGTATTAATTTTTTTTTCGATAAAACGTAGCCAAGGTCGTAATTTTTCAAGAATTTTATTGCAATCTGATAAATTACGCGATTCCAAAACATCAGGAATACTTGCCGAGAATATCCTTAAAACTTTCTTTTCCCACCGTCAACTTTTTCAGGTTTTCGATCAGGGTTACGGCACGTTCGATGCGCAGCTGACTACTTTTTACACTTGTGATAACGCGTATAATAAAGCGCTGTTTACCGGCAACCAGCTGATGAAAACGTTTGTTGCCCTCTGGATCTTGTTCAAGCAGTTCTTTTAATTCTTCCGGGACTTCCAGCCCGAATTCGCTGTCATCTTTTTCGAGCGATAACGTTACCTCGTCACCCGGTTTTGCCTTGAGTTGTTTGAGTCGCTGCGCATTTAAACTGATGTAAGCATCTCCGTTTCCAAGGGCCGTCAGACCGCATTGCCATTTTACTTTTTCATTGGCCGTGCACCAAAGCCGGATTGAAAACGATCCGCCAAGCTGCATGACAATTTCATTTGGTATCAGTAGGTACCGCATGTTGGCCATGTAATCCAGGCAATCGATTTTAGTTTTGAAAATAATCGGCATGGCTATCTTTTCCTGTTTTTCATACGAAGATAAACACCGTTGGTCCATCCAAAACCTTCCTGAACCTCATATTCTCCGCCGCCAGCTTCCAGATTGGTATCCGAAACATTATACTTTTCCATCATTTTTCCGGTTCTCTTAAATTCTTTTTCATTCAGTGAAAGCCATTCGGCACTGAGTTCGTTGGCTGTTTTATGAAAATTATAATTTCTGAGACCCTTGTAAGTAATCCATTGCAAAGGTGCCCAGCCGTTTGGCGCGTCCCACTGCTGACCGGTTTTAATCGCGGTTGTAAGTAATCCGCCCGAACGCATAAAGTTCAGTCGTATATATTTTCTAACGTAATGCGACTGCTGTTTTTTTGCCAGTTTGAAATACAACGGAAATGTTCCGGCCAGGGTAACGGCCTTGGTGAAATCTTTTTTTACAAAATTATAGTCCATGTAATAATTCCGGTTATTATCCCAAAAGTACGTTTCCACGGCCTCACACCTTTTTTTCGCTTTGTCTTCATAAAGTTGAAAACACTCGTATTCGTCATTAAGTAAATAGGCCTCAGCCAGGGTTTTTTCCAGATGGTGCATCAGACAGTTCAGATCAACCGGGATAATATCGGTGGTATGGATCGACGAAAAATCATTCTCATCTTCAAACCACCGGCTGCTGAAATCCCAGCCGGATTCTGCCGCCGCCCGGAGATGTCGGTAAATGGATTCAGCCGAAACAGGATAGCTTTCGATAGCCAGAGCCGCCAGTTCCACGTCTTCCTTGAATGCTTCCGGCCTTGGTGAGGACTTGTCATCCCAATACCGGTTAAGCAAAACGTCGTTTGGCAAGCGAACAACACGGCGGTGCGCGGTAAAATCCGCTCTTTCGGAATTGCCTTCATCCATCCAGTAATCGTATTCCCGCTGCATCTGCGGGAGATATCTTTTCAATATCTTTTTTCCTTTCATTTCACTGTACAACCGGATCATCAGCGAAAAAAACGGTGGTTGTGATCTGCTCAGATAATAAGTCCGGTTTCCGGTTGGCACATGGCCGAAGGTATTGATCAGGTAAGCGAAGTTGTTGATCATGTTTTCGATCAGATCGACACGGCCGCATTCCCTTAATCCCAACATGGTAAAATAGCTGTCCCAGTAATAAATTTCCCTGAAACGGCCGCCGGGCACTACGTAGGGATTGGGTAAGGGGATCAATGAACCTCCGCGTTCCTGGTTTTCGGGCTGGCGGGTCAGATAGGGCCAGAGTTTTCGGATGTGCTCTTCCGTGGAAAGGCTGGTATCGGCGATAAAACCGACTTTTATTTCAGCAGGAATTCTAAAATGCTGATAAACGAAGTCGGCGAGATCGAAGTCGGGGTCGTTTTTGTCGCGATAATATTTTTCAATGATCAATAACGGATCGTCCAGCGGGATACAATCTGCAAAGGTTTTCGAATCGCTGAAAATATGACTGTTTTGTATATCATTAAACAGGCTCCCAAACAACTCTTCCGGAGAAGTCAGGGCCTGACCGAACGTAACTGAGGGGGCAATGAATCCGAACAAATCTTGTGGAATTTAAGGTTCACAATTATTTAAACGCAACTACGCCGGTTATGGTAAATATAACACATAACCAGCGAAATTATCGGATCGAATTCACTTATAAACTTGATACAATCAGTTTTTAACCTCCGTGAAATGAAGCTTCGGGAGCTTCATTGCGCTTTCAATAATCTGGATTTCAATGTTCAGAATACCTGCTTCCGACTTGGAATCAACTTTTTCTGCGTCATCCGACGGTTTGTGATAATCATCGTGGCCTCCTGTGTGGAAAAACAACACGGGAATTTGTTTCGCATAAAACGAACCATGGTCCGATCCGCCGCTTCCTGCCGCGTCAGTGAAAAATTTGATATCACTCTTTACCGGTTTGAAAACCTCCGGCCATTGATCACTCGTTCCAAACCCGCCAATGCCAACACCGCGATCCGGATTATAGCGGCCAATCATATCCATATTGCTCATAAAACTGATTTTGTTCAATGGCAACGTGGGGTTATTTACAAAATGTTTCGATCCTAAAAGTCCCAGTTCCTCTGCACCAAATGCGATGAAAAGAAAATTGTAAGGCTCTTTAATATGGTTTCCTGAAAAATAACGTGCCAGTTCAAGCAAGCCGGCTACGCCCGAAGCATTATCGTCTGCACCGTTGTGTATTTTTCCCTCAGGATGTTCATCTTTTGAACTTCCCTGTTTTCCAAGTCCCAGATGATCGAAATGAGCACCGATAACGATAGTGAACTCAGCACCATTATCAAGAAATCCGATAATGTTCTGGGCTTTACGTAAACTGTCAGGAACGACAACACGACGTACTTTTGCAATAAATTCTTGTTTGAAACCGTCGGTACCCAGCGGTTTGAGATTGTATTTTTTGAATTCTTTGATCACATATTGGGCTGCCTTGGCATTTTCCTTACTTCCGGTGCCACGCCCTTTCATTTTGTCTGAGGCAAGTTTATAAACGTGTTTTGAGATAATTTCAGGAGAGGGCGAGATGTTTTGTGCCCATGCTTTTGCAGCAAAAAATAGCAGGAATAAGGAAAATGCGTACTTCATTGGATTGTGTTTGGTAAATAACGGGGCAAAGGTAAAACAGAAAGGGAGGCCCGCTAAGACCTCCCCGATTTTATTTTTAAAATATTTTATTATCTACTTTTTTCTCAGCGCTTCATACACGACATCCATGATGGCCGTGCGGATATTCAGTGTCGATATTTTAGGATTTTCTCTTGTTGGATAAACCCGGTTTGAGAGGAACACGTAGTTCAGGTTAACCGAAGGGTCAGCCCAGACCATGATGCCCGTGAACCCGGTATGTCCGAAACTCATTGGATGGGCATATTTTGGCGCATTGCCCGAATATTTGAATGTCGGTTTGTCAAATCCCAAACCCCGGCGACTGCCCATTTCAGGATATTGATAGCGGGTGAATTCAAACAAAGCGTCTTTGCTTAACAGTTGCTTGCCGCCATAATAGCCATTTTGCAGATACATCTGCCAAACTTTCATGACGTCATTGGCATCGCCGAAAAGTCCGGCGTGTCCGCTTAATCCGCCGAGCATAGCCGCAGCTTCGTCGTGTACCTGCCCGTGGATCAGCGTCTGACGGAAGAACGTGTCACGTTCGGAAGGAACGATTTCGTCCAGTTTGTAAAAACGTTTCGGGTTGAAAGTAAGGGAAGTTGCGCCCAGTTTTTTGTAAAAATTATTTTTAAGATAATCTTCAAACTCAACGCCGGTCAGGCTTTTGACAATCTGCGGATACAGGATGAATGACAGGTCGCTGTACACATAACCTTCTTCGGGATTAAGCGGTGAATCAGCAATTTCCTTGTAAAGCTTTTTGTTGTAATTTTTACGAATGAAAAGGCTGTCGCCAACCACGGACGTGGGATACTTCGCCGACTGTTTTGTATGAAAAACTTTCTCTTTCAGAGTACCGTCAGGATTTTTTACTTCACGCCAGAACTGGATGTATGATTTCAAACGTGCGTTATGCGTCAATACGCGGCGCCAGATCAGGTCTGCTTTGTTTGACTTTTTGAAATCAGGGAGATAATCCTTCATCGTCGCATCCAGATCAAACTTTTTCTGATCATAAAGACTCATCAAGGCAAGCGTAGAAGCGGTGATTTTGGTTACGGAAGCAAGGTCGTACAAGTCCGTAAGTTTAACTGTGGCAGCACCTTCGTAGGTGTGTTTGCCATAAGCCTTGCGGAAAAATACTTTGCCGTCTTTGGCCAGCTGAACAACACAGCCTGGTGTTGCTTTTTGCGTGATCGCAAGATTGGCAATCGAGTCAATTTTAAAAGTAATCGCTTTCGAATCCAGCCCGATTTCTTCCGGAATGGTATATTTCAGACGTTCCAGTGCCGGGGTTTCAATACCTGCCCCATACGGGAATTGCGCATTGACAGTTACCGGTAGTTTTCCCTTGGCCGGGATCGCACCGAAAATCAGCTGCGCGGACAAATCCTGTGTATAAGGTGTAAGCTGGTAAGCCATGACGAGCGCCCTGGCGTTTTCCGGTTTCTGGATTTTATTCAGGACATAAGGATTTCCAAAAATCGAAACGGCCGCCTTTTTGGTTGCAATCAGGTCCTGCAAAAGCGTGCTCATCTGATCCGTCAGGCCATAGTTCACGCGTGGGGAAATACTGCTCAGATGCAGGCCAACGAGCAATACATTATAATCTTTCAGTCTGGCCCGGATGGCGTCAAGCTGCGCAGGTGTTGCCTTCGCAGGAACTGAAAAATGATCCATTTTGGTATAAAGATCCAGCGTGTTCTGGAAAGTCGTGATGCTGTCGGCACCGAGTGAAATGGATGCAATTTTCAATGTATCCATTTCACGCAATGGAAGAATGTTGTTATCGTTCTTTAAAACCGTTAGCGCTTTTTCTGTCAACAAGCGATTGGTTAGCTCCGCCGCTTTCGGGTTAAGGTCTTCGTATAAGTTATTCAGATCAACCGGTTTGTAGTGATTCAAACCCACCCAGGCTTTCGCTTCCAACACTTTTTTGCAGCGGAAATCGATTTCAGCCTGAGAAATTCGTCCTTCGGCAATACTCTTTTTAATCTCTGCAACGGCTTTTGAAACATCTTCTGTAAATTCGAGAATGTCCATTCCTGCTTCAATACCCATGGCATCGGCTTTCCCATCCGCAAAATATTTGGTTACCCCTTTCATGTTCATCGCATCGGAGTAAATCAATCCCTGATAACCCAGTTTGCTGCGTAACAAATCAGTAACGATCGGTTTGGAAAGCGTTGATGGTAAATTCGGTGTTTTATCAAGCGCCGGAATGCTCAGGTGCGCAATCATCATACCCGTTAAGCCGTTATTCATCAATACTTTAAAAGGATACAATTCCAGGGTATCCAGCCGCGTCAGGTTGTGGTTGATAAGGGGAAGATCGTAGTGAGAATCAACGCCGGTATCACCATGTCCGGGAAAATGTTTTGCACTGGTCAACAATCCGTTATCCTGCATGCCCTTCATGTACGCAAGTGCTTTTTCGGCTACTTTGTATTTGTTTTCTCCAAAAGAACGGAAACTGATTACGGGGTTATTGGGATTGTTATTAATGTCGGCGACCGGAGCGAAATTGATGTGCATGCCCAGTCTTTTCGCCTGCTGCGCGAGCTGTTTACCCATTTGGTAAATCAAGTCATCATTCCCCTGAATCGCTCCCATGGTCATTTGATAGGGATAACGAACGGTGCTGTCGATGCGCATAGCCAGGCCAAATTCTGCGTCCATCGCTACCAAAAGCGGAACTTTTGAAATGGATTGATAATAGTTTGTCAGTTTTGCCTGTGGAACCGGTCCACCCTGAAAAAACACGATTCCGCCGATCTTGTTTTCACGAATCAGCTTCTCAACAAAAGCCGGATTACTCGTCTTGGGGTCGATCAGCGCGCGCTTGACATCTGAAACGGCCGCGACCATGATCAGCTGTGAAATCCGCTCATCGGGTGTTAATGTTGCAAAAACAGAGTCAACCCATTGACGATTTTTATTTAAAAATTGAGGGGGCGTGGTCGTTTGCGCCCTTACTGCCAGTGTGGCAAATAAAGAGAGTTGAAAAACGAAGAAAATTATAGGCTTTTTCATGAATTGGGACAGAAATAGTATCAAGTATCCAAAGTTTGGAAAACAAATGGACTAAAACAAAGACTGCGGTTTTTAGACGGCAGAATGCAGCAGCGGGATGATTTATATTCACTATGCAAATGCCAGTCCGAGTATAAGTCCGGCAAGTATCAGCAAGTAAGAAGGAATTCGGGTAAAGAAAAGTAATAACAATGTTCCAGCAACGGTTAAAACGGGCTGCCAGCTTATTGCCATTGGCTCAAACATGGAGATAGCTGCAGCGATGGTAAGACCGCAGCTGGTGGCGTGGATACCATCCAAAGAGGCTCTTATACCGCGATATTTTTTTAACTGGCCCCAGATCGGATAAGCGAAAAAGATAAAAAATGTTCCGGGAAGAAAAATTCCGGCCGTTGCTACGAACCCGCCGATGATCTGTCCCGTAATACCATAGTCCTGCATGGACAAACTGCCCACATACGTAGCGACGGAGAATACGGGACCGGGCACCACCTGGGTTAAGGCCATCCCCGAAAGAAATTCCTGATCGGTGAGGTAATGTTTAAATTCGACAAACTCATTGTAAAGAATGGGGATCAGGACTTGTCCGCCGCCAAAAACAAGGCTTCCGTTACGGTAAAAGTTCTCAAAAAGGCGAACGGGCAATGATTTGGTTACGGTACCGATACCGGCTGCGACAATCAGTACGGATATCCAGAAAATAAGCGGCCGCCAGGTAATCCTGATTGGTCCGCGTTCCATTTTTTCGTGTTTGCTGAAATTAAAATAAGAAGCAGCCACGCCTCCCGAAACGATCAGGAGCGGCGTCATGTACGGCGATGGAAATAGATAGGCAAGAATTGTCGAGATAATTAAAAACGACCAGCCTTGTAAATTATGGATCACTTTTCTGGCGATGGCATAGCCGCCATGCATCAGAAAAGCGACGGCCATCGGACCTACAAACCGTGTGAATGACAATGAGATTTCCTTTTGTTCCAGCATGTGAACGCCTATTGCAGCCAATGTCATCAGGATCATGGCCGGCAAGGACCAAACCACGAGCGAAAGATAGGCTAGCGGCTGTCCACCGATTTTCAATCCGATCGCGGTTACAGTCTGGGTGGAAGTCGGGCCGGGTAAAACCTGACAAAGCGCCTGCAATTCGAGCAGTTCTTCCTCGGTGATGTACCGTCTCTTTTTTACCAGCCGTTCGATCATCATCATAAGATGTACCTGTGGGCCTCCGAATGCCGTAAAAGAGAGCAAGAGGATGTCCAGAAGGTAAATGATGTACCGAAAACGTCGGATGGGGTGACTCAAGTGAATTGGGAATAAAGTTGAGGGTTTTCAGCGCACAGTCGCAAAACTGCATGCTGCACACTGGCGTTTGCCAGGAGCTGACTTATTTTTTTAATCCCAATTCACGTAAACGCTCATCCAGAAACTCACCTGCCGTCATGTTAACGTACATTTTTGGATATTCACTGGTTACACAGTTTTCCAGGCTTGTCAGGTCCATGGCTGCGCGCGGGTGCATAAAGAAAGGAATAGAAAAGCGGGACGTTCCCATTTTTTCACGCGGAGGATTAACCACGCGGTGAATCGTAGATTTTAACTTATGGTTGGTAAGTCGGTCGAGCATATCGCCCACATTGACGACAATCTGGTCTGGCAAAGCGGTTATCGCGATCCATTTTCCATCACGTCTCAATACTTCAAGTCCTTCGGCGCTGGCTCCCATCAACAGGGTGATCAGATTGATATCCCCGTGTGCAGCGGCTCTCACGGCTCCATCCGGCAAGAGCTCAGGATTTTCGATCGGGAAATAATGCAGGGCGCGCAAAATACTGTCGCCGTTTTTAACTTTATCTTCGAAATAATCTTCCGGCAGGCTGAGGTAAAGGGCAAGCGCTTTCAGTAGCGTTTTTCCTGCGTTTTCAAAAGTTTTGTAAACTTCAACGGTGTATTGTTTAAACGCTGGCAGTTCGTCAGGGAAAATGTTTTTAGCCATATCACCAACCGGCTCCGGCTGGCCAACGTGATAAAACTCTTTCAGGTCAGCCACTTTAAATCCTTTGGCCGTTTCCTTCCCTTTGCCGATATATCCACGCTGACCAAACAGCTCAGGAAACTCGTATTTTTTCTTTTCTGCTTCCGGAAGTGAGAAAAAATGCTGAACGATATCGTAGAGTTTGATCCTTAAATCATCACTAAGTCCATGGTTTTTAATCGCGACAAAACCTATATTGGTAAAAGCAGCACCAAGGTCTGCTACAAATTTTTCTTTCTTTTTGGCATCACCTGAGGTGAAATCTGCCAGGTCCAGCGACGGTACTTCGTCCAATAATGCAGGTTCCATATTTGTTTTTTATGCAAAGTATAAAACAATCTGTTGTTCATGCAACTAATTTCGACGAACATTGATCATATTTATAACCATCAGGCTATTATCTTTCCCCCTCCGGACTATATGTTAATGAAGGAGATCTGACCTGATAATCTTCTTAATCAGCGCCGTATCTTTTTGTTTGGAGAACCGATCAATAGAAATCGTACTATTAATATCGCTGAAAAGTATGACGAATTGCGAGATAGGTTCTATCTTTACCGCCACGAAAAACCCGAATTTAGCGCAGTTTGGTCTGATTTGGCTTAAAATTTTACCATTTACCTGTCAAGCGAATGCTCTTTAATTCTTTACATTTTTTACTATTTTTCATTTTTGTTACCACTTTTTATTACACACTTCCCTGGAAGTTCAGGTGGGTACTTTTATTAGCGGCAAGTGCCTATTTTTATGCTTCGTTCATCCCGGTTTACCTGGTCATTCTGGGTGTCGTTATTGTTATTGATTACTTCGCGGGGATCTGGATTGAGAAGGCATCAGGGCATAAACGACTGCTTTTGCTTGTACTGAGCCTTATTGCCAACGTTGGATTTCTGGCTTTCTTTAAATATTTTGATTTTTTAAATAACAACATTACCTATGCCCTTCAGCTGATCGGGCAGAAGAACGGAATGCCGCCGCTGCGGGAAATGTTCCCTTCCCTGATATTACCGATCGGACTGTCTTTTCATACTTTCCAGTCCATGAGCTATACCATTGAGGTATATCGTGGAAACCAGAAGGCGGAATACAATTTTGGGATATACTCTTTGTATGTGCTTTTTTATCCGCAGCTCGTAGCGGGGCCGATCGAAAGACCGCAAAATGTACTCTGGCAGTTTCGCGAAAAGTTTGATTTCGAATGGGAAAACATGAAAACCGGGCTCACATTAATTGCCTGGGGATTGTTAAAAAAGGTAGTGATAGCTGACAGGCTGGCCCTGGTGACCGACGCGGCTTATGGCGATGTGGCAAATCAAAGCGGCTCAGCGCTTTTAATTGCCACGTTTTTCTATTGCTTTCAAATCTATTGTGACTTTTCCGGCTATTCCGATATCGCCATTGGTACTGCCCGGGTCATGGGTTTTAAATTGATGACCAACTTTAACGCACCGTATTTCGCCGAGTCCATTTCGGAATTCTGGAAACGCTGGCATATTTCTTTGTCCACCTGGTTTAGGGATTATGTCTATATTCCACTCGGAGGCAACAGGAGAGGCAAAAGCAGGGTTTATTTTAATACGCTCATCGTTTTTTTATTGAGCGGCTTATGGCATGGCGCCGACTGGAAATTCATCATCTGGGGTTGTATTCATGGCGTTTACTTAATCATGGCGCAGATTTTTAATACCCACGCCATATTTCGTCCTGAACATGCCGGTAAAGGCGGATCGATTCCGGTGCGGTTATTTCATATTTTCTGGACATTCCTGCTGGTCGCGTTTGCCTGGATATTCTTCCGTGCAAACAGCGTTTCAGAAGCGTTCGAAATCATTAGGAAAATCTTTACGTTCGCGGATTATGGCGTCCCGGAAATTGCGATGAACAGTGGTGAGTTTTTATTCTCGCTTGGGCTGTTGCTGCTGCTTGTGATCAAGGATAAATATTTTGCCAAATTCATTCCGGAAACAAAATTGTTCTGGGTGTTATTTCCGCTGGTTTGTCTGTGCTGTTATCTGTTCGGTGTTTTTACGAGCAACCAGTTTATTTACTTCCAATTTTAAGCCATGGGCTATATGAATACGTTAATTCGCTATATCGTTCTGGCTTTGTCGGGGATTATTTTTGCAATCAGTTTGTCGCCCGTTTTGCAGCGCAAAATAGCGGCAAAAGGCTGGATTCCCGATCAGTATCGTTTTGGAGATCTTTACAATACTTCGAATTTGAAGAAATTCAAGGAACTTGACTATCGCCAGAATGCCACGTTGCTTCCTTCGGATAAACCCAAGGAAAGATCTTCAAATATTGACCTTTACACCATTGGCGACAGCTTTACACCAATGGATACGAGCTTTTATGCCGGGCATAAAAACTTCCATATCTGGCTGGGTATGTCTGTTGATACCGTGAAACTGGATCCTTCCAAGAAATCCATTCTCGTCATTGAAGTGATTGAAAGGACGATTCAGGAGCGTTTGCGGAGCGATTATAAGGCTTTGTATTTTGATAAGGGTTTTCAGATTGAAGGGAGACATAAGGCTGTCGTTGCTGAAAAACAGGAAGAGGAACCGTCTTTCTGGTGGGATAAGTTTGGGGACGAGATCAACCAGCGTATTGAATTCCTGCTTTTCAATTTTGAACCGTTTTTAAAGTTGAAGGAATTCAAGTCGGATATCATGCTATCGTGGTTTGATCGGACGCATACCGGCGCGGTTATTTCCCGGAATCATGACTATTTGTTTTACAATGTCGAGGCGGATCCGAAAATAGGGTTGTCTCCTTTTTATACAATTGCGCCCCAGTCGGTCGATACGGTTGTGACGAATATGAACAACATCAGGGACTATTATAAAGAAGCGGGTTTTGAGGAAGTGTACTTTTGTTTTGTACCGAACAAGGTGACGGTTTGCGAGAATGACCGCTATCTGTACAATAACCAGATTTCAAGAATTGAATCACATCCTGATCGGAAAACGCCGGTGCTGTCAATTCAGGATACGGTTAGAAGTCACCCCGACTGGTATCATTTGGGTGACGGGCACTGGACTGTAAAAGGTCAGCGTTACTGGCTCAAAACGGTGAACCAGCTGGTGAAAGAATGGGATGAAAAGGAAAGTGCCCGATAACGGTTTTCATAGCACCACCTGAGAACATAAGCTGCATTTTAGTGCTCAGGTGATGGGTGAAAATATTGGCGAATACCTATTATTCTTTAAGTCCCTTGATGTACGCAATGGTTTGCGGAACTTGTTTCATGAACGAAGGGCTTTCATCCTCAATGAAATAGTGTTTGATACCGGCTTTTTTGGCCGCTTTTAAAACACCCGGGATATCGATTGATCCGGTTCCCAGCGCAACATCATTTTCGACCGGAGTTCCGCCGGATAAATCTCCTTTCACGCCTTTTCGTAAATCTTTCAGGTGCATCAGTTTCCAGCGGCTTCCGTATTTATTCAATAACGCAACGGGGTCCTGGCCAGGGAATGCGGTCCAGAGTACATCCATCTCGAAAGACACATATTTGGGGTCTGTATTTTTAACAATGTAATCAAAAAGTGTTCCTCCCTCGTATGGCACGAATTCATAACCATGGTTGTGATAACAAAGTGTAATGCCGTTTTCTTTGAGGATTTTGCCAGCCTTGTTAAAGTCTGCCACGGCTTTTTTCGCGGTTTCCAGATTGAAATTACCCTTTTCATGAGGAATCCACGCGACCATCACAAAGTTTGCACCAAGGATTTTGGCATTGTCAATGGTTTCCTGCGGGTCTTTAATCAAGGCTTCATAACCCGCGCCGATTGATGGCATTTTGATGTTTCTTTTATCCAGTTGTTTTCTGAGCTCCACAGTGGTCATACCTTTTTGTGGGCCGCCTTCAAGCTCGGTGATGCCAAAGGCCTGAATGGAATCCAGGGTCGCTTCAATTCCTTTTGGAAAGCTGGATCGGAAAGTATAAGCCTGGGCGCCAATTGGTTTTGTGTACAACGGCTTGCCTGATTGCGCGTAAGAGGTGCTGCATGCGAGCGCCAGAGCGATCAGAATCTTAGAAAAACAGGCGATTTTATTCATTTCTTCTATATCTTAATGATTAAATGTACCGGTATCCGAATTCATGTGACAGACCCGTAAAATGTCGGATTTGTCGTCTGTGATAAAAGAAATGATCAGAACAAAAATACTGCAATTGCCCTTTCAAATCCTTGACTGAGAATACCTGAAAGTACCTGACGGTAATTTTTTTAATTGATAAACGCTGACTGGAATCGCGTCAGGCGATCCTCGCCGAATCAGGCCATTCTAATAACCATCGGCCTTAATCTGCTTTTCAGAAACTTCTCCGTACTTTTTAACCTGCTCTTTGATTTCAGAGGCTTTTCCGACCATTACAAATTGCAGTTTGTCTTTCGGGAAATACTGGGCTATAATTGATTTTGCCTGTGCCGTTGTCAATCCGTCCACTTTTGCCTGAAAGGTATTGATGAAGTTTTCATCAAAGTTGTAAATGAACATATCTGTCAACAAACCTGCCAGCGCGCCGGAAGATTCATAATCAGGAGGGAAATCGCCTTTTACATAAGCCTTTGCGGAAGCGAGAACCTTGTCGTCGATCCCGGTTTTATGTAAGCTGTCCAGAACGTCGAGCGCCATGTCAACGGCTGGCACCGTGGTGGCGTTTTTCGTAAATGTACTGATCACAAAAGTCCCGGCCATTTTATAACGGCTAAACCGGCTGCTTGCACCGTAGGTAAGTCCCGAGTTGACGCGAAGCGCATCATTTAGCCATGAAGTAAACCGACCGCCTAAAACCGTGTTTACCACCAAAACAGGAATATAATCGGGAGAACTGTAAGGAATACCTTTGCCGCCGATGTAAAACGTGGTTTCGCGGGCGTCGTCTTTGTTAACGAGTAAAACACGGCTTTTATCAAAATTGAGTTCAGGAACTACACGCTTTACCATTCTGGCTTCGGCGGTTTTCCAGTCGCCAAAAAGGGTCGTGATTCTTTTCTTCATATCGGCCGTTTTGAAATCACCCACCACGGCGATAGCGCCTTTGCCGGTTGTGTAATTACTCTGGTAAAATTTCTTCACATCCTGGACCGTGATCTTATCGACAGTGGATTTTGTACCGCCTGTTGGTGTTGCATACGAATGTTTATCAAATACAAAACCGTTAAAATAATTGCCAATAACACTGCGTGGGCTCTCTTTGGCCTGCGCGAGTTCCAGTAATGTACGCTGCTTGTGTTTATCGAATTCAGTTGCATCAAAAACAGGATACATGATAACCTGCTGTATTACATCAAAAAGTTTATCCTGATCTTTCACCGCAAAAGAGGACCGTACACTAGCACCTTCCTTGCCTGCCGCGGTAGACAGGTTCGCGCCTACGTAATCTGTTATTTCTTCAATCTGGGATTTTGTATATTTCTGTGTCCCAAAAACGACGGCATCGGCAGTTAAGGATGCCAAACCATATTGGTCGCCATCACTAATCGACCCCGCATCGAACACCGCTGAGACATTGATCAACGGAACCTCATGCTGCTCCATCAGATAGACGGTCAGCCCGTTTTTAAGCTTGAATTTTTCGTATTTGGGTACTTTGAAATTATTCTGCGCCGATGCGGACAAGGTCGTCAGAGTCAGGAGCAAAAGGAGTATGTTTTTCATCTTGGAATTTTTAAGTCTTGGATTAACTGAAAAGGAACTCGGAGCACTTTTACGCTTTTTTCTCAGGTAACAAGTAGCCTACGGTCCTGTTTCTTTCAGTAAAATATTTAGCAGCAACACGCTTGATATCCTCTATGGTAACTTTTTCGTACAGTTTTGGCGCGTCGAACATTTTGCGATAGTCACCGAAAAATACGTCATAAGTGCCCATGCTGTTGGCTTTCCCATTGATCGTTTCCATACTTCTGTAAAATTCCATCAGTTTCTGGTTTTTCACTTTTTGCAGTTCACTGTCGGTTACTCCGCTTTTTATGACGGCGTCAATTTGTGTGAGAATTGATTTTTCAAGATCCCCGGCAGCAATATTATCTCCCGCGATGGCATAGACGTTAAACAGTCCCGGATCAAAATCTTCACTCATGAAAGTATAGACCTGCGACGCGATGGTTGTGTCCATCACCAGCGATTTGACAAGTCTGGAAGAATTTCCGGAAGTCAGCAAACTGCTTAACAAATCAAGTGCATAGTAATCTTCGTGGCCCGTTTGCGGCGTATGATACGACAATAACACGTTTGGCGTCGTGATATCTTTGTAGGCATTAACCCGTCGTTCGCCATTTTGCTCGGGTTCGATTGTACGCAATTTCGGAGGTAAACCTCTTGCCGGAATTGGCGCCATGTATTGATCCGCAAACTTTTTCACCTGATCCACCGTGATATCTCCAACGACAACCACCGTCGCATTGTTGGGCGAATAATAGGTTTTGAAATAATTTTCCAGGTCACTTTGTGTCCAGCTTTTGATATCGGATTCAAATCCAATAACGGGGAACATATAAGGGTGCTCCTGAAAAGCAACCGACTGTACCAACTCGCTTAACATACGGTAATTGCTGTTTTCCAAACCGGTACTTCGTTCAGACAACACAACACCGCGCTCGCTTTCAACCATTTTCGGGTCAATGGTCAGGTCGGCAATCCGATCGGATTCCAGCTTGAAAATTGTTTCCAAAGCATCTTTTTGAAACCAGTCTGTATAAACCGTTACATTTTCAGAGGTATAGGCGTTATTGGATCCGCCGTTTGCTTCCATGACCCGGTCAAATTGTTTGGGACCATAATTTTTGGAGCCGTTGAACATCATATGTTCAAAAAAGTGGGACAGGCCGGTGATGCCATGAACCTCATTTCTTGATCCAACTTTCCAGAACAGATACATATTGGCGTTCGGTATGGAGTGGTCTTCCAATACCAGAAATTTCATGCCGTTTGCAAGGATAAATGTCTTTACGTCTTCGGGCTTGCTTTGGGCATTGGACAAACCAATACCAGCCATCATCGCCGCTCCGAATAATAGTTTAGGTAGCCTCATACAGGAGTCAATTTTTTTGTTTTTGTAATAATAACCAAAAATCTGAAACGGGAGCCAGCAATTTGATGAATGGTAAGTAAATGTTGCCGCAATCGCCGGGGAAGGGCTAATTATTGACAGTTTGAACCAATTTTGACGGTGAAATAATCGGATTTGGAATATTTGTCGCCTTGGATAAAATAAATACTTGAAGGCCTGTTACTTAAACGAGGTTAATCCGTCTGTAATGTTAATGGGATGCCTTTTTATGAAAGGACAAAATGCCCTGAGCACTATTCACTCACTTATTCATTGGTTTATGAAAAAACAAATTTTACTCACGGTACTTCCATTGCTCTTGCTCTGTCTGTTAAGGTCGGCGTCTTATGCGCAGGAAGTGAAGAATGCCAATTGTCCCAATCCGGCTGGGGGCTGTGACACCATTGCCATAGAACAGAAAATAAGCCCCTGGAGAGTAGGTGGTTTTATCGGTCCGGCGGCGGCCTTCTGCGGAAAATGGTCGAGTACATTTAACTCGTCTAAATATCGTGACAAATCATTGTTCAACGGAATCGGGTTTCATGCAGGATTAAATGCGGATTATTTTTTCAATGTAAAAAGGAAGAAACAGTTCAAGTTTGGGGTGGGAGCCGTGGCGGGTTTGCAAATGTTTTTTTTAAGAAATGATCTGGATATTTTTCTGGATAATATTATTGCCCAATCCGGATCCAGCAACGCGGTAATCCGCAAGGGATCGTCAGAGGATCATTATCTGGCCGCGGGGCCTGTGATCAGTTATGCCTTTGGCAAGAAACCCAGATCGCCTTTCATTGAAGCATCGGTGCGCGGAGGTGTTTTTCGTACGACGCCGGCCGCTATTTTTGTGTACGACGGGGTTACCTCAAACAATATTTATTCCGTGACGGCAACGGATAAGCGTTATCACGCAGGCTTACTGGCTACGCTCGGAGTATTTTTCCCAAGTAAAAAAGGTCTTTGGTCATGGGGCGTCGAAGCAGCCGGATTCAGAACCAAAGTGGATTATATTTTTCCAGGCGCTACCATTTACAGTTATCAGCGAAAACATGGCGGATTCACTGCCGGACTTGCGTTTCGCCGTAATTTTGTTCGTGATATTCCGATTAAAAAGGACCCGACACCGCCATTATTGTGTGAAGCGCCGGACCTTGAACTGATGATGAACGGGAAGTCGATCAAAGGACTTATTTTTAGCACATTGGATTCTACCAAGGCCGACAGCATTCAGATTACCTGGAAAAGTCGCAGTATTTTGGATAGTACAAAAAGTGAAACATTTACGGCGCGTTTGCACCAGCTCAATGGTGGGATGGACAGCGTGATTGCACAGGTAATTTGTCAGAAAGAAACGAAAATGGCCTGGCCCGCAGCCTATCTGAACCCGGCGACAGGACGACCGGTTGAAGGACAGTATTATATTACCGTGCAAAGCCAGCAGATTTCCTCTTGCGCTTCTTGTATCAGTGAAGCTGCCACGACCGGGTTTTCGGTTCAGAAGCCGGATGTTATCAAAATCAAGGAACCTAATTGTTTCAAACAATGCTTCCTGGAAGTGTATGCGTATAAAAAGGTTAAAGTTAAACGGGTTAAATACGGAAAATCGCCAACGTCTTGCGTAGGTTGTATTTGCCCTGTGGATACGATTTCGAAAACAATCTCCCAATACCACTTATTGGGAACAGTAAAGAAAGACAACTGTGACGCTTCCAAATTGGATCTTAACAGCGAAACTGCCAATATTAAAATTCCGAAGTGGGCAACTACCATTTATACCTCCGTGGAAACTGTGGTTGCAGGCGATTGCGATGGCATACCGCAAGGAAAGAATAAAATCAACTATTCAGCGCCGGTGAAAAAAGGAAAAGTAGGCGTGTTCAACAGGGCTTATCAGAAAAAGTAGATAAGGTTTGTTATTGAATCGTAAAACGGGCTCTCAATTTTCGGGAGCCTGTTTTATCATATTTCGTCCTTAATCCATTTCACCCGCACAATCCGACTTTTAATGTCATGGTCGGCAAAAAAATGGAGCCAGTGTAGCTGACGGGAAGACAAATGATCTGTCGGTGATTTTATTTCAATAAATGAATATTCGGTTTCATCCCAAACCAGCAGATCTGGGAAGCCGCGTGTATTTTCACGAAGATTATAAGCCATTTCCAATAAAACAGCATGAATTTGCTGAGGACTCAATAAAGAAATTAATTTCAGAACCGTTTCGAGCATGCCCGGGTACCAGCTTACAAGTACATTGGTAGTCCCAAATTTTTCCTGAAAAGTTTTCTCAACGACCGCCGAAATTGCCTCGGTTGAGTCAGCATCTTTCATTCGTGCCAAAAGCTGTTCTGATCGTTTTAGGTAAAAATCAGGTAAGAAGAAATCTGACGGGACGCGTTGGAGCGGATTATGAATGGCCTTCACGTTGGTGTCGTAAATGATATCCCAGAATAATAATCCGAACAAAGCACGCCAGGGTTCATTTTCGCTGAATACAGCCTGAGCTCCTAATTCCTGGTAATAGTCGATAGCGCCTCTTTCCACTCGAAAGCGATAAGAAACCGGAATGTCGATGCTGCTGGCGTCTTTCAATGCCTGGGTGGTGCGTTTTACGGCACGTTTTTTCTTGTTGATAATTTTTTCTTGGAAATCCTGCGAAAAGTATCTTTCATCAGCATTTTGGGGATTTTCTGCTATTTCTTCACATAGTGACAGGGCCTCTTCAATTTCACCGAGGTTATACAAAAGCCGTACGCGACGTTCCCGGGAAGGTGCGTCATTGGTTAGCTGGTAAACAGTAAGGGCTTGCGAGAGCATTTTTTTGCGTTCGAGCCAGGCGCCAACTTTCACTACAAAAAGATGGTAAGAAGGCAATGCTTTTGTACTCAGGTTTGCTGAAACGCCGGTTTGCCAGTTCATAAACCAGTCGAATATTTCTTCCGGCGGAGCTTCATTTTTCAATACATTAAAAGTCTCCTTCATCAGTGAAACCATCAGCGTATCATCCACATCTTTTCTGCTTTCAAACTGGATCGCCAGATGTTCTTCGTCGAATGACTGGAAGCGGACATGGCCAAGATCCCGGACTACAAATTCAGTCATATCGGCATAACGGTTTCCGAAAAACAGGAATTTCATCATCATGACCTCCATCTCATAACCGACTTTTACGACCGGTTCGGTTTCCTGAATGATTTCGCAGATAGTCTTAAAATCATATTCATACAAAAGCCACCGGATCAGATCAGGTTTTCGGATCGACTTGGAGGGCATGATTTCCGGTTCCAGAATTTTGGTGAAAGCCAGGTGTTCCGGTTTTGTAAAGAGATCCATAACTTCTTCAAACCGTTCCTCATGCAGTTCACCAAGCGACTGGATAAATTGTTTGTCATGCAACTCATTAAGCGCTGCCGGAATATCGGTGATCTCCGTGTACGAAAGGTTGTTAACCCGGAAGAACGATTTGCTCCGGTTGCTGAAACGGATGAAAAGACATTGCGCGTCTTCTGAAAGCGCTTTGTACTCATTCAAAAAACCGATTTCAAAGCTATTCAGTAACGGTTCGTACATTTTTCGTACAAAATCCAGCACATAGCCAAAGTAGTCGTGGTAATATTTGGGTGGAAGATCCTTCGGGAACTCGTTATTCTGCACAGTGCTTAGAGAGGAATGTTAAGGCTGAATACCTGTAAAGTTTGTCCAAATATAACGAGGGAATTATTGAAATATGTGTTCGCTATAATCTTTTGTATTTTCGGTCCGGTTTCATTTTTGCTTTATTAAAAGGTACTTACTGAATATACATTTTTAATGGCAATTGGTCAATTTTTGGAAAAATAAATGGTATAAATTGCATTATGACAATACAAACATTCCCCATTTTTCATTAACGTAGTATTTTATGGAGAATTGAATTACATTTGTTTCGAATGGAAAACAACTTTTAGAGCCCATGACAACATTAGATTCGTATAATTTTTCCGGCAAAAAAGCCTTGGTTCGCGTTGATTTCAACGTACCTCTTAATGACAAGTTTGAGATCACGGATGATACCCGTATCCGTGCCACCATACCTACCATTAGCAAGATTCTTAGTGAGGGAGGATCTGTAATTTTGATGTCCCACTTAGGGCGTCCGAAAGATGGGCCGACGGAAAAATATTCATTGAAACATCTTGTAAACCCGCTTTCTTTAATTTTAGGTAAAACCGTAAAGTTTGCTGACGATTGCATCGGAGCAAGCGCAACAGAGCTTGCCGCAGCTTTACAGCCGGGTGAAGTTTTGCTTTTGGAAAACCTTCGTTTTTATAAAGAAGAAGAAAAAGGAAATGAAGAATTTGCTGAGAAATTATCTAAACTTGGTGATGTTTGGGTGATGGACGCATTTGGAACGGCTCACCGTGCGCACGCTTCTACGGCGGTTATCGGTAAGTTTTTCACTGATAAAGTTTGTGGATATGTGATGCAGGCTGAACTAGATAACGCAGAAAGACTTCTGGAACATTCTGAACGCCCTTTTACAGCGATCATGGGTGGTGCCAAAATTTCTGATAAAATATTGATCATCGAACGTTTATTGGATAAAGTTGATAATCTGATCATCGGCGGTGGGATGTCATATACTTTTACGAAAGCGTTGGGTGGAAATATAGGAAAATCATTACTTGAAGCTGATAAAATGGATTTAACACTTGAGTTGCTTGAAAAAGCGAAGCAAAAAGGTGTAAATCTTGTATTGCCGGTTGATACTGTCATTGCAGACAAATTCAGTAATGATGCAACCCGTCAGACTGTACCGGCTGGTGAAATTCCGGCAGAGTGGGAAGGTTTGGATATTGGCCCTAAAACGGTTGAATTGTTTGAAGGAATCATCGCTTCTTCGAAAACCGTTCTTTGGAATGGCCCGATGGGTGTTTTTGAATTCCCGAACTTCGCAATTGGTACGAATGCAATCGCTGAGTCAGTAGTAACTGCGACGGAAGATAACGATGCATTCTCATTGATCGGTGGTGGTGATTCCGCTTCTGCTGTGAACAATGCAGGTTATGGTGACCGTGTAAGTTATGTTTCAACTGGTGGTGGTGCTTTGCTGGAATATATGGAAGGTAAAGTTTTGCCTGGCGTTGCTGCTTTGGAAAAATAGTATTGTGGCAGTCGGCTGGGCGTCCCCGGCTTTCGGCTGTCAGCTTTCAGGCACAATTAGGTTAGATGTTTGGACAAGAGCCTGCTGGGTTTAACTGACAACTAATTTTGTCAATAATAATGAAATTGAGAATTGAACGCTTGTCGTTTGGTTCTCAATTTTTTTTAGAAAAAATAGATTTGAGTACTTATTTTAGATAGACTGTGGGTTTTTCTTGCGCGAAATCCAGGCATTATCCATCATGTCTGAAAGCCGATTGCCGACTGCTGAAAGCCCAAAAAAAGAAATCCATCCCTCAAACGAAGCATGGATTATCTGTATTATTAACCTAACTAATTTATAAATAAAGTCACAACCTGACCTGTATTTTTCTTTTTAACTTCCGCTTTTCACGCGCGACTGGATGTCGTCAGACCCCGTGTTGCGTTGTCTTGTTTTCACATTCTGGTTACCAAAACGATAGGTAAATGTGATGCGGGCCTGGCGGCTTGGCCATGTACTTTTTACACGCAGATCGATATCCTCGAATTTTGTCGTTCCCCTGAATTTGTTAGACCAGAACGGGTCCTGAATACTCAGACGAATCGTTGCCTTCTTGTCCATTAACGATTTTTGCAAACCCAGGTTAATAGCTCCCTGCGACTTGGATGACAGCAGTCCATAAATAGCCGGGCTGTTAAACCATCCCGAAATCTCGGCTGTCCAGTTTTTGGGTAATGTAAATGTGTTGTTTACGTAAGCATTCCAGGTAAAAATGTTCATGTTAAACTGCGCATTGCGGTAGAACGTTTTATACTGGTTATATGCTCCTGTTACGTTGGTTTGCACATTCCACCATTTTGTTACGGGAATCGGGGCGGAAATGGTTAAACTCACATAGTTTTGATGATCAAGGTTTTCCGAAGTTACATAAGTCTTGTTTTCTTCCGGAATCAACATCGGCACTTCATCGGCGATCATATCCTTGACACGACTGTACGCCAGCGTTGTGTTCAAAAAACTTTTATAAACGTGTACGAGCTGGAACGAATGCGTATACTGGGGACGAAGATTTGGGTTCCCTTTTTGGAATGTATAAGGATCCAGGTAGTATTCAAAAGGATTCAGCGACTGGTAGTTCGGACGGTCGATACGATAGCTGTATGACAAATTCAACACGTTGCTACTATCCAGGTTTCTTGACAGGAAAACACTCGGGAACAGGTTGAAATAATTACGGTCACGTATGCTGTTTAAGGTTACCGAGTTACCGATGGCGTGGGTGTGTTCAGCCCGTAAACCCAGTTGATACTTGGTTTTGGAATTAATCTGGCCGTTAAAATTAGCATATCCCGCGTTGATATTCTCGGTATATTTAAACTGATTGGTACGTGACGGATCCAGTTGCCAGGTATCTCCAAACGTTTCGAAAATCATATTGTTGTCAGATTTTACATAACTTGATTTCAAACCTGCTTCAAATTTTCCTTTGCCAATAGGCTGCGTGTAATCCATTTTCGCCACGCCGATGTTAATCAATGCGGGCATATTATTGCGAATAATGTCCGGCGTTCCTTCTGGTTTTCCCTCTGGACTGAAATATCTCGTATCCAGTGAATTAAATCCTTTGCTGTCGTAACGGACATAATCGGCGTCAAAAGTCAGTTCTTTGCCTTTGTCGTTAAACTGGTGCTTAAGGTTAACATTGGCGCTGATATTATTCATGGTATTATGTGCCCTGGTATCGGTGTGATAGGTCTGGCGCAGGCTAAGGTCGTCATTTAATATTTCAGCATTGGTTGCACGCAACGGATTTTTCCATGAGTTATAGAACCCTGAAAACAGCACACCGATTGTCGTTTTGTCCGTAGCAAAATAATCCATTCCTACCCGATAATTATAGTTTCTCGCACGCCAGTCACTTTTGGAGATCATATTAAAGGTGGTTGTTTTACCCTCATATGGAATCGCCCGGTAGATGTCCTGGCTATTAAATCCTTCACCTTCAAATGCACTTCCTGTGCCAAACAAACTAATTTTTCCTTTTCTGTTGTTCAAAGCCAGAGACGCGTTGCCTCGTCCATATCCCGGAGAAGCAATACCCCCGCCGATTGAAAAATTACCATTCGTTCCGAAATTTTTATTTTTCTTAAACTTTATATTGATGATCCCCGAATTTCCGGCTGCATCATATTTTGCAGATGGATTGGTGATCAGCTCAATTTTTTCGATGTTATCACTCGGTGTGTTCCTTAACAAATTAACCAGTTCTGCCTGGGTCAGGTAAGTCTGTTTACCATCGATTTGCACAATGACACCATCTTTTCCCCGAAGTTGCAGCTTATCATTTTGTTGATCTACGGTTACACCAGGAGAACGCTCCAAAACTTCCAGTGCCGTAGCACCTGCGGAGACAATACTATTTTCGACATTAATAACCGTGCGGTCTATTTGTTGCTCAATAAAGGGCTTTTTGGCCGTAACAGTTACTTCATTCAGTGCCTGTGATTCGGGTTGAAGTTTGAAAGAAGGAACGTTTACGGTTTTTTCAGATACTGTAAAATTTTTGCTATAAATTTTTTGATAGCCAACCATTGACACCAGTGTAAGGTAATCGCCGGCATCTATCTGGTCGAAAATGAATTTTCCGTTTTCATCAGTAGCAAGTCCTTTGGATAGGGTGGAGTCCTTTGCTTTAAGGAGCAAAACGTTAACAAAAGGAAAAGGTTGGGACTTTTCATCCTGAATGGATCCCGAGACCTTTCCTTTTGTTGACGGAGATTGAGCGAGCACAAAGCTAGCGCTCAGTAGCAGGGCTACAGTTAGATTAATAAAGATTTTCATGGCTAATAGATCGTTATATTTTCAAGCGATACTGCTTGGACTGTCTGGAATTTTATAATGCTGTTGTTCTCCGCGTATCGACTACATTGCAAAGATAAGTACTTGGTATAACATAGAACCTTAGATTACATAAATGGTAATTATGTTGTATGAACGGAAATACAAGTGACCAACTTACTTTTGATAGATACAAATAGAAGCAGGAATGTTGCACGAGGAAAGAAAAAAAGTTTAAAAGGTAGGATTATCAAGATGAATAGGCCTAAAACCAGGATAATTTAGTAATTAGATGTTCTGTTTTAACGAAACAAAAAAATGAAATGATCAACAGGCTGTATGATACCTCACTGAGTCTTCTTACCGATTTATACCAACTGACGATGGCCTATGGTTACTGGAAATCGGGTAAGGCGGAGCAAGAGGCGGTTTTTAATCTTTATTTCAGAAAACACCCGTTCCAGGGAGGTTTTACGATTGCCTGCGGTTTAAGCAGCGTGATTGATTATTTAAACGAATACCGGATCGATGAGGAAGATCTGGAATATATAGGGTCCATTACCGGCAGTGATGGGAAGGCCTTATTCGAACCGGCATTTCTGGACTATCTCCGCAGCATGGAATTTAAGTGTAATGTAGATGCGATTCCGGAAGGTACGGTCGTTTTTCCGAATCAACCCTTACTTCGTATTCAGGGGTCGGTTTTACAGTGTCAACTGCTGGAAACACCGCTGTTGAATCTTATTAATTTTCAGTCGTTGATCGCGACCAAAGCCGCAAGAATGCGCCTGGTCGCGAATGATGATGCCCTTTTGGAATTTGGTTTACGAAGAGCCCAGGGGCCGGATGGAGGGATGACCGCCAGCCGGGCAGCTTACATCGGTGGTTTTGATGCGACTTCCAACGTGCTGGCGGGTAAGCTTTACGGTATTCCTGTAAAAGGTACGCATGCGCATAGCTGGGTCATGTCATTTGAAACGGAGCTTGAAGCGTTTGAAACCTATGCGCGTTATCTGCCGAATAATGTAACGTTGCTGGTCGATACCTATGATTCAATGCAGGGTGTGGAACATGCGATCACCGTCGGAAAACAGCTCCGGGAGCGGGGATACGAATTGGGAGGAATCCGTCTTGATTCCGGCGACCTTGCTTATTTAAGTATAGAGGCACGAAAGCTGCTGGATGCCGCCGGATTTGAGAAAACAAATATCGTTGCCAGCAATGATCTCGATGAATATATCATGGATAGTTTGAAAATCCAGGGCGCGAAAATCAATGTATGGGGGATAGGAACCAAACTGGTTACGGCATTCGATCAACCGGCATTGGGAGGGGTTTTTAAGTTGGCTGCGATAAAAAGTGAATCGGGTGGGTGGGATTATAAATTGAAATTATCAGAGCAAGCCATTAAAGTTTCCACGCCGGGAATTCAGCAGGTACGCAGGTTCAAGGATGCTAAGGGTTTTATTTCAGATATGATTTTTAATATTGAAACACCGCTCATAGGAAAATCGACGATGGTGGATCCTTACGATTTTACGAAAACCAGGTCTTTTTCTGAGACGATTGCTTACGAAGATCTATTAGTTCCGATTTTTGCAAAGGGTGTTTTGATATATCATTTGCCAACCATTCATGAAACCAGAAAACGTGTTGAACAACAACTTTCGCATTTTCATCCGGGGATTAAACGTTTTGTCAATCCGCATACGTACCCTGTTGGACTTGAAAATGAACTATTCGACTTGAAAACGGATCTGATCGTAAAGTTGAGGGCAGCAAAGTAACAGATCTAACGATTGAAACATGAGCGATGAAATTCCAAAACCGGATACTAAAATTTTAAAAGAACTGATTTTATACCGGATGCCATTCGGGAAGTATAAAGATTGGCTGATAACAAACTTGCCTGTTTCTTATCTTGAATGGTTTGAATGTGAAGGTTTTCCGGCGGGGAAACTGGGTATGATGCTGAGTACGATGTACGAAATCAGGTTGAATGATCTGATGTTCTTAATCGATGGACTGAAGAAAATTTATAAAAAATAATTCTGATTCTTTTTGAATAAAAGATTTTAGGTTGTGACAGAAACTTCAAAAGAAATATTCAGTCTAACGGATATTGAAGTATTTAACAACCGAAAATATGTCATATGTCAAAATCTGGATTCATGCGGTTTGGGGTACGAAAAATAGAGAGGCTATTTTAAAACCAGTCGTATTAAAGAGTCTGTGTAGTCATATTCTGGCCAATGCGAAGGAAAAGGGAATTTTTATTGATAGGATCAATGGATATGATGATCATATCCATGTATTGATGCTGCTCAATCCGGACTTTGGAATATCAAAACAAATGCAGTTTTTGAAAGGTGAAAGTACTTATTGGGCGAACAAAACGCATTTAACGAAAGACAGGCTGTATTGGGCGGATAAGTACTTTGCTGCTTCTGTCAGTAATGACAAAATTGATTTCGTCAGGCGGTATATTGACAATCAGCAGAACCATCATCAAAAACAAACCTTCGCGGAAGAGTACAGAATTTTTGTCAACAGTCTGGGATATTCGGAAGAAGACTTTGGCTAAAGCCTGCTGGTACGGGAGAGCTTTGCAGACCCAAGGCTGAAGCCTTGGGTTAACGTGCTTTCTTTTATCGGAAGCTTTGGCGTTTGCTGGCTAGGATACTTGTAGGAGGACTTTGGCTAAAGCCGAGAGATATGGTTGGGGGCTTCTGAGCTTCCCAAGGCTGAAACCTTGGGTGAATGTGCTTTCTTTTGTCGGAATCTTTGGCGTTTACTGGGTAGGATACTTGTAGGAGGACTTTGGCTAAAGCCGAGAGATATGGTTGGGGGCTTCTGAGCTTCCCAAGGCTGAAACCTTGGGTGAATGTGCTTTCTTTTGTCGGAAGCTTTGGCGTTTACTGGGTAGGATACTTGTAGGAGGACTTTGGCTAAAGCCGAGAGATATAGTTGGGGGCTTCCGAGCTTCCCAAGGCTGAAGCCTTGGGTAAATGTGCTTTTTGTTTTGTGAAATCGTCCCGCTGATCAATCAGGTTCCTGCAAAAAAATAACCCAGGGTTTTAGCCCTGGGTCAAAAAGTCACTATATGCCTGGATTTCAATTTACTAACCCAAGGATTTAGCCTTGGGGAGATGAGTTCCCGGTAGCCAGTCGGGCTTTAGCCCGAAGTACTACTTCTTCTCGGGCATCAGCACTACTTTGATGAAGTTATCATCCGAAAAATACTTGTTGGCAGCAGCTTTTGTACTTGCGACGGTAATTGATTTTAAAAGTTGATCCTCTTTTAGAATCTCGTCCAGATCATCACCAAGGAACGTATTTTCGTCGATATAGTTAATCCAGAAATTATTGGTTTTAAGCGCAACCTCAGTTTTACGTTTGGTTTCTGCTACAAACTTTTCAATATCTTTTGGATCAGCTCCGTTTTCTTTGATTTTCTTCATTTCCGCAACACTGCGACTTACCAGTTTTTCAACATTCTCAGGCGCACAGCCAAATCCGATCGTGAAACGGTAATGCCCGGACGGGAACTTATCTACGTCCTCTGACACTCTTACGCCGTACACACCGCTTTCTTCCTCACGAAGCGCTTCAATCAATTTAATTTGTAAAACCTCCTGCAAAGCCTCAATCTGGATATTGTTTTCCGGACTGTAATCGTATTCCCCGCTGTTAATCAGGGTTACCTTACTTTTCGGTTCCAATCCCTTGTAGATTGTTTTGTCAATGCGACCTTTTGGTGGGAATATATTCGGGTGTTTGTAAGTATCGTCACGGTCAGTAGAGGGTAATCCGCCAAGATACTTTTCAAGCAAAGGTTTTATCGCATCTTCTTTGAACGCTCCCACAAATGTGAAAACAAAGTCAGAAGCATCAGCGAAGCGGTTTTTATAAATTTCTACGGCACGATCAAGGCTAACCTTATCGATACTTTCCGGCGTTAGCGGACGGCGATCAGGGTTATTGCTTGTCAGCACCGCGTTCAGTGAATCCGAATAAACCTTGTCCGGCGTCAAAGTCTTGCGCATATTTTCCAGATATGATTTTTGGTTTGCCAGCATACCGCTTACCACTTCTTTATCTTTACGCGGTTCTGTAAAATAAGCATACATCAGTTGCAAAGTAGTTTCCAGATCCTTTGGACTTGTGCTGCCTTCCACGCCTTCTTTTAGCTCCGTTACGAAAGGACCGCCGCTTACCGTTTTTCCGGCCAGAAATTTCTGAAGCTGTGTCTGATTGTAAGGTCCGACACCACTGGACTGGATCATATAACTTGTGAAAATTCCAGTTTCACGCTCACCAGGGAACAGTGAAAAACCGCCTTTCCCGGTCGCCTGAATCAATATTTCGTCATTTTTGAAATCTGTAGGTTTAAGCAAAACTTTTACACCATTCGACAAAACGAGCTCTGTAATGCCCAACTTTTCGTTTTTCTTTTCACTAACCAATTTCCCGGCCTTAGGTTCGGTAGCAAGCAATGGAGAATCCAGAACATCGTCAACATAGGCAGTGACATTTTTGCCAGATTCTGCCAGTAACGTACGGATTTTAGCCTCTGTTGGCAAGGCGTCCTTTGCTTTTTCCGGTCCCATGAGAACCACAGAACGGTTTTTATCCGTAATATATTTTTTTGCAAGACCGTTAACCTCTTCCAGTTTTACACCATCAATATGTTTTTGTAAAAAAGCATAGTACGCTTCAATACCCATATAAGGTTTTTGGTGCAGAAAGTGATTGAGGTATTCAGAAACGTAGTTTGCTGATTTCGTTTTATCTTTTTCCTTATAGGCCTGCTCCATTTGATTCATAAAATCCTTTTTGGCGCGATCCAGCTCGGGAGCGGTGAAGCCGAATTTTTGAACACGTGCATTTTCTTCCAGCAAAGCCACCAAAGCAGTTTCAACGGATCCCGGGTCCTTGGCCAATGCCACAGAAGTATAAGAATCAAGATCACCCAGGAAATCGCTGTAATTGCTGGCACCGTAAAGGAACGGTGGATTTGCTTTCTGCGTAAGTTCCTGCATACGCTGGCCCATCATGGCATTGTACAACCCTTGGGCAATGTTATTTCGTACATCCTGCAAAGACTTTTCTTTGGAATTCGGTTGTTTATAAATGACCTGGATGACATTTTGAGGATATTCCGGATCCGTTACGATCGCCACATTGGTACTTCCATCCAACGGAATGGCGTATTCTGTACGTTTTTTAGGTTTAGGCGTAACAGGGATCTTGCCAAATTTCTGGCTGATCAGCGCCTCTACTTTTGCTATGTCAAAATCACCCACAGCAACGACCGCCATCAAATCAGGACGATACCAGTCTTTGTAAAATGCTCTGATCGTTTCCGGTTTGAAAGATTTCAGGATACTGTCCTTCCCGATCGGCAAGCGGTCGGCATATCTGGAATTGTTGAGGATCATTTTGAGGTATTTATCGCGCATACGCTGCTGTGCGCCGCGACCCATCCGTGATTCTTCCAGAACAACCCCTCTTTCTTTTTCAATTTCGGCAGGGTCCAGCAATGCACCATGTGCCCAGTCGTCTAAAACCTGAATCCCTTTTTCCAGCAATCCTGCCGAATCCGTTGGAATCGGAAGCATATATACGGTTTCGTCAAAACCGGTATAAGCATTTAAGTCTGCACCAAAGCGTACACCTGTTTTTTGAAGGAAGTTAACCAGCTCATTTTTCGGGAAGTTGGTCGTTCCATTAAAATTCATGTGTTCCATAAAGTGCGCAAGTCCTTGCTGCGCATCGGTTTCCAGAACGGAGCCTGCCTTAACGATCAGCCTTAGTTCCGCACGATTTTTGGGTTCGGCATTTTTTTTGATATAATAAGTAATGCCATTTTTAAGCTTACCGGTTTTAACAGAGGGGTCTAATGGAACTTTCTGTGTGTGTAAGTCTTGTGCCATTGACGGTAACACAGCCGCAAGCGACATACCAGACATGCACAAAATCATGAGAGATTTTTTCATTTCACTTATATTAAGTTGATAAAATGTATAAGAAACGAAAGATATAGTTAATCGCTTCGATTGCAAAGAGACACGGTTAAAATATTTTCGTTGCCTGAAAGATTAAAGATTTGACGCAGAGCCGAAAGAGCCGGGTGAATCTGTTTCAGGAGGGGCCGATTTTAAAAATAGATGATTCAGGTGCCAAGAAACAGACCGTTAATTTTATCGGGAAATTCAATTATACTTTGCACACATTTTTTTCATAAATGCAAGGCTGTCTTTTGCCAGATCTTCGGCATTGTATTTTGAAGCGCGCCATAAGGAAGTCGGGCCGATCAGCTCTTTAATTTCCGACGAAAAATTTTCCAGAACCAGCGCGCCTGTATAGTTGATTTTTGATAAACCCTTAAAAAGTTCGTCCCAGTGCACGTTGCCTTCTCCCAGCATCCCCCGGTCACTCTCCGTCATATGGACATGAAAAAGTTTATCGCCAGCTTGCACAATCGGATCATGGAAATTTGACTCTTCGATATTCATATGGAAGGTGTCCAGATGTAAACCCAGGTTAGCTGCGTTTGTTTTTTTAATTAAATTCAGGGTTTCACCGGCAGCCGTGCAGATATAGCTTTCGTATCTGTTGACGGGTTCGATCCCGATTTTTATTCCGAGCTTCGCTGCATAGGCGGAAACTTCCGTCCACACCTGGCAGATGATCACCTCCTCTTCCTTTGTTCGGGGCAGACCTGTGAAAACGCCGATGCCGGAATGCAAAACACCTCCAAGAAAATTGACACCAAGCTCAGCGGCTTTATCCAGAGCTGCTTTTATTAACGTCGTTGCCTCCAGTGGATGAAACGGGATATGACAGTTTTTGGGCAGGTTTAAAGAACAAATGGCTTCGATGTTATGATCGCGGAGTTGTTTTTTAACGGTGGCGGCATCGAAATCCATGGAGACGGGAAGCAGAATTTCCAGTATATCAAATCCTGTTTTCGCTGTTTTTTTTATCGCATGAAGCCCGGATTCTGGTGTCCAATGGGGTGGAATCCAGGATAATATTGAAGCTCCGAATTTTGGATTTAACATAAGTCAGTAAAGTTTAAATTTCTTATTTTATTGAAAATACGATGTCCGCAGGTTAATCAGGGACAGTTTATTTTCTTAAATGACAGGCCTTTTTTGAAATTAATTTTAGAGCGGTCCAGGAAGCTGAGCTTTCCATTCTTCTCCGATACGTCACCAAATCCTTCAATAAGATCACTTCCTTTTTTTATCAAAACAATCTCTCTGACCGATTCATGCCCTTCGGAAGAAAATACATAATCGGCTAACAATGTGTCGCCTGACATTTTACCCCGCACCGTTCCCTTGTTGCGGTCTTTTTCAAATAACTTATATTCAAGATCGCCCGTAACGATATTGTTAACCGTATTGATGTGTAAAAAAGCGGTGTCTTTTTTTGCAATATAGGTGAAGCAGTCATAGTGCTCGAAATCACTGATCAGCTTGTCAGGTGCTGTTGTTTTGGTATAGGTAATTTCTTTCCCACCAGTAACTTTTAAGACCATTGTGCTGTCATTGACAGAGACGATTTTGAGCGTATCAATAAAATTCGTTCCCTTGCTCGAATCCTGGTACGTACCGTAAAGAATCAGGCGGTCTCCGAATTTTTCCCATTTATCATAACGTTTATCACCAAGGTTGATAGCCGCGGCAGTCCCTTCGTCTTTCAGCGTAAATCCGCTTTGATGCTGTGGCTGGTCTTCCATCGGCGTGGCCCAGCTTCCTGAAATGGAGCCTGATTCCTGGCTACACGAAGCCAGCGTAATGCCAATGCCGAGAATAAAAAAAGATAGCTTTTTCATTGAAAATACGTTGATGGATTTGTTAACTAAAAGAGTATAAGCTCCCCTTTAACGCATCAAGGTATCATTCAATTTTGAGGAAGTTATGATATTTACTGATTTTTATTTTCAAGATCCAGCAGCCATTGTTTCCGCCAGATACCACCGCCATAACCCGTCATCTCACCGTTTCCGCCAATAACTCTGTGACAGGGAACGAGAATCGATATCCGGTTCATGCCGTTTGCATTGGCGATTGCACGAACAGCTTCGGGCTTTCCCAACGCAATGGATTGCTGTTTGTAGGACCGTGTTTTGCCATAAGGAATATTTTGCAGTTCTTTCCAGACAGCCTGTTGAAAATCTGTTCCGGGCATAAATAATGGAACTGAAAAATCTTTTAGCTCACCTTCAAAATATGTGGTTAATTCTTTTTGTAACAGGTCAAAATGAACATTTTCGCCCTGGACAATCGTGGCGTTGAGTAGCCTTGCCAGGGTTTTAAATTCGGTTTCCAGCATGCGCCGGTCCGTAAATTCAAGCAGACAAATTCCCTCTTCAACCGCACAGGCAAACATCGGACCCAACGGGGTTTCCAGTCGGTTTATGTTGATGATCCGTTTGTTTTTGCTTAACGTTGGCGCAACACCAAAAATGGATTTGAAAGAGTCATTGAAGCCACTCAGGGATTCATAACCAGCGTCAAAGGCCACGGATGTAATGCTTTGCCCGTCCTGAATTTTCCTGAAAGCAGAGTTAATCCGGAACATCCGCTGATAGGATTGAAAAGTAATCCCATGATTTTTTATAAACCACCGTCGGATTTTGCTCGGTTCAATTCCCCTCTGGCTCAAATCCCAGTCCTTGAATTTATGTGAGGGATCGAGGCTTAATGCGGCCAGGATTTCGCGTATGTAGTCAGGTGTTTCACCCATTTTGTCGAGCGGATTACAAACCTTGCAAGGCCTGTAACCATGAAGAATCGCGTCTTTGGTCGTTTTGAAGAACTCAACATTTTCCTGTTTCGGTTTTCGGGCGGTACAGGTCGGACGGCAAAAAATACCCGTTGTTTTGACAGCTGCTATAAAACTCCCTTCATAGGAAACATCTTTGTCGAGCAGCGCCTGATACATGATTTCGTTTGTAAGCATAGGTGTTTTTTCTTACAAAAATAGAGACGGCCAGAAGCGGCTGCAACCGGAAAATTGACAAGCATTTTTTTGATTTAAAATGGTATAAGGGACCACTAACTTAGGATGAAATGATTGCATTTCGATCTTTGTAAGATCTTGATATTAAAATGATACCTGTAATAACAAAAGGTATGCTCAGTATTTGTCCCATGTTAATAAGCAATTCGTTCTCAAATGCTTCCTGATTGATCTTTAAAAATTCGTCAAGGAAGCGGAAGCTAAAAAGAGTGGTCAGAAATATGCCGAGCAGAAAGCCATCCCGGATCTTGTCGCCTTTTATTTTCCATATTAAAAACATAAAAACAAAAAGAAAAAGACAAAAAATGGATTCGTACAGTTGAGCAGGATGTCTTGGGATATTGTCGGCTGATGTGAATACAAAGGCCCACGGTACAGCGGTCGGAATCCCGATCATTTCAGAATTTATTAAATTTCCAAATCGGATAAATGCGCCTGTTAAAGCGACTGCAATCGCGATTCTGTCCGCGATTTGGAGATAACTTTCCTGATATTTTCTGCAATAAAGATAAATTGACACAAAAACGCCCAGACCACCGCCATGACTTGCCAGTCCGGATAATCCTGTAAATTCAAAAGATGGTGACAGGCGTATCGGGAGAATTTCAATCGGGTGATGCCAGTAGTAGGTCGGGTCGTAGAAGATAATATGCCCGAGTCTGGCTCCAAGTAAGGTTCCAACCAATAAGTAGGTCGCCAGGATATCCAGCTGGTTTAAGGCTTTTCCTTCCTTTTTATATATATAAATCATAATCTGATAGGCTAGGAAAATTCCTGCTGCCCAGCATAGTCCATACCATTTTGGAATTTCCAGATTTGGGAATATGTTGGGACTGACAGTCCAGAGTATATAGGAAAGCGATGCAGGAGCCATTTAAAGATAACAATTTTGGCAAAACAGGATTAGAAAAGAAAAAATAGCGGTATTACGGAAAATCCTGTCCGCTGAGAAATGGAAGGACTTTTCCTTTTCTATGATGTTAAGAATTTCATCGCCATTGATTTCGTTCAGGCTGTTTGAAATCTTAAAATTTTTCCAAGATGTATTAAATCGATCTGAATTCATGATAGGCAGCTGAAAAGATTTCTTTTAGTTTATTCTTAATCCGGTTCATACGGGTGCTGATATTGGTTACCGACAGGTTCAGCGTTTCTGCAATTTCCTTGTGGCTATATCCTTCAAAATGTAAGATCATGATGGCTTTGTCGTTAACTTCAAGTTGATCGACAAGAAACAGCAGTTGCTGAATATCATCATTTGGAGGGTCAGTATTGAAACCTGTATTCAGATGGATGTCTGACAACGGGTCATTTAATGCATTTTTCTTATCTTTTTTGATTTTAGTAAGAATAGTATTCAGTGCCACTCTGTAAAGCCAGGTGCTGATTTTAGCTTCACCGCGAAAGGTTGGCAGCGATTTCCATAATTGCAAAATAATATCCTGTCGTGCATCTTTTACATCTTCATCGTCGGTATAATAGACGTGGCAGATGCTATTGATGATACCCTGATGTTCCTGAATGATTTGTACGAAATACGTTTTGGTTACAGAATGCATCGCTATTCATTTTGATGGCAGAACATTAGTATCTATTGAAACGTTAAATGTCACAAACGGAATAGAGAAATGGCAATAAAATTCTCTGAATCGATTACCGCAATGCCAAATCCATCCGTACAATCTCAGTCACTTCAATACTTAGAAATCCAAATTCATCAACCACTTTTCCGTAAATTTTATAAATACCTTTATTTGATAAATTGTACTTTGCCGCTACCGGAGGGAAATGTACAGTATCAATAAATTGACCTTCCTGATCCAGAAACGTGCCAAACTGCATCCGTTCTCCTTTTGATGTCCGTGTATTTTTGATAGCCACAAGATAGCCGTACTGTATTACATCCTGATCGACGTGCTTATACAGATCTTTTGACATCACACTTTTTGACATCGGATTTTTTAGCAGTTCAAATGGGCTGCAAAGCGGGTAGCCCAGTAATTCGATCTGATCATAAGCTTCGTCGGTGGAAGAAGTTTCAAATGCCGGCAAATCAAATTCTTTAACATCAACCTGAAATAATTGCTTTTGAGGCACTTTGTTTTGAGTCTTACTTAACCGGAAATGCGCTTTCCAGAGCAAGGTCTTTTTATCGATTTTAGTAAACCGGAAAGCATTGATACGGATCAGGATCGTCAACTGCTCGATTGAAATAGCAACCCGGTCCAGAAAATTATTTAATGAGGTGAAGTCACCTTCGTTCTCCCGGGCTTCGATGATGCGGGTGATTGTTTTCTCTTCGATTTCATTTAATGACTGCATGCCCAGATAAATGTCATTCCCCTTGATCACGCTCTGGGCCTGGCTGTGATTCACACAAGGTGCAAGTATATTCCCGCCGAGCATCCTGGCTTCATGGACATATAACTCCGGTGCGTAAAAACCGCCGCCATTATTCAGCACGGCCACCATAAATTCGAGCGGATAATAAGCTTTCAGAAAAAGCGTCTGATAACTTTCTACGGCATAAGAGGCAGAATGCCCTTTGGCGAAAGCATAACCGGCAAAGCTGGCGATCTGCCCCCAAATCTCTTCTGTTATTTTAGAGTCGTATTTTTTGTTCCTGCAATTTTTGAAAAACTTGGCCTTAACCTGCTCGAATTCATCTCGCCCGCGAAATTTTCCGCTCATTCCCCGACGAATTACATCGGCTTCTCCCAAAGTTAAATCGGCGAAGTAATGGGCTACCTTGATCACATCTTCCTGATAAACCATGATGCCATAAGTCTCAGGCATTAAATCGAGCAAAACCGGATGCGCATTTTTCGCTCTGTCATGATCCTGGTGCCGCAAAATATACTCCCGCATCATGCCGCTTTTGGCAACACCGGGGCGGATGATCGAGCTTGCAGCAACCAGACCCAGATAATTATCCACTTCCAGTTTTTTCAAAAGCATACGCATCGCCGGCGATTCCACGTAGAAACAGCCGATGCACTGCGCCTGTTTGATGAGGTCGTTGATCCGGGGATCGATTTTAAACTGCTTCACATCATCAATATCAATTTTTGGGGCTTCGGGCTTGTTGTATGCGATGATTTCCAAAGTTTCCTTGATTTTCGCCAAGCCGCGCTGGCTAAGGATATCATATTTGTTCAGGCCGACATCTTCGGCGATCACCATGTCAAACTGGGTTGTCGGAAAACCTTTAGGCGGAAGATCGGTAGCGGAAAAATAATGAATAGGCCGCTCGGAGATCAGAATCCCGCCCGCATGGATACTTAGGTGATTCGGCTGTTTATTTTCCTGAAAATACTGGGCATATTTAATCACCAGCGCTGATAGCTGATCGAGTTTTTTGGGATCATATTTGCCATCACTGAGTGCATCAATTTCGTAGGTTGGCAAACCGAAAACTTTGCCCAGCTCTCGTACAGCAGCACTGTGCTGAAAGGTACTGTAAGTGCCTAAAAGCGCTGCCTGGCCTTTTTTGCCAAAAGTGTCAAAAATGTATTGGGTAATATCCTCCCGATCTTTCCACGAAAAATCGATGTCAAAATCAGGAGGATTTTTTCTATGGATGTTGATGAAGCGTTCAAAATAAAGATCGAGTTCGATAGGGTCCACATTGGTTATACTAAGCAGATACGCAACGATGCTGTTTGCCCCGCTTCCGCGCCCGACATAGTAATAGCCTTTTCGTTTTGCATAACTTACAATATCATGGTTGACCAGGAAAAACGGGACAAAATTCTGTTTCTGGATAATTTCAAGTTCTGATGCGATCCGGTCAAAAATCTTGTCGTTAATATCGTTTCCATAGCGGTAGCCGAGCGCTTTATAGGTCAGCGAAGTAAGCAGTTTATAATCCTCAGCCTCACTTTCTTTGTATAATTTAAGATTCTGATGCTGTCTTTCATCCCCGAAAGTAAAATGGATGTGGCACTGATCCATCAGTTTTTCGGTATTGTAAACGATCGTGTCGAGGTTTTTAAAATGATATTCCAGAACCTTGGCGGGTAATATCTGCTCGGTTTCTTCGCCTGTGGTAAAATTTGAAAGTTTACTCAACAGCGTATTTTCATCAATGGAGCGTAAAAGCCGGTGCGCACTGAAATCCTTCTTATGCCGGAAACTCACCGGATGTAATATGACAAACCGATCATCGTATTTAGCCAATGGAGAAAACCGGATGCGGTTTAAATCCTTGATGGTGATGCCGATGTATTCGTTGCTGGCAAACGATTCTTTTTTTGTTTTTAGTAATTGCTCGAAGGCATAGATGAAAATAGCATTTTCGAGAGCAGGCGCCTGATCCGGAAAATTTGTTTTGTCATGAGAATGCCTGGATAAATAGGCGTTCAGTTCCTGAAAACCTGTATTGTTTTTAGCCAATCCTATAAATTGCTGTTGCATACCGTTTCTGAAATCAATACCCAGAATAGGTTTGATATCATATTTGGAAGCAGTGCGCACAAAATTCAGACAACCGGACGTGTTGTTGATATCGGTAAGCGCGATGGTATGGTAATCATGCTGCACGCAAAGTTTAAGTAATTCTTCCTCCGGTATCATCCCGTAGCGAAGACTGAAATAAGAGTGACAGTTGAGTAACATGATGTTTTTTGGGGGACGTTGGCGAATCCCTAAGGGATGAAAGTTTATGGTGAAAATTGTGAAGCGCGAATCTAACCAGGAACGGATGAAAGGGTTTTAGTCAGTATGGTTTATGGTTGCTATAAGTTATCAAAAGCTCCGATGGAGCCTGGGGTTTTTTGATCCACTTTTGCTAGAAACAGGAAGCTGTTATGCAGCCTGAAATTTACTGGTAAACTTCTCCATTATCCTTCCCTTACGCATTCCTGTGTGCCGGAATGATCGGCGGCTCTCCGTTGAAGGGGTTTCCCATGCTGGATATGTTGGCAATGCCCAGCGTCGTGCCCCAGCTTACAATGGAATTCCCTCGTTTGTCTGTTCCGTAGCGGTTCCGCAAAAGATCCATCGCCTGATACAGATTTAGTTTTTCTTCTGAATCGTCAAACATATTGATCTGGTAATTTCCGTTGGCCAGATCGCTGAATGTAACGCCCACAAGCCGTACCATCATCCTGCGGTTATGCAGCTGATCGAATAATTTTTCAATTTGGGGTATCAGCATATGATCTGCTGATGTGTATGGGATTTTCATTTGTCTTGAAAAAGTGTTGAAGTCCGAATAGCGTATTTTAACCGCAATGCAGGACGTTAATTTATCCCCGTTTCTCAGTTGATAGGCAAGGTTTTCGGCCATAGCTCTGATCATTTCCCGCATTCGTCTCACGTCCCCTGTGTCTTTTCCAAAGGTGCGCTCATTGGAAATTGATTTTCGTTCATGAAAGGGGATAATGGGCGTGTCATCCCTTCCATTTGCGCGGTTCCAAAGTACAATGCCATTTTTACCCAATACTTTCGCCATCATTTCCACAGGCATTTCCTGTATTGTTTTCACATGTTTTATGCCCAGGTTATAAAGAATCTGGTTTGTTTTATCGCCCACCATCGGGATTTTCTGTACCAGCATCGGCGCCAGAAAGGATTTTTCCGTGCCAAAATCTATTTTTCGCTCATTGTCTGGTTTCGCAGTCCCGGTTGCTACTTTCGAAACCAGTTTATTGGCAGAGAGTCCAAATGAAATTGGAAGTCCTGCTTCTTTTTTAATGCGCATCCGTAGCTCCTGCGCCATTTTGTAAGATGATCCCTGGAATCTGTCCATACCTGATAAATCTGCGTAAAATTCATCGATACTGGCTTTTTCAAAAACTGGGACTGCTTCCCGGATAATTTCAGAAACGACTTTTGAATGCTCGGAATAAACACCGCCTTCGCCGCGTATAACCGTAGCCTCCGGGCAAAGGTTTTTTGCCATTTTCATGGGCATTCCTGAGTGCACACCGAATGAACGGGTTTCATAGCTGCATGCCGCCACGACGCCGCGGTCGCCAATGCCTCCTACCAAAATGGGTTTTCCTTCCAAACGATTGTCAATTTTACGTTCAACAGACACAAAAAATGTATCAAGGTCCATGTGCAGAATGGTTCGTTCCATGGCGTTTTGGAATTTTTACTAGTTAATGGATTATTTCCAAAATTATGGATTTATTCCTGAATATGCAATGGAAATATTCCAAAAAAATTATATCTTTGAAAATATTAGCCAGTTAACCACAAGTTTGTCAGACCTATGCCGATCGAAGAAGAAAGCAAACGTTTCAAGCAAATAAGAGAGGAGTTGAGCCTTACTCAGGCTGCATTTGCCGAGCAACTGGGTATTAATGCGACCACGGCGGATATTGAGCGGGGGCGAACAAGAATACCGGGGCAGGTTGTTAAGGAGCTTTTGAAGCAGCACCATATCAACCCGTTGTGGCTTTTTGGAGAAAGCGGACAAAAATATCTTCGGATAGGAGAGCCCGTGATGAGTCCGAAAGTGGTGACTGTCGATAATGTCGGCCAGGATAATATTGTCCTGGTCAGTGCAAAGGCTGCGGCTGGTTATCCCCATAACATTGGGGACGCTAACTGGTTTGAAAATTTACCGGCTTTTGGCATCCCTTTACCGGAGTTCCGGAATGCGACTTTCAGAGGATTCCAGGTGGACGGCGACAGCATGACGCCGGTCTTGCAGTCGGATGAATGGATTGTAGGAAAGGCTGTTGAAGGCTGGGAGCATGTGAAAAGCAACCGGATGTATGTCGTTGTGACGGCTGACAGCATTTTGGTGAAAAAAATTCAGAAGGATGACAAAACAACTTTTGTAAACCTGGTTTCCCTTAATCCCGAATATGGCCCGATTCCTGTTGACAGGAGCGAGGTCAGGGAAATCTGGCAGGTCCATAGTAAGCTTACTTTCGATATGGAAACCGATTCAACCTCTGTAAGTTTGCAAAACCTGCATCAGGAAATGAAGGAGTTGAAAGAGGAGGTGAGGAAGCTGGTGAAAGAATGATATTTTTCAATAATGAAAACGACATTGTAAAATATGAATAACGTTCGTCTTTACTTCGTAAACAAGCCGGTGTTCATCAGTTATTCGACGAGACCAAAGGCCGCTAAGATTTCGTTTTAACGGTTCAGGTTTGCCTTTTCCATCGAATGGGGTACGGAGACATTCCTTGATAAGCTCATTTATTTTCTTTAGTACTTTTTTATCGGTATCCTGCCAGTACAGGTAATCAGTCCAGGCATCGTGATCCCAGGACAAAGTCATTCTTTAAATAAATTATGGTGCTCAATTATCCCTTGTTTTGATCTTTCTAAGGCATCAGAAAGACGTTGCTCATTGGCGGGGGTGCTAAGCAAATAATTGGTGGTATCCATTTTGGACGCCACATGGATGTCCGTTTTTTTTACTTTAATAAACGGTATACTTTCCAGCAATTCCATTATAAACGAAACTTTACTGTCGGGCACTTCAAGTTCAATTTTCATTGGTAAATTCATATTAGTGCTTCATTAACAAAAATAGTGATAAAAATTGTAAATTTTCTGACGCTATGATTTTAGAAAGAATGAAAAAGTGACCTGTATAACTAAGACGTTTCTTCGTTATATAGGTCACTCATTTTTAATTTTCTCGTGGAAGAGGAAGTTAAGGCGGTTAAATCACTTTAAACCTCTTCTGCCATCAATTGTTTCTCATACAATTCCTTATAAGCGCCATTTTTGGTCATCAAGTCGGCATGAGTGCCTTGTTCTACAATTTTTCCTTTGTCCAGCACGACGATCTTATCAGCCAGCTTGGCAGAAGAAACCCGGTGTGAGATAATCACGGAAGTCCGTTCATCCATGATGCGTTTGAGGTTTGTCAGGATAATGTTTTCCGTGTTTGTGTCAACCGCCGAAAGGCAGTCGTCCAGAATAAGAACCTTTGGGTCACGGGCAATGGCGCGGGCAATCGAAAGCCTTTGTTTTTGTCCGCCTGATAAGGTGATACCGCGTTCGCCCAAACGGGTTTCAAAACCCTGGGGGAAATCCTGGATGTTACGAAGCAAATCAGCGTCTTTAACTGCCAGTTCGATGCGTTCCTGAGACATGTCTGTACTTCCAAACCGAACATTGTTGGCGATTGAATCTGAAAATAAAAATACGTCTTGGGGCACATAACCCAACTGACGGCGATAGGCATGCACGTTGTAATCCCGAAGCGGGGTGCCGTCAACCAAAATTTCGCCTTCGGTAGGATCGTAAAGACGACAAAGCAAATGCGCCAGCGTGCTTTTTCCGGAACCAGTTGTGCCTAAAATCGCTACACTCTCACCATGTTTTATTTCCAGATTGAAATTTTCTATCGCCTGTATGCCTGAATCCGGATACACAAATCCCACATTTTTAAAGGAGATAATTCCGTCCAGGGTTTTCTCGACATTCTTATCGGAAACAATGGTATTTTTCACATTCAAAAATTCATTGATACGCGTCTGGGACGATGCCGCGCGCTGGATCTGGCTGGTCGTCCAACCCAAGGCCATCACCGGCCAGGTGAGCATGTTGACATACAGGATAAACTCGGTAATATTTCCCGGCGTAAGATTTCCGTTCATGATCTCTTTACCACCAACAAAAATGACCAGGATATTGCTGATCCCGATCAGCAGCACAATAACAGGGTAAAAGAAAGCATCGACTTTGGCCAAACGAAGCGACTTGTTTTTAAAATCTTCCGCTTCCGTTTTGAAATTGGTAAACGAATGTCTTTCCTGAACGAAAGATTTAATAACCCTGATGCCCGAGAAAGCCTCCTGCACATACGTGGAAAGTGCTGAAAGTTGTTTTTGAATCTCCTGGGAGCGTTTCATCATCATGCTGTTTACCACATAAATACTGATGGAAAGCAGTGGTAGCGGCAACAATACGTAAAGGGTCAGTTTTGCATTGACCGTAAGCATGTAGGAAATAACGAGGATGAAAAGTACGATCAGGTTAATCCCGTACATTAAAGACGGTCCGACGTACATCCGGACATTGCTCACATCTTCGGAGATTCTCGCCATCAAATCGCCGGTGTTATGGCTCCTGAAAAAACTTGTGGGTAAAGTCTGGTAATGATTGTAAACGTCATTTTTGAGCTCATACTCAATATGTCTCGACATGACGATAATGGTTTGTCTTACCAGAAATAAGAATATTCCTTTAAGCAAGGCCATCGCCAGAATGAGCAGTCCGTATAACAAAATCGTGAAAGCAAAGCTGTCGTATAATTCGGACTGCAAGGCTGCGCCGTCAAATAAATAATAGACGTCGAGGGTTTCACCGACCAGATCCAGTGCATAACGAACAAGTTGCGCCGGAATAATTCCAAAGAGATTAGAAATTATAGTAAAAATTATTCCTAAAATAAGATACCATTTATACTTCAAGAGGTACTTATTGAGGTACTTAAGTGCTTTCACGTGGTAATGCGGTTGATTTGGTCTTTGCGTTATTCTTCAGTGATTTATTTGGTCGTTAACCTTTCTTACTGAAATGATTATCCGCAATGAAGAAATTACTAAAATTAAATACGCCGGTTTTTTGCCGGTAATCGAAATTTCGTCAGATTCTGGTGTGTTTAAATACCAACATGCAAACGTTTTAAAACGTTGCAAAATTAAAAAGCCTGGCTTGCATTTTTCCATTTCTAAACAAAATAGTCTAATTTTGCGGTCAATTTTAATATTAACGCGGGGTATTGTAAAATAAAAAACCTTGCTTAACACGCAGATACGTTCTTTGGTTTACTGTACCTTTTATCCAATTAGTGTTCCGGCTTATGCTGAATAGAAGATTATTACGAACAAAAGCTGTTCAAGCTCTTTATGCGCGCAAATTAACTGCTGATGCCAACCGATTACTTGCTTTGGATCAGATTGAGGAAGCATTTGCCCCTGATTTGAACTCTATGGAGTTTCAGGATAAGCAGAAATTAAACAACAATAAGCGTTTGGCGGGACTAGCGTTGGATGAACTTATTAAAAGCGGCGAAGTGAAGGAGAATGAGGAGTTTACTGCCGAAGTACTGAAAGTTGCCGAAAGCGCATTCAGAGCGTATAAGAGACAGACTGAGGGAGACGGAGAGAAGATGGTTCGCCGGGTGTTGAATGAAACGGAATCTATTTACGTTGATTTTATCCGGGTTTTGTCGATGTTGCTGGAACTGGCACATCAGGCGAAAATGGACCGTGAGCGCAGATATGATGATCCCGAAGCACCTTTCCCAAAGGACGGCGGTTTGAACACCAATCGTGTAATCAATGTTCTTCAGGCAGACAAAACGCTGGAAGAAGAAATCATCAGAAACGGTATCAACTGGAGTAATGACATGAACATGATACGTAAAACCTATCGTGAAGCATTACGTAAGAATGCCGAGTATGAGGCATACTGCCACAAAAAGGAACACACCGAAGAAGAGGATCAACAGATCATCCAATACATTTTACGTCAGATCATTTTAAAACATGAAGTTCCCCTGGATTTCCTGGAACAGCGTGATTTATATTGGGTAGATCACAGTGAACTTATCCGAGGACTTGCAATTAAAACGCTTAAGTCGGCTGATAATGCAGCTACTTTTGGTCTTGCACCGTTGACAAAAGACTGGGAGGAAGATCGTTTCTTTGTAGAAGAACTATACAAAACGGTGATCGAGGAAAGTGATCAGTATGATATTTATCTTGACGAACAGCTGAAAAACTGGGAGCTTGACCGTATTGCCTTGGTCGATATGATCATCCTGAAAACGGCTTTGGCCGAGCTGATCCACTTCCCGGGAATCCCAGTAAAAGTGACGATCAATGAGTTTATTGAAATTGCAAAAAGGTATAGCACGCCAAAAAGCGGCAAGTTTATAAATGGTGTACTGGATGTGCTTTCAGTCAAACTGGCGGCAGAAGGTGTTGTCAGAAAAAGTGGCCGCGGATTGATCGATAATAAATAGGCACAGAATTTTTAGGCTGAAGGGCAGAGGGGAAACCCGAAAAATTTGTTTATTGTAAATAATTTAAAAGCTAACCACCAACATTTGCGGCTAACCGCTATAAATTATAATGCCATGAGTAAATCAAGCCGTAGTTTAATTGCATTTTTGACAGGATGTGCCACAGGAGCAGCGTTGGGTATTCTTTATGCTCCCGATAAGGGAAATGTACTTCGTACACAGCTGACTTACCGGTTGTCGAAATACCGTGAAAAGTTGCAAGCTGTTATTGAAGACCTGATCGAAGGTAAAAATCAGCCTGACAGCTTTGCAAGGGCCGAGGGAGAGCGTGTCGTGAATGATGCGCGTGAAAAAGCAGAAAAATTGCTTGAAGACGTTGATCGTCTGATGGCGCAGATAAAAGGTCAGACCAACTGATTTAACTTAACGTATGAAAAAAATTGCTGCATTCGTAGTTCTTTCGGGAATTGCTTTCATGCTTGTTAATTGTTCAGGTTCCGAAAAAAAGACTGAAACGAAAAACGGAGACATTAAACTTCCGGTTTTTACACTGACGGACAGTTCGTCCTATGATTTCGGTACTATCCAGGAAGGTGAAATTGTGGAACATGTTTTTTATTTTAAAAATGACGGACCATATCCGCTGATTCTGAACAATATTACGTCATCATGCGGCTGCACAACGCCGGAATGGCCCCGTGAACCGATCAGCCCGAATGCTGCTTCGAGCATAAAAGTTCGTTTTAACAGCAAAGGCAAATCGGGTCCGCAGGTGAAAACAGTAACGGTGTATGCCAATACAGATCCTGCCTATTCGGAGTTGCGTTTGAGAGGTATTGTAAATGCAGCACCAAAACCGGAAGCAGCAAAATAAAGTGGGAATTTATTTCCCGACAATGTATCTGCATTGATCTCGTTTTAATTATCTAAATAACCCTAATTTAATAATGACACTTTCAATTTTATTACAAGCAGCAGGTGGCTCACAAGCCATGATTTATCAGGTCGTGATGTGGGTTGGGATTATAGGGGTATTTTATTTCTTCATGATCCGTCCGCAGCAAAAGAAACAAAAGGAGCAGAAGGCGCTTCTTAACAGCATTAAAAAAGGAGATCAGGTTGTTACAATCGGTGGAATCCATGCAAAAGTTTACACGGTGGAAGAAACTTTAGTAACACTTGAGCTGGATAAGGGTGTAAAATTGACTGTTGACAAATCGGCGATTGCCCGTACTGTTGCAGAATAATAGAATTAACAGAAGAACGTTATCTATTTGAAATAATATTCATAGTGGTGTCAGGGGTGGCCTTTATAGTTGATATAAGGTATTTACATCAAATCCCTGATACCGCTATTTTTGTATAATACTTAACTGTACATTTTAATGTGCAATTTTTAAAAACCAGCTGTGAGTAACATTCCTTCAGGTCGGAATAAGATTAAAACTTTTATAGGGTGTTTTTTGGCGGCTACATTTTTCTGGTTGATGAATGTGCTGAACAAAGACGATTACTCCATAAGGCTCAGCTATCCGCTGACGGTTGAGTATGATGCCACTGCCTTCGTGCCGTTACAGCCATTGCCTAAGCGAATTTCGGTCAATGTGACGGGGGATGGATGGAATCTGCTCAGGAAATCCTGGCTGAATTTCAACGCTTTGCCCGTGGTTTATAAAGTACTGAATCCTACCAAAGCAAGTTTTATCAACTCAACATCACTGACAGACCAGATCACAGAGCTTTTTCCGGATGTAAAGGTTAACTATGTGGTTTCCGACACATTTGAATTGAGTTTTGAAAGAAAGATCCGCAAAATTATCCCGATCCGTATTGACAGTGCTGGGATTAATATGCGTGAAGGGTATGTGATTTCAAGTATCATAAATATTTCGCCGTCATTAATTTCAATTGATGGTCCTATTTCCCTGGTGCGGGGTTATCCGGATACGATTCGTATCGGAATCCCTACGACGAAAATCCAGAATAACTTTGATGAAAGTCTCCAGATTCCTCTTCCTGTAACCCCTTTGGTGGAAGTCAGCCACCGGGATGTATACGTAAGTTTTGAAGTGGCGCAAGTGTTGGGTAACATAAAGTAATTTGATTTCTCTGGCTTCAAAAGTTCCTGATTCTTGTTATCAGATCTGCAACCACCAAACGTTAATCATTAACCTTCAATGAAAGTGAATATAGGCGTAACAGGTGGAATCGGCTCGGGTAAAAGCATTGTCTGTAAATTATTTTCCTGTCTTGAGATTCCTGTTTACGACGCTGATACCCGGGCAAAATGGCTCACAAATCATGATGTGACCATACGAAAGGCTGTTGTCGAATTACTAGGTGCGGAATCTTATACGGAGTCTGGTGAATACAACCGTTCTTATGTTTCCTCCAGGGTTTTCAAAAACCCTGATCTTCTCAAAAATCTGAATGCCATTATTCATCCGGCCGTGGGTAAAGACACAGCGGACTGGTTGACAAGAAATAGTGAATCTCCTTACCTGATCAAGGAAGCGGCTCTTATGAATAAAGCCGGCGTTAATAACAATCTTGACTATGTGATTGTAGTGCAGGCCCCCATTGCACTTCGAATTCAGAGGGTAAAAAATCGGGATGAAAACCGTTCGGAAGAGGAAATCAGAGCGATTATCGCAAGACAAATTTCAGAAGAAGAACGCGAGGCGATCGCCGATTTTACGATCAATAATGATGAAAATGCCGCTTTAATTCCTCAGGTTCTGCATCTTCATCAATTATTCCTGCAAATTGCCGGTGCAAAATAAATTAAAAATCAACATCCAGTCCCAGGGCTTGTTTTAATTGCAGCAAGTAAGGGTTTTTCTCAGCCATATAGTTGAATTTTTCCGCAGGCGTGTATGGTAACCTTTGCACCTCATGGGGAGCGACACGCGCGTTAATATCCAATTTTGGCGCATTAAACCTGCTTTTTAGATAGCCCAGCAAATCATAACGCATGCCCTGTATCGCATCCATCTGCGGATCATTGTCGAGCGCAATCTGGATGGTGAAATCTACCAGGTCAACGGCCCGGTTTAGGGCTATGCCTTCCGTTGTAGAATCTTTGGTTTTTCTCCTGTGCTCCGCAAATTCCTGCCAGACCTGTTGTAAATTTTCCAGCGTCAGCTCCAAAGTCGCCATCGGAACCGGCTCAGGATTTTTGTTTTCCTGTAATGTGGCGACTTCCTTCACCGGTAAAGTTTGTGCCGATGGCGTGGAAGGAATAAGCTGCGTTGTACTGCGTAATTTTGAGGGTTTCGCTGCGACAGGCGCTATTTGTTGCGCATTGTTGGTAGCAAAACCGCCATTGGTCTCGCTTGCCGGACTTTCATAAGCCGACGCCTTTGGTTCATTATTTACGGATTGCTGTTGAGGCTCAACTTTTTTTTTTGCCGTTTCATCAACGGCTGCATGAGAATTAAGTTGAAGAACATGGGGTAAATTTGCGAGTTTCATGAGGCATAACTCCACATGCAACCGCTGATTTTTCGCAGCCTTGTAATTGACGTCACATTGGCTGGCGACACTTAATGCAGATAGCAAAAAGCTCATATCCGCATTTCGGGACTGATCAACATATTTCCTCTCCGCAGATTCGGAAACTTGCAACAGGGAAACCGTTGCGGCATCTTTGCAGACCAGAAGATTTCTGAAATGTTCCAGTAAACCGACGACGAACAAATGTCCGTCAAAACCTTTTCTTAATATTTCGTCAAACAAAACCAATGAGCGTGCGACACTCGCAGCCGTTAAGGCATCCGTTATTTTGAAATAATAATCATAGTCAAGAATATGCAGGTTTTCTAAAACGGCTGCATAGGTCAGATGGTTATCGGTTGAAAAAGTGACATTTAAATCAAACATCGAAAGGGCATCTCGCAAACCGCCGTCGGCTTTTTGGCCGATGAGTTCGAGTGCTTCTTTTTCCGTTTCAATGCCTTCCTTTTTCGCAATATCAGCCAGGTGATAAGCGATGTCTTTGGGCTGGATACGGTTGAAATCAAAAATCTGGCAGCGCGATAAGATCGTCGGCAGGATTTTATGTTTTTCAGTGGTAGCCAAAATGAAAATCGCGTAGGCAGGCGGTTCTTCCAATGTTTTCAGAAAGGCGTTAAAAGCCGCCGGAGAAAGCATGTGGACCTCATCAATGATATAGATTTTATATTTTCCGGTCTGAGGCGGATAGCGCACCTGATCGATCAGGTTACGAATATCTTCCACAGAGTTATTGGAAGCAGCATCCAGTTCGTGGATGTTGAAAGAAGCGTTGTTCTGAAAACTGATACAGGATTCACATTCGCCACAGGCTTCTACGTCATCGCCAAGATTCTGACAGTTAATTGTTTTTGCTAAAATCCGGGCACAAGTCGTTTTCCCAACACCACGCGGACCGCAAAACAGAAAAGCCTGCGCCAGGTGATTGGTACGAATTGCATTTTTAAGCGTAGTCGTAATATGTGATTGGCCAACCACCGAGTCGAAAGTGACTGGACGATACTTTCTGGCCGAAACAACGAAATGATCCATGGGTGCAAGTTAGCTCCGTGCGGTGGAATTTCAAATTACTTTTTCACAGCCAACGGGTAAACACGGACATAATCAATCTCCATTTTTTGAGGGAAAATGCTGTCATCCACACCTTTCTGTCCTCCCCAGTCGCCTCCGACAGCCATGTTTAATAATAGGTGAAAAGATTTATCAAAGGGCCATTGCTCCCAGGAATAGCCGGATTCTTTGACAAATCTGAAATATTCCTGCCCATCGACAGCGATGGAAACGTAGCCTTGAGTCCATTCGCAGGAATAAATGTGAAATGCGGTCGAAGCGTCGGTTAACACAATCTGGTTTCCTTTATTTGTTTTCAGTACGTGGTTGAATGCTTTGGTGTGTATGTTGCCATGGATACGGTTCTGATCAAAGCCGACGTGTTCCATAATATCAATTTCGCCATTGTCGGGCCAGCCTTTATTGCCATAAGATTGCTCAGTTCCAAGCATCCAGATCGCAGGCCAGGTTCCCCGGCCCTGAGGCAGCTTCGCCCGGATCTCAAATTTTCCATACAGGAAATCAGCCTTGCCTTTTGTTACGAGCCTGGCTGAGCTGTAAGGCTGCTTCCCAGATTTTTCTTTTCTTGCTTCAATAATCAGATTGCCGTTTTCAACGCGGGCATTTTCTAAATTCTCGGTGTAGTTTTCCAGCTCATGATTTCCCCATCCGTGTCCACCCAGGTCATAACCCCATTTTTTTGCATCCGGTTTTCCTGAGTAATCAAATTCGTCTTGCCAGATTGGTTTGGAGTCAAATTTGTATTTGTCCGAAATCGGCGGTGCTGGAACGGTTTGTGATTGCGAACAATCCACAAACCCGATCAGGAAGAGTAAAAAGAAATACAGTTTTGGAGGTGAATATTTTTGCATATTTTTAAACAGACTAACCTTGATTTTTAGCAGTTCGTTGCGGTAATTTTGAGAAGTCCATTTTTCTTAACATTGCATTGGCTTCATCCAACTTTTTTTGAACAATCTGTTCACCTGTAAGTTTTTGCTCGGGACTACTTTTCTTTGTTTTCATGGTTTTTGTTATTTTAATTTAGAGTATGTTTTGGATTGTATTAAACTAATAATGAGAGCCAGTCGTTAAACTTGTTGAATCTCACCTCAAACAAGTTTATGAAATCGAATTTCAAAGAAATGACTGACTCTCAATGGCAATTTGTCGAAAAAATAGTTGACAACAAAAGGGCAAGACAACATTCCTTAAGAACCGTTGTAAATTCTATTTTTTGGCTTGTTGAAACTGGAACGCAATGGCGA
>NZ_JAVFVU010000032.1 GCF_030929615.1 Dyadobacter sp. LHD-138 | reverse complement strand
CCATGCCTCGTTTGAGAGAAAAGCTCAATTTATTCAATCATTAAAAGTGTAAGAAAATGACGACGAAGGGAAAGGAAAGTGAGAAAAGAGATGTCATGTTCAAAGACCAGCTTGTCACAGCATCCGACCTTGATAATTTCAAGGCAGACATGCTTGACGCAATCCGGAAGATGATTATAAGTGACCAGGGACTTCCTGCTAAGAAATGGATAAAATCCAGTGAAGTCAGAAAAATGCTGGATATCTCGCCTGGTAAGTTGCATATGCTGCGGGCGAGCCGAAAGCTAGCCTTCATGCGGCTTGGCGGAGTTATCTACTATGACCGGGAAGACATCATCAAGATGTTTGAAAGTAACAAGACACCGGCTGCTAAAAATTCAATTAACAGATGAAGTTAGCTTTAAATGGCTTGGGTGCGCAGGTGCCGCCAAGCCGAAAACAAGTGCAGATCTATTTTATCCAGGCTGGTCACTGTGAGAACACTGCTCGGCACTTCTACCAGCACTACTCAGAAAAAAGCTGGCTCAATCCAGAAGCCAAATTAATCGCGGACTGGAAACGATGCGCATGGCAGTGGATATGGAACAGGTAAAAGACCATATCGGTATTCAGTAAATTTACAATCATTATATTGGTAATTACCCAGAGTTTTAGTTTAAACCCACCGCTGATTTTTTGACAGCAGTGGGTTTCTTTTTAAGCAACGGCTTTCAGTTTGCCTGATTTGGTAAAGAGCTTCCCTTTCGCCTTGGCCATATTTTCGCTGATCCGGTTTTTACGGACACGCGCATACCGCTGTGTCGTCCGAATATTACGGTGCCCCAACATTTTACCCACGTCTTCCAGTGGCACACCGCTATTCAGCATCATGTCTGCAAACGTGTGACGGGCCAAATGCGTGTTGAGCTCCCTGCGGATTCCGCAGATCACCGCCAGTTCTTTCAGATATACATTGTAACGGTAGTTGCTGTTTACCGGGATCAACCGGTTATTGATTTTGCAGTACGAGTGGTTTTTGTACTTGTCGATCAGCTCTTGAACGATCGGAAGAATCGGCACCATTTCCGTTACATCCGTTTTGCCCCGGTCCTTGATCAGCCACTTCTCACCTGCCCTACCCACCCGGATAATATTGTCCGGGCTCAGATTATACATATCCTGATAGGCAAAGCCTGTAAAACATTGAAAGATGAAGGCATCCCTTACCTCAGCAATACGGTCGATCGAAAGTTCTTTCTGATAAATCGCCTCCACTTCCAGCAGCTCCAACGGCTGCACTTCCTTGTTTCCACCCGAGCAGATAAATCCTTCCAGTGGATTACTGGCAATCACTTTTTTCTTCACACCAATCTTGACGATCTGCCGTGTCCATTTAACCTGCTTCTTTGCGGTTACCTCCGAAAGCGGTTGCTGTTTGTGCAAGGTGAGATAATCATAGAATTCGTCTGCAAACAAGTGATCAATCTCAGAAAAGTCCAGATCACGGCGGTGGTAACGGTAGGCGATGAAGGCCTCTACCTTTTTTCGGGTTGAGCGCCAGTGCCTGAGCGTCCCGCTGGAACGTAGCCCCTTCTCCGCCTTCTTCTCAAAGGTGGCGATAAATTCATCAAAAGCATTCAGCAGTGTGCTGCCCGGTTGAGGGGTTTGCCCTAAGGTCTTCTTTTCTTGCATGGCAGGCACGCCCAGGTAAACATTTTTTAGCATCGCTGGTGTAACCCGGTCAAACTGGGCTTGCAGCATCATAAAGTGCCTTTGAAGGTCTGTCTGCGCTTGCATGATCTTCTGGTTGATCATTTTCGCTTCGAGTCCGCTGCTCCTAACCTGTTTGGCTTCTCCATCCCAGAAATCTGGATGGATTTTCTGGCCCAACGAAATGTCCGTGTCAAGTCCATCAATCGTAATGCGCAGATAGATCGGCGCTTTGCCGTCTTTGGATGCTTTTCCCCGGTAGAGCCACAGCAGCAGGGATAGATTTTGTTTGAATTTCATCTTCAACACATTTTAAGGTTAGAAATAAATGTTCCGGGAGAACCTTAAATCAAATCGCCTCAATCAAACATTCATTCGGTCACCTAATTTACCAAATCAAAACGGTGACCGAATAGGTGACCGAATGGTTTGATTTATCTTGATTCAGAATAACCTGCTTTTTTGTTAAATGTGCTGAAAATCAATGCATTTTAAACAAGAAAGGCACACTTTCGTGTGCCTTTTGTGATCCCGCTGGGATTCGAACCCAGGACCCATACATTAAAAGTGTATTGCTCTACCAGCTGAGCTACGGAATCATATCGGCTGTTTAATGTCGACAATTCCGTTTGATTGCCTTAAAAATAGTTTAACCTAACTGCCAGAGGCTTTCTATCCTGTTATCCCTAAGGATATATTTTCAAACTAAAATTTACTTTTCAGTGGCTATTTTTCGGACTAACAACCTTTTAGAATGACCAATTTTTGTTTCGCCGTGTTACCGTGTCCCTCAATTGTGATGCAAAATTATAAAATTAGATTTACGTTCCAAATTTATTGTGATACTAATTTTAAACTTTATTTTCTATCAGTTACTAACTTTCTATTTACGAGAAGATTGAGTCAACAAAAAAATGAAAATATTTTTCAACAACATCTGCTCCTTCGTATAAAATCAAAGAAAGTGCCTTAATCCTTGGCTTTGGCAGTTATTATCTGGCTTGCTCAGGAGACTTTACCACAACAATAGTCAGGATCGTTGCACCCAATAAGGCAATCGACATTAAAATGTACGACGATTCGAATCCTCCGGTGCTTCCATTCAGATAACCGACCAGATAAGATCCTATAAAAGACCCGAGCGCTCCTATGCTGTTAATTAATCCAAGCGCCCCTCCCACCACATTCTTTGGCAAAATCTCGGTTATTACTGCAAAAAACGGTCCATATGGTGTATAAAGAGCGCCGCCTGCGATGACAAGCAAACCAAATGAAATCCAAAAATGTGTAGTTCCAAGCAAGTATGCTGCAAAAAATGCAATTGATGCAATCAAAAGAAAGGGCCAGATGAAAACTCTCCTGTTTAAACTCTTGTCAGAAAAATAAGATGCGGAAAGCATGCCTCCAATCGCCAGAATATAGGGTACCGCAGAAAGCCAGCCGGTTGTTACAATATCCATATCAGGAGCGGATTTTATGATCGAAGGCAGCCACATCACGAAACCGTACACACCCAAACTCCATAACAAATATTGAAAACACAACAGGATCACGGCAGGGGATTTAAAAGCCTCAGCATAATTTTTCACAGGTTTTATACCCACTTGCTCTGCCTGCAAAAGCTCCTCGACAGCTTCCTTTTCCTCCACTGCCAGCCAGTGTGCGTCGCTGGGTTTTTCATCGATCATTTTCCACCAAATAAACGCCCAGACTATGCCCGGAGCTCCTTGAATGATAAACATCCAACGCCAACCCATAGAGTCGATCAGGTACCCCGACAATACCGACATCCAAAGAACAGTCACCGGATTTCCCAAAATCAGGAATGTATTCGCCCTTGACCGCTCTTTTCTCGTAAACCACTGACTTAATAAAATCAGCATCGAAGGCATCACAGCGCTCTCTACAACACCAAGCATAAACCGGATCACGACCAGCGAGGTCACATTACTCACCATACCCGTAGCGGCCGCAAGCGCTCCCCACAGGATCAGAGATATAAAAATCAGCTTTTTAGCACTTTTATGAGACGCGTAGTGCGCTCCCGGAATCTGGAAAAAGAAATACCCCAGAAAAAACAGGGATCCCAGCAAAGACGAAGTACTTTTTGTAATATTAAGATCCTCTGCCATCCCCCCGGCCACGGCAAAACCAAAATTGGCCCGGTCGAGATAAGCCAGACTATACGTAATAAAAACAATCGGTATGATACGGTACCACCGGGCAGGAGCCAGCTGTTCTTTCATTGCATCTTTAAATTCAAACCAATACTATCTTCTTACAAAGACAGCGATGCGACTGTATTACCCCCTACCCAACCGAAATAACATGCTGGTTTTATCACAAATTGAGCGTTTCAAGGAAAAACCACATCTGTAATCCAACCATTACAGGTACTTCCTGTACAGATTAAACAATACAGACTTATCCCATTCCGTCAGCGCGGGTGTAATATCAGTTTGAATAAAATGCCGTTTGAATGCAACAACCGCCGCGTCGATATTGCGGACATCATAACCGATAATTCTTAAAGCGATCACAGGATCAAAAGTGACCGGAGGCGTTTCCAAAACTTCGTCATACCACAAACCAAACCCTTTTTCCGCCAGAACCTTCCATGGAAAATTGTTGGGATCCGGTTTTCTTGTCGGCGCAATATCGGCATGCCCGATAAAATTGGACGCCGGGATGTTGTACCTCTTTTTCAACGTCGCCAGGATCACACAGAGGCTTTGTATTTGCTGGTCAGAATAAGGTTCGTTGCCGTTATTGTCCAGTTCAATGCCAATCGATGAGGAATTGATATCCGAACTGTTGCCCCAGCGAGACTCTCCGGCATGTTGCGCCCTGAGATAATCATTCACCATCTGATAAACTTTGCCATCCCGGCCAACGACATAATGTGCACTCACCTGCGTCCTCGGCGTCGTAAACGTCATAAGTGTTTGCGCCACGGAATCCTGCGCCGTGTGATGCATGATAACAAAATTCGCACGGCGAATCCCGAAGTTCACAGTGCCTACCCAAAGCTGTGGCCCCTGTTGCAATGAATCTATACCCTGATGTATCGGAGGAGCGGCTTCGATAAGCTTTGCATAACCTTTTGCCAGATTCTTATAAACCTTATCGCTCTTCGCATATCTGGAAGTTTTGCAACCAACGGCAAACAATAAAACGAAAACCAGGGGAAATATTTTTGCCATGTTGACCAACATACACATATTAAAAGAATATAAGGTATTGAAATTAAGTTAAGTAGCTGCTGATAAGTAGTTATATGCGATTAACTCAATAACCGGATGATTAATAGCTTATTATAAAAATCAATAACATAAACTATTTTTCACTACTACTTACTTTGAATTACTTAAACTGCTTGCCATAGCGAGAATTCTATTGCAAACACACAAAGCAGTTGATACAAAAAAAGAATCCCGGAAGCCCGGAATTCTTATAAGTCTTACCCTCCTCTACACACAATTAAATGTGCATGGGAGCAAATTTATAATAAAGTTGTGTTTTTGCAAACAATTTCTTATTAAGAGTAGAAAAAACTCTGAACTAGGAATGATTTTGGCCCTTACATTAACATTTAAGCGTCTTTGAAAAGCGTGGATGATCTGAAATATCGTTTTGATTGGTAGGCGACTGGCCAAAATTCAAAAAAGTTATCGAGCTGATTTATCTTTTCACATAAGTCTCAACAATCTCCCGATCAATGTTCAGGCTGTCAATTTTTTCAACACCACGCTGGATGAGGGTATCCTTTTTCAAACGAAGTTTAAACTTGAAATCCTGGTTTTCCCAGCCTCTGTAATTGCAAAACTCCAGATGTTCGGCGTAATCTTCACCTTTTAAAGTATACGTTCCGGCACCTGATTCAAAAACAGCCGTGTCGCCAGTGCCTTTGTTGATATCATGTTTGAAAAAAGCAAAGCTTTCAGTGCTGAAAATTTTAAGCATCTTCTGGTCTTTGACCGGAAAAGTCACCGCTGTATCGCCTTGGGTAATAATTTTGGCGGATACCAGTTCCCAGGTACCCACAATCGACGGTGCGTTTGTTTCGGTAGTTGTTTTTTTATTCTCGTTACAGCCGGAAAATGTAATCAGAAGGCTCGCGGAAAGCAATTTTAAGTTCATCTGTAATGTAAATCAGGTTGGTTTAGGAAATTATTTATCTCTAAGCATTGCAAGGAATACAGGTCCGTAAGCATAGCTTATCGGCTTTTAAGTCAATACATTGTTTTTCTGACAACGGTAAAGATAAGTGAGTTGTTTCAAACAAAAAACAACAGTAATCCTTTCTTTCCCCATTCACACAATAGCCCTTTTAACAGAGCGAAAATGTATAATAGTATCTTTTATACTACAATTATTTTGCGATGACATTCCAAGGAAATGACCAGGTTTTCCGGTTACTTCGCATTAATAAATTCAACCATGGAAAAAACACGTTTGCCTGACCAACCGCTGAAAAAAATTGCACTGAGCTGTTCCGGCGGCGGCTATCGCGCGGCATCCTTTCATCTGGGTTCCATGTCATATCTCAACAGAATACAATTCCAGGGAAACCCGTTGCTCGAAAACGTAGAGATGCTTTCAACCGTTTCAGGCGGAACGATTACGGGTGTTGTATATGCTTTGATGAAAAAGGATAAACGGTCCTTCGGAGAAATATTCAATTTCCTGCTGGATAAACTCGAAACGCTGGACCTGGTAAAAACCGGTATTGAAAAATTAAATCCGGATCAGGACCTGAAAAATACCAGCAAAAGTAAAAACCTGATCAACGCTTTTGCCGAGGCGTACGACGCACATTTCACCAATGGAAAAGTGATGCAGGATCTGGCCGGCATGGGCTCCTCTCATGTAAAGGAAGTGATTTTTAACAGTACCGAATTTAAAAATGCGATCAATTTTCGATTCAAAAATCCTGATTCGACAGGATATGCGGGCAATTTTTGGACCAGAATTCCTAAGAAACAATTACAGGAGGTAAAACTATCCGACGTGATGGCAGCTTCCAGCTGTTTTCCCGCTGGCTTCGAACCCATGCTTTGGCCGGATGACTTTGTCCATGACAAGGGAGTTAACCTGCAAATACTGAGAAATAAAAATACTGCGCAAGGCATAGGGCCTATCGGTGTAATGGATGGTGGTATTTATGATAACCAGGGAATTGAAAGCATTCTCAACTATAAAAAAGACAACGATCTTCCCTACTTTGATCTGGTGATTATCTCGGACGTGGCCTCGCCTGCGATCAGGGAGTACAAACCGCTTGAAAAAAAAGATAAATTGGGATTCAGGCGCTTTACGCTAAAAAGACTTCGAGAGAAATTCTCCACCATCTGCAAAATGGTAAATTATATCCTGACAGGCTCCCTGCTTTTTTTGCTGTTACTTCCCTTTTTATGGAAATATGCAAATAATATCGGCACGGGCCTATGTCTTGGCTTATCCGTGATGGTACTGCTGGTTATGCTTTCAAAATTCCTGTTGTTGAAGCAAATTCGAAAAACGGAATCCTGGCTGACCGGAAAAATCACCGAGGTAATACCGCCGTTTTATCAGGAAAAAATAAAGGCTTTGAAAATAGAAGAATTGTCGGTGCACCGCCTTGAACCACTGCTGACAAACCGTCTGAGATCTTTGGGAACGCTGCTGCTGAATGTGTTTCTAAAAGTGGTCAGAAGCCTGAATTATAACAGATTGTATGAAGACAACCGGTATGAACACCGACGAATATCAACACTGATCAAAGATCTGACCCGTAAGAACTTTCGAAAAACAGCAACCGAAATTAAAAACAAACAATCGGTATCAGGCCCGGAAAATCCCGGTATTTTTTCGGGAAATTATGATAGTGCCATAGGGAAAGAAATAGAAAAAGTTGTTGATGAGGCGTCTGGTTTCGGTACAACTTTATGGTTTACCGAGCCACAAAAAGTTCGTAAGCTACTGGAAAAACTTGTAGCTACCGGTCAGTTGACGATGTGTTATAATATGCTCAGGTATCTGGAAAAACTGATTTTTACGCCTGAAAACGGTTTTGAAAATCTTGAAATGGGTGTACAAACTGATATTCGACAGTTATACGAAGACTGTAAGAAAGACTGGGAACACTTAAAAAAGGACCCGGTTTTCCTTTACCATGAAGACAGACAAAACGCACATTGACATTAGATCCGCGGAGATCATCTTTGTTCAGATTAATGCCCGCGGATACTTTTCAAAACGTCATTTTTGCCTGCGGTTTGATATTTTGATTCACCCGGAACAAATTGTCCGGATCATACTTCCCTTTGATATCAACCAGTCTATGGTAATTTTTACCATAGGTCGACTTAATACGATCTTCCCCTTCTTCCATCATAAAATTAACATACGAACCGCCTTCTGTATACGGATGAAGTTCGGTCCAGTAATCCCTTGAAAAGTTGATGATCCGATCTTTGTTATTCACATCCGGGTCAACACCGGCGATCACCATTGCCCAGGTAGCGTCCCGGTAATTCCAGGCGGTTTCATCTTTCCCAACCCTTGACGCTGCCCCATTGATCGGATAAAGGTGCATTCCCGAGAAGAAATTGGGAATTTTCCACGCATGTTTGATGTGGATATCAATAACCTCCTCGGTCAGCGTTTTCACGAAATCCCCTTTCCAATACCATTGATAACCCGGCAGAAAAAGTCCGTCGAACAATGTTTGTATCACGGGAACGGGCAAAGGCCCAACCAGATCAATCGCTGGCTTTTTATTTTGTCTGAACTCCTGAAAGAATGCTTCTGCTTTTTCCGGATCACCGGAATGACACCATACAATTCCGCACATCGTTTCCAAATGAAACTCCTCAGGAAACATGTTGGGGTCCGGCGGTATTTGATGGAACGCAAAAAAGCCGTTAATTTCGTCTGGCGCCTGTTTGATAAAAGTCTGATACCAAAGCATCAGTTCTTTGGCCTCACTCATATTCCAAAACATCGGGCCGCCATACACAGTGCTGATTGGATGCGTCCTGAACAAGAATGAAACAACGACTCCAAAATTGCCTCCACCACCGCGTATTGCCCAAAACAAATCTTCGTTCTCGGTAGCCGAAGCTTTCACCAACCGCCCGTCAGCCAGCACAATATTGGCTTCAAGCAGATTATCGATGGTCAGGCCACAACGACGCGTCAAATGACCAAGACCTCCGCCAAGCGTCAGCCCGCCTATTCCCGTGGTTGAGTTAATGCCGCTTGGAACGGCTAATCCGAAAGCGTGTGTAGCCGTATCCAGGTCGCCAAGCGTGCATCCGCCTTCGACAAGGACCGTATTTTTTTCGGGATGTACCGTGACATTTCTCATCAGCGACATATCAATCACCATCCCGCCATCGCACATACCCAGGCCGGCACCGTTATGCCCTCCCCCTTTGACCGCCAGCAGCAGTTTGTGTTTTCGTGCGTAGTTAACCGCCATGGCAACGTCCTCAGCATCCTGGCACTGCACAATCAGATCAGGATATTTGTCGATCATGCCGTTGTGAACTTTCCGGGCAGTCTCATACTCAGGTTTCTGAGCAGTAATAATTTTACCCCCAAAACGGGGATAGGTCTGGGCAAAGCTGTTTGTTTCCATAAATATGCAGAGTCTCTGGGATAAGTGATAGACACAACAAATCGTATAAAGTATTTTTTGCCCGATAAAACATCGGCAACATGTATTGCTGGGTGAAGGTTAGTGCGTTTTCTCTTTTCGGTAGTTCAAAGGTGATGCCCCAAATTTCTCTTTAAATACCCTGCTAAAATGAGAACTGTTCTCAAATCCGCTTTCGGACATAATCTGGCCAATATTTTTTCCGGTGGTATCAAGCATCAGCTGGGCAAAATCCAGTCTTCTGTCCATAAGCCATTTCGCAGGCGTCGTGTAAAACAGCCTTCTAAACTCCCGCTTAAACGTGGCAAGACTGCGATTCGCGATCCTGGCATACTCCGTCAGCGACAGATTGTACATATAATTTGCTTCCATCACTTCAAAAAGCGAAGTCTTATGCTGCTCCGCAAGTTTCTTCAGATAGGAAACCAGTTGTTGGTTTTTACGATTGCCAAATATCGAAAAAATCAGCTGACGAAACTGTTGTTCAAGGACATCCTCTGCGGGTATCGGTTTGCCGGAAAAAGCCGAAAACATCAGTTCCTGACCCCCCCCTGAAATTTCATTGATATCCAGCTGAATAACCTGGTCGATGGCATGTCCGCCCATCGTTTGCACCTTGCCGCACCTTAAATAGTCGCCAATAAGCTCCCGGAGATATGCGTCAGGAATATAAATATTCATGGAACGCCAACCTTCATGCAGATAAAGCGCCTGATTGTAGGCACCCTTTTTAAAAAAGTAACAGTTACCCGCTGTCAGCAACCAGGACTTGCCCGGACAATGGATTATTTTTTCTCCATTGACAATGAAAGCAATAATATTATAGTGTGTGAAAATATCAACGCGTTTCACCGCCTGCAGACCATCATCATATACAAAAGTTATCCCTTTGCAGCTGAATTGCTTACAGGTCTCAGGTTTATATTTCAGAAATTCATATCCATTCATCATAGCCTTAAATATTAGATCAGGTAATGAATATAAGTCTGAGAAGTTCCGCTATGCTGTCGGCTGTCAATATTCCATAAACTTCTGTTTTTCAGAATCTTTAAATCAAAAATAAACCTTTTATTTAACTAACTCTTTGCTGTGAGGATCAAAAAAATTGACGCTGAGGGGCAAGTTTTCAAACGGCTCAGTTTATTTATTAAACGTGCGATAAAACCGGTTGTAATAGCCTTGGACTTATTTGCTTTGAAATTGTAGTCAGCAACATTGATCTTCATCAAATCGTGTAACGCGTACTTTTAACGTTTTCCTTCAAACGAAAATTGGAAGTTGCATTAAAAGCAATACCGGGGGGACAAAAGTTTGCCTGTAAATATTCTTTCCTTGCGTGTAGCCTCCGGATCTCGTTAACCGTAGCGCAGTCCGGAGACTACGCCCAACAGCATTTATCATTTCAATCACTCCACGAAATTCCAGCGCCGCCCTTTACCCTGGCGCAACAATATCCCGGGTCAAATTTGAATAAGGATTGAAGAAAATCAATTCTTTTTTGTCATTCATTGAATTTTCTATTATTATTGATACTTAGTTAATCAATTTAATGATACTATAAATATCAATACTGATTGTCAACAAATTACACACAGTAAAAAAACTGTTAATTTTGAAAAAATCGACATTATGATCCTATGGAAGACATCAAACTGATCCCTGACAAAATAAATGTTATTGTCCGTTTGTGCTGCTATAATACCGCAAGCAAAGTGGAAACACCGGATGTAATTCGTTTTGAGCTCCACACCATGTGTGACGTGCCCATTTTGACTTTTATATTTCAAAAACCGGGCGAAGTTGTCGTTGTCCCGGTTAACTTCCGAACGGTTGCCACCTGGCCGAAAGCTAAAAAGCTGACGGTCAAATTACAACAGTTTGATTTGAGAAAAGACGTGCTTTTGTCTGAAAAAACGATTGTTCTGAGTGAGGAGGATACGCACACCATTCAGCAGGCACGGTGGGAACAGCAGAAAATGCGCAAACGACAGATCGACGCCATTGCCGACTTTATCTATTCTGATTATATCGGCTTTGCCGGATTGTCGGAGGTATTTTGAAAAAATCTTTACACAAATCCTCCCGCCCCGGCGCGAAAAAACGTTAACTAAAAGTCCTCAATTACGAAGATGCATTATGCCATTGTCGATATAGAAACTACCGGAGGATATGCTTCCGGCAGCGGGATAACCGAAATCGCCATTTTGATTCATGACGGCACCTCGGTTATTGACCGGTACGAAACGCTCATTAATCCGGGTCGGCCAATTCCTTGGTCTATCCAGGCCCTGACCGGCATTGATGACGAAATGGTTGCCGATAGTCCGGCATTTGAGGAAGTTGCCGACAAGATTTATCAAATGCTTTCAGACCGTATTTTTATCGCGCACAATGTCAACTTCGACTACTCTTTTGTAAAATATCACTTGCAGGCAGCAGGTTATGAATTAAATGCACCAAAACTCTGTACCGTTCGGCTGAGCAGGAAAATCAAACCGGGATTGGCTTCATACAGTCTTGGCAAATTATGTGATGCACTCGGCATCCTTATTGAAAACCGACACAGGGCGGGCGGCGACGCCGACGCCACGGCTATTCTTTTTTCAAAACTCCTGGCATGGGATACTTCCGGGCATATTGCCTCCATGCTCAAAAAAACCTCGAAGGAACAGCAGCTCCCGCCAAACCTGCCCAAAGAAGATTTTACCAATCTGCCCTCCTGTCCCGGCGTTTATTATTTTCAGGATATGGCTGGTAAAGAAATTTACGTTGGCAAGGCATTAAATATTAAGAAAAGAGTTGCGTCACACTTTTCCGGTCACAATCCGAATCCCCAGCGTCAGCATTTTCTCAGAAGTATTTACGCCATACGTTACGAAAACTGCGGTACCGAACTGATGGCACTGCTGCTGGAAGCGGCAGAAATTAAACGGCTTTGGCCTTTGTATAACCGCGCCATGAAAAGTCCGGAGCCAAAATTTGCGCTGTACAGTTATGAAGATTTTCACGGATACAGGCGCCTGGCTATTGGAAAACATGGAAAATACCATGATTGCATCCATGTTTTCAACCGCGAATCGGATGGAATCAGAATGCTCCGCAAACTCGTGATCGACTTTGGTCTTTCTGCCGAGCGATGTTCCTATGGCCGTTACCCGCTGTTCAGCAGCGAGTCAGAAGATATACAGAAGTTATCAACCAAAATCCAGCTCCTGAATCCCGAAGATTACAATGCACTGGTAGAAAATGCGTTGACAAAATTTACCGAAAACCTGCCCAGCTTCATCATCGTGGATACCGGCAGAAACGCCGACGAAAACAGCTGCATCTGGGTTGAAAAAGGCCAATTATCAAGGATCGGTTATGTCAGCAATCATGCGGATCTGACCAGGCTGACCGATATAAAAGAAGTACTACAACCCTGCGTCTCGAACCATTACATGAACCAACTGATTTTCAGTTACGCGGAAAAATACCCGCTAAAAGTAAAGCGACTCATGCAGGAAATGACTACTTTTCAGGAGATACCTTAATAAGGCTAGTCAGGTTCCAGCCCAAAAAACGTTGAATGCTAATCCACCTCACATGATCACAGCCATATCGCTTATCAATAGTATTATTTTCATTACACTTGCTGTCGTCCATATTTACTGGGCTTTTGGCGGCACCTGGGCAGCGTTTGCGATTATTCCGACCGACAGCAATGGCCGGCGCAGATTTCGTCCGGCATTTATAACGATCTTCTCTGTTGCGGGAATACTTGTGCTATTTGCCTGGATTGATCTGGCTTCTGCCGGCTTCGTCAGCGAACCCTTTCCTGACCAAATCCTGACCAATGCCACTGCTGCAATCGGCCTCCTCTTTTTACTGCGCGCCATCGGCGATTTTAAATACGTGGGATTTGCCAAACGTTATCGAAAAACGATTTTCGCCAAAAGGGACACACTGATTTTCACACCCTTATGTTTAATTATCTCCTTGCTTCACCTCGCGCTGTTCTTCGTTTATCTTTAAATAACAGCGCTGTCAGATGCACACCTCACAATCGGCGCAAGGCAAATAAGCCGCGCATCCGGAAATAAGCCGTTATATTTGAAGATAATTTTATTTTTAATATGACCTCATTTTCCAAAGTTATAACCCACGACACCTCGTTTCACGCGGATGACGTAATTGCAGTTGCCCTTCTCCGCCATGCCGGATACGATTTTGAACTGATACGCACCAGAAATCCCCAAATACTTGCCGATGCCGTTGCTGACTCCAGTACACTCATTCTGGATGTTGGCGGAAGTTATGATCCGGCAAAACTGAATTTTGATCACCATCAGGATATGGAGCTCAGCTCAGCAGCCGGGCTGGTTTATGAGCATTTCAAAGATGAGATCTGTCCTGCGGAAGCACAGGTTTTCTTCAGCCGGTTTATCGCTTCCATTGATGCGATGGATACAAACCGGGATAATATTTTTGATCTGTGGGCTACCTTACCAAAAGGCTTCAGAAATACGTCCGGACTGATAGGCGGCTTTAACCGCGAAGTGACCGATGCAGATTTACAATACAGCCAGTTTGAAAAAGCTGCTGCATTTGCGTTGGAAATTATCCGTAATGAGATTTACAAATCGGTAAAAAAGGCGAAATCGGAAGCGGAGTATAACGACCGGATGATTCTTGACAATAACGTGGCGGTGTTCGAGCAATTTTCCACAGTCTGGAAAGAAAAGAAAGAGCATACTTTTGCCATTTTACCCCATGCAAACGGATGGCGAATACAGACCGTGGATACCAACATCGCCAAAGTCCCCGAAAACATTGCGGATCTCGACGGATTTGTTTTCCGGCATGCTTCCGGCTTTATGGCCGTCGTAAAAGACAAGTCCGTTGTCGTTGATTTTGCACAGACCCTTTAAGTTAAAAACAATTAAATACATAAGCTGCTGGCAATTAGCCATATGCGAATAGCTCAGTAACCGAATGATTAATAGCTCACTATGAAAATCAATCCTATAAACTAATTTTTCACTACTACTTACAACAACACCTTGCGGGCAATCTACCGCAAGGTACCTTTTGTTAAATTAACGCATTAACCTACCTTCAAAAGTGATTCAAGCCTAGCGGCAATTGCCTGCAATAATCCGGCGTCTAACCGCGCTTCCCGTACCTCTTCAAGACTTACCAGCGCGCGATAGTTACGTTCCTCATCAGGCTCAAAAAAGACCTTGATCCCTTCGACATCCATTTCAATTTTATGAAGATAACCTGAAACGATCAGCCTTCCTTCAAATTCCAACTCCTCGCCCAGGTATTCTACATCGATAAAAAACGATTCATCCATTTCTTTAAACTGAAATTCTTATACATTATTTGGCAAGATAACCAGAAGCAGGAGAGCAGAACTAAAAAATATCACGGTGCTGCTCGGGATTCATATTGTTCCCTGCCTAAATCCCTACTGCGGATCTCATCATGAAGCGCAGCATTTTGTAAAAATAATTCACTCGAAAAATCCCCGAAAGCATTTAACCTTTATTGTTCAACCAGGACCTTGCCGGTTCTGTATCCCGGGTAAAGATGTGGATAGTTTTGTTTGATCAAATGCTGTAACAGCGCCCGCGCACGCACATAATGCGAGCGGACCGTGGCCTCGTTAATCCCCAGAAGCTCACCAACCTCTCTGTGGTTATATCCGTCAACCACATACAACAGGAATACATTTTTGTAAACCGGTTTGATGTGCTGAATCAGTTGCAGAATCTCTTCCGCCGTGATCTGACTTACAATATCCTCTTCGAAACCAAGATAGGGTGCATCTTCCAGCGCAATTTTTTCTTCCGAATGTTTCCTGTTTTTACGAAAATTACTGATTGCGGTATTCACCATGATTGTCCGCAGCCAGACTTTAAACGGATACCTGTTGTCGTAACCTTCCAGATTCCTGAATACCTTCAGAAAACCTTCATTCAGCACCTCTTCCGACTCCTCTTTTGAAGTAGTATAACGGAGACAAATACTTTTTGCGTATCCGAAAAACTTCTTGTACAAATAACGCTGCGCCTGGTTGTTTCCCGCAATGCACGCCCTCACGACGGCATCAAAGTCGTTTTCATCAAATGCTGTATTATTTCCGAATGGCAAAATCATGCTAACAATCTTTAGATATCTTCATTTTATAACCGGGCTAGCGGAGAAACACCGAATTGATTTTTCCGCCGGCTGCTTACAGGTCAAAACTCAAAACAAAGTGAGGAATAACCGATTACAAAAGAAAACCGCACCGATACAAAGGCAGAAAGTCGGGATGAAGAGCCAAAATTTCTCTATAAAACGCCCATAACTTCCAATAAAAACAACATCGCCCGGCATTGGCGGTTGACCGTTAAAGTTTGGGCCTGTAACCCGATATATTTCCGGTACGTCGAAAGTCTTTTGATGTTAGCGCAACTTCATTTATCCTTGCAGCCTAATTGAATCAGATGAAAAAGGAAAAATCAAAAAGGTGGGTCATTGTTGCCGTGCATTTTCTGGCCTGGGCGCTGCTCGGTTTCGTGCTGATGTTCTATCAACCGCTGTCCTGGGGCGTCAAACTTCCATTTTCTTTTTGGGCAAAACAAACCCTTAACATTGGCATTTTGGCTGGATTATTTTATGCCAATATGCTCTACATGGTGCCTTCTTTTCTGTTAAAAAACAAAGTCCCGGCTTTTATTCTCTGGATTCTGTGCTCGGTCATTGCACTGCTGCTGATAAGCAAATTTGTTGATTTGCAGCTCCATGTCCGCGAGCAAATGGATGCGGTAATGCGACGCCCCCGCCCCAGACATAAAGGGGTGATCGATGGATTGCTGCTCATGACCTCCCTGCTTGTGCTCGGCGTAAGCACAAGTCTGGCGGTGATACACCGGTGGCAAAAAGATGCTCAAATTAGGGAATCGGTTGAAAAACAAAATATTACGTCAGAACTGGCATTGTTAAAAGCACAGATTAACCCGCACTTCTTTTTTAATACACTCAACAACATTTACGCTTTAACCTATACCGATGTGCCCGTTTCCAGGGACGCTATCCTGAAACTTTCACGCATGATGCGGTACCTGCTATACGAAACCCAGCAGGATACAGCCTTGCTGAGCCAGGAAATATCGTTCGTTAAGGATTACATCGAGCTGATGAAACTTCGGGTGCAAAGCAGTACGACGATTATTTTCGATGAAGTCAAAACCGATCAGGATTATGCGATGGTGCCGATGCTCTTGCTGCCATTCATAGAAAATGCCTTTAAACATGGCATCAGTGTCATGCAAAAAGCAACGATCCGTATCGATCTTCAGGTTCAGGAAGGTTTGCTGACACTCAGCGTGCTCAACAATATTTTCCGTGACAAAGATGCGTTAAACATGGAGAGTGGCGGGATCGGTCTGGTCAATACACAACGGAGGCTGGACCTGCTCTACCCGGAAAAACATACGTTAATTATCGAAGAAAACTCAGATCAAAACACGTATCTGGTTACCTTACGTGTCAATTTGCTATAAAATTTAATCCCATGATAAAATTAAACTGCATCACCGTTGACGACGAGCCGCTTGCATTGGGCCTTGTGAGCGCATTTGTTGAACAAACGCCCTTTCTTCATCTGGCGGGACGGTTCGGAAACGCGGTACAGGCATTACAAGCCATTCACAGCGAGACGATACATTTGGTTTTTCTGGATATACAAATGCCTGATCTGAATGGCATGGAGCTTGCCCGCGTCCTGAATCATGGTGCTGCTGCTTCCCAAACCAAGATTATTTTCACAACGGCTTACAATCAGTTTGCCGTGGAAGGTTACAAGGTTGATGCTATGGGTTACCTCTTAAAGCCTTTCGGTTATGAAGAGTTCCTGAGTGCGGCTCTGAAAGCAAAGAATTATTTTGAGCTTATTCAGGAAAACAACACGCCGTCGGAACCGGTGGAAACCACAGAAAATTATCTGTTTGTCAAAGCCGATTATAAACTGGTCAGGATAGACTTCGACTCGATTTTATACATTGAGTCTTTGAAAGATTATGTCAAAATCCATCTTGCAGGTGATGGAAAACCAGTCATGTCCCTAAGCAGTCTGAAAGCGATTGAAGAAAAACTCCCATCCGGAAAATTCTTACGCATACACCGCTCGTTTATCGTGGCCGTTAATAAAATTGATTCGATCAGCAAGAATGCGGTACATATCGGGAATCTGGATATTTCCGTTGGGGACCTTTACAGAGACGCATTTAAAGAGCTTCTTTCGCGATGGAGCTAGCGATTGCCTGCATTAATCCGATACAATCCGCGCTGACTCCCTCACTCTTCGTCTTTTCACTTTGGCTATTTTCCTACCGGCCTTCCCATTAATCAGTCTCATCACCACTTTCCTCTACTTTTTCCGTCGTTGGTCGATATTATTTTCCGGAGTTAAATCTTTTATCTTCATTTACATAAAATAATATTTTTACCGTTTAAAATGCAAACCAATGGATCCTTACGAAAAAACGGTTCACCTGCCCTTTTCGAAACGCAGTATTTCGCTGAAATATGCATTGGTCCATACCGCTTACTGGATATTTATCACCGGATTTTTTATTTATGAAAAACGATACCTGATCTACAAAGCCAGCATGCCTTATTTTGTAATTTGTGTCACGGCGCGCATTTTGCTCCTGATCTTGGTGGCTTATCTCAACCTGAATTATTTCCTACCCAAATACCTGCTTAAAAAGCGATATTATCAATATTTCACAGCCGTTATTTTATCCATTTTGGGCTATCTTTTCGTGCAGTGCCTCTTCGATTTTTATCTTTACGGTTATGTCATCGGCCCCATGCGGAACAGCAATTGGATAGAAACCTTGTCATATAATTTTTTCAGCACGTTGTGGTATCTGGGACTTATGCTGGCCCTGAAACTGAGTATCGACTGGTACGCACAGCAACGGATCCTGCAAAAAATAACCGTTGAAAAATTACAGGCGGAAGTCAATTTCCTGCGTTCTCAGGTGAACCCGCATTTCCTTTTCAACGTGCTCAACAATCTTTATGCATTGACGCTAAAAAAATCGGATCTTGCACCCGAAGTCGTTCTGAAATTATCAGAAATGATGGAATACATGCTCTACGATAGCGATGGTTCAAAAGTGTTGCTGCAAAAGGAAATCGGTTATCTGAACACTTACATCGCGCTTGAAAAAATACGTTTTAGCGATCATTCTGACATTATTTTAAATGTTTCTGGCGATATAAACGGACAGGAAATAGCACCGTTGCTATTGCTCCCATTGATTGAAAATGCCATGAAACACGGTGTGAGCCAGCAAACGACACGCGGTTGGCTGCATGGCAAACTTCACGTCACCAAATCGTCGGTCCGGCTTACTGTTGAAAATAGTAAACCAGGTACCCGGGCTGGCCATAGCAAAGGCGGGATCGGGCTGGATAATCTCCGTCAGCGCCTCGAACTGTTATATCCCGCAAAACATACGTTAGCAATTGAAGACAAAGGCAATTCCTTTTCGGCTGATCTTCAAATTGAGCTGTAAGGATTTCAACTAAACAAACCTCAAACTTTATTAGCCATGAAAAATCTTCCGTTTCCGAAGTTTCTGCGACCCGCATTTTTCATTTGTATGGGGCTGTGTTTCACCAATATGGCCTCCTCCCCCGCTCCTGAGGTATTCGTCGGGTCAAGTCCCTGCGACCCGGTTATGCGGCCCTGGATGTCCATCCCGTTAAACACGGATTGTGAGTTTATAAAATGGAAACTTTTACTGTTCAAAAATCCTGAAAATGATCAGCAGCAAAGATTTAACCTGACCTATACCTATGGTGTATCGAAACCGGGGACCCAAGGTTTCCTGAACGGAGGCAGCAATGCCGAAATGACAGGCAACTGGCGCGTCCTGAACAATTGCGTAAACCTGCCTGGAAAGGCCGTGATTCAGCTAAAAGATCAGAAAATTAAAACACCGCTGACATTTCTTAAACTCAATAACAGCCTCCTGCATTTAACGGATCAGGAAGGGCATCTGATGATCGGCAACGCCGGGTGGAGTTATACGCTGAATAAAATGAAGAATGATTGAATTTATCTCAAAGAAATTGGTATGAAAAAGATACTTGTCATTTTTCTAATCGCTTTATGCGTGTCCGTAGGTAATGTTTCGGGACAAAAATTAGTTACGCGAAATTCTCCTTCCAAAACTACCATGCGATCCCCCATCGCAGAGGGACCCGATGTTTGGGGCGTATTTCACGGCCGCGTTCCATGTCAGGCCATGGCGACTGCGATGGGACTTGATGTTCCTTCTGATTGTGAAAAACTGAAATGGGGTTTTACTTTTTATCAGGATCCGAAAAACCATCAGCCGACGACTTATACCTGGGAAGGCTCCCTTTATCGCGAAAACGTACGCAAAGGTAAATGGATCATCGTAAAAGGAACGAAAGACTTTCCGGATGCAACCGTCATTCAGCTTGATCCCGACAAGCCGCAGGAATCGTTTTTCCTGCTGAAAGGTGATGACAACGTCTTGTTCATTTTGGATCGGAACAAAAATCTGATGGTCGGAGGAAGTTATTTGAGTTACACATTCAATCGCGTCGTAAATTAGTTGGATATCTATTGGGTGCCGACGCTCCGTCGGACGGCTTTTTTCGGCCGTCCGACGGATAAAAAATAAATACAATGAACAAAGAACCCCTCAGGTTAAAATGTATCATCATCGACGACGAGCCGCTTGCCAGAGAAGTACTCGAAGGGCATTTGCAAAAACTGGGTCACATTGTGTCCGTCGTACAATTTGGCAACGCCCATGATGCCCTGCAATACCTCGAAAACCATGAAACGGATATTATCTTTCTGGATATCGAAATGCCGGAAATGACCGGGATTGAATTTTTAAAGGCGCTCCCCCATCCGCCAATAACCATTTTCACAACGGCCTATCGCGACTATGCTTTCGAAGGATTTGAGCTTGGCGTAATCGATTTTTTACTCAAACCGATATCATTCGTAAGATTCGCGCAGGCAGTGGAAAAAAGCCGCGAATTTCTGATTTTGAAAGATCAGAATACCAATATTGAAAATGTCTTTCCCGAAGAAATACAGAGCTCCGTTTTTGTGAAAAGCGGCGTTCAGCGCATCAAATTGCAGTTTGAGGACGTAACACATATTCAGGGATTAAAAGATTATGCGATCATTTACACCTATTCCGGTAAAATCGTTATCAAAGGTTCCATCAAGGCAATGCTTGACATTTTTCCAAACAAAATCTTCATTCGGATTCACAAATCATTTATTGTTTCCATCCCAAAAATTTCCCGCATCGACAGAAACAGAATTATCATTAACGGCCAGCAGCTTCCGATCGGTCGGAACTTTCGGGAAGAGCTGGAAAAAATATTATCCTGATTGGCTAAAACAACATTCGGCTTGATAACAGGCCAATAATTGAGCATCCGAAATCCAATTTCAGAAGTCTCCCCGATCTATCATTTTTCCTACATCAAAAATAATTTTACAAATAGTTACATAGTCGTACAACCATTTTGTACAACAAAGACTCTTTGTGGTTACATGGGACTGTCAGATCGATCCGGCACCCCCGTCAAACCCTTGCCACCAAGCTTTTACTATGCGCAAAACACTATGTCAGTTACTTTGTTTCCTTTTTGTTTCGTATCAATCCTTCGCTCAGGAACAGATTACCATCAGCGGATTTGTCAGAGAAACCGGCAGTCGGGAATTGCTGCCCGGTGTAAACATCTACATTGACCATACAACGATCGGAACGGTTACCAACAACTATGGTTTCTACTCCCTAACCGTCCCCAAGGCCGATTCCATGCTCATTTCCTATTCATTTGTCGGCTATGAAAGGCAGAACTTTAAAATCAGCGCCCGGTCGGACAAACAGTTCAATATCGAATTATCTTCCTCAAATCAACTGGAAGAAGTCGTCGTATCCGGCCGGCGCCAAGAGGAAAAAGTGAGTGAGTCAGCACAAATGAGTAAAATTGAAGTGCCCATTTCGCAGATCAAAAAGATTCCGGCTTTCTTTGGTGAAAAGGATGTGATCCGCGTTCTTCAGCTTATGCCGGGCGTGCAAAAAGGGACGGAAGGGCAAACGGGGCTCTATGTCCGCGGCGGCGGTCCTGACCAAAACCTGATCATTCTGGATGACGCGGTTGTCTACAACGCCAGCCATTTGTTTGGTTTCTTTTCGGTTTTCAACGGCGATGCCCTAAAAAGTGTTGAGCTTACTAAAGGTGGTTTTCCCGCACGTTATGGCGGCCGGCTTTCCTCCGTTGTTGAAATGAACATGAAAGAAGGCAGTAAAGAAAAACTGCATGGCGAAGGTGGAATCGGCCTGATTTCATCCCGACTGACGCTTGAAGGCCCATTGGCAAAAAAGAAATCATCCTTTCTAGTTTCAGCCCGGCGTACTTATATCGACGTTTTGGCCGCACCGTTAATTGCCCAGCAACAGGTCGGTTCCAATACCAAGGCGAAACCTGGCTATTATTTTTACGATTTGAATGCGAAGATCAATTATGATTTCGGGCCAAAAAATAAACTTTATCTCAGCGGCTATTTTGGTCAGGACCGGTTTAAGATCCGCGAAAAAAGTCCCCGCAGCCAAAACGAATCCGGGTTAAACTGGGGTAATGCAACGGCTACATTACGCTGGAATCACCTGATCAACCAAAAGCTTTTTGTCAATACTTCATTCATTTACAGCCATTTCAATTTTGGTATTTTTTCTAATGACAAGGATTTTGAAAACGGGAAGGTTGCTGATGAGTTCAGTCTCAAATACAATAGCCTGATCCGAGATTTCAGCCTGAAAACTGATTTTGACTTCTACCCCAATACCAAACATTCGATAAAATTTGGCGTTCAGGCTACTTCCCACCGCTTTGTCCCGTCGGCGCTTGCACTGGCCGGTGATTTTACCGAAAACGATATCGATTTACAGGCAAAACCGATCAATAATTTTGAGGCCGGAATTTATGCAGAAGATACCTGGCAGCCTTTTCAGCCACTAAAAATGAATATTGGATTCAGATTAAGTTCTTTCCAGACACCCGATAAAACTTACTTCCGCCCGGAACCCAGGTTTTCGGCGGCGCTGAAACTGGCCAAAGATTTTTCCATGAAAGCCTCTTATGCCAAAATGAACCAATATGTGCATTTGCTCAGCAACACCGGCCTGGGGTTGCCTACCGACCTGTGGGTACCGACGACAAACCGTGTAGCGCCTCAGCAGTCCAGTCAGGTAGCATTTGGCTTTGCAAAAGATCTCGAAAAACCCGGGCTGGCATTGACGCTGGAAGGTTATTATAAAAAAATGAACAACATCATCAGTTATAAGGAGGGCTCTTCCTTTATTAAGCTGGATGGGGAAAATGCCAATGAAATCAACTGGGAAGATAATGTCACGGCGGGAAAGGGCTGGTCATATGGCGCCGAGTTTATGGTTCAAAAGAAAACGGGTAAGTTTTCCGGCTGGATTGGTTATACCTTGTCATGGACAAAATGGAAATTTCCAGAATTGAATTTTGGCGAAACTTTTTTCCCCAGATATGACCGCCGGAATGATATCTCGGTCGTGGGTATTTATGAATTAAGCAAGCGCATCACACTGTCCGCCACCTGGGTTTACGGAACCGGAAATGCAATCACTTTGCCCGTGTCCAAGTACACCGCTTTCAAAAACAGATTTTTACCGGAGTTATCCGGCCCGCCGTCGTCTTACTGGGGAGGCCAGACAACGGAATATGATAAGAAAAATTCTTTCCGCGCGGAAGCTTATCACCGGATGGATTTCGCCATTCAGTTTCACAAAAAGAAAAAGCGGCACGAAAGAACCTGGGAGTTTGGCCTATACAACGCTTACAACCGGAAGAACCCGTTTTTTTATGAAATCAATACAAAAGAGGACAAGAAGAATCCGGGAGCGAGCGTCAATGTACTCACCCGGTATTCACTCTTTCCCGTGCTCCCATCGTTCAGTTATAATTTCAAATTCTGATATCTGCTAAAAGTCAATCATAAAACAGATGAAAACATACAAGTATCTCTTTCTTCTCATCTTTCCCGTTTTATTGTGGAGTTGCGAAAGCATGGTGAACGACCTTGGGCCGGACAAATTACCCAAAGTAGCATCAAAGCTGGTCGTTGAATGTTACATTTCACCGCAGTCGGAAGAGATCAGAGTTCTGGTGACAGAATCTCAGCCGTTGTTGGGACCGGCCAGCTATCAACCTACTTTCATCAAAAATGCAACGGTTAGCATATCCGGTGAAAACGGTGAGGTAAAAATTCCGTATGTCGACTCTACGACCTGTTATATTATCGATAAAAGTCAGTTCAAAATCGAAGCCGGAAAAACATACACGCTCCGTGTGCATGATGAAAAACGAAGTGTGCAGGCCAGTTGTACGGTTCCGTTAAAAGCGCCGACCATTAAAAGTTATAAGATTGATTCCGTACCCGAAGTGTATGCTCCGGAAACATTCCTTGCCAGGGTAAAAATCTCCTGGGATGATATCAAAGGAGAAAAAAACTTCTATACCATGCGCGGCTACTCAATCATCGTCGGAACATACCCAGGTTACAACCCTAAGAACCCGGGTAACTCCCGTCCAATCCGCGGGACTTTTAAAAGAGTGATCGAGACCGACCTTGGCAATTATCTGGTCAATGACATTAATCTGGATGGTATCAGTTTCGAAGCACCGTTGTTTTATGTACGTCTTTTCAGTCACAATACCTTTGAATACATAGATGACAACGGTGAGAAGCAAATTGCGAAATCCGATCCGATATTCTCAGAAGTATATGTGGAGATTCTTAATCTGGATGAAAACTATTACAAATTTTACCGGTCTCAGAAAGACGCAAGGGACAACGATAACCCTTTTGTTGAACCTACGCTCGTATTTACGAATATAGAAGGCGGCCTCGGATGTTTCGGCTCCTACAACGTCGGCAGTCTGAGTATAAAACCATAACGAAGCGATATAGACTTTTACAATTTTTGATAATACGAAATGACCAGTCAAAATCATTTGACTGGTCATTTCGTATTATCAAATCAGCCCCAATTTGTAACTGAAACAACACCTAATTCGCATCCCTCGACGAATCAAAGTATCTTAAGTCACCCTTTTTTCATAGGTCCTGAAAAATATTTCAAGGGGGAGTTAAAGTTTTTTTAAGGAAAATAATACCGCAAAGAATAAGGCGGCAATTGGGAAAATGCGGCCAAAATGGCCAAAAACCTACTTAATCGATCAAAATAGATTACTATTTCTATTTTATAGAACTAGATACATTCAATATGTAGATTTATTTCAAAAAAATAATAGAATTAATTGTTGTTAAATAAAATTAATTGTAGTTATTTTACTACATCTTGCAAGGTGTGGGGCAGCTGAAAACCACTAAAAACGAGTAAGCACTAAACACAAACTTAAATTACGCTATGGTATCTCTAACTCTTTCGCTGACTCAACTTTTGATATTCCTTGACACAATTCTTCCTAATATCACTGTTTCATTAGGCTGGTAATTGAAATATTAACGGTATTTGCAAAAGACTGATCTTTATGGTCAGTCTTTTTCTTTTATAAAAATCCCATTGGCTTCATATACGATATACCCACGGCTTCAGATCAAACCGTTACTTATTTTTTTCGTTAAATTTGAGGATTCACTGGTGAGCAATTTCGGCATTGTCATCATGGCCCCGTGCCTGCTCCTGCCAGTCACCGACAAAGTGTATCCGAAAGTCTTCGCCGCACAATTTTAATCCCAACAACCGTCACAACCGGCTCTGATATGGTTCCACCGGCTGAACCATGTTGATAATTCCTTCGACAGAGCGAGCGTGTAGTCAGCCCTGTTCAGATTAACCCATTTGAAGGCTCCACAACCGCGCCCAGCGTATACAGCACTCCGCTAAGACTTCGGAGCCAGGTGATCCTGTCGGGGTTTGTATTGTTGTTCAACAACATTTTGGTAAATTATTTTATCCGGCAGTATTTACTAAACCCATGCAAACATGAAATCACACCACTGAATATCAGCATCTTAATTCTTTGCAAGAAACAGCCAATCAGGTGGCAAAATATCGCGTTCTGCACCATCTCAGATAAAAAAATTCACTAAATTACTTATTTATCATTTCGGTGACATTTTTTCTGTACTTTTGTAGGACAAATGATCATTGGGGCAAATTAAATATTGATATGGTATTATTCATAACATTGATAGTATAGTATTATTGAGATATCATGATGTGAACCAGTCAGATAGTAAAATTTCTACTTTGGTTTTCTCTGACGGACAAAAAATAAACAGTTAAACCCTCATAAGCCATGCGCCACCTACCTTACAACATTTACATAATAGAATGCCTTGCCAGTTCGGGGGACAGGCTTCAAATTACACCACAGCGATTCAAATCGCATCATTTCCGGTAACGTTAACGTAACTGCAATTCCACCATCCAATTAACCGGAAAAGCTGTAAAAGATCTATTGCCTGTTCAACCTCAGTTAAAATTTCCACTAAAACAGATCCTGCCAATATGTAAAAACCATTCACACAATTGCGGACAAAATCATTCAGAATGAATCTGTCTGTTATCCACTTCACTCATTTCTACCCACCTTAAATTCCATTAAAATGAAGAGAAAAATACCATTACTCCTTCTGTGCTGCATGCTCCTGTGCCTTGGCGCTTATGCACAAATTCAAGTTTCCGGGAAGGTTACCGATGAAACAGGTACGGCTCTGCCTGGTGTAAGCATTGTCGTAAAGGGAACCACTACCGGCACCACCACCGATCAGGATGGTGCATTTACGATCCCCAATATACCGGGGCAAAATTCAGTGATGATTTTCTCCTTTATAGGATACACGGCGCAAGAGGTTACAGTAGGCAGTAAAAAAGTATTCAATGTTGCCTTGCCCGAAGAAAATAAACAGCTTAACGAGGTGGTTGTCGTCGCCTATGGCACAAGTAAGAAAAAAGACCTTACCGGTTCTGTAACGTCCATCGACTCGAAAACGATTGCCGTACAGGCCAACTCAACGGTAACACGGGCACTGGAAGGCGTGGTTCCTGGTTTGCAGGTTTCCTCGGTAGACGGACAGCCCGGTCTGGATATGGGTATTCGTGTAAGGGGGGCCGGTTCTACCAGCCAAAACAGCTCCAATGCGCTTATTGTCATCGACGGTGTGCCAGCCGAACATGAAAATGCGCTGGCCTCAATCAGTCCGAAAGACATCGCAAGTATTAGTGTTTTGAAAGATGCTGCATCCACAGCCGTATATGGTTCCCGCGGTGCCAACGGGGTTGTGATGGTGACGACCAAAAGAGGTACAAAAGGAAAAACCAGAATCGGATTTGAAGGACGCTGGGGTGTAAACTATGCAGGAGCACTGAAATTCGACAAAATCACAAACGCCAAAGACATTTACGAATATGCCTGGCAGGCCATCTATAATTCAGCCCGCTATGGTGTGGGCGGCACCCCTTCTACCAACGGAACATCAACGACAAACCTGCAAAAGCCGAACATGACGCATGAAGCTGCGGCTCAGTTTGCGAGTGCGCATTTGTTTGACTATGCTGGATCTACCACCAATTTTCAGTCCAATTTACTGGGTAACTGGATGTTGTACGATGTTCCTGGCGCGGTGTATACCCCAACCGGCAGCGGAACATCCGCCAGCTCGACGATGTCGGGGGCTTATCTGGTTAATCCGGATGGAAAGTTAAATCCAAATGCCAAGCAGCTTTATGCAGCCGGGAGTTATGACGATTTCTTCCTGGAAAAGAAACTACGTCAGGAATACAACATCACAGCCAGTGGCGGAACGGATAAGATTGATTATTTCACTTCGTTGGGTTATCTGGAAGATCCTTCTTACATCCGGGGGTCTAAATTTGCCCGTTACAATGTACGTTCCAATGTCAATGCGCAATTGTATAGTTGGGTTAAGGTAGGTGCCAACATTGGATATTCTAACCGTAACACACAGTCGCCGGCAACCCGTTTTGGCCGCAACGCGGGTTCGGCAACGGCCAACGTATTTCGCTGGATCAATGGACAAAGCCCTTTGATTTCTTTGTATGCAAGGGATCAAGCCGGAAATATCAAGAAAAATGCAGACGGCACTAATATGGTTCATGTCAGAGCGGGTGATACTTACTCTCCATTGGGGCTGACTAAAACAGCGACCTCGGATGCGAACCTGATCAAGTTGCTCGATGACGATATTGATACCCGTGCATCCAACGACCTTAACCTGAAAGGTTATGCAACTTTTAGCTTTTTAAAGGATTTCAGCCTGACCACCAATATTTCTTATGACCGGTTTTCGGAAACAAGAACCCGCTATGGAAACGCCGGAACTGGACCATATGTTAGCACAGCGGGCGCGTTTGGAAAAACCTATCAGAACGTCGCCATTCTGGATGCGCAGCAGTTATTGAACTGGGGACACACCTATGGCAAACATGCTTTCACCGCGATGGCAGGCCATGAGTACTACGAATACAATCTCGACAATTTGAACTTTAACTCCGCATACGGACTTATCGACGGATTTCCGGCTTATGCCAACTTTGTGGGACGCTACGGCGGAGGTACTTTTGCCTCACCGGGAGGGAACATCGTCAAGACTGCCATGGAGAGTTACTTTGGCCGTCTGAGTTATATTTATGATGAAAAGTATTATCTGGAAGCTTCTGTTCGCCGGGATGGTTCATCCAAATTTAAGTACAAGGACAACCGCTGGGGAACTTTCTGGTCCGTTGGCGGAGGATGGAGAATCAGCGCCGAGACATTCATGCAAGGAACGAAGTCATGGCTTAACGACCTTAAAATACGTTCCAGCTATGGGGTAATTGGCAACCAAAGCGGTATTGGCAATTATTCAGGATACCAGTTATGGTCATATGGGGCTGTCTATTCTTCGAGCACATCGGGGACTGGAACACCAGCTTCTTATACATTAAGCCAGGGAGCATTTGTAAACGACGGGCTCAGCTGGGAAAATACCCAAACGCTGGATGCAGGCATTGACTTTACGATGCTGAGCCGCGTTCATGGCTCGGTTGACTGGTACAACAAACACACCATTAACTCGGTTTACAACCAGCCCATCGCGATTTCTCTGGGACAAAGCACCCTGACAAAAAACTCTGCCGGGCTGCGTAACCGCGGAATTGAAGTGGATGTCAATGTGGATATCATCAAAAGTAAAAACATTAACTGGACCGTTGGCGTGAACGGAACGCATTACACCACGGTGCTTACAAAAGTTCCGGCGGGGGTTGGTTCAAAAGAGTTGAATGGTAACTGGACTGCCGGCGTGGACGGATGGGCGGCTAACGGAGGAGGCTCTACCGGCGAAACCGCATATCTGCGTGGCGTTGGTAAAGATTACTACAACATGTACTTTTTCAAATATGGCGGCGTAGATACAAACACCGGATTACCATTGTTCTATCACCGTGTAACTGAAGCGGATCATGCGGCTGGCAAATTTTCGGATACCAAGGTAGGTTCGGATATCAAATCAACGGATTACGCACTGGCGAGCCGTTACGAAATGGGAAGCGCTCTACCTAAATTTATCGGTGGCTTTACGACCTCGTTCCGCTACAAACAATTCGATTTCTCAGCCATTCTTGCCTACCAGTTGGGCGGTAAATACATGAGTGTTGAATATGCCAACGGACTTTACATGAACGGAAGCATAGGAAGTGCACTTTCCTCCGAGCTCATTGGAAACACCTGGACGCCCGAAAATAAGGATGCCAAATTCCCAATGGCTTTTTATGGCAGTGGAGCCCCTTACACCAATGGTGCTACCATCGGAAGCTGGATGTATTCGGATCTGGGGCTATTCAGTGCCTCCTACCTGAATATAAAAAACCTTTCAATCGGCTATAATCTGCCGGTATCAATGCTTGCAAAAATCAAGGCAAGTAATTTCCGTGTCTTTGCCTCGGCAGACAACGTTGCCATGATCACCGGACATTCGGGCTATGACCCGCGGATGTCGCTGGTGGGCGGCCTTGAAGTGGGTGCCTATGGTTATCCTTACATGAGTACGGTATCAATGGGCATTAACCTTACTTTCTAAGAACTTTTAAAAGCAAATACGAGATGAAAAAATATATTTTAGCGCTTTTAGCAACAGCCATATTCAGCTCCTGCGCAGACAAGCTGGAAATAACACCGCCAAACAACATTACCGATGAGCAGATACAAAAATTGTTAGCTTCCGGCAATGCAGAGTCCATCAAGCTCGTCATGGGCAGCATGGCCAATGGTATGCCGTTACAATTCAATGTTGCAGGAATTGCCGGTGTTGGTGGCGCCGACATGTATACCAGTAACCAGGGGCTGGACATGATGCGAAATCTGGAAGGAAATGACATCGTTCTGAGCGACGTGCTAGGCTTGTCTGCACTTGTGGGCGCTCCTGAATACGGAATGGACAATTTCATATCCTCCAATTCCAACAAAAACCTCGTCTACTGGAATTATGCGTGGAACTGTATCAACCAGGCCAACAAAATGCTGAACTTCCTGACAGACGAGATTGTCGGGACCAATACATTTCTGATGAATTGCAAGGCACGCGGACTGGTGGTCCGGGCGCACGGTTACAACCATCTGATGGAGAATTATCAGGATGCGTACATGCTGACCGGAAAAAACAAACTGGGTATCATGTTGTATGACAAGTTTTCACCGACACAGGCAAGCAAGCCCCGTACAACGGCCACTGAGACCTATGCATTTATCAAAAATGACCTCACCACTGCGATCAAACTGCTGACTGATGCCGGCACAGGATACACAGCCGATGTGACGGACATTGATCTTGGGGTAGCTAACTTTTTGCTGGCAAGAGTTTCCGTATGGACCGGTGACTGGAATGCGGCCGTTACGGCCTGCGACAACGTCCTGACCAAATATCCTGCCCTGATGAACCAGGGACAGTATGGCGGAACCAATACCGGTACGGCCACAGAGCCTATCTATTTGCCGGAAGCCAACGGTTTCCTGAACAACGCATCCAATCCCGAGGTAATATTAGGTTTTCCAGTTGGACAGTCTAAAACATATCATAACGCCTACACCAACCCTTTTGGTGAAGGAAACGGTGGCGTTTCCCGCGTTTACAAGCGAATCGACAACAGGCTCTATGAACAAATGGCTGCGGACGACTACCGTAAGAATAACTTCATGGCCGAAGATTTTGGGAACTATACTTACCCGGTTAACAAAACTATTGCCTTCATTCCGAAATACACCAATACGAAATTCGCTGCGACGCATGGTATTGGAAGTACCAACAAAAATGAAGTCGGTACGGTTACCTGCTATTACATGCGTTCTTCGGAGGTGTTGCTCATGAAAGCAGAAGCGCAGGCACAGCTTGCAAACGAAGCAGGTGCGAAAGCAACGCTGAATAAATTGCTTGCGGCACGTACCAAAACAGGAGCTACTGCACTCACCGTTGATACCTATCCATCAATGGCTGGTCTCACCGCTTTGCAAATGGTATATCTGCAAACCCGTATTGAGCTTTGGGGTGAAGGTGGCCGCGAGTTTTATAATAACAAACGCTGGAACATCCCGGTAGACCGCACAAATTCAAAAAATCATATGTCCAAGGTGACTTACCCGGTAGCCAAAATGACTTTACAGATTCCGGAGAGCGAAATCCTGTATAACCCGTTGGCTGTGCAGAATTAAGAGCAGACGTTTGAATTCACTTAAAAAAATGAGGTGAGCCAACTGGTTCCACCTCATTTTTTATTTTCCCCGGTCTAAAAGCTACTCCTCTAAGCTGTAAATTTTGTGGGTCAATGACTTGCAAAAAAACACCGCCAACATCAGAACCAGACAAATAATAACCTCCGATCACTACAACTGCCCATAATTCCAGCTTAAACCTCCCTGCCAGCCCAGCCAGGCTTGTGTATTTTGGTTTACCTTAAATTGAAAAAATCCTTTTTCGGTAAATGTCTGGTAACCGGCTTTAAATTCTTTTTGAACTGAATGAAGCATTGAAAATGACGGGCCTGCATTGATTGCCAATCGCTTGCTCAGTCTGATGTTCAGACCGGTTTGAAAACGATAAACGATTGGCCGGTTTTTCCAGTCGCCCAGATACACATTCTGGTGTGTGATTTCGGTATTCAGTTTGAGCTTGTCGTTTAAAATAAACTCCCGCCCAAAACCAAACCCGAAAGTATATGCTTTGCTGGCGTTATTCGTCGAGGAACCGACGGTCAAAATATTATATAATTTCCTGTTCCCGGATGTCCAGCCAATATTAAAAGGCACCAGCTCATTGGCATAAACAGAAACTGCGCCATGCCCTTTTTTTACAAGATTGAGAAAACCAATGCTATAACCGGACGAACTATCGGCCAGGTTAATCATACCGATCTGAACGCCTTTCAAATTTCTGGCATAGTTAAATAAGCCCCCCAGTTGCAAACCTTTCATACTTTTACCGGCCACATTGCCCAAAAAGGTAATCTGCGCGCCCCGTACATCCGCTCTTGCAATATTTCCAAAACCGGAAACCTGGACACCATGCAAACTACCGGAAAAACTGGCTACCCCGGATAGCTGAACACCGCTTACATGTCTTTTAACCAAACCACCAAATCCGGAGACCTGCACACCACTGAGCGAATCTAAAATCTGGTTGTAGATGCCCACCATCTGCACACCCGTGAAATTTCCGGAAACGGCATTAAACGTAGTCGCCACCTGTAAATACCGGGCATCTTTTTTGGAAATATTAAAAAGGCCGCCGATCTCAACGCCGTTTACCCCAGCCGTGTAGCCACCGTAGATATTCACGGAAACCTTGTTGACGATCTGTGAGCTTAACGGGCCGTGTGTGCTTAGGCCCGGGATGAGTGAAGCCTGAATTGGCAATGCAACAAAAAACTGGCCGATATTTCGGCTCTGCGCACGTAACCGAGAAGAGACAAATAACCTTGTCAGCCACGAATTATTTTCTTTTGTATTGGTGATGACCAGTGTATCCAGATCGGTCGCCCTGGGAAAAATGGAGAGCCTGATAGCCTCATCCGTTTCGGAGTTAATCACAAGCAAAGTATCCGCATAGCCGACTTTACTAAAAGTAAGCGTAAATGGAAAGTTCCGGTCCCGGATACGGAGTTTGAACAAACCGTCATCATCGGTTAAGGTTGAAACGAGAAATTGTTTGGAATACACGCTGGCATAATCAACAGCCTTACCGGTTTCGCCATCAAAAACATATCCGGTTATTTGATAATTTTTCTCTTTCGGTGCTCTTTGAAGAATGATATAGTTGCCGGTTTCTTTGTAGGTGTACTTTCCCGTTAAAAAGACATCCAAAAATCGCCTGACAGAAACCGATTGTATGGAAACCGAAACAAGGCTGTCACCCGAAATGATGTCGCTGTTGTAAGAAAAACGAAATTCCCCCTGCTCCCCAACCAGTTTTAACACATCGGCAACCGGTTTATTTTTCACTGAAACCGAAACGATTTTATTCAGCAATTTTTGCGCATGACAAGCCGGTAACAAAAGGAATAATGCTATCGGTGCTATCGTCCTGAAAAAAAACTGAATCCGGTTCATGTTAAAAATCGATACAAATAAACCAGATATTTAAAATTCCGGATCAAAGTTAAAACGCATTCGGGGAATTTACTCGAAATTATTTGACACACTTTTAAAGGAGTGACAACCGGTCTGTCTTTTGCCACTATCCTGATTAAAAATAAAAAACAATGCGTACCCGAATCTGGTCCGGGTACGCATTGCATTTTATATCGTTTGCCCCCTAGTCTTTCAGTCGCTTAGCCGATGCGTCAAAACTGTCCATCAAGATACCTTTTAGATTATCATTATCTATTTTGGCCAGTTCCAATGCTATTTCACCGCCCTGAGACGATTCAAAATAGATAATAATTTTGTCCGCACTTTCGTCAACCTTTGAAATCGGCCGCTTTGCCTGCGTCGCATCCGATGCATTCGCCAACTCTCCGGACAGCTTACCGTCTTTCCGTGTAAGCGTGGTTAAAAATTTCACGTCACCATTGGGCGTTCCCGTAAGATTAATTTCCCATTTTCCGGCAAAAAAATCCGTCGGTGGCACCGTTTGGGCAAAACTTTTGCAGAAGATTCCCAGGAATAAAACGGCCAGAATAATACTTGCTTTTTTCATTGTTATGATTGGTTAAAATTGAAATACTGTTTTATGATCCGGCAAATTTTCACGTTGGTGAATCAGATGCTGTAATTCATGGATCAAAATTCAGTTACGACAAGAAAAAAGCATGGCAGTTCGTAGCCGAGACGGACAAAATCAGGGTTGAAACGGAGCGCTACCCAGTTTGCAAACGCAAACGGGTAGCCTGTTTCCTTCACTTAACTTTATTCGGGCTATACTTTGGTCAGTAATTCAGTGTGAGCCCAATCCCGAATCCCATATCGCTGTCATAATGTGCAGTAATACCCGCGTTCCTGGTAAAAATATACCGCAGTGCCGCCATATACTCCTTGTCTGTATTGACCATCAGGCCCATCCGGAGGCGTTTGGAAACAGGTATATCCATCCGCTCCAACTGAAACCGTACGTTTCCGTCTGTGAAAACTTCCGCTTGTCCCACCAAAAGCATAGGCAGTGTATAACTGACACCGGCACTGAACACAGACCGTTTGTCTTTTGTACTTTTCTGCCCAAAAAGATTTGTTTCCACTTCGTCCATGCCCATTTTTCTATACCTCCAGTCAAATCCTATGAAAGGCATAAGCCACTGCATTTTTCCAAAATAGCGTCCGATGTGTGTTTCTGTTTCGTATCCATGGTGATCGTTGTAGCCAAGGCGCCACTCGGTACCGATGCTCCATCTTGTATTTTGCAGCATAGCCTGACCGTCGTTTCCGTTGGTGGCAAAATCGTTTTCAGCCATCAGATGAAATTCCCGGTCATCCGCAAACAGTTTTCGCTGGGCTAATCGCGGATTGGGAATTTCTGGGTTCGCCGGAGAATTTTCATAGGAAAAGACCCTGCCCATGCCACTCATCATGTGATAAAGAATATGGCAATGAAAAAACCAGTCCCCGCTTTCGGTTGCGGCAAATTCCAATGTGTCCGTTTCCATAGGCATAATGTCAATGACATTTTTCAGGGGAGCGTTTTCACCTTGTCCGTTCAGCACGCGAAAATCGTGTCCGTGCAGGTGCATCGGATGCCGCATCATAGAATTGTTGTAGAGCACCATGCGCACAATTTCACCTTTTTTAATCAGGATCTTATCGGTTTCAGAAACCACTTTATTGTCCATACTCCAGACATACCGGTTCATGTTTCCTGTCAAAACAAAACGGAGTTCCTTGACCGGTGCATCTTTCGGAAGCGAGGTATTATCCGGTGATTTGAGCATCGCATAGTTCAGTGTCACAATCGAAGACAAAGCATTGCTATTGTACATATTATGACCCGCATGACTACTTTCACCATCCTGTTTACCATGCGCCATTTTCATCCCATCCGTCCCGGCCGCTTCAACCTTTTTGCCGGTTTGCTTTATTTTCTTTCCCTGCGCCGGGCCAGTGATTTCCGGATACATCACCACATTCATGTCCATCTGATTCAGGCTCATTTTCATGCCCATATCATCCAGGTTACCGTCCATTTTCATCATGCCGTTCATCATTTTCATCCCCTCAAAATATTTCAGTTTCGGAAGCGGTGAGGCCAGTTGTTTTACCCCTTCGCCCAGGTACAATGAAGCGGATTTTGTCCGGTCTTCTGCGGTAACGAGGAATTCATAGGCAACGGACGGCGCTCCGGGAATAACAGCCGGGATGGTAACGATCACATCATAAGTTTCCGAAACGGCTATGAGTAACCGGTCGACTTCTACCGGCTCCACATCGTTCCCATCGTTTGCCACCACGGTCATTTTCCCTCCGGCATACTTGAGCCAGAAATAAGTAGACGCGCCTCCGTTTGAAATCCTCAAACGGACCTTATCGCCCGGCTTAAACTGTGAAAGTTGGCTTTCGTTTTTCCCATTGATTAAAAATTTATCGTAATACACATCGCTCACGTCCATAGCCGTCATCCGCTTCCATTCATTGGCTAATTTGGTTTTAAAATAACCTTGTTTGATTGCTTCCGAATAACTTTGGGTAGTCCCCTTTTTGATGGCAAACCAGTCACTGGCATTGTGCAGTAACCGGTGCACATTTCCGGGGTTCATATCCGTCCATTCGCTTAACACAATGGGGACTGTGGGAATATCCGGCTCCTTTTTCTTGTTCAGAATCATCGATCCATACATACCGATCTGCTCCTGTAATCCGGTGTGACTATGATACCAATGCGTTCCGTTTTGAATAATCGCGAACCGGTACAAATGGGTGGTATGCGGCTTGATCGGCATCTGGGTTAAATTGGGAACGCCGTCATACTTGTTGGGTAAAAACAGTCCATGCCAGTGCAGGGAAGTTTCTTCATTCAGCTGATTGTGTACGTAAATCTCCGCCGTATCCCCTTCCGTAAACGTAAGTGTCGGCATGGGGATCTGGCCGTTTACCGCAATAGCCCTTTTGTCTGTACCAGTAAAATTCACAATCGTATCTTTGACGTACAGATCATACCGAACAATTTTTTGTCCAAACCCTGTCTGCGCAATAAAAAGAAGAATCAAAACGGGGTATACAGCCCTTATGCCAGGAATTTTACAAAAATCCATAAAATGCTTTATTAATGTAATCAGGAGAAAGCTGTCCTGCATCTCAAAGTAACCAGGAGATTTCAGGACAGCCGTTTTCCTATTTGATCATTTCTGTTGTTTTGCCACAATTTAACATTTGGGCACCGTAGTATGGATTTTTTATCGCCGCCACCTGGCTCAGCCAGTTGGCACCTATTCCTTCTTTGGCCATGGGACAATGCTGATAGTAAACGGCCTGAGACGGCTTTCCAGCTTTGATCAGCTTATACATATTCTCGGAAAGTGAAGAAAAATGATCTCTTTGATGACCGACATCCTTGGTTTCCGAAATGTGGTCTGCATCAAAATCCAGGTCTTTCATCACCTTCATCCAAACCATGTGCTGCTCATTTCCAAGCGCCGTCATTTGCACGGCCTTGATTGCCTTAACCAAATGCGCTGCGCTGGCAGCAGCCGCGTTTCCATCTGAATTTACCAATGCATCTTTTATGGAATAATAAGCATCCAGAAGCGGTTTCAAAGGATCCGAACTTTCCGTTTCAGCCTTGCTATTACCCGTCATATCCGTTCCATGCTGATGTCCATGCGCTGGTTTCTGTACCACTGACGCATCCTTATCCGTGCGCTTATACCGGCAGCATCCGGCCAGTTTTGCATAGGCATCATCCGGTGCCAGATAACTTTCATTGTCAAAACCCGCCAGTGCAACTTTTTTTAGGATTGCATCCAGGGAAGTTCTTTTGCTATCATAGGATACAGAGGCGATTTGGGTTTTATCATCCCAATTTGCCTGGGAAATATTCTTTTGAAATGCAGCTGCTTCGATCCCCTCTTCACAGATATTACAGGACCCTGATATTTTTACATTTACAGTAGTTACATTCTTTATTTCCGCCTGCGACAGAAAAGGAGACAGCAATAAGGTAATTGCCATCAATATTTTAATTGATTTCATCGGATAAAATTTAAGCTGTTCGTATTGTTTTTCCTAAAAAAGTAAGGGCGTACCTGTGGCTATCAGGCACTTAACGGCTTATATTGGGAGGCATCCAAAGAGAAAGATACACGGGTGTTGGGGTCGTTTCTTTGAAGAACCAGGGGTTGTTCGGGAAAATTTCAAAAACAGGTTTTAGCAGTAAACAGGTCGGAAGCACTTTTAGCGCCAATACCGGAATGGAGTGCGTGCAACTACAACCCGGTCCGTCACAATGATGACCACAGATTTTCTTTTTATTTCCCGGCACCCGCCGATTTTGGCGGTCGCAACACACCCCTTTTTTCGAAATATGTTTCATTTCCTTCTGAGAAGAGGCACAATGTTTAATTCCACATGCGTAGACATCCCCTGCCCAAACAAGCTGGCAGGTTAGAATTAACAACATGAAAACACTTCTTCTCATAAAGAAACATCATTTTGATCGTACAAAGATCTGAGATCTTTCGACGACTTTTTTTACACAATTATAGGAATAATTTACATAGTTATGGATTTATCCGTTTTAAAAGCCTCAGCATCGCATTAAGGCTTTTCCGGACATGCTTTATACAGCAAAGCAGACTCCCAAATGAGAAGTCTGCTTTGCTTTTTGATTTAAAATAAATACCTGTTTATTAACCTGTTACGCTATGGAATTTTTGAACCGGTCACCGTAAGTATTCCCTTCATCACACGCCAGTGTCCGGGGAAAGAGCAAATGAACGGATATTCCCCAGGCTGCGCGGGTGCCTTAAAATTGAGGCGAAAGCTTTTTCCCGAATTGACCAGTGGTGTGGCAAAAAGCACGTCCTTTGAATCAGGGATAAAATTCCGCTCGAATCCGTCTTTAAGACTCGCCATGGCATCGGCAGCTTCTCCGACTTTCTGAGCTGTACCCGGCTTGACGATCAAAACATTATGCGGCATCAGGTCCGGGTTTTCAAAAATAAGCGAGATGGATTTCCCCGCAGGAACCGTAATATTTGTTTTGTCAAAGGCCATTTTTGCTTCGATGGCAGTAAGCTTGATTTCCATGGTGCCCATACTTTCCAGCATTGACAAAATCTCAGGTCTGTCTTTCTCCGGGAGCTCCGGTACCATAGCCGTGATTTTCAAAATCACCTGCGCAAATTTCTCAGATCCCTGATTATTTTCTGAGGTCGTATTTAAATAAGCTAAGTAGTCTTTAACGGTTTGGGTTTTTGCTGCATTATTCCCGCTCATTTTAAGCAACAAAGGATAAGCCTGGTCGGGCAGGCTTGCGGTCATGCTTTTTACTTTCTCATAAAAGGATGCTTTCAGATCACCGTCGGTTAAAAGTGCGATGCCATGCAGATAATCGGCCTGATTGGCCTGACTTTTCTGTGCCGCATCCCATACCGACTCGTCCGAGCGCTCGGCTGTAATTACCGCTGCATACCCGATAGCATGCGACCGCCGGCTGCTGTCTATTTCAATCATATTTTTGAGTTCTGCAACGTTGCCCTTCAATTCGGAACGGTCCCTGTTTAAGAGCATCCGGATCAATTCTTCCTGAGCCCGGTCTTGTACATTTCCCGTTTTTTTAGATTCATGATGACGGATGGTATTTATCAAAACCTTTGCCGCACTGGTATGCTGTGCCGCTGCGATTTTGATGACGGCATCTTCTTTTTCTTTCACGTCAAAATCATTTCTGGCAATCAGTACCGTCAGCACTTCCGTGGTTTGCGGAAACGCCGAAAGTTCCTGAGCGCTTACAAGACCCGACAAATAAGGAAGTGCCCGTAATTGTGCCTCCGTCAGGTTTTTGTTTTGTTTAAAATCAGGGAGCCATAACGGCTTCAGGTAAGTGAATGTTTCCCGGATGGCGTAGTCCAGGTAATAATCTGTCGGATACTTGAAAACGTCCATGGCTGCCTCTGCTGCCTGCTGCGACTCGAAAAAGCTCAAAGCCACTATCGCTTCCAGTCTCACCCGTGCAGATTCGTCGTTCAGTCGCGAGCGCATCAACGCCAATGCTCCCGGCACGCGGTCACGCCAATTGAGCAGCACCTTTGTGGCGGCGACACGCGCCTGACATTGTTTCGCATTTAATAAAGTTTTCAGAATATTTTCCTCAACCACATCGAAATCCTGATAAAGCCATAGCGCTTCCAGCAGATTATGCTCGAATTGTTTATCATTTTTATCCAGCGCAGCCACCCATTGTTTCAGCACCGGCAAAACATCGGAAGGCTTTTGCTCACGAATTTGCGCACGTGAACGATAGCGCATTCTGTCCTCATATATTTTAAGGTTGTCAAGGAGCCGGGGGATACTTTGCTTGGAAACGTCAACCGGCTTAAGCAATGGTTTATCCTTGTAAGTAATTCTCCAGACACGTCCGTGGGATTTGTCCCTTGCCGGATCCCGCGGAGGATTTTCCCCATGTGAAATCAACGGATTATACCAATCGACAATGTACAAACCACCGTCAGGCCCGAATTCCAGATCGATCGGACGGAAATTAGGGTCGGATGATTGCAGGATTGGTTCAACTTCTTTACTGCCAATACCTGAACCTTTCTGAATGATGCGGTGCTGTTTGGTTCCCTGAAAACCAATGTTGTTATTGACTAAAAAATCGCCCTGCACGGCATCCGGAAACTGTCGGCTGGAAACAATTTCAATACCCGCTGTCGGCCGTACCCGGGTTTCGGTAAACATTTCAATGCGGGGATGCTTATTTGGATAATTTACTTTCCCGGTCATCGGCGGCGCAAAATAATTGGATCCGTCCGAAGCGTCACCGATCAGGTGCATACCCCATTGGTCAAACACGCTTCCCCATGGATTGTAGTAAGGATAAGAGATATAATGAAAAAGTTTCCCGGTCCTGGGTTCAAAACGATAGGTCGATCCGCTGTACGAGCGGACCGGACCATAAGGCGTTTCAACCTGTGAATTCAAAAATGTTCCTTCATTAAAATACAGTCCGCCGTCCTGTCCGAAAGTAAACGCATGTGTGGCATGGTGACTATCTTCCGAGCCAAAGCCTGTGAGAATAACTTCCCGTAAATCGGCTTTATCGTCCCCGTCGGTATCTTTAAGAAACAGAATATCCGGTTCCTGGGATACATAAACACCACCATTCCCGAATTCAAAGCCTAGCGGAAGGTAAAGGTCATCAGCGAAAACTGTATGTTTATCGGCCTTTCCATCCCCATTCGTATCTTCCAGAATGACAATTTTATCATGTACCGGAATTCCCGGATAATATTGCGGATACGTAGGCATGGTGGCCACCCATAACCGACCCCGTGCATCAAAATTCATAGCCACGGGTTTTTCAATTGGAAAATCTTTTTCAGAGGCAAAAAGATTGATCTCATAACCAGCGGGCAGCTTGAACTTTTCCGTCGTTGCAGGCCAGATCTTTTCCTGATGATGCGCATGGGCCGCGGCAGCTTTGGCCGCCTCTCCCTGTCGACCGGTCATGGGTATCGCTGGCACCATGGCCGGATCAGCCGGTTTCCCTCTCAGATCGGTGATCTCGATTGCTTTTTTAAAACTTTCGGTCCCATTACTTTTCCCCAGCGCCCAGATCACGGAATCAAGAGAAACCGTCATCTGGTTCAGTTTTCTGAGTTCCGGAGGATAGGCAATAACTCCGAAAGGTTCCCGTCTTCTTCCGTAAATGTATTCACCATTAACGGCACGCCAGCGGTAAAAAAAATGATCATCTTTCATTTTGATAACCTCCCGTAATTTTTTACTGTTTTCAGTGTCGAAATCCGGTTTTCTACCAAAGCCCAAAGATTGCCCCATCCATGCTGCCGCAAGCCTGTAACCTTCATCCGTTAAGTGGATTCCATTAATGGTAATGGTTGATTTTTCCTTTAAAGTCATTCGGCTTAGCGACGGCGTAAACAAATCGACAAAGAGTAAACCCTTCGCATCGGCCATCCTTTGCATGCTTTTGGTATACAATGCCAGATTTTTATTGTGTTTAGCCGGGTCAGGATAGTAACGGCCAAGATTTTCCTGTGCTATGGGAGAGACCAGAATAAGCTTGGGTGCCGAATGCCCGTTGAATTGATTGTCTTGTAAATTTTTAATAAAAACTTCCAGATCTTTCTCAAACTGAGGCAATCCTGCCGCTCCTCTGAATGCCTCATTCATGCCAAAACAAAGCAAAATGACATCCGCTTTTTGTTCATACAGATCCTGGTTTAAACCGTTAAAATTGAGCGCAACAGGCATATGAATCGGTTCCCCCTCGTGCGTAAATCCCTGAAAAGTCACTTCTTTTTTGGGCTTGACAGCGGGCGACACCTTTTCTCCAAAGCCAGGAAAGTTAAGCGGACGAGGTTGTAAGCCAACTTCATCCGCACTCCATCCCATGTTTCTGAGCATCAATTCCTGATCGGGAAAATTTTTCTGGAGTAAAGTTTCAAAATAGCCATAATGGCGCATCCTGTCTGCGAACGTGTTTCCCAGGAGAACGATGTGATCGCCCTTTTGCGGAATAAACCGGGGCTTTAAAGGTTGACTATAAGCAGGCATCAGGAAAAAACCTGACCAAACTAGCAGCGACAAAACGACATTCAGAATCAGTGACTTCATAAAATTTTCTGGATAATTCGGTAATAGCACATTTAATTTTCTCTGAAACCTACCAGCCGGTATTTTGTTTCAGATTCGGGTTTTTCTCAATTTCCCGCTGCGGGATTGGCATAAAATACATTTTCTCCTGAAACACGTAAGGAATTCCATCCACGGGTTTCGGTTTGTAAGCGTAGGTTCCGTTTGCATTTTTGGTGATATACATCGCATTAAACTGCTTGCCATTTAGTACTTCCACCGATTTTTTCCAGCGACGAAGATCCCAGTATCGTTTGTTTTCAAAGCTTAACTCGATGTACCTTTCCTTATAAATACGTTCCCGCATTTGCGCTTTTGTGAGCCCGGCAGGCAATTGAAAAGGAGCTATCCCGGCACGTTGTCTGACGAGTTCCACAGCTGAATAAACCGAAGCGTCCGGCGCAGCCAGCGATTCATTTTTCGCTTCGGCATAATTCAAAACGACTTCCGCATAGCGGAGTTCAATCCAGTTCTGATCGCTGCCGGAGCCACCATAGTAGTCTTTGTTGCTTTCATTCATCCCCTTCCTGATCAGATAACCGGTAATGGTTGCGTAAGGAAAATTAATACCGTCGATCGGCGCACCTTCGTACATGTAAATGGCAGAACCAAAAAAAGTTGCACCGTTATACAGAACCGTCGCGTCAAATCTCGGATCTCTGTTCACATAAGGGTTTGTAGGATCATAACCCGAACCCGGCTCGTCAATCGCCTTGCCATTTTTCATCTCAAAAGTGTCGACAAATTCCTGCACCGGGCTTCGGTTAACGGCGTCCTGCTTGGATTGCGAATCAGGCTGCCCCCACGAATCCCATCCATGGTCCCGGAAGGGTTTCTGAAATTGTACACTGAAAATTTCTTCTTCATTATTTTTGTCCAGCATGATGTTCCGGAAGCTGGGGTGGAGACTGTAAACACCTTTATCCATTACTTCCTTGTTGACCAAAGCAGCTTTTTGCCAGCGTGCCGCATCTGCGCCCGGATTATACAAGGGGCTAGCCCAAAAAAGAAGAACACGTCCCAGGAATGCTTTTGCAGAATTTTTATTCGCCTTCCCTACGTCGACAGCACGGCTTCCGTACGTTTCCGGAAGTAAACCAACGGCTTCTTCCAATTCCTTGACAACAAACGCAAAGCTTTCATCCACCGTCTTGCGCGCAACAAAAAGATCATCGTCCAACCCCTGCGGCTCGGTGATAATCGGAACACCTCCATAACGTTTGATCATGTTGAAATAAAGCATGGCGCGCAGAAATTTAACCTGCCCCTTAAAAAATGCTTTCTTTTCATCATCTACTTTCGCCTCGTCAATTTTAGCCAAAAACATATTGGTTTTTCTCACCGGTCCGTAAGCCCAGTATTCCATCGGATTATTGTCGGCAAACCATTGTCCCTGAACAACATTCCTTGGTCCCCCACCCCAGTAACAGCGTGATTCATCGGTAATGTTATCATACAAATTCCGGTCAAAAGAAGGAACGTCCAGATACATGTTGTTGACAAAAAGCTGCATTAAAGCCGGGTCTTCAAATATTTTTTCTTCCGGAATAGAATCTGTGGCTTCGCGCTCCAGAAAATCCTCGTTACAGGAAGCACCCATAAAAATCACCACGATCAGCAGTACATTTGCAAATATTTTTCTCATGATCTTTGATTAAAAAGTAAGGTTTAGGCCCAGGTTCAGTGTACGCTGCTGCGGATAATAGGTCCCCGTAGTATTTTCTATTTCGGGATCAAACATTTTCATTTTGGACCAGACAAACAGATTGGCTCCTGAAAAATAAAAACGCACATTTCTAACACCCATTTTTTTCACCAGATCCGATGGCAACGAATAACCCACATCTATCGACCGTAACTTAATGTAACTTCCGTCCCGCAGGTACAGACTCGACGTCAGTGAATTGTTCGGATTTGCACCCTCCCAGGGCCTGGGATAGAGCGCATTGGGATTCTCCGGCGACCAGTGATCCAGCAAATCAACGTAGGTATTTCTTGACCCGTTCTGAAAAAAATCCCGGGCAGCACCATATAAAACCTGTTTAATTTTTCCGGCTGCCTGAAACAATACGTTCAAATCAAAACCTTTCAGTGAGCCGCCAAAAGACAATCCGCCAATAATCTTCGGAACGTTATTGTCCATCGAAATAATTGTAAGATCACTGGCATTTACTTTTTTGTCCCCGTTGATGTCAGCGTATTTGACATCCCCCGCTTTTTGCCCTCCGTTAAACTGCGGAAAATAGGCAGCAACTTCTTCGTCGGTCTGGAAAAAACCCAGTGCTTTATAGCCGGTAACAAAACCGAGCGGTCGGCCTGTCTGCAACAAATAATCCGGCGTATTGGCTGGTTCGTCCAGAACGATCACTTTGCTCCGGGAAAAGCTGCCGTTCAGTTTGACAAAATATTTCAATGCCTGGATATTGTTCTGGTGCGTCAAAGAAAACTCGATTCCCTTGTTATCAACTTTCGCATAGTTCTCAGCGGGTAACTGCGCCCCCAGCGTGCCGGGAATCGAGCGGATCCGTGAACGGAGGATATTGGAAGTCCTTTTGTAAAAAAGATCGATTTCAAATTGCAGTTTTCCTTTCCAGAGTGATCCCTCCAGACCGGCGTCCGAAATCGCGGCGGTTTCCCAGGTTACGTTCGGATTAGGTAATATCCCCGGCGTAATACTCGTAAACCCTTCGTTGCCAGACACAATGGCTCCGGATGGATTGTATACCTGCAAATACTGAAAAGTCGGATTCCTCAGTAAATAACCGTTGTATACATTCCTGTCATTACCAACTACCCCGTAAGAAGCACGGAGTTTCAAATTATCAACAAAGAAAAGTGCCGCACTGTTTTTGAGAAAAGATTCCTCGCTAAGTCTCCACCCTGCCGAAACGGCCGGAAAAAAACCATATTTTTTAGTAGTCGGGAAAGCCACCGAACCGTCTCGTCTAAACGATGCCTCCAACAGGTATCTTTGCTGATAACTGTAATTGAAACGGGCAATGGCACCCCGTCGGCCATCCGTAAATGAACCTCCGTTGGCATCTTTTTGACTTTCCCCGCCGAAGAAAAACTCGTCCAGTCCCTGAGCCGGGAAATTGGTACGGAACCCGTAAAAATTATTGCCTTTCGCATCAAGCTGTTCAAACAATAACAGCCCGCCAAATTCATGGGCACCGAAGGTGCGTAAGTAGTTCAATGAAACATTCAGGGTGGTTGTGTTGTATTCACCGAATGCCTGATTCAATGCCGTTTTCCCATTCCAACCACCATAAGGATAAATTTCAAGGGTATTCCCATCGGCATCCTGCCGGTTCATAAAAATGGGCACATTGTAGTGTTTGTTGTTGGAATACTCCTTGCCAAAAGAAGCCCGCCCGGCCAGCGACAAGCCCTTAATAAAAGGGAGATCATGTTTTAAGGAGAGCGTAGCCTGCAAAATATTATTTTTTCTGCGGTTATATCCGGTTTTAATTTCTTCAACAGGATGCTGCTCACGTGTATAAAAGATGGTCCCGTCCGGATTATAGGCTTTATCCAACGGATAGGCAGCTACGATATCATCAAATATCGATTCCGGCGCATAGGCGCTTTCATTCGTATTTCTGACACTTGCATCAATATCAGCCGAAATGGTGAAGTGCTTATTGATGCGCGCATCTACATTTGTCCGGATGGAATAACGCTGAAAATTAATCTGATCATACATGCCGTCCTGGTTCAGATAACCTAACGAAAGAAAATATTTGATGGCGTCCGAACCACCGTTTACGCTCAGATTTTGCTGCGTTTGGAAAGACTGCTTTTTAAGCGTCATTCCGTACCAGTCATATTCAGGAATTATACCCGTTCTGATGTCTTCCAATTGTTGATCGGTGTATTGGAGCGGTTTACCTAAATTTCTTAGTGCCTGATTTTTGGTTGTGGCATACTGATAACCATTGAGCACCTTCGGATATCTGGTTGGCTGTTGTATGCCTACAAATCCGTTGTAATTAAAAGTCGGCTTGCCGCTTGTCCCGCGTTTGGTTGTTACCAGCACAACCCCGTTTGCAGCGCGTGAGCCATACACAGCAGTTGCCGACGCATCTTTCAAAATAGAAATACTTTCCACTTCATTCGGATCAATCTGATCAAAAGTCCTGACAATACCATCGACAACAATCAATGCACTGTTATCTCCAAAAGTACTCGCGCCACGAATCGAAATGGAAGAACCAGCACCTGGCTTACCATTTCCATTGACTGCGATCAGGCCGGGAAGCCGTCCTACCAGCGAATTGGTGATGTTTGTAGACGGTGCCTTTAACAATTCTTTTCCATCGACCGAAGCCACCGAACCCGTCAGGTTTACCTTTTTCTGCGTACCGTATCCGACCACGACAACTTCTTGAAGTGATTTCAAATCATCTTTCAGTACAACATCCAGGGCAGACTGGCTGCCGGCCAGAATTTCCTGAGATAAATAACCTACAAAAGAAAATATCAGGGTTGTATTTTCATCCGGAATACTGAATTCAAATTTCCCTTCTGAATCCGTAAGCGAACCCCGCTGCGTCCCTTTTACGACAATGCTGACACCCGGTAATTTTTCTCCTTTTTCGTCGCTGACAGATCCTCTGATGATTTTGTCAATTGGTTTCTGTTCGGCAGGACGGTCCTGCACGACTGGCTTCAACCCAGGCAATGTATTTAGTATTAGATGTTTACCTAAAACCTCATACCCAATACCAAGCGGCTTAAACAGCGATTCGAGCACTTTGTGAAGGGCTTCATTGCGGACATGAAGACTTACCTTCCGGTCTGCCGGAATGAGCTGCGGACTATACATAAAACGTACCGAAGCCTGTTTGCCAATCTGGCGAAGCGCGACACTGATCTCGCGCTCATCCAGATCCAGCGTAATATGCCGGTTCAGCAATTCCTGGGCTTTTCCGTCGCTGGCCACAGCCAATGACGAAAACACGAAGCAAAGGATAACCTGGTAAATAGAAATTCGCATGATTTCGAATAAAATCCTGGTCGGTTTTGGACTAATTTTCATAGTTTTGCATATATACTTTTTTGGAAAAATGGGTATAGAAGTTCCCTTCTCCTGTTTGGGAGAACAGGATGGTTAAAGGGAATAATAAAATGAAGCACAAGCCCGGAATGTTAGCGCACTTTTGGCTTGTGTTTTATTTTAAGGAGGAATGTCAAAATGAATCATGGAAAGGAAATGTTAAGGGTTCGGAATTTTATAACTGGTTTCTACCGTATTATTTACAGGAATTGCCGTAAATGATTATCTGGCCGTCTATGACCTCGTATCGCGCCTGAATGGCTTTACAAATCATGCTCATTTTTTCAAACAGGGGTTCTTGTCCCAATTCTGCCGTAAGCTGGCAGCCCGCAAGCAGGTCGGCATCGTAAACAATCTGCACGCCATATTTTCGGTGGAGCGTATCAAATATTTTTACAACCGGCGTCTGGTCAAAGATTAAGGTTTCGTCCGTCCCGGCAACTGATTCCAGCGGTATCGGATTTTCTACCAGCGACCTTTTCATTTTTTGTTCCTGGCGAACATAAACAACCTGCTGGTTGGGCAGCAAAACAAGCTCATCGACATCCGGTTTATAAGATTTGTTATTTCCCAGCAAGGTCGCCACGGTCACTTTCCCCGTTTTCACAACAACACTTACATCCGCTTCCTTATCGAAAGCTTTTACGGTAAAGCTTGTCCCAAGAACGGTGGTGACAATATCACGGGTATATACTTTAAATGGGCTATCCGGATTTTTAATAACTTCAAAAAAAGCCTCTCCGCTAAGGAAAACTTCGCGTTTTTTAGTGACAAAATGTGAACTGTAACTGATCCTGCTGTTGGGTGATAATTTTACCTTGCTGCCATCCGCCAACGCAACTGGTTTTATCGCGGTGCCGGTATTTACAATTTCGATTAACGCTTCCTTATTTACTTCTGTAAGCGTTTTATAACCTGAAACATCCTCGGCTTGTTCTCTTTTCTCAGCATAAAAATGATACGAAATCGCCATGAAAGCCAGCACAACCGTTGCCGCCACAAATTTACCAAACCAGTTGCGTTGCGGCGAAATATCAGTTTGACTTTCGCTGCCTGCGTTCCTTGCCTCTGTAAGGCGTAGCAATTCCTGTTGTAACTCCTCTTCCGGAAGATATTCCTGCGCATGCCGCATTTCACCGATCAGGCTTTTTGCCGCGCTGATCAGTGCTGCCCGGTCAGGGTTCTTCCTTATCCAGTTTTCCCAGAAAGTATTGTCTTCGGCTTTTTTATGCATTACCCACCTGCAAAATGCTTCATCGGTAAGGAAATCTTTCAGCTCATAGTTACGATAATCCTGCATGTGCACTTGCTCTCATTAAATTCTATAATGAAATAGTACAAATTGATATACAGATACCCTTTTTTGAGAAAAATTTTATAAATAATTTAAAATAAAGAAGAAAACGAGACTTCAAAGATGATGTTGCCGGAAGAAAAAAGAGAATTAAACGGCCTGTGAAGCGTTCAAACAAAGAAAATGCAGATCATTTGGGTGATGATACCGGTAAACACTGGGAGATCATTTTTAAGCTGACTAATTGCCCGATATAAAAAGTTAGAGACAGTCTGCCGCTCTACTTTCATCACGCTGGCAATATCATCGTGTGAAAGCCCCTCGTAGAATTTGAGAAAAATGACCTCCTGCTGACGTCTTGGAAGGCGGTTGATCGCGCTGCGGATTCCCCGTTCCTTTTCTGTCATGGATTCGGAACTGATCAGAATGGATTCAACGGTAAGGTTATCTGTGAAGACGTCATAACTTTCCGAAATATCTGCCGAAATGTCAATCCGGTTATCGATCCGGATTTTTCTTAAAAGGTTATTTCGCAATGCGCGAATAAGGTAAACGGTTACGTAGGTGGTGTCGGTCAGATTGTTTCTACGGTACCATAATTCGAGAAAAAGATCCTGAATGCAATCCTTAATCAGGTCCGTATCTTTGGAGAACTTTGTTGCATAATTGAATAAAAGCCTGTACCTGCGTTTCGCCAGCTCATCGAAAGCAGCCCCATCGCCCTGTTTAAGACGACACCACAACTCCCCCAGATAGGACTCGTCTTCGAGCGTGGCTGCAACGTTACGCATGTTAATAGGTTTACAGAGTTATCGATCAGGACAGCAATTCGATATATAGAAAATATATTATAATTTATCACAATATTCCAATTTATACTTAAAGATCGTATCCTGTACTGTCCTGTATCCCTGATGCGCACAATATCTACGGATTAAAAAGTAAGGCAGAGACTAAAAAAACCGTAAACTATTGGACCTTTGACCGTCTTGAAGCCTGACTATTTGCTACTAATTTTTGATTCCTTACAATTTTATCAATTGTTTTAACAATACGCTCGACTTTCGTATCATCGTTTTTTGCTGAATAGATCCATTCGACGCATGCCTTTTGTTCTGCATTGGTATAAGTCAAAAAAAACTCAAAAACGCCTGGCTCATCCTCCAAACAAAGTTTTAGCTCTTCCGGGATCGTTGTTGGCAGCCTGTCGGGAAACAATCTTATATGGACAGAATCACCTGACTGTTTTTTAATTGCTTTTCTTATTTCCGCCCGTACCGGCAGAAATAACTTCCCCTCGCCCATCGGCATCAAATTGCAATTTTTTATTTCAAACCCCTCAATTGTTCCCCGGACTCTTACCCAACCAAAATGCGAATGTTTATCCGGAGAAATTTCGGGAATCCGGACGTAGGTCCACCCGCCCTTTCCCGGGAATTTCTCAAGAACATAGGTATTGTCACACAGGGGTTTCTCATTTTCCGAATTATCCATATTTGAACTTTTCGCTTCATTAGGTTAATACAAGTTGCCTTATTCCAATTTTGTGAATCCAGGATGTACACAATGATAAAACTAAGGATTTTTCTTAATTCAGTTGAGCCAATCCTTTCTCTTTCCGATATGGTTTTTTAAAGAAATCCCCGACTACGCTATTGAACATATTTTTGTAGATCACAAGCGTCGAATGCCCTGAATTTGGTAAAATCCAAAGGTAAGACTTTGAAATAGCCTCAGCGATGATCATCGTATGCTTTGGAAGAATCACATCATTGTCACCTCCGATAACCAGCGTCGGACATTTGACCATCTTTAAGTCAGCAGTGGAAATGTGCGGATTGAACACCATCAGATTCAAAAGTTTCTTTTGCGCTTTAACAACCGGAATTTGCGGGACCCTGGCCAAACTGTCATTTCCAGACACAATCCATTGCATAAGCGCAGGCTCAATTGCCGTCGTATCTGGCCATAAATTGGCGCCGGTAATAGCCAGTTTTTTGACTTTTTCAGGATTACGCTTCGCTAAAAGCAACCCGTTGATCCCGCCATCACTCCAACCTATGACGTAGCATGAGTCCACCCCAAGCTTGTTAAGCAACGCATTAAAGTCATCAGCCATCATTTCGTAGGAAAGCGAGTCCATGCGATCGACAGACTTCCCCTGTGCCCGGCTATCAGCAACAATTACCTTGTATTTTTTTGAGAAATAAGGAATTTGGTTTTTAAAATCTTTAATAGAACCACCGTTTCCATGAATCAGCAGCATGGGCTCCCCTTTACCATAAACTTCATAGTACATCCTAAAACCCCTCAAATCGGCATACTTACCGGTTTTAGCATTGCTACCATACGGCGTTGTTCCCGAAGCAGCAACCGATAACCTTGCTTGTGCAAAAGTGGAATGCAAAAGAGGGACAACAAGCAGCGTTAAAAATAATTTTCTTAACATAGGGTGATTCAGTTTATAAGCTCCTTCATAAAAATAAAGTATTTACCGAACATTCCACTGCTGCCTGGTGAATAGCTAGACTCATTTTCATAAGAAAACCACGCAGATACGGCTCAGTACCCTTGCCTGCGCCTCTGCCAAAAAGTCGAGTCTTCCCATCGCTTCTCTAATTGATATTGTTGCGCATGCATTTTCAGGTAAATTTGAAAAGCCTGGCTGATAATCCCATCATAAGCTGGCAGCGCATCCTCTTCATCCGACAACGCATCAGCAATCGCATGACCCGCATAATAACCCCCTTCCAGTGCCGACACAATACCATAGGAAGACAAGGGATCGAAGGCATGAGCGGCATCTCCCACGGCCAACCAGGAATCACCAAACCGCCGCGTCAGCAAAGAAGTAGAAGCAGGATGCAGCGCCGTCTGGATATTCTCCTCGCATATATCTCCTTTCAGTAAGGGCCCGATCAGCGCAGTTTTTGCTGCATTTTTCTGAAAATAATCTGTTTGCCGCATCTGCTGATCCATCAGATCCGCATCTGTCATAAAGACCAGGGAGAGCTTTTTATCAGACAAAGGCGCAGCATACCACCAGCCATCCGCCGTAGCTTCTATGTACGTATGATGCGGCTGTATGCTTTCCGCGGTCGCTATCATGGCCGAGATGCCTGTCAGGGTATCCATACGGGTACGTTGTAATCCCAGAAAACGGGCTATCCGGCAACTCCTTCCTGTGGCATCAACCAAAAAGTCACAGAGCACGGACTTGGTATTGTCCCCGTCCTGTAAAATCACTTCCCAGCCAACTTCCTGTTTTCTACAATACGTCACCCGTTGCCCCTGTAACCAGATAACTCCGTTGGATAATACATGCGCTCGCAGCTGTTTTTCAAAAAAAATCCGGTTAATATGCCAGCCCTGCTGGTAGGTTTGTCTAATAAAACTGGTTTCGTCGGCTACGTCGCTGCCCCAAATAAAACTGTTACCGTAACAGGGCAGATGTTCGGGATCGGCCAGTAGCTGGTCGATCCCGGATCTGATAAGCATCGGTTTGGCATTGGGAGGAATGGTCTCACCAACCTTATGTGTGGCCGGCATTCCGGGTTCCGCAATCATGCATTTTATACCTCTGTTCAAAAGGCTCAATGCAGTAGCAATGCCCGCGGGGCCTCCACCGGCAATCAGTACGGAAATATCATTTTTCATTTATCTCTCATCCCTGCGGAAACTACGTCGTTTACGTTCCGGTCTCGCTGGATTTTCCGTGTCTCCGGCAACCGTTTTCAACAATACAACCGCTTCGTGCACCACCCGCGGTGTCGCATTTTCAGCCTCCAATACCTGTTTGTAAGTCGGATCATCTTCGGTAAAACCTACGCGGTCGGACTCCACCCATAATTTTTCGGGCAGCCATTTGGTCGTTCCTGTTTGCGGCAATGGATGTTGCACAATAATGCCCAGTTCATGCCAGCGTTTGACCATCTTATTGATCTTAGGCTGATATTGAGAACCAAAGTCGCGCAGCCAGTCCTGGCGATAATCCAGGTGTTTTAACCGTTGCGCATCATTCATACCGGTATCGGAAAGGCGGGTAAAACTATCTTTCGACAATACCTGGTTCGGAACGCGCGCGGCCCAAAACGACGGTATCGTGAGATACAGCGACGGGTCGTAACCCGAGAGACAACTTGCCTCATCGGTTTGCCATGGCACGCCCAGCCAACGGCTTAACGAACCAGGCCCGCTTCCGTCAAGTGGACCATTGGGAGCCAGGGCAATGGCAGGCGACAACAGCGGACCATAGTCATCAGCCGGAGTTTCGTTCTCCGGAAGTATTTTTATCCTGAATGGCTGATCCCAGAAAATAAGGTTACGGAAAGGCCACGTGATTTCAATTCCGGGGTGAAAAGGACCTCCCAGACATTCTTCCAACGGTGCCCGGTTCAGTGCCACCGTCTGTTCAACCGGACTGAGGTCGTCAAAAGCTGTCATTCCGTGCGGCTTACCGGTCGTAAAATCGCCTTTTGCCCAACGTTCCATACATTCATACTGTGTGACGGTCAGCGGTAAATCCACATTAGGTAAGGCCTCGTAGTCGCCGAAAGCATCACCGTAGAATGGCGGAATTTTTTCAGGCTCATATTGATCTCCATCGGGCTTCCGGTACCAGTTGAATACTTTATCGCGTGCCTCCCGGTTACTGTCGGACGGGTCCGATAATTTCTTCAGGATGTCATTCGCAGTAAAATCACTTGGGGAGTTTTGGCCGAAAAGGATATAAAAACCCTCATTCACCCACTGCGTCTGCACGGTGCGGTCCAGAATCGGATAGATATGTTCATAAAAAACAATATCGTCTGGCTTTTGCATCCAGCCGTTACGAATGTAAAGGTCACTAACGACATCGTACATCGTCACCACAGAATACAACCCCTGCCCGAAATTAGGAGGCGTTACGACCACCATAGCAGGGGTCGCTTCAAATGTTTCACCTTCAAACGTTACGGTCGCGCGTATTGTGCCATCTGATACATCATCATGCCAGCCATCGTTATTGGCAAAAGTGGTTGCAGCGGCATTGGTATAAGATGCGGATGTACCGTCGCCCCCCAAAAAGACAAGTCTGCCTTTCTCATCTGTCCGTACCTCTCCAAGTGGTACTTCCAGCTCATAAAACTTACCTCCCGTAAAATGATACTCCAGGCCCGTGACGTTTTTCCCGCTGATGGTCCTGGATCCCGGATCAATGACAAGCTTCGCACGGTCACTGCCTGTAACTGTTCCATTCCGAAAAGCAGCAGGTATCCCTAACCCGGGTAAATCCAGCGCGTTCAAAAATTGATACCAGCCCGCTTTACGGTTGGCAATATGTGCCCTCCAGCTGATCCCGGCAAGATCGGCAGTTAATTCCCTGACAACGTTTCCATCTTCATCCAATCCATAAATACGGAAACGCACTGCCTGCTTTTTCACCCTCCCAAGGTCGTCCTTAAAACCATTTTCCGGAACGGCCGGATGGCCAGGTATTTCCGAAGCAAAGAAAAACTCACTGGAATTTCCTACCCTGGCAACGCCTAGCGGAGGGTAGATAGCAACTGATTTAATCGTTGAGCCCATTGTATGTATTAAAGAGGTGGTAAATTATTGCAAAAACACTTTTTAAATGTACAAATCAAATATAATCAACTTGTAATGAAAAGTTACAAAGTATTGTTTCTGCACTGTCCGTTTTTCGCAGCAAGACCATATTTACAAAAGAGTTCTGAACCGGTCTGTCTTTCAAACCCGTCTCGAACCCGATAAAATCGGCAGCAAAACCGATCGTAACCAAACCACAATGGATTTGAAGTCCATGGGTTAATGGAAAGAAATTTATTCTTTTCGTTAAGGATGCTATTGAAATTGTTTAAACTTATAGATAATCCAGAAGGGATGATCGTATTGCAAACATTCACGTCATAACCCTGGAAGGATGCGATAACCATTTCAGAAATCCGATAGCACTGCAAAAAAAATCGTGATCAGGTTAATTAATTAAATCTAACAAGTATTTATACCACTGTTGTTTACCAGGCCTGTATGACAAAATATCTGATTGTGCTGCTATTGGCAGCGGGTTGGAAAAAGGCCACCATCCGCTTCCTGACAGACGCAAGATATGCGGTTTTTTACGATGGCCCGGCTACGATTGAGCCGCATGCAAACTCACTAAAATCTAAGGGAAGGATCTATGTAAGTAGCAGCTGGCAATTAGCTATATGCGATTAACCCAGTAACCGAATGATTAATAGCTTATTATAAAAATCAATCATATAAACTAATTTTTCACTGCTACTTAATTCTAAATGAAAATATTTATTCTCCAGCCGGAAGTCTGGCCGCGACCGCCGTTATTGACAGCAACATCGTTTCGGTTGGCAACAATCAATTCCATCTGCGATTGTTGACAAACCATCGCAGATGGTGACAGGTCCGATTCTCCAATTAATCTTCCTTGGACTATCATTTTTGCAGTAACCCCATGGGCACGAGTCCTTGGCTTCTGCATTTTTTTAAAAATTTCAACCCTTCTACCGCAATAGTCTGGACCGAAGGCTCAATCTTACGCCAAATGGAAGCTGCCTTTGCGATAATTTTCACTTCCGGTGTAAATGATTCGATCACAACGTCACCTGCATAACCCGTTGTGTTCAGTGCGTAGAAAATCCTGTCCCAATTGATCTGGTCTCCTCCCGGTGTGCCACGGTCACTTCCGGAAGCGTGTAACAAAGCCAGTTTATCTCCAACATTTAATATAGCTTGTGCAGGATCTTTTTCTTCCAGATTCATATGAAAAGTGTCCAGATGCACATAAAGAGATCTGCTGTTTACGTCATGAAGCATCTGCATCGCTTGCGCGCTGGTATTTATAAAATCCGTTTCGTAACGGTTTAATGGTTCGATCGCGATCTTTAAACCCGCTTGTACGGCGTGGTCCGCAAGTTTTCCCAGATTTTTGACAACCAGTTCCCATTGCAGTTTATACTCCTCTTTGGATACAAATTCTGCCCGCCCCACCGACGAATACAGTGGACCGGCGAGCAATTTGCAACCCAGCAAGGGCATGATCTCCATCACCTCCGAAAGATATTTAAGCGACATTTCCTGATCCCTGGGTGACCCGCGCAAGTCGCGACCGGGACCCAACGCGGCACAGATGGTATTGCAGATCAACCCATTGTCGTCCAGTGCTTGCCTGATTGTTTTTGCATTGATATGTGAAGCATCTTCCAACGCAATCTCCACAGAATCAAAACCCCAGGCCTTGAAAGTCGGAAAAAGAGAAATGTCCTTTGTTGTGAAAGGGGAAGTAAACAGGAAAGTGTTAATACCGAATTTCATTTGTCTTGCGGTTTTCTGTTAATGTTTAGTTGCTACTCTTTTTTATTTTAAGCTGAGCAGGTACGTAACAAGTGCATAGAAGTCTTTTTCCGGAATCGTGTGCCTGAACTGATCAGGCATCAAAGTGTATTTCGACGCCTTGTATTCCTTGATATCACCTTTACCGACTGAAAACTCCTTTCCATCCAGGTTAGCGAATACCATCACTTCTCCCTCTGTTCTCCGGTATAAACCAGTCAGTGCTTTACCGTTTTTAAGGACAATATTATACGTACGAAATGCCTCTGAAATACTTCTGTTGGGATCCAGTATTTTCTCTGAAAGTGCTTTTTGCCCCCAGTTGCCAATACCATCGAGCTGTGGGCCGACAAGCCCGCCATTTCCGCTGATCTGGTGGCACATGCTGCAATTGACTGTAAAAACTTCCTTTCCGGCCACCGCCGAGGTTTTGGCAATCCCCAGTCCGTCCAAACGAGTCTGAATCAATGCAAGCCTTTCTGCCCTTTCACCCGCTCCGTTCGCAGTGATAACCGCCAATTGTTTCTGGTGAGAAACAGAAGCTTTCAAGGCTAGTTTCTCGGCGACTGATGTTTCAAAGAGGATGTCAGCACCTATCTGTTCCTGCTTCAAAGCGCTGATCAGGTATTCGATGCCCTTTTTTTCATTGCTCAATACCGACGCAATGACCACCTGCAAGGGCCTGGCTGCGCCGGACAACTCTTTTTCAAGCTGGTCATACACAACTGGTGTTGGTGCTTGTCCCAACGAAACTGCAAGCTTTTGCCTGAATGTTCCAGGCTCCGTACGATCGGAGAATGTCTTTGTCACCATGGCCGCATTTTCACCTGGCGCTATCTCCATCAACGCATCGGCTGCCGCCGCCCGGACCCTGAAATCAGTCCATCGAGCCTGTAACAAATTCTTTAACGCTGGCTGTAAGGCTATGATTTTTAGCTTTCCGGCTAACTGAGCAGCCTGTATACGCTGTGTGGTGAGCTCCTCCGGACTGCTTCCCGAAAAGGTAAGAAACGCAGGTTCCGACTGACTAACACCTATGGAGGCGGTTCGGGAGCTGTCAGTGATTTCAATGTAACCAAGTTGGCCTTTGTATGATTTTAGGTCAAAGGCAACATGTTTGATCACATCATCATTCCTGGCCTCCTTTTTCTCTTTAAACCGATGCTCAGAAATCAGTTTGCCACTGGATGCAAGCCTGATTCGCACCGAATTTTTAGACGCGCCAGTTTTTAAATCACTGTTGAAAATGTCATTATCGAACACATTCAGTTGCATGGATGACGGAAGTTCAAAAGGCGCCGAAATAATACGGGACGTCGTTGCCCGTTGCCCGACAAGCATGCGATTGGCTTTGAATGTTGGGCTGGCAATGTCCTCTGAAATAATCCAGGAGCTGGTTTCTCCTGACTTTTCCAGTGGAGATATTTTCCAGGGCTCCGTTTTTTCATCGATCGAAGACAGGCTTCGCTTTGCCAGGTCAGTGCCCCACGCCTTCATTTGTGCGCTCGTGGCACCACCACTTTGTGCGATACCAGTAAGCATGGTGCTGTATACAGCGAATTCCTTGCCAATATTACCACTCAGTTTTTTACGTATTATTGGAATAATTTCTTCCAGTTTTCCGGCCGGAACATAGCGGCTTGCATAACCGATATATTCCGGCAACTTGCCTGCCGGAAGCTGATCGTTCCTGAGTTGTGTCAAGACGAAAGCTGCTCCCTGAGCGGAGGGAACATCCGTCAACGTTTTGGTCAATATTTCAATTTGCGCTGACGTCCAGCTTATGGTCGCAACTTCCTGCATGACTTTTTTGTCGCGTAATGTGTTACGTATGGCAACCAGTGTCGTGTAGCGCAGGTGCGAATCTTCCGGGTCTGATTTTTCATATAAGGCCGTCAGTGGTGCCAGGCTTTTCGTATCCGGGAAATTGCCGAGCACAGCCGCGGCGGTACGGGCAATATTTGGATCTGAGCTTGTGAGTGCCTGCAAAACGACGTCATGATATGGAGGAGCCAGTTGTTTTTGATCTTGTAAAATCCTTAAAGCATGAATCTTTATTACCGGATCTTTATCCATCAGCGCAGCTTTCAGTGTAGTTTCCGGGAGCGCATTAAGCCTATGCAGAATCCATAATCCTTGTACAAATACCTTTGCTTCCGGTTCGTCGGCACCTATCATTTGTTTAATCGGTTCAATGGCTTTTTCCTTCCAATCGTCGGTCAGCCTGTCAGCAATTTTCATGCGCATGTTCAGCTGAGGATGGGCCAGTCCGGCAAGGAGTTCTGGTAAAGTGGCCTTCGACCAGTCTTTAACCGGCAGGTTCTGATGCGGTTTATTTCCTTTGTACGTAATCTTCCAGATGCGTCCGCTGACACGGTCCCGACCGGGATGGTTCAGTGCTACCTCATAATGGCCAATGATCCGATTGTAGAAATCTGCTACATAAAGCGCGCCATCGGGCCCAACTTTCATGTCCACCGGGCGGAACCAAGAGTCGTCACTCTTAAGAAAATCTGGTTCTCTTTTCGACACAGGCGTTGAACCTTTGTAAGTAACCGTGTTGCGGTTGATCTGGCAGGTCACGACATCCCCGTTGAAGAAACTGTGCCGGTATTCCTCCGGAAATTGCAGGCCTGTGTAATAAACCAAGCCAGAAATCGCCGTAGAACCGAGCTCATAGCTCATCATTTCCGGTGCAAATCCGATTCCTGGCGCTTTTTTACCGAAATGCGGATACTCTGCGCCATTGATCAACTGATAAATTGGCTTGGAATGACAGTCCACAGAATACAGGTTTCCCATTTCATCAAAGGCGTTTCCAAATGGATTTACCCGGCCAAATGTCGTTTGCTCCGCCCGGCTACCATCAGGCTTGAACCGAAAAGTATTTCCTGATACCATTTTTATTGTGTCCCCATCCGTTCCTGCGACGTTAGAAGCGTTGGTAAAACCATGGCAAGCGTAAATCCAGCCGTCAAAACCGCGGACCAGGTTACTTACCATACCGTGCGTATCCCGATGGCCAAATGGACCCAACACAACTTGCTCCTGATCAGATTTTCCGTCTCCGTTGCTGTCTTTGTAATGGGTCACATTGGGAATGCTGTACGTAAATGCCCCGTCGCTGACCGGCAAAATGCCAATCGGAATATTGAGCCTGTTGTTGAATGGCGTAAAGACGTCCGCTTTTCCGTCCCCGTTGGTATCTTCCAGGATCGTGACTCTGTCCGTCCCCTTCCCCGGTGCCGCAGGTAAGGGATACTCGGACGATTGTGTTACCCAGAGTCTGCCACGGTCATCAAATTCCATATTCATCGGTTTGGTTATATCCGGCTCGGAGGCGAAAAGTGTTATTTCAAAACCTTCGGGCAGCGTAAAGCCAAGACGTTCTTCTTCCGGCGTACGGAATTCCGTTGTCCTGACATTGTCGCTGTATTTTGCCCGGTCGTTTTGCCTTCCTGCTTCCTTATGCGCGGGCTTGCAGCCAGCCATTCCAAGCAAAAACATTCCTGTGTAGCTGACGATCAGCCAGCTGTTTAATGACATACTCATTTTCGTTTCTTATTTTAATACGAGGATCAAAGCGGTCTTACGATTCATTTTTATAACCTGATAGTTAATTCATGGCTAATATTTTTATGGCATTTTCACAGTAAAGATTTTGCTGTAATTGTATTTTTTAAGCACATTGTCTGTACGCGCGGCGACCCTGACATAGTAAGTTTGCCCCGAAACCAGCCCGCTAACTGTGTCAGCATAATTGGCGGCCAGTATCGCTGTATCGTCAAGAGCAGTCAAGTCGGTTTGCGTTTTGAAATCAAATACGGAATTGTTAACCGTCGGCACTTTCGAAACCAGTACTTTTCGCTCAATAATTTTATGCCCCACCTGTTCTCTTTTCAGGCGATAACTTACGGTAATTTTTCCACTTTCCGCTGTGGCGACAGGATTCATCACGGCCAGGAAAGGCATCACCTCAAAATTTGTCTCCGCGCTCTTTCCAATGTTGACGGCGACCGTGTCCAACGCAAAAAACGCCCCTTCCGTTACCAGCAACCTGTAATCATTTTGGAAGACAAATGCGTTTTCATATGATCCGTTAGGTTTCCCCTGAAACACGATCGGCGAATTCTGCTTCCCGCCTTTTTCAAACAACTTGACTGTAAATCCATTGGGCTGTTCAGACTGGAAATTTTCCTTGGTGATTTTATCAGTCAAAATGCCATGAACACCCCCATTCGGAGCTACGTAATTATCAATTTTGGCGCACGAGCACAGCATTGTCAACACTCCAAATATCAGGGTTATACTTATGTTTTTCATGGTATAAAGTCTTTAACAGTTAGTAGTTGGGATTCTGCACCAGTTTCGGATTTTTTGCCAATTCCGCAGGATCGATGCGCTCATAGTAAACCTCTACACCGAAAGTTTTATAAGAAATGCTTACTGACCTTTCAAACCTATACGCTTTTTTATCCACGTCATAATATGGTTTTAATGCCGTAGGCTTGGTATTGTTGAATAATTTGTCCGACAACCTCCATCTTCTGTAATCCCACCACCGGTGGTTCTCGAATGCGAGTTCCACAAGGCGTTCGTGACGTACTTTTTCAATCGTAACGTCAGCATCTTTCAGCGTAACAATGCCAGCCCTGGCACGTATCAGGTTAACCTTATCCCTTGCCTCAGCCACATTTCCAAGCTCCATGGCAGCCTCTGCATAATTCAGGAGGACTTCCGCGTAGCGAAGCTCAACCCACGGCTGCGAAGAGCCGAGTGTTCGTACCCTTGATCTTTCGAGGCTCGGGTCCATGTATTTTTTTACATAAAAACCAGAGGCCGATTTCTCGGAACCGACAGTCCCGAAACCACTCAGTCCTACAATATGAAGGGTTCCGTTGGCGTTGTCTGGCTTGTGGGTTGCTAAATTATACAACGCAGTATAGTCACCACTTTCCCACTTTTTCCCCTGGTCATAAATTCCCGCCTGCACATCGATCACACTTCCCTTCCATTCGTCGAAGGGTACAATGACCGTTGCGCGCATTCTCGGGTCAAAATCTTTGAACAGATCGGTTGGATTGGTATAATAAACCGGATTTTCAGGTGTACCAATTTTGATAATTCCGGGAGATCCGTCCGTGTATTCGTATTGTTCGACAAGTTCCAGGGTCGGGCCGGTTCCTGATCCATAGCCATCCGGGCCCCGGATACCGAATGGAATGACATTGCGATCGTAGTTGTGCGTCTTATCAGGATATGAGAAAAAACGGGACAAAATTGATTCAGGATTGTCGCGGTCCAGAAAAAGCTGCTCAAAATTTGTTTGTTTATTGGGCACCTTATCATACAAAACGTATTTGTTTGAAGCAATTACTGCCCTTGCCGCATCCATAGAAACCTGCCAATATTTGGGTGCATCGGCGGCAGGAATTCCCAATACACCGTTCAACAACACATGACCATACTTAGCCGACGAGGCCGCATAAAGCATCGCCCGGGATTTCAGGGCCAGCGCGGCATATTTCCCAACCCGCCCTTTTGCATTCGTTTCAGGAAGTAGCGACGCAGCTTCATCCAGATCGCCCGCTATGAAATCGTACACTTCTTTTTCTGTATTTCTTGACACCTGAAGTTCCGAAATATTATCTCCTGTGTAATTCTGCACTTCCTTTATGATCGGGATGCCACCATATCGTTTAACCATGGCAAGATAATAGTAGGCACGAATAAATTTAGCTTCTCCGGTCAGCGTTTTTTTCAGCGTTTCACCTATTTTGGCCGCCGGAAGATTTTCCAGTAAATTATTCACATTCCGTACATTACCATATCCCCACCACTGCGTACTCGTTCCACCTCGCACACTGTTTGCCAAAGTCATTCCAATGCCCGCTTCGTCTGTGTTACTGGCAAAACCGCCGAAATTGAAATCTTCCATCGGCATGGCCGTGTAAAGGCTGGCCATGTAAGCCGTGATGGCCGCTTCGCTCTGAAAAACCTGTTCATTGGAAAGTATATCCAGCGGTTTAATATCCAGCCTTTTATCGTTGCATGAATTCATCAGCGTTCCAAACAACAAGGCCGATAAGATGTGTAATAGTTTAGTTTTCATACTATTTCTCAGAAAGTAATGTTAATCCCCAAATTGTAATTTTTCGTGATCGGGTAAGTCAGTTCGGTTCCGCGTTCCGGGTCAACAAACTTCAATTTTGTCCAGGTGAACAGATTAAAGCCACTGACGTATATCCTAATGTTTTGCGCACCGATCCTGTTAAGAACAGACGGACTGAATGTATAGCCTAATTCCAGGCTTTTCAAACGCATATATCGTGCGCTTTGCAGCCAAAAGGACGAATTCCATTTGTTTGAAGCCGGATATCCGGTCGAAGGAAATTTGCCTGGCACCCACGGACTATTGACGTCATACAGGTCTTCGTGATGCCAGCGGTCCGTAAAGTAGCTGAGCCCGTTGCGTCCTGCCCAGGTCAGAGGCCCGCCCATGTACCAGGTGCCCGGCCCCTGAAAGTTGTAATTATAGTTGGAGGCGCCCTGAAAAAGGACGTTTGCATCGAACTGTTTGTAGCTTACAGAGCCACTGATACCGAAGTTAATATCGGGAATATTCCCTCTTCCGATCGGAACAACATCCAGATCACTGATAATACCATCCTTGTTGACGTCTTCGTATTTCAGGTCTCCCGGACGCATTGTTTTGTTTCCCTGATTATCCTGTAATGGTGCGCTGAAGATTTCTTCCTGCGTCTGAAATTGGCCCAGATATTTATAGCCCCATGTCAGGTTATCCCATCTGTTGGTCATATTGTTCCGCCAGTTCAGGTACGAATTGGCATCAGGAACTCTTTCAATATAAGAAGAACGACCTCGTGTATACGTTACGTTTGCCGATATCGAATATTTAAGGTTACCGCTTCTTTTCGAATGACCGATAACGAGTTCGAAACCCCGTTTCATGTCTTTGTTCAGATTTTCCTGGGGCAGGTTCGCGCCGACAGTTCCGGGAATCGTCAGCACACGGGTTCCCAAGAGACCCGAGCGGTCACGCTGAAACAAGTCGAGTGACATATTGATCATCCCGTTGTTTACGTCCAGATCGACACCGATATTTTTCGAAGTAACCGTATACCAGGTGATATTCGGGTTGGGAATACCTCTGAAACCCAGTCCTGAAACAATTCCGTCGTTGAAGTAGTAATTTCCGTTTGGATAAGTATAGCCTGTCAAAAACTGGAATGACGAAGCGCCATCATCACCCATTTCGCCCCATGAGCCTCTCAGTTTCAAGTTTGAAACGGAGGGAAGCAGATTTTTGAAAAAATTTTCATCAGAGATCCGCCATCCCCCGGATGCATAAGGGAAAAAGCCCCAACGTTTCTTACTTGGAAATTTGGACGATCCTCCGTAATTAAATCCGAATTCGAAAAGATATTTGGACATGAAATCGTAGTTAATTCTTCCGATCACATTCTGGTTATCATTCTGGAAAATATTCGTTGAATTAACGACGGCATTCTTCGATAATCCTGCAAAAAGCTGGTCGACATTCAGGTCAAATTCTTTCTTTGCAAACATATTGTCTGACTGCTCACGCCGTTCCTCAAATACCAGCGCGGCCTTGATACCGTGTTTTTTTGCGAGAACGGTATTGTAGGTCATTTGTCCCAAAAGGGTTGTGCGCTGGAAAGTCGCGTAGTCTTCCGACATATTAGACGGATTGTTTTTCGTACTTGAATTGGTATACGTGTCTGTTTCCTTTGCGTAGGTGTACATCAGAAATTTGGGTTTCCATGATTTCATGAACCGATCCTGATTGTAATAACCATACATAAACTTGGCACTTAAACCCTTGATTACCGGTATTTTATAATTCAGCGAAAAGCTCCCCTGAAATGTTTTGTTCTTGGTTTTAGTGTAGCCCCCAATACTTGAGTTCGTGATTGCCAGCGGATGCTGCCCATCGAACGTGTCACTGAGGTAATCGGGATTGTTATTGGCAAATACGGGGACCGTAGGGTTTTGCATGAAGAGCGAAAAATATGTTCCGCCAATTCCACCATCTACATAGGCCGGCGCCCCGGGTTCATTTTTATTGTCAAGCAGGGCATCTATGCTCACTATGGCTTCGAGGTCATCCGTAATCTGACCAGTAACATTGGAGCGGATATTGTATTTTTTGTAATTCAGGTCGCCACTTTTCCATAAACCCATTTCGTCAAGTAACCCCATTGAAGTAAAGTATTTAATCCGCTCACTCCCGCCTGAGACACTTATCGTATGATTTTTCATGGGCGTCTGGTTTCTCATCACAAGCCCGTACCAATCTGTACTGGGATAGGTCCCATCGCGGTATTTTTCAAGGTCATCCTTCGAAAAAGTCGTTGATCCCGGTGCCCTGCCCGTATTTATTTCATTCTCAGTGCTGATTACCGCAAATTCGTAACCGGTGTATGGCCGGGGTGTGTTGGTCACTTTGTTAATCTGATAATAACCCGAATAACTGACCTTGGGTTTGCCAATTTCCCCCTTTTTGGTCGTAACCAGAATTACCCCATTTGCCGCTTTTACACCATAAATCGCCGCTGAGGCGTCTTTCAATACGGTAATTTCTGCCACATCATTCGGATTGATCCTTGCAAAATTGATGGCATCCATGACCAGTCCGTCGACCACGATCAACGGATTACCAAAACCCCGGATATCAAATCTTGTATTATAAGAACCGGGTTCGCTCGAACTCTGAGTGACCCGAAGTCCGGGAAGTTTTCCTGCAAGTCCGGTCACAAGGTTGGAGGTTGGGATACTTTTCACATCCTTACTGCTTATGGAGGCTACCGAGCCCGTTACATTAGCGATTTTTTGCGTACCATAGCCCACCACCACTACTTCTTCCAGGGCTTTTATGTCCGGTTTTAGCGACACATCTAGTGTTGACTGGTTGCCAATTGCCATTTCCCGCGGTAAATAGCCGACAAAGGAAAAAACCAGTACTGAATCTCCATCGGGAATTGTCAGGCTATATTTACCCTCGCTATCGGTCACGGTTCCGCGTTGTGTATTCTTGATAACGACACTGACACCCGGAAGCAGCTCATCTTTTTCATCCCGGACAGCACCTGTGACTGTTTTTTCACTCAATTTCCCTTCCGGAGAAACATGTATAGCCGGATCCGGAAAAGATGATTCTATATTGATAACAATCTGTCCCGCAATTATTTTACTACTTATTTTAGTGGGCTTAAATAGTTCTTCCAGCACTTCGAGCAACGGTTTATTGGCGATATTCAGGGTCACTTTGCGTTGGCTCAGCGTTCTCGAACTGTACACAAATTTCACCCCGACCTTATCTTCCAGAGCCGACAAAACTTCCTTGATTTCTTTCTGTTTTACATTAAGCGTTACTTTTTGCTGAAGCAGGTCTTGTGCAAAAATTTCATTGGCAAAACTGTTACTGACAACAAAGGAGAGGATGAGTAGCTGAACTAATAAAAGCCTCATTGCGGTATAGGCCACCCCTAAACTTTTTAGATGTTTTTTCATTCCCTTATTTTTTAGACTCTGAAAAAAATGGACAATAACTTTCCTGTACGTTGAAAATCAACGATTCGAAATCCGAAAGTCAAACAGGTAATTAAAAGAACCGGAGCGCACCGGTATCAGAGAAGCAGTAAAGATTTAGGTTTAGTCATATGTCAGTGCGTTCATGATTAGGTTTTATTCACATTGTCCACCAGTAATGATAATGGTTGTTCCTTTTACATCGTAATGGGATTTGAGTGCCGCGCAGATGATATCCAGTTTTGTATACAAAGGATGTTGGCCAAGATCCGCCTTTACCGGACAGCTTTTTATCTGTTCATTTTTGATGACGATTTCGATACCGTAGGATGCTTCCAGAATACGGGCTACATCGCTTAGCGGTACATCATCAAAGTTGAATGTCGCAACAGGCGCAGCACCGGATTTTGTTTCTACCAAAACTGGCTCATTCACCAGGCCTGTGACGAAATGGTCTTTTTCCTGATCATAGGTTACTTTTTGGTTTGGCGTTAGCATTACACCTTCATTTTGTGAAGCTGTCGTTCCCGCTTTTTCAACAATCACTTTTCCCGTTAATACAGCGACTTCCAGATTTTTCATGTCGTTGCGGATTGCAAAACTTGTTCCGACGACCCGGGTCACAATGTTTCCGGCAAAGACTAGAAACGGCTTTTGCTTGTTGTGGCTGACCTGAAAAAATCCGGATCCTTTCAGTACAACTTCCCGTTTTGTCAATCCAAAATCGGCATCATAGTAAACAGAACTTCCGGGATCGAGCATGACGATACTTTGATCGGGTAAAGTGACCGATTTCACTGATGCTCCGTTGTTTGCCATTTTGGTCAACCTCGAAATATCACGTCCCGCCACAAAAGTTGCATCGAGCCCTTTTTTGAATACCGACTCATATGCCGCAAAACCGATCACGACAAACAAACAAGCCGCTGCAATTCGGGCGGGCCACATTTGCCACCATTTTCGCGATTCCGCCAATGGCAATATTTCCGGTTCGTCCTGATTAGCCGATTGAATATTAGCCCACATACGCGCCATGATCACGTCGCGGGTTTCGTTCATCGGTTTATCGGCAATTTCATGGTGGATGGAATTAAACCACTGATCCACAATAATCTTTTCTTCTTCAGAGCACTCGCCTTGACGGTAACGCTTAAGTAACTTTGAAAAACCCGGATTAGCTCTCTTCATTTGCAAAGGATTATTATCGGACTTCTGTAAATAAGTCGGTTTACAAGAAGGCAAACCGCAATAGAAATGTTAAGTTCTTCTAAAAGTTATATCTAAAATATATTATTTATAAATTATTCACGAAAAATTCATATTTAAAATCCAAAACCAATTGGGATTGAAATAACACAAGAAGCACTATAAAATCCCGTAGATAAACCCGCATCATTTTCAACGCCTGAGCAAGATGGTATTCAACCGTACGCTCAGGAATGGAAAGCGCCACTGAAACTTCCCGAACCGAAAGATATTCCATCCGACTGAGCCTGAATATTTCCCTTGTTTTTTCAGGAAGGCTATTCATGGCCATGTTAAGTACAGCTTTCAATTCCTGGAATGCCAGCAATTCCTCAGTACCTGGATCCTCTTCATCGCGGGTCTGAAGTACTATTTCCTCGTACCGGCCGCGAACAAGCCGCTGTCTGATCTGATCAATACATTTATTCTTAACAGCCCTGTACAGATAAGCAGACAGGTTTTCAATCTGATCCGTCTTGCCTTTTTGCCAAAGGTCAATAAAAACATTCTGGATCACTTCTTCTGCGTTTGCCTCATCGTCGAGCTTACTCAGCGCAAAAACGTACAACCGTTGCCAATAACGATTATAAATCTCATTGAACGCCTTTTCATCATTTTTGAAAAAATGCGCAGTAAGCTCATGGTCAGCTAAATATTGCTTCTCTATAAAGTGCATCAGGCTTCAAAACAAATTTTGACAAAAATGAAATAACAATCTAAAATTATGATTTCTCTTTAAATATGCATATCGAATAAAAGTAGATTTCCGCCTCGATTTCAAGACAAAATTCCTGATCTTAAAACATTCGCAATTGCTTTCAGCCAATAATATTCAGACCGCGACCTCTGTTTCGTGAGCTGCCTTACGGATCATCATGCATTGGAAATAAATATTAAAGAAGCAATACCCGATTTATACTGTTTGCCATTAGGTTGGCCGCTAGACAAAGCGAGTAGGAAACGCAAAACAAAGGTCTTACGGAGGTGTTTATTTGTGATTGAGATGGCTCCCGGAAGCGGCTCACATTTTTGCATGTCATGATGCACAAAGAAAGATAAAAACCTGCAAAGGAAAGTTCCGAGGCGCTCCTTCCCCACAGCGTTTATCGCGTTGACGACATAAACATTAAGCCTCGGTTCAGGTTGGCCGGGGCGTGCGTCTTTGACGTAACTAAAATTCTGTAAATCAGGAAAAGTCGCGCGTAAGAAAAGCACTGAAAGATAAAACCAAATGTGCTGTCCGGAGATTGCTGCGCGACCTGGCAGCATAAATTTGAATTGAGCCGTAGGCGGCTCAATTCAAATCTCTATTTTAATAACCTTCGTTTTGGATCAAACTCTTATTCTTGTCGACCTCCGCTTGGGGGAAAGGGAGAACATTGTTCTTTTCCCCGAAAGACAACGTTACGCCCGCAGGGTTTTTCACTCCGGCTAATTTTGCAGCCATGATTCCCCAGCGTTTCAGATCAAAATAACGATGTCCCTCCATGGCCAGCTCAATTCTCCTTTCATGGCGAATAAACTCTCGCAATAGGTCTTTTGAATTATAAAGGGTCTGGTCCACAGGCGGCATGTTTACGCCGGTCCGGGAACGGATCTTGTCAAGCGCTTCGTATATCGACGCATCAGGACCGGAAACCTCATTTTTAGCTTCGGCATACGCCAAGAGGACCTCCGCATAACGCATGTGAACAATGTTCATGTCTGTAACCGTAATTTTAGACCTATCCCAGGGCAGCTTGGAAGTATCCATGTACTTCTTTTGGGTAAACCCGGTCAAAACAGGGTCGGTCGTTACAAACGTGGAACCATCGGGATTTACGTATTTATCACCCGGTACGAGAATGGTCATCTTTAACCTGGGGTCTCTTTTATCATATGGATTGGCAGGGTCGAAACCCGAAGATGCATCCGTTATCATTTTACCACTCGTCGTCTCATACTCATCTACAAGATTTTTGTAGGGTTGATTGCCACCGTACCAGCCGATTTCAACCAGCATGCCTTCACCTCCCTGCGGATTATTGGGAGCAAGATACTTGGTTGAGAAAATGATTTCCGGGTTACCTTGCTGGGTTGTCTGCAGGAACAAGTTGGCATAGCCTCCCTGATAGATGGAAAATGTATTGGCGCTTATAATTGCACCGGTCAGCGCTGCTGCATCGGCCCAATTTTTCTGATACAACCTTATCCTGGCCTTCAACATTTGAGCACTTGCCTTAACAGCATGTCCCGCATATGCCGTTGCCGGCAGCTTTGAGATGGCATAGTCCAGGTCTTCAACGACAAAGGCTAGTACATCAGCTTTGGGGCTTTTGGCAATCTTAGCATCTTCGGCGGTTTTGGGGGCTGTTTTGTAAAGAATAACATCTCCAAAAAACTGAACGAGTTCAAAATAAAACATGGCCCTGAGAAAGCGAGCCTCAGCGACGTAAATATCCGCCGTTGCCTGAGGTACCGTAGTCACGCTTCCAACATTCTCAAGAAAATAGTTACAGGCAGCGATACCTGCGTAGGGATCATTGTACAGTACAGTGGGCACGTTAGAAGGATTAGTAATGCCGATTGTGAGATTCTGGAAACCTATTTGCTGATGCCTGTCATAAGCATTATCCGAATAACCATCCAGGTGAGCCCGGCGAAGTCCAAAAAGATTACTCTGCAATCGGCGGTAAACACCAACAAGTGCCATTTCCACATCCGTCTGCGTTTTCCAGAAAGTTGCACCGGATATTGCGTGAAGCGGATTTCTGTCCAAAAAGCTGTCATCACAGGAGCTTGTACTACCAAGCACTAAAGAGGCCAGCAGTGCAGAAAAGATATATTTATGTCTGAAGTTCATTTTTTCAACTGTTTAATTTTTACGCGAATCAGATTCACATGATTAGAACTTAACACTTAACCCGGCGGTGAAGATCTTCAATTGCGGAAACTGAGCAAACCTGCCGGAACCCGCACGTTCCGGATCATTTCCTTCATATTTCGTCCAGGTTATCAAATTGTCCCCTGAAACATAAACCGTTAATCCCTTTGACTTGATTTTGCTCAGGATTTTCTCGTTAAATGCATAGGAAAGGTATAGGTTCTTTAAGCGGAGGTAAGAAGCATCCTGAATAAAATAGGTTGACGTATACCCCGACACGCCGGCATAACCCGTCAGGTAGGTAGCTGGAATCGTATTACTTGGATTTGTAGGAGACCAGGCATCCAGGAATCTTTTCGGAGGCGCAGATCCTTGTTGAAAAGGCTCGTAACCCCAACCGTTCACCTGCGTATTAATCCCCTGAACGCCCTGGAAGAACGCTGTCAGGTTAAAACCTTTCCATCCCGCATTCAGACTGAACGAATAGTTGTACTTAGGGAAGCGGCTTATCCGAATCCTGTCTTCAGGCCCAACCGTACCATTTCCGTCCACATCCCTGATCTTAAGATCGCCCGGCTTTAAAGTACCGGAAGATGGCTGCTTGGGAGAGCTGTTGATTTCTTCCTGACTCTGGAACACCCCTATCCAGTCGTACACGAAAAAGTTATTGTAAGGCTGGCCTATTTCGATGGTACCCAATGTGGGTGCAAGTAGTTTCGTTACCTTGTTGTTGTATTTGTGAAACAGCACGCTTACACCATAGTTGAAGTCCCCAAAACTCTTCCTGTGCCGTAATTCAACCTCAATACCCTTATTTTGCATGCCACCAGCATTGACAATAGGTGCAGACAGTCCAACACTGCTTGGTAAATCTGCACGTGTGGAAAGAATATCTGTCGTGTTCCGTTTGTACCAATCAATGGTTGCACCAAATAATCCTCTAAAAATATCGATATCCAAACCAAAATCCAGCATCGCTGTTTTCTCCCACCTCAAGTCTGGTGTTACCAGACGAGTCAGCTGCGCACCCGAGCTTAACGTTGTGTACGGGTAAGCCGTCAGGCTAAGAATATCCTGATAAGGGTAGTTTCCCGAAAGATTAAGCCGGTCTGCCACACCCACATTGATCTCCTGATTACCCAATACGCCATATGAGGCCCTGAGTTTTAGATTGTCGACCCAGGACAAAGAGTTTTTTATAAATCCTTCCTCCGATATCCTCCAGGCTGCCGAGCCCCCACCAAAAGTCCCCCATCGGGAGCTAACCCGTGAAGTACCGTCGCGGCGAATGTTGCCTTCTAAGAAATACTTGCCTTTATAGTCATAGTTAACGCGTCCAAACATTGATCGAAGTGCCCATTCTGACGCGGAACCTGCGGTTGACTGGTTGTTTGCACCGCTGCCATCCAAAACCATGATAGTCGTATTTGGAAAGTCAAATCTGTTGCCTGACAAGCGTTCCGTTAAATTTTCTTGCTGCTCAAAGCCTGCCAGAAGTCCCAAAGTATGGTTCGTTCCAAATTGTTTGTTGTAGTTCAGCGTACTGAAAAAGGTCTTTGTGATGCTCCTTTCCTCTCGTTGCAGAAGTCCGAAAAATGTTGGGTTGCCATTGGCCACCTGCACATATTTGCCCGATGCATCTGGCTGATATGCGAAGGAAGGCGAGCCAAATTGACGGTTTTTTAACTGATCGTTATAAAAAGTCACCCCGGCCTTGTTGAGCCATTTCAAACCTTTCAAAATCTCGATTTCTACAAAAGCCTGCGCATTGACATTGTAGGTTTTGGTAAATTGGCCACCAGTCGCATACACTTCTTCCACGCTCCTGTTACCTGCGCCATTGCCTACAAAATCCCTGTTGGTTACTCGTCCGCTTCCGTCGGGGAGAAAAGGTCGGAAGGTGGGTGCCGACGCATATGCCAGAAGGAGCAGATCATCGTTGACAAGCCACGGAGCTTTTGCATTCTGGTATGAAAGGTTAAGATTTGTACCCACCCGCACCTTCTTGTGTACCTGGGATGAGAAATCAACCAAACCGTTGTAGCGATTGTACAAATACCCTTTGGTGATACTTTCCTGATCAAGATAGTTGAATGAAATGTTGTACAAAGTTTTCTCATTCCCACCGCTAAATCCAAGATGATGATTCTGGATCGGACCTTTGTCCAGTACATAATCCAGCCAGTTAAAGTTGGGATACTGGTCGCTGTTGGGATTGCTCTTGTACAGATCGATCTGCGCCTGCGTATAGAGCGGTGTCTGACCACTTCTTGCTCTGGCAGAATTGTACATTTCCATGTATTGTACCGAATTCGTAATAAGATCCGGATTCCTGGTTGCCTGGCTAATGCCATAGCTTCCGGTATACTCAATTTCTGAGGAACCAGCCTTTCCCTTTTTTGTTGTGATCAAAATAACCCCATTCGCAGCACGCGCACCATATATGGATGCGGAAGCGGCATCTTTCAAAACAGTGACGCTCTCAATATCCTGCGGAGAAAGATTCTTGATCGTTCCGATAATCCCATCCACAAGGATCAGCGGCGCATTGGATGCCCCAAATGAGCCAAACCCTCTTAGCTGATAAGCGGCATCGTCACGTCCCGGTTCACCCGTAGACTGGATCACATCGAGACCGGACACCCTACCCTGCAAAAGATTTTGTACGTTGGGAACAGGGCGCTCGGTGAGCTCTTTTCCTGTCACGGTTGTTACAGAACCTGAAAGATTAGCCTTTGTGCGGGTTCCATATCCCACCACAACAACCTCCGAAAGCGACGATTCTTCCAATTTCAGCGTTACATCTATGGTTGTTTTGGTGCCTACCAAAGCTTCTTGCTTTATGTAGCCGATATAGCTAAACACCAACGTGGCGTCATCCTTTGCCTGAACGGTATACTTACCGTTCGAATCTGTGATTGTACCTGTCGTTGTACTCTTTAACTGGACACTCGCGCCGGGTAACGGTGTACCACTATTGTCAAACACGGTGCCTGATACCTGTCGGCTTTGCGCAAATGCTGCATGACAAGAAATTAATAAAATCGCCACCAGTACTTTTGAGAATTTCCACAAAAGACTTGCTGAAAGTGCTGTTTGAACTAAATGAACGCCGCTACGTCCAATCTGATGCCAGATTTTAATGCGGGCACGATCTGTCCATGTCCCTGATTTGTAAAATTGATTCATAGTCACAAAATGTTTATTTGAGAAATGTTCATAGAATACAATTATTCAAGAGATTGAGGAGGATCAAAGTCCGGGGTATTGCAGTTTGACCAACAGGATTACCACTAAACTTTCAAACAGTACAGCGCTGTTTAAGCAGTGCCGTACAGACAACATGATACTAAGTATCAAATTCGATTTAAGCAGTTATTTAAAAACCACTACATTCATTTCAACCATTTGATTATTAGCATTATAATAAACAAACACCTTAAAACGTCCAAGAAATCACCGATTGTGACATTTACATCTATAAACTCAGAATAACCCTTTTAGACAAATTAATAATAAATTAATCCAACAAATTGATCTTGGATTGATATTTTATAATACTATGTTTGCAATACTAAAAACTTTTCCATGAAACCAAATTTTGCGATACCGTCCGATCTTGCTTATTCACGGAAATCGTTCGTAGTCAAGAAAATTTCTCAGTCATCCTTCTCGACCGACTTTCATTTTCACAAAGAATGTCAGCTGGTTCATGTTGTTTCCGGCTCAGGCGTGCGCATTATCGGACACTCTATTGAACCGTTTGAAAAAGGTGATTTAACTTTTATCGGTGCCAATGTCCCGCATGTATGGTACAGTGATTCGGACACAGGGCGGTCTGAAACCTGTGAAGCAATTTCATTGGCGCTCTATATCGACTCAGCGCTTTTTTGTGACCAAATGGGCGGACTGATTGATGTAAAGGAGATTCAAAATTTTTTCACCCAATCTCAGCGTGGCCTGAAAATAGAAGGAGATAAGAGGGCCCTGATCGTTAACATACTGCAACAGATGCTGGAAGAAAAGGATGTTACTTTACTTTCCTCTTTCCTGCGTATTCTGGTTTGTCTGCACGAGCCGACAGATATAACCTATCTCAATGCAGCTGATCCTATTTCGACCTTTTCAATCCAGCCGCCCGGTAGAATTCCCAAGCTGATGTACTATATCCACCAAAATTTTAAAGATGATATTAGTCTGGAAAAAGCAGCTTCGGTTTCAGGTTTGCAAATTCATGCTTTTTGCCGCTATTTCAAGTCCCTTACGAATCGTACGTTTTCGGAATTTCTTAATGATGTAAGGATTGGTTATGCATGCAAACTCCTTCAGCAGTCCGAACTATCCATCACACAGATTGCGCTTGAATGCGGTTACAACAACATCTCATATTTTAACCGATGTTTCAAGAAAATAAATAAAATGTCCCCGAAGGATTTTCGTGATTCGCTGGAAAACAGGAACCGTCAAAAAGCTTGATAATTGTCAAAATGTTCCAATGCAATCTACCATGTCAATGATTATCAACCTTTTTGTGAACGGTTTCCGTAACGACATTTTCAATAATACATCAATGCGTATGCCTTAACCGGCGCCCACTGACTTTTCCGAAATCCGGGGCTCGTCCAACATGAACGCGCTGCTTAAGTGAAATATCGCCAATACTGAGCAAGTGTAAACACGTTAAATAAGTATATTTATTACAATAACCATATTTATTTATCTTTACCTGGCAAGCAACAGTACCTACCTGAGCTACAACCTGATGTCATAGCATTCTTAGTATTTTTTGACAAAAAAAAAGTCACTTTAAATCAAGAACCAACCCTAAATCATGACAACTTTCACCCTCAATTTTCTCAACAATTCCGACTCTCCAGGCAGTTTTTGCGTCTGCCAGCAAAACCCCAGCCTTTCAAACCCGAGCACTTTCCCCCTGGCCTGGCTTGTGAAATCTGGTAATCCACAAACCAAAGTACCCATTTCCTGGAATACTGATTTTTATTTTTTCTGGGCCAAAACCGGCGAACTTGCGCCAGGGGTAATCTTTAATGCCGGTGAAGCTTTTCTGACCAGTTTTACAGAAAATAATGCTGTAACACTCACGAAACGAGACGGTAATTACAAATTTATTGATCAAAGAAACTGGTATCAGCCCGGTGTCTTGAACGTTACCACAGACACCTCCACCGCTTTTAAACAGGCCAGCATAGGCATAGGTATGTCGGGTTCGGGCACAGTCGCCGTGCAAGCCCAGCCCAATATGAGTTTTTCGTTTTCCCCGCTTCCGCAAAACTGGGTAATTTTCGGAGACTTCCAGCAAGGTCAGGTATTGGACCCATCCAAAATAAACAATGCCGTGCAGATCCTTTTTCCGCATGGCATCTTTTCGATGAACGTTACACTTAATATGGATAATTCCTGGACCATAACGCAGGGAGCAGATTAAGAAAATATTTAAACGCATTCTTATGTCATTGAAAACCGGTAGATCAATCAGATCCCGGCACGGATAGTCAGCCTGTTTTTCTTAACGGTTAAAAGGAAACAGATCCGAAATTGGCGTAGGATTCTCTTAAAGGAAAGATCAACCGCAGAAGAAAATCAGGAATTTATGTGCGTAACTTTGAAAGTTGGTTTTATTTTTCGAACTTTTGGAAAATACAGTGACATATAACAAACTGGTTATGAAAGTTTTCACGATAGCGCAAGAACCATCTACTGAGGAAATTGCAAAGACGATCGAGCAACATTTTTCTTCTAAGTTTTCTTACAGTTTTTTTGGTGTAGGTAAAAACAGAAGTGTTGTTGTTCGAAAATCTGAGTTTGTCGGCGCGCAAATCTCCAAAAGTGGAAATCAAATAACCGTGCATGCCATGTCTCCCAACTTGCTGTTAAGCTTTTTAGACTCATTTTTTATGAATGTAATATACTTTGCCTTTCATTCACCGCTCAAAAAACTTGAAGCAGATTTGGTGACTTTTTTGAAGAGTAGGTATTCTTAGTTCATTTTCGAACTCCCTTGTATTCAGTCGGTATTTGGTTGACAATATATATTTTAGGCCATACCTCGCACCTGAGAAAACGTCCATTTTAAAGTATTTTATTACGGACATTTTGGGTACAGAAAAACAGGGGCCTCGTGCGTATGTTTGCAAAAAACGACTTAAAACATATCAATTATGGCACTTATCAATCCACACATTAACTTCAACGGAAATGCCGAAGAAGCATTCAATTTTTACAAATCAGTATTTGGCGGAGCGTTCACAACGATTGTACGTCTCAAAGATATATCAAGCCCTGAATATCCAGTGGCAGAAAATGATGCCAATAAGATCATGCACATTGCTTTGCCAATTGGCGGAAACATTTTGATGGCCAATGACGTTCCCGAAAGTATGGGACCAGTAAACGAAAATGAAAACAGGTCTAAGATATCCATTAGTGCCGAAAGTCGTGAAGAAGCCGACAAATTATTTAACGGACTTTCAGCAGGAGGAAATATTGAAGTACCTATTAGCGACAGTCCCTGGGGATCCTATTTTGGAATGTTTAGAGACAAATTCGGCATTGAATGGATGGTGGATTTTGACTCAAAATAAACGCAATAAAATATATTTTCAGCTACATTAACCTGACGCAGCAACAGTTTGGGCTGAGGCATCATGGAATAGCAGCTAGCCCTGAACGTTGGCGATCCGTCTAACAAAATCCTCGATCTTGTAAACAGATTGTCGAAAAAATACAAGAGACCAGTAATTCAACAGAAGACGCTTCAATATAGAAAAGAAATAAACCACAATGGACTTAACGAAAAAGAGATACTATGCTGCAAAATCCCAAACGTTTAATTTTTGATTAAGAAAAATCCCTTGTCATACCCACGCTTAACATGGTCAATCTCAATATCCTGCTCTCCCGGGACATACGAATCAAATTCAACCTTAATGTCATAATTGTTGAAATGTTCGAGCAGCTTTTTTTCATTAAAGAACCACGCCGGATACCTTGCCTCATAAATATCCGGGGGTACAACTTGTAAAGTCAGCCGGTCGGGTTGGTTATCTTTGATGAATGAAGTTCGGTCAATGATGATGTATTTAAAACCAAAACCCTGTATTTCATTTAGAAAATCGTGCGGTTTCTCCAGATATTGGACAACGCTTGATAAAATTAGCACATCCGCTTTGACGGAAGACATACTTTCAGCAATTGTAAAATGAAATTTCAAAATTTCATCCTCAAACAGTTCCTGTCCGCACTTAACATAATCCGTTTGCTCCACAACGCTCCATTGCAGCTTAACAGAAGAAGGAATAAGGTCTCTTACCTGATAATAGGTGCTCCCCAATGAGCCGCCAAAATCCAGTACATTCAGAGCACCTCCACATGCAACAGCACTATAAAGGAGTGCCGATATCATGGAATAAGGATACAACTTTTTGTCAAACAACACCGAGTCGCGCTCATAAACAGCCTCACCCGTTTTAACTTTCAACAGTGATGCTTTTGTGATGTCCAAAATTCCATTTGCTTCGTAGCCTCCCGACAGTGCAGTCAGTTCCGCCCAATTTTTATAGTCCCCAAACCAACCATACTTACTTTTTCCTCTCTTTTTTAGCTTGAATAACGGCATGTGCTTACATTAAAATATAGCGCAATTTAAAATTTTATTTTATCCTGAGGTATCGGAACGCTAAGTTTATACCCACGTCATAAGAATGTAAAGGTACGACGATTACTTTTCCAATTTCCATCAAAAAAAGATAAAACTGATCGTATTAATTGATATTTTTACTTGCGTAAAAACCCTCATAATTGTATTCTGATTCATGCAAAACTTTTGCACCCTGTTTAATTCTTTTTACCTCTCACGGGGACTGGCGATGTACAACTCGTTACTAAGTCAAAACACTGATTTTCACCTTTATATATTTGCCTTCGATGATGCATGTCATGCGGTCCTTCTGCGGATGAAGCTCTCTCATGCAACCATCATTTCCCTAAGTGAATTCGAAACTCCGGAACTGCTTTCGGTAAAGGACAGTCGCACTCAAGGTGAATATTGCTGGACCTGCACCTCTTCGACCATCTGGCATTGTATCCATACTTATTCCCTGGACCATTGTACCTATGTGGATGCAGATTTGTTATTCTTTTCGGATCCCAAAGTTTTGACGGACGAAATGGGAGAAAATGCTGTTCTGATCACCAAACACCGGTATAGCCCGGATTATGATCAGTCCGAATTAAGCGGCATATATTGTGTCCAGTTCGTAACCTTCAAAAATACCGAACTTGGGCTGATTGCGCTCGATTGGTGGAGAAAAGCCTGTTTAGCCTGGTGTTTTAACCGTTTTGAAGATGGAAAATTTGGCGACCAGAAGTATCTGGACGACTGGACAGCGCGGTTTGCGGGTGTACATGTTCTCGAACATCACGGGGGAGGCGTCGCGCCATGGAATTCAAAGGAATATACATACGAAAGCATCGCTGAAAAGATTTGGATTAAAAGTCAGCAATCACTAAAAGTTCCACTGATTTTCTATCATTTTCATGACTTTCGGTATTGTATCAACGACAGTTTCAGATTTACAGCAGAGCAATATCTGTTGAAAAAAGATGTCGTTCAGTTTGTTTATGAACTTTACGTAAGGGCCATTCAGGCTGCTGAGTCTCAAATTCAGGTGATTGAACCAACGGCAATTTTCCATGAAAATCCCTTACCGTTAACCTGGATAAAGATCAGCCTCTCACGAAAAATCCATTTCCGGCTAAGGGGTAAGTATAAGAATTACGCAAAAAGAAAGAAATTTCAACCATATATTAATTTACTTTGGCACGACTCATTAACCTAAAAACGTTCACAGATAGCCGTGGAAATCTGACCGTAATCGAACGCGTTATACCGTTTGACATTAAACGCATTTTTTACATTTATGGTGTTGACGACTCTGTCCGGGGCGGGCACAGACATAAAAAGACTATACAGGCAGCAATATGCCTAAAGGGAAGCTGTAAAATATATAATCACAACGATCGCGATGCACATGAATTTATTCTGGATTCTGCCGACCAGTGCCTTTTGCTTGATCCTGCGGACTGGCATCAAATGTATGACTTTACAGAAGACGCCATGCTAATGGTGCTGGCTTCCGAATTATTTGATGCCGATGACTATATTTATGAACCCTATCTAGGTGCGGCTTTACCCATGCTGTAATCCGATTTTGACTTACCCTTATTGCTATCGCTTGCATTGCCTATGGTTTCAAATTTACCCAAAATCACCATTGTGACACCTTCCTTTAATCAGGGAGCATATCTGGAAGACACGATTCTTTCAGTCCTTGGCCAGGGATACCCAAATCTGGAATACATCATTATTGATGGTGGAAGTATGGATAACTCCGTTAGCATCATCAAAAAGTATGAAAAGCAGCTTGCGTACTGGGTAAGTGAAAAAGATGACGGCCTTTATCATGGCCTTCAAAAAGGCTTCGCAAAGTCCACCGGAGAAATCATGGCCTGGATAAATTCGGATGATATGTACCATAAAAAGTCGCTGTTTATGGCAGCGAACCTTTTCGAAAAATTTGGAAACGTGCGCTGGATTATGGGTTCAAATACCTATTTTGATGAAAGTGGCCATCCTTTTGTTTATGATAACCAGCCATATGCCCAGTGTTGGTCAAGGTCGCGTTTGCTTTTATTTAATGGCCAGTTTATACAGCAGGAATCGGTATTCTGGCGGCGCAGCTTATGGGAGCAGGCAGGTGGTTACATCGCTCAGAATTATTCATTGGCCGCTGATTTTGAATTATGGCTTCGGTTTTTCAGGCATGATAAATTGTATACAACCTCGTTTATCCTGGGGGGATTTCGGTTTAGAGGGGAAAATCAAAAGAGCTTCAATCAGAGAAGCCGGTATTTAGAACAGGTTGTCTCATTGGTGGGCGAAGAGAAAAAAAAATACGGGAAAGACTTAAGCATGCGACTTTGCCGCATATTACTGATTCTGACAAAGCTAATTCCGAAAAAAAAATGGAGCGAACGCCTACAGGCAAGGATACTTGATCTGCCTCCCAAGATTATTTCTGACAGGCACAAGGGTGTGGTTTTCAGTGATAGTTGATATCAGCTACCCGAAAACAACCCTTTCAGTATTCTGAATTGAAACCGCAGATAAATAATGAGTCCAAAATACTGTAAAATCAGTCTGCTTTTTTGCTTTTCAAAAAAAAGATCCTTTTGAAGTGAAGAGACGCCGGTGTCGTTGAAGACGGCAATATCAAAGTCTCTGAACGCAAACCGGTAATCCTGATTCTTGTTACACCACATGTTCAGTACATGATCTGCTGATATTTTATAACTTGTATCATACTGATAAAGAGAGAAAATTTTCGCCGGATAGATGATCGCCTGATGGTTAATCCCAATCTTGGCCTGCTTGTAGGGTGAAAGTTTTCCTAAATATTTTCTCCCTGATTTTTGCACACTTCCGTAATAAATACTGCCCGGATCTTTTAATTCATTGGCGAAGTCTGAAAAGGCAGGTGTTAAAACATCATCTGCGCCAATGAAATAGACCCATTGACCTTGCACATGCCCCAACGCTTTGTTCATGGCATCATAAATTCCATCGTCTTTTTCACTTTTCCAATAGGTCAGTTTGCCCGAATTCGCCTGAAGAATAGCCGGTGTGTCGTCTGTGCTGGCGCCATCCATGACAATGATCTCAATGCCGGGATATTCCTGCATGTAGATACTATCAAGACATCTTTGCAAAAATTTTTCCGCATTACGGGTGACTAAAATAATAGAAATTAACTGGGGAGTACTCATTTCAATCAAAGACTAAGTGTATTTTCTGCGTGCTCAACCTGATTTACAACGTCAAAATACTGATCAAGCCCCTGACTGCAATAGACTGACTTGTGCCGTAGCGCATAGGTCAGATATTCTTCATTTTCAAGGCAGTCTCCCCTGTCGGCCTCCGGATGATGAATATGAAAAACGATCCCGCCGAACTTGATGGCCCGTTTCCTAAGACCCGCGTTGAACAAACGTACCGCGATTTCGTTATCTTCTCTGCCCCATCCCTGAAAACATTCGTTGTAACCATTGACATGTACAAGATCCTCCCGCCAAAACGCCATATTGCACCCGCGCAAAGCAAAAATATCCTGAGGTTTATAACGATCCGCCAAATATCTGCTAAGCCAGGTAATATGAAACCGGTTACATATATTGCTCACACCGGGTTCGAAAAGATGAATGCTGGCTTTCTGCAAACGAAGCAGTTTTTCGGATAACTGCCGATTCATCAATGCCCGGCTTCCGGCAACAAATGTACCCGGCTCACTTAATTCAAGGTGATCTTTGATAAAGTGTTTATGTAAAACTAAATCGCCATCAATTTGAATAATGTAAGAGAATGAGCTCATGGCAATGGCTTTATTGCGGATTTTAGAAAGCTGAAATCCGTCGTCCTTTTGCCAGATATGTACCAGGCGCACCGGAAACGTTGGCCGCATCGCCTCAATTACCTCAAAAGTTTGACTCGTTGAACCATCATCGGCAATAATGACTTCATCCGGTAACACCGACTGCTCTTTCACACTCAGCAGACAAAGCCGAAGCGCTTCCGGCCAATTATAGGTTGAAATTATAAGAGAGCTTTTAGTAAAGATTTTCATATCCATTAAGGCAGATTTTAGCTTTTGTTACCAACGTTTTTTCAATTATCCGGCTATGATGCGATTCATTTAATCTTGGTAATTCCTCATGGTGCAAATGATACTGTACCGCACTCAGTTTCACTATCTTTTTAATGATGTTGTTATTGATAAAACGAGCTGCCAGCTCCTCGTCTTCATGCCCCCATCCGTTCAGTTCGTTGTTGTAACCGTTGACCCGAAGAAAGTCAGCCTTCCAAAAGGCAAGATTGCTGCCGCGGACACTACGGCTGGCCATTTCTTTTCGCCGGCCAAGGGACCTGAACACAGGCAAACGCATCGCATTAAGCCGGTGGTAAACTCCTTGGGAATAAAAACCGATATCAGTACGACAGGTCCTCAGCAACTCCGCGGTTCTGGACGCAGTTATGCGTGCACGGCTCCCCCGAACAAACGTGTTGGGTTCGGCGGCTGCGATATGATCTTTTACAAAAAACGGGTGCAGCAAAACATCTCCATCCACCTGAATCAAATATTGCCCGACACTTTGCATAATGGCCTTATTGAGAATCCTGGTTTTTCTAAAACCCTCATCTTCATGCCAAACATGAATAATCGGAACAGGAAATTCCTTTTGAAATTCGTTGATTACCGCGCGCGTTCTGTCGTCTGATCCGTCATCAGCAATAATAACTTCGGTTGGCAGAATCTTCTGCCGGGCCACACTTAAAAGACAGCAGCGCAGTGCCTCGGCCCAGTTATAGGTAGCAATAATAAGAGATGTTGGCAGAACAGGATTCATGGATCGTTCAGATTGTTTTTCCTACAAAGTTCAGGCAATAGTCTTAACCTGGGATTACCCGGTATAGAGACTATTATTTTTTGCCGAAAGCCGGTAAGTATCTCAAAGACAGCACACAGATATACGTAAAACCTTAATCAAGCAATAATTTGATCGATTAACAGTTACAATAACGCATAAGGAGAAGTACAGTGCCCAGGATATTAACCAGAACTGATATCAGAACAACCGGTTACATAAGTCTATATACGTTTGTGTAGAAACCGGTTGCACCAGTAAGAAAAAACCAGAAGGCGAAATGTTGGCGGAGTACATAAGTTATGATCGTTAGGGATGATTGTCTTCTAAACATAGAGACAACGTAAATATCTAAAAAGTACCGGAATTACAGCAAAGAAAATCTAAATTTTTTGGGATTGTTACGCATGTCAGCAATTTGGGGATGCTATAAATTGGTAATCCATGGTAAAATCGTTTCCGCGAGTAGAAAAAGCGATGCGTTATGGGGAAGATAGATGCATACGAAGATAATGTTAGTTGTGTTAAGATTAGATATTTCTATAAAATCAACACAAAATCCTCTATGTTGCTTTAAACAGAACCTGCCCATCCTTTTGGATGTACCAGGCCGTGACAGGATTAAAATGATACCCCATATTTCCCCCACGGGCCGCCATAAGTTCTTTTAAAAAGGGCTGGGTATAACCGGTTTCGTCTACGGTACGGCTAAGGATTTCAGTCAATTGCCCGTTCCAGTTCCATAAATAACGGAATACCGTGTGCGCCTTGTCCATTACAGGCTCCTGTAATTCAGCCGGTTTCCAGGTTTTCCCTGCGTCGGTACTTACTTCCACGCGTACAACTTTTCCTCTGCCACTCCATGCTATGCCCCGAATTTCGATCCAGCCTCTTTCCACCTTTTGTGGATACGAGGGGTATGTGATGATCGAGCGCGCATCGATGGTGAAGCTGAACTGCCTGATTTTCCCGCCACCGATTGCTTCCGTATATTTTGAGGTTTCCTGTCTGGTCTGGAAAGGCTGGTCGGACAGCTCAATTCTTCTTAGCCATTTCACATTGATATTCCCCTCCCAGCCTGGCAGAAATAAGCGGACCGGATATCCCTGCTCCGGCCGGATCGCCTCGCCATTCTGCGCATAACAAACGATCGCATCTTCCCAGCCTTTTGCAACGGGAACACTTCTAGTCATAACCGCAGCATCCCCGCCTTCTGCCAGAAACCAGGTTGATTTGGGACTGACACCAACTTCGCGAAATAAAGTCGAAAGTTTTACGCCAGTCCATTCGCTTTGGCTGGTGAGGCCGCAAATTTGCTGCGGGGTAATTTTCCCGTCCGCTGCACTGCGATAGTTACCGGAACATTCCAGAAAAGCAATACGTGAAACCGAAGGAAAACGTTTTAAATCGGCGAGCGTGAAAACCATCGGCTTATCCACCATTCCATGGATAACCAGCTCATACTTGGCAGGATCGATCGCAGGCACTCCATTATGATTTCTCTCAAAATGAAGATCAGATGGCGTTATGGTTCCAAATAAATCTTGCAAGGGCGTTCTGGAAGATATATCCGAAGGTGCTTTAGCCGGTTTTTCAAACGGTGATCTTGTTCCCAGCGTCCCAGGCGGTACGCCCGGAACTTTGGTTGGATCTTCTAATAAATGTAGCTCAGATTTTGTCAGCGCAGCCTGAAAACTTTTTCCCGAAGCCGTCTGTGCCAGGACCACCGCAGCCGTTGCAGCGCCTGCAAGAAGTGTTCTTCGGCTTATTTTTTTCTCCGTTACAAGCGGTTTATCTCCCTTTCGATCAGGCATGAATTTTGTTCAGTTTTAAATACGATACTAACGAATTTCCGGACCATCCTGACGATCATCAGGGACAAAGAAATCACGCGCCGGCATAATCACTTTGGGAAGTGTTTGGGCATTGATAACCTCGTCCGGTTTGATCAAACCGTTCTCATGGAGCAAAAACGCTGTCAGGTTGTACACGTCCTGATCCGTCAGCGACCCCGGCTGGTTGAAAGGCATCGCCCGTTTGATATAGTCAAAAACGGTTGTGGCATAAGGCCAGTAATTTCCTATCGTTTTACTCCTTGCTTTTGTCTTCTGATCAGCAGGATTTTTTACCGTTACCAAAGCATCATTCGGGCCTTCAACGCCCGTTACACCGTGGCAACCAGAACATTTGGCTGCATAAACCAGCTTGCCGTCAGCAACTTTTCCCGAACCTGCGGGGAGACCTTTACCATCGGGCCGGACATCCGTATCCAGCAGTGCAATTTCTTCTAATGTAGCCGCTCTGCCGAATCCGAAAGTTCTAGGGTAATCAAGCGTATCAGCCTGACTACCGTTTTGAGCGGAAGTCAGAGTTTTATGTGCGGTTAACGATATCGAGAAAAGCAGGCAAAATGCGCCGATAAAAATTCCGGACTTAGTCATATTTTCCTGCATCGAGCGTACTTTTTGGCAAAACATAATTTTTACTGACCCGATCCAGCACGACGTAAAGAGAATCTCTATTCTGATCAATTCCCTTTAAAATCACACGAGATCCGTCCGTTGTCTGATAGCTCAAAATCATCCGGTTACGCTTTTCGTTTTTAGGTGCCTCAGCAAATTCGCGGTCACGGCGTGTAGATGCGGCACGAGAATCAATTTTGTTAACTTCGTCGCCAATGTTAACCCAGGCAGCTTTACTGATCCAGTTTGGATCTGGCTGGTCCTCAGGTCTGAGCTTGTTTTTCTTTGGTTTTGGTGCACCGCCTGAAAGATCGGTTGCATCGCGTGCACCAAGTTCCCGGCCGGATGCCGCCTTGAATTTATCCTGTAAATAAAGAACATGCGCAACGGGATCACCGTAATAATGAAAAACCCGCTGTCCGCCGCCCGTTCCTGTCAATTCAAAAGTTCTGCTGATGTCTTTCATCGGTGAACCTCCGCCATTGGAAAGGTCAAGTTTAGTCGGTTTGTTAACCTTAAAAGTCAGTGATGTCCATTTCTCAAAAGTAGCCCATTGCCATCTTACCGTATCCTGAGGTGAATAAGGAATTACCTTATTATTAACGCGGAATTCTGTCACATTGTAGTTGCCACGCAGCTCCTTTATACCTGCTGTTGAAGGTTGTTTATAAGGATCGTACAAGAAATTTACCAGTGATAGATAAAAAAACAGAAATAGAAATACACCAATTACGGCCGATTTGACGCCAATTCGGGCATATTTTTGCCAGACCTTTGTAAACGTCGGATAGTAGTTGACAGGTACCGTAAAACGTTCGAGAATGAAAAGATTGTAAAGACGCGGAATGTCCTGCACCATTAGAAAAGCAGACAAGATCACAAAATAAGAACTGTAAACATGCACGCCGCCATCATAGGCAAAATTCACATAAACGATATCGCCCAAGGCTCCGAAAAGAAGTACTGCGCCAAGAAATGTTGTCTTCCTGAAAAACAAAAGTACACCGCCGGCAATCTCAACTACGCCGGCAAAAACCTGATACCACGGAACAATTCCAACGGACAGCCAATAAATTTTTTGTAAAGTAAAATCGCCAAAATCCGTGTTCAAAAGTCCAAGCGAAGGATATGGCATTTGCGTTGGCAGCAGCTTGGTAAATCCAAAACCAATGATTCCAATGCCGGCACGGTAACGCACAATGGTGCGCAGCCAGTAATTCAGTTGGATATAATGCTGAGGATCTTTTTTGAGAATTTTAACCACCAAAGTCCAGAGCGCTCCGACAACCACAGCAAAAATCAGCGTGATCACGTAGGTCGCATATCCGTTCATACTGCTTCCGAAAAGCGTGCGGCCGAAGATTTCCAATCCCGAACCAAATCTGGCTACATCATAAGGATCGCGGTAGTGAAGATTCGTCCAATCGATAGAAAACACAACCTTATACCACTCCGGATTCCAGGGAAGGGAAATGCTGACAAAAAAGATGAAGGCGATACGAAACAGGTTTTTTTGCCATTCGGGCCATTGTTTGTCTGTCTGGTTCGCCTTGATTGCGTCGGTTAAAACAGTCCGTCCACGATTGGACTCTTCTGTGATTTCTGCCGAATTACTCGTTGTGATTGACATAATGAATATTATTTATCGCTTATTTTCGAACAGTTTCATTTCAAAGTTTCGGACTTCTTCTTCTTCCCAGCTTCTTGACTTCCGTCTGTAAATACTTTTTGTTGATTTTTTCAAGTCTCACAAAAACAGAATCCGTGTCGCTGTTAATCCCTGAAAGAACGATCGTTGCCGAATCCGGGCGTGTGTAATGCAGTTGAAATTTGTCCGCAGCGTCATTTTTATTTCTGTTTTCAAGCTTCAAAACCTGCTGCGCTTCGTCGATCTTGTAACTGTAATAATGTCTTCCGGCAGATCCTAAAAATTCATATACCCTATCCCGGTCATTTTCTTTAATCTCTTCGATGTTGGTTGAATCAATGATGACCGGCTTATTTGAACGGATACTTAGCGTAGCCCAATTTTCAAACACCACATCTTTCCAGCGTACCGGATCGGTCGGGGAATAAAGCAAGACCTTGTTATTGATCTTGAATTCGGCCACGTTGTAAACACCCGCAGCTTTTAGCAGACCCGGCGCCTTGGGATATTGGTAAGGATCGTTCAGATATCCGTTTCTGGTTTTAAAACCAAACAGGATGACAAAAAAGAAGATGAAAAACAATTTTAAGCCAACACGTCCGTATTGCTGCCATTTCACGGCATAGGTAGGATGAAAACGATTTGGTATCGTCGGTCTTTCCAGACCGAGCAAGCTGTAAAATCTCGGCGCATCAAAAGCGAATAAAAACAGCGCAAGAAGAATCAGATAAAAACTGTAAACTGCTTCTCCACCGCCATAAGCAAGGTTAGACACAAAAACATTTCCAGTAAACGGGATAATGATCAGCGTTCCGATGGAGGTTGTTTTTCTGTTTAAAAGAAAAAGTCCGCCAAGAATTTCCACCAAACCGAGGAACGATTGATATCCGGGTACGACACCCAAAGTCAGCGCAAATATCTTCCAGTCAGAAAAATCGCCGTATTGCGTATTGAGATTACTGATGGACGGAAGCGGCGATTGTAGTGGAAAAAATTTGATCAGACCATACGCGATCAAACCCAGCGCGAGCCGGTAACGAACGATGACCCGGATCCAGTAATACAGCGCATGATACTCCTTTTTATCTTTGTCAACTGCGCCCCAGAGCAAGCCGCCGATTACTGCCAAAACCAGTAAACCGATTAAATTAAGAAAAGAATTCTCAGCAAAAAACTGAGGCGAATAATGAGCCAGGTTAAAGAAATCACGGTAATGAAGATCGAGCCAATTGATTGAAAATACGGCGTTGTAATACTTCCAATCCAGCGGAAAGGCGAGCAAAAAGAAGTAGATAAACGATATCCGGAATGTGGTTTTTTCAGCATTATTCCAATGCGGCTGGGCATTCAAGTCCGCTTCATCCGCTGTATGCGAACCATTTGACAAATTTAGCGTTGCCATAGATTAAGGGTTTAAGGATTAATATCCTGGATTTTGTTCCAAAGCTTTGTCAGTCTGAAGCTGCACCGAAGGAATTGGCATCAGGTACCGGTTCGGATCAGTAATGCTCAGCACAGTTGCTGCACGGCCGGTCCGAACCAAATCAAACCAGCGGTGCGGTTCCAGCGCAAACTCAATTTTCCGCTCGTTTTCAACAGCCAGCAGGAGGTCATCCTTCGAAACGGCGTCGGTTGCAGCCAGACCAGCTCTTGCACGGATTGCGTTTACATCCGTCGCCGCATCGGTCAGTTTTGTCTGCTGCGCACGTGCCTCCGCCCGGATCAGATACAGCTCGGCAATGCGGATTACGTAAGAAGGATCCGAACCGGGAGAACGGTAATAAAGATTGCCATACCAGCGCGCCTGATTATCCTTCGCAACGAGCGTACTTCTGTTTCCTCCCTTCAATGGATCGTTAACCAGGGCAACAAAAGCATCGTTAGGTGCCCACTGACGTGTTCCTCCATTCGTCTGCGGCTGCCATTGTCCGCGGTGATCGTTGATTTCAGAAGTTCCGTTATAGAAAATCTCAAAAACAGATTCCTGTGTTCCCCGGACATTGTTTGCGAAAAAAGCGCTGTATGGCTTCAGTAAATTATAATTTGCAGCATCGGCTAACACTTTGGTTGCATACTCCTCTGCTTTCGCCCAGTCTTTCTGGTACAAGTAATAACGGGATTTTAATGCCCAAACCGTCTTGCGGGTCGCATGATACCGGTTCACGGTTTCCGCTAAAAGCGGCTCGGCAGCATCCAGATCTTTCAACACCTGCGCATACGTTTCGGCCTGAGTGCCGCGTTTGATGCCGGAGTTTTCAGAGGGCGTCGAAGTCGGCTGTGTGATCAGCGGAACGCCACCCCAGGTCCTGGCAAGATCGAAATAAGCCAGCGCGCGGATGAAATAAGCCTCGCCAACGATTGGATTTTTCAATGCGTCGGTTAACGTAGGATCAGACACGGCAGGGACTTTTGAAATAACCTGATTAGCTCTGTTAATGGTTGCATAAATAGCGATCCATGCGTTACTGATCGTCGCATTTTCTGCGCTTACCTTATGATTAATAAACTCCTGAACCTGCGACTGAGAGCCCGTCCACTGAATGTTATCACCGGATAAATACCCTATTGACTGGAAAGATGTTCCGTAATAATTTGAATTTGCCACGGCATTGTAAATACCACGCAGCGCCGTTTCCGCAGACGCTTTATCGAATATGGTTTGCTCGTCAGAGATTGAAGCTTTCGGCTCTACATCCAGAAAAGAATCGCAGGATGTTAGCGTCGAAAAACTTAGTGACCATGCAAGTAAATAATGAACTCGTTTCATATTTCTCATCTTAGTTTTGAGAATTTTATTTTATTTCTGCTTCGCTGATTACAGCGTGATATTTAAACCAACCTGAATAGAACGTGGCTGTGGAGGCGTTCCCAAATCAATTCCCTGCTGATTGGCAGCACTGCTGGCACTGGACTCAGGATCAAGACCCGTATACTTAGTGAAAGTCAACAGGTTAGCACCCTGCAAAAACAGGCGAAGTGTTTCTATTCTTAATTTGCTGGTAAATACTTTGGGAATCGTGTATCCCACATTCAGCGAACGCAGGCGAAGAAACGAACCGTCTTCAAGCCAGCGACTGCCGCCATCACGGTAGTTATTTACGTTCACACCGTCGGGTCTTGGTACGTCAGTCACGTCGCCTGGTTTTTGCCATCTGTCATTATTGCTCGCTAAAATCACCCTTGCCGCATCCCGTGCACCACCGCCTTCTCCGAAGAATTTGTTATGGTTATAAATTTTGTTTCCATACTGATATGCGAAGAAAACGCCAACGTCAATCCCTTTGTACGTGAAATTATTGGTAATACCGCCAAAGAATTTAGGCCAGATACTTCCATTCACCCGACGGTCATCGACAGTAATTTTTCCGTCTTTGTTAACGTCTTCATATACGGTATTTCCTGTTTGAGAATCAACATAAAGCTGTTTGTAAACCCAGAAAGAGTATAGCGGCGAGCCTTGCTGCTGCAAGATCAAATCGCGGCTTCCGTAGCGAAGGGGATTGTCCAGTTTTTCAATCTTGTTAGCATTTCTGGCTACGTTGAAATTGGTTGTCCAGGTAAAATCAGATTTTCTGATATTGGCTGTTTGGATACTAAATTCAAATCCTTTATTGCTGATTTCAGCCGCATTGCTCCAATAGGTATTAAATCCACTTGTTCCAGGCAAAGCCACTGTCAGGAGCCCGTCGGAAGTGTATTTCCTGTAAGCGTTCAGTTCAACGGTAATTCTCTGATCGAATAAGCCGAGGTCAAGACCCACATTAAACTGACTTGTTTTTTCCCACTTCAAATTTGGATTTGATAATTGCTGCGGTGCAATGCCTGGCAAGCCTTCATACGAAGAACCACCCGCCCAAAGTCCGCGAGCTGCGAAATCCCCGATCCCGTTCTGGTTACCGGTGATACCATAACTGGTACGCAGTTTAAGGTCACTGATCACACGGGTATCTTTAAGGAATCCTTCCTGTTTGATACGCCACGCAGCACCCATAGCCGGAAAATAGCCCCATTTATTGTCCTGCCCAAAACGTGAGGAAGCATCCGCACGAACGCTGAAATCCACTAAATATTTACCGCCGTGATTATAATCCGCTCTGGCAAAAAAGGATGCAAGTGTATTTTTACTCCAATTCTGAGAACTTGTCGTTGTGGCGGCGGAAGATATTTGTGTGAACGAATTGTTAGCGAATCCACGCCCTTCTGCGGCTGTGCGGGAGGAAACCGAGCTTTGTAAAGTATTCCCTACAAGAATTCCAAAAGAACTTTTCGCAGCAAGATTTTTACGGTAAGAAAGTGTTTGCTCATTAATCCAGGTCGTATACTGACCGATACTCGATGTTGCAAGACCGGCAGGGCTACCTGTGATCAGGTATGTATTCCAATATTCCGATTCGTCGTAATTATTGTAGTCAATACCGACGCTGGATCTGAATTTAAGGTTCGGAAGCAAATTCGCTTCTACGTACAGGTTTCCGATGTAGCGAAGACTTGTTGAGTTTACATCGTAGTACTTTAAAAGAAGCGTGGTATTGTCAAAACCTGCACGGCCAACCAGCTCCCCCTTTTCATTTGTCGGAGCAAGATAGGTCGGCGTGTGAAGTGCCGCCTGAAGAAGCCCGCCCGCAGGCCCGTCCCCCGCTCTTGCCTGATTCCGGTAGGTACGTGAAAAAGTATTACTTACGCCAACCGTGACGGCATCATTTACTTTCTGATCCAGGTTTACCTTAAAACTGGCTCTTTGAAAAGTGATCGGTTTCAGGATTGATTCCTGGTTATTAAAACCTCCTCCGATATAATACTTCGTCGTTTTCGTGCCGCCGCTGAGAGACAGATCATAATTTTGAAGATGTGCCGTTTGAAAAACCTCGCTCAAACGATCATACGTTTGCTGTTCTTCCGGCAACCCGCGACCACCTTCCGAAACAGCCCGGAAGGGACGGTTTGCTTCAGTTCTGTTGAGTGACGGTGTATCTTTTCCCGTATTAATCCACCATTCGTTCACCAACTGCGCATGTTCGGGACCGGTAGTCAGGTCCCAGAGTTTAGCAGCTTTTGCCCATCCTTGTGAGGTACTAAAATTGATTTTCGGCTTCTGATCAAAATTACCGCGTTTGGTTGTCACGATGATCACACCATTTGCCCCTCGCGAGCCATAAAGAGCGGTTGCTTCTGCATCTTTTAATACTTCAATACTTTCAATATCGGACGGGTTAATATCAGCAATTGGAGAGGTCGCCTTTCCACCGGTACTGAATGTCTGGTTACTCGTGCTATTGATAAAAACGCCGTCCAGAACGTACAGAGGATCATTACTTGCGTTGATAGAAGTTGCCCCGCGAACGCGGATGTTGATCGCTTCGCCTGGAACACCCGTACTGCTTGATATCTGCACCCCCGAAACTTTTCCCTGCAACTGCGCGTCGAAGCTTCCACTAGGAATTCCTTTGGTTTCGGCAGGATCAATTTTACTGATTGAACCGATCACATTTTTACGCTCCTGCGTACCGTACCCCACGACCACAACCTCGCTTAACAACTTATAATCAGACGCCAATGCAACGTTAACCGTGCTTCTGTTTCCGGAATTTACCTGAAGTGTTTTGTATCCAATGAAAGAGAATGTCAGCACTTCATTGGGTTTCGTCAGGGTTAGCTTAAAATTACCTTCTGTATCTGAAACTGCTCCCTGGCTCGTGTTATGGATGCGGATACTTACACCCGGCAACGGTTCCTTGTTTTCATCGGTTACTTTTCCACTAACCACCAGTGAGCCAGCGCTGGCCGACTGGGCAAAAACCTGATTTTGTGCAACAAAAAACAGCAACACCATAGCAAAGGCTGCTATGATCCTGTTAAAAACAAGCTCTTCCCGCAAATGAGACCTTGACTCATTAGTAATAAAATACATACATTTGATTGATTTAATTTAGACGATTGAATCCCCTCCGCTCTGCCGGATTCGATGTTCGAGATCGAATTGTTTGGCAGGGCGGTTCTTTTTTACGCAACTTTTTTTTAAATTTTTATCCAGGCACTTTAAATTGATTTGATCTATAAATTATATAGAGATAATGAAAACACCAACAGGCTCTCCGCTTGAAACTGGCACGATCTTAATAGCAAAGTGAAGTTTACCACAATATACTCTACTAATTCAATAGACAAAGTAATGTTATTAATATTTAATCTTCAAACATTTTCTGTTTTTTTAGAAATTAGTTTAAGAATGAAAACATATAACCCTAATTTACAATCTGTTAATAAGTTTAAATTGATAACTTATTAGCCAAAGGAAGAACCTGCAAATTTTCAATTTTCAGAAATTTACAGATTCACCGTGAAATACATGGATGGATTTTATGCCACCGATCCAGAAAGTTAAAGCGGATACAAAGCCTTATCTCCAAATTTGATCACCTCGCTTAGTTGCGCTGCATATTGTTTTGTTTTCTCAGCATCACCTTTCTTCTTGTACACTTTATAAAGCCCCCACAGCGCGTTGGCACTGTTCGGGCGCTTCTTGCCCAGGGCTTCATAAGCCTGGATCGCCTGATCATATTTATCGGCTTTCAGGTACACTTCTCCCAGACTGATAAGCACCGGACGTGCGTACGATGGCGGTTCGCTGTAACCCAGGTCGTGCTCTTTTTTCTGAGCAACCGTCAAAATCTTAATCGCTTCATCGTCTTCGTTTTCCAGACTTTTGATCAGGCCCTGTAATTCCAGCGATGCCACATTCAGGTCCCCAAGCCTTCTGGCCGCAATCACATCACCTGTTTTTGACTGGGTGCTGTTTCGGTATAAATGGGCATCCAAAGCATCTGAATATTTTTTTGCTTCGTCTACTTTCCCTCGTTTTACAGCGTCCATTCCCAGCGCAAAAAGATACAGTCCGTCTTTGTAAGCGATAGCCTTTCCGGTAAAAATACTGTCCTTGTCATTGATCAATTTCAGCCGGTCTGCTGCTTTTTTATAATAGCCAAAACAAAGCCCCATTTTTGCCGACGCCACAATGCCCTGATAGAAAAAGCGTCCTTCATATTTGGCTTTCCTTTCTCTGGTCACAGGCATGTGCTGCAATTTTTCCGCATAATACAAATTCATTTTATAATGTCCGTCTTCGGCGCAGTTGGAAAGCAGGTAGTTGATGTTGTGAATGTAATTCCAGGTATCCACTTCGGGGATTCCCTGTTTTTTCATATAAATCGAATCCACCGAAATAGCCGCAACGAAGGCTTCGTGTGCTTTCTGATACTGACCCAGCTTGAAATAAACATGGCCCGGCATATGCACCATATGTGCAGCGCCCGGCGTCAGCTGGTTCATCTTTTCAGCACTTTTGACCGCTTCATCCGGGCAGCAGTTTTCCATTAAATGGATCCAGTAATGGTGTGCACCCGCATGATCCGGCTCTGATTTTAAAACATCCCGCAGCAGATATTCACTGTAAATCTGACCTTCACGCGGGTTGAGTTCCACATCATATCCGGTCATTTTGCTAAGTGCTAAAAACAATTTGGCATCGATATCATCCGGATATTTGTGCACGAGTATTTCCAGTTTTTTCTGGTATTCCTTCTGGCTGTTTTCACCTGGGGAATCCCGGAGCAGGATGGCTTCGGCATAAAGCTGCTCATGCTCAGATGCTTTACCTTTCAATGCTTTAAGTTTTTTTACCGCCAGCTTTTTATCCTGATCAAAGTCGGTCCCTTCCGTTGCACCAATGGCGCTGTAAAGTCCCCAGTACGGCATAATCGCCGAAGAATCCTGACGGATCGCTTCTTTGAAAGAACGGTAGGCTTCAAAGTCCCAAAAGTCGTGCAGAAGTGCCACCCCCTGATTAAAATATTTCTGGGTAAGTTCTGATTGGGTAGTAATTTTTAAATGGGAAGTTCCGACCCCTTCCAGAAACTGAGCAGGCGGAAGATTGTGAACATAAGCTGTTTCCTTGCGGTAAGCCTGGATATGCTCAAGGTGATTATGGGCAAATTCATTTTCGTCCACATGACTGGCATGGTCGTGTCCGCTGCTCTGGGTCGTCCCCTGCCGGTCACGCTGGGCCAGTGCATTTATGGAAATAAGACAACACAATAAAAAAGGAAATTTCATATTTTAATTTTCATAAAAACCGATAATCAATGCTTGGAAACCGAAGCGGCGCCCTGGCTTTCCGAACCCGTTTCAACCTGTTTTCCCTCCTGTTTCCATCCCAGTATGCCACCTTCCAGGTTCACTACATTTTTAAATCCCTGTTCAGACAAAAAAGTGGCCGCGTCGCTGCTGCGCTTACCGCTCCGGCAATAGACATATACCGGCTTGTCCCTATCAAGATGTCTGGTGTGTTCCTCAAACGAAGCCTTGTCCTCCCAGTTCGTAAGCGTCGAACCTTTGATATGCCCCTCCTCGTATTCTGCCGGACGGCGTACATCCAAAAGCTGGACTCCTTTGTGCCCGATTTTCTTGTCAAATTCATCCGCTTTCACATTGGATTTATTTTGCGCCAAAACGCTCAGTGACAACGCGCATAGAAGCGCGATACTTAAAAGTACTCTTTTCATGGTTTTAAAATTTAGATTGAACTGTTTTTTTATGATCTTTTCTGCTTTTCGTTAAAGCATAATTTCTATTGACCCTGTCGAGCACGACATAAATGGAGTCTTTCCTGTCGTCAATTCCAGAAAGGATAATCCGGTCTTTGGACGGCCGCTGAAAGTGCCAGGCAAGTGGCGGAATACTGTCCGGTTTCGCTCCCGTTTTTTTATCCGTCTTTTTTATCTTCGTTCCGGCTTCATCCTCACTTTTTGCAATGTTCTTATCTTTCAGATACAGCAAACCATTTTTAGTGTCTGCGTCATAATAAAAGAATCTTCGCCCTCCGCCGATTCCGGCCAGTTCATAACTCCGGTCAACGTCTTTTGTCTGTGGAGTTCCGTTCGCAAGCGAAATGCTGACCGGTCGGTTAACCTGATAAATAAGTGTTGAGAATTTTTCGAAGATCACATTTTGCCAGCGAACCGTGTCAAGCGGGGAATAAGGAAGAATTTTGTTGTTGATTTTAAATTCAGTGACATCATAAAAACCTGCGGCTCCCGCCAAACCCGGCATTTTCGGCTCTTTTAGCCTGCCCTGATTGTAATGCATATCATAACGGATCCAACCGTAGACAAAGACAAAACCAATCACAATTGCATATTTCAAAGTCCGCAGGCTGTTTGAAAGCCACCTGGAATGATAAACCGGTACGTATTCTACGGGGTCAACATTCTGTTCATTAATTAACAATTTCCACACGTACGGTACTTCGTGTGCGAGTACAAAGGCCGAAAGCAAAGAAAAATAGGCACTGTATACATGGACACCTCCGTCGTAGGCATGGTTTGCATGGGCTATGTTATACAATACGCCGAGATTAATGATCGCTCCCAAAACTGAAGTGGCTCTGAAAAACATAAGCGCCCCTGCAAAAACTTCGATGAAACCGAGAAATATTTCGTACCAAATGACAACCCCGACCGACTGCCAGTATATTTTGTAGGCTGTATATTCCCCAATTGTTGCTTCCAGGTTACTGATTGAAGGAAACGGCATTTGCATAGGAAACAACTTCAAAAATCCGAACGCGATGATGCCGATACCGATCCGGTAACGGGCCAGCGTCCTGATCCAGTAATACAATTCGTTGTATTCTTTTCTTTCTCTTTTTCTAACGGCGAACGTCCAAACGGTGGCACCCGCCAGGGCAATCAACAGCGCTGCCCCCCAATTCGCGTAACTTGCCAGTCCCCAGCGGCCACTTTCACCTGGGATTTTAACAAGATCGACACGGTACCCGGTTAATGTTGAAAAAAATTCAAATAACGTTTTTACATTGAAAAGCCTGGTGTACCATTCCACCGTCAGCGGAACAATTAGGGAACAAGCCAAATTCTTGGGGGGAATTGAATCGGGACTTCATGCGTAGAGTTTGGATAGTCTGAAAAGGAAGAATGAAATATCCCTGACACCCCGTGAGGTGGAACGGAACGCTTTTATCTT
>NZ_JAVFVU010000031.1 GCF_030929615.1 Dyadobacter sp. LHD-138 | reverse complement strand
ACAGAGAAGTTAAGCCCAGAACCGCCGATGATACTTGGGTCAAACCTGGTAAAGTAGGTAGTCGCCACAATACCATTGCAATGCAAAAGCCACTCTGAATAAGGGTGGCTTTTTGCGTTATTTACCTCTTACCACTCGATCACGAGCCCGGCCCGGGCTACGCGCCCCGGACAGAGAAGTTAAGCGGGATCAGTCCGAAAACTTGGGGGGCATTAAAAAAAGTATTTGTTTTGCATTGAATCCATATTGAATGCATTGCAAGAATCTTATTTAGCCTTAGGCCGCTTCCTGTTACCCGAGGGTATCCTCGATTATTTCGAACTTTCCCAAATTGTCGAAGGGCTTACAGGTCTTAATATCTATTTAGAAGAGAAGAATCTTCCTGCATCTGAATATAAAGATCAAAAATTAGAGTCAAAGGGCTTTTTGCCAGAAGTGTACATCCAGGATTTTCCCATTCGCAATCAAAAAGTTACGCTCTGTATTAAGCGTCGGCGCTGGGAGGTCAAAGACACGGGTAAGATCATCAGTAGAGATTGGAATGTAGTGCAGCAGGGGACTCGGATGACTAAGGAGTTCGCTGATTTTTTAAAAACAATGTATTGATAACAATCCTGTCAGTTGCTCCCAACTGGGCAAATATTTTCATCTGGATGGCAAACAATTGCAGCAACAGTACAAAGATCACATCAGTGATTACAGGACTTGGGGCCAGCGTGAGCATGCGGCAGAATGGCTCTTATACCCACAAAACATAGGTCCATATTTGAGTATTGATGAAACCTGCTTTTCTAATGGCGAACTTTATACCATTGTGACCAACAAAGCTGCCAAAAGCAGGAAAGGCTCATTATTAGCGATGGTAAAAGGTACAGAAGCCGCATCAGTTATTGAAATTTTACAAAAAATATCCAGGCGTGTTCGTTGCAAAGTACGCGAAGTGACCTTAGATATGGCCGCTAGCATGGGGTTGGTCGTGAGCCAGTGTTTTCCCAAAGCATCAAAAGTTATTGATAGGTTCCATGTGCAAAAATTGGCTTATGATGCTGTTCAGGAGATTAGGATAAAACACCGTTGGGAAGCGCTGGATCAAGAAAATCAAGCCATTGAAGCTGCGAAACTAACAGGGCTTCCCTATAAGCCAGAAACGCTTGCTAATGGCGATACATTAAAACAATTACTGGTCAGAAGCCGATATCTATTATTTAAAAGTTCTGATAAGTGGACGGTTTCTCAAATCCAGCGCTCTAAACTGGTTTTCGAACGTTATCCATTAATTGAACAAGCCTACCAGCTGGCAACAGCTTAGGAGCGATTTTCAGGACTTGTAAATTAAAAGAACAGGCCTTTAAAAAGCTTGCGCTTTGGTACAATGCTGTTGAAGATTGCGGACTTGATTCATTTAAAACTGTTGCCAGGTCTATCCAGGCGCACTATCTAAACATTTTAAACTTCTTTAATAACAGAAGTACTAATGCCTCCGCTGAATCTTTTAATACCAAAATAAAAGCATTTCGTGCATCTTCAAGAGGTGTTCGGGATATTCCCTTTTTTCTATTCAGGCTAACTAAACTTTATGCGTAACTTCCCCCCAAGATTTCAGCTTGATCCGTTAAGCGGGGCTGCCTAAGCCGGGGACGCCCAGGTTGTACGCAACCCCGGCCAGAACCGCCGATGATACTTGGGTCTGCGCGACGCGGCCAAACCTGGTAAAGTAGGGGGGACGCCTAGTCTAGTCGCCACAATACCATTACAATGCAAAAGCCACTCTGAATAAGGGTGGCTTTTTGCGTTATTTACCTTTTCCCAGGCTGTACGAAGCCTAGCCCAGAACCACCAACGATACCGCGCGACCTGGTGTTACGGGAACATCTGGTTCCGCTAAAATACTATGAGAAAAGCATCTCATCTTCAAGAGAGATGGGATGCTTTTCGGTTAAAGAGGTGTGGTTGTGAATCGTTATTCGTTCCTACTTGCTTATCTGTAGAAACCAGATAAGGGTAGGTTCATTGATAATTCGAAAGGAAAGTTCTGGAAGCGACAGAATATTTTGGTTTTAGCAGTTCTTATTTGATAAGGATGGGTAAAGCTAGCCTTCCATGAGAAAATGCCTCTCCGTGTCTGATATGTCGATAAAATGAGACCTAAATTGTCATCTGCGAAGTCCTTTTTATGGATATGAGAAACATGCGGTTTTAAAGACATAGGTTGAAAAGATTAACCGCATTGATACAGCGTTACCATGTCATATTAAAGACGGCATTTTAGTATCTGTTGTGTCATTTCCACTTGCGGCTAAGCAGGTATTGATTATCAATAATAAAGTGTGGCTAAGGTTTAATTTAGCTAATCCCTATTTTAGGATTTCTTGTTCAGCCAATGTTATATTTTTTGTTGAAGAATATGATTTTACAGGCCGAAATGTATTGATGTAGTATTTATGCATTAAAGCGGGAACGAAGAGTAGTAATGCACATAGCAATTGTCCGGCTAGTTTAGGATAAAATCCCATCGAATGAATTTCCTCTCTCACAGGTGTATAACAGTAAACAAGTACGATCTGAAATGCGAAAACCTGCAGAGAATGTCTTCCGATAAATGCCAATGGTTTTGACTTGGGGAAATGTCCTGAATCAATGATGAAGCCAATGATGTAAGCGAGAACGAAGAAATTTATCAACCGGAAAATTTGCAGGTTAGATTTTTCTGAAAAACTTCTAACGGAATTAATTAACCAACCTTCTAGTCCCGTCCCATACCTGACGATAGCAAAGCAAAACAGTAAGATCAGCGTGCAAGCGAGTATAACTTTTGTTTTGGGGATTATTTTTATTCCTAAAGTACGTGAGTAGCCAAGGAAACAACCCGTAATGAACAGTATCTGCCAACCAAACAGGTTGAAAAAACCGAGTCTTATTTGTCCCAAGCCTGTAATCGAGGATAGTTCAAACTGGCCGAATATCCATAACAATAGACTTAATCCCAATACCAATATTTTTTTTCCTCGCGAGAACGCTTTGAGCGCTATTATACCTATGGGAATAAACAAAATATACATAGGCAGTATATCGAGGTGCTCCGGTTGAAACAACAGTAAGAAATAAGCGGTTGATGCGATACGAGGGTTTTCAATAAGTGGTATTAGTTCGGGTGATTGCCATTTGCCGAGAAAGAGATGGTCAAAACAAAACGGGATCAATAAAATCAAAAGTGTGATTACGTGATATCCGTAAATTTTTAGAGACCTTTTTAAGATGGTCGCAAGCTCCATTTCCCTACCTTCAAGCAGGCGCTTTCCAAAAACGAGTCCCAGTACATATCTGGATAGAAATATAAAACCCTCGGCGGCGGATACGAAACCCATGGGTTGGAAAGTGAATCTGCTTAAAGGGCCACCGATATGATTTACAGTTATTATTATTAATAGGATACCACGGAGTACATCCAGGGAGTTGTTACGCTTAATCATAGAGGGTATTTTAGGAGGCAAATACTCCTAATTTTTATTGTGTCCAAGTAGTCACTTATTAAAAATACGGAGTTTTATTAATAAATGCGTACGCAGGATCCGTTGTTGATGACGCAAATCGGCTAGAGATGGTATGCTGAAATATTTTATTAACTGGATTTCAAACAGTTAATGAAATATTTTTTTGTTGATTTTTTTCGCATAAAAAAACCTCGATTACCAATCCGGTAATCGAGGCCACAATATTTTTTAAAATAAAATCAAATAATTAGCTCAGCAGAGGTATGCATTAAAGCGCGTATCGCGTCGATTATACCTTCGGTATCGAAGCCGCATTCATGGTGCAATTCAGAAGGCTCACCGTGTTCAACCAGTGCATCCGGTATACCTAAGCGTTTGACACGCGAATTGTATCCCTGATCAATCATAAATTCAAGCACAGCGCTTCCGAAGCCGCCTTGAAGGCAACCATCTTCAATCGTGATGACCCTGTCAAATTTTCTGAAAATTTCGTGAAGCATGGCTTCGTCAAGTGGTTTAACAAAACGCATATCATAATGCGCTACGTCAATCCCGTCTTTACCGAGAATTTCATAAGCATCCACGACATAATTTCCGACCGGTCCCAGCGTCAGGATAGCAATATCAGAACCGTCTTTTATTTTCCTGCCTTTACCAATTTTAATTTCTTCCAACGGCGTTTGCCATTGCGGCATCACACCGTTTCCGCGTGGATAGCGTATCGTAAAGGCCTGTGTTCCCTTCTGAACGGAGTCCAGCTGGGCGGTGTACATCAGATTACGGAGCTCCTGCTCATTCATCGGCGAAGAAATAATCATATTCGGTACACAACGCATAAATGCTATATCATAAGCACCATGATGCGTTGGGCCGTCAGCGCCTACTAAACCGGCCCTGTCCAGGCAGAATATTACCGGAAGTTCCTGCATACACACGTCATGAACAACCTGATCATAACCGCGCTGCATAAATGTTGAGTAAATATTGCAGAACACTACCTCGCCGCGTGTAGCCATACCGGCTGAAAAAGTTACCGCATGCTGTTCGGCGATACCTACATCAAAAGCTCGGTCGGGCATTGCTTTCATCATGATGTTCATGGAAGATCCTGATGGCATGGCCGGCGTAACACCCACGATTTTTGGATTTTTCTCCGCCAGTTCAACCAGTGTATGGCCAAAAACATCCTGGTATTTAGGAGGTTGTGGTGTATCGTAAACCTTTTTCTTGATTTCTCCTGTGATTTTGTCAAAAACACCGGGCGCGTGCCATTTGGTCTGATCCTTTTCGGCAGGGCCATATCCTTTTCCTTTGACAGTCAAACAATGCAAAAGTTTCGGTCCGGGAATGCTTTTAAGATCTTTTAGTACTTCCGTCAAATGTCCGATGTCATTTCCGTCAATCGGGCCAAAATAGCGTAAGCCAAGCGATTCAAAAAGATTGCTTTGGCGAAGTATCGCAGTTTTCATGACTGTTTCTACCTTGGAAACGACCTCCTGTGCACTTTTTCCAAAATTGCTCATCTTGCCGAGCATATTCCAAACTTCGTCTCTGAACTTGTTATAAGTCTGCGAAGTGGTGATATCCGTCAGATATTCTTTCAGCGCGCCTACATTGGGGTCAATCGCCATGCAGTTATCATTCAGGATGATCAGCAGATTGGAATCTGTTGCACCGGCGTGGTTCATCCCTTCAAAAGCCATCCCGGCAGTCATGGCACCATCACCGATGATCGCGATATGCTGTCTGTCGTGGTGGTTCTGAAGCGCGGACGCCACAGCCATGCCAAGTGCCGATGAAATGGACGTAGAAGAGTGTCCTACACCAAAGGCATCATAAACACTTTCTTTACGCTTTGGAAAACCCGAAAGTCCTCCGTAGGTGCGGTTGGAGTGGAAATTGTCCCGTCGTCCGGTTAATATTTTATGGCCATAAGCCTGATGCCCAACGTCCCAAACCAGTTGGTCGTCGGGGGTATTGAATACATAATGAAGGGCAACCGATAGTTCTACAACACCCAGACTGGCACCAAAATGACCTCCGTAAACAGAAACATTATCTATTATAAACTGGCGTAGTTCGTTACAAACCTGAGGAAGTTGCGTACGGTCCAGCTTTCTTAAATCCTCGGGAGAATCAATCTTAGCAAGTAGTTTTCCTGGTGTTATAAGCATATAGAAAGCTATTGAAAATCAGATTTTGGTAATCGGCCTTCTCTAAAAAGACGCACAAAATTAAACAAATAGATGATGACTACGACTTTTTATTTTTGCTGACTGGCCTTAAACAATTTTTGCTTCTCCTCTTTTGTCAGGCTTTCGTAGCCCGACTTGGAGATCTTATCCAGAATCGTGTCAATTTCATGCTGGTCAGGCATTTCTATTGTTGACGAAGAAGTAGACGAAGAATATACACTGGTACTTCTGTAAACCTGTTTTTCGCGATAAGTTACCTGCATCGAAGGACGTCTGCGGAAAAGTCCCGACCAGCCGTTCATAATGGCGTAGATGGGTTTACCCAAGTCGGTACCGTTTTGCAACAGTTTGATAAAAATATACCCAACCAGCGCGCCACCCAAATGGGCAAGATTACCCCCTGCATTGGGTCCAACGGTCTGCGCAAGGGATAAAATGATGTAAAAAAGTGCGATGAATTTGATCCGTATCGGTCCTAAAAAAATCAGGTTAAAGGTATAATTCGGAAGTAAGGTAGATGCGCCGACAGCCACGGAAAACGCAGCAGCAGATGCACCCAGCATCGTAGAACTTTCCACCTGTGACTGGAAAAAAGGCAACAGGTTATAGATCAGCATGTAGATCAACCCGCCTGTGATCCCGCCCAAAAAATACAAGGCAACCACCCGTTTTGCTCCCAGATATTCGTCTATCAACCGGCCAAACCAGTAGAAAAACAGCATGTTGAAGAGAATATGGAAAATATCCTCGTGTGTGAAAAAATAAGTTATCAGTGTCCAGGGCTTCCGGATAAATTCCTGAGGTGATGCTGGCAACTGAAGCATGTCAACAATCCAGGCATAAATATTGGATGACTGACTGAGCGTAAAAATTATTTTTACCAACAATAACACCAGGAAAACGGCCGTATTAATTAATATAATTTTTACGAGCGAATTCTCCGATTTTTGAAATTCTCTCTTTATGTCGTCAACAATATTGCTCATTTTCTTCTTTCAATAAAAATTTTGTTTCTGTGTGCCCCAATAACGTAACAATATGTATGCAAATAGCATTCCTCCAACGTGTGCAAAGTGAGCAACATTATCGGATTGTACATTTTGTATACCCGAATACAACTCATATAAACCGTAAAACGCGACAAAATATTTTGCCTTGATCGGAAACGGAATAAAGAGCATGAACAACTCGGTGTTTGGAAACAATAATCCAAACGCCATCAAGATACCAAAAATAGCGCCTGATGCGCCCACCATCGGTATATCGATATTGGCCTGGTACACACTTTTAACCAGGCCAATACTATTTTGAATATACGAAGTATTGGCAGGATTTTCTTCAAATCCATTAAAAAAATCTAGATTGGCCTGATAAAAACCTTTTGCATGGTGACTCATGAAGTCAACCAGCCCGTCCGGGGTTGGATATTGTACATAAACCTCCACAGCTTTAAGTAGTTGCGAGTTTTCATAATAGCCAATTCCGGAAAAAAGTACCCCGGCGCCAATCCCTGTAAAAAAGTAAAAAAACAGAAAACGTTTTGGTCCCCACATTCTTTCCAGCAACGGGCCAAACATGAACAACCCAAACATATTACTAAACAAATGTCCTATGCCACCGTGCAGAAACATATAGGTTACGAACTGGTAAGGCATAAATGAAGGTGATAATACCGGCATTAATGCAAACCTGGAAGACAGCGGTAAAATGTATGCATCAACAATAAAAAACACGATATTCAGTATCAGTAAGTTTTTAACAGTGGGCGTGATTTGTAACATTGTTTATTCAAAATCAAAAGTTTGTAATCTATAACTCTTTAAGGTTCATTTTCGTTTCCTTACCCTTTAAAGATACTGCTTAACTTGTCCATCGTTAATAAGACAATAATTGCCTCCCCGCTTGGTGTCCTGTTCGGGTCTGTTGAAGCAAAAAGCTGATCGATTAATGTATGAATTTCGAGGAACGAAAGCTTCACCGCATAACGTACGGAAAACCGGCGCGCAAGCGACCGTGAAAGACTTTCGGGCTTATTCAGCTTCAAATCGGAGTAACTTTGTTTCAGTTGCTCGATCAGTTCTTCAAAAAGATCCTGCTCGCTTTCTTCTGGCAGGTCGGCAGGAATTCCACGGATGATCAGCTCGTTCGATCCGAATTCATCAAACTCAAAACCCAGGCTGCGAATTTCTTTTTTGGTCTCATTCACCAGCTGCATATCCGAATGCGTCAAACGGATTGTTTTGGGAAATAAAAGCTGCTGACAGGCGCCGTTCCGGTTGGTAAGCATTTTACGGTATCGTTCGTAAAGGATGCGTTCATAGGCCGCCTTTTGGTCGATCAGCATGATACCGTCCTTCACCTGAGAAAGAATGTAGCGATTATGCAATTGAAAAAGCACAGCATCGCTTTCCGGCGCAGAGATCACTTCGGAAGCCATGCGGTTTACTTTACTCGCGATCGTCATCGGCTGCTCCTGATAAGAGGTCGGACGGGAAACCGTTGTCGAATTCATTTCAAAAGCGGCCAGTTCCCGGCTTCTGTCATCGGTATTTTGTAAACCTTCAAATAACTTGTTCCAGTTAGTCAGGTTTGTTTTTGACGGACCGTTTTCAGCATGCCGCGACTGAGCGGCCCAGTCAGGCATTACCGTACGTGGTACGCTATCGTTATTCGGATCGGAAGGCGAGGGGTTGAGGAAATTTATATTATCCTCAAAATCAATAGACTGTGACAGATTATATACCCCGACGGCCTTCTTAACGGCCGCCATAATGATGGCATAGACCGAGCGCTCGTCATCAAATTTTATCTCCGTTTTTGTCGGATGGATGTTGATATCGATATGCGAGGGATCGATCTCGATAAACAAAACGTAAAAAGGATGGCTGCCATCGGGTATCGTGCCGTCAAAAGCACTGGTCACCGCATGGTGCATGTAATTATGCTTGATGTAGCGGTCGTTCACGAAGAAAAACTGCTCCCCTCTGGTTTTTCTGGCAAATTCAGGTTTTCCTATATAACCACGTACGCTGATGTAGGAAGTATCTTCCTGGCAAAAGGCCAGCTGTTCGCGATAAGCGCGGCCGTATATATCAATGATCCGGCGGACCAGTTTTCCCGGATGTAAATTAAAGACTTCGGTATCGTTGTGATGCAGTGTAAATCCAACTTCCGGGTGTGCCAGGGCGATTCTTTGAAATTCGTCCAGAATATGACGCATTTCAACGGAATTTGATTTAAGAAAATTACGTCGTGCCGGAACGTTATAAAAAAGGTTCTTGACTGAAAAACTTGTGCCTGGAATACAGGCCACCGCTTCCTGTGTTTTTATTTCCGAACCTTCAATCCGGATCAATGTGCCAAGTTCGCTGTCAGCCTGACGGGTACGCAGCTCAACCTGGGCAATCGCCGCAATGGATGCAAGCGCTTCACCGCGGAAACCCATGGTACGGATACGGAAGAGATCTTCTGACTGGCGGATTTTTGAAGTAGCGTGCCGTTCAAAAGACATCCTTGCATCGGTCTCAGACATACCGGTTCCGTCATCAATAATTTGTATCAATGTTCTGCCGGCTTCCCGCAAAATAACCTGAATATTACCAGCTTTTGCATCTATGGCATTTTCCAGAAGTTCTTTCACAACCGATGCAGGACGCTGAACCACTTCTCCGGCGGCGATCTGATTGGCTATGGAATCGGGTAATAATTGAATGATGTCGGAAGACGCCATATTTTAATGATGTAGGTTTGCTTTACTATAACAAATTAACAAATTTTTTTCTACACCAGCCGGTATTTTGATAGGTAGGTCCGGGCTGGAAAATCCTTCGAATGAAATAGCATAGAAATAATTACATTATTTATTGAAATTTTTAATATCAAATAAACGTTTTATTCTATATTTACATTGGTAACAAGTAAATTACAGTTCATTTGTCAGTCAGTTTTGTGGTCCTTTGAATAACCCCCGATCTTATGAAAGCACCCATTTTAAAAAAGTTCAATTTCGCGATGGCCCTTCAATGGCTCATCTTTTTACCGGTAATACTGCCGCTATGTGTTATTTTCGGGGCAGTACAGGGAGTTGTGAACATGGTTGAGAAAATGGCTCAACGCATGTGGATTGATATGGAACTGTAATCCTGATTACGCTTTCACGATCGATCCGTCTTTCATGCTAACAAGTCCGGTATGAAAATCATTGCGCACTACTATTGTTAAAATATATCTTTAGGGTAAATCCCAAACTAACAAAAATGAAAAGAGCTGTAAAATTTTTTACAGCTCTTTTCATTTTATATCAATCGTTCATTTTAGAATTTCCAACGGACAAAAGCCTCCATCGCTTCGTACTCGGCAAGACCGAGGTTATCGTACAACTGAGCCGTTCCGCTGTTCCGTTCTTCGGCACGCTGCCAGAATTCACGGGAGTCATCACCCTGGAATACCACACCGTCTTTTTGAGACTGGTGTTTGAAAATTCCCTGACGTTTTCGCAAAACCTGATCCGGGCTCATTGGTACGGCCATTTCAATTTCATAGATATCCCACTCAGCCCATGCGCCACGGTACAACCATACCCAGCAGTCCTTCATGAAATTCTTGTGTTTCGAACGTTCAAGGGCCGCTTCGATGGCATCCCAGCAAACCTTGTGCGTTCCGTGCGGATCGGCAAAGTCACCGGCTGCGTAAATTTGATGCGGTTTGATTTCTTCAATCAGATTTTCGATGATGCGGATATCTTCTTCTCCGATCGGGTTTTTCTGAACCGTACCGGTTTCATAGAAAGGCATGTTCAGGAAGTGCGCGTTCGCAGTTGGGATGCCAACAAAACGACAGGTCGCTTTGGCTTCACCACGGCGCAATAAACCTTTTACGTGACGTATTTCCGGCGTATCGATTTCGCTGTCCTTTGTATGTCTTAAAAAGTCTTTTGCATCCGTAAATAATTTGGTTGCTTCAGGGCTGTTGATGCCAAACTCCTTATTAAAGTCAACCACGAAATCGATAAAACGAAGCGCTTCGTCATCGGCAACGGCAATGTTTCCGGAAGTCTGGTAGGCCACGTGTACCTCATGTCCCTGATCAACCAAACGCTGGAAAGTACCACCCATGGAGATGATATCATCATCCGGGTGCGGGCTGAAAATAAGTACGCGTTTTTTGGCAGGCTGTGCACGTTCGGGACGATTGGTGTCATCCGCGTTTGGCTTACCACCCGGCCATCCCGTGATTGTATGCTGTAACTGGTTGAAAACATTGATATTGATTTCATAGCAGGCACCATATTGTGCAAGCAAATCACTCATACCATTGTCGTTATAATCCTTGTCTGTAAGTTTCAGGATTGGCTTGTTAAGGCTTTGCGACAAATGCGTCACGGCCTTTTTGATCATTTTATTATCCCAAACAACCGAATCAACAGCCCATGGTGTTTTAACACGTGTTAATTCAGAAGCTGCACTTTCATCCAGGATAAAAGATACGTCCGGGTGGGCCTGCAGGTAAGAAGCCGGGTTACGTTCTGTAACGGGTCCTTCCACCGCACTTTTAATAACCGACGCTTTGCGCTCACCCCAGGCAAGCAATACAATACGGCGTGCGCTCAGGATAGGCGCAACACCCAATGTGATCGCTTTACGAGGTACTTTATGCAATCCGCCAAACTCCATGGCAGCCGCAGCACGTGTAGAGTGGTCAAGGGTGATCAGCCTGGTGCGTGCGTTGATCAAAGCACCTGGTTCGTTAAAACCGATGTGGCCATTTCCACCAATCCCTAAAAGCTGAAAATCAAGTCCGCCAACTGCGTTTATTTTATTCTCATAAGAAGTGCAATAATCGCGAACAAGCGCGGCCGGTACGGTTCCATCAGGCAGGAAATAATTTTCCTTCAATATATCCACATGATCAAACAGCTGTTCCTTCATGAACCGGTGGTAGCTATGGATAGAATCTGGCTCCATCTGATAATATTCATCCAGGTTGAATGAAATTACATTTTTAAAGCTCAGGCCTTCTTCCTTGTGCATTTTAACCAGCTTGGCGTAAACCGTCTTTGGGGAAGAACCGGTTGCCAATCCTAAAACGCAAGGCTTGCCTTCTTTTTGTTTCTGGCGAATAAGGTCTGCAATTTCCTTAGCCACTGCACTTGAGGCATCCTTGGAATCAGCGAAAATCTGGGTCGGAATCTTTTCGTACGTGATCGGTTGTCCTACACTTCCGCCTGAGGCAATAGCGTTGTCCGCCGCCTGCATTAAAATTGTTTCCGGATTAAGAGATTGTTGGTCCATGTGTTTGATTAAATGTGATCTTTGATCAAGAGTTTAGTAAGAATGAAATTCGGAATAGCCGGTCGTAAAAATTGCGTTAAAACTTCAATAAATTTAATCATAAATAACGCGATACCGAATAGACCAGGTTAAAGTTAGGATAAATTTTTCGGGAGCAAAATTACAATACAAAGTGAATATTATTAAAAAAATTTAAAAAATAACTTTATGTTAATTATTAAAGGGTGCTCGTACACGCAACCACTCAACGACGAAATAGAGATAAAGTGTGCGTGAAAATTTCATTACCAAATAATCTATTGTATTTTTGTATTCTGTTAAAAAAACATCACATCATTTCAAGAGAAATACCATGTCTACACTCACAAGCGTCGTACGTGATACCCAAGTTTTTGACCTTATCAATAAAGAGAAACATCGTCAAGAATCAGGTATTGAGCTGATTGCTTCCGAAAATTTTACATCCAAGCAAGTGATGGAAGCCTCAGGAAGTGTACTTACCAATAAGTATGCAGAAGGTCTTCCGGGAAAGCGTTACTACGGTGGCTGTGAAGTAGTCGATGAAATTGAGCAAATTGCGATTGACCGTCTGAAAGAATTATTCGGTGCAACATGGGCAAACGTGCAGCCTCACTCCGGTGCTCAGGCAAATATGGCCGTTTTTGTGGCTTGTCTGAACCCTGGTGATAAAATTATGGGTTTCAACCTTGCACACGGTGGGCACCTTTCTCACGGATCTCCTGTCAATATCTCCGGTAAATATTTCCAGCCTGTATTTTACGGTGTTGAAGCCGAAACAGGTCTTATCAACTGGGATAAAGTGGAGGAAACGGCTTTGAAAGAGCGTCCGAAGTTGTTGATCTGTGGTGCATCTGCTTACAGCCGTGACTGGGACTACGAAAGACTCCGTAACATTGCCGACCAGATCGGTGCCATTCTTTTGGCTGATATTTCTCACCCTGCTGCATTGATCGCAAAAGGTTTGCTGAATGACCCGATGGGACATTGCCATATCGTTACGACAACAACACATAAAACATTGCGCGGACCTCGTGGCGGTGTGATTATGATGCGTGATGATTTTGAAAACCCTTTTGGTATCAAAACACAAAAAGGGCAAATCCGTACAATGTCATCTTTGCTGGATTCAGGTGTATTTCCTGGAACACAAGGAGGGCCGCTTGAGCATATTATTGCTGCAAAAGCGGTTGCTTTTGGTGAAGCACTGAGCGAAGGTTATTACAACTACGCCGTGCAGGTTGCTAAAAATGCGCAGGCAATGGCCAAGGCATTTGTTGAAAAAGGATATCAGATCATTTCAGGAGGGACAGACAATCACTTGATGCTGATTGATTTACGAACTAAAAATGGTGTAGCTTCTGGTCTTACCGGAAAACTGGCTGAAAATACGTTGATCAAAGCTGATATCACCATCAACAAAAACATGGTGCCTTTCGACGACAAATCTCCGATGATAACGTCGGGTATGCGCGTGGGATCGGCTGCGATGACTTCACGTGGATTGCTTGAGACAGATATGGAACGTATCGTTGATTTAATCGACACAGTTTTGGTTAACCATGATCAGGATGCAAAAATTGCTGCTGTGAAACAGGAGATCAATAACTGGATGACACAATATCCATTGTATAGCTAATCACTAGCCCAATATAACGATGTGAAACTGCGTAATGTTACTGAAAATGTATTCGTTACGCAGTTTTTATTTTGTTTGAAAAAGCTTTTTAAACTTATTTTTCCAGGAAAAATTGTGTTGAAATAATAAAAATTCAAGCAAAAAGTTAATATAAAGAAGAAGATCAATTTCACCGGACTGTAAAGAATTGTGCGAGAAGTGTTTTGACTTAAATAAGTTTTCATAACTTTGCACTCCAAAATACGAATCAATTGATATGAGCAAGAAAATTACGGACGAGTCCGGGCTTGAAATTATTGAAACTCCGGAAGCGTTAGCAGGCCAAATCAATAAGGCTGAGGTTTTTTTCCTTAAAAATCGCAAAGTACTGGCAGGTATCGGAGGAGCAATCCTTGTGGCAGTAGTAGCGTTTGCGGGATATCGTTTTTATATAGATGGACAGGAAGGCACAGCGCAAAACGCACTTTCTTCAGTAGTTTATGACTTCGAAGCGGATTCTTTGCAGAAAGCATTGAACGGAAGCGGAGGTAATGAAGGACTGTTGGCGATTGCTGACGGTTATAAAGGTACAGATGCAGCGAATCTTGCAAACTTTTATGCAGGTGTGGCTTTGCTTAAGCAAGGAAAATATGATGAGGCGATCAGCCATTTGGAATCTTTCAGTTCTTCGGACCTGTTGGTAAATGCACGTGCTCAGTCATTGATCGGTGATGCGTATCTTGAAAAAAACCAGGGAGCTGAGGCTATCTCATATTACAAGAAGGCGGCTGATGCTAACAAAAACGAATTTTTTACGCCAGTATATTTAATGAAGCTTGCACTTGCTCAGGAAAAGGCAAATCAGGCTGCTGATGCGGTTGCTTCTTATAAACGTGTTATCGAAGAGTTCCCACTTTCATCGGAAGTTGTGAACGCTAAGAAGTACATGGGATTGTTAGAGGGACAAGTCGGCAAATAAATGGTAATCCATTATTGTTCCAGAAAAGGATAAAGCCGACAACGGTTTTATCCTTTTTTTGTTTTTAAATATTTTACTTCATAATCTATTCATAACAAGTAGTTTATATGTCAAGTGCAGATAAAAATTTAAGCGTATTCAATACCGAAGGCCTTCCTGATATCAGCAATAAAAAATTTGCTATTGTGGTAGCTGAATGGAATAGTGAGATCACAGAAGCACTTTATGACGGTGCCTACAAAACACTGATCGAGTACGGCGCGACAGCGCAAAATATCGAGCGCGGAAATGTTCCGGGTAGCTTCGAACTGACGTTAGGTGCACACTGGTTCGCACAGCGTAAAGATATCGATGCCGTTATTGCATTGGGTGTCGTGATTCAGGGTGATACAAAACACAATGATTATATCAACCACGCCGTAGCGCAGGGAATCACCAATATCAATATCAAAAATAACAAACCCGTTATTTTCGGCGTATTGACTCCCAATAACATGGAGCAGGCCATCGAACGTTCGGGCGGCGTGCATGGTAACAAAGGCGACGAAGCAGCCATGACAGCCATTAAGATGGTGGGGCTGAAAGAGCAGGTGGCTGGGAAGTAGTCAAGTGTGGTCAGGAAATTGTCATTTATGGTCAAGGGTAGGCAGGAAATGGTTATGATTCGTTTTGCGATCCCTGACAACCCCTGACAATTTTCTGACCAAAAATGACAACCCTTGACAACTTAAATTAGTAATCAAAATTCAATCATTAATATTTTATGCAAGTCTGGAAATTTGGCGGCACCTCGGTAGGAAAACCGGAACGTATGCATTCAATTCGTGAGCTTCTTCTTACGGATCCAAGTCGTAAAATTGTAGTTTTATCCGCTTTGTCGGGCTCAACCAATGCGCTTATTGCGATAGGAGAGGCTGCCAAGGCCAACGAAGATGCCTCGGCAGCAAAGCAGATCGATGATTTGAAGGCACATTATGATGCTTTTATCAAAGAACTTTATGCAACGGAAGCTGGTCTTGCCAAAGGCCAGGAAATTATTGATAATGAATTTGGATTTATCCGTTCTCTGGTAAGCATCAAACCTTTTTCGGCGAAACAGGAAAAAGAAATTGTTGCCGAAGGAGAATTGCTGAGCACGCAGCTTTTCCAGGGATATCTGGAAGAAAAAGGCGATAACTCCGTTTTGCTTCCGGCACTGGAATTTATGCGCATTGATGCGGACAACGAGCCGGAACTAGCGACGATCGAGGAAAAACTGACTGCTATTCTTGCACAGCATACCGACAAGCAAACCATCGTTACACAAGGTTTTATTTGCAGAAACCCGCGTGAAGAAGTGGATAACCTGAAACGCGGCGGATCGGATTATACAGCCTCGCTGATTGGTGGTGCTATCCGTGCCGAGGAAATCCAGATCTGGACGGATATCGACGGCATGCATAACAACGATCCCCGTATCGTAAAACGCACTTTCCCGATCCGTGAGCTGACTTTTGAAGAAGCCGCAGAACTGGCTTATTTCGGAGCAAAAATTCTTCATCCAAGTACAATCACACCCGCTAAACTTCGTGGTGTGCCGGTACGTTTGAAAAACACGATGCAGCCGGAAGCGCCGGGAACGCTGATCGCTAACCAGTCTTCTGACAGAGAAATAAAAGCAATCGCTGCAAAAGATAATATTACAGCGATCTATATTCATTCGACCCGTATGCTGAATGCATATGGCTTCCTGCGTCGTGTTTTCGAAATTTTTGAAAAATACAAAACGCCAGTCGATATGATCACGACTTCGGAAGTATCGGTATCGGTTACGATTGATAACTCGGAGCACCTGGAAGCAATCACGGCTGAACTGCGTGAATTCGCAGATCTGGAAGAGAATGACAGCGATCAGAATATCATTTGTATCGTTGGAAATTTCAGCGCAGATAAAGAAGGAATTGCTTTGAAAGTGCTTGATGCCATGAAAAATATTCCTATACGAATGATTTCGTACGGAGCTTCGGAGCATAACCTTTCCTTGTTAATTCATTCGAAATACAAAGCTGAGGCATTAAATGTGCTTAACGAGCGTCTTTTTTATTATGAAGATGCGATGAAGGGAATTTTTACGGCTCCCTGATTTAACCGAGACTAACTTACTCAGCGATTAGCTGTTGGCGTTTAGCTAATAGCCAATCGCTAAAAGCTAACAGCCAATATGTTACAAACAACCTTTATCCGCGATAACAGGGAACTCACGATCGCCGGGTTAATAAAAAAACATTACAAGGACCCGGAAGCAGCTGTTGACCGGATTATAGAACTGGATCGGCTGCGACGCGAGACACAGCAGGAGCTTGATGCTGTATTAACACAATCCAACGCAAAAGCGAAGGAAATCGGTGGTTTGATGAAGGAGGGGAAAAAAGCCGAAGCGGAAACCGCGAAAGGTGAGACGGCTGTTTTGAAAGAAAGATCCAAAGAACTTGACGAGCAACATAAATCAATTGAGGAGGAGCTGCAAAGTGAATTGGTAAAACTTCCTAACCTTCCTCATGAAAGTGTTCCGGAAGGTCGTACTGCCGAGGATAACATAAATGAGCTGGAACAAGGTGCAAAACCAGTGCTTCCGGAAGGTGCTCAGCCGCACTGGGAACTGATCAAAAAGCTGGGCGGAAAACAGGCTCCGATCATTGATTTTGAACTAGGCAATAAAATTACCGCTGCTGGCTTCCCGGTTTACAAAGGAAAAGCGGCCCGTTTACAGCGTGCCATGATCGCTTTCTTTTTGGATGAAGCGGGCAAAGCGGGGTATACCGAAGTCCAGGTGCCGATCCTGATCAACGCGGATTCCGGTTTTGGTACGGGACAATTGCCGGATAAAGAAGGCCAGATGTATCATGATGCCGCTGATGATTTATATTTGATCCCGACGGCTGAGGTTCCGGTTACAAACCAGTACCGTGATGTGATTGTGCAGGAAAATGATCTGCCGATTAAAAATGTAGCTTACACACCCTGTTTCCGTCGTGAGGCTGGAAGCTGGGGAGCGCATGTTCGTGGTTTGAACCGTTTGCATCAGTTTGATAAGGTGGAAATCGTGCAGATTTGTAAGCCGGAAGATTCTTATCAGGCTTTGGAAGCGATGTCCGACCACGTGAAAGGCTTGCTGGAAAAACTGGAATTGCCTTTCCGTATCCTGCGCTTGTGCGGAGGCGATATGGGGTTTACTTCGGCGCTGACGTTTGACTTCGAAGTTTGGTCTGCAGGACAGGAAAGATGGTTGGAATGCAGCTCTGTTTCCAATTTCGAAACGTACCAGGCAAACCGCTTGAAACTGCGTTATAAAACTGCCGATAAAAAGACACAGCTATTGCATACGCTTAATGGCTCTGCTTTGGCGTTGCCACGTATTTTGGCATCATTGCTGGAAAACAATCAGCAAGCGGACGGAACAATCCGTGTGCCGGCTGTTTTGGTACCTTATTGTGGTTTTGATACGATCGAGTAAAATATTGTTGAAAATAAATTTAGGAAAAGCCTTCACATAAATTTGTGGAGGCTTTTTCTGTTAAAAAACACTGGTCTTCTATTTTTTACATTGTCTAAAAAAATGAAATTTTTACCCTTGCCTTAATTTGATAGCCTGGGGTGCACCGCTTACTGACACGGCTACAAAAAATCCATTAACCCGAAAAAATCCCGGAGGGATGGTATTATTGTAGAACGTAAATGTCAGGCCGTTCCGTCAAACCCCGTGGGGGTGGCCGATTGGTTGTGATTAGCTACGGAATAATTTTGAAATGGTTATGTCACCCTTTTTGGGGTTATGGCCTGGCTGTTTCCGTATTTGCTATAATAATGCCATCCCTTCGGGATTATCTACAAGTTTAAACAACTTCATTTAATAATTCTGGAATGCCTACTTTCTTCAAAATCAATTGCCCGATTCGCTCCGAAGCAATCCCTTCTTCAATCTGAAAAGTATTTTCGAAGTCGTTACCGGTAATTTTTGTTTTGAAACAACGAAAAGAAACGGAGGCAGAATCCTTGTATTTCTCCATTAACTCATAGAGGTGTGTGGATACGAGGAAAGATGAATCCGGGTGATTTGCAAATCCGTCTAACACTGTTTTTGAGCAATAAAAAGCATCCTCCTGGTTTGTTCCGCGAAAGAGTTCATCGATGATCACAAAACATTTATTTCCCGCATGTAAGGCCTCTGCAATGGCTTTGATACGCATGATCTCATTGTAAAAATGACTGTAACCCAATTCAAGGTTATCCGAAAGATGAATGGAGGTAAACAGTTGATCGGAAAATGACAACCGAAGTTTGCCGGCAGGAACCGGCCAGCCAAGGTGTGCGAGATAAACGGTCAGACCGCAGGTTTTCAAAAAAGTAGTTTTCCCGCTGGTATTGGCGCCCGTCAGCAAACACAGGTGGGTTTTATCATTGCAGGTAAAATTGTTGGATATGGCGTGTGCGATTAAGGGATGCCAGATTTTATTTGCTTCAAAAACAGAATGACTTTCCGTGAATTCAGGAAAACTTAATTGGTGAACCTGTTTGGTGAGGGCAATGGACCGATAGGCGTCAAAAGTGTAACAGACATCAAGCAACCGACGAAATGATTCTTTATGTGAAACCCGGAAATAATAATCCCGGTAAAAAACAGAGGTGAGTGAGATCCGCTCGTCCTTTGTTTTGAGAAAGGATTCCATACTATCTGAAAAAAGGAATTTGCGGAGGAATGCAAAATCGTCTGCAATTTTATCTGGTATGGTACTATTTTCAAAACGACGGAGGAAATCGTGCATACCGCGTATCACGAGCAGAAGCGCAGTAAGTCCGCTGCGAACCAGGTAAAACTCCCCGGGATTTCGCCAGGAATATAAAAGTGTGTCCACCCAATGTTTGAAAACATCCTGAGACATTGTATAAGCAATGTTGGAGACGTAATAACTTTCCGCAGCCGCAATGTAGGCGCGGGAAACGGGCAGCTGCCATAAATCCACATGCGCACTCACGAATTTCAGAAGCTGTTGAGACGAAATAATTTCTTCCCAGGTATTTTTGGGACTGCCAATCATCCTTTTCAAGGCGTCCTGCCCGCCCTGTGTTTTGGTCTGATCGAAGAAATGCAGGATGCTGCTTTCCTTACTATTCCGGGATTGTATTTGTAATTCGTAAAGCGTTTGCGGGTCAACAGCGTGCATTTTGAAGAAGTTAGGACATCTCCAAAAGTAGGCAGAACCGGGAAAGTAATTCTCTTAAAAATAGTTAAAAGTCAGCCGGTTAGGTTATTGGTTTGCACCGTCAGCCACACCTTTTTTAGGGAAAGCCAGCCAGACAAAATAGCCGGTTAAGATGATGATGCTCACCTGGACCAAATAATCAATAAGTGAATCCTGCGTTGCCGTGATATCCGAAGGACTCAGATAACGAGGCATACCCAGCCGCCACCAGTAAGAGGGATGGACAACGCAAAGGATATTGAAAATCAATAAAAGGATAACCTGTTTGCTGCTTGTCCAGTCGATGATATAAAAAACCAATGGTATCAGAAACAGGAAAATGTAGTTGCTGTATGCGCTTTGCTGGATCACCATCATCGTCGCATAAAGGACAACCCAAACGCGTGAAAGCATAATCCGGAAATCTGCATGCTGAAGGCGGAAAGCGGCCAGTGTTGCCAAACCTACCGAGGTAACGAGCCCCACCCAGTTCCAGAATTTTTCACCCACGCCGATGCCATCAAAAAACCATGGATTGATGATCGAGAGGATATTCGGTGCGCGTAACACTTTGGCTTCGTCCATAGGCTGCATAAATTCCAGGCCAACCAGCGGATACAAAATACCCAGCGAAAGTATCCCGATAATCACCATCGGAATAAGGAAACGGATTTTTTGTTTTTCAATCAGAAACAATGGCACGAGTATCAGGACAAAAATGGCTTTGGTCATCAACAGACCTATTCCAAGAATGACGGCGTACCATTCCACCCTAACAGTCCTTTCTCTCACCAGATAGGCAAGCACCACAAACAGCCACATCCATACATCTTCCTGTGCGCCCACGATACAAAGGACAAGCGAACCCGGCAGGATGAGGTACATCAATGCTTTAAACAAAAATGCCCCGCGTGACTGAAAGGGACGGAAAAAATGCCAGGAAATCCATAATGCCACACCATCCATCACGGCCATCGTAAGTACGATCATTTTCGGACTGTACCAAATTTTTAACCAGATGCCCAGAAAATAGGCGTATAAAGGGGAATACGGAGACCAGAAGTCGCGGTAAACAACCTGGCCCATGGATGCCTTGCTGCCTTCATCCCAGAAACCCAGAACGTCCGAAGTAGGCGTGATGTTTGCGATCAGGTAAACGGCAATAAAAGGGATTAAGCGGAACAATACCCAGCCACTGATCAATGAAACCCGGACACTTTTATTTTCAAGCCAGCCGGACAGTCTTTTCCGTTGGGAAAGTACCACCACCAGAAGAAGGATACATACAAGGCTGATGCCTGTTTTTGCTAGAACTACACTCATGCCACGGCCAGTTTTTCAGGATGTACTACGTTCTGATAAGTTTGGCGCAGGATCCAGACGAAACATAATACGTTCAGGATTTGTAAAACATATTCGAAGAGATTCGAGATGTTGCCAAACATACCAAAAGAGGTATAAGATGGTTGGTGAATATAAACCCAGACAAAAGGCTGCACAACCGTCAGCCAGTTTACGGCAAGCAGCACCACAACGTGCCAGGTTTTTTTCAGGTCAATAATATCAAAAAGAACGGCCATCAGGTAAGCGATCAGATAGGCGCCCATGGCGCTGGCCTGGAAGATCATCATGCATACAAAAACGGCGATGAAAATACCCGGAAGGATTTCACTGATGTGTCTGTGACGTGCTTTAAAAGCCATATAGGCCGGCAGGAAAACGGTAAACAACAATCCGACCCAGTTGATCATCGTAGATTTCTTTTCATTGATATGCATGAATAACTCTACAAAAGGACGGCTTACCGAAAAAAGATTCGGTGTCATCAATTGTTCCGTATGCTGAATTGGCATAAGAAACAGATCGCCAATTTGCCAGTATAAAAAACCAACGGCGGGTATCCCGACAGCGGCCATAACCAAAAGCATTTTTATTGGTTTTTTAACAACCACTAAAATCGCAGGAAGCAGAAAGATAAAAGTTACTTTGATTGTAAGCAAGGTAAGCGCAAAAAGCAAACCGGCACCCACTTCATAATTGTCTTTGTGTTTGATCGTATAACGCCAGATCAGCAACGCGGCTCCCCAAAACCAGACTTCTTCCTGCCCGTCCACCAGGATATACATAAATCCGGCCGGAAGCAACAGATAAATCATGGCATACTGTAACGCCTTGCTGCTTTTGACCTGATATGTTTTGTAGGTCAGCCAGAGAATGGCACTTTCCATCAACACCATAAAGAGGACAATGGCTCGGGCATTATGCCAGATCCAAACGGGGATACTGATGATGTAAGCATACAAGGGCGCATGGTACGACCAGAAATCGCGGTAGACAAAACCTCCGGCCTTGGCGGCATCGGCTTTGTAAAAAAAGAAGGGAATGTCTCCCCGGGGATCTTCATTGATGATCAGGAAAATACCGATCCATGGAATTAGCCGGAGCAAAACAAAACCTGTTGCGAAAACAAGCTTCTCTTTTTCCTGCTGCCATTTTGCAAAAAGATCAGATCGGCTTATCACCCAGAAAATGCCCAGCGTGAGGCCGAGATTGATGAGAAGCTTAATATAAAAAACGGTAAGAACGGGCATGTGAGCTAGAATATCTTTGTATGAAGTGTGTCTGTTTTATCGGTAAAAATCAATATCAAGGCGCAAACTTAAGATAACTTTTTTTCAAAATGATCAGCAAAACACAAAGATTTAATGCGTTACAAATTGGTATGCTTGCATACTATAATGTAAAGCCTTATTTTTGATTGTTTCACAACCACCAAAAGTACTTTTCTTATGCCGTATAATGCGCCACTTATCGGAATGGATTTCAACCTGAGTGAGGAACATGAGGCTGTACGATTTGCTGCCAGAGATTTCGCTCAAAATGAATTGTTGTCCGGAGTTATTGAACGTGATAATGAACAAAAATTTGATCCGGCTCTAATCCGGAAAATGGGCGAGCTTGGGTTTTTAAGCATGATGGTGCGTCCGGAATATGGCGGAGGCGGCATGGACACGCTGTCTTACGTGATTGCGATGGAGGAGATTTCTAAAATTGACGCATCTGCTTCGGTAATTATGTCGGTAAATAATTCCCTGGTGTGCTGGGGTATTCAGGCTTATGGAACTGAGGAACAAAAAAGGAAATACTTGACTCAGCTCAGTTCGGGGAATATGATCGGCGCATTTTGCCTTTCGGAGCCGGAAGCGGGTTCTGACGCAACTTCGCAGCATACAACGGCTGAGGATAAGGGCGATCATTATTTATTGAACGGTACCAAAAACTGGATCACCAATGGCAATTCTTCGGGTGTATGCCTGGTCATGGCGCAGACGCATCCCGAAAAGGCGCACAAAGGGATCAATGTTTTAATCGTAGAAAAAGGGGCGCCCGGTTTTATAGTAGGAAAGAAGGAAGACAAAATGGGCATCCGGGCTTCGGACACGCACACGCTGATGTTTTCGGATGTGAAGGTGCGGAAGGAAAACAGGATTGGTGACGATGGCTTCGGTTTCAAATTTGCCATGAACGTTTTAAACGGAGGGAGGATCGGCATTGCGGCGCAGGCATTGGGCATCGCAGCCGGAGCCTTCGAATTGTCATTAAAATACGCGCAGGAACGAAAAACGTTTGGAAAACCGATCAGTGACCATCAGGCGATACAGTTTAAACTTGCCGAAATGGCTACGCGGATTGAAGCGGCAAGATTGCTGGTTTACAAAGCAGCGAGGTTAAAAGATCAGGGCAAGGATTATATTCAGGCAGCTGCTATGGCCAAGTTGTATGCATCCGATGTTGCCATGTGGGTTACAATCGAAGCCGTTCAGGTTCACGGGGGTTACGGTTATGTGAAGGAATTTCACGTCGAGCGGTTGATGCGCGATGCAAAAATTACACAAATCTATGAAGGTACCTCTGAAATCCAAAAATTGGTAATCGCTCGCGAGTTGCTAAAATAGGCTGTTGAGGGCATATTTCTACATATTGTTCTAAATGTTGGATTAATTTAGTCTTAAAAAGATACTTTTTTTATATTTTTTGTTATTGCATGCTTGTATTAGTTTTGTACAATTTATTAGATTTGTACAAAAATTGAGTAAAAGGTCTTTTCGGCCCCTTAAATATATACATGTATGGAAGACTATAATAAGATTATCGAATCATTGGGAGTGAAGTTTGTGAAGGCACGACACATTCGTATCCTGCAACCTATCACGATCAAAAATTTTTACGACGTACAGAATTCACTTACAATTTTGTACGATGGAGAAGTTTCGTTCGGAAGCGAAGAATCTCATAAGGTAGAAGAAGGTGACATGTTGTTTATCCCAGGCGGAAAACATGCGACTGTGACATACGGAAATACGCAATCTGCGAAAACCGTGTCGAACGAAGAGTTCATGACAAACCGGGATAATTATATAGAAGCCGGACATGACCCTGCTTTAATCGGAAAACTGCCGAATTCTTTCGGTTTGATCTCTTTCGAAGCGAAGGTTTTTGATACCGTTAACTTCTTTACTTCACTGGATGTTCCTCCGTTTTTGATCAAAAGAGACGATCAGATCGCAATCACGATCAATCAGATCCTGACAGAAGACATGCTTGATATTCCTGGTAAAGGACGTATCATTAAAATCAAAACAGAAGAGGTTGTTATCGAAATCATCCGTTACATCCTTAAAAATAAATTGTTTGTTGAACAACTTGTTACAAACAGTACGTATTTCAAGGATCCTCGTTTGATTGATATTTTTGCTTACATCAAAGATAATTTGGGTGGTGATCTTTCTAACAAGGTTTTGGCTAACGTTGCCAACGTTTCCGAAGATTATGTTGGACAGTATTTCAAAATGCTGACGGGTATCAATCCTCAGGATTATATCGAATATCAGCGTATGGAAAAGGCAGTGGACTTACTTCGTACCTCGAAGAAAAGTATCCGCGCCATCGGTTCTGATGTTGGATATAAAGACACGGCCTATTTCTGCCGTCGTTTCAAGATGATGTTTGGTATCCCTGCGGGTAAAATGCGTCGTCGTGAATCACTTATGAATGTTTAGTATTCTGATTATAAATGTTTTGAAAAATGAGCCGTTCCAAAAGGACGGCTTTTTTTTGTGCGTAACCGTATCGGTTTTTTATTGGCAGAAATTATTTACCGCTTGTTTACTTTGAATGTTTGAAACTTTTATTTCTTTTAGAATAACTTTAACAAAACTTACTCGCCGAAATAAAAGCCATGTTGATGATGAAGAAATCCACACGTCTGTTTTTACCTGTTCTAGTCAGCCTATTTATTAGCTCATCAGCCTGGGCGCAAATGAGTGTGGGTTTGAAAACGGGTGTTAACCTATCAAATTTTTCATATGAGGAAGAACAATCGTATGATGACTCACCGGGATTTAAGACCCGGGCCGGATTTAACTTTGCTGTATTATTTAATTATGCCCTGACACCGACTATGAGTATTCAGGTTGAGCCCGGGTTTTCTCAGCGTGGTGCCAAAACCTCCAACACGATAGAGGCTGTACAAAATAACCAGCGTTACAGAATTGAAGGAAAAGGCAAGGTTGTTGCAAATTATATTGAGTTGCCCATCTTGTTTCAGTATAAACCGCAATTTGGCAAACTGGAAGGCATTGTATCGTTCGGGCCTGAATTACGTTATCTGACAACACCCCTTAAATTCAAGAGTACAACCAAGACGTACGTAAACGGAGAGCTTGTTTCAGAAGAAAAAGATGATCAGTCTTTAAGCGGAGACGATGGCATCCGGAAATTTGATATTGGTCTGGTGGCGGGTGTAGGTGCGGCTTACCCGATTGGTGCGGTGAAAATATTTGGCGAAGCGCGTTATCATTTTGGAATCAACAACCTGGTAGGGCATTTTGACGGAAACGAATCAAAACTGTATAACCGTGGGGCTTCAATCAACGTTGGCGTTCTCTTACCCGTTGGTAGAAAATAAACAACAACACAAGCATTAATAAAAAATGGCTGCGAGGGAAATATCCCGGCAGCCATTTTTTATTGCCGAAATTTTACTGGACCGGCGTAAGCTGAACGGCTGAAACTTTCCAGCTTCCGCCTTTTTTAACGGAAACCACGGTATAAGTTACTTCATTCTGGAAGCCGTTATTCTCGATTTTTCCTTTCACATTCCAGGTTCCTGTAACCACGCCCACATCGCCATAGTCGCGTGTGCGGGTGCCGGAAATCATGCCCGTATCCACGACGATATAGCCTTGGGCAACACCCTGAGAAAGCATATCGCGATCCACCTGCTGGCCATCGAAGCTCACAATTGAAAAATCGTCGGCCAGAATATTGTTTAGCGCATTGTTGTCTTCGTCCAACAGTGCCTTAAAAAAGGCATTGGAACACTCGGTTGCATCCTGCGGACGCGAAAAACTGGCTTGCGCATAGGTTGTCAGCGAGCCCAGTGCAAGCAAACCACAAAGCATTAATTTTTTCATAAAGCGTTTATTGATCGTGTTTTAGCAAATGTTTTGGGAAGCTGCAAAAAAGTCTGATGCTGTACAAATTTTTAGTAAAATGTTTATGGAAAAATTATGTGATCGGTCGTTGGCTTCTATTCGGCGCAGAAGCCGACCGATGCTGGCCGAAAGCTGAGAGCCCCAAAGTTTCCTCCCTTGTGAATATATGATTAGATTCGCGTTTGTTTTACGGATCGATAGCAATACGAAAAGATATGATGAAGGTTAAAACGTGGATATCCCTGGCAGGGCTGTTTTTAGGACTTGTAGCCTGTTCTACGCCGCCGGATACACTTGGCAAGCTTGACTTGAAAAAGTGGCGTCAGGACCGCGGAGGATGCAAGAATGAGCGTTCTGCGTTGGTAGCTGATCTCAGAGGAGAACAAAAACAGTTGATCGGGAAATTTGCCGACGATATCGGAAAGATTCTGGGAAGACCGGATATTCATCAGCTGGGTGAAAGAAACCAGAAGTTCTATGTTTATTTTTTAGAAAAAGGACCGCAGTGTGATGATATCACCAAAAAATCGGAGGCGAAAAAAATAATACTGAAATTTAATGCGATAGGCCTGTTGTCGGAAATTACGTATCAGAGCAGGCCGCTGTGACCGTTTCCAACCCGATATTTTAGCGCAGGAGGGAGATGTTAATTCTCCCTCAAAAATTCAATCTCCATAAACCCGCCCATCGCATTTGCCGCGGTAACAAATTGCGGGATGCCGTTGACTACGTCCAGGGATTGCTTGTGGGTGTGTCCGGCGAAAATACCTAACAGGTTGGTGGCGGCAAATACTTCTTTGTGAAAATCCATGGTTGTGGTCGTGTGGCCTGCCTTTGGCCAGCGCGGGCGCCGTTCGAGGGTAAAGCCCTGGTCGGCTTCCCATCCCCATTGCGGGTGTCCGCATCCAAAACCCATCGGCCGACCAGGCGCGTAGAGAGGGATATGCACAAAAAGTACCAGCGGTTTTCCGGTTTTGACCTGCTCACGAAAAAATGCGAGTTGCTCCGGCAGAATCTCGTAAATGGAATTATCCAATGTGACAAACCGGATTCCATGAATTTCTTTTACCGTCATCAAAGGATGATCTCCCTGATACAACGGTTTTAATCTGCTTTCAGACCATTGCTTCCTCAAACTTGCGAGACTGCCCTCCATGCCTTCGTAATGCCAGTCGTGGTTTCCCGCGGCATATTGAAAAGGCAGACCGGATTCATTCAGTTGACGTGTAACCCAGTCGATAGCCGCTTCCGAAGGGAAACTGAAAAGGTCCCCGGGCAAGGCAAGCAGATCGACTTTTAACGTTTTACCTAATGCGATCATCTTCTCAAACGATTCATTGGGATTGGTTGGCTGGCCGGTCTGGAAATGCGTCGTCTGATTGTAAGCCTTCGCCATTCGCCCGCTGTATTGGACAAAAGGCTCTCCACGCTGGTCATCCATCCAAAGATGCGTATCCGAGACCAGTAATACTTTCACCGGCGTGGTGAAGTCGGGGGAATGAATTTTGACTTTATTCTGATCCAGTGAAAACTTGCTTCTCTGTTCTAAGAGCGTTCCGGCTTTCGCATGCCCGGCAATGGCAGTGCCCGTTGTAACGGCAACAGCGGTTTGAATAAAGTTTCGGCGTTTCATCAGCTAGCGGCGGGGAAAGGTAAAAGAATACCTTAACAAGACGAAATCGATGTTGATTTACCAATGAGGGTAGAAAAAAATCAGGTTTTCCTATTTCAAAAATCAACGCTGGCGGTTAAATTTGATAAAATAATCCATACCTCAATGAACCTGAAAAACTTCCAGACCCAAATTTCCCCTGTCATTCTCCAGCGTGGAAAAGCATATTTCGATGAAGGATCCGTGAGCATTCTTGAAGAAGAAGAAAATGGGGTCTGGTGCGCGGAGGTGGAAGGTTCGGAGGTTTACTCGGTTGAAGTTGAGCTTATTGGCAATGATGAAATAGAGGGTTATTCCTGCGATTGTCCGCACGATGCCGACGTGTGCAAGCATATTGTGGCAGTGTTTTATGAACTGAAAACACGGGTTAAAACCGTGAAATTAAAACCTGCGAAGAAAGGCCAGGCGTTGTCATTTACCGAATTACTGAAGAAAGTTACCGTTTCGGAATTGAAAGAATTCGTTGCGCTATTTGCCGGAAATGACAAAAATTTCAAAAACCAGTTTGAATTGCATTTTGCACACAAGGACGAACACGTTGATGTTGAAAAGCAATATACAGATCTGGTCAAAAAGATAATCCGCTCTTCCATGAGTGGAGGTTTTGTGGATTATTATTCCGCCGGGGACTTGTCCAGCAAAGCCGATGCCATTCTTGCCAAAGCGGAGAAAGCCATAGATGCCGACAATTTCAAAGACGCTTCAGTTATTGTCCGGGTGGTACTGAAACAATTGATAGTGGATGTTATTCCGGAGGCTGATGACTCCAATGGCAGTATTGGGGCTACCATCTCAGATGCAATTTCCATCCTGGGCTCAATTGCGGAATCTGCGCTTTGCGCACGGACGTTGAAAGAAAGTATACATGATTTTTTGGCAACAGAACTCAGTAACGGGGTTTATTTTGATTATGGCGATTTCGGAGATGACTTATTTGATGTATTTCGAAATTTGTCTGTACAATTAAACCGGAACGAAACCTTTCTCTCCTTCACAAGCCGGTTTTCCAAAAAAAGTGCTGAACCGGGTGTTAGCAATTACCGGGCAGAGTATTTTACCAAACAAACCATCCTGTTTTTAAAGGAAACCGGAAAGATGCTTGATGCCGAAAAGATGATATGGCAGAATCTGGACATCGTGGAAGTAAGGAAGGGTGTTGTTGATGAAGCGATTAATAGGAAAGATTATATAGAAGCAAAAGAGTTGATTTATCAGGGGATTGTATTGGCGGAGAAGTTAAGTCATCCAGGAACGGTTTCTCAATGGCAAAAAGTGCTCCTCCAAATTGCAGTGCTGGAAGGAGATATGACGATGCAAAGGCATTTTAACCTGCTTTTTGCCTTTGATCGTGGTTTTGCAAAAGAGTACTATGAAAATTGGAAAAAGACTTTCCCGAAAGCAGAATGGGAAATTGAATTTGACAATTTGATTCGGAAAATTGTTGATGGGGTTGAGTTGGAAGCAAAAAAGCATTTTAACCATCCGTGGTGGTCCAAGAACCAAGCTTTATTAAACAGGCTAGCCCCACTTTATGTGCAGGAAAAACAATGGGATGCATTGTATAATCTTGTTGAGGATTACCCTAGTGAGGAGGTATTGCTCGAATATCTGAAATATCTGGCGCCACATTTTCAACCACAACTGACCGACTTGCTTTTCCCGGTATTATTGCTTGCAGGCGACAAGGCTAATTCGAGATCGAACTATGCACAGATTGCATCGAACATGCAAAAAATTATTAAGCTGATGCCTGCAAGTAAAAGTAAAATCCTGGAAGCAGCGCAGATTTTAAGATCAAGATATCCCAGAAGACCCGCCATGATTGATGAATTGAAAAAGGTGGGGTGATATTAGACTTGCCAAGACTAATAAATAAATCGGCAATTATTTCTACCCACGAATTGTACCTACGGCGCAAAATAGTAGCTTGTAAGATTTGATCAAAGCAGTATCAATAAAATCCTTCACAAATAAAACTTCTTAATCCTTATCGTAGATTCTACTGCTTCAGGAACCATGTAACGGATCGAAATACCCTTTTTCAGGCAGGCTCTCAGGTATGTGGCAGAAATGTCCAGCAACGGAGCCTGTACGAATTTAACGGCGGGGTGATCTTTGAAATTGTGGGCCGATGAATTCGGCCTTGGGTATACGTATAAGCCAACGTATTCAAGAATTTTGTCATGGTTTTTCCAATGCGGAAACTGGGCCAGGTTATCTTCACCCATGATCAGTTTAAACGCATGCTGAGGAAATTTTTCCTGCATCCTGATCAGTGTATCAATGGTGTAACTGGGCTTTGGCATATGAAACTCTACGTCAGTCACTTTGAGCAAAGCGTTATCCGCAACGGCCCGCTGTACCAGATCATAACGGTCGAATTCATGAAGCAGGCTGCTGTTTTTCTTAAATGGATTCTGCGGACTTACCACAAACCAAACCTGTTCCAGATCAGTGGACGTTACCATGGTGTTGGCAATAATCAAATGACCGATGTGTATAGGATTGAAGGATCCGAAAAACAGACCTATTTTCATAAAATAATATTGGGGGAGTCATGACAAAAACGACAAATTACTGACAAACCTATGACAGCAATCCGCTTTATTCCTTAACAAATTCCTGAATCAGATCTTCCGCTTTTTTCAAAGCCTCACCCAGGTCATCATTAATCAGCACGGTATCAAATTCGTGTTCAAAACTTTGTTCGTAACGAACCTTGGCAAGACGTGTTGCCATTGTTTTTGCTGTCTCGGTGCCGCGGCTATTCAACCGGCGTTCAATTTCTGCTTCTGAAGAAACTTTTACGAATACGGCCAGGGCATCTTTTTCGTATGCTTCCTTGAGTTTCAGGCCGCCTTTGACATCCACATCGAAAACCACATGTTTTCCTTCATCCCAGAGCCTTTGGATTTCTGCTTTCAGGGTACCGTAATAATTACCGGCATAAACTTCTTCCCATTCGGCAAATTCCTGGTTTGCAATCCGTTGTCTGAAATCTTCAATGGATAAAAAATAATAATCTTTTCCATCCACTTCATATGCCCGTCTCGTGCGCGTACACGCGGAAACTGAAAACGCCAGCTGCGAAGAAAATGTATCTAAGAGATGCCGGACTATGGTTGTCTTCCCAGAACCTGATGGGGCAGAAAATATGATAAGCTTACCTTTCACGCGTAACCGGATTAACTATTTACTTTGGACAAAATAGTATCCAAAATGCTTTGTGGACAAGGTCTTTTCACAAGTTTGATACTCAATGACTCCTTAATGCACTTTTCAAGGCGATAAGCTTCGATACAAGGCAGGCATTTATCCATGTTTTCCCTGAAATGATCCTTTTCCGCTTCCGTAGCTTCGTCGTCGAGAATCGACTGAATGATTTTCATACATTCGGCATGATGCTCGCAGCTATGCTTCATGGGTTGTTTTTGCGCGTCTTCTGTATCAGAAGGCGTATGGGAAGATGCATTCATCACAAATTATGCTGGTAAATTAATTTTTTGGAATATATATGTACGACTGTACCCTATAACTCATTTGTTTATGAAAAAAGTTTCATGAGTTAAGAATCATATCCCATTGAACTGGCATAACTTTTCAGTTTTTCTTTCAAAAGGTTACGTGCACGGTGTAATCTGGACCTTACTGTACCGATGGGAATGTCCAGAATTTTGGCCATTTCCTCGTAGGTAAACCCTTCAATGTCACAAAGAATAATCACGGTACGGAAGTCAACAGGCAGCGCATTCAATGCATTGGCCACTTCGTCACCGATAAGTTCCTGCACGGCGTCGGCCCGAAGATCGACCGTGTAAGTCGTATCGGAAGCTTCCTCTGAATTATAAGTTGTTTCTACTTCCTGATAATCAACTTTTGAAGGTTCTTTGCTTTTTTTACGATAATCGTTGATAAAGCTGTTTTTCAGGATACGGAAAAGCCATGCTTTGGCGTTCGTGCCCTGCTCAAAAGAAGAAATAAACCGGAAAGCTTTTAGGTATGTGTCCTGCACCAGGTCATTTGCATCGTCTTCGTCCATGGTTAGGCGGAAGGCGAAGTTATACATGGAGTCTATGTGTGGCATGAATTCACGGTTGAAAATCTCGTAGCGGAGATCGTCGGTGTATCCATTAGTGGTGATCGATTCTGGCATGGCAACTGACATAGGAATGCTGAATTTACAAAGATTATCAACAGCTCCAAATCGTACAAAGCAAATTTTGATGAATGGCGGTTATAAGTTCCTGAACTGCCATTATTTCGGGATGCACATTTTTTCGCTGAAAGGACTTTACCTGACATTGGTGATATCTAAAAATGCTATCACCGCTTATTGATGTATAAACATCAAATTTCGAGCCAAGTCTATTTGGTACCGTCAAATTGTCAGGTTACCTTTTTGAAAAAAGTTCCAAAAGAACTATCATGATCAGTGTGAAGAGGGTGCTGGCTATGATACGGATCAGTGTGTGCAGTATCATGCCCAAATTATTTATCTCCATAAAAAAAAGCATGGCATGATGCAGCAGAATTAACGGAGCGATATAAGCCAGAAATGCGCCAATGCCCTGGCTTCTAATCCCGATATCAACACGTTCGGCACCTTTGGATTCCATTTGGTACCGGATCAGGAAGGGGCGCAGATAGGCAATAAGCACGGCTGCGGCCGCATGCATGCCAAAAGTATTTGAAAAAATATCGACTGTGAAGCCCAAAGCAAAACCGATAAAAAGCAAATACATCCGGCTGGTTTCGGTAGGAAGAATGAGAATACCCCCAACGTAAACAAAGCAAAATGCATAGTTGAACAGGACCATATTGCGCATAAAGAAAATTTGCAGCAAGAGGTACATGAGCACCATTAAAGAATATTGTATTGCCTCGCGTAAGCTCATTGACGTTCTCCTATACGTTGTTTTAATTTTTCCTGTTCCCCAAGTTGCTGATTTTTCACCACATAGACATAGGAAAGGTTTCTGAAATCCGTTGCTAATTCCAGGCTGATGTTATAAAACGTCTGATCAGGATGTACCGTGACAGATTTAACTTTCCCCACCATTATGCCGGGAGGGAAAACGGAGTTCATATTGGAAGTTACCGCAGAATCTCCTTTGTAAACTTTGGTATAACGGGAAACGTCCACCAGGTCGATAAAATCAGGATCTTTCCCGGGCCACTTGGCTGTGCCGATCTCTTTGCTGCGTACGAGCTTGGACGAAACCATAAACTGTGAATGCAGGATGGATGTAATGATCGAGTAATTCTTTGAACAGAAACGGACTTTACCAACGACACCTGTCGCCGATATGACACCCATGTCCGGCTGAATGCCGTCATCCGTGCCCTTATCGATCGTAATGTAATTGTTGGTTCTGTTGGTTTCGTTGTCGACAACTTTCGCAACGGTATAAGTAAACCTTGAATTAAATGCCGAATCCGGGACATAACCTGCCGGCGCGTCTTTCGCGTTTTTCTGACTTAATGTAGCAACCAGTGCATTTAAACGGGCATTTTCATTCGCCAGGTCGGCGTTGATCTCGCCGAGGCGCGTATACTCGCGGGCTGAATTTGAAAGAGAAAGTGTTTTGGCAACGTAATAGTTGGACGTGTTGAAATACGTGGCACCCCAATAGGAATTACTGCGCACAATTAACCATCCGCTGAATATTTCCAGCAAAACGAAAACCAAAAAGAACCGATTCCGGGCAACGAAATCTACAAGCTGAAGCATGGGCTAATATGTTCACACGCAGGATGTCAGTTAAAGATCTGGCCTTTTAACTGACATCCTGTGAACGATCCGATACTACGAAATCAATACGGGTTTGTACAATTCCAGATTTTTAAGAACCTCACCGGTTCCTTTCACAACCGCCTTTAACGGATCCTCTGCAATGTGTACAGGCAATTTAGTTTTTTGGGAAATACGTCTGTCCAAACCGTGGATCAAAGCACCACCGCCTGTTAGCCAGATACCGTTTTTGAAAATATCGGCTGAAAGTTCAGGAGGAGAGATTTCCAGGGCTTTCATAACGCCTTCTTCGATTTTAGATATTGATTTATCTAATGAATATGCGATCTCACTATAAGTAACACGAATTTCTTTTGGAATACCCGTCATTAAGTCACGGCCGCGAACCTGGTAGTCTTCCAGCGCCGTATCCAGTTCCGGAGAAGCTGAACCAATGGCCATTTTAATTAATTCAGCAGAACGCTCACCAATCAATAGGTTATGCTCACGACGCATGTAGTCAACGATATCTCTTGTGAAGACATCACCGGCAATACGCACAGACTGCTCACAAACAATACCCGAAAGTGCAATAACGGCAATTTCAGTAGTACCACCGCCAATGTCAACGATCATCACACCGTTTGGCTGGGTGATATCGATGCCGATACCGATGGCCGCTGCAATAGGCTCATGAACCATGTAAACTTCTTTGGCTCCTGCATGCTCACACGAATCCTTAACGGCGCGTTTTTCAACCTCAGTGATTCCCGATGGTATACAAACAACCATGCGGTGGGATGGCGTGAAAAAACGACTGCCGGTATCGATCATCTTGATCATACCGCGGATCATCATTTCCGCAGCGGTAAAGTCGGCAATTACGCCGTCTTTCAGGGGACGAATGGTTTTTATATTTTCATTCGTTTTTTCATGCATTTGCATCGCTGTGTGGCCTATCGCTAACACCTTGCCGGTGGTTTTATCCATGGCAATAATGGAGGGCTCATCAACAACTACGGTATCTTTATGGATGATCAGAGTATTGGCCGTACCCAAATCAATCGCTATATCACTTGTCAAAAAATCAAACAATCCCATATATATTTTTAAAATTTTCGCTCACTTTGATTTCAGGTGTGCAAAATTACAGATTATTACCCACAAACAAAGGCATTTAACAAATTTCCCTAAGGGGATGATTTTTAACCTTTCGGGGGCTGTGATTTGTGCTTGTAGAATAGAATTTATAAATCCTGTGTACATTTGTTTTTACTATGGGAATCAGAGCACTCTTGAGCCAGCCGCTGGCGAAATATATCATTGAAGAACAGCAAAAATGGATCGCCAGAAGTACGGAAGTACAGGAAGAATGGCGCATGAAACTGGTCGAAAAAGCTGCAAATACTCAGTTTGGTAAAGATCACTTTTTTAAGGACGTTCATACCTATGAGGATTTTAAAAATGCAGTACCTGTAAGGGACTATGAAGACCTGAAAGGCTATGTCGCTCAGCTGAAAGCGGGGGAACCGGATATTCTCTGGCCCGGTAAACCACTTTATTTTGCCAAAACATCCGGTACCACATCCGGCACCAAATATATTCCGATCACCAGCGAATCCATTCCAAATCATATCAATTCGGCCCGGAATGCGATTTTGAGCTATATTGCTGAAACAGGCAAGGCAGAATTTCTTGATAAAAAACTGATATTTCTTTCGGGAAGCCCTGTGATGACGGAGACAGGAGGCGTGCTGACAGGCCGTTTATCCGGTATTTCAAATCATCATGTGCCGGCTTATCTGCGTGCAAACCAGATGCCAACCTACGAGACGAACTGTATCGAGGACTGGGAGACGAAACTGGATAAAATCATTGACGAAACCATTGACCAGCCGATGTCGCTGATCTCCGGAATTCCGCCTTGGGTCCAGATGTATTTCGACAGGATCATCGATCGCACCGGAAAAAAGATCAAGGATGTTTTCCCTGACTTTTCCTTATTTATTTACGGAGGTGTTAATTTTGAACCTTATCGAGCCAAACTTTATGAGTCTATCGGAAAAAGGATTGATTCCATAGAATTGTATCCTGCCTCAGAAGGTTTTTTCGCCTATCAGGATTCTCAGAAGGAGGAAGGACTGCTTTTGCTGCTGAATTCAGGGATTTTCTTCGAATTTATTCCGGTGGAGAATTATTTTGACGAGCATCCGAAAAGGTTGTCGATCAAAGAAGTTGAGGTTGGAAAAAATTATGCAGTTGTCGTAAGCAGCAATGCCGGACTTTGGGGTTATTCGATTGGAGATACGATCAAATTTGTTTCCACGAACCCTTACCGCATTCTGGTTACGGGCAGGATAAAACATTTTATTTCTGCTTTTGGTGAACATGTCATTGGAGAAGAAATAGAAAAGGCGCTTCGGTATGCCATGGAAAGGCATCCGGAGGTTGAGGTAGTCGAATTTACCGTGGCACCCATGGTAGCGCCGAATCAGGGCACATTGCCATACCACGAATGGTTTGTCGAGTTCGCGACAATGCCCGTGAACATGGAGCAGTTTGTTCAGGATATCGACCGCCGGTTGACGGAATTGAATGTTTATTATGATGATCTGATCAAGGGAAGTATTCTGCGCCAGCTGGTGATGACGCCTTTGCGAAAAAATTCATTTATAGATTATATGCGTGCCAGCGGTAAGCTGGGCGGGCAGAATAAAGTACCGAGACTTTCCAACGATCGTAAGATAGCCGACGAGCTAACGAAAATGAATGCGTTGTAAAGTTTAATATTAAAATAATATGTCAAAGAAAAGAATAGCCATTTTGGGTTCCACGGGATCAATCGGAACGCAGGCACTTGAGGTAATTGAAGCCAACCCGGATGTTTTTTCCGTGGAAGTGCTGACCGCTCAAAACAATGCAGATTTATTGATCGAGCAGGCGGTGAAATTTGCGCCCAAAGTAGTCGTTATTGGTAATGCATTATTGGCCGACAAAGTTACCGCTGCGCTTGCGTCATTCCCCATTACGGTTTATTCCGGAAACTCCGCGCTGGTTTCAGTCGTGGAATCCGATTCCATTGACATTGTCCTGACGGCCATGGTAGGTTATGCTGGACTTTTGCCAACGATTCACGCGATCAAAGCGGGCAAAAATATTGCCCTTGCCAATAAGGAAACGCTGGTGGTGGCGGGTGAGCTGATCACGAATCTTGCCAGGGAAAATAACGTTAGCATTTATCCGGTGGATTCGGAACACTCGGCGATTTATCAATGTCTGGTTGGTGAAGAAAAAAATCCGGTCGAAAAAATTATCCTGACCGCTTCGGGTGGGCCTTTTCGTGGAAAAGATCGTGCTTTTTTGGCAGCTGTTACCAAGCAGCAGGCACTGAAACATCCGAATTGGAGTATGGGGGCCAAAATCACCATCGATTCGGCTACGCTGATGAATAAGGGTCTGGAGGTGATTGAAGCCAAATGGTTGTTCGATCTTTCAGCCAGTCAGATTGACGTGATCGTGCACCCGCAAAGTATTATTCACTCGATGGTGCAGTTTGAAGACGGGAGCATCAAAGCGCAAATGGGTTTGCCTGACATGAAGCTGCCGATCCAGTACGCACTGCATTATCCTTATCGTTTAAAATCTTCTTTCCCCCGTTTTGATTTTACGGCCTATCCGTCCCTGACCTTTGAAAAGCCGGATCTGGACACATTCCGTAATCTGGCGATTGCCTATGAAGCGCTGGAAAGAGGCGGAAATGCAGCTTGTACTGTCAACGCAGCAAATGAAATTGCCGTAGAAGCATTTCTTCAAGACAGGATCGGTTTTTTAGAAATATCCGATGTGATTATAGCATGCATTGCCAAAATTGCCTATATTGAAAATCCGGCATACCTTGATTATGTTGAAACCAATGAAGCTACAAGGCGCTTTGCCCTGGAAATGATTCAAGTAAAAGTATAAATGAAAGCCATTTTTTTGAAGTATATATCTGTTGCACTCGCAAGTACATTGAAATTTTTTGGAGGCCCTATCACAGGGGTTGTCCTGCGTCTGAACTGGATTGAAACGGCAGTCTGCTCCATTGTAGGCATGATGTTCAGCGTCCTGGTGGTTACCTATGTGGGGAAAGGCATTCAGGCACTTCTAAAAAAATACAGAAAAGAAACGCCAAAGAAATTCAGCAAAACAAATCGTATTGCCGTGAGAATCTGGAAGAAATTCGGGATCATTGGTATTGCGCTATTGACACCACCGTTGTTTACACCCATTTTTGGAACGGCACTGGCCGTTGCTTTCCGTGTGCCAAGAGCTTCCATTTTTTTATGGATGACGCTCAGCGCGTTGGGCTGGGGCTTTTTCGTCTCCTACATTGCGCACAAAATGACTTTTATTCAGGAATGGATAAAATAAAAAAGCGCACATCGCTGTACGCTTTTTGAAAATCTATATTTGTAGTCTTATTATCTGCTGACTTCTTTTTTCGGCGCGACCGATTTTTTCATGTAGTCGCCGCGGGAGAAAAATTTCTCGATGAAACAGTACATCAGAATGAAGAAATAGCGACTTCCCATTTCTTTAATTTTCAATTTCGATTCGCCATATTTTCTGTTCGTCCAGCTGTTCGGAACAACGGCGTAGTTATAACCCCGCACAATGGCCTTTAAAGGAAGTTCAATCGTGAGGTTGAAATGAGGAGCAAGAAAAGGCTTGATACCATCAATGGTTTCTCTTTTGTAAAGCTTGAATGCGTTCGTGGTATCGTTGTATTTGATGCCCATCACCATGCGGACGATGAGATTAGCCACCCGATTAATTACCTTTTTCAAAGCCGGATAGTCAATCACTTTTCCGCCTTTTTCCCAGCGAGAGCCGAAAACACAGTCATAGTTCCCTTCCAGCATCTTGAAATAATATTTGACAAGATCCTCAGGATCATCCGACAAATCGGCCATAAATACGGCTACACAATCACCTGAAAATCTTTCAAGACCAAAACGTACGGCATAGCCAAAGCCGTTTGGGCCGGGATTTGTCTGATAAACCAGCGTTGGTATTTCAAGGGAAAGTTCATCCAGAACGCGCAGTGTTCCGTCTTTTGAGTTGTCATTCGTCACGAAAATTTCGTGCGGGACATTGTACTTATTTAAGGTATTGTAAAGTGACCTTAGTGTGTCAGTAATAGATTCTTCTTCGTTATATGCTGGAATTACAACACTTAGCTTCATGTATGTCTGGATTGAAAAACAGTACAAATTAAAGATTATTATAGCGAACTGCCAATTTTTTCTAATTTTTCGAGTTGTTCCTCATACCGGGCAACGGTCCGGATAATCGTTCTGTCGTATTTTTTATCCAGCCACAGATTTACATTTTCAAACATTTCCTTTCTGTTTCTCAAAAACCAGGTGTTGTTATGTGAATGTACATGGCTGAGCCCCGCGCTGTGTTTCCGGTAAACCCCCATCACGTCCGACAGGTAACCAATTTTTCCTTTGGCAGCCAGTTGGATACTTAAGGCCCAGTCACCGGCAGCGGCGTTCGCGTGCCAGTCGGCAAAATTTTCGGTGCGGAAATAATTGCGGTACAACCAGCTCCCCGTTGCCATAAACCACTGATCTTGAAGGATATCGTCGATGGTTGAAATGGATGGCTGGGTTTCTTTATTGAAATGATGGCTCGGAGAGCCATCTTCGTAAGTAACCAGTACGTTATGATGGGAAATGGAAAACTCGGGATGATTTTCCATAAAATCCACTTGTTTTTGCAGCTTGTAAGGATCCGTCCAGTAGTCGTCGCCTTCGCACATGGCCACGTATTCGCCCCGGCAGGCTTTCAGCAATTGCAGAACATTATTCCTGCCTGCGAATTCCCGGGGTTCAAAAGGCCCCTGGTTTTCGGCGTGTAAAAAGGCTCTGATTTTGCCGGGATTTTGTGCTGAAAAAGTGCTGATAATGTCCTGTGCGCCGTCTGTGGAGCCATCATCACCGATCACAATTTCAAATGGAAATGTGGTTTTCTGATTCAGGGCACCTTCCAGCATTTGCGTGATATAGCGCGCATGATTGAAAGTCGGGACACAAACAGAAACCTTGCTCATAGTCTTGGGAGTGAAATGATATCAATGACTTGACTGGCGGATTTTATAAGGCAACAGGGCAAAAAAGCTATAGGTGCTCATGATCCATTTTGGTAAAATGTAATCACGGGTGATTTCCTTGCATTCGGCCAGATCAGCACCTTTCATGAGCAAATAATTTGCTGCCAGTGCTGCTTTTTTAAAATAACTTCCGGACAATTGTCTGGCATCCAGCATCATGCGGTAATATCTTGCAATGTTCCGGCGCATCGATTTGTCGAATTTATAATCCGTTTCCTTATTGATGCCTTCATACATCATGATCCGGTTTGTCAAAAAACGCTCGTCGCGGTAATGGTCCTTGAAACTGGCACCGCCTTTGTTTTTTCGGTAAACAGACATTAACCCCGGAATGTAGCCAATAGGACCATGTTTTGCCAGAATGACATAACGCGGAATATCCCCGCTGGTTGACTTCAAAAACCATTCCGGATAATACATCAGATGGTTTTTAAACATCACCGCCGAGGTTGCCATAAACCAGATTTCATCTTCCCCGATCAGGTCCTCCACCTCGATTTTTTTCTTCTGGTCCGGACGATTTACCTCTACCGAAGGAGAGCCGTCTTCAAAAGTAATCAGTGCATTATGGAAACAGGCGGAGTAATCAGGATGTGCATCCATGAAATTGACCTGTTTCTGAAGCTTGTCCGGGGACGTCCAGTAATCGTCACCGTCGAGGGGAGCGATGTACTGGCCCTGGGCTAGTTTAAGCGTTTCAATGGTATTGAAAAGGCCGTTCTGTCCCAGATTTTGGGAATGAAGCACGGCCTTTACTTTATTGGGATAACGTTTTTGATAATCTAAAATAATATCTCGTGCTCCATCCGTCGAAAAATCATCCCCAACAAGAATTTCATACTCGAAATTTGTTGTTTGATTTAAAGCGCTTTCAATGGTATCGCCTATAAAAGCCGCCTGGTTAAACGTAAGTATAACGACACTTACTTTGATCATAATATTGTATTGTCAATAGATTAGCTGATATTCTTCACGTGTCTTTTACCCGAAATGGCCTGAGCCGGAATCTTTTCAGCTAAATACATTTTGCAACTGCTGCACACTCGGGAAATTAGGTGTGACAAGTTCTTTTTCAGGGGCATAAATATAGGCCATCGGATAACCGCGCTCTATAAATGTTGGCTCTTCCAGGTTATTATACCGGAGTTGAACCGACCAGCGGATGTTATTGGTGATGTTGTTACCGGATTGATGCACAAGAAAAGCCGAGAAAACCAGGATATCGCCAACTGAAAATTCTGTCTGTATAAAATCTTCGTCTTTAATACCCGAAGTGATTCCACCCTGATAGCCGGACGTGTTGGATTCCTGCAACCCTGTCTTGTGACTTCCCGGAATGACCTGTAAAGCGCCGATGTCGGCTCCGGCATCAACCATCGGGAACCAGATCACCGTGCTGTCCAGTGAGCCCTGACCGGTACGCCAATCCTGATGCGCATCCAGTTTCCAGTGTTTACTACCGTCTTTTGATAAAAAACGACTGTTAAACTGCATGGCCGGACGAGCTCCGATGATCGGATTTTCCAGGCCTACCTGTTTTAACAGGCTTTCAATCTGAGGGTCAACACCCAGCCTGTGAAGTGAAAAAGAATGCTGAACGGTTTTTCCGGTATTTACAAAAGCGTTAAAGTCTTTTTCGAAAAATTCAAACATTGCATTTTCGAAGGCATCTTTATCGTCAATGTCTACGGATTTTCCGGTTACTCTTTTGATCTGTGCAGCGAAGATCTTACGGGCTTCTGTATAGATCGAACTGATTAAATCTTTATCTAAAAAATTGCGCAGGATAACGTATCCGTCGCTATTGAATTGCTGCTGAAGTGTGCTCATTTTTTATTGATTTTTGCGATTTTGAAAAAATGAAAATGGATACGTGTATAATTATGTTTATTGCTCTGAAAACCAGAAAACTACATAAACATAATTATACCGATATCCGTTTATTTGTTACACGCAAATTTATAACTCTTTTTGAAGTCAGAATAATGACTTTCGTTATTCTTTTTTATGATTGAGAAACTTAATCTTCCCAAACAGCATAGGCAAATCCGGCAGCGCCAAAACCATTGCCATTGTACAGCAAATATTTTTTGCCGTTATGCTCATAAAAATTGGCATAATTAATCATTTGATAATCGAAATCTTCCGGATTGTCAGATTTTCCAATACCGACCAGATTGTCTTTCCGCTCCCAGTTTTCTCCGTCTACTGACTCGGCATAACCCAAACGATAGCTTTGGTTACGATCGGTTCTGTAATCACGGGTGTGTCGGTAAGAATAGTACATTTTGTAGATACCATCTTCTTTGAACACACTCGGGCGGCCTACCGCATGAAGGAAATCGTCAAAATCAAGGGTTGGAATATCGCTGATATCCCAGTGAATTCCGTCTTTTGATGTTGCCGACTGACCACGGTAAAACGGCTCAGGATATCCGTGGATATATTCGCACTTATGCCCTGAAATGTACCACATTCGCCACGTTCCGTCGTCTTCACGGATTACAGATGGCTGCGCGGCCCAGATCGGGTTCTGAATGCTGCGGTCCATAATTGGGCCTTTGAACATTTTTTCAAAGGTTAACCCGCCGTCATGACTTACCGCCAGCCCCATGGAAAGGCGATAAGAATTATGCGTTCTGTTCCAGCCCGTGTAATACAGCCAGATGTCGCCATTGGGCATGTCTACAAACCAGGCCGGCATGGCACCGGTTTCATCGAACTCACCAGGTCCACCCAATTCCAGGACCGGTTTGTCGTGTATGTACAGGATCTTGGTCGGATCCTCGTAATCTACATCAATAAATGTAGGCCTGGACTGGCCGCTGGCATCACGTGATGAAAAATAGACACGTAAAAAATCTTTATGCTTGTAAGCAAACGGAACCTGTGCATGCGAAAGGCTGTGCGGCAAAGTTCCATCGGGCTTATATACAACTCCCTTTTTAACCCACATATTTATAATTTTTTCAAAGCATTGCCTTCCGGCAAATCACTTGCAGTCGGTTATGGCTGCAAAATCAATGAATGAATACGATCAATAATTATGCCTCCGCTTTTTCAGCACGCAGGCGCCAGTTGTCTACAAAATCTTTTCCCGGAATCGGCAGATCAATGTCAACTTCCGGTGCTTTTGCCGTTACGGTGTATTCCATTACGTAAAAGGCGTTACCGAAAACATAGTGTAACTTGAAATTTTCTATGTTTGCAGGAACATCTTCAAGAGGCACCTCTGCACGGAAAAGCGGGTTCGCTTTCAATAAAGTAGCATAAGTCGGCGTGTTCCGTAACCACGGCGCAACACTTTCATCACCCACAACAACTTTTCCGCCAGGACGGACAACGCGTGTCAGTTCGTCAAATGCTTTTTTTCTTTCAGAGAAAGTATTGATGCCGCCAAAATGGAAAACCGCATCAAATGTATCATCAGCAAAGGGCAGGTAAGAGCCATTGCCAAGGAAATAATGAACATTCACATCCTCCGTAGGAAGTTTTTCCTGAGCCAGTTTAAGCATGTTTGGGGATAAATCTGACAAAACAGCCGTTCCGCCCGGTTTAACTTTTTCAAGAATCAGTGCAGAATCTTTTCCGGTTCCGGCTCCAACTTCCAGCGCTTTCATACCTGGTTTCAATTCCATCAGATCAATAAAGAAGCGGCGTGTGGCTGCTTCATCAGAATGGTTCAGCGACTCGAAAACCCATGAAACACCTTTGTCGTAGCGAAGAAATGCCTGATCGTAAAGATATTGCTCATGCGCGTCGCCTGGAAGTAACTCTTTGGGATAAAGCATATTAACAATGCCAGTATCACCTACTTCATATATTGTACCATCTTCACTGGTAAGCGTTTTGCCGTCTTCGGCGATTGTCAATGGACTGCCGGTAAGCGGACAAACCAACGCTTTTAGAAAATCCTGATGCGTCATTATGTTTTTTGCTATATTGATGTATTAAGCCAAAATTACTTTTTTTTCTTAGAAGTACTTTAAAATTAGACACCCTTGTTATCAAAAGGGCTGCATAAATCTGCTGATTTTTCTCAATCATAGGTATCCCGCATTCTGCCCGATTCTATTTCTTTGTACCTTTGGATCGCTTTTGCCTGAATACCTCCAAGTTCGGGCATTCTCAAAACTCTCAATTTTCTCTTTGAACATATGTTTGACCTGCAACAAAAAATAAAGTCACTCGCGAAAGACCAGGCGGCCAGTGTTATTGCTAATCGCCGGCATTTACATACGCATCCGGAGCTTTCTTTTGAGGAATTTAAAACGGCGCGTTTTGTGGCAGAAGAACTGCGTGCCATTGGCCTTACCCCACAGGAAGGTATTGCCGGAACGGGACTTGTTGCACTGATTGAAGGAAGAAATCCAGAGAAGAAAATAGTAGGTTTACGGGCAGATATGGATGCTTTGCCTATTGTTGAAGCGAATGATGTACCTTACAAATCACAAGTGCCCGGTGTCATGCACGCTTGCGGGCATGATGTGCATACGGCGTCTTTATTGGGTACAGCCCGGATTTTGAACCAGTTGCGTGACCAGTTTGAAGGAACTGTGAAGCTGGTTTTCCAGCCCGCTGAGGAAAAAGCACCGGGCGGCGCTTCGCTAATGATCAAGGAAGGTGTACTGGAAAATCCAAGGCCGGCCAGTATGGTGGGTCAGCACGTGGCGCCGAATATTCCGGTTGGTAAAATCGGTTTTCGTGAGGGCATGTACATGGCCAGTACCGATGAGTTATATGTTACAGTGATTGGGAAAGGCGGCCATGCGGCTGCACCCGACCAGTTGATAGACCCGATTTTGATCGCTTCGCATATCGTTGTGGCTTTGCAGCAGATCATCAGCCGTTATCGCAAGCCTTCCAATCCCTCGGTTTTATCCTTTGGAAGATTTATTGCCGACGGGGTTACCAATGTCATTCCCAACGAAGTAACCTTGCAGGGAACCTGGCGTTGTATGGATGAACAGTGGCGGGAAGAGGGTTTACGGAAAATGAAAAAAATGGCGGAAGGAATGGCCGAAGCCATGGGAGGCAGCTGTGTTTTTGAGATCGTAAAAGGATATCCTTTCCTGAAAAACCACCCTGAATTGACCCGTCGCGTCAGAACTGCGGCTACGGAATATATGGGCGCAGAAAATGTTATCGATCTTGATCTATGGATGGCCGGCGAAGATTTTGCCTTTTATTCGCAGGTTGTCGATTCTTGTTTTTACAGATTGGGGACGCGTAACGAAGCCAAAGGAATCATTTCCGGCGTGCATACCCCCACTTTTGATGTCGATGAAACATCGCTGGAAATAGCACCGGGACTTATGAGCTGGCTGGCTATTGCTGAACTTGCGTTTTAGCAGGAATATATCTTTTAAAATAGCTGTTAATTTTCAGGCTGATAACGCCCAGAATAGCTTCTTTAAAAATTCCCGAAGACATTTTAGAGGCTCCTTTTGTCCGGTCTGTAAAGATGATTGGAACCTCTACAATGTTAAACCCGAACTTCCAGGAATTGAATTTCATTTCAATCTGAAACGCATAGCCGATAAACCGAATCTTGTCCAGGTCGATCGTTTCCAATACCTTGCGTGTGTAGCAGATAAATCCGGCGGTAGGGTCCATGATCGGCATGCCGGTTATCATCCGCACATAATAGCCTGCAAAATAAGACATCAAAACCCTGCTGATCGGCCAGTTTACCACATTTACACCGGTGATATATCGCGAACCGATGGCGGCATCGTGGCCTTGTTCGGCGCAAGCCTGGTACAAACGGATCAGATCTTCCGGTGGGTGAGAAAAATCGGCATCCATTTCAAAAATATATTCGTAGCCTTTATCCAGTGCCCATTTGAAGCCCTGAATATAAGCCGTGCCGAGGCCGAGTTTTCCCTTTCTTTCGATCAGATGAAGTGATTCGCCAAATTCTTTCTGTAATTCCTTTACCGCAGCACCAGTTTGATCCGGTGATCCATCATCAATAATCAGTACATCGAAAGGCGTGGAAAGGCTGAATACCTTTCTAATGATCGCTTCAATATTTTCTATTTCGTTGTAGGTGGGGATCACTACAATACTGTGGTTCACTGTGGTTCAAATTAGGGTTACAGAAAAAGGTTTTGCCGGTTATTTTAAACGATTGATATTACAAGTGGTGTCTTCGGGTATTCAATAATTTAACTTTTTTTAAAGTTTAATGTCCTTTTTTTTCTCCCGGACCTCAATTTTTTTGGCAACTTTCTCATAAATACGGGTCATATATTCCGGATGAGTCATGTAATAAGCGTAGCTGCTGCGGTACAAAACCGTATCGACCTTATTTTTTTGCCAGATCTGCTTTTTCAGCTGGTCAAATATAAGAATCGAAGAATCGAGAGATTTCAATTGTAAACGGGTCACACGGGACTCTGCGATGTGTATATCCGTCAGAATGTCGGCCATTTTTTCCTCTGAAAGAGTACCTTCGGGTGGTTTTTCTTCCTTAGTGCAGCCCGCAAAAATGATTGCCATACTCCCTGCCAGCATTAAACTGAACGAGAAATTAATAATCCGTCGCGTCATAATTCTCAAAATACCTATCTTTGTTTAGCTGCTCTAAGGTACAAAGGTGGTAATTTTTTCGGAAAACATATGTTTGAACTGTTTTTGGGGAAACTCCGAAAGTATGAAATACGGATGAGGAAAGCGGTCACGAGTGAGCGGCATGGAAACTTTCATTCGGTTTTTAAAGGTTCGGGTCTGGAATTTGATGACCTCAGGCTTTACCAATACGGAGACGATGTCCGCGCTATTGACTGGAATACTTCGGCCAAGGGACACGGGACTTTCATCAAGATCTTTAAGGAGGATAAAGAGCAAACTGCTTTTTTCATGCTGGACGTGAGTGCCTCGCAGCAAGTGGGAGAGGCGGGCCGTCTTAAAATTGATATTGCCAAAGAAATTTGCGGCGTATTGACTTTGTCGGCAATTCAGGAGGCTAGCAGGGTAGGGCTGCTTTGTTTTTCGGACAGGAATGAGCGTTATATCCGCCCTTCCGACGGCATGAAACACGGGTACAGCGTTTTGTCAGAAATTTATAAACTGGTTCCGGAATCTACAAAAACAAATATTTCTGAGGCTATTTTAGTGACTTTGAATGTTTTGAGACGCCGGAGCCTGATTTTTTTGATATCGGATTTTATAGATTCGGATTATCAGCACAACCTTAAAGCAATTGCCCGGAAGCATGATCTGATCGTGATCCATCTGTATGATCTTCGCGAAACAAATCTGCCTAAACTGGGTATTATTCCGCTATATGATGCTGAAAAACAACGGACAACCTGGGTTAATACTTCTTCCAAACAATACCGGGAGGATATGACCAACCGTTTTCAGAAAAGAAGTGCAGAACTGGAAAAGCTTTGTCGCCAGAACCGGGCAGATTATATTTCTATTAACACACAGGAAGATTATGTTCCGGCACTTATTCGTTTGTTTAAGGTAAGGCGTTACGCAAAAAGCGGCATGGCTTCATCCTGACGGGAAAAATGTATTAAAACTTACTAAATGGTTAAAGAAATTGTCGTTCACTGCCGGTATTGATCCCCTTTTCAAAAGAGTTTTTTACGTGTTATGCCTCTGTCTGACTGGACTTCTCCAATCAGGGCAGTCGGTTATGGCGCAGCGTAAAGTGCCTGACGGGAAATTTTTATCGGATAGTATTGAGGTTGGCAAGCCGTTTTTTTTCTCCTTGAGTTTTTTGCATCCGCCGCAAACCGAAGTTTTTTTTCCCGATACGAGTTATAATTTTTCTCCTTTTGAAGTAATTTCCAAAAAGAATTTTACAACGAGAACGGACAAAAGAGGCAGTCTCGATAGCGCCGTGTATCAGTTGGTTTCTTTTAATGTTTCACCGGGGCAGTCGTTAAAAATGCCTGTTTTTGTTTTTAAAGGCAAAGACCGGGACTGTACGGCGTTGTACAGCAGCACGGATACCATTTTTTTACGAAAAGATAATTTTCAGAATATTACCGACACAACGTCCCTGAAACCTGAATTGGGGTTATTACCGTTAAGCCATGAATTTAACTTTTCGGTATTTATCGGCTTTTTGGCCCTTGCAATAGGTATTGCCGGAAGTATTTACTGGCTTTTCGGAACGGATATTTATAAACAGTGGCAGTTGTTCAAATTACAGCGCAGGCATATGGAATATAACCGTTCCTATAACCGTTTGCTTCGAAATGCGAAGGAGCGGGAAGATATCAGGGATGCAGAAAAGGCGATTATTGTCTGGAAAAATTATCTTGAAAAACTGGAAAAAAAGCCGTTTGCGACTTATACGACGAGAGAAATTATGGATAATTTGCCGGACGAAGGCCTTGCTGCCGCCTTGAAAAATATGGACGGAATTATTTATGGACAGGTAAAGTCCAAGGATATGGAAAAATCTCTTGAGGTTTTAAAAGCCGGCGCGATGCGTCTTTACCGAAACAAGCGCAGGAAAGTTTTAGAAGGTAATGTATCCGCCGATATTTGAGTTATGGAAGAATGGTTGTCGCCGAGATGGTTTACGTGGGATGTCCTAAGGTCATATGAATGGGCTTATCCCTATTTTCTGTACGCGTTACCGGCCATTCCCTTTTTGTTTTGGCTGAGAAGTGCATTTCACAGGCAACACCAGCAACGGCTGTTTGTTACTTATAGCACCGAACATGCCAAACAGGATTGGTTTACGTGGCTCCGGTTTTTACAGCCCATTTGCGTGGCGCTGGCTTTGGTCTTGCTGCTTGTTGCGCTGGCCCGCCCTCAAATTGTAACGGAAAGAACGGATAAGTTTTCTGAGGGGATTGATATCATGCTTTTGCTCGATATATCCGATTCGATGATGGAAAAAGATCTGAGCCCAAACAGGCTGGAAGCGGCCAAACTCGTCGCGCGTCAATTTATCCAGGGCCGTTTGCAGGATCGGATCGGACTGATCATTTTCGCGGGAGAAGCCGTTTCATTGTGTCCGCTTACGACGGATTATGAGCTGTTGTATGGTTTTCTGGATGAAATTCAGCCGACCATGATCCCGATAGCCGGAACGGCCATAGGAAGTGCCCTGGCCGTGGCTGTAAACCGGATGCGGGAAACCTCAGGCGAAAGTAAAGTGGCGATTCTGATCAGTGACGGGGATAATACTTCCGGAAACCTTGGGCCAACGACGGCCGCCCAGCTTGCAAAAGCATTTGGCGTCCGGGTTTATAGTATTTCGGTAGGTAAAGCGGTTAAGGTGTTGAAAAAGGATACTTTAAATATTTCGAATGCACTCGTGGATGAAAGTGAACTGCAAAAGATTGCTGCTTTGGGAAACGGGAAATACTTTCGGGCTACGGATAATACGGCTTTGGGAGCCGTTTTTAAACAGATCAACCAGATCGAGAAAGTGAAATCCCGGAATGTCGTGTCGCGGGATGTGAGTGATTATTATCGTATTTATCTTTATTGGGGCATTTTGCTGCTCTTGATCGCGCTTAGCACAAAGAGTACTTTTATGGCCAATATTCTTGAAGACTAATGTTAAAAGCTTTTTATAATAAGAACGTCCGGGAGGCGGGATTGGATGAGGTTGGCAGAGGGTGTCTGGCCGGACCGGTTGTTGCTGCGGCAGTCATTCTGCCACCAGACTATTTTCATCTTTATCTCAACGATTCCAAACAGCTTACCCGCGTGCAGCGTGATGTTTTGCAAAAGGAAATTATGGAGGAGGCTATCGCCTGGGCCGTTGCCGAGGTGGATAATTTTGAAATTGACCGGATCAATATTTTAAAGGCGAGTTTTCTGGCGATGCATTATGCCGTGGATAAGCTGCATACGAAGCCTGAGCATTTGCTGGTGGATGGAAACCGGTTTACGCCTTACCCGATGATCCCGCATACCTGCATTATCAAGGGTGATGCGCATTATTTGTCAATTGCGGCGGCTTCTGTTTTGGCAAAAACCTACCGGGACGACTTAATGAGCCGCTTATCGTTACAGTTTCCGTATTATGGCTGGGAAACCAATGCGGGTTATCCCACCATGCATCACCGAAAAGCCATAAAATTGCACGGCACCTGCGAGCATCATCGCATGAGCTTCAAGCTGCTGAAAGAGGAAGAAACGCCGGAAGATGTTTAAGCTTTTGGTTTTTTGTATAGCGGAACGGTGCTGCAGGGTTCTCCAAACATGAGGCTTTGCGCTACCGGTTTCAGGAGGTTCGTAATGGCAACATAGGCGGAAATAGGAACCGACACTTTGCTACATCCCTTCACAACCACTTTTTTTCCACTGAACTCTTCCGGATTAATTTTACCGATCGCGTCCGAAAACAGCTTGTCTTCCAGGGCGGTTAAATCTCCAAAAACAACTGCGTTGGCATAAGGTTCAAGCTGGATGGCGAGTAACATATAGGCCCAGGTTGGTACAATGGCATCTTCCGAGCAGATGATGGCTACATTTTTGCCGGTATACTGTGCCCAGTCATGCGCCTTGAGGAAGTCACGGAAATCCTTTTCCTTAAGGATCATACCCATGAATAAATTATCTTTTATATCATACAGTACGCGCTCGCCGGGATGGTACAGTTCTTCAAGGTCAAAAGAAATAAGACCACTGGTAGCGACACGGTTGACAATCTCTTCGGTTTGCATAGGAAATTCTGGTGTTTGCATAGCATAACACGAAATGGCGGTAGTTTGTTTTCTTTAACGCCGACAAAACTAAAATTTTACTGAACCGCCGGACTGACTTTTCGGGAAGGAGGGGTCATGAAATCTTTAAGATAAAAAGGCTCAAACGTTGCAACATCTTCAAATTCACCTTTTTCGAAAGAAATAACAGCCAGTTTTCCAACTGTTCGCGCAGAAGGTTTGATATCCTCTGAAATGAAAACAGCGTTCGGATTATGGTCAAATAACGGCCTGCACTTGGCAGCACCATCACCAAAGAAAACAACTTTATTGTTTTCAAGTAAAACGCCGAATGAATCTTCCTGAAGAATAACGGCTTTGGTTGGCTCCACAATATTGTTTTCAGCGTCGAAAACTGCGGAATAAACCTCCATGCGCCGGGCGTCAATCATCGGACAAAAAAGGTGATCTTTCGGAAAAAAAGCGTTAACCTGAAGTGCCATTGCCTCCAGCGTATTGATGGCAATCAGTGGCTTATCCAATGCATAGCACAGCCCTTTGGCGGTAGAAACACCCACGCGTAAGCCCGTGTAAGAGCCGGGGCCCTTCGCAACAGCAACCGCATCCAGATCCTGTAAAGTGTATCCGGCATGTTCAACAGCACTGCTGATCAGCGTTGTCAGCATCGCCGAAGATGACCGGTCTGTATATAATTCATAGTTGGCCAGCAGGCCGACATCGCCATGAAGCGCTACGGAACAACCGCGCGTAGAAGTATCAATACTAAGTAAAAGCATAAATTAATAACGTCGGCTTTCGGCTGTCAGCAATTGGCTGGGAACTCGCTACAATCCAATTTTGACCATATCTAATAGCCGATAGCCAAAAGCTTATTTTTTCGTTCCCTTTAAAAGTTCGCTGTAACGATTCTGGTCCTTAAACAATTTCAAAGCTTCTTTTACTTCAAGATCTTCATTGAACGAAGCTTCGCGCATACCTTTTTCCAGATAATAATGTTTAAGAATTTCTTCTTCCAGAACCATTTTGATTTCTGCTTTTGATAACTGCAAATCGTTATCCTTGCTATGGGCGAGTTTGGCTCTGAGCCCTTTTAGTTGATCCTGGATAACGTCAATCGATTTCTCTTTTTTCGCAGAAGCTTCCAGATTATTCAGGTCTTTTTCAACCTGGGTGGTATAATCGTATTCTTTGTTATTCAGCCATTTTACAAAATCACCGTATTCGGCATCCGTCAGATGGAATTCCCTGGCAGGTTTGATGGTCGGGTGCTCAAAATGGTATTTGATCGCATAGTCAAAGAACAAGCGGTTCCGAGCAAGCGAAGTTGCCAAAGGAGAAAATGTTTCTTTTTCGGTAATAATATCAGGCAAAATTCCTCCGCCGTCGTAAACCACCCGGCCATTCCGTGTTTTAAAAGCCGTCATCAACGAATCAGGAAGCTTTCCAACGCTACCGTCTTCATTTCTGTGCGCATAGTCAATGGCCTGAATACAGCGGCCGCTTGGAATATAATATTTCGCGGTTGTGATCTTCATCTTGGTGTTATAAGAAAGATCACGTGTCGTTTGAACCAGACCTTTTCCATAAGTCCGCTGTCCGATCAGTACCCCACGGTCGTAATCCTGAATAACCCCGGAAACGATTTCCGCTGCCGAGGCACTGCGGTTGTTGGTCAAAACTGCGATAGGAATTTCAGTATCCAAAGCGGGATTGTATGCCGTATACGACTTATTCCACTCACTCACCTTGCCTTTTGTTGAAACAACTTCTTCTCCTTTTGGGATAAAAATATTCGAAATTTCAATCGCCATATTCAGCAAACCTCCCGGATTATCGCGCAGATCCAGCACCAAGTGTTTCATGCCTTTTCCTTTCAGCTCCTGAAAAGCGGTTTTTACCTCACGTGAAGCCGTTGCCGTAAAATCTTTAAGATCAATATAACCGACGTCTTCACTGATCATGCCATAATAAGGAACATTCGTAACCTTCACGATATCACGGTTCAATGTGATTTCCAGCGGCTTTGTGTTCCCGTAGCGCTTGATCGTCAGCGTAACACTGGTTTGTGTCTGTCCCTTTAACAGCTTTCCCGAGTCAAAATCTTCACGGGTTGAAAGATCAATCCCGTTAATTTTTGTGATTTCGTCCCCAAGTTGCAAACCTGCTTTTTGTGCAGGGGTATCTTCATAAACCATCATGACGGTATGTTTCCCTTCCGAAGAATTTACCATGGCGCCGATGCCGTTATATTTTCCGGTGGTCATTGTCATGTAATCTTCGATATCATCTTCCGCGTAATAAACGGTATAGGGGTCCAGTGACCGGAGCATGCCGTCTATACTGGTTTTAATCAGCTGATTGGGGTTGATTTCATCGACATAGTATGCGTTCAGCTCTTTAAAAAGCGTGGCATAAATATCCAGATTGCGCGCAATTTCAAACAGACGGTCATCTTGCTTGAAAGACACAAATACCAGTCCGGCAACAACCGGCGTAGCAATTAAGATTGAACGAAGATACTTTTTCATCGATAGTCGTAAATCATTGACTTTGATTTTTCCGGAGAGCGGAAGGCAATTTCAGCAAACGATTTACCGATTGCTTCATGGCCGTTTCAATAACGTCAAAAGTTGATATTTCTTTCGCAATATACAAAAAAGCAATGTAAGCAGGGCGTGATTCGGCAGGAAGAGAAAGTAATGCAGCCTTGTTGAGGCGATAGGCTTCGCGACAGCGTCTTTTTACCAGATTTCTGTCGACGGCCTTTTTAAATTGCCGTTTGGAAACCGAGAATAAAAGCTGTGGAAATGGGGGAGGAGTTTCGGAATCGTAGATATACAATACGCGAAAAGGAAAGAGGTAGAACGTATGTACATCCGCACTACCCCTTTGAAAAAGCCGTCCGATTACTCGTGGGCTACACAAACGCTCATTTTTACCAAATGTTTGTTTCAAGTTCTCGTAGAAAAAAACGTGTATTAAGTTTGAGAATTAATCGAACTTAATACACGATTAAAGACAAGGTGTCTCCGATTTGGTACTACCAACCAGGCATTACCCTACTCAAACTTTCAAACCTTGATTATTGCTTATGACGTTTTTCGTCTGAAACAGTTAGTTTCCAACGACCTTTCTTGCGACGGGCCGTTACAACTTTCCGGCCATTAGCCGAAGACATTCTTTCACGGAATCCGTGCTTATTTCTCCTCTTGCGATTCGATGGTTGATAGGTACGTTTCATCTCATTATCAAATTATTGCGCTATAAATCTCTTCTACCCGTAATTTTGGCTTGCAAAGGTAAATAAATTTTCCAATTAAGACAAGACCTGAATTGTTTTTTTAATTATAACATGCAGGTACTATGAAATTTATAGAATTTTCAGCCTTCTTTTGGCTGCGCCAGTGGATTATAGGTTTATTATTCTTTTAAGAAAAATTTCTTTTTGAAGTACCATTCAGCACAGCCGTTGTTATATTCTACGGACCCCCAGGCCGGGTCCGGTGCTTCGGTGATGATCAAAATGGAATAAGGAATATTTTTCAGTTTTGGAACATAAACCGAATGTTCCGGTGTGTCGTAAACCTGTTGTGTACGTGCTTCCATTTCCTTATAAAAGCGTGCAGCTCGGCCGGTAAGCACATCCGACCAGGCAGATCTATAATTAAAGTTGCTGGTATAAAGCGTAACAAAGTATAAAGCGATCACCCATCCAAGCAATCCGAAACGGGTAGTTATTTTCGAATTATATTTTTCAATGGTCCAGAAAGTGATCACAAAAACATTGTAACTAAAACCGATCAGCGTCCAGAAAGTGATCACACATTGTCCGCGTAAATTCGGCGGACCGGCGATGGACCAGTATGTCGGAAAATAAGTGAGAAAAAGACAGCCGAAGAAAACAATTAATGAAATGACCGGGTGAACGGCTAAAAACCGGAATTCATTTTTGTCTCTTTTATGATAAAGCTGGGCGGCAAAAGGGATAAGTACCAGTGCCAAAATGCATAAAGAAGGCGCCATTTTTGAAAAATTGGTGACGCTCGCGACCAGGCTATGCTGGATGGAATAGACCAGATTGAATTTTAAAGGTGTCGGATATAACCCTGATTCTGCCCGTACGGCGTTTCCGGGGGCGGTTATTGATAAGACACCAAAGGCCAGGGCGACCAGAAACATGATCAGCGCCGGGAACTGGATTTTCTTTTGGGTTAGTGAGCCGAAGAAGAATAAAGCACCGGTCAGGGCGACCAGCCATACCAGGGTGTATTCATTGGTTCCAATAAGAATGATCAGGGCCAGACAAATGACAGTTATGTTTGAACGGCTTAACCGTGCATATTTTTGGAAAAAGTATGCAAACAAGTGGAGCGTGCCAATATCGGCAAGGGTATAGTAGTAACCCGTGTACCAGTAAAAATACCCCGAAACAATAGGCAGTTCCGCGATCAGGACAAATAAAAACAGAAACGTAATCAGTGCAGTTTGCCAGGATTCAAGTTTACCCAGTGTAATCGCCCTGACAAAACGAAAGATCGCATGGGTATACAGGCCAAGGATTACAACTGCGGCAATTTTATAGCCCAGGTAAGAGCCATAGGCAAGTGGTTGTGTGGCTGAAATAATGGTTCCGATGTAACGCCCCGACCAGGTTTTCCAATAATGTACCTGAAAGCCCCAATAGCCCATATCACGTACACCGAGTGTGTGGCAATAATCGTCGGTAGTGGGGAAGACGTAAAACGAGAGTATGATAAAAGGGAAAAGAAGGACTATAAATGCAAGTATTATGATTTTAAGTTTGTTGTCCTTATTACTAAACCAAATAGAATAATTCATATTGTTAGAAACCGGCTTTTTATAAGATTGATGAACGTAAATAAAGTTGATAAGTTTAAGAATAAATACCCGCTTAATCAAAAAATAGAATTATTTCTGTTATTGTTTAAAGCCAGTCTTTTATTTAAATAATGCTGCGAATTTGAATATCGCTATAAGATTTGATTATTGACCGCTATGTTTTATAACATTCACACCCATCACAATGCTTCGGAAGCAGATGTTGTTTTCATTCAAAATCTGTACCAGGGTTTTGAAAAAGATATTACCGGGAATAAAATGAGCATGGGGCTGCATCCGTGGTATCTGGATGCAGACCATTTAGAACAGCAATGGGAAAGTCTGGAAAATAATGCCGGCCAGCCAGCAGTGCTTGCCATCGGTGAATGCGGGCTGGACAAACTTTCTTCCACCCCTTGGTCTTTGCAGCTTAATGCTTTTGAACGGCAGATAGCGTTGGCTCAGGCGTTGGCAAAACCACTGATCATCCACTGCGTGAAAGCCCATAGTGAAGTTTTATCACAGTTGAAGCATGTGAAGGTGCCGGTTATTTTCCATGGAATCAACAATAAGCTGTCCATTATTCAGCCGGTTATTGACCGCGGTTTTTATCTGTCTTTCGGAAAATCGCTGTTAGGTTTTAATGAGGCAATTCTTAAAACTTTTAAATCAACACCCCTGGAACAGGTTTTTTTGGAAACCGATGATGCCGATGTGGACATCAGAGAAATTTATAAATCCGCGGCGCGGATTAAGAATATAGCTGAAAAAGAGATTCTTTTGCAGCTCGAAAAAAACTTTTTAAACGTATTTGACCGATCATGGAAGATTTCGCCTGGCTGTCCCGAACCGAATTGTTAATTGGAAGAGAAAAATTAGTCAAACTTAGCAAAGCGCATGTTTTGGTGATTGGGTTGGGCGGCGTGGGATCCTTCGCAGCGGAATTTATTTGCAGAGGCGGCGTGGGTACGATGACCATCGTAGATGGCGACATTGTCGATCCAAGTAACAGGAACAGGCAATTGCCTGCACTTTCGACCAATCACGGTGAAAGCAAAGCGGATATTATGGCGGAGCGTTTGAAGGCGATTAACCCTGAATTGACGCTCCATGTGATTAAGACATTTATCAATCCGGACGCTGTCGCAGACATGCTTTCTGCATATCCCTATGACTACATCGTCGACGCCATTGACAGCGTAACGCCTAAAATTACTTTTTTAAAAGAAGCATTTCAGCGTAAGATGCGCATCGTGAGTTCGATGGGCGCGGGGGGAAGGATCGACCCTACCCTGTTAAAGGTCGTTGATATTTCTAAAACCTTCAATTGTAATTTTGCCCAGCAGATCAGGAAGAACCTGAAAAAGGAAGGGATTTATAAGGGAATTAAAGCTGTTTTTTCGACGGAAGAGCAATTGAAAGAATCCTTGATGCTGACGGACGGCAGTAACTATAAAAAGTCAGCATACGGTACGATGTCCTATTTGCCGGCGACTTTTGGCGCAACTTGCGCTTCGGTAGTGCTTCGGGATTTGATTGAGATTTGAGCTGAATTTGAAAATTTCCTTGGAAGAATAGTGCCAACGCCCGGCAATGAATGCTAGAATTCATTACCCGGCGTTGGGTTGATAGCACTAGAGGACCAATTTTTTAACAAATTATCTCTTTTTCAACGAAGTGGCATAATAAGGCTCCAGATGTTTGAACATAGCCTCCCTGAATTCGAAGGAGGTGCCATTGCGCATCACTTCCAGCAGATCTCTGTGGGTTACGGGTTTGGATATTTCTACATGAACCTTTTCTTTATAATAGTCGGTGAACACATGATTGAAGACGGGCATGAGCAAAATTTGAAACCTTTTGAAGGTATCATTGCCCGTCATTTCATACAGTTTTCCGTGAAAGGCTATTTCTTCTTCTTTGGTTGCCTCGAAGTCATTGCTTTGCAGGGAGACAATCGCTTCCAGTTCTTCAATGTCTTTTTCGGTTTTACGGGCAAACAGGAACTCGGCTATACCCATTTCGAGGATTAGCCTTAATTCAAAGATGTTTTTTAAATTTTCGGTCCCCAATATAAAAGGATTGAGGACTTTTTCCATGCCGGTTAACAGATCCGGCTGAGACATAATCATGCCTTTTCTGGGACGGGTTTCAATCATGCCCAACATACGCAGGCGGCTCAAAGCTTCGCGCACCACATTCCGGCTTACGTTCAGTTTTTTAGCCATCTCCATTTCATTGGGGAGGGAATCTCCTGGTTTGAACGCATTTTGTTCAAAATATTCACGGAGGATATTTTCCACCCGATCGGTCATTGATAAGCTTTCAAGGGGCTCTAGCATGTCGCTGTGATAACGTTTTTTATCTTTTTTACTCTCTCAGTATGAAGCTGCAAAAGTAACATTATTATGCCCATATGACTATGAAAATTTATTTTACATACAATTCCTTTTATATTAAAATACTATTATTACATTTGTCCTACAAATGAAATTAAGAATAAAATTTGTTGTTTCTAGTAAAAGGTGGTATAAAATATTTATGATTTGAACTTTTATGTATATGAAAACAAAGCGGAAGTTTGTTTGTCCATTGATTATCCTTTGCTGTATATTGTTTGGCCTGGTGCCAGGCGCTCTAGCGCAGCAACAGGTTAACGGCGTGGTCAGGTCTGGTGAAGACAAATCGGTGATGCCATTTGTAACAATCGTAGTCAAAGGAACCCAGCAGGGTGTAAATACGGATGCGGAAGGCAGATATTCCGTGCATGCGGGGACCGGACAGGTACTGATTTTTAGTTTTGTAGGCTACCAGACTCAGGAAATTACGCTGGGGGCCCAAACAACGGTGAATGTTTTTTTACAACCGGATCAAAAAAATCTAAATGAAGTAGTGGTAATCGGTTATGGATCGCAGTCCAGAGAAAACGTTACTTCGGCCATCTCTAAGCTCGATACTAAAGTTTTGGAGAACGTTCCCTACGCCAATGCCGCCTCTGCTCTTCAGGGGAGCATTGCCGGGGTAAGGGTACAAAGCACGTCGGGGCAACCCGGCGCGGCACCTCGTGTGATACTCCGGGGCGGGACATCCATCAATAATCCCAACGGCGCGGCTCCATTGTATGTTATAGACGGGGTGATCAGACCTAACATGAACGATATCAGCTCGGAGGAGATTGAGTCGATGCAGGTTTTGAAAGATGCGGCTTCTACTGCCATTTATGGAGCGAGGGCTTCGAATGGTGTGGTTATTTTGACGACAAAATCGGGGAAGGCGGGGAAAATCCGGGTCTCTTATCAGCACAATCATTCGTTCTCTCAGTTGGTTAAGGGGTATGATCTGGCATCAGCTGCCGATTACATCGCCTACCAGCGTCAGGGAGTTGTTGCTACTTCACAGGTATCGGGGAACTCCGCTTACCTGACATATCTTACCGGTAGTATGGGCTTTGGTACGGGCAATGACCTCAGCAAAAATACAGCCTATACACCCCAGCTCCTTACGGATGCCAACCGGCACAAACTCAATGAGGGTTGGGAAAGCATGGCGGATCCGCTTGATCCTTCAAAAACCATTATCTATAAAGGGACTGATTTTCAGGATGTATTATTCCGTACCAGTGTGTCTCAGAACCACCATGTATCCCTATCAGGAGGTTCTGAAAAAGCGACTTTTAGTGCAGGCCTTGGTTATATGAAGGCAGAGGGTATTGCCATTGCTACGAAATACAACCGGCTTACTTTTGATCTTAACGGCGATTTGCATGTGAACGACCGGCTTAAATTTTTCGGAAGGATGATGTATTCCAATTCGGGGAATAATCAGGTCTTCTCAAATAACAGTATTTTCGAAAGGTCGATCGGCGTGGCACCTACGACCAAGTATACCTACGAAGATGGTTCGCTGGCACCGGGTCTGGGGCAATCCATAGGCAATCCGGCTTATCATTTGGATAAATTAAAGGGTAAAAACAGTACCGATAACCTTTCCATTGCAATAGGCAGCCATTGGGAAATCCTACCGGGGCTATCATTCGATCCGCAATTGTCGATTTATAAAACCGATGGTAACAGCCGGTCATTTCAGGAGGCATATTACAACGGGCCAACGTCGTATATCAGCACCCGTGCAGCAACCGGAACGTACGGAAAGCGTACGCAATACCAGGCGGATGCGGTGTTATCTTATGCCAAATCTTTTGGAAAAGGACATAATCTGGATGCAAAAGTCGGATTGTCGTTTTTTCAGCGGGATACCGTGAGCTTGTATGCGGCCGGTCAGGGGGCATCTTCGGACCTGATACCGACGCTGAATTCTTCGGCGGTACCGGTTTCCGTTTCGGGGTCGGAAAGTCAGCAGGTACTGGTGGGCTATTTTTCAAGGATCAATTACGATTATAATGGGAAATACATGGTGTCATTCAGTGCGCGATACGACGGTGCTTCAAATCTTGGTGCAACCCACCAATGGGGATTTTTCCCGGGCGTATCGGCTGGCTGGAACCTGCACAAAGAAGAATTTTGGAAGAATATTCCTGAAAACCTGCTTCGGTTAAAACTTCGGGCAAGTTATGGTATCAATGGAAACATTAGCGGGCTGGGCGACTTTCAATCCCAGGGTCAATACGGTGTAGGTTCGCAGTACAACGGGAACGCGGGGATCACCAACACGATTTTACCTAATCCAAACCTGCAATGGGAACGATCAAAAACGATCGACTTCGGTACCGATATCGGGCTGATTGACAACCGTATCAATATTATGTTTGATTATTATCGTCGTGTAACAGACAATCTGATAACGAACCTAAGTCTGCCGCAATCTACCGGTTTTGCTGCGGTGAGTACGAATTTGGGAAGTTTGGAAAACAAGGGAGTAGAACTTGAAATAAGAGCGGCTATCCTGCCGGTATCATCTACCCTGCAATGGGTTGTTTCCTTTAATGCTGCCAAAACGAAACAAAAAATACTTAAACTACCCGATAACCTGAATGAGAATAACCGGATTGGCGGCGTACAGATTTGGGACGAAAAACTGGGTGCGCTGGCCTGGAAAGGCGGTCTTCAGGAAGGCGGCCGGGTTGGCGATATGTTTTCTTACAAGCAACTGGGGATTTATGCAACCGACGAAGAAGCAGCAAAAGCGCCAGTCGACAACCTTATTTCAAGAGCCAGGAAAACCAAATACGGCGGGGATGTAAACTGGCTCGATGCGGATGGCAACGGTATTATTGATGCTACCGACAGGGTGTATGTAGGAAATCCATATCCGGTATGGACCGGAGGTTTCTCAAACTCGCTTACCTATAAAGGGATTAATTTGTTTGTAAGAATGGATTATACCACCGGACACACAATTTTCAATTACCCACGGGCTCAAATGATAGGCCAGTTTCAGGGAGATGTTGCGATATCCAAAGAAGCGCTGGGTTCATGGAAGAAACCGGGTGATGTTACCGATGTTCCCAAATATTACTGGGCTGATCAGAACGCACAGAACAACCTTTTCAGAGGGGCATTGTCGGCCAATGGCGGGAATTCCAGGTATTACGAATCGGGAGATTTCCTTAGTTTGAGAGAGGTTTCGCTGAGCTATGAGTTGCCAAAGAGTTTGTTGCGCAAGGTGAAGGTAAGTAATCTCCGGTTTAACCTGACTGCCAATAACCTGGGCTATTTAACGAAATATAAGGGGCTAAATCCTGAGGATGGTGGTACCGACCGTGGCAGGTATCCGATACCACGCACATTCATTTTGGGAGTTAATGTTTCTATCTGATAATTGTATGATTATGAAATTGATATCTAAATACTTAAATCTGAAAATAGCGGTCCTGGCCATTTTTATGGTTTCGTGCAGCGATAACCTTGACCTGAAACCGACGAGTGTGATCAGTAACGCGTCTTTTTGGAAGACCGAGGACAATGCCACCGGAGGTTTGAATGGTATGTATGTCAACTTGCGGGCTCAGGCTACCAAAAATTTGTTTCTTCTGGGCGAGGCAAGAAGTGAAACCGTAGGAAGTGGTGTTCAGGGGCTGGACGGCCGGGATGCCTATTATCTGAACCAGCTGAATGCCACCAATGCGGGGCCTAACTGGCAGGGAATGTACACGATCGTGCATCATGCCAATCTGATCCTCAAATATGTACCGGACATTCCGTTTTCGTCCGAAGCGTCAAAAAACAATATTTTGGCACAGGCCTACGCCATGCGGGCCTACGTATATTTCTGTATGGTGAAAACATGGGGGGCACTTCCAATTGTTACCGAACCCACAGAAGATTTTAGTCCGGAAGCAATTCAGAAGGAAAGAGCCCCGGTTGAGTCGGTTTTTGCGCTGATAAAAAAGGATATAGACGCAGCAAAGGACTTGTTTTCAAATAATTCTTTTGCTGCTGGCCGGAACATGTGGTCGAAGCCCGCGCTAAATGCTTTGAAAGGAGAAGTTTATTTATGGACCGCCAAAAGACTTGCCGGGGGACAAGCAGATTTTGCCGTGGCTTTGGGCGCTTTAAATGAAGTAAAAGCGGCAGATGTATCGCTGTTAGACAATTACAGCAGCATTTTTGAGTATGCCAATAAGGGAAATAAGGAAATTTTGCTTGCTGTAAACTTCAAACAAAATGAGGTGACAGACAATGACTATGCGAACATGTACTTTCCGGCTACCTACATACCCAAGGATATGGACAGCGAAACGTCCGCCGCGCTTGGGGTAGCGGCCGGGCTGAACACATGGGCACCCGCTGAGGCCTTTCGCAGTCAGTTTACCAGTGATGACCAGCGTAAAAATGGCACTTTTAGGGAGATTTACTCCTCTGTAACCGGAACACGAAAGTTTTTTGGCTCCTTCAATGTTAAGTTTAAAGGCCTTATCAATGCCGGCGCGCGGTTGTTCCTCGATGACTACGTTGTCTACCGATATGCTGATGTGCTTTTGATGATCGCAGAAGCAAAAAACGCAATGAGCCAGGATCCTGCTGTGGAAATAAATCTGGTGAGAAAACGTGCTTATCAGACCAATTTTGCAATGCACGAATTTGTTTCAGGAACCAAAGATGCAAATGACGAGGCAATCTTAAAAGAAAGAATGCTTGAGCTTGGCCTGGAAGGAAAACGTTGGTGGGATCTTTTACGATTTGGTAAGGCGTTCGAGAAAGTAGCCTCGTTAAAGGATAGAAATACACAGGATTACCTTTTATTATTTCCGATTCCGGAGTCGACATTAAGTCTGGAATCAAAGGTTAAGCAAAATCCTGGCTACAATTGAAGCGTGGACAGATCGCCGCACAATGAACGATTAAGTAAATATTTTAAATGATGATGCATACAAAAAAAATGTTGTTGACGGTGCTGATGATCCTGACGAATATCACGTTTGTCCTGGCTCAGGAGGGTGTTGTTTTCGATGAAAAAACCGGAAGCATTACGTCCAATGATCTTTGGATACCTAAAAACACGGAGGAACTGAAAGGTCTTGGCCAAACTGGTCCTTTTATCCGTTTACAGGATGGCGGTATTCTGACTGTTAACGAAACAAAAAGTCTTATCAGCAGGAATGAAGGTAAAACTTGGGAGGAATATCAGATTTTTAGCAAACCCGAAGCTTTCCATATTTCGGGCGAAAGGGTTTTGCTTCAGACCAAAACCGGTGTGGTGATCCTGGCCTTTATGAATATGAAGGAGGCAACCAAGCTGCAATGGCAAAAGGAAGTTTCGGATTTCCCGGACGCAATTCTGCCCACCTATGCGGCCCGAAGCCTGGACGGTGGAAAGACCTGGCAGGATATTAAAAAGCTCCATAACACCTGGACGGGTGCCGTCAGGACCATCATTGAAACCCGCAACGGGAATATTGTTTTCACTTCGATGATGATGTTCCATAACCCTTGTCACCATACCGTGCTTACTTATACTTCTTTCAATGACGGACAGGACTGGACACGGTCAAACATCATCGATCTGGGAGGAAAGGGTGATCATAGTGGGGTAACGGAATCCACGATCACACAGTTAAAGGATGGCAGAATATGGCAGCTGATGAGAACCAACTGGGGCACTTTCTGGGAGGCTTTTTCAAGTGATGAGGGCCTGACCTGGAAGGATATCAGAACCACGACCATAGACGCAAGTTCTGCACCCGGGTTGCTTAAAAGAATGGAAAGCGGCCGTTTGGTGCTTTTATGGAACAGACGTTTTCCATTTGGCAAAAATACTTATCCGTTAAGAGGCGGTGATGGGCAGTTTTCCGAGATAGCGGCAAGCAATCACAGAGAGGAATTATCCATTGCATTTTCGGATAATGAGGGGAAAACGTGGAGCACTCCCAAGGTAATTGCGAAGTCTTACAAACTTCAAAATGTCGACAGAGTCAAATCCTGGATTGCGTATCCGTTTGCTTTTGAGGCGAAACCCGGCGAATTATGGATCACAACCATGCAGGGAGGTTTGAAAATGAAGCTCCTGGAAAAAGATTTTATTGACGCAAAATAACAAACAGCGGGTTAGGTCCTGATAAAAAACAGAATCCTTATGAAACGTATATTTCAGTTTGGCGTTGTCATGCTTTTTGCTGTCTGCACGGTTTATCAAAGCCTGGGGCAGAAAGCCGGTAAATCTTTGTCACCTGAGCTGGCTCTTCAGCTCAATCCGGGGACCGATAATCCCAGAAACAGCGAAGGCGATTTTATTACCCTTCGGGATGGCCGGATTTTGTTTGTCTACACCCATTACACGGGCGTGTCAACGGATGATCACGCTCCCGCTTTTCTGGCCGGAAGATATTCATCGGATGGCGGCAAAACGTGGTCGGATAAGGACGATGTAATTTTAAAGGGTGAAGGGGATATGAATATCATGTCCGTTTCTTTTTTGAGAATGCAGAACGACAAAATTGCGATGTTTTACCTGAGAAAGAATGCCGAAACAGATTGTATCCCCATGGTCAGATTTTCAACGGATGAAGCCCGCACATGGAGTGAACCAACGGCATGTATTACTGACCGGAAAGGATACTTTGTATTGAATAACAATCGTGTGATCCAACTCGGCAATGGCAGGCTGCTAATGGCTGTTGCCCGTCACAGGACTCCGGATACCAAATGGGTTAATAAAGGGGCATTGTTTAGCTATTATTCGGACGACAGCGGGATTACCTGGAAGTCGGGGAACCAGATTCCGGATACAACTTCCATCGTGACCCAGGAACCGGGTGTCATTGAATTGAAAGACGGAAGGGTGATGATGTTCATCCGGGCAAGCGAAGGTTTTCAGATGCTTTCCTATTCGCGTGATCAGGGAGAAACGTGGAGTCACATCGAAACCAGCAATATTCATTCGCCCGTTTCTCCGGCGTCGATTGTCCGTATTCCGTCATCACGCAATTTGCTGATGGTTTGGAATAACAATAAAATAAGAGAAACCGGCTGGCATGGTGGAAAGAGAACGCCGCTGACCATGGCGATTTCCAGGGATGAAGGTAAAACCTGGATCAATAGCAGGGATATAGAAACAGACCCGGACGGCTGGTTTTGTTACACGGCCATTCATTTTACAAAAAAGGACGTCTTGCTTGGCTATTGCGCTGGAAGCCAATCTAAAAAGACACATTTGTCCGTTCTTAATATTACCCGGTTAAGCCAGAAAATGCTTGATCAGAAATAACAGAAGGGCGGGTCATGCGGAAGGTTATTTTTAAAACAATGATTATTGTGAGATAAATAAATGAGTGTAAACGGAGAATTTATCAAATATCAAAAGTTGTCCGGCGGGAGGCCCGGTCCGCGGCTTTTGCTGATTGCAGGCGTCCACGGTGACGAGTATGAACCGATGCTGGCCGCAACTGCGCTGATCAGCGAACTTGCTGAAATCCTGTCGGCAGGAGAGGTAATGGTGGTGCCCGTGGTCAATAGCAGCGCCTACCTCAGCCAGGCAAGATGTGGAGCTGATGGCCTCGATCTCGCCCGTACATGCCCCGGAAAGGAGAATGGAAGTATCACGGAGCAGACTGCCTATCACATCAGTAAGCTCATTAGGGAAGCCGACTATCTCGTGGATATGCATACGGGAGGACTGATGTATGATATTTTACCATTGGCCGGTTACATGTTACATCCGTCTGACGACGTATTGGAAAAACAGCGGAATATGGCCATGGCATTTAACCTGCCCATTGTTTGGGGAACAGAACCGGGTCCAGAAGGAAGAACCCTGTCCATTGCGCGCGATGCGCATATTCCGGCCATATATCTTGAGTACGGAGGCGGAACGGGTTTTCGCACACAGGTTGTACAGGCATACAAAGATGGCGTAGTTAATCTGTTGAAACATTTACAGATGATCGATAACCAGCCTGATACACTGCCTTTGAAAGGCCGTTACTGGTTAGAGGACCACCGCCTTGACAGTGGATTTCTGCAGGGAAAAATGCCTTCTCCGACCGACGGTATTTTTGAAAAGGATGTCAGCATAGGTGATGTGGTTTTAAGAGGACAAAAGTGGGGAAGCGTCATCAACCCGGTTTCTGGTGATTATACACCGGTTTACGCGGATATGGACGGGCTGGCCTTTCTGATACGCAATATTGTAAAAGTAAATCAGGGGGATTCTCTGGGAGGAATTTTACCTGTTCAGCAGATTGCAAAAACTGTGATTTATGAATAATAAAAAAGTAGTTTTTATCACGGGCGCAGCCGGTGGTATCGGAAAGGAAACGGCTTTAAGATTCGCAGAGGAAGGTTATGTCCTTGCGTTGTCAGATATCAATGCTGCTGCTTTACAGAAAGTATCGGTAGAAATACAAGAACAATTCGGGACGGAATGTTTGGTGCTCGCCGGCGACCTGGGTGATTTTGGTTTTCTGAAAAATTGTATCGATGAAACCGTAAAGAACTGGGGAAGGATTGATGTCCTGGTAAATAATGCAGCCTGGCGCACACTGCAAAGCATGCGTAATATGGAGTTGGAGGACTGGGAAAAAACATTGAGAATCTGTCTGACGGTACCGGCATTTCTCAGCAAGTGGGCTGCTGCTGTGATGGAACAAACCGGGCATGGCGGTGTAATTATCAATGTATCCAGCGTGATGTCGGAACGTCCATCGGGAATGGCTTCCGGTTATATTGCAGCCAAAGGAGGTTTGGAAAGCCTTACAAGGGAGCTCGCTGTAACCTACGGAAGAAGCGGGATAAGGGTGGTAAGCGTTTGTCCGGGTTATGTAGAAACTTCACTGAGCAATGATTATGAAGCGTCGGACGGGGAAAACATCAGTACCCGGCTGATCAATGATCTTACAGCGTTTATTCCCCTGAACCGGGGTGGTGCGCCAAGGGAAATTGCGGAGGCTATTTTCTGGCTGAGTTCAGAATCTGCATCGTATATCACAGGAACATCACTGGTAATCGACGGCGGCTTTAAGCCGAATTTTAGTAAGTATTCAAGTAAAAAATTACAATTCCCGAACGAATTTTGAACACAATCTGGAAATATGAAAGGTTCCTGCCCCAGGTAGCTGAACCTTACCGTGTACTGCTGGGAGAAGGCCAGACGCCTTTGGTAAAATCAAAATCCATAGGCAAGGCGCTTGGGATTAATAACCTGTATTTTAAGCTCGAAAATCTGAACCCGACCGGTTCTTACAAGGATCGTTTTGCCTCAATTCTGGTAAGTGAAATGGTAGCCAGGGGCCAGAAAGTTTGTATTGCGACTTCCAGCGGAAACACCGGAGCGGCATTGGCAGCCTATTGTGCGGCTGCGGGAATAATCTGTATCATCGTTGTGGTGGACGGCGCACCGTTGCCGAAGGTAAAACAAATGCAGCTTTACGGCGCCCATATTTTAATGGTGAAAGGGTTTGGGAAAGACCCTGAGGTTACAGCCCGGATTTTCGATGAACTGGAAACGATAAGTAAAGCACAAGGACTTCCTTTGCCCATCAGCGGATACCGTTATTGTCCGTCGGCCATGCAGGGTGTACAAACGATTGGTTATGAAATTGCGGAAGAACTGGGAGATAAAAATTGCCATATTTTTTCTCCGGCAGGCGGTGGTGGCCTTACCCTGGCTGTTACCAAAGGTGTGCTTACCGGCGGAAATTCGGCCACAACGAAAGTAAGCTGTGTGCAGCCAGAAGGGAATGACACGATTGCGTCTGCGATCAGAGAACTGCGGGCTCATGCCAATGCCGTAAAATATTCCACCACGGCTGTGAGTGGCCTGCAGGTAGCCAATGTGCTCGACGGAGACGCGGTGGTCGGGAATGTAAGGTTACTGGGTGGAAACGGATATGTCGTTGCAGATGAAGCGGTTTTTGGCTGGCAGAAAGCTCTGGCACGTCAGGAAGGAATTTTTTGCGAACCAGCGGCCGCCGTTGCGCTGTCCGGTTTGAGCCTAGCGCTAAAAAGGCAGGAGGTCGATCAGGATGATGCCGTTGTGTGCCTGATCACGGGAAGCGGCTTTAAAGACATGTTGTCTGTAGAAAATAATTTTTCATTGGCGGCGGTATCTCCGCTGGATGAAAAAGTTGCCATTGAAAGCATTTTAAAATTTTTATAATTACAATCAACCAAGCTATGAGCAGCAGCACGAGTATTTTTAAGGGCGTATGGCCAGCACTTTTTACGCCGATTCATCCCGACGGAGCTTTAAACGTTAAGGAATTGGAGAAACTCCTTGAACTAATGATCGTTCAGGAGCTGGATGGTATATATTTACTGGGTTCTACGGGCCAGGGGTTTTTGTTCAGCGAAAAAGAACGGAAAGAAATTGCCAGCGCGACCATCGAAATTGTCAATAACCGTCTTCCGGTTATGGTTCAGGTGGGAGCCATGAGCACAGACGAATCCATTCGTCTGGCTAAACATGCTGCGGGACTGGGTGCGTGCGGAATATCATCGGTAGGGCCCATTTATTATGGGAGCAATGCGCAAATGGCATTTGAACATTACAAGCTTATTGCCGGGGCGACTGAGGTTCCCTTTTTTCCATACCAGATCGGAAATGCGGCCAGTGGAGAAATGATTGATAATTTACTATCATTGCCACAAGTTTTAGGAATGAAGCTTACGACCGATAAAATGTTGGAAATAAGCTCGATCAGAAACCGGGTTGGAGACAAATGGAAACTTTTCAGCGGAGCCGACGAGCTGATATGTCAGGCGGCTTTATGCGGTACGGTGGGTGCTATTGGAACCACTTACAACATGTTTGGACCTACGTGTAAGCAGATCCGTCAGCGGTTTTTGGATGGCGAAACACAGATGGCTGTCGATTTTATGTTGACTTTCCAGAAATTTATTGAAAAGATTTTGCCTTACGCCTGGTCCTTCTTCAATAAATCGATGCAACTGCGCCATAACATCACCATCGGAGAGGCCAGAAGACCATTGATGAGCCATAAGCTTCCCTGGACGGATCAGGAAATTATTGCCATGATGGACGAGGTTGACCGGTTTTATATACCCGCCAGCAACACTGTCGCCGCGCATTGATCGTGTAATAAATCTTTTGTGTAATATTCGCCCTGAATTGACTTACTCCATATGAAAGCAGAAAAACTTTTAGAAAGCAAGCCCTCGACTTATGCGTGGACCGTTGTGGCGCTGCTTTGTTTGGTAGGCTGCCTGAACTATCTTGACAGGATGATGATTACGACGATGCGTAGCTCGATCATCGATGCAATACCCATGTCTGATACGCAGTTCGGGTTGCTTACCTCGGTTTTTTTGTGGATATATGGATTGTTAAGTCCGGCAGCGGGTTTTCTGGCTGATCGTTTTAGTAGAAGCAAAGTAATTATTGGCAGTCTGTTTGTATGGTCGCTCGTAACATGGCTTACCTCGCAGGTAACCACTTTCGAGGAATTGCTGGCTACACGTGCCTTAATGGGCGTGAGCGAAGCCTGTTATATCCCTGCGGCACTTGCTTTAATCATGGATTATCATCCCGAAAAGACTAAATCATTGGCGGCCGGTATCCATATGGGCGGTGTGATGATAGGACAAAGTCTGGGTTTTGTCGGGGGCTGGCTGGCTGAAAATCATTCCTGGAATTTTGCCTTTACGATATTCGGCGGGTTCGGGATTATCTATTCGGTGATTTTGGTACTTACCCTGAAAGATCCTGTCAAGGGGGCGAATGGAGCCATCGCAGCCGTGGATAAAAGCCGGGATATTGGTTTCAGAAACGCAGTCAGAGCGCTTTTTACCCAAAGAGCCTACGTACTTGCCATTCTATACTGGTCGCTGATCAGTATCGTGGGTTGGGTTGTCGTAGGCTGGCTTCCCACTTATTTCAAGGAACATTTTTCACTTTCACAAAGTGCTGCCGGTGTGTACTCTACCGGGTATTTTCATGCCGCTTCTTTGGCAGGTGTACTGCTTGGCGGTTACCTGGCCGACCGTTGGAGTAGGCGCAATCCAAGAGCACGTATACTGGTGCCGCTGTATGGATTACTGATCGGCGCCCCCGCCATTTTTCTGGCAAGCAATACAGCGGTTTTATCGGTTGCGATTGCGTGTTTCATGTTGTTTGCATTGACACGCACATTCTCCGATGCCAATATGATGCCAATTCTGAGTATGATTGTCGATGCCCGTTACCGTGCAACGGCCTATGGTATTCTGAATATGTTCAGCTGTATCGTGGGCGGACTAGGCATTTATGCGGGCGGATGGCTGCGGGATGCGCAGGTAGACCTTTCCCTGATGTTCAAGGTGGCTTCCGGGATCATGTTATTGTGTACGGTTGTCTTATGGTATATTAAAATAGGAAATAACGGGCAAATCAATTCAAATGAATCTAAAATATGAATTTTGACGAATTAAAAGAAAAACTCTACGTGGCAGTGTTATCTGATGTGCTTGACCAGCTTGGGTATAAGCAGCAGGCGACCAGAACATCTTTTCATGCCTATACAGGTATCAATAAGATTATGGGCCGATGTAAAACGACCCTGTGGACGGACATGTATGATACAGATCAAAATCCTTATGAACTGGAATTACAGGCCGTGGATTCCTGCCAGCCGGGCGACATTCTGATTGCCGCAGCGGGAGGTTCCAACCGTTCAGGAATCTGGGGAGAGCTTTTGTCGACAGCAGCCAGGAACAGCGGGTGTTTGGGGGTGATCGTGCACGGATCCGTACGCGATATCGATAAGATGCGTGATATGCAGTTCCCGGTGTTCGCTACGGGCAAAAATCCTTACGACAGCCAGAACCGCCAGCGGGTGGTGGATGTGGACGTGGTTGTGGAAATCGATGGTGTGAAATTTGCACCGGGCGATTTGGTAATGGCCGATGAGGACGGGATCGTTGTCGTGCCGCAGCATTTGGAGGAGCAGGTGATCAAGGCAGCCCTGGAAAAAGTGTCCGCTGAAAACATCACCCGCGATGCAATAAAAAATGGAATGAAAGCAACAGAAGCCTATTTAAAATACGGAGTATTATGAGTTCAAAAATAGTAGTAAAGGGAGACAACCTCCCTAAAAGCCATTTGCCATTTTCGCCGGGCATTATTGCCGGCGATTATCTTTTTGTTTCAGGTCAGGCATCCGTGGATGATACAGGCAAGATTGTGACCGACACGTTTGCCGGGGAATGCCGCCGCTCTTTCGACAACCTTAAAAAAATTGTTGAGGCCGCAGGTGCCAGCCTGGACGATGCCGTTCAGGTTCGCAATTATGTGTCTAAACAGGAAGATCTGGTAGAATTCAACGCCATTTACAGAGAATATTTCAAAGAACCATTTCCGGCCAGAACTACCCTGATCGGTTGTCTGGGTGATATCCTTAAGTTCGAGGTTGATGTAGTGGTTTATATTGGAAAATAAGTGTAGCCAACAGCTCATGGCCATTAGCTCATAGCTTTTGGCCATGAGCTGGCTATCAGTAGTCGCTAAAAGCAACAATTTATGTCAGTAAAGTCGACAAATGCCAAACGGGTTGCCTTGCTCGGCATTTACCACGAAACCAATACTTTTATAAATCTTCCAACCACTTTGGACGATTTTAAAAGTGGTTACTGGTTGGAAGGCGAAGCCATCCGTGCCGGATTTGAAGGGGGCCACCACGAGATCAGCGGCATAATAGAAGTACTCGACGGTTGTTCCGACATGGAACTCGTGCCGGTGTTGTATGCATCTGCAACGCCGGGCGGTCTTATTGAGAAGGCATCTTACGAATACATCGTGCAGGCCATGATGGAGGCGCTGGATCAGGCAGGTGTTGTGGACGGCTGTATCGTTGTTCCCCACGGTGCAGGTGTGGCAGCAGGTTATCCGGATATGGATGGGCATTGGCTGAGCCTACTGCGTGAAAAAATGGGAAGCTCAATACCCATGATCGGCACCCTTGATCCGCACGCCAATGTGAGTGAAGCGATGACATCAGCCACCAATGCACTGGTGGCCTATGCGACAAATCCCCATATTGATCAAAAAGAAACGGGACGCAAGGCTGCGGGTTGGATGGTAGAAACATTAAGGGGAAATATCCGGCCTGTGCAGCAATTGGTACAGCTTCCTTTGGCAATCAGTATTGAACAGCAGTATACTTCGCAAGACCCTTGCAGGAGCCTGTATGTTCATGCCGATAATGTCCGGTTGGATAATAACCTTTTGTCTGTGAGTGTAATACTGGGATTTCCCTATGCCGATGTCGTTGAAATGGGTTCTGCTTTTATTATCGTTAGTGATGGGAGAGTAAATGACAATGCAATAGCTATAAACAAGGCATGTGCCGATGAACTGGCTGGTTTTATATTGGCCGGAAAAGAAGACTTCAGTGGTGAAAAAGTTTCAATTGGGTCCGTGATGTCTACACTTGCCAGTTTACCCAAGCCGGTTCTTATGCTGGATATGGGCGATAACGTAGGAGGTGGCGCACCCGGCAACAGCACTTTCCTGCTTGAAGCACTGGAAGAGGAGACTGCCAGTCAGGCATTTATTTGCATTCATGATCCGCAGGCAGTTTTGCAGTCGGCAAAATACAAAGCCGACGACTTTTTTGAACTCAGTATTGCAGGGGTTGACAAAATCTGTCGTGTCGGGGCCGAACTTTTACAACTGGTGGATGGAAAATTTACTGAAAATACACCAAAACACGGCGGTTTTTCGGGCTATGACATGGGCCCCACGGCCATTGTGAAAACGCTGAAAGGCAATGTGATCATGCTAACGACCCACCGAACGCCACCATATAGTTTGGGGCAGCTCACGGGCTTTGGTCTTGATCCGGGTTCTTTCGGAGTTATCGTGGCCAAAGGCGTAAATGCGCCCATCGCGGCATACAAAGAGGTTTGCCCATCCATTGTGCAAGTCGATACACCCGGTGTAACTCAGGCGGATATGACGCTGTTTACCTATCACAACAGAAGGAAACCCATGTTCCCATTTGAATCTGGAGATTTATGAATAGTTACGTAACGAGGAAACTGCTGGATCTTCCCTACTACACCGAAGGACCGGCCGTGGGAAAAGACGGAGATTTTTTTTTCTCAACATTGTCCGGCGGAATGATTGGGAAATACGATGTGGACGGGCATTACAGTGAATGGGCTAAGGCGCCTTGCCCCAATGGACAGATCATTTTGGCCAACGGCGAGCACTGGTTTTGCGATAGCGGATCTTCGGCCATAAGCCGGTACAGTCCTTCCGGAAATTTTATGGGATATCTCGTCGAAGGCGTTTGCGCGGGTGTAAAGGCTAGTACGCCCAATGACCTGGTTGCCGATTCGCGGGGTAACGTATACTTTACCGATTCGATTCGGGAAAATGGGAAGGTCTTTTTTAAAGGTTATGACGGAGGCGAATATCTTCTGGCGGAGGGGATAGATTATGCCAACGGTCTGGTACTTTCACGGAATGAAAAATACTTGTTTGTCGCAGAAAGCTTCAGGAACCGCATCCTACGTATTGAATTAAGTGCGCCTGGAATCACCAAAAAGGCCGTGGAAGTTTTTGTGGAGCTGCCCCGTCATACATCCGGAGTAATGACGGACAATTTACCGGATGGTTTGGCCATGGACCAGGAAGGCCGTTTGTGGGTGGCCCATTATGGTATGGGTATGGTGCAGGTAATTTCCCCGGATGGGGTTCTCCTGCAAAGTGTAGAAACTTCCTTGCCTTTGACGAGTAATCTTTGTTTTATCGCCGATGCACCTCAAATTAAAACCCTGTTGGTTACCGGCGGATACGGCGAGCCAGGGCCGGGTGCTGTTTTTGAACTGACCGTTTATTTTCACGACAAAGAGTGAAGGCTATGAATTATTTTTTAAAATGCTGGCGTTTTTTATTGATTATCATGATTACAGAACATGCCGTTGCACAGACGGCAGTAAAATGGAGTGCTTTACCTGACCTTCCCGATCAGCAGGGCTTTGCCGGCATGTATGCCGGTGTGAGCAACGATGCGCTGATTGCCATGGGCGGAGCCAACTTTCCCGATAAATATCCTTGGGAAGGAGGCAAAAAGAAATGGTATGATGACATTTATGTGCTGAAAAATGGCAGTACCTGGGTGAAAGCAAAGGAAAAGATGCCGTTCCCGGGAGGATATGGTGTTTCGGTGTCTTACAAAAATAAAGTGATCCTGGTGGGAGGGAGCCATGAAAACGGACATTTCCGCCATGTAAAGGGCTATGAATGGGATGGTAAAAAAGTCCTGTACTCGGATTATCCTGATCTGCCGATCACACTTGCCAACATGGGCGGAGGACTCCTGGGTGATGTGATCGTTGTATTTGGAGGAAATGAGTCTCCTGCCGGCTCCGCGTTAAAAAAGTGCTATGGGCTCGATCTCACAGATTTGTCGGCAGGCTGGCTCGAATTGGAGGCATGGCCGGGACCTGAACGGATCTTTCCGGTTTGTAGCTTTTATAAAGGACAAGGTTATATGTTTGGTGGGGAGACCGTGGGTTTCAATTCAAAAAAAGAGAAGTTTAGATCCATTTTGCTGGATAGCTACCGGATGACGCTTGAAAAAAGTGCGAGAGGATGGACGGCACACTGGGAAGAACTGGCGTCAATGCCCAGAGGTATGTCGGCCGGTGGCAGTTTACTTCCGGTGTTGCAAGACAAGTTTTTGTTCTGGGGTGGGGTAGATGCCGTAACTGCACAATACAGGAATCCGGCAACCCATCCGGGAATCACAAAGAGCTTGCTATATTATTTCCCGGAAACCGATAGCTGGGAGTACATTGGTGAACAAAACAAGATACTTTCACGGGTGACCCTGCCTGTGGTATTTTTCCAGGATCAATGGTTTTATGTGAGTGGAGAGGTTAAAGCAGGAATACGAACGCCAACAGTTGTGGGGGTTCGTTGAGGACCTGTTATAGAATTCATCCAGCCGTAAAAGAAGAAAGCCTAATCAATTTGAATTGATTAGGCTTCTTCGTTGTAGCGGGAGCTGGACTCGAACCAGCGACCTTTGGGTTATGAGCCCAACGAGCTACCAACTGCTCCATCCCGCGGTGTCGTTGAATTGGAGTGCAAACATACGACTAATGTTTCAATAAAAACAACTATTTTTGTAAAAAGATTAAAAAAATATTTTCATCGACCTTCTGACACCTGCCAATTATATATGAATTTTTCTTTGTCACCCGCCGCGTTAAGGGGGCGTATTCACGTTGTACTGCTGTTTAGGATACTTTGGGTCATGATTTTGTTCATGGTTTGCCGCATTTTATTTTATGCTTTCAACGCTGTTTTTTTTCCTGCAATTTCTTTTGCACATGCTTTGCGTTTGACGGGTGGTGGGATAAAATTTGACATCGTCGCCGTTTTTTACACCAATATTCTTTTCATTTTTTTAATGTGCCTTCCTTTCACGTTTAAATACCGGAAGGGCTACCAGAAATTTCTTGACTATCTTTTTATCGTGACCAACAGCATTGCCTTAATGGCAAACTGCATGGATTTTATCTATTATCGTTTTACGATCAAACGGACAACCTGGTCAGTCCTGAAGGAATTTTCCAATCAGGATAACATGGGAGCGCTTTTCGGTGGGTTCATTGTGCGGTATTGGTATGTTGCCGTGATATGGGTTCTGCTGGTGATTTCGCTGGTTAAGATCACGAAGATGATCAGGGTTGGAAGTCGTCCGGAATTACCCTGGTGGGGATTTTTTCTCGTGCATGCAGCCTGGATGGGCGCAATCGTTTACCTGTTTATTGGTGGCGTCCGCGGAGGATTTGCGCATAGCATCCGGCCTATTACGCTGAGTAATGCCGGTGAATATGTGCAGAAACCCAAAGAAATGTTCATTGTGCTCAATACGCCGTTTTGCATTTATAAAACGCTTCGCAGAAGCGATTATGAACGTGCGAAATATTTTGCCGGATATGCCGATGCGGATAAAGTTTTCAATCCCGTACATACGCCTGAGGCAGGTCAGCCGACTTTCAAACCCATGAATGTCGTGATTCTGATCTGGGAAAGTTTTGGAAAAGAGATGGTGGGCGGCTACAACCGGCATCTTGAAAACGGGACTTACAAGGGTTATACCCCATTTGTCGACTCGCTGATGCAGCACAGCAAGGTGAACTGGTATTCCTTTGCCAATGGGGCGAAGTCGATTGAAGCGATTCCGTCGGTTTTAACGAGCATTCCGGGTATCAAGGAGCCGTTCGTGACGATGCGCTATACGGATAACAAACTGCCAAGTTTCCCGGAAATATTAAGATCAAAAGGCTATTCAACATCCTTCTTCCACGGAGCTCCGAACGGGTCGATGGGTTTCCAGGCTTTTGTGAATCTGATCGGCGTTGAAAAATATTATGGCAAAACGGAGTATAACAACGACGCAGACTACGACGGTATCTGGGGAATCTGGGATGAAGAATTTTTGCAGTTCTGGGCAAATGAAATGGAGACCTTCAAGGAACCTTTCATGAGCACGATGTTTACGGTTTCGTCGCATGACCCGTATAAAGTGCCGGAGCGCTATGAAGGTAAATTCCCCAAGGGACCGCTGCCGGTTTATCAGACCATGGGTTATTCGGATTTCGCACTGAAAAAGTTTTTTGCTAAAGCGAAGACGATGCCCTGGTATAAAAATACGCTGTTTATCATCACCGCAGATCACGCTGCAACATTTGCACATTACCCTGAATACCAAACTTCGGCTGGGAATTTCTCTATACCGATTATTTTTTATGCCCCGGGCGACAGCACACTGGCGGGCCGCGATACGTCCACACTGGTGCAGCAAATCGATATTATGCCCTCGGTTTTAAGTTACCTCAACTACGATAAACCCTATTTTGCGTTTGGTAAAAACATCTTCAAAAAACCGCCGATTAACTTCGCGGTAAACTACGATGGTGTATATCAATGGTTCAATGGTCCATATATATTGCAATTTGATGGACAGAAAACCGTAGGTTTGTATAATTATCAGGAAGATAAGCTCTTGAAAAATAATTTAAAGGATAAATTACCCGCCATACAAGGCCCAATGGAATTACAGGTGAAGGCTTTTGCACAGCAATATATTAACCGAATGCTGGACGATAAGCTGACTGTAACACCTTAATAATTTCGTTGTTGTAAGAATTAAGAATACTTCTGAATCAACGAAATACAATAAAAATCTTATGAACGAAAATATAGAAAATCCAATTGCTCTCCGCGACTTTCGTGCCGGATTTGTGAGCATTATAGGTAAACCTAATGTAGGTAAATCCACTTTGATGAATGTGCTGGTGGGGGAGAAGATGTCGATCATCACGTCCAAGGCACAAACAACACGTCACCGTATTATGGGGATCCTGAATGGAAAACATGAAGGAATACCTTTCCAGCTTGTTTATTCCGATACGCCGGGGGTTGTAAAACCAGCGTATAAATTGCACGATTCCATGATGACCTTTGTAAAAGGATCGCTGGAAGATGCTGACGTTGTATTGTTTGTTACCGAAGTTGGCGAAAAAGCAGCAGATCATGAAGTGATACCTTTGCTTCAGAGAACAACGGCACCGATTATTTTGGTGTTGAATAAAATTGACTTATCAAACGAGGAAGAATTAAAGCGTAAAACAGAAGAGTGGGAAAAAGAAATTCAGCCTGCTGCAATTATTCCGATTTCTGCGCTGTTGAATGCTAACGTGCAAACTTTGTTTGATTCGGTTATTACCCGGTTACCATTTCATCCACCATACTTCGATGAAGATGAACTAACCGATAAACCTGAACGTTTCTTTGCTTCGGAAATCGTTCGCGAAAAAATATTTCTGAACTACCGCCAGGAAATTCCATACAGCAGCGAGGTGGTTATTTCAGAATTTAAGGAACGCGACGATATGATTGTGATCCGGGCCGAGATTCTTGTTGAGCGTAAAAGCCAAAAAGGGATTATCATTGGGGAAAAAGGCGTGATGCTGAAAAAAATAGGCAGCGAGGCACGCAAGGACATGGAAGAATTTTTTGGCAAAAAAGTTTTCCTTGAACAACACGTAAAAGTAGAACCGGATTGGAGAAGCAAGGAGAATAAGCTTCGTCAGTTTGGATATGAAGAGTAAGGACTTTGCACCATCCGTCATTCAGATCCTGACAATCGGGGTTCTATTATTCAGATAAAAAATAAAATGGGTTTCTGGTCAAAACTTGAGGCCAGGGATTAGAAAAATAAAAATGGCAAATGTTATATCAATAGTAGGGCGCCCGAACGTGGGTAAATCTACACTTTTTAACCGTCTGATCGAGAGCCGTAAGGCCATCATGGATAACCAGAGCGGTGTTACACGCGATCGTCACTATGGTTATGGTGAATGGACGGACCAGTATTTTACCGTAATTGATACGGGAGGATATGTTGTGGGATCGGAAGATATTTTTGAAGGAGCAATCCGGGATCAGGTTGAACTTGCAATCGAGGAATCAACCGTGGTTTTGTTTATGGTGGATACCATGACCGGACTTACCGATCTTGATAAAGATTTTGCAAACGTATTACGCCGTTTCAACAAACCGGTTTATCTGGTTGCCAATAAGGCTGAAACAACGGATCGTTACCAGTCGGCAGCTGAGTTTTATGAACTTGGAATGGGGGATCAGATTTATCCTATTTCTGCGCAAACAGGTTTTGGAACCGGTGATTTGCTGGATGAGGTAATCAAACATTTTGAAACGCCTGGTATTGAAGATCCGGAAGCAGGTATTCCGCGTATCGCCATCATGGGCCGTCCGAATGTTGGAAAATCGTCTTTCCTGAACGTTTTAACAGGAACTGACCGCAGTATTGTAACGGACATTGCCGGAACGACACGTGACGCGATTCACACGCATTACAACGCTTTCGGGATGGAGTTCATTCTAACGGATACGGCTGGTTTGCGCCGCAAATCCCGTGTGAATGAAGATATCGAATATTATTCTACACTCCGGTCGATCAAGGCCATGGAAGAATCCGATGTTTGTATCATTCTTTTGGATGCAACATTAGGTTTGGAAGGACAGGATATCACCATCATCGGTCAGGCTGACAGAGCGAAAAAAGGTATCGTGATCATGGTGAACAAGTGGGATCTTATCGAAAAAGATTCCAAAACAGCTGACACATTTAAAAAGCAGCTATTGGAAAAACTTGCACCGATGAACTACATGCCGATCATCTTTGCTTCCGTTGTTGAAAAACAGCGTATTCACCAGGTGATGGAAATGGCGATGCAGGTTTATAAAAATAAAACGAAGAAAATCAGCACGTCAAAACTGAATGATGTGATGCAGGCTGAGATTGAAAAATATCCGCCACCGGCACACCGCGGTAAGTATATCAATATCAAGTATATGATTCAGCTGCCGACACCTTCACCGACTTTTGTGTTCTTCAGTAGTAACCCAAAACATGTGAAAGATCCGTATCTGCGCTACCTGGAAAACAGAATGCGTGAAAACTTTGATTTCGCAGGTGTACCGATCACGATTTTCTTCAGAGAGAAATAATTATTTTCAAGCCGCAGCTATGCCACTGCATGCTGCGGCTTGAAAAATAGTAAGAATTTTGTCAACCCACTCTTCATTTAAATTGTTTACGTTAATCTTTAAACATTAATGGTTTTAGGGGACAAAAAAATTAAACTAAGCTATTACAAAGAATTGGATGGGGTTAGGGCAATTGCTATTTTAATGGTAATGTTTTTCCATTTTTTTTCTGATCTGAACACAACAAGTAAGACGCTGCTTTTATTAAAAAGAATAGCGTTGATGGGCGAAACGGGGGTGACCCTTTTTTTTGTTTTGTCAGGATTTTTAATAACCCGGATTTTATTATCGACCCGAGAAAGTAAAAATTATTTCTACAACTTTTTTGTCAGAAGATCGCTCCGGATCTTTCCCCTTTATTATCTGTTTTTGATTATCTATTACCTGACGCCATTATTTTTTGGAGGCGCTATTCCTGAATTTGGTCTTCAGATTTATTACTGGATATATCTTCAGGATTTTTCAACCACATTTGGCTGGAAGTCAGACGGTCCCGGGCAATTCTGGTCCTTAGCCGTTGAAGAACACTTCTACCTCGTGTGGCCGTTTTTGATTTATTACCTCCACGAAAGAGCGGTTATCCTCTGGATTTCGGCGATTATTATCATTGCTTTTGTACTGCGAATCTACCTGAGCAACTATTATCCGCTTGTTCACCATTTTACATTCACCAGAATGGACGATCTTGCGATCGGAGCTATACTGGCGGTTCTGGAATACAATGGGTTTCTGAAAGGCAGCAAGGCCATTTATTTTCTTTTGATACTGATACCCATCAACATGGTGTGGGTGCTGAACCGGTTTCTTGACCCGTCCATTGCCAATTCAATCGTTTTTTTACAAACCTCTCTGTCCTATTGCAGTCTGATCGGTTTTGTAATTTGTTTATCGGAAAACAACTGGCTGAAAAAACTGCTATCCCAAACGCCGTTTATTTATACCGGGAAAGTAAGTTATGGACTGTACGTTTTTCATCCTTTTTGTTTTAAACTATTCGAGATCTTTTTTATTACGAGATACTGGATGGTGAATCTGCTCGGAAGTTTGGTTTTCACCTATTCCGTAGCCTCGCTGAGTTATTATTTTTTTGAATCCTACTTTTTAAAATTGAAAGCGTATTTCCATAACAATGACGTTAGAATGGCTCAGGTTTCGGAATAGTTGAAATCCTCCCGGGAACCACATAAAAATGACATAAATATCGGTTCAGGGGTGACGTGCCCTGGGCCGATATTTTGTGTTTTCTAGGAAACGACGTTTTATCTTGATCCTCTTTTTTGTGCAGTTGGTATATTAATTCCTGCGGTTCGGCATTTTTTTATTTACCCATGCAACCTTTCTTACTAATTTTCCATCTCTCAACCGTCTGACAGACCGTTCATTGAGAAAAGTAGGCATGTTTGAAAAAAAAATAAAAAAAAATGTTAAAAACAAGGTACTATGTATTGCAATGTACCTTATAAAACATATATATTTGTACTGTCAATGAGTTACAAAGATTTAAAACACTTTTTTTGTAAACGACTGAAATAACAGAGCCATGAAAACTTTAAAATTATTTATCGTACTTGTTCTTTTTAGCCTTCAGGCAGGCGCAACCGGATATTCCCACAATATGTTTGTTGCACACAAAAAGCTTCAGGCTGGGAAAGAATTCCGTTCGGTAAAGGAGCATGTAAATAAACACACGCCTGCCAAAACAGTGATCAACAAATCCGTTGTGGTCCAATTGACAGGGGAGTCGGCCATTTCTTATACGAAGGATCTGGCTACGAAAATGAGCAGTATGGTGACGCTTAATGACAGAATACTGGAAGAGGCGCCGGCATTGCTTTTCGAGCGTGAAGAAAACTGTGAAAGAAATAACTCTATCGCGACTAAACTGGCCGGTTTGATTAAAGAAGTGATTTATGCCTTCATCGGATCTCCATCCCTGGCTAAATCGTAAAAGTTGTTTTCAGGTCGTTATATAAAATTGTGTATTAAGGCCAGCAGGTATGATTTTCGGGTCATACCTGCTTTTTTGTGATTTATATCAACCAACGGTGTTGGTCAGCGTTCCGATCGGTTCAATGGTGATGTGCACCACATCGCCAACGTGAAGTGTAAAATCAGATGGAGGGATGATACCGGTACCGGTCATCAGGTAGCAGCCAACGGGGAAAGACAATTCACGGAATAGAAAACGAAGTAATTCATCAGCCTTACGTTTCATCTGTGACAGCGTGATTTCTCCGTTAAAAACTTCTTCACTTCCCCGGACGATCGAAAGGTCGATAATTGTATCCGACGATAAAGGTTCTTCCGGAATATACAGACAAGGCCCCAACGCAGCACTGCCGGTGTAAGATTTTGCCTGCGGAAGATACAGAGGATTTTCCCCTTCGATACTTCTTGAGCTCATGTCATTGCCAATCGTATAGCCAACCAGTGTCCCGGATGATGAAGCGAACAAGGTTAACTCCGGTTCAGGAACGTCCCAGGTCGAGTCTTTTCTGATTCGTACCGTCCCATGGTTGCCAACAACGCGCCATGCAGTAGATTTGAAGAAAAGCTCAGGTCGCTCAGCATCGTAAACGCGGTCGTAGAAACTGCCGCCACCTGCCTTTTCTGATTCTTCCATTCTCGCCTCCCTGCTACGCGTGTAGGTTACGCCAGAGGCCCATACTTCCTGGGTCCCGATAGGTGCCAGCACTTCCGGCATCGGGAGTTCGTCCGTGAAGGTTAAAGAAATCAACGTTTCGGACTGAAGCGTCAGCCAGCCATGCAGATCATCACGATTTACAACAATATCCCAGTTCGTTTCTGGTAAGCGATAAAAGAGATCTTCCTTTTCAAGAATTATACCGTGTTCGGTTTTATATAATTTCATGGTTTCGATGTTTGTTATTCTACCAATAAGCCTTAAAAGTGATGCCTTTACTTTAAGATAAGTACTATTTTTAAAGTCTTCGGGCTATCACTTCGCCAAAATTTAAAATGAATCCTGAAAATTATTTTTACTCATTTATGCGCCAGAGACGTCGGTCAATCGGAATTTTTTCCTGGCCGGCCAACCGGATCTGTTGATACAAATGATGTTTGGGGTGTAAAAGCATATTATGCGAAAATGGCACGATAACCGATGGCAGCGCAATGGCAAGAACATCGGGTTTTTTTAGCCAGCTGTTCAGCCAGTATTGCGTTCTTTCATAATTTTTATCCTGCCAAAACGGAGGCATCTCTTCTCTGGCATAAAACCGGATATTGTCCGGAATTTCTATTGTTGAAAGCCAATAGACAGGTAAATCTTCATAGCGGACGCCGGGTGCATGGGCTAATGTTTCCACGAGGCCCAGTTCAGGCGTTGTAGTGGTGTAGAGAATTCCCACCCCCTTTGGGTTCCAGCGCGCACCAAACAATCGGCTGCCTTCGGCTGACAAAGATTGATCAAGAAATTTTTCCCGGATAATGCGGTAGACTATCGGCATAAGTTGTCAGGCGGGTAAACCGTAATCTAACCTGCCCAACACATCGTCCACCAATGAAAACCCGGTTATCGTATCCATCATTTGTAACGGACTTTGATCGTTCAGCTCGCTGAGAGGTGTTCTCAGCCAGTTGCGCACCACAGTGTCTCTGCCTTCAAAAATATCCAAAGCATGGATCAGGACATTTTTCAGCAGGAGTAATCTTTCAGAAGCATCTGTTCCCAGGCGTTTGTCGTTAGGTATGCGGTGAAGGTTTCTGGGTGTCATGCCCAAAAGATAAGCCATTTCGTTATCGGTGAGTTTTACCATGTTAGACACAGTATCAACCAAAGATCGGTCAACACCTTCACGTGAAGCTCTAATCACTGCGAAATCAGAGGCCGGCGCTGCTCCATAAGGCGCTGCTCTATCGTTAAACATCTTAGTTTCTGACATATTCCTATCAATAAAAAAATGGAATTGTGTCATAAATCTATGTGACTTATTTCGCAATTCCAATTTTTATTCCAACTTCAACTAAATTTTTTCCAGGTGCTGATTTCAGACCTTATCTTTCAGGAAATCAGCGGTATAGTTTCCTTCGAGTTTAGTCATTTCTTCGGGAGTTCCGGCAAAAGTGAGATAACCCCCGCCTTCACCACCTTCCGGCCCCAGGTCTAAAACCCAGTCGGCACACTTGATGACTTCCATATTGTGCTCAATGATGATCACACTGTCACCCTGGTCGACCAGCGCGTTAATAGCCTTCAATAATTTTTTGATATCATGAAAATGAAGACCAGTAGTAGGTTCATCGAAAATGAACAAGGTTTTACCTTTATGCGAAGAGCCTTTACCAAGGAACGAGGCTAACTTTACACGCTGCGCCTCTCCGCCGGAAAGTGTATTGGACGATTGACCCAGACCAACATAACCCAGGCCAACTTCCTGCAAAGGCATTAATTTATCGGCCAGTTTTGGTTCTGATTTTTTGAAAAAAGCAATCGCTTCATCGACCGTCAGATCCAGAATATCCGAAACATTTTTTCCTTCATATTGTACTTCCTGAATTTCCTGCTTGAAACGTTTTCCGTTACAACCTTCACAGGTCAGGTAGATATCCGCCATGAACTGCATTTCCACCTTCACCTGTCCCTCGCCCTGACAAATTTCGCAGCGCCCCCCATCGACATTGAATGAAAAATGAGAAGGTTTATAACCACGCGCTTTCGATAATGGCAGATCAGACATCATCTGACGGATATGGTCGTAAGCTTTGATATAGGTTACAGGATTGGAGCGGGATGATTTTCCAATGGGATTCTGGTCAATCATTTCAATCGCGTCAATGCGGTCAAGACTTCCGCTTAGCTCATTGAATTTCCCAACTTCCTCACTGAATTCGCCTTTGAGACGCATCAGAGCCGGGTATAAAATTTTCCGGATCAAAGTCGATTTTCCTGAACCACTCACCCCGGTTACAACGGTGAGGTTATTCAGCGGAATTTTTACGTCCAGATCTTTCAGGTTATTCTCACGTGCACCCTTAATTTCAAGGAAATGCAAGGTTTTTCGCCGAACCGAAGGAACCGGGATAGCATCTTCGCCCAGGAGGAAATCAAGCGTATGCGATTGCATGCCGCGCACTTTCCCGTTGGCTTTCAGTTCCCTAATTTCTTCCCAATTTCCTTGAAAAACAAGATTTCCACCGCCTGTACCAGCCTCTGGGCCAATATCGATGATCTGATCCGCGGCGTGCATAACTTCTTCTTCATGTTCCACCACGATGACGGTATTGCCCAAATCACGGAGCGATTCGAGTACGCCCACCAGTCTTTGCGTATCTCTTGGATGCAAACCAATACTAGGTTCATCCAGAATATACATGGAGCCCACCAGCGCGCTGCCAAGCGAAGTGGCCAGCTTGATCCGTTGGAATTCCCCGCCGGAAAGTGAATTTGTCAGACGATTTAAAGTCAGATAGCCCAGACCGACACGGTTCATATAATCCAGCCGGGTTTCAATTTCAGTTAAAATACGTCTGGCAATGCCTCTGTCGTGTTCACTGATATCCATCGAATTGAAGAAAGTAATCACATCCTTAATCGGCATCAGCACAAGATCGGTAATGGAAGCGCCGCCTACCTTTACATAAGAAGCATCTTTTCTCAGTCTGGAGCCGCGGCAATCCGGACAGGTCGTGCGTCCGCGGAAACGCGAAAGCATAACACGGTACTGAATTTTATGCGTTTGTGATTCAAGCTCGGCGACAAAATCATTGATCCCCTGAAAGTACTCATTACCAGTCCAGAGTAATTCTTTTTGCTGAGGCGTTAAATCCTTGTAAGGTCTGTGAATCGGGAAATCAAATTTGATCCCGTTGCGAACAAGTGGCACGAGCCATTCGCTCATTTTTTCCGTACGCCAGGGCGCAATGGCGCCGTCGTAAACAGAAAGATTTTTATCCGGAATAACCAGTTCGGGGTCTATGCCTAAAACCTTACCAAAACCTTCACAACGTTGACAAGCCCCGAAAGGATTGTTGAAGCTGAAAAGATTGACGGTTGGTTCTTCAAAAACGATTCCGTCGAGTTCAAACTTGTCAGAAAATACCCTTTGCTCTCCACCGACAACCTGCACGTAACACGCACCTTCACCTTCAAAAAAGGCCGTTTGAACAGAATCAGAAAGGCGATATTGGGTATCCTCATCATCCTTGCGGACAGAAGCGCGGTCAATCAGTATAAAAATATCTTTTCCTTCAAGGGGAAATGCCTCTGGTTTTTCAAGTACTTCCTCGATATAAGCCGTCTCATCGTTTATCATGATCCGGTTATAACCCTTTGAGAGCAGTATGGTCAGTTCGTCAGCCATGGATCTGCCATCGCGCACGAGCAGCGGTGTCACGATCAGAACCCGGGTGCCTTCTTCCTGATCCAGCATATAATTTACCACATCCGTAACGGAATCTTTTCGTACCAAATCTCCCGAAACCGGGGAATACGTGTGGCCGATCCGCGCGAAAAGAAGTTTGAGATAATCATAAATCTCGGTTGAAGTACCGACCGTGGAACGGGGATTTCTCGTATTTACTTTTTGCTCGATAGCGATAGCCGGAGAAATTCCCTTGATGTATTCCACCTCAGGTTTTTCCATACGACCTAAAAACTGGCGCGCATAACTGCTCAGACTTTCGACATACATCCGCTGGCCTTCCGCGAACAGCGTGTCAAAAGCAAGAGAAGATTTTCCGGAACCTGAAAGTCCGGTAATAACAACCAGCTTATTTCTTGGAATGGCCACGTCAACGCTTTTCAGGTTATTGACACGTGCACCTTTAATCAGAATATATTTTCTCGGATCTAATTCGTCAAATTGAGAAGCATCAATCCGGGTCACAGGTAATTGCATCATATGGTAGAAAATCAGGTCGATTAGCGCGGGTTTTTGAATACCCCGATCTTAAGATTAACCCAAAAATCGTTGAATTAGTTTGCCTTTCCTAGCGCGGATTACCGGATGGCGAAAAATTGTGACAATTAATTATGGCTTTCTGATACTCTCAATATCATTCTGTGTTTTCCCGATTCTTGCCAGGATAATTCCATACTTTTCGTAAAACACTTTCTCTACCGGAAAATCTTTCAAACGGTGTTTTCTTGCAAAAACAATTTCACCGGCAAGGGGTTCGCGTTCTTCGGCGTACAGGCCGGAATAAAAATGAAAACTGGGATTATAGTGATTGAATACTAGCACATTTTTATGCCCAAGTTTTTTAGCGGTCAGCGCGGCTTCTTTTACGGGCTCCTGAAGCAAGGCGCCCAACCGCGGCATCCATAAAACATTGATCGTAATTAAAATGACAAACCCCGTAATCCCCATGCGCCATTGATTGTCCCAGTCTTTTTTTACCCAGGTTATCACCAGGATAACGAGCATTATCGCCATATAAGCAGTGTAATAGAGATCAAACTCAGCAGAAACACCTTGCAGGACATCCAGCGTATAGGCGTCGTCTATTTTTGGTATGATCTGCGGGATTAGAAAAGGAATGATGGTCAATATGGTCAGCAAAATAAAAGCAGGCCAGACAATAGGCAAACGGTTATTGCCGGACGCATACCAGCCTCCCAGCACACACAAAGGCGAATAACCGTAAATAATGTAATGATGAAGTTTCGTACCGGAAAGGGAAAAGAGAACAAAGACAAACAGAAACCAGATCAACAGAAAAGAAAGCCATTTTTTCGACCAGATATAGCCGATTTTGCTAAAAGATTTGAGAACAACAGCCGTAAAAGGAAGCAGTCCCAACAAAAGAACGGGTACAAAATATAGTATTCCGCCATAATGTCCTTCGAAAGCGGTTTGAAAACGGTTGACGTTATGATTGAGAAAAAAACCGCTGATGAAGGCCTCCCCGCTCTGCTGGTATTCCAGCATATACCAGGGCGCTGCAATCAGTATAAAAAGCAAAATTCCAACGGGGCTGAACAAACGAAGAATGGCTTTCCAAGACTTCCATTTGACCAGATAAATCATAAAAACGGCTCCCGGAATTAATACGGCAATGGGTCCTTTGGCAAGAAAACCAATTCCGGTAAAAACATAAAAGGCCCAGATGTATTTTCGATTGTAGTGATGGATGATTTCAAACAATGAAAACATGGCGCCGGTTAATGCCATATTCAGGAGCCCGTCGGCGAGCGCTGCCTTACCCACGATGGTAATCTGCAAGGACGAGGTGGCCATCAGTGTTGCAAAAAAAGCCGCTTTTTCGCCGAGTTTCTTATGAGTGAAAAGATAAATCAATAACATCCAGGCGACGGAAGCCAGGCAGGAGGGGAGGCGCATGGCAAACTCGTTCCAACCGAATAACTGTGCACTACCATATTGAAGCCAGTTGGTCAGGGGAGGTTTGTCGAACCGCTGTTCCTGGTTTACAAATGTGGAAATGAAATCTCCGCGTACTGCCATTTCCCGGGTTCCTTCTGCAAAAAAGCCTTCGTCTTCGTCAAACAACGGCGCATTGCCAATACCCCACAGAAAGCCGAAGAATACGAATACACCAAGAAAGATTTTTCGACCTGTTTCAGTTAAAAGCATTAATCAGTGTGTTGATGCCGTGATGTTGGTATGAAAACTTATACTAAAACAACTTCGTGAGTCCGCCATTAAGCCGTGGATTGGACTGTGTTTCCCAATATTGATTCATGTAAAAATAAATGAGCACGGATATCGGAATGCCTACAAAAGCCGCCACATACACATCGCCAAGGAAATGGGCCAAAAGATACATGCGCGAATAAGCAACCAATAACGGCGGGATCAGCAACAAAGGTTTCAGCGCGGAAGACTTGCATTCCAGCGCGAGAACGGTAAAAAGTGCAAAGGCAGAAGTGGTATGACCCGAAGGAAAACTGTTGAAATGATGCAGTTTAACACCATCGACCTGATGCAGGAGTGGCAGTATTTCAGCAAGAATCTTGGGTGGCCGATAGATTTCAGTAAAAATCATTGACTTCAAAAATTGAACAAAAATGCCCGAAACCGCATAGCTAAGGAATATTTTTACGGCCAACCGGTAAGAAAAAAGGGTAGCTATTAACCCGGAAACTAAAATGAAAGCGCCATCACCAACGTAGGTGAAATTCCTGAAAAAAATGTCTGCCAGAGATGTCCAGTGTTTGTTGACGAACAGGATCAGAAAATTCTGGGAAAACAGGATCTGAAGAAAGCCAAGTATTGCCCATATAACAAAAAAAGGCAGAAAGTAGGACCTGTGACGCAGACAAAAGAATTTCATGAGGTTGTGAATATATCTTTGGATGTTTTGAATACAATACCTTTTTCCTGCGCTTCACTGAAAATCGGATCGGCCAGATGCCCCCATCCCGTTACATCAGACATACAGTCTGTCAGTACCTTAACTTTGGGAATCAGGGCGGGAGCATAAACCAGGATTTGTTTGATACTGGTAGCCACACAATGTGACCGCGCCTCACCGACAATGATGATCTCGTCAAATGCTTCCAGCTCGGAAATCAGATTCTGATCCAGCTCAGTTTCTTCATCCCCAGGAATGGGAACCTGTGCGCGGAATATTCCAAAATGCTCAGTGAATGGGTTTGTGCCTTTTATGATTGCTTTATAGTCCGTACCGGTACGATGCGTCCAGGCAAGTATGGCATCCAGGATGGTGTCGTCCAGTGCCGCGCCACGTGAGCCAACCAGGCAATGTTCCGGCCAGATGAAATGTTTAAATTCACCTTCATTTTCCAGTTTTTCCAGATAGGATAAAACATATTCCTTCTCATAACGGGGAGTCCATTTTCCGGCTTTTACTGCCTGTGACGTAATTAAAGTAAAAGGAGCGACTGTATTTCCGTTAGGATCTTCCCAGAATAAAGGGTGTGCAATATCCAGTACCCGGTGTGTGTCAAGCGTTACAAAAATCTGATTGATATGCCCTCCATAATTGGCAATAAGCTGTGCTATTCTTTCAACATCATTTTCTGCACCAGGAACATACAATGTGCCTTTCGGATTGCAGAAATCAAACTGCGTATCAATGATTAGTAATGCTGTTGTTTTGCCGTTCATTGGACAAATTGCTTTTCGGGTGACAAGAAATATAAAAAAAGGGACTAGTCTGTTATCTCAGGATTAACATTTAAAAACCGGGTTTATTCCCATTCTTCAGGGACATTGAACTGCCTGGCGTACATTTTGGAACACAGCTGATGCACCAGTGCCAGCATCTGGTTTGTGTCCTTTTTGTAATCCACCCGGTAATCATCTTGAAGCTTATTCAGTGCGTTCATGATCGTAAGGGCCTTTTTAGCGATGTATAAGGCACATTTATCTGATCGTGAAGAATATACGCGAAGCTTGTCTGCATATTGGTTCAAAAAGGTATTAAGCAGAAAAATATTTAATTCCAGTCCGCCCAGCTTGTCTTTGGTTACTTTTACATGATAAGCAATGTCACCGCTCAAACTTCTCAGGTCCATCATAATCCACCCAGGCGTATCCTGCGTATGTTTGGATAATCTGAGGACCCGGGCCATAATCGATTCCCGTCTTTCTGTAATGGTTGATGATTCTTCAATCAGTTCAAAATAGAGTTTGTCAGTGAGTGTAGTGTCCTTTGTGATAAGACGGATTAACAACTTATCCTTTTCTTTCTGCGGCATTTGGATGATTGCCTTTTTCAATTGATCTTCTATCGGCATTGGAATTTACTGTTAATGGCTCAAATTTTTAAAGGGGGAATACGTAGTCGGTTTTTGACAAGTATAATCAAACTAGTTTATAGGTGGCGATATTTTTTATGAGGTTTTAAAGATAGTACGTTGAATTTCAGAAAATAAACTAAAATTTGTTCTCGCTGATACAGAGGAAGAAAAGAGATCATTTTAATAAGTTACAAGTTTAAAAGTATGGAAAAAATGTAATAGGCTCGTAACTTGCGTCGTTTTTGTAATTCAAATTTTCGATACACAATATGATTTCAGTGGCCATGTGCACTTACAACGGGGCAATATTTTTGCCGGAGCAGTTGGAGAGCATTGCCAATCAGATAGTCCCTGTTGATGAACTGGTTGTGTGTGACGATGGGTCAACGGATGACACCATTCAGGTTTTAAGATCGTTTTCTGAAAAATTACCTTTCCCGGTTTTCATTCATCAGAATGAAAAGAACCTGGGCTCTACCAAGAATTTTGAAAAGTGCCTTTCACTTTGTCGTGGAGATATAATCTTTTTTTCTGATCAGGATGATGCCTGGCGGGAAGATAAAGTCAAAAAGCAAATCGCCTATTTTGAGGCGCATCCGGAAATCGATGCCGTTTTCTCTGACGCCATGATTATGGATGACGACTCAAAACCGACCGGCCATACGATCTGGGAGGAGATTGAGTTTAATGAAGCGGCCCAGAATAAATGGATGCATGGGGAATCCCATGAAATTCTGTTTAAAGGATTTGTCGTGACGGGCGCTACGCTTGCCATCAGGAAATCTGCTTTGCCGGCGTTGATGCCTTTTCCAACACATATTCCTGATTTTATTCATGATGCTTATATCGCCATGATTTTAAGCCTTCAGGAAAAGATCGAATTTATCAATGAGCCGCTTGTTTCATACCGGATTCACGCGAGTCAGCAGGTTGGTTTCGGAGCGAAGGTTGAATATGTACGATTCAGGGACCGGTTTTCAAGGGACAGGGATGAAAAACTGATTCCATTACAGGAGAAGGCCGATAAGCTTGAGGAACTTTATTTGTTGCTGTTGCAGGTTCCGCTTTATCCAAAAGATAAGCTACGGAAATTGCGTGCGGCGAAGAACCATTTCAGTAAAAGGGCAAATCTTCCCAAGAACCGGGTGAGACGGTTTGTTCCCGTGGTGACGGATATGATCAACGGAAAATATAGTTTTAGCAGTAAAGACTGGTGGTTACCGGTCTTTGGTGATCTGTTTGAGTAATTAATCGCACGAACCAGTGAAATCAGCGCATCAGGATCTTTCAGTTGCTGTCGTTATTCCCGTTTATAAGTTGGTATTGACCGAGCCGGAAAAATTGTCTTTACGGCAATGCATGAAGGTTTTATCCAGCTATCCGGTGAAAATAGTCAAGCCTGATAGCCTTGATTTTCCTGAATTGAGAGAGGAATTTCCTTCCATCGAGTTTATTTCTTTTGACGACGCTTATTTTAACGGAATCGATGCGTACAACCGTTTGATGGTCTGGGAAGGATTTTATAAATCTTTTTCAGATTATGAATATATCCTGATCTATCAGCTGGATGCCTACGTTTTCCGTGATGAACTTACGGAATGGTGTCGCAAAGGATTTGACTACATAGGTGCTCCCTCTCTGCACCGGGAAGAATATGATAAGTTGCCCGCAGCGTCCAGAGACACTTTTGCCAACGCACTTTCCAGCAACCGATTTGTGCTGAACGGAGGGTTATCACTTCGCCGGATCCCGGCTTTTCTGCGTTATCTGAAAATTTACAATTTATTTTATCCGGCCTGGCTGGGAAATGAGGATATGTTGTTTTCTCAGGAGGCAACGAGGCTGATTCCAATGAAATTGTTTCTGAAACTGCCGACCTGGCAGGAGGCGTTACAGTTCTCTTTTGAGAAAAGTCCGGCCGCTACGTTTGAGATCACAGGCAGGAAACTGCCTTTTGCCTGTCATGCCTGGGAGCGTTATGACCCCGGTTTCTGGGCTTCTTTTATCCCTTTTAAATAGCGGAGAAAGCGGTTTAACAATTTTTAACAAACTATCCCCTGTGCTCCGGTGTTTTTGAAGTTAATTCGTAAAAATTAACAATGAATAACCATGACTTATAAATCGCTTTTGACCTTTATTTGCGCGATTGTGCTTTCACTTACTGCTACTTTCGGGCAAATAACTGAAAACCCGGCCGTGGAGGAACAATCGGCGGATTATGTAAAAATCAAGCGCGTTGAGCTGACGGATCAGTATACGATCATTTACATGCAGTTTGTTGAAGTGGAAATGCCAGGAAACAGACAACTGGATCCGTTTTTTAGAAGAATGCCTGGACAGAGACCGGGAATGACATCATCTACAATTGGGCTGGATCCTGAAACACGCTTGTATAAGCCGGGAGATATTAACACAAAATTTAAGCTGATCAAGGCAAAGGACATCCCCACAGAAATGAGAAAGGAAGTTAACGCTGGAGATACGGTTAATTTCGTCGCTTATTTTGAAAGACTTTCACCAGGTATTGAGGTTTTTGATTTTTATGAAGGACGTCCAAAAAGTAAAACGGAAACGACCTGGAACTTCTACGGAGTTAAGGTTAAAAACCCTTTGAAGAAAAATTCCAAAGCAGTAGCGAAGACCATTCCCCAGAAAGAAAAGCCCAAACCGTCCGTAGCAGAAGTCAAACCGGCTGAGAAAACCGAAGAAAAGCCGTCTCCGGTGGTCGTGGAGGAGGAATTTGCCATGATCAAAGGGACTGTTTACGATGCTAAAACAAAAAGCCAGATTCCTGCCCAGATCACGTATGTAGAAAAGGGCGATTCTCTGCAGTTCAAATCTTCTTCCGGAAATTACCGGATCGGTATTGATCCCAAGTCGACTTATGAATTTCGTATTTTGGCGAAGGGATATTATGGGACTAATTTTAGTCTGGCTCCTGCCGATTCATCCGCAAAAGGATCCTTCACGAAAGATATTTACCTGACGCCATTGGCTGTCGGAGAAACGATTTCGTTGCCGAATATCTATTTTGAAACATCGAAATTTACCCTCCTGACTGAATCTTTTGCCGAGCTTGACAGGCTGGCGGAAATGATGAAGGAAAACCCGGATATCCGGATCAGGGTGGAAGGACACACGGATAACGTGGGTGATTTTGACAAAAACCTGGAATTATCTGAAAACAGGGCCAGGTCCGTTAAAACCTATTTAATCAACAAAGGAATCGATGCGCAGCGTATAGAGGCAAAAGGATTTGGGGCTACAAAACCGCTTGCGAAAAATGGATCGGAGGCAGAAAGGAAGAAAAACCGACGGGTGGAATTTGTAATTACCCAGATATAAAACTGCGGGTAAAGAATGGAAAAAAGGGTTATCCGTAACAGATAACCCTTTTTCGTTTTGATTATCTCGCTTTGATAATGTTGATAAACTCGCGGGATTTCAACGAAGCACCTCCTACAAGGCCTCCATCGATATCAGGAGATGCAAAAAGTTCATCGGCGCTGGCCGCTGTAACGCTTCCTCCGTAAAGGATCGAAATTTCCTCAGCCACTTCGCTTCCGTACTTAGCTGCGATGTGTGCACGCAATGCTGCGTGCATGTCCTGAGCCTGTTCTGCACTGGCAGTCAGGCCTGTGCCGATCGCCCAGATTGGTTCGTAGGCGATAACCACAGAAAGCAACTGCTCAGCAGAAAGGTGGAAAAGACTTTCCGTGATCTGATTTTTTACAAATCCGATATAATCTTCATTTTGTCTTTGTTCCAAAGATTCTCCACAGCAGAAAATCGGCGAAACACCGTTTTCAAGGGCAATGTTAACCTTTGCAGCAAGTAATTCATTCGATTCAGCGAAATACTGACGACGTTCGCTGTGTCCGATCAATACATATCCAACACCGATGGATTGAAGCATAGCTGCTGAAATCTCACCTGTGAACGCTCCCGATGCTTTATCTGAACAGTTCTGAGCAGCGATTGCAAAGTTCGGTGCAGTCTCGATATATTTTTTAAGAGTCGTCAGATAGATGGCAGGAGGACAAAGAATCACTTTTACGTCTCCTTTTACTTCATCATTTGCTATATTAACAAGCTCAGATGCCAAAGCAACTGCTTCATCTGCAAGCTTATTCATCTTCCAATTACCGGCAACTATTTTTTTTCGCATAATTAATTTTATTGTGTTAAATCTTCATTTTGCGCTACAAACTTACCATTATTTCCTCATTTCCGGTATTCTATTCTCTCTTAAAAATATATTCAGCACAATGATGAAATACGAAGATTTTTTTGTGTTTATTATAGAATAATAAGCTATTTTTACATAAGAGACCGATTTTGGTAAAATGAATACTTGTGCCCACATAAAGGGCGTAAATCATTCGTAATGAGACCGTTTAATTTATGAAAATAAAATAGATATCAAGGTTAAAAAGAAAGGAGGCCACGATGAAAACTTTTATCTGGTTATTGTTAATCAGCACACTTTTTATTTCTGAAGCCGCTAGAGCGGCATCCGTGGATGGCACTGACAATGCGGACGAAAAATATGGCTATTTTTTGGACAAAAACCATAAGACAGCACGTATTCCTTTTGAACTTCACTCCAATCTCATTTTAGTTTACGCGCGTATCAATGACGTCGATTCATTACGCTTCATTCTGGATACGGGTGTAAGTTCCATCATTATTACCGATCCGAATATTTTACGGCCCGATAAGTTAAGGCTGACCCGCAAGATCAATCTTTCAGGTGCGGGCGAGGGAAAATCGATCGCAGCACATGTCGCTATTGATAACCGGTTTGCAATGGGGCGTCTCAGAGCGAATCATCAAAATATTGTCGTGATAGAACAGGATTTTCTGCGTTTGTCGGAATATGTTGGTGTGCCCGTTCACGGGATTTTTGGTTATGATATATTCAACAATTTCGTTGTTACAATCGACTTTTCCAGAAGAGAGCTATTGCTGACACAAAACGGAAATTATAAATACAAGCCAAGCAAAGGCGACAAACATCCAATCATTATCGAAGACACGAAACCGTTTACCGATGCCGTAACGTTGTTTGCCGACGGCAGGGAAAAACCGATCCGTGTACTGATCGATACGGGTGCCGGTCACGCTTTGCTGCTGAATAACACACCGAAAGAAACGTATCGTCTGCCTGAAAAAGTGATCCGGGCGCAGCTGGGCAGAGGATTGAATGGCGTTATCAATGGGAATCTGGCCCGTGTGGACAAAATGAAGCTGGGGCGTTTTGAGCTTGATAACATTGTTGCCTCTTTCCCTGACAGTGCCGGGTTCAGTGCCAAGATGGGCGCCAATGTCGAGCGTCAGGGAAATATTGGTTGCGAGCTGCTGAGGAGATTCAAAGTCACGATGAATTATCACGAGGGCTATATGGTTTTGAAGCCGGTCAGGAGCCGCTTGAGGGAGAAATTTGAACATGATATGAGTGGTATGGAAATCCGTGCCGAGGGCAGCGATTTGCATTCCTATTTTATCAATCATGTGCAGGAAAAATCACCAGCCTCACTTGCAGGACTGCTGGAGGGAGATCAGCTCTTGTTTATTGATGATCACGCAGCGGCTGAGTTGAATGTAAGCGAGATTTATAAGCTCATGCAGCGCGGCGATGGCAGGAATATAGACTTGCTTGTGAAGCGGAATGGTAATATTTTCTTTACCAGGATTACGCTGCGAAGAATGATTTGAGTATTTTTAAAGCCACAACTTAATCAATGGCTTTATTTTGGAACGTTTAAAATTGACCGAGGACGGATCACATTCCTTATTCAATTCTCAATACAATCAGCATTATCATTCTGTGTCTGGCGCGCTTAAAGAGTCCAGACACATTTATATGAATCTTGGATTAATTCCTTTTCTTGAAACTTCGCAGGAACCTTTACATGTCTTTGAAATGGGTTTTGGGACGGGATTAAATGCCTTTCTTACCTGGCAGGCTGCCAAACATTACAGCAAGCAGATTTATTATACCGGTGTGGAAGCCTTTCCCGTTGCATTGGAAGAGGCTTCGAAACTGAACTATGAAACGGTGACTTCCGAAAGCGGATTGATGCAACTGCATGAGGCTGAATGGGGCGTGACGCACCAGATGTCAGAATATTTCCGGTTCAGAAAAGAACACCTGACCTTACAGGAATTTGCTGCGGACGAGCTTTTCGATGTAATTTACTACGATGCCTTTGATCCCAAAGCACAGCCTGAACTTTGGACAGAAGAAATACTTTCCAAAATAGCGGCCCAAACGAGGCCTGGCGGCGTATTAGTAACATATTCATCCAAAGGAATTGTAAAAAGAGCGCTGGCTGCCGTGGGATTTTCAGTGGAAAAACACAAAGGGCCGGGGAAAAAATGGCACGTGCTTCGGGCAGTAAAAATCTAGCGATAATTCCGGCCGGTTTTGCATTTGCTTTTGCCAGCGTACCGTTATTAGATACATTTGTTTAATTGTTGAAAAGATTTTGTTCAAATTACCAGTATGGGATACCAGAATATTATTAGTCAGGAACTTCGGGAAGCACAAACTGTTCTCGATGCATTTTTAAGTGATCCGATTCAGATAGAAAAAATTGAAAAAGCGGCGTCTTTGATGGCGGAAGCGATTTTAAGCAATAATAAAATTATTTCGTGCGGAAACGGTGGCTCGCACTGCGATGCCATGCATTTTGCAGAGGAACTAACCGGGCGTTATCGTAACAATCGCCGTGCATTGCCTGCAATCGCTATTTCTGATGTCAGTCATCTGAGCTGCGTGAGCAATGATTTTGGTTTTGAATATGTATTTTCAAGATTTGTAGAGGGGCTTGGCCAGTCAGGGGATGTACTTTTGGGGCTGAGCACCAGTGGCAATTCCGCGAATATTATTCGGGCCGTGGAAGCGGCAAAGGCTAAAGGAATGAAGGTGGTAATTCTGTCTGGTAAAGATGGCGGGCAACTGGCCGGTTTAGCCGATGTAGAAATCCGTGTTCCCCATTTCGGTTACGCAGACCGTATTCAGGAAATACACATCAAAGTGATACATATATTTATGCTTCTGATCGAAAAAATGGTGATTGGGGAATAACTTATCGGGAAAGTTATTATTTTGCCGGTGCACGAAGCCCAATCACACATGAAAGTACGTCCGGCAGTTATCATCATTCAGGAAGGAACCGTTTTAACCATGCGTTATCAGTATGGCCAAAAGGAAGTGTATGCACTCCCGGGAGGAAACCCGGATCCGGACGAATGCTTGCCGGAAGCATTGCGAAGAGAGCTGATGGAAGAGCTGGGCATAAAGATTGAAATCGGCGAAATGGCACTTTGTGGCGAGGTTTTGTGGAGCGAAATGAAAAAGGAGACACTTCATGTGGTTTTCAATGCGAAAATCGGGGAGGGGGTGCCGGTGTTAAATCCTGCTGAAACGACCGCGCTGGAAGTGGTATGGCTTCCTTTTTCTGAACTCGAAAAACGGCTGATGTATCCCAATGTGGGCAAGGATATTCAAAAATATCTGAGCGGTCGTCTGAAGTCTTCATACATAGGCGTTATTGATCAGCCTTATGCAAAATAGGTGGTTCGAACAGGCAATTCCAAGCACCTAATAAAATTCCAAAAATAGCTTCCACCGATTTTATTCTGAAAAGTCGGATTAAATTATAGAGCATAGTTGCACTATAGAAGGTTTTTTAATGCAATTTCCATTATACTTTTAGAACGGGCTTCACAAAAACAGAAACAAACCGTACTTTTGCGGTTTAACGAGTTTCAAGGATAAATGGACAACGAGAGGAAGGAGCGATTATCACAGTTTTTAAGAAGAAACTCTGAGGGCCAAACACTATCACAAGGACGATCAATTTTCAGTAGCGGAGGCTATAGCGTTGTGAAGTTGGATTACAATGGAGGAGGTTATGCCGAATTCAAAGTAAAAAGTGATTACTCGGTCCGTGATTATGTGATTACAATTCAGGATTTTCTTACCCCGAATATAAGTACTTCCTGTACGTGCACCCATGACTATGGCGGCCTTTGCAAGCATCGGATTGCGATGACGTTGTATGTTCTGGATAAAATGCCGGCCTATGTGAAGCCTACGGCCCACGAAATGGCAGATACCCTGGTGATATTGCCTTCTCTGAAGGATCCGTATCTCGAAGATCTTGTGCAGCGTGAACACTGGAATAACCGCAACCAAATCTCCAAAGTAGATATCATTGCTACACGTGACGGATTTGCTGATTGTAAGGTGAATCTCAAAGACCAGGAGTTTTCAGTACAATTTACCAAAATACCCAATTCAAATCAGATACAAACTGCCTGTACGTGTAATCAGACACTGTATGTGCCGCTCTGTGAGCATAAACTGAGTGCGCTGCTGAAACTACGCGATCAGTTTGGCGAGCGTGCGTTTGAAATGATGCGTGACTGGACGGAGGATAAGCAGAACCTTCTTGCCGAATACGGCTATAACCTGGAAGACAACCTGGAAGGAAAGTTTGATTTCAAAATTGATGCAAGCGGTGCTTTGCAGTTGATCAGACAGGATAAGGGGATTCAAAAAGTGGGTGTGTATCAAAACTGGCAGCAGTTGCGGGACAAGGTTATTCCTGATTTATTACCGACTTATCAGGTTACCGATAACGATTCACATTCAGGTGATGAACGTCTTTCGTTGTATGTTTTCTGGCCACGCGGTTTTGACAGCTTACTGGATGTTGGTTTTGGTATTTTTTCTGCAAAAAGCAGCGCTAAAACACAAAAATATACGCATATCCGTAGCATTGCCGGTGGATCCGGTACGGCTTATTTACCTGAGGAAATTCCGGTATTGACCGCAGGCGATTCCAGATTGGTGAGAATTGCACGTCAGTTCAGTCCGGAGGGACTTCAGAAATATATGAAGGGCCGTGGCCAGGCCATTGGTCATTTAAGTGACGAGTCCTCGGATTATCAAAGTGAAGCACATAAATGGGTGGGACGTCAGATCGTTCGGATTTTCAAGGATTTGAGCGGTGAGCGACTGTTCATTACTGAAAACGATTATGTGACGAATCAAAACCAGCTTCAGGAAGTAAAACTCCATCCAACCCCTGCAAAGTTATTTTTTGTACTGACCGAGGATCAGGAATTCATAAGCCTGAATCCCTATGTGGAGATCGAAAAAGGGCGGCCGGTTGATTTGAAATTGGTAGCAGGCACTTTTGAGAGCTTTTGGCTGGGAATTCATAAGAGCGAAATACTTTTCCGTTGGGAAAGTATCAATGATGCTGAAATGGTTGATTATCTGCGCCAGAACGGATATAAAATCCGGGTGCGGAAGGATCATGCAGAAAGTTTCATGAAGGAGTGGGTAATGCCGGTTACGGAACATTTCGAGGTTATTTTCCAGACACGTCACGAGTTGGCAACGAGCTCGATGAAGTATGTGAAAGGCAGAATATATCTGAAAGAAGATGAAGCCAATCTGCTGATTGTACCGACCTATGTTTATGAGGGAGATGCGGAAGCGGAGGAAACGGAACTGATTCACGACAATCAAAGAACGAAAGCAGGCTTTGAAGACAACAAGATCCAGCTGCTTGAACGCGACATAACCGCTGAAAAGGCACATTGGGAGTGGGTCAAATCCCTTCATCCTGAATTTGCACAGCAGCCAGATCAGCCGTTTTTCTTTATTCCTTTCGAGGAGGTAATGAAAGAAGGATGGTTATTCCATTTCGTTGATACGGTTGAGGAAAAGGAAGTGCAGCTTTTAGGTTTTAAAGACCTGAAAAAAATGCGGATTAACCCCAACCGCGGAAAAGTACAGATCAGGGCTTCGTCCGGAATTGACTGGTTTGATATGCAAATCGAGATCAGTTTTGGAGATCAGCAGGTAACGCTGGCGGATGCGAAAAAAGCGTTATTGAAAAAGCAGAATTATGTTGAGCTTAAAGACGGCTCAATGGGCATTTTGCCTGAGGAGTGGATCCAGAAACTTGAACCGCTGCTGAAATTCGGCCGGGTGGATGGTGACGAAGTTCATTTGTCTAAATTTCACTTTTCGTTGATTGAGGAGCTTGCTTCTCAAATTGACAACGAAGAAGTTTTGCAGGAACTTTGGGAGAAAAAACAAAAGCTCCTGAATTTTAAAGAAATACCAAGTGTACCGCTTCCTGAAAATATCAATGCGAGGCTGCGTCAGTATCAGGAAGAAGGATATAAATGGCTGAATTTTCTTGAAGAATTTGGCTGGGGAGGATGTTTGGCTGATGACATGGGTTTAGGTAAAACTTTACAGATGCTGACATTCCTGCAACATCAGAAAAACAAAAACCCTGAGTCTACGAATTTGGTCGTAGTGCCTACTACGCTGATTTTCAACTGGCAGGCAGAGTCGGCCAAGTTCACGCCGGATCTGAAACTGTATGTACACAGGGGTATGGACCGTCGGAAGGATCTTGAGTTTTTTGAAGAATATGATATTATCCTGACAACCTATGGCACCATGAGAAGTGACGTGGAGTTGTTAAAGAAAATACAGTTTAATTATATTGTACTGGATGAATCGCAGGCGATCAAAAATCCGGATTCGTTGACTGCAAAGGCATCGAGATTACTCAGATCGAACAATCGTCTGGCCATGACGGGTACACCAGTTGAGAATAATACCTTCGATTTATACTCTCAGTTTGAGTTTTTAAATCCGGGGTTATTGGGTCATGCCGACTTTTTCCGTGCAGAATATGCCAACCCGATTGACAAGTTTCAGGACAAGGTGAAGTCCGAGGAATTACGCCGTCTGGTATATCCTTTTATGTTGAAACGTACGAAGGAGGAGGTTGCAACGGATCTGCCGGACAAAACAGAAACGATTCTGTATTGTGAAATGGGCAAGAAGCAACGGAAGGTTTATGAAACAATTCGTGAGAAGTACCGACTGCAAATTGCGGAGAAACTGGCAACGGATGGCTTAAACAAAAGCAACTTCCTTATTTTTGAAGCATTGCTTAAACTGCGTCAGATCTGTGATTCGCCTTTGTTGCTTTCGGATGATGTGGATTATGGAAATGAGTCTGCTAAGTTGGAAGAGATTACCCGTGAAATAGAGGAAAATGCGTCCAACCATAAAATATTAATATTTAGCCAGTTCCTTGGCATGCTTGACCTGATACGGCAGCATTTGGAGAAGGTTAACATTCCTTACGAGTATCTGGATGGTCAGACGGTCGATCGTGCAGGACGTGTAAACCGCTTCCAGAATGACCAGAATTGCCGCGTTTTCTTAATGAGTCTGAAAGCAGGTGGTGTCGGCCTTAACCTGACTGAGGCGGATTATGTATACCTGATGGATCCCTGGTGGAATCCGGCGGTGGAACGTCAGGCTATTGACAGAACGCACCGGATCGGGCAGACGCGCAAGGTGTTCGCCTATAAAATGATCTGTAAGGATACCATTGAAGAAAAGATATTATTGCTTCAGGAACGTAAGCAGGAATTGGCCGAAGACCTGGTAGGCGGAGAGGCTGGTTTTATCAAAAAACTAAGCCAGGATGATATCATGGCATTATTTAGCTAAAAAAATGGGTTGTACGAATTATTTCGTACAACCCATTTTTCTATAATTTATTCAACTACGGCTGTAAACTCAATTTCAACAAGATAGTCCGGAGAGACCAGTTTGCTGATTTCATAAATACCCGTTGTTGGTTTTACTTCTCCAAAAAAAGCACCGTGTGCTCTGGCGATATCATCGAATTTCGTGATGTCGGTTGTAAAGATTCTCGTACGCACGACGTCTTTTAGCGAAACGCCTGCTTCTTCCAGCACTTTTGCAATTCTTTCAATGATGTTATTGGTTTGCGCATAGGCATCATCGGCTTTCACGATTTCTCCGTCCACAATAGCAACGGTTCCTGAAACTTCTACAATGTTACCGATGCGTACGGCGCGGCAGTAACCCATTTTGTCCTCCCACGGTGAGCCCGTAAGAATATTTTGTCTTGGCATGTTAAGGAAAATTTAAATTTTTGTGGCGTAAAGATATTCTGTTATGGATTAAATCAGTAGCATTCTGTAAAATGAATTGGGGTAGATTTATTGGTAGTATGACGACATAGTCGTCTCCTGTTTATAGCAATTGCTGGGAAACTTGCAGGTCCCGGCTCCAAGGAGTCTCCTTGAAATAATCAGGGAACTCTACGGAGTTAGGATCTGGCATAAGACATATTTATCTATAAACAGGGGGCTCCCCTGGAGCCGCTCAGGTCCTGACCTATCGTAACCCGTTTTTTTTCAAATATTCAATCAAAGCCTCCGGATGATCCGTTTGCAAACCCTGCACACCTTTTTTTAATGCAGCAGCCCATGAGTCGGGACCTTCCTTTGGATCCTGAACATCCAGCCACACAGAAATATTTCTGGAATGAAGAAACTCTTTTATTGCGGGGTTGACTACATTATCCACAACGTCAATTTTGACTTCGTTTAAAAATGCCGTTAACTGGTCCTGACTTTTCACTTCATCGGGTACACTCGTCATCAAAGGCATTTTTGGCGCAATGGTTTTCCACTGCGGATATTGTTCTTTCTTATTGATGTAAACCACAATTTGTTTCTCCATGCCGGCTTCCTGAATTTGTTTCCAGGTTTGCGCTACGTCAGCATCTTTGAAATCGAGATAAATATTGATCTTGTTCTTACACAATTTCAAAACCTCATGAAACTCAGGAATGTGGTGCGTCTTATGGTTGTGGTTATAAACCTGAAGTTTTTTGATTTCCGCCAGGGTATGCTCATTTACTTTACCTTTTCCATTGGTAGCCCGGTCAACGGTACCGTCGTGGTGGATGATCAGCTGACCATCTTTGGTTGTCCGTAAATCAACTTCCACATAATCAACACCAAATTTAATTGCCTCATGGATAGAAGCTAAGGTGTTTTCCGGAACGTTTGTATGGTTTCCGCGATGGGCAATGACAATCAGCTTATGTTTACTTGCGGGCAATTCGTTTGGCGGGGTCTGGCTGACAGCCTTTATCGAAAAACAGCTAAGAAGCCCAAGTGTCAACAGGATATTAGACTTGAAAAAAGACATTGCAGTACTGGTTTATGGATTAAATAAAGGCTGTTAAGCCCCGGAACAATACTTAATTTTGAATAATAAAGGCTACTGATGTGGACCTATGAAAAAAGGCCTGTGAATTGAAGAGAAAGAAATCTCCGTTTTCACAGACCTTTTTATTGAGCCATTAATCCGAAAGCCGAGAACCGACCGCCGAGAAACGCTAAACTATTTCGAAGCTCGACAATTTTACAAACTCCTGAACACGCGCATTGATTTCTTCCTGGGTAAGGTTAACCATACGTTCTGTACCAAATTTCTCAACACAGAAAGAGGCCATAGCCGAACCGTAAATAATGGCACGTTTCATGTTTTCAAACGAGATATCATCTGTTTTGGCAAGATATCCAATGAATCCGCCTGCGAAACAGTCACCTGCTCCGGTTGGGTCAAAAACTACTTCCAAAGGCAAGGCCGGAGCGAAGAAAATTCTGTCACCCTGGAATAACAACGCACCATGCTCACCTTTTTTGATGATCAAAGTTTTAGGTCCCATCGCCATGATCGTAGCAGCAGCTTTGCGTAAAGAATAATCGCCGGAGAGCTGGCGCGCTTCTTCGTCGTTGATTGTCAATACGTCAACCAGTTTCAAAACATCTTTCAAATCGTCCAGCGCGATGTTCATCCAAAGATTCATCGTATCCAGCATGATCAGTTTTGGACGTTTTGCCATACGCTCGATAACCGTTTTCTGCGTCGCGGGCACTGTATTTCCAAGCATCAGATACTCTGTAGTCTGGTAGGATTCAGGGATAACCGGATCAAAATCCGCCATTACATTCAGCTGTGTTTCCAGCGTATCACGCGTGTTCATATCTTCGTGGTATTTCCCTGACCAGAAGAAAGTTTTACCGTCCTGAATTGTTTTTAAACCTTCAGTATTCACTCCGTGTTTTGCAAGCAGGTCAACCATTTCCTTCGGGAAATCACCGCCGACAACGGCTACCAAATTATTTTTTTTGGTAAAGTATGAAGCGGTCAAAGTGATATATGTTGCCGCACCGCCAATGATTTTATCGGTTTTTCCGAAAGGTGTTTCAAGGGCATCAAAGGCCACAGAGCCAACTGTTAATAAACTCATAAGGTAGTATAGTATTGATTTTAAGTATGTTTCGATTTTTGATTTAAGGACAAAAACGCTGCGAAGATACTAAAAACAGCCGAATAGCATATTTAAAGGATTGCATAATGCTAATCAGTTGGCGGTCAATCCTGAGTTATTTGCTATTTTTGTCAGGCAACGTGAAATGTAGTGTGAAAGACTTCTTAATCAGTTTGAGTTAAATCAATTATTTTGTCATCAAATTAGCGCACTGATCATGGAGTCAATTACCGAAGCCAGGAGACATATCGACAATGCAAAAGGGTTTCTCAGGAACAATGCCAACAAAGAGGACGGGTTACCAGGTTTTACACCTGGATATGGGTTATGAAGGTTCGCCAAGCGCCGATTTAGCGAAATTCGGAGTAGAAAAAGCAGAGAAAATAATTAGCTGGGTTGAAAACAGACTTTTGAAACCTGAAAGATAAGTTACTAAAATAGACTATAAGAAAGTAAAATATTCATGACTGATAAAACGTACCAGCCACTCAAAATATTCAATACGCTTACCCGTAAAAAGGATTTGTTTGAACCTCTTGCTGCGCCTTATGTAGGCATGTATGTCTGCGGACCGACGGTTTATAACAATGTTCACCTTGGAAACATCCGTACTTTTTTATCTTTTGATATTCTTTATCGCTACCTGACACACATCGGTTACAAAGTTCGTTATGTGCGGAACATTACCGACGTTGGGCATTTGGTTGGTGACGGCGATGAAGGGGAGGATAAAATCGGGAAAATGGCGAAGCTGCAACAGCTGGAGCCCATGGAAATTGTGCAGCGTTATACCAACGATTTTCACGACGTTTCGGCTGAATTTAATTTGCGTCCGCCAAGCATCGAGCCAACGGCGACAGGCCATTTGATTGAGCAAATCGAGGCGGTTACTGCTTTGATCAACAAGGGGGCGGCTTATGAATCCAATGGTTCTGTTTATTTTGATATTACAAAATACAACGACGCCGGAAATGAGTATGGAAAACTTTCAGGAAGGATTTTAGAAGATCTTCTGAACGAGACGCGTGCGCTGGACGGACAATCTGAAAAACGGAATCCGCTCGATTTTGCGCTTTGGAAAAAAGCAAGTCCTGAGCATATCATGCAGTGGGATTCTCCTTGGGGAATGGGATTTCCCGGCTGGCATTTGGAGTGTACTTGTATGAGTGCCAAATATTTAGGTAAACAGTTTGATATTCACGGCGGCGGAATGGATTTGAAATTTCCGCACCACGAATGTGAAATCGCGCAGGGAAAAGCGCTTACAAATGTGGAGCCTGTACGCTACTGGATGCATACGAATATGCTGACAGTGAACGGACAAAAAATGTCGAAATCGCTGAATAACTCGTTTCTGCCAAGTCAGCTTTTCTCGGGCGACCATGAATTGCTGGATCAGGCTTACAGTCCGATGACGGTTCGCTTTTTTATGCTGCAAAGTCAATACCGCAGCACGCTTGATTTTTCTAATGAAGCACTAAAAGCCGCTCAAAAAGGATACAAACGTTTGGCTAACGGTATGCGACTGGCCAAAATGTTGAAATATACGGATGAAGAGGTAGCCCGTGATGAGAAAAAAATAGAAGATATTGAAAAATCAATTCAGGGCTTTTATGATGCCATGAATGATGATCTGAATACGGCCGTAGCGGTTGCTAACCTTTTTAACATGCTCAAATATGTGAATATGCTGAACATGAATCAGGTTAAATCGGCTGCTCTGGGTGAGTCAACTTTTACATCACTACTCGAAAACTTTATCATTTTCATCGAAAATGTACTAGGTCTGAAAGAAGAACTGAGCGAAGGACATGCGGTTTTGGATGGTATGCTGAATTTATACCGCGAATACAAAACGGTGCAGAACTATGAGAAAGTGGATGAAATCAGGACTTATTTCAAATTGCAGGGACTGGTGATCCGGGATAGCAAGCTTCGTGTGGATTGGGCTTATGAAGAGTAACAGTGTGATGAGAATGAAGTCGTTAATGATTATTTTTTCTGGATGTTTTTTGACCGGCCTGGTATTTCTATATGGTTGTAAGTCAAAAACGAGTTCAGAACAAAGCAGCGAGCAAGTGGAAAAACTTGTCGCCAGTCCGGAGTTTAATGCGGATTCTGCTTTTCAGTTCGTAAAAAGACAAGTTGAATTTGGCGCACGGGTTCCCAACACGTCTGCACATAAGGCATGCGGGGATTACCTGGTTGCCACATTTAAAAAATATGGATTAGAGGTAACAGAACAGCCATTTACGCCTACGACTTACGACGGCAAAAAGCTGAATGCCAGAAATATTATTGCGAGTTTTAATCCCAAAGCATCCACAAGAATTCTGCTAAGCGCGCACTGGGACTCACGGCCTTTTTCTGATCAGGATGCTGTCGACAAGACGAAGCCTGTTCTCGCTGCCAATGACGGAGCGAGTGGTGTGGGTGTCTTGCTGGAAATTGCACGGGTGCTTTCTTCCACGGATAAAAAGCTAAATCTTGGTGTTGATATTATTCTTTTCGATGCGGAAGATTGGGGTAATTCTGATAAAGCTACTGATAAGTTTAGTGGATTTTGTCTGGGCTCTCAGTATTGGGCGGCCAATAAACATGTCCCGAATTATACGGCTTATTTTGGTGTGCTACTGGATATGGTAGGCGCAAAGGGTGCTACTTTCCCAAAAGAGGGATATTCGGTTAGTTTAGCAGACGGGATTGTACGAAAGGTTTGGGGCGTTGCCAGTCAGTTGGGATATAGTAATTTTTTCCTGGATAAGGCCGGTCCTTCGATTACTGACGACCATTTGCCGGTTAATGAAACGGCAAAAATTCCGATGATCGATATCATTCACATGAAGCAAAATGACCCTGAACATACTTTTTTTGATCAGTGGCACACGGCACACGATACGTTGGAAAACATTGATCCAAAAACTTTGAAGGCAGTCGGGCAGACACTGATGCAGGTTTTGTATCAGGAAGACGAGCCTGCGATTTAGGTTTAGAGAAGTTTGCTATTTCGGTGCGGTGCACCTTATCCAGTAGGATCGATTTTTACCACTTCTACAAATATTTTGGTGCTCTGCACCTTAAGACGATTGGCAGAGCTTCAAAATATTTATGGTAACCGGTCATGATAATCGGTGAGGCAGGTGCATAGCACCGCAATCATTGTAGCAAAGCGATAGAGCTACTCTTTGGCGTAGGTGCCGCGCACCGTAATAACCTATAAAAGATCCTGATTAAATTTTCTTTACCAGAATCGTTATATCCGAATTCCTTCCCTTATCATCACTACAAGAAATCTTGACACGTCCAACGGGCGGGCTAATAAATACCGCTTCATGCGGTGAAGAACGTTTGACAAGTTTGTCGTTCACATACCAGAAAACCTCCTGGACATCAATCCCGGTTTGGCAGCTTAACTGGATCTGTTGCGGTTCGTTGGTTTGAATAAAATATTCGCTTCCGTCATTAGGGCTGACAATCAGCGGAGACCCTTCGTGAAAAACCCGCTCACAGGAAGGATTATGCGCCGGAAGTTTTTGGTAAGGGATTTTAGTGGACTCATAATAGGCGATCAATTCAGGTGCCAGGTTGGGATACGTTTTCCGGATATAACCTTTTTCTGGAAGGCAATAGGTACAATAAGAAATTTTGCCTTTCGGATCGGTGAAAATCCACTTAAGGTGCTGGCACCTGTGATAGGGTGAAACGCCTATGATGTAATAATCCGTGATCTGATGGGCGCAGAAGTCTCCGGGGATATCTCCGCTTGCTGCACAGATCTTTCTTAAAGCTACATTGGCGGGCATTTGATACCAGCCTTTTGGTGAATTATAATCCAGAGTATTAAAGATGGAAAACAGCAAAGGCGTTGCCGTATTGGCGCCGCTTAACTCGGGAACACCTTCACCAGAAAAATTACCAACCCAGACACCCACGGTATACCGCCGGTTATAACCGATACTCCATGCATCCCGTTTGCCATAAGAAGTCCCCGTTTTCCAGGCTATTCTTGGCAGGTGATAGGTGTTATCAAAATTTGTTGGTAAATCCGGCCTGGTGACCTGGGTCAAAATATTGTTCAACAAAAAAGTCGCTTCTTTGGAAACAAGCGCTTCGCCCTTTTTGGGAGAAACCATTTCCGAAGTATACCGTAAAGGTTTTAGGTCTCCTTCATTGGAGAAGGCTGCAAAAAGCCGGGTTAGCTCTTCCAGGGTCACACCGCAACCGCCTAAGATCATGGACAAACCCAGATCTTTTGCCTGCTTTCGGATCGTTTGAAAATTGGCTTTTTTAAGTTTATCAATCAAAACGGGTGTGCTTACTTCTTTTAAAATTTTAACTGCCGGTATGTTGAGGGAATTGGCCAGGGCAAATTCAGTTGTAACCTGACCGTTAAAATGCTGGTCGAAATTTTCGGGTTCATAGCCGCTGAAATTGCTTGGAACGTCATTCAGGATGGTTTTTGGCGTGATGATTCCTTTGTCAAAAGCGGTTGCATACAGCAACGGTTTCAAAGTACTGCCGGGAGAGCGAATGGCCCGGATTCCATCGACCTGCCCGCCATCAAACGGATTGTTAAAATCGGCAGAACCAACATAAGCCTCAACGGCCATGGTTTCGTTGTTGATAACCATAACGGCTGCATTATGAATATTCATGGTTTGCAGCCGGTTGACGTAGTTTTTAACCTGTTCTTCGATCTGATGCTGGACCTGCACTTTTATATTGGACCGGATCACGGGTTGATCCGGAAATTCCTGTTTAAGCCGTAAGGCGAGATGTGGAGCCTGTTTCGGTGCAATGAGCCTTTTCACAACCAACGGCTCATTCATCGCGTCACGGATGGTGTTTTTGTCAAAGAGATTATCTTCTTCAAAACGGGTTAACCAAAGGTTTCGGGCGCGTGTGAGTGCTTCGTTTCTTGTCCCCGGACGTAAGCTCGATGGGCGGTTGGGGACAATAGTCAATGCAGTAATTTCAGCCAAACTAAGCAATTGAGGAGGTTTCCCAAAGTAGAGGAGGGAAGCAGCCTTGATCCCCTCGATATTACCCCCGTAAGGAACAAGGTTAAGGTATAGCTGTAAAATTTCCTCTTTTGAATAGTGTAATTCCAGCTGAATGGCCCTGAACGACTCGATAAATTTGTTCAGATAGGTTCTTTTTTCAGGCTCTAAAAGCCTGACAACCTGCATGGTAATGGTAGAGGCTCCGGATGTTCTTCTTCCCATAAAAATATTTCTTCCGGCAGCCCGCAGCATGGCGAAAGGATTAATACCCGGATGGTAATAGAAATATTGATCTTCCTTGTGGATCAGCGCCTTTTGCAAAAGAGGCGTGATTTCGGAGATATTGGTATAGAGCCGCCATTTGTCATCCTTGCTCAAAAAAGCATGTAAAAGGGTTCCGTCCTGGGCTGTGATCTGGGTTGCGTATTGGACTTTTGGTTTGAAAGGAAAAATAAAATCAATCAGAAAAAATGGTATCATGAAGCAGCCGAGTAACAGGGTTGCTTTTTTTAAAAAGGATTTGTTGAAGGGTTTTGATGACAGCAATTTGATTTTTAATGATTTAAAAAAGGTATTTCAAATATCAATGTAATTTCTCAAAAAATCGGGTTTTACCCCATCTTTCGTAGGAAGAGAATTCCGGTCACGAGACGTTCCGATGGAACGGTTGGCCATCATGCCTCCATGCTTTCTACCCACGAAATGTACCTCTGGTACATGTATCCGATTATTTGTTTATCAATGGTAACTTCATATTTCTTGCGCTTCTATTTTCCGGAATCTTATTTTTTATGCCATAGGCATACTTGGTAGGCAGAAAAATTAAATCAACCAAGCCGCGAGACGTTCCGATGGAACGCTTGCCCTAAATCCATCCATGCTCTCTACCCACGAAATGTACCTCTGGTACATGTATCCGACCATTTGTTTATCAATGGTAATTTCATATTTCTTGCGCTTCTATTTTCCGGAATCTTATTTTTTATGCCATAGGCATATTTGGTAGGCAGAAAAATTAAATCAACCAAGCCGCGAGACGTTCCGATGGAACGCTTGCCCTAAATCCATCCATGCTTTCTACCCACGAAATGTACCTCTGGTACATGGATCGGACCATTTGTTTATCAATAGTAATTTCATATTTCTTGCGCTTCTATTTTCCGGAACCTTATTTTTTATGCCATAGGCATATTTGGTGGGTAGAAAAATTAAATCAACCAAGCCGCGAGACGTTCCGATGGAACGCTTGCCCTAAATCCATCCATGCTTTCTACCCACGAAATGTACCTCTGGTACATGGATCGGACCATTTGTTTATCAATAGTAATTTCATATTTCTTGCGCTTCTATTTTCCGGAATCTTATTTTTTATGCCATAGGCATATTTGGTGGGTAGAAAAATTAAATCAACGGGCTTGTTTGGCGTTCCATCGGAACGCTTGGTGGGGATATGTCTTTTGTGTCTATCAACCGGATGTATTTATGGTAGAATATGGAAAACGAACATAAATGTCCGATGCACCGCTTCTAACATTTGTCCATCCCGCCAAAATTTCCTTATTTACTGACATATTACAAATAAAGACAATCATAATACCATTATGTCAAAATATATTGCCGCCATTGACCAGGGGACAACGAGTACACGTTGCATACTTTTTAATCATCAGGGGAATATTGTTTCTGTCGGACAGAAGGAACATGAACAAATTTATCCGCAACCGGGCTGGGTTGAGCATAATCCAGAAGAAATCTGGAAAAATACGCTGGAAGTGATTGCCATTGCCAGGATCAAGGCTTCGGCCACGGCGGCTGATATTGCCGCAATTGGTATAACCAACCAGCGGGAAACGACGGTTGTCTGGAACCGACGCACGGGAAAACCGTATTACAATGCACTGGTGTGGCAGGATACCCGTACAACGGATTTGGTTGCGAAATACGAGAAGGAAGGCGGTTTAAATCAGTTTCGCGATAAAACGGGCCTGCCGGTTTCTACTTATTTCAGTGGATTGAAATTAAAATGGCTTTTAGAAAACGTTGAAGGCCTGCGTGCCGACGCAGAAAAGGGCGATGCGCTTTTTGGCAATATTGATACCTTTTTGATCTGGAATCTTACGGGCGGGGCGCATGGCGGAATTCACGTAACGGATGTGACGAACGCCAGCCGTACGCAGCTGATGAATCTGCATACGTTGCAGTGGGATGAAGATATGCTGACGGCCTACAAAATTCCGGCGGTGATGTTACCGGCAATCAAAAGCAGCAGTGAGGTTTATGGTCATGTGACCAATGAAGTTTTGCCCGGAGTCCCTGTTGCCGGTGATCTGGGCGATCAGCATGCAGCCCTGGTCGGACAAACCTGTTTCGAGCCTGGTATGGCAAAAAATACCTACGGTACCGGCTGTTTCCTGGTCATGAATACAGGAAATGAAATCAAAATGTCTGACAACGGATTACTTACGACCATTGCGTATCAGTTTGGAAATGAGCCTGTTCAATATGCTTTGGAAGGAAGCGTGGCGGTGACGGGCGCCTTGGTACAGTGGGTGCGCGACAATATGGGATTGATTGAAAAAAGCAGCGATATCGAAAGTCTGGCACAGACGGTGGAAGATAACGGAGGGGCTTATTTTGTTCCGGCATTTTCAGGTTTGTATGCTCCATACTGGCGGAATGATGCACGTGGTGTTATAGCCGGATTGACCCGATATGTTAATAAAGGACATATAGCCCGGGCTGTTTTAGAGGCAACGGCCTATCAGACGCTTGATGTCGTCAATGCGATGGAACAGGATTCGGGTATTCAATTGTCATCGCTTCGTGTGGATGGCGGGATGGTGTTGAACCAGCTGCTGATGAAATTTCAGGCGGATATGCTGGATACCCAGGTTGTTTCGCCCGCCATTGCTGAAACGACAGCGCTTGGTGCGGCCTATGCGGCGGGGCTGGCAGTGGGCTATTGGAAAAACACGGATGAACTGAAAAGCAATTGGGCCATCGCCCATACCTGGAACCCCGATATGGAAGCGTCTAAGCGAGAGGCGTTATATAAAGGATGGAAAAAAGCGGTTACAAAATCTTACGCCTGGATGGATTAATTATTTAGGATACGCTTAAATGCACTATTTTATAATCTGTATAAACTAAATTCTTTTTTGGCCTATGTCCCTTTAAAGCGTAACTTCGCGCCGCGAAAACCAAATTAAAGTAGCCTTATGCATAGCCTCCATCTTAAAAAGCCGCTTGCTTTTTTTGATCTTGAAACTACCGGTGTCAACATTGCCCGGGATCGGATCGTAGAAATATCGGTGGTGAAGGCTTTACCAAATGGGGAGACCGAAATTCGTACCCGTAAGGTTAATCCGGAGATGCCTATTCCGTTGGAAAGCAGTCTGATACACGGCATCTATGATGAAGATGTGAAGGATGCGCCTACCTTTAAAATGCTTGCAAAAAACCTTGCAACTTTCCTGGAAGGTTGTGATCTGGCCGGATTTAACAGCAACCGTTTTGATATTCCGATGCTGGTAGAAGAGTTTCTACGCGTTGGTGTTGAGTTTGATATCAAAAACCGACGTACTGTAGATGCGCAGCGGATTTATCATATGATGGAACCGAGAAATCTTTCAGCGGCGTACAAATTTTATTGCGACAAGTCTCTTACGGATGCACACAGTGCCGAAGCGGATACGATTGCTACCTTTGAAGTTCTTCAGGGACAAATTGCGCGTTATGAGGGCATGAAGGTGATCGATGCGCACGGAAAGGAAGTTGGCGAAGTAAGGAATGACGTAGCTGCCTTACACGAACTAACGGCTTCAAAATTAATCGATTTTGCAGGCCGGATGGTTTATAACGAGAAAGGCGAAGAAGTTTTTAACTTTGGAAAACACAACGGCAAGCGTGTGACAGATGTTTTGAAAAATGAACCTTCTTTTTACGATTGGCTCATGAAAGCGGAATTTCCTCTGGACACAAAACGCAAGCTGACAGAAATAAAATTGCGTGCTTTAACGCAGAGATAACATAATAGATTCGCTTTACACTTGAGTAAGCGGTATTTATGTCTATTTTTGCCAGTATATAAAAATTGGTTCAGTAGCGGGGAGCAAAAAATCTCCCGCCCTGAAAATTTTAAATTATTGACTATTTTTAATCGAATACCCATTAAGGTAAATCTGCTATGATCCCGAACCCGAATATACCAGAGGTTATTCAGAATGTCCCGCTTCAATATTATCTCATCCTCAGTACATTACTTTTTGTAATTGGTATCATCGGTGTTCTTACACGCCGGAATGCTATCATTATCTTTATGTCTGTTGAGTTGATGTTAAATGCTGCCAACCTGTTATTGATCGCTTTTTCATCTTTCCGGTCAGATCCTTCCGGTCAGGTTTTTGTGTTTTTCATCATGGCCGTGGCCGCAGCCGAGGTAGCCGTAGGTTTGGCGATTATCGTGATGATTTACCGGAATACGCGTAATACGGACATCGGTTTCCTCAATAAATTGAAATGGTAAGCCTTATTGGTTAATATACAAAATATAGAATATGTCTGCTTCATTACTAGTTCTGATTCCATTATTACCGCTACTGGGTTTTCTGATCAATGGCATCGGATTCCGTTCAATACCCAAAGGTGCAGTTGGAATAATCGGATCATTAGCTGTTATCGGTAGTTTTGCTCTTTCCCTGAATGCTTTCAACGCATTCGTTTCTGCTGGAAGCACTCCTTTTGTCCTGCCGCTTTTCAACTGGATCACGGTCGGCGATCTTAACATCCCTTTTTCTTTCCAAATCGATCAGCTTTCGTTGTTGATGCTGATGATCATTACCGGTGTAGGGGCGTTGATACACATTTACTCCATTGGTTACATGAAACATGATGAAGGTTTCGGTAAGTTTTTCGCTTATCTGAATCTCTTCCTTTTCTTCATGCTGCTGCTTGTACTGGGGTCCAATTATGTGATCATGTTTATCGGCTGGGAAGGTGTGGGACTTTGCTCTTATCTGCTGATCGGGTTTTGGAATAAAAATACAAATTACAACGATGCTGCCCGTAAGGCATTCATTATGAACCGTGTGGGTGATTTGGGGTTCCTTTTGGGGATTTTCACCATCATCGCCACGTTTGGTTCGGTTGAATACCTTGAAGTGTTCAGCAAGGCAACAGGCTTTCAGATTGGTGATCCTGTGATCATCGCGATCACCTTGTTCCTGTTTATCGGAGCGATGGGGAAATCGGCGCAAATTCCATTGTATACCTGGTTGCCGGATGCGATGGCGGGGCCAACTCCGGTTTCTGCCCTGATCCACGCAGCGACGATGGTTACAGCGGGTATTTACATGGTGATCCGCTCAAATGTCCTCTATTCACTGGCTCCTTCAACGCTTGAATGGGTTGGCATTATTGGTGGCGCGACTGCTCTTTTTGCCGCATCTATCGGTCTTTTACAAAACGATATCAAAAAGGTATTGGCTTATTCTACGGTAAGTCAGCTGGGCTATATGTTCATGGGCTTGGGCGCGATGGCTTATTCGGCTTCGATGTTCCACGTAATCACCCACGCATTTTTCAAAGCGTTATTGTTCCTTGGCGCGGGTAGCGTTATTCACGCCATGTCCGACGAACAGGATATCCGCTCGATGGGTGGTTTGCGTAAAAAACTTCCTGTTACTTTCCTGACATTCCTGATTGCAACGATCGCTATTTCCGGTATTCCGCCATTTGCAGGATTCTTCTCAAAAGATGAAATTTTAGCGCACGTTTTTGAACATAATAAATTGCTTTGGGTAGTGGGTGTGTTGGGTTCGCTGATGACTTCTTTTTATATGTTCCGCTTGCTTTTCCTTACATTTTTTGGAAAATTCCGCGGTACGCATGATCAGGAGCACCATTTACACGAATCACCTGCATCGATGACAATTCCTTTGGTGATCCTTGCCGTACTTTCTGCTTTGGGCGGATTTATCGGTGTGCCGGAAGCATTGCATGGTACGCATCACCTGGCCGAATTTATGAGTCCGTTGTATGAAGCATCCCGTCAGATTAATCCGGAGGCATTCCTGCCAACAACACTTACCCATTCGGAAGAATACATTTTAATGGCCGTTTCAGTCGGTGTAGCATTGCTTTCTTTAATAGTAGCTTACGTCATGTATGTTCAGAAGGAAAGTGTGCCGGCTCCGGATTCGGAAGAAAAATCAGCGATACAGAATCTTGTTTACAACAAATATTATGTAGACGAACTGTATAATGCGGTTTTTGTAAAGCCAATGAAGATGTTGTCAAACGTATTATACAGTTTCGGAGAGTTCTTTATTGATCTGTTTGTAAATGGCGCGGCAAGACTGATCGCATTCCTTGGCGGATTGCTGCGCAAAACGCAGACGGGTTCTACCGGAGATTACGTGTTTGCAATGGTTTTAGGCATTGTGATCATCCTTTTCTGGAAGTTGTTGATTTAAGGCATTTTGTTGAAACTGACATATTAAATATTTATACCGTTCACCATTTATTGCTGACCGTTGACTTGAAAATATGCTTACTCTTCTTTTAATACTTTTGCCCATTGTGGCTGGCGTTATTACCCTTGTTGTTGGTGCGAATTCGGCAAAACAGGTAGCGCTCATTGGCGCGCTTGCAGAGTTGGGACTGGCCCTTTTTGTATGGTCTCAATTTGACCCGGCTGCCGGTGTTCAGTTTGCGTTCAAATACAACTGGCTTGCATCAGCAGGCATTTCTTTTGGTGCAGGCTTGGACGGGATCAGTTTGCTCCTGGTATTATTGACTGCATTTTTAACGCCGCTTATCATACTTTCAACGTTTGGGCATACGTACAAAAACGGTTCGGCCTTTTATTCGCTGATCCTTTTTATGTCTGCGGCATTGGTTGGCGTGTTTGCAGCAACGGATGCTTTCGTGTTCTACCTTTTCTTCGAAGCGGCTCTTATTCCGATTTACTTCCTGGCAGCTGTCTGGGGTGGAGAAAATCGCCTGAAAATCACTTTCAAGTTTTTCATTTATACGATGTTTGGTAGTTTGTTCATGCTCGTTGCATTGATCTACCTTTATTACCAGACGCCGGGGACACATACTTCCGACATTACGGCATTCTATCAATTACAATTATCTGCCAAATCTCAGGGATTTGTATTCTGGGCTTTCTTTGTTGCTTTTGCTATCAAAATGCCTTTGTTTCCTTTCCATACCTGGCAGCCGGATACTTATACCGAGTCGCCTACGCCGGCTACGATGCTTCTTTCAGGTATCATGCTTAAAATGGGGGTTTATGGTTTGATTCGTTTATTGCTTCCAATTGTTCCGCTTGGTTTGCAGACTTATGGAATGCTTGCTGTTATTCTTTCTGTAATCGGCATTATTTACGGTTCGATTATCGCCATTCAGCAGCGTGATATGAAACGTCTGATTGCTTATTCTTCTTTCGCCCACGTTGGATTAATGGCGGCTGGAGTATTTGCAGCTTCAACAAATGGTTTGCAGGGAGCCATCATTCAGATGCTTGCGCACGGAATCAACGTGGTAGGCTTGTTCTTTGTGATTGACATTATTCTGGAGCGTACAAAAACACGCAATCTGGATCAATTGGGAGGTATTACCCAAATGGCACCGCAGCTGAGCGTTTATTTCATGATCTTACTGTTAGGAAGCGTTGCTTTGCCGCTAACCAATGGTTTCGTAGGTGAATTCCTGTTGTTGTCAAGCGTTTTCGCATTTAACGGCTGGTTGGGAGCCATTGCAGGTTTGACAATCATTCTTGGTTCGGTATATATGCTTCGTTTATTCCAAATGTCAATGTTCGGGTCAAGATCCAAATGGGTTGAAGGTTTTCAGGATCTGACATTCAGCGAGAAAGCTGTGTTGTTGCCCTTGGTCATTATGGTGTTTTGGATTGGAATTTATCCAAATACATTTTTGACGATTTCCGAACCGGCGGTAAGCCATCTTTTACAACTGGTTGCAAAATAGATTTTCCGAAGCGAAAATAATTAATTGATATAATCCGAAAGCCGAAAGCTGACCGCCGACCGCTCTCTATTAATGACAAACGATAATAAATAATTATGTATCCCATTGTTTTGTTGTCAGTTCTTGGAATCGTAACGCTCTTTCTAGGGTTCTCGAAATCGAAGAATATTTTATTGCCAGCTGTTTTGCTTTTTCTTGCCATCGCGTTGGCGACTAATTTCTTTGAGTGGAACAAAGGACCGTTGTTATATTTTTATGACATGTTCCGGGTTGATAACCTTACATTGGCTTTTAATGGCATCGTACTGGCTTCTGCTTTTATGATCGTTGCCATTTCGGGCGGTTTTCAGGATAATGCGGAAGCAGAACCGGCGGAGTATTACGCGCTGATGCTGTTTTCTCTCGTAGGAGCGATCATGATGATCGGGTTCGAGCATATGATTATGCTGTTCATCGGTGTTGAAATTCTTTCCATTGCCATGTATGTCCTGACGGGTAGCAACAAGCGGAATTTACGTTCGAATGAAGCTGCGTTGAAATACTTCCTGATGGGGGCATTTGCATCGGGTATCATGCTTTTTGGCATAACATTGCTTTATGGCGCAACGGGATCGTTCGACCTTAACGCTATTCAGGCCTATGTTTCTACGACACAACAAGCGGTTCCTTCTTACCTTTTGTATGCAGGTTTATTGCTGCTGATGATCGGTATGCTGTTTAAAGTTTCTGCGGCTCCTTTCCATTTCTGGACGCCGGATGTATACGAAGGAGCGCCGACGATCTTTACAACATTTATGTCAACGATTGTAAAGACTGCTGGTTTTGCCGCACTTTACAGATTATTGTCTCACTCGTTTACTGGTGTTTATGATTTCTGGTGGATTGTTGTCGCAGTCATCGCCATTCTAACATTGATGGTTGGAAATATCGGGGCGACAACTCAGAACAGCTTTAAGCGGATGATGGCCTATTCCGGGATTTCCCACGCGGGTTATTTGCTGATCGCCCTTACCGCATTGTCAAAACCAACACAGAACGCCATTGTGTTTTATTCTGTGGCTTATTCTTTGTCAACGATTGTAGCATTTGGCGTTTTGATGCTGGTTTCAAAAGAGAAAACGCTGGATGGACAGCCGGATGAGCGTTATGACGCATTCAACGGATTGGCAAAACAAAACCCTTTCCTTGCTTTTGTGATGACGGTTGCCATGTTATCATTGGCAGGAATCCCGTTAACAGCAGGTTTCTGGGGGAAATTCTTCGTATTCAGCAGCGCGGCGGATAGAGGGATTATCTGGGTTCCGGCTATTGCCGTTTTAATGTCGACTGTTGGTATTTATTACTATTTCCGCGTTATCATTGCTTCTTACTTGAAAGAGGGCGATCTTGGAGAAATCAGGGTGGCACCTTTTTACAAGATCGTGTTGATCCTGGCCACCGTACTTACAATCCTGTTTGGTCTGGCTCCAGGGCTGCTAGAAGGACTTATTTAGATCAAGAATTTTACATTACAATATATCGTAGAAAGAGTTACATCCTTGATGTAGCTCTTTTTTTGTTACTTTTTTTAAAATCGACGTAAGTATTAAGTCAGCTCATAACGTTAGGGAAAATCTTTAATAGTCCGTAATTAAACCATTAATTATAGTTGCTATGGCAGATTTTTTATTCAGTAAAACACCTACACCGGAAAATGATTTCCACGGGCATCAGCCGCTCAAATTCAACATGGCAGATCTTCTGGACCGTGAAATGATTGATTTCGACAAGGGGAATATCAACGCATTTATAAAAGGCAGGAAAATAATGATCACCGGTGCTGCCGGATCCATCGGGAAAGAATTGATGCGGCAGATTATTGCTTTCAAACCCAAACAATTGTTGCTGATAGATTCAAACGAATCCGGGATCTATGAACTCGATGCGCTGCTTCGTGAAATATCCCCGGACGAAACGGATGTTCAGACGATGCCAGCCAATGTTACGGACAACCACCGGATGATGCATATTTTTAAAAAATATCGGCCGCAGGTTATCTTTCATGCCGCTGCAAACAAACACGTGCCGATCATGGAAAAACATCCGTATGAAGCGATCAGAAACAATATTTTTGGAACGAAGCTTCTTGCGGATTTATCGGTTATGTATAAGGCCGAGAAATTTATTTTTGTCTCTACGGATAAGGCGGTCAATCCGTCGGGCGTAATGGGCGCCAGTAAACGGGTTTGTGAGATGTATTTACAAAGTCTTAATGATAAACCTGTTGCAAAAACCCGCTTTGTTACAATCCGTTTTGGAAACGTATTGGGAACGCAGGGTTCTGTGTTGCCGCTTTTTGTTAAACAGATCAATGACCGGGCATCCCTTACTTTAACCCATCCTGAAATGACACGTTATTTTATCACAGTGCAGGAAGCCTGTCTGTTGGTATTGGAAGCCGGAACGGTCGGTCAGGCAGGGGAGGTTTTTGTTTTTGATATGGGAGAGCCCGTGGTGATCAAAAACATGGCGGAAAAGCTGATCGGATTGGCAGGGTTGACAACCGGGATTGATATTAAATTGACCTACACTGGCCTTCGTCCTGGCGAGAAACTTTTGGAAGAACGATTAAGAAATGATGAAGCGCATCGTGTTACCCGCCATGCAAAAATAACGATAGCATTTCTCAGGCCCGTTTGCAGCCATACGATAAGCAGCCTGTTGCAGCTTTTGGAGCAAGCCATGGAAACGGGTGATGATGATAAAATGGTAGCTGTTTTAAAGGAAGTTGTTCCGGAATATATCAGCAACAACTCCCCGTTTGAAAAACTGGATTCGATGAAAAAAGAGAATATTCGGGTTTAATGCTCAGGGAATAAACTGATTTGTTTTCATCCAGTTCAGACATTGACCAAACCAGACATCAAAAGTCGGCGTTTTAAGATAGCCATGTTCACCTTTCGAGTAAAGATGGAGATCAGCCGGGATCTTGTTTTTATTTAAGGCTTCGTAAAACATTAAGCTGTTAGGCACAGGCACGACGGTATCGTCTCCGGCATGTGTGAGGAAGGTGGGTGGCGTTGATTGCTGAACCTGCAATTCGCTGGAAAAATATTTTATTTTTTCCTCGGTTGGAGACTGCCCGATCAGGTTGGCCCGTGATCCTTTATGCCCCTGCGCATCCAGGAAACTGATTACCGGGTAAATAAGGATCATAAAATCCGGTCTCAGGCTCGTACCGGACTTATTCTCGATAAGCGGATCGCTAAAATGCGTTCCTGCGGTGGAGGCTAGGTGGCCGCCGGCAGAAAACCCCATAATGCCAATTTTACTGACATCCAGTTTCCATTCTCTTGCCCGTTCACGAACCGTCTTTATTGCCTGCTGGGCATCCTGTAATGGCCCGATGGATTTGTCTTCCAATGTTTTATCGCTCGGAAGACGGTACTTCAAAACAAAAGCGGTGATACCCATTTTGTTAAATGCCCGGGCTACTTCAAATCCCTCCCGCTCAATGACCAAAACGCCATAGCCACCACCTGGGCAAATAATCACGGAAGCGCCATTGGCAGTGCCTGCTTCGGGCAAAAACACGGAAAGTGTAGGTTTTGAAACATTCCTTACAACGCCTTTCACCGTTGTTTCTTCGTTTGCTGCCGATGTGCTATTAGGAATTTTGCCGGGATACAACGGCATTTCCTTTTGGGCAAAACAGGATAAGGAAACGCTCATCCCGGTGATCAGCAGCAGAGAAAAAATGGAAAATTTCATCGTAAAGGATTTATTTGGGTGAAACTAGGTTATTCGCTGATGGCACGGTCCAGATGAACATAGCCACCGTCGACGTGAATAAGCTGGCCGGTGGTGTGGCTTGACCGTGCAGAAAGTAAGAATGCAGTTATATTGGCAATCTCATCTGCGGTTGTCATCCGGTTTTCCAACGGAATTTTACTGATAATGGAAGCGAGTTTTTCCTCAGGATTTGGCAATGTCCGGATCCACTTTTCGTATAGCGGCGTATAACATTCAGCGACGATGATGGCGTTGACACGTATGCCATAAGGCAGTAACTCAACCGCCCATTCACGTGTTAACGCATTGCGGCCACCATTGGCGGCTGCGTAGGCAGAAGTACCGCCTTGGCCGGTTTCCGCCGTTTTTGACCCGATATTTAAAATCGCGCCTTTTGATTTTTTCAAAGCGGGCAATGCATGATGGACAATCAGATAATAGTGGATCAAATTGCTGTGCAGGCTTTGAACAAACTTTTCATAACTCCCGTTTTCCAATCCGACGCCATCATTTACACCGGCATTGTTCACAACACCTTCGATTCTGCCAAAGGTATCCAGGATTACTTTCACGGCTTTTTCGCAGGCTTCCGGCCTGGATAACTCGGCGGCAACCTGAAATGCTTTGCCGCCTTCCTTTTCTATTTCTGCGACGGTTTCCAGGTTATCCGCTTCATTTCTGCCGATAATGACGGGAATTGCGCCTTCCGAGGCCAAGACCTTCGCAATGCCTTTTCCTATACCTTTCGCACCGCCGGTAACTATAATCACCTTGTCCCTAAGTTCCAGATCCATATTTTTGAATGTTCTAATTTTTTTCTAATTCAGATACAAATTACTTATTATTAAATTTCGGTGTTCAACAGGTTAATGGTAAATTCGGTCAGGATTATACCTGCACCATCTTCACAAATCAGGTTTTTCTTTTACTCAGTTCGTCACAATTAAACTAAGACAATTTGCAGTAAAATTTACCCGCGAAAATTAAGATCAATTTATTTACAGTGCCCTTCGCGGGAACTAATATCATAAATTGCACCTTTCTATGTAAATCTTATTAATAACGATATATTAATATAATATTTACAAGAAAATAAAATGATATTAATTGTCCGTCGGCTAAGGACAATCTAAAAAAAAGAACTAGTTTTGTATACTATCAGAAAAGTGCATTTGTTTTTTTTCTATATTTTTAGTGGAAATAATTGAACTCTTTCGCTTTTAAAGAAATTCTGAATAAAAAAATAACCCCTGGTAACAGAATGAAATATACGGTACATGCAGAAGGCAAGTTTCAATTCATCGACGAAGGAAAGGGCGAAACATTATTGCTGTTGCATGGGCTCTTTGGCGCTTTGAGTAACTGGGACGGGATTATTGAATGTTTCTCTGATCGATATCGGGTGATCATTCCATTATTACCAATCTATGAGCTGCCTCCGCGCGAGGCTGGCCTGGATGCGCTATTGGCCTTTCTGGAAGATTTTGTTGCGTTTAAAAATCTGACAAATGTGACAGTTCTGGGGAATTCCCTGGGCGGACATATCGGTCTGCTTTATACTTTGAAAAATCAGGAGAATGTCCAGCGTCTTGTATTGACAGGAAGTTCCGGCCTTTTCGAGAACTCGATGGGCGGATCTTTCCCGAAAAGAGGAAGCTATGAATACATCCGAGAACGTGTCGCGTACACTTTTTATGATCCGGAAGTAGCGACCAAAGACCTTATCGACGAAGTTTTTGAAACGACTTCCAGTATTCCGAAGTGCATGAGCATTGTGGGCATTGCCAAGTCGGCACAACGGCATAATCTTGCAAAAGATCTATATAAAATTAAGGTTCCAACGTTATTGGTGTGGGGACTGAATGATACGATTACACCACCGCATGTGGGTTATGAATTTAACCGTCTCATCGCAGGTTCGGAATTGCACTTTATAGATAAGTGCTGCCATGCGCCGATGATGGAGCATCCCGACAAGTTTAATGTCATAGTAGAACGCTTTTTAGAAAAACATGTGTCGGTTCCGGTGGAATAGTCATTTTTTAAAGAGCCTTTAACGGCTCTTTTTTGTTATACAAAATATTCTTTTTACGTGAAAGTTGACAGGTATCCAGTTTTTTCATAGATTCGATAAAAACACTCTTTTTCAGTTATGTTAGCTGCATCGTTAATTAATCCCATGATACCCATACTGAAACTTGCCGATACGGTAGGTACAGCTTTGGATTGGATGGATGAATTTCGGACAAAGCAGCTTGTGGTGGCAGATTCGGGGATATACAGAGGAATTGTATCCGAGGATATTCTTTTTGATATCGCGGATACTACCCAGCCGATTGCCCGGATTATTATCCAGCATGAGGATGTCTTCGCGACCGAGGATAACCATCCTTATGAATTGCTGCGGCTTGTGAATGAATTTGCGCTGGATATCATTCCCGTCGTTCATGAAAACAAAGCACTAACAGGCTGTATTCTCGTCAGAAATCTGATCGAAAAATTTGTTAGCGAGCTGGGTATTCAGGAAAAAGGCGCGGTGATTGTTTTGAAAATAGCTGAAAGGGATTATTCTTTATCCGAAATCAGCCGTTTGATCGAATCCAATGGAGTAAAGGTGCTTAGCAGCTATTATTCTTCCAGCGAGTCGTTGCATCCCGCGGATGCCTCGCTGCTGACTTTAAAATTAAACCGGACCAATATTACGCCTGTAATAGCAACTTTGGAGCGGTTTGGATACGATATTGAAGAAGCACATGCCAGTGATCCGATCGAAAGTGTGGATCAGGAGCGGCTGGACATGCTACTTCGTTATTTAGCGACATAATTTTCCCGGAATAGTACATTGCCAATCGGCATTTTGTCCCGTATCTTTCGGGCAAAAAGGATCACATACTTTTCTTTCATGAAAATAGCCATTCACGGACGCAACTTTAATGAGTCTGCCCGCCCGTACATAGAATCTATGTTCAGTGAGTTGATGCGTCGCCACATTGAGGTGCAGCTTTCTGAATCGTTCCGATCCTTTTTGGATAACCAGGGTATCCAGCATTATTCACATTTGGTTTACGACAACCCGGACGCGCTTTTTGACGCCCGACTGGTTGTCAGCATGGGCGGAGACGGTACGCTGCTTGAAACGATTTCGCATGTGGGCAAAAGACGGATTCCCGTGGTCGGTATCAATGTAGGCCGCCTGGGTTTTCTTGCAACGGTATCTCCGGAGCGCATTTCCGATATGATTGAAGCACTGGAAAATAATCAGTACAAAATTGACGAACGGACGCTTGTAAAAGTTGAATCCAATATAGATTTATTTGAAGGCAGAAATTTTGGTTTAAATGATTTCACGATCACCAAGACGGATACTGCTTCGATGATCACGGTCCATACCTATCTCAACGACGAATTTCTGAATTCTTATTGGGCAGATGGGTTGATTATTTCGACACCGACGGGGTCAACAGGGTATTCTTTGAGCTGCGGTGGGCCGGTTCTGGTCCCGCATTCCCAGAATTTTATTATTACCCCCGTTAGTCCGCATAACCTGAATGTGCGCCCGCTTGTCGTGGAAGATTCTTCAATCATAAGACTGGAAGTGAAAAGCCGCAGCAATAATTTTCTGGTGTCGATGGATTCCCGTTCCAGGGTGGTGGATGAAGTGACGGAACTTACGGTGAGTAAAGCTGATTTTACGGCGCGACTAATCAAAATGAGGGACGATAGTTTTCTGGATACGCTGCGCAGTAAGCTGTCGTGGGGACTTGATATGAGAAATTAGATTGTAACCTATACCTGACCGACACAGTATGCAGATTCTATTCCATCCCTACAACCTTGAACTGAAACATACTTTTACCATCGCCCACGACTCCCGAGATGTACAGCCCACACTCATTGTGGAGCTGAGGGATGGCGGATTCAGCGGATTTGGCGAGGCTACTTCCAATCCGTATTATGGGGTGACGATCGAGAAAATGATCGCTTCGCTGGAAAGCATTCGTCCGATCATTGAACAGGATCCCTTGACTTCTCCGGAAGCACTTTGGGCGAAGGTAAATCCTTATCTCGCGGCAAATTCGTTTGCGCAGTGTGCTTTGGACGAAGCGGCGAATGATTTGTTCGCCAAGAAAAAGGGTCAGAAACTTTATGAAAGCTGGGGTTTATCCATTGATGAGAATCCCCTGACGAACTTCACCATCGGGATTGATACCGTTGAAAAAATGGTATCAAAAATGCAGGAACTTCCCTGGCCGATCTATAAAATAAAACTGGGTACAGACGATGATCTCCGGATCGTAAGAGAATTGCGGTCGCATACCAATGCTGCGTTTCGTGTGGATGCAAATTGTGCATGGACGGCGGAGCAAACCATCAGATTTTCAGCGGAGCTGAAAGCACTGGGTGTTGAATTTATTGAACAACCGCTGCCGGCAGACGACGTGAAAGGAATGCAAAAGGTTTTTGTGCAAAGCGAGTTGCCTGTTATCGCTGATGAAAGCTGCATCCTGGAAAGTGATGTGGTAAAATGTTACGGTCTTTTTCACGGGGTTAACATCAAACTTACAAAATGTGGGGGATTAACCTCCGCCAGACGGATGATCGCAGAAGCGAGAAGTCTGGATATGAAAACCATGGTAGGCTGCATGACCGAATCCAGTGTCGGAATTTCTGCAATTGCCCATTTACTTCCCTTGCTGGATTATGTCGACATGGATGGTTCCTTGCTGATCAAGAATGATCCGGCTATGGGTGTGACCTTTGACTACGGCAAGGTTATCTATGGTTCAGAAAACGGCACCGGAGCCTTCCTGAAATGAATATCTATCCAGCCAGCCATCTTCCTGACCGAAAGGTTAGGCTGAATAATGGAAAAGAATATCTCTGGTTCAGCGGGACGGATTATCTTGGCATGGGTCATCACGAAGGCTTTCTAAGCTATTTAAAAGAAGGTTTTTCAATGTATGGAACACACTTTGGAAGTTCCAGAAATAATAGCCTGAGACTAAGTATTTACGAAGAAACGGAAATGGCATTAGCGAAATTTTCCGGGGCACCTGCGGCGCTCACGACATCATCAGGGATGTGGGCGGGCCAGTTGTTGGTCAAGGAACTACCCGGGATTATCGTGTCCGGTTTGCCGGATTCACTTCTTCATTTGCCCAAAATTCATTGCTACTACGCCCCTGATCTGCACCCCGCGTTGTGGGGACTTGAATATATTTGCGATGATGTAAGCTGGGAGGAGTGGGCGCAAGATACCGTTTGGAGAATTCAGAATAGTGATCAGGACGATATTCACATCATTTGTTCAGATTCGGTAGGGTCGCCCTTCGTGCAAAGTTTTGATTTTTCAATTTTCAGGCAACTCCCTTTTTCCAGGCAGATTTTCCTTGTAGTCGATGATTCTCATGGATTGGGCGTAATAGGGAAGGATGGAACCGGGGTTTATCAGGAGTTATCATCTTTTTCGCAGATAAGACTCATTGTAACTTCCTCTTTAAATAAGGCTATTGGCATTGCAGGAGGTGTAATTTTGGGTGACGAAAATGTCGTTGAGACGGTGCGTAAAAGCCCGTTTTTTGCAGGAGCCTCCCCGGTTGTTCCGGCTTATATGTATGCCCTCAAAAAATTATTAGATACAAATGCCTATCCTGAGGCGCATCAGCGGTTACTTTCAAATATTCAATACGTCGCCACAAGGTTAAAACGAACCAAGCTGTTTGTTCACAAAAAAGATTATCCTGTTTTTTGCAGTCTGGACAATAAGCTGTTTGATCATTTAGAGGAAAATGAAATTCTCTGCTCCTGCTTTTCCTATCCGCAACCCACAGATCCGCCGGTGACAAGATTGGTGATTAGTGCCATACACCAAAAAGAAGACCTCGACCGATTGGCCGAGGTCTGTATGAAATTTTAATTTCTTCTTTTAATGGATACCATGAACCACTTACAATGGTCCCTGCATCGCTTTTTCTTCACGTAGTTTTTCTCTTTCTACTTTTCTCGAAACCAAAATACTGACTTCGTATAAGAGTAATAGCGGGATTGCTACCAGAATCTGGCTGTAAATATCCGGTGAAGGAGTAATAACCGCGGCTACGATCAGAATCACGATCATGGCATGTTTGCGATATTCACGCATGAAACTCGGCGTTAAAACGCCTACTTTCGAAAGAACAAATACGACGATTGGTAATTGAAATGCAATACCGCAGGCTAATGTCAGCGTAGAAACCAGCGAGATATAAGATGCAAGACTGAATTCATTGATAATAGACTCATCCAACGTGTAGTTTGCCAGGAAGTTGATAGCCAGCGGAGTTACGATGAAATAGCCAAAAAGAACGCCTGAGAAGAAAAGAAATGTTACATAAAAAACGGCTCCTCTGGCTGATTGGCGTTCAGATGCCTTTAGTCCGGGTTTTATAAAACGCCATATTTCCCAGAAGGCGTAAGGGAATGCAAATATTAACCCGGCAATAACTGCCGAAGTCATACTCATGGTAAACTGGTCACCCATTCCGATGGTTTGCAGTTTAAAATTAAGTTCTTTAACACAGAGTTCGTCATACCCCACCTTTTCCGACAGCAAACATAACATTCTGTAAGTCCAGAAATGTGGCTGTGAAGGTGCGATAATTACGTAATGATAAATTTCCTTAATGTAAACAAAAGCTAGAATAGCAAAAACTAAAATAGATCCAACAGCGCGGATAACATGCCATCTTAATTCTTCAAGATGCCCGATAAACGACATCTCCTGGCCTGTTCCTTCTTCTTCTTGCTCAAATTCTTGATCTAAGGGCATACTATATTTAGGTATTGATCACTATATACGGAGAAAAGTAAGATTGCGATCTTTTATATTGACGAAAAATCGAAATTACTCAAAAAACCCGTCGGATCGTTTCGACGGGTTTTTTTTAATAACGTTATAATCAAAAATTAATCCATGATGAATGGATAGTCATTCTCAACGTAAACATCCGTGTATGCTTCTTTTGCATCCGGGAAGTCAGATTCTTCGGCAAATTGAACGGATTCAGCTACAATTTCTTTCACTTTTTTGTCAATTGCTTCAAGATCTTCCGCTGTTGCAAGATTGTTATCCAGAATGACGGCTCTGATTTGTTCGATCGGATCGCGGTGTTTGTATTCCTCAACCTCTTCTTTCGAACGGTATTTCTGAGGATCAGACATCGAGTGTCCACGGTAGCGGTACGTACGGAATTCCAGGAAAGTTGGTCCATCACCTTTACGGGCACGTTCTGCCGCACGGGAAACGGCTTCATGGATTGCTTCCACACTCATCCCATCAACGGGCTCAGAAGGAATATCATAAGCCTCACCCAATGTGTAAAGTTCAGTAACGTTGGAAGAGCGGGCAACCGAAGTTCCCATTGCATAGCCATTGTTTTCAACAACGAAAATAACAGGCAATTTCCAGCTCATGGCCATATTCAGCGTTTCGTGGAAAGCGCCCTGGCGAATGGCTCCGTCACCAAAATAACAGATACACAGGTTGCCGGTTTTATTGTATTTCTCAGCAAAGGCGATACCAGCTCCCAAAGGAATCTGTGCACCAACGATACCGTGTCCGCCAATAAAATTATGCTCTTTGTCAAAAATGTGCATAGAACCACCTTTTCCTTTGGTTGTTCCTGTCTTTTTACCATAAAGCTCGGCCATGATCGCTTTTGGATCTGTACCTAACGCCAAAGGAATACCATGGTCACGGTAAGCCGTGATGTATTTGTCATCTTTTGTCAGGGCAGTAGCTGCTCCCGAAGAACAAGCTTCCTGACCGATGTAAAGGTGACAAAATCCGCGGATTTTCTGCTGACCATAAAGCTGGCCAGCTTTTTCTTCAAACCGGCGTTGTAATAACATGTTCTCGAACCAGAACATATAGCGTTCTTTCGAATGCTTTAATTTGGGGGCTGATGCTTTCTTTTTTTCAGTAACGGTGGCCATGTATTTGGTTCTCGTTTATAAAGACAGAACTTTGTCTTAAAGTTAGTGGTTTGAACAAGATCTGTTTTTGCCGGTAACGACGCAAATGATTTGCGAAAATAAGCATAAACTATATAACAAAGAAGTTCATGTGGTTAGAAAAGCTCCATCTTACGTACTTTAAGAGCTATGAAGAGAGAGGTTTTACGTTTGGAGAGCGTGTAAATTGCCTTGTCGGAGAAAACGGAAGTGGTAAAACAAACCTTTTAGACGCTATTTACTTCCTGACACTTACCAAAAGTGCCTTTCATAACCAGGACGCGCTCGGTATCCGTCACGCCCAGGATTTTTTTTTACTGGATGGAATTTTTCATGATTCTGATAAAAATATTCAGATCACATGCAGTTTTCAGCGTGGGCAGCGGAAGGTTTTTATGGCGGATAAAAAAAATTACGACCGGTTAAGTGATCATATCGGACTTTTCCCGCTGGTGCTGATTGCGCCCAATGACACCGATCTGATCCGCGACGGGAGTGAGGAGCGGAGAAGGTTTTTCGATGGGGTACTGGCACAGGCAACCCCGGAATATTTAACGGATTTTTTACAATACAATAAAATTCTGACCCAGCGGAATGGTTTATTAAAACTCTTTGCCGAACGGAATTATCTGGATGAAGATTTGCTGGACACGTATAACGAGCCGTTGATTGTGCTGGCGGTCCGGATTTATCAGCACCGGCGCGCTTTCATGGAGCGTTTTTTGCCTTTGTTCAGGAAGTATTATGCGTTTTTAAGCAGTGGAAAAGAACAGGTGGAGGTATCCTATGAAAGCGAAGTTGCTTCGGAAGATTTTGCTGCTGAATTCCGGAAAAACCGTTCACGCGACCTGCATGCCCAGCGCACGGGCAAGGGTGTGCATAAGGATGAATATGTTTTTGAAATAGATGGCATAACGCTGAAGAAATTCGGTTCTCAGGGACAGCAGAAATCTTTTGTCATCGCGCTGAAACTCGCTCAGTTTGAATTATTAAAAATAGAAAAGGAAAAAACACCCGTTCTTTTGCTGGATGATATTTTTGATAAACTGGATGACCGCAGAATTAATAAACTGATCGAATTAATCGATGACGGATTTTTAGGCCAGGTATTTATCACTGATGCCCGCCCGGAACGCTCACAGAAAATTCTGGAAAAGGTAAAGGCAGATGTAAAGTTCTTCGAAATTGAGCGATGAGTTTAAACGCAGAGGTAGGGGGAGCGGTTTTACGCGGAGGTACAGGAGTTGTTCTTTGTTTCAGGTAATGATTGAAATATTAGACATAACAGAAAACCTCAGAACTCCCTTTACACTGAGTTTAAACGCAGAGTAAAGGGAGTTCTGCGCTGAGTTGCGCGGTTTTCTGTTGTGATCTAAAACAAAAATAACTCCTGTACCTCCGCGTAAAACTCGCCTGCCTCTGCGTTTAATAATAGGCCTTCCTTGAAAATTCTCCAATCGATCTCCTTGGCTCATATTTCCAGGATTGGATTGGGGAGTTTTAATTTACGATTGGGTGCGGCGTATCGGGAAAGTACAATTGTGTCGACT
>NZ_JAVFVU010000030.1 GCF_030929615.1 Dyadobacter sp. LHD-138 | reverse complement strand
GTAGGTTGTCTGCGGCCCATTTTTCCTGATTTGCTTATAACTAAAGATAATCAATTCTGAAAAAATAAACAACACTATATACGCAAAAAAAGAGACTGCCCTTTTGAGACAGCCTCATTTTTTTGCTGGCTATATCTTTTTCTAAAACTTACTTCTTTTTGGCTCCTGCCAGACTTGGCTCTTTTGAAATAATGATCAGGTCTGTCAGCATTCGTCCGGTTTCAGTGATATAAATATCCTTTTTCTTTTTGACTTCTTTCGGTGCTTCGGCAGCTACTTTTGTATCCGCTTCGTCTTCACTTTCTTCAGCGTCTTCGCCAAGTTGTTTCAACGCAGCCCGTTTCTTTTCCGCTTCATCACGCTCAATTTTACGTTTTGACTCTTGTAAAGAAACCACTTTATTTTCACGTGCTTTCTTAAATTCATCAATCGTTTTCACCAATGTTTTAAGCTCTTCATCTGATTTAAGGCGTTGCTTGTACTTATCGCGAAGCTGTCCTACGATTTTCTCGTTAATGTTGTTCGTCAACTCGTATTTAGAAGAAGGAATCTGATCCCATGGCAATGCGCTTGGCTGCGATCCCTCTCCATACTCATTCACCTTAAACGCCGATGGTAATTCCAGGTCAGGCATTACACCTTTCAACTGCGTACTGCTGCCATTAACACGGTAGAACTTCGCAACGGTTAACTTAACCTGTCCAAGCTGATCCGTTTCTTTTGGGGCCCACTGGTTAAGATCAATCAGCGTCTGAACGGTTCCTTTACCGTAGGTCTGCTCACCGACGATAATTCCACGCTTGTAATCCTGAATAGCCGCAGCAAAAATTTCAGAAGCCGAAGCACTGAAACGGTTTACCATCACGGCCATCGGGCCATTGTAGGCAATCATCGGGTCATTATCCGTTTCAACCTGAATATCACCCTGCCCTTCCTTAACCTGAACAACCGGGCCTTTATTGATAAACAGACCTGTCAGCGAAACGGCTTCCGTTAATGATCCACCGCCGTTGTTACGCAGGTCGATCACGATGCCATCTACATTTTCTCCCTGCAATTCCGTGATCAGTTTCTGAACGTCACGGGTCGTGCTTGAAAATTCTTTTTCTTTTTGCTGTGCTCCTTCAAAATCACGGTAAAATAAAGGAATATCGATCACCCCAATTTTATAGTCTTTGTTTCCGGAATTAATAGAAACAATCTCTTTTTTGGCGCGGGAATCTTCTAGTTTTATTTTTTCACGAACCAGTCTGATCTCTTTTGGAGGCGTACTTGAAAGTGCATCGGCAGAAAGGATCTGCAAACGAACCACTGTACCTTTTGGGCCCTTGATCAGCTTAACCGCGTCATCCACAAACCAGCCAACAAGGTCAACAAATTTCCCATCGTCACCCTGGGCAACACCGATGATCTTATCTTCCTTTTTAAGCTGTTTTCCCCTAAATGCGGGGCCGCCCGGAATCACTTCAACAATTTTGATATAATTATCTTCCTCACGAAGCAAGGCACCGATCCCTTCAACCGACTGGCTCATTTCCTGTTTGAAACGGTCAGCCGATGTAGGCGCCATATAACTTGTATGCGGATCAAGTGATTCAGCGTACGCGTTCATGAACATCTGGAAAACCTGCTCCGTACGGATACGGCTCAAACCGCGGTCACGGTTTTTATACCGGTCGCTCAAAGTTTTAACTACGGATGAATCTGCCTTTCCAGCCAGTTTCAGATCCAGCGCCTCACTTTTGAGATATTTCCGCCATGTATCATTCAATTCATCATTTGACTTGGCCCAGGCCACTTTATCACGATCCGTGTTAAGCGATTCGTCAACGGTATAGTCAAATGGTTTCGGTGTTTTCAGAAGTGCCTGAATGTATTCACTTCTTTCCTGATAACGCTTTCTGAAAAGGTTATACATATTAAAAGGAATATCCAGCTCCCGTTTTTGCAAAAAGTCATCGAAAGAGTACCTGTATTTTTCGAATTCCGTCATATCCGAGGCCAGATAGTACAATCGACCATGGTCAATACCATCAATGTATTTATCAAAAATCGCTGACGACAATGAATCGGTCAGTTTCGTTTTACGATAATGATAATTTGACAATATTCTTGTCGAAAGTTCTTCCGCTTTATACTGGGCTGCGGTCGGCTTAATATCTTCCGCTAGCGAAGTTTCCGTAGTGACGATTGCATTTTGCTGTACGGGACCTCGCTGCCAGCCAAGTAATACAACAGGAATAAGAGTGATTAGGTACTTTTTCATTCGTCGAATTTTTGTTAACTATTTAACAATTTCTAATAATTCAACCTCAAATACTAAAGCTGAATAGGCTGGAATCTGCGGGCCCGCTGCACGCTCACCATAAGCAAGAGAATAGGGAATAAACAATTTCCATTTCGAACCTACGGGCATAAGCTGCAAAGCCTCTGTCCATCCTTTTATCACGCCGTTCACCGGAAACTCTACCGGCTCGCCGCGATCCACAGAGCTATCAAAAACCGTTCCATTGGTCAAAGTACCGTGGTAATGTGTCTTCACTTTATCCGTTGCAGCAGGTTTTGCACCCTCTCCCATTTTGATCACAGAATACTGTAAGCCGCTTTCCGTGGTTGTAACACCGGCCTTCTTCTTGTTTTCTTCCAAAAACTTCTCTCCTTCTACTTTCACGACCGCTCCTTTTTCTTCCATCATTTTTTGAAAATATTCACTGATAAATTTATTTGCCTCCTCCGATGTAAATGTCGTTTTCTCCCCTTTAAGTGACGATGTTATTGTCCTGGTCAGGATATCCGTATTGATGTTGCTGATGCCCTGAGACGACAATGAGTTGGAAAAACTCACACCAATGGCCGCCGACAGGGAATCCATCTTCGTCTTAAGTACACTTGATGCAGGGGTAACTTTAGCCGCTGTAACTGTGGTCTTTTTTGTTGCAGCGACTGGTTTCGTAACTTTCTTAGGCGCTTGTGCGAACCCTGGTGATGCAGCTAAACCGATACATAAAACAGAGGCTAAAATGGTTTTTTCTAATTTGTACATTCTACTTAAGGATGGTCTGAAAATTAAATTTGTGATAATTAATTGTTATTAACGAACTCAATTACAACAAAAACACAATTAGTACCTAAAAAAGTTTTAAAAACCTTTTAAATGCCTAAAATTCCATATTTTTACTGCGTTATAATACTCGAAAGCGGCAAACTTGGAAAAATCTAATTTTTATCCAGCAGTTTTTTAGGTTAGCTATTCTTTATTTAACAAATTAACCCTACATTTGCGGCTGTTTTCAAAAACTTACTACTATACTCTAAATAAGTCAATTATACTATGGTATCTGTTAGACCGGACGAAGTTTCGGCCATCCTGCGCGAACAACTTGCAGGCGCTAAATCTGAAGCAGAACTCGAAGAAGTAGGAACCGTCCTTCAAGTTGGTGACGGTGTTGCCCGCATTTATGGCCTTTCCGAAGTACAGGCGGGTGAGCTCCTTGTTTTCGAGAATGGCTTAAAGGCCCTCGCTTTGAACCTCGAGGAAGATAATGTTGGAGCCGTTTTACTTGGTGATTCAAGTGAAATCAAAGAAGGCGACACAGTGAAGCGTACGAAGGAGATCGCTTCAGTAAGAGTTGGTGAAGGTATTGTAGGCCGTGTTGTAAACACATTAGCTGAACCAATCGACGGAATGGGCCCTATTCAGGGTGAAACATTTGAAATGCCTATTGAGCGTAAAGCTCCTGGGGTAATTTTCCGTCAGCCTGTAACCGAGCCGCTTCAAACGGGTATCAAAGCAATCGATGCGATGATTCCTATCGGACGTGGACAACGTGAGTTGATTATCGGTGACCGCCAGACTGGAAAGACAGCTGTTGCTATTGATACAATCATCAATCAAAGAGAATATTACGATAAGGGCGAGCCTGTATTCTGTATCTATGTAGCTTGTGGCCAGAAGGCTTCAACAATCAAAGGTATCGAAGCAACACTTCGTCGTTTTGGTGCAATGGACTATACGGTAATCGTAGCAGCCGGTGCATCGGACCCATCACCAATGCAATTCTATGCTCCGTTTACGGGTGCTGCCATCGGTGAATATTTCCGTGATACGGGTCGTCCTGCCTTGATCGTTTATGATGACCTTTCGAAACAAGCGGTTTCTTACCGTGAAGTTTCCCTGCTGCTTCGTCGCCCTCCGGGACGTGAAGCCTACCCGGGAGACGTATTCTATCTTCACAGCCGTCTATTGGAAAGAGCTGCGAAAATCATCAATGATGACAGCATTGCAGCAAACATGAATGACCTTCCTCCTTCCTTGAAAGGAAAAGTAAAAGGTGGTGGTTCATTAACTGCACTTCCAATCATTGAAACTCAAGCGGGTGACGTTTCTGCCTATATCCCTACGAACGTAATTTCGATTACGGACGGACAGATATTCCTTGAATCTAACTTGTTCAACTCGGGTATCCGTCCTGCGATCAACGTAGGTATCTCGGTATCACGTGTGGGTGGTAACGCTCAGATCAAGTCCATGAAAAAGGTATCAGGTACGTTAAAACTTGACCAGGCTCAATTCCGTGAATTGGAAGCTTTTGCAAAATTCGGTTCGGATCTTGATGCTTCTACCAAACTTGCGATTGATCGTGGACGCCGTAACCAGGAAGTATTGAAACAACCTCAATATGCTCCGGTACCGGTTGAACATCAGGTTGCTACGGTTTACGCTTCTACAAAAGGATTGTTAGACAGAGTTCCGGTTGAAAAAGTAAAAGAATTCGATAAAGAATTCCTTACTATTCTTTCAGCGCAATACAGCGATACACTTGCTGCCCTTCGTGCAGGCAAGTTGGATAACAGCGTAACGGATGTTATCGACAAAGTAGCGAAAGAACTTTCAGCTAAATATTAATAGAGAAGTTATAAGTTAAGAATCGGAAATACATTTTCTGGTTCTTAACTTATTGATAACCTCAGGCGGACCGCATTTAATTTCCCTAAGATGGCAAGCTTAAAAGAAGTACGTAACCGGATTGTATCGGTTAATTCAACACAGCAGATCACGAAAGCCATGAAAATGGTGGCAGCTGCTAAATTGCGCAGAGCTCAGGATAATATCCTGCAAATGCGTCCCTATGCCCAAAAGCTAGGTCAAATGCTTTCAACAGTTTCCGCAGGTTCTGAAAATTCAGTGGACAGCCCATTGAAAACAGTACGTGCGGCTGAAAAAATATTGATCGTTGTCGTTACTTCCGATCGTGGATTGTGCGGTGCTTTCAATACCAATATTATTAAAGCCACCCTGCAGCTGATCAACGAAAAGTATTCAGAGCAGGCAAGCAAAGGAAATGTAGAGATATTTGCAATCGGTAAAAAAGGTGCAGAGGCATTCAACCGCAGAGGTTTTGTCGTAAACACCACTTTCACCGATTTGTTTACAAGACTTAAATTCGTCAATGTAAAGGAAGCAGCCGAAAAAATCATGAAGGACTTCTCCGAAGGAAAATATGATGTGGTTGACCTGGTTTTCAACGAATTTAAAAACGTTGCTACACAAATTATCCATACAGATCCTTATTTACCAATCGTTGCCGATACGACTCCCCAAAAAGTAAAAGCACCGGAGGTTAACTATATATTTGAACCAAATGAGGAGGAGATTCTTGCTGAATTGATTCCAAAATCTTTGAAAATAATGTTGTACCGCGCCGTTCTTGAATCGAATGCTTCAGAACAAGGTGCACGTATGACTGCGATGGATAAGGCAACTGAAAATGCTCAGGATCTTTTGAAAGAGCTGAAATTGATCTACAACCGTACCCGTCAGGCTGCTATTACAACCGAGATTCTCGAAATCGTAGGTGGTGCAGAAGCTTTGAAAAGTGCGTAGTTAGAATAAAATCTTATATATTTTTGGCGAGCGGATCATTTATGGTTCGTTCGTTTTTTTTTATTCAAAGTTTGAATAAATCCCGGTTACCCAGCATCATCTTTTGCTACCCGTCCACCGATGGAAATCTTTATCTGGTAACGATCATGCCGCTCTTTTTTACTATCCGTCCGACGGCTGAAAAAGCCGTCGGACGGAACGAGCTGCCCGTCGGATGGCTTTTTCGGCCATCCGACGGGTATAAAACCTCAAAATCCTGTCAGGCATAAAAACACCCTAGAAATCTCACCATCGGGGCACCAATTAAACCCACCACATAAAATGGAGAACGGCCGCTCAACCGACTTAATTCGGTTTTAAATTAATATTTCCTAGTTTTACAGCGCAACAAAACTAGCGCTCATGCGAAAATCCAACTATTTAAAACCGCTGATCATCCTCGTAATTTCTGGAATATGTACTTCCTCTTTCGCCCAGACGCTGGACGAAATCGTAGCAAAACATATTACGACCATGGGTGGCGCCGATAAATTGTCGAAGCTTAAAAGCATCAAAATATCGGCCGAAATGGAAGTGATGAACATGCAGATCCCTGTAACCACAACCATTGTACAGCAACGCGGATTCAGAAGCGAAACAACGGTTCAGGGCTCAACCATCATTCAGGTTATCGACAATGACAAAGGCTGGGTGATTAACCCAATGGCTGGCCAGCTCAAGGCAACGCCCCTGCCCGAGGACGTCGTTAAATCCCTTTCTGCCGAAACCGATTTAACCGGCTTATACAATTATAAAGAAAAAGGCCAGACCCTTACCCTGGACGGAGAAGAAGACATGGCAGGAGCAAAAGTTTTCAAGGTTACTGTCAATCTTAAAAACGGCGCCAAACGGACAAACTATATTTCAAAAGATACCTACTATATCCTGAAAACGGTCGCCAAAGTAAATGTCAATGGCCAGGAGGTAGAATCTAAAAATACACAATCCGATTTCAGACAGATCGACGGGATCACTTATCCGTTTACTTCAGAGGTAGAAACCTCCGCGATGCCTGGGGCAACGATGGCGATGAAGATCAAAACGCTGGAAATCAATCCGAAAATTGACGAAAGTATTTTTGCTATGCCAAAAGAATAGAAAAAAATATTTTTACATAAACTATTTATTTTCAATATATTAAGTATCAATTATAAAAGATTGATACTTTTTTTGTCTAATAGCAAACTTTTTTTTCTTATTACATGTATATACATTAAATGTAGAAACATAATAATTTAAACAGCAATAGCATATGTCAACTAAAACATCATGGGTGATTGACCCAACGCATTCAGAAATCCAGTTTAAGGTAAAACACCTTGTCATTTCAACAGTTACCGGTTCTTTCAAAACTTTCGAGGGAACTGCTGAAACGGATGGCGACGATTTAACAACAGCCGATATCAAATTTTCTGCTGACGTGGCAAGTATCGATACCAACCAGACGCAACGTGACGAACACCTTCGCTCGGGAGATTTCTTCGATGCTGAAAACTATCCTAAACTGACATTTTCTTCAACTGCACTTGAAAAAACAGGTGAAGATACTTACAAGCTTAAAGGAGATTTGACAATCAAAGGTGTTACCAATCCAGTCGTTTTGGATGCAGAATATGGTGGCGCCATGACCGATTTTTATGGTCAGAGCAAAGCAGGTTTTGAAATTACCGGAAAGATCAGCCGTAAAGCATTCGGATTGAGCTGGAGTGCTACAACCGAAGCAGGCGGTGTCGTGGTTGGTGATGAAATCAAATTGGTAATCAACATTCAGTTGATCAAACAAGCATAGGTCAAAAATAGCAGTTATCCCCGGGCGTCCCGAAGTAATCGACATACTTCGGGACGCCTTCTTTGTATAGAAAATATTTGACGCTGATTATATTGACGCTGATCAGGCCATATTGCTCCTTAAAATTTTAAGTGTATAACCGTTGCATTAATTTAAGGGACAAAAGTGTGAAGCGTCGTCAATTAGTTACTATTTTTGAGGCAAAAAAAGATTTACATTGATCATTGAAACGCGCGCATACGCCCGGGCAGGGCTGCTGGGAAATCCTTCTGACGGTTTTTTCGGAAAAACAATATCAATTTCTGTTCGAAATTTCGGAGCATCCATTTCATTATACGAATCTCCGGAGCTTCACATAGAGCCGGAGCCGCAGGACGGCAGCACATTCCGTAGCATTTTCCATCTCCGCGACTCGGTGAGTATGCTTGGATACAATGGCGGCATTCCGCTGATCAAAGCAGGGATCAAAAAATTCGCAGACTTTTGCGAGGTTAACAATATCAAATTACCCAACCGGAATTTTACGGTCAGGTATCGCTCCTCCATTCCACGCCAGGTGGGCATGTCAGGTTCCAGCGCCATTGTTGTGGCCCTTTTCCGGGCTTTGATGCAATTCTATAAGGTGCAAATTCCTATTGAAATCCTTCCCCAACTCGTCATGGTCTCGGAAACGGAAGAGCTTGGCATTGCGGCTGGTTTACAGGACCGGGTTATTCAATGTTATGAAGGTTGCGTTTACATGGATTTTGACAAATCCCTGATCGAAAACCAGGGATACGGTCTGTATGAGCGGATTAATCCCGCACTATTGCCAAAACTTTACGTCGCCTATAACACAAACCTCAGCAAAGTTTCCGGGAAGGTTCATAGTGATGTACGCACAAGATTTGACCGCGGAGAAAAAGAAGTCATCGACGTACTCGGTCAAATCGGACAGAAGGCAAAGGAAGGCTATACGGCACTTTTGGAAGAAAGGCCTGATGACCTGCATGAGCTGATGAATCAGAATTTTGATCTGCGCTGTAAAATTTATAACGTTCCGGATTCTAACAAAAGGCTAATTCATGAGGCCAGATCCTGTGGTGCTTCGGCAAAATTTGCCGGATCGGGCGGGACCATTATCGGAATTTATAAAGATGACGACATGCTGAACCAGCTTTTTGTCAAACTAAAAAAACATAATGCGAGAGTCATTAAGCCATTTGTAGTTTGATCAGAGCTGTTGGCTTTTAGCGGATAGCTATTAGCTCGTCACCTAAACACTTTTATAAAATATATAATCAATTATAATTGAACAGTTGTTAGTCACGCACTAACGCCCAACCGCTAATAGCTAAAACCTAAAAATATATGATTCGTAAAGCTGTAATTCCTGCTGCCGGACTTGGCACCCGTTTTTTGCCGGCAACAAAATCGATGCCCAAAGAAATGTTACCGATCATCGACATTCCTACCATTCAATATGTCGTGCAGGAAGCCGTTGATTCGGGCATTGAAGATATCCTGATTATTTCTGGAAAGGGGAAACGTGCCATCGAAGATCACTTCGACCGTAATGTGGAACTGGAATCCCGTCTGGAAGAGAAAGAAGACATGATCTGGTTTAATGAAATGCGTCGTCTGGCTGATATGGCTAACGTCCATTTTGTTCGGCAGAAAGAAGCAAACGGATTGGGAGATGCCATTTACTACGCGCGACATCACGTTGGTAATGAACCATTTGCAGTATTGCTGGGCGATACGATCATGGATTCTGTGATTCCTGTTACACAACAGTTGATGGACACTTACGAGCAGTATGGCGGGTCGGTGATTGCCGTTGAGCAGGTTCCGGCAAACAAAGTAAATCGTTATGGTATTGTTGGCGGGACTTCGCTTAGCGACACGATTTTGGAACTGAGCACATTGGTTGAAAAACCAGCTTTGGATATGGCTCCTTCCAATCTCGCTATTGCCGGACGTTACATCCTGACACCTGAAATTTTCAATACGATTGAACAGACGCCAAAAGGAAAAAATAATGAAATTCAGCTCACTGACTCACTGTTGTTGCTTTTGAAACGTGAAAATATCTATGCGCACCATATTGAAGGAAAACGTCACGACATTGGCGACAAGCTTGACTACCTGAAAACAACAGTGGAGTTTGCCTTAAAAAGAAAAGAATTCGCTGAGCCTTTCAGAAAGTTTTTGATTGAACTTTTGAATAAATAGATCTGGTCGCCCATGGTTTCATGAGAAAATAACTGAACTTCGGCACTTAGAGAAGTCAATACTGGGCTTCCCCGTTTTAAAAACGGGGACACCCAGTATTGACTTCTCCTTTTTTTTGCATCAAACCCACTTCACAGAACAGGCACGATATTGATAATAAAAATTAAAAAAAGGTATATTTGAAGGCACTTATTTCCACTGGGAAGTGACACACTTTTAAGAAACGCATCATCAACCAAATGGAAGTAGATAAAAAAGACGCTGCCGTTCTCAACAAGGCTATTCAATTTTGGCAGGATTCCAGCAAGATATCTCCGGAACTCGCTGACGACCTGCGCAAAAGCTATCAGCTTCGAGACTCGAACGTCGATACGATTACCTGGTATGCCTTCATTTCCGCTGTTTCCTGTGGATTACTGGCTTTCGGGGCATTGGTTATTGATGAAAAATGGATCGAGTTATTACGTAACAAATGGGGATTTTCTGAAACCGTCGTCGGCATTGGTTTCTCCTTGGCCGCTGTAATTTTTGTTATTTTGGCTAAAAGAAGAAAACTGAAACACCCCACGGCCAGGGCCAGCAACGAAACGTATACCATCACGATCATCCTCAGCGTCGCCATAGCCATTGCATATTGGACCAGAAGTTTTGCATATTTCGAAGGTAATTACGCACGCCCTTTGCTGATCGCTGCCATCGTTTATTTCATCTCCTCGGCATATCTCAGCTCACAGCTTTTATGGACCGTTATGCTGCTGACCGTAGCCGGTTGGTGGGGAGCCCAAACCTATTTCTGGACAGGCGGCGCCTATCGGTTCGCCGGAATGAATTATCCTTTAAACATGACCGTTTTCGGACTTGTGATCTGGGTCTTTTCATGGCTTGTTGAAAAGATCGGGGTGCTTAAATCTTTTTCAACCGTTACATATTCCATCGGGCTGTTCCTATTTCTGCTCGCAGCCTGGACGCTTTCCATCTTCGGAAATTATGATGACCTGGACCGGTGGACAGTAATCAGGCAGGGCACTTTGTGGTATTGGTCGGTTGGTTACACAATAGTCCTGGCGGCTCTGATCGCCTATGCGTTCAGGACTAAAAACGATGTCCTGCGCGATATGGGATTGATCTTTTTCCTGCTTAATATTTACACACGTTATTTTGAATATTTCTGGGACCGGACCAACAAAGGCATTTTCTTTGCTATACTTGCGGTCTCTTTTTGGTTCGTTGGCAAAAAAGCGGAACAATGGAGAAATAAGGACAAGAAACTGGCTTGATACCGACATTACAACATGAGAGAAAAGAGAGCGATCCGACAAAACGAAAAAGACCTGATAACCTTTCTGTTAAAACAGCTTAATCTTAATCCGGATGACTACCCCGTTGACGAATATGTCGATGAATATGAAGACGGAAAAATGGGAAGCATCAGCCTGGGTGGTGATGTTTCGGCTTATGACGGCGATTTAATACAGGTAGAATATGTTGATTCCGATGAAACCCCCGTCGTTATTACCTTGACAAAAGACGACAAAAACCATTTACTCGACCTGGATTTCTGGAAGGTAGATTTTACGAAATTGTTAGCATATCCCACCCCGGATAAAATTATTTTGAGAGGTGAAGTTTAACCCCTCAAAATAATGTATTGAATTTGGTAACAATATGTGCCTTCGCTTCATTTTGAAACTGCTCCGGTGATAAGCCCGTATGCTGTTTAAAAAAACGGCTGAAATACGGTCGGTCCTTAAATCCCAAATCATAGGCGATTTCCTTAATCGTATTTTCACTGTGGATAATCTGTCTTTTGGCTTCAAGCACAATTCTGTCATGGATAAGCTGCATACCGGTTTTGTCCAGTTTTTCTTTTAAAATCTGGTTTAGTCTTTTGGAGCTGATCCCGAGTTTCCCCGCATAAAAATCTGTATTTCTGACGTTTTGATAGTTCATTTCCAGCAAAACCATAAATTCGTAACCCCGCTTCTGGTTAATATCCTGCACGGTAAAGTTATGTTCCTTAATCCTTACCAACTGCAATAAAAACACCTTCAGCAACGCCTTTATGATCACCAGGCTATTGTTTTCCCTTTGATATTCCTCTTCGAGCAACTGGTATACTTTCCCCAATTGAACAGCCGTTTCATCACTGATCTGAAGACATGAAAACTCTCCCTGAATGTTGAATATTTTAAAAACATCCAGCAAAAACTCTTTGACGTCATCATCCAGAATATCCCTTTTAAAAGAAAGCAAAATCCCATTTTTCCCCGCTTTATTTAACTGATGTACGCGGTATGGCGGGATCAGATAAATCCAGTCACCTTTCAACGGATATTCATTATCCTTAATGGTATGCAGGGCATCTTCATTTTTCAACCAGACAATCTCAAAAAACTCCTTTCGGCTGGGATCGTTGAGGTAACTTGGCGGACAATTGTCCAGATTTCTTATATAAATGAGTGTCTTGTTCAGCTCAACACGCAGGTTACTTTCTTCCATTTTTTTGCTCTAAATTTTCGACCTGATTTTCAGCCCCGAATACCATATTCCGAATTAGATACCAAAATTAGCAGATTATGCAATCGAATCCGTAATCATTGGCAAATAGTACAACATATCGCGCCGATTGTGTAACGTCTTCCCTTTCCGCTTACCATACCTTTGCCATCAGGTTTTACAGGAATTTGTCTCTGATTATTTCGACAGACCAAAACAACAGCACATTGATCACTTCCGATGGAGGTGCGGTTTGAGTTTTTCAAAATTGAAAAAATTGGATAATGAGTACAATAACTATTGATTTGGTCACTGATTTAAAGAGCAATCTGAACATGATCCTGACTGAAAATAACAGGCTTGCCGCAGCAATAGATTTTAGCCAGGTTGCCGGTTTGATCCCTTTCATCCAAGACGCCGACCGCATTTTTGTCGTTGGCGCAGGAAGGACCGGGCTGGCTTTAAAGGCGGCTGCGATGCGCCTTATGCATCTGGGTTTTACCGTTTTCGTAGCCGGCGAAACGGTGACCCCTGCCATTAGAAATAACGATTTGCTTATTGCCGGATCTGGTTCGGGAACGACGGGAAACATTGTAAAAGCCGCAGAAAAAGCCATTTCGGTGGGTGCAAAGGTGATTACCATTTCAACTTCGCTGGAATCTCCGCTGGCAAAATTATCTGATCATGTTGCTATACTGCCGGCGGCGCAAAAGCAAGACCATGGCGCTACTATTTCAAAGCAATACGCCGGAAGTCTTTTCGAACAGTCTGTATCACTGCTTACAGACGCGATTATCCAAACATTATGGCAAATGGACGGAACGCCCGCAGAAAAACTCTGGAAGCGGCACGCCAATTTAGAATAAATAACATATTGATTAACAATAAATTAAACAAAAAAATAATGACCAAATTACAAGTCGCAATAGACTTATTGACAACAGCAGACGCAATTGCACTGGCAACAAAAGTTGCTCCTTATATCGATATCATTGAATTGGGAACACCACTTATCAAAAGCGAAGGTCTGGCGGTGATTACCGCGATGAAGAAAGCTTTTCCGGATAAACTGGTTTTTGCAGATTTCAAAACAGCGGACGCGGGCGAACTGGAAGCTGATATGGCTTTTGGGGCAGGAGCAGATTTGATAACCATTTTAGGCGCAACTGGTGACGCCACCATTCTCGGTGCCGTAAAATCTGCAAAAGCACATGGAAAAGGCGTCGTTGTCGACACCATCGGCGTAGCCGACCGTGTGAAACGTGCGCAGGAAGTGATTGCCCTGGGTGTAGAATTTGTAGAATTACACGCAGGTCTTGACGAACAGGCTCAGCCAGGTTATTCCATCCAGGTTTTGATCGACGAAGCATCACGCGCAGGTGTGCCAGTTTCTATTGCCGGCGGTGTTAAATTGAGCAACATCGCCGCGATAAAAGCATCGGGAGCAAAAGTTGCGGTTGCTGGTGCGGCCATTTATGGCGCGGCAGATCCTGCTGCGGCTGCAAAAGCATTGCGTGAAGCTTTAGACGTATAAGGAATTATATTTCCGGGAGAAAAAGCTGTTGCCAGTTCGGGCAGCAGCTTTTTTTGTACACAAATTATGATTTACGTCAGTTACCGGTCTCCCGGTCGGCCCGGACAAGCCAATGTTAACCCTTTTCCCTACCTTTGCGCCACATTGAACATTACTCCAACAATTAAAAAATTCATGGAAGTTAAAGATAGCAACGGCACATTGCTTGCAGAGGGCGATTCCGTAAAGTTGATCAAAGATTTGAAGGTAAGAGGCTCCTCCACCACACTGAAAAGAGGTACTGTCGTTAAAAACATTCGTCTGACCGATGACGCAGAAGAAATTGAAGGCAAAGTAGAAAAAACGGTAATGGTTTTGAAAACGATGTTTGTGCAGAAAATGTAATCCGGTTTGGATCCGGAAAATTTGTCCATCTTCATTCAAAAAATATAAAAACTCAGCCTTGGGAAGTCCGTTCCCGAAAGCTGAGTTTTATTTTTCAGATTAATCCGGTTGTCGAAATTTTACTTTTTCCCAAATGAAAAATTCATCGTCGTGCCAATTCTGAACACGGTGTGTTTGTATTTAAAACCTTCAAAGCTATTGGCCACTTCCACGCGGAACGGAAAACGAATGCCAATGTCCAGTGCATAACCCAGCTCTCCATAATTATTCGAATCGGGCGTGCGCAAGTAATGGGCAAAAAAGTTTTCCTTAATCCCCATAATCCGGAACCAGGTAATCTGGGTTAGCAAAAACTTACGTAACTCCGCCAATGCGTGTGCTTCCACAAATCGCTCCGAAGTACTGTAACGATAATAATCGAGCATTCGGAATGTTCCAACCGGATCGCCATACTGGAAGAAAAACTGGTTCCCTGCAAAATGCTGATAATCCGGAAACTGTACATTCCTACCATTTAAAAATGCACCCGCGGCGACTTTATAACTTAACTTGCTTCGCACACCGGTATCAAATCCGTGCGCTATCCCCACCTGAACAAAGTCAAAATTCACTTCGCTCCCAAAGACATCAATCCCCTTCCGGTAACTAACTGAAAGCTTCGGCGAGTCATCATCATAAAATGTAGTTTTTCCCTTTTGCGTACGGTATTTCTGCCACGGTTTGTAAAATGCCGACAAGCCCACCGTTAAAGCCCGATGTCCCAGCTTTTTGGGAAGCCTGGTACCGGATTCATCTGCCAGCTCCTCATTGACGGGAATATTGGAGGTAAATGTTCTTTTCTGCCAGTCAATCCAGTTGTATGGATTTGTATTACTCCTGTTGCTTAAAGCACGGCGATTGGCGTATTCAATATTTGCTTTTAACTCAAAGTGCTCATTTTCACGGCTGGTTCTAAAATCCAGTCTGATAAAGTTTTTCTCATAGATTTTGATAAAATTCCTTTCCAAAAATAAAGTCGTCAGACTGTTGAGGATCGGATGCATCGGGTTTTCAGGATTGAACTGCGCCACCGTTTTTCCACCCGAAATATTAATGGTATTCTGCTTCCAGTTATAATCCACACCACCGGTTGCAAACAACTTTTCCCGGGCAAATGAATAACGCGTCAGTCCACTGAAAGTCCACGTTCCTGCGTCTCTGACGGTATATCTTTTCACCCCGTTATTTGAAATCTGGATTTCGTCCGTTTCCTTTTTAGGCTGATTCCCTTTTTTATACTTCAATTTAAAACCTCCGCCGTTCAGCACCCATCCTTCCACTGTATTAACCTGCAACCCCAAAAGCGGGCTCACGTACTCCAGCCTCCACGGGCTTTTCTTTCCTAAACGAAAAGTATGTCCCGTAATCAGATTCCCCAAAAAATCTGTCCCTCCACCTTTCTTTTTCGTCGTATCGGCTTTGGCAATGAGCAGGCTATCGCGCTGTTCCTGCGTGCCTTCTTTCATCACGATAATGCTATCCAGTCGGATATAACTTTTCACTTCGGCAACCGTCAAAGGAACCGAACGGATGGAATCCCAGAAAGCCATACTTCTGTTACCCGCCATGGAATCAACCGAGGTCGAATCATTTCTCGTAAAATTCAGATCAATATCTTCGCCCTTTTCCTCTTTCTTTTTCAGGTCCTGTTTTTCATACTCCTTCATCAGCTTTTTGAGATTTTTCGCTGAAAATTCTTTCTGTTTACTAACTACCTCTTCCAGTTTCTGCGACTTAATCTCACGTGAGGACAAGCCGATTTTCCTTGCTTCTTCCTTTTCTTTCTTCCCGTCAACCACGACAATGTCGGCCTGAAAAGCCGGATTAATTTTCAGCTTTGAAAATGTCTGCGAAATAACCAGATCTCCCTTTCCCTTGATACCATAAATCCCGCCGTTCACATGAAATTGTTGATTAATCGGCATCCATACGCCCTGTATGGGACTATAAACCTGTTTGATTTCGATATTAAAACCGGTATTGACCGTTTGCAGATTCAGGCTGTAAATACTCCACAGATTCTCGGTAATATAAATGGTCCCTCGGTAAACACCTTCCCCGTACGATCTCGGGGTTACCTTAATCTTATTGATCTCAACGCCGTTCTCCCGAAAGCTGCCCTCATATTCAAACTTGTAATAGGTAAAAGCTCGCGGCGACAACGGAGAGACAGCTTTCACCACTTCCGGCTGATAGAAACTCGTCAGAAAATACTGGTTCGCATTTGCGAAGTTTTTATCCTGGCTATTCCTGGCAGCAATCACCCGTTGTTTGTAAGTATTCGGCTGACGAAAAGTTACCTCTGAAACGCTCTCATTCAAAATAGGAACACCTTTTTTGAAATTCGATTCCTTTTCCATTTCCTTCAGTTCCTTTTTATACAAAAATTCCAGAGGAAGGTCAGTGATCACAAATGATGATTTTGAATAGGCTTTGGCCGTATAACTTTCCACCTGCAAAAAATGGTACCGGCTTTTGGCAATGGCCCTCCGCATGATGGTATATGCCGGATCTTCGCCCTTATTCCCGATCCGGACCTCACCCAAATTATAGGCCTGTTCTTCCATCGTCAGGTCAAAAGTCTCCATCTTGTTTTCAATGGTAAACGCTTTCTGACCCGTTTTGAAACCGAGATACTGGAAAATGACCTCATAATAACCCGGTTTAAGATCAAGCTGGTACTTCCCTTCTTCGTTGGAAATCGTGCTAACGTCCGTGCCTTTCACCACAATAGCGGCAAAGGGAAGCGGATCACCCTTTTTGGTTTTAATAACACCTTTCAAACCTGTCGATGCAATACTGGTCTGTGAAAAACTCTGAGTAACCAGCAGGAGAAAACATAAAAAAGGGAAAATAGAACGGTTCTGCATATAGGTACTTTAAAAGTATTCGATTTTCATGGCTGTAAAGCAGATGAATTTCCCTCCTTACAAGTTGCTTCCCGTGAAAATAATTAAAAAATAACCCGGGTCAAAACCTCTACCAGATCACTTTCTGTAAATGGTTTGGCCAATAAATCATTCATGCCCATGCTTAAACATTTCTGTCTTTCTTCTTCGGATACATTTCCGGTGTACCCTATGACAGGAATTGCTGATTTTTTGCCGTTTTCATCATTTCGAATCAGTTTTGTCAATTGCAGGCCATCCATTTTGGGCATTTGTACATCCGTAATAACCAAATCGTACGATGCTGATTTAAATAACTTGTAAGCCTCTTCCCCATCTGACGCGAGGTCGTACCGCACGGCATTTTTATCCATCAACCTACTCAACAGCAAGAGGTTGATCTTAATATCATCAACCAGCAAAATTCTCTTATCTTTCAGAACGGAAGCAATTACCGACAATTCTGTCTGTTCAGCATTGGCAACTGACACCGCTTGTGCGATCACCAGAGGCACTTCCACAGTGAAAACAGACCCCTTCCCAAGCTCGCTTTTTACACCGATACTTCCTTTGTAAAGGTCTACAATTCGCTTACTGATCGCTAAACCAAGTCCGGTCCCCAATTCCCTTGACGGATCATCGGGTGTTTCAATCTGCGTAAAATCTTCAAAGATCTTTTTCAGATTTTTACTGGCAATACCCACCCCGCTGTCTTGTACGGTAATTTTCAATATGCCTTGTTCCTTCTCAGCTTCTTTCTCAAATACGGCATGGATGCTAATATGCCCACCGACCGGTGTAAATTTGATCGCATTGGTTAGCAGGTTAATCACCACCTGTTTCAAACGAAAATCGTCCCCATTGAGCATCAGTTTGGGATCCAGTTCGAATTCCTCCGTCAGCTTAATTTCTTTATTATCTGCCAATATCGACAACATGCCCACCACACCACGCAGCATGCCAAGTGGATAAAACTGGTGAATGATGAGTTTTATCTTACCACTTTCAAACTTCGAAAAATCAAGAATTTCATTTACCAGCATCAGCAGCACATCCGAAGAATTTCTGATTGCATCCACTTTCGAACGCAGTTCCGTCGTCAGTTTTTCTTCCCCAATCTGCCTGGAAAAACCAATGATGGCATTAAGAGGCGTCCGGATTTCATGCGAAACATGTGATAGGAAATCCCCCTTTCGCTTCGCCGATTTTACAGCAAGATTACTGTACTCCAATATTTTACGTTCACTTTTATACAACCGAACGATATTCCAGATGATCATCAGCGTCAGTACCAGCACGATGGCAATATTACCCCACGACAGCTGATTAAGCTCTGCAACTTTATCGGATGTCTGTAATAATAGTGACATTCTCAACGTTTCAACATGATTAACCTCCTCATTTCGCAGCGCTTTCAATGCTGACTGAAGGTTTGAGAAAATTTTATTATTAATTGCCAACAATTCCAGTTCAGCCTTGTTGAGCCTGACACGCGCCCGTCCAAGGTTCCCCTCGATCATTTTTTCATTTTGATATTCCGATATTTTCATGACCAGTGCCAACGAATCTTCGATGGTCAGATAAGATCGCATCGCTCTCACCTTCACATGGCTGCTGTCGTCCGATTTATTGGCAACAGCTTCAACCAACCTTCTCCACAACCTCTTTTTTACCTGTCTGGGCGCAACCTCAATCGAATCGATTTTTGCAATTCCTCTGGTTCTCCTGACCGTAAAAGGTGTGTTTTTGTTTGAAACTTTCAGAATTTTTTGTGGCTCGTGCAATACAAGCAGGCTGTCCACCATTTTCTTTAAGGAAATAAACTCCTCATTTTTGAGTTGTTTGCTCCATAGCAACTCAGGCAAGTAAAGGCTGGAAAAAAATGATTGTTTTTTCTTCTCTTCCTGAAATTGCGTCAGGATGGATGAAACTGTTTTCATCTGCCTGTTGTACTTATCCAGGTATCCGGAGTCAGCCGTAATGGCGTACAACCTGCTGTTATTCTCCGCCACATATAAAACCGAAATACAAGTATCTATTCTTCGGTAGTTATTATCACCATTTTGCAGGACATGGATGTTATGCTGAACAATATCCGATTTTGAATTCGTGATCAGCGTTAAAAACACAAAAGATGCTAGTATTAAAATTAGGGTTATTGTCCAGGCAAAAGATTTAAGGGATACCGTTTTTATATCACTTTGCATTGTTGAGAGTTGTAATTAAGTTATCAAAGTTAACAGTTAGTTTAACTCCCGCAACTAATTTATCACTCACAAACAATAAGTTACAACTAATTCTACAAATTAATGATGTATTAATTGTAGAATAATCCGTCATTCACTGAACGTTTATTTTACAATTATTTGCTACTACTTTCTCCCCAATTGTTATGGTAAACCGATGCAGAATGAATATAATGAAAGGCTGAATAGAACATATCGCGAATTTTTCCTTGGAGGCTGAATCTTCCAAAATCAAATCCTTACACAGTTCAGAGTACACTCCCAATTTTATCTGATCAATGGATGGACACTTACAATAGTAAACATCCTCGTTGATCAATGAAAGGACTTACTCCAAATCAAAATTGTATCTTACTGAAAAAGAAGACGATGAAAGAAAAAGAACTAACTATTAAAAACCATACTTTAGTCTACATTTCCAGTTACTAATTATGGTAAGCCTACAATTAGTAACTTACGATTACTTTAATAAGTTACTAATGTATATTTATTTATATATTTGGTAACTCCTTTAAGGAATAGTATAGTGACATAATCTCCTCTAATTTGAAACTACATATACCCTCTCTTGACTATCTCCGCGGCTTTGCAGCGATAGCAGTTTGTCTTTTTCATTTTTCTGACAAACTGGATTATCTTCCCGGGATAAATTTATTCAAGCAAGTATTCAGCTACGGTCACTTCGGTGTAGAAGTATTTTTTATGATATCTGGTTTTGTTATACCTCTGTCAATGTATGCGGGTAATTATACATTGCAAAAAATATCAATATTCATGAAGAAAAGACTCACTAGAATAGAGCCGCCTTATCTTATTTGTGCATTGCTTGCACTTTTTTTAAATTACCTGACAACTATCAATCCAACCTATTCTGGTAAGCCCTTCACTTTGGACATCCCACAGCTTTTATATCATGTGGGATACCTCAACACGTTTACGGATAAAGATTGGCTCAATCCGGTGTTTTGGACTTTGGCAATTGAATTTCAATATTATCTCCTAATCGCTCTAATATTTCCCCTGATCAATAGCAAGAATAATCTTATCTGGATATCAACATTGCTGATATTCAACATATTATCATTTTATTCAAATAGGAATCTTGTTTTTAACTTCTCGGTTTACTTCACTGTTGGGATAGTGATATTCAGGTATGTAACAGGTAATCTTAATCTTTTTGAGAAACTCTTATGTATTGCTGCAGTACTTGGATTTGTTGTCATGAGATATACTTATACTGAATTGTTGGTAGTTATTCTTACATCCATTGCCATCCTAACACCTATACGTGTAACACTTTTTGGTACATTTATCAGCAACATTTCTTTTTCACTTTATCTTTTACATTTCCCAATAGGACTTAGGGTTATCAATCTTACACAAAGATTTACCAATGACGAAGTAATCAGACAATTAATGATTTTTGCTGCATTGCTAATCAGTGTGCTGGTATCTTACTATTATTTCAGATTTATAGAGAATCCATTCCGTAAAATGTCTCAGAATATTAAATATAAAGAGACGGCTCAGAAATTAGAGACAGAGCAGGAACTTGTTTCTTCATAAATATAGTCAAGATGGACCTCAATGACCTTTTTTGTAAACACCGATAGCTAGCATTAAGGAAGAAAAAGAAATTATCCAACAGACCTTGGCCATCCTATATCCATTTGGAGGCCAACTTAGTTTGACAAACCCGGATACTAGCCGAAAGCTGCCCAAAGAGACCACCAGCTCGCGGTATACCAGCTCAGCAAAAACACCTTCAAGACTTTAATACCATCTACCAACTTGTGAGATGGCAAGAGACTTATATAGAAACACAGCAAAATATTGTTGAAATTCAAGCAAAAAAATACGCTTTTTAGAATGAATAACAGAACATATTTCTTCCTGATTTTGATATTGGGAAGCCTTACAGCACTCGGTCCTTTTTCCATTGACATGTATCTTCCCGGATTCCCGGCCATTGCAAAAGATCTGCATACCACCGCTGCCAAAGTATCGCTTTCGCTATCAGGTTTCTTTATAGGAATCTCTGCCGGACAATTGTTATACGGCCCGCTGCTGGACAGATTCGGGCGAAAAAAGCCTCTTTTTATTGGTTTGACGGTTTACATCCTGGCCTCGGCAGGTTGTGCACTTTCGACAAGTATCGATATGCTGATTGCCATGCGTTTTGTACAGGCTATTGGGAGTTGCGCCGCTGCGGTGGCTTCTGTGGCCATGGTTCGGGATCTTTTCCCCGTTAAAGACAGCGCAAAAGTCTTCTCCCTGCTGATGCTCGTTGTCGGTGCTTCGCCGATGATTGCTCCAACCCTGGGCGGTTATGTCACGGCGGCATTTGGCTGGCAAGTCGTTTTCCTGATCCTTACTGGTATGGGTGTGGCTATCCTGGCCGCAAGTATTTTATGGCTTCCGGATAGCTTTAAACCCGACACTTCGCTTTCTCTGAAACCCCGGCCAATCATCCTCAACTTTTTGTCCGTCATCCGTGAGCCGCAGTTTTATACTTATTCGTTTACCGGCGCCATCGCTTTTTCCGGATTGTTCGCCTACGTCTCCGGTTCTCCGCTGGTTTTTATGGAAGTATTTCACACCGATGAAAAAGTTTATGGCTGGATATTCGCGTTGTTATCCGTAGGGTTTATCGGTGCAAGCCAGTTTAACACATTGTTGCTGCGAAAATATAAAAGTGAACAGATCATCAATACCGCGCTGATATGCCAGCTGCTTGTAAGTTTCACGCTGGTTTTCGCTTCTTTTAATGGTTTACTTACACTCATAGCTACCATTGTTCTGCTGTTTCTCTTCCTGTGTTGTATCGGCCTGACGAACCCGAACGCAGCCGCGCTTTCTTTGGCACCCTTTTCCAAAAATGTCGGCAGTGCTTCAGCGTTGATGGGAGCCATTCAAATGGGCATGGGTGCGTTGATATCGGTGGCGATCAGTTTATTTGAAGAACCCTCTACCCTGCCTATGACGGCCGCCATGGCGGGCTCCTCATTACTTGCACTTGGTATGTTATTGGTCGGCAGAAAAACCATTGCACAAACGATAGAAGTTGAAGCCGGCGCGGACAGCAGCATGATTCATTAACTTGTTATTTTTCAGTATAAAAGATACGGCTTTATCCTGTCGTTCCATTCTTCAACCGAAAGGAGCGACGGGATGATTTCGTTAAATACTTCCCACGGTTTTTCAAATAGCAATGCCGCATTCGGAATACCCGTTAATAAATCCAGATGTTTTTCGCCGGTCGGGTTTACATGTGTCGGATACGGAGCCCACTGAAAGTCACCAGGATGCATATCTTTCACCATTTTGATAAATAAAAGTGCTGCAAAAACCGGTTTAAAAATCTCCCGGTCTGTTACATGAAACATCACACCATGACAAAGTTTGTCTCTGTATTTCCCGGCGGTCGGCGTAAAAGTTATATTGCGCAAAACCAAACCAGGTACCGATAACCTGTTAAAATAGTCAACCAAAACCTTCGTTTTCATCCAGGGTGCACCGGCAATCCGGAAAGGCGTGGCAGTCCCCCGGCCTTCGCTGATATTGGTTGCCTCCAGTAACCCCAAACCGGGATAAAGCAAGACAGCTTCCTGACTCGTCATGGCTGGTGAAGTCGGAATAAACGATTGCTGCCAGTCCTGTTGAAAAGATGAACGCTGCCACCCTTCACTCCGGATCACTTCCAGCCGTAAATCAGGAAATTTTTCTGACTTCCAATAAGTTACCAGCTCTCCCAAAGTACAGGAATGGCGCAGCGGCATATTCCATCTTCCAATGAAAGAGCTGCACCAGGTTTCATCAAGCATGGGTCCTTCCGCCAACAACAGATTTCCTGAAACCGGATTCGGCCTGTCAAGAACAATGAGTCGTTTCTTGCCCTGGTTACAGGCTTCCATCACGTGAGTAAGCGTCCACAGGTAGGTATAAAACCGGCAGCCAACATCAGGTAAATCCAGCAAAATCCCGTCCAGATCTTCAATATCTTCCAAAGCAGGGCCCAACTTATCACCATACAAACTGACCACAGGCAACCCTGTTTGTTCGTCGGCGCCGTTCCTCATCGACTTTCCGTCTTCGCCAATGGTATCCAAACCGTGTTCCGGCGAAAACAATCTGAGAATCTTAAATCCTGCCGATAGCAGTGCTTCTCTTGATGGCTGATAAAGTGAAGTCGTTGCAGCATGATTCGTTACAAAACCGAACCGCATCCTACTATACGTGTAAACTTTTTCCAGAAAAATATCGACACCAAAACGGACAGACATGGCATTATTGTTGAAAATTTGAAAACAGCTTTTATTGATTATCTTCAAAGTAAATACTTATTAAACTGTAAACAATCTGCCCTATGTTCAAAGTAACTGTTATTTACCCGCATGCCGCCGAAGATGACTTTAACGTAGCTTATTACCTTGACGTCCATACACCCCTGGTAAAAGAGCTACTTGGGCCCTTCGGATTAGTTAAAGTTGATGTAGAAATTGGCGTTTCAGGGCCTGCTCCCGGATCAGAGCCGCCTTACAAAGTGATCTGCGGAATCTTTTTCCCCGACCTCCAATCCTTACAGGATGGACTCGCTACCGAAGGAGGAACGCTGATTGGCGACATACCCAATTTCACATCGGTGGTCCCTGAAATGCAGATTAGCCAGGTTCAATAATGGTTTGATTGCCCATGAAACAAGAAGGGACTTCACTGTCGTCAACAGCAAGTCCCTTCTTTTCATTTTATTATTTTAACGATTACCGGCTTGCCACGCACTAAACCAGCGAATATTCATGCACCGGACAAACAGCAGCCGTCATCAGGCGTTTCCCAGTTCCTCTTTGGAAGAAATAATCCAGTCGTCCCAGATTAATACCAGCAAAACCAACCTGGTTAACTGTCGTAATTTTACCGTCAAGATTTGTGATATCTTCCGGCGCCTTCATAAAAGTATGCGTATGACCGCCAATAACCAGGTCGATATGCCGCGTTGATTTCGCCAGTATCTGATCGGATACCTTATTTTCTTTGTATTTGTACCCCAGATGAGAAAGACAGATAACCAGGTCACATTCGTGATCATTTTTCAGGATTCCGGCCATTTCATTGGCCTTTGCAATCGGGTCCTGATAAACGATATCCCCGTAATTCTTTTTATCAACCAGACCGGCCAGTTCAATCCCAAGGCCAAAAACACCGATTTTCAATCCCTGTTTTTTAAAGATTTTATACGGCTGCGTCCTGCCTTTTAGGTCCGTGTTATTGAAATCATAATTGCTGACCAGAAACGGAAATTTCGCATGGGGCATTTGTTTTACAAAACCGGCGATCCCATTGTCAAAATCATGATTCCCCATCGTTGCCGCATCATATCCCATGTCACTCATAAGCTTCATTTCCAGTTCACCGCCAAACATATTAAAGTAAGGTGTCCCCTGAAATATATCTCCTGCGTCCAACAAAAGGACATTTTTCTGTTCTGCGCGGATCTTTTTCACCAGCGCTGCCCGCCGGGCCACACCGCCGAGACCTTGATTTCTGGACCCATCCATGGGAAAAGGTTCGATCCGGCTATGCACATCGTTGGTATGTAAAATGGTAAGCTGTACCGTTTCATCCTTCGCGAAAGCAGCAAAAGGACTCATTGCAAAGAAAGCAGCCGCCGCGCTGCCACTTTTCAGAAAATCCCGGCGACTAGTCGTTGGCAACAATAATTCTTCCATCTAATTTCGTATTTATGGTTTTTCCTGCACGGGTCAAACCGCTGATGTAGTCTATCAACGCATCACGCACTTTTTTATCAATCACTTTACTTTCCACCGGATTACTCAAACAATCCAGATTATCGCCGCCATTGGCCAGGTAATCATAGGTTAGCAGTTTATACTGTTGGTTGATATCAAAAGGTTTTCCGCCGACAAACACATCATAAGCCTTTTTATCTTTTATTTTCATCCGGATACCCGCTGTCGGCTGTCCTTCCGACCGCGCGATAAAGTCAATGACTTTCTGAGTATTTGCACCCGTCAGCGTCAACACCACCAGTTCGTTTTCAAAGGGCATAAGCTCAAATGCGTGGGAAACTGTGATAGCTCCCTTGGGGAAAGTGGTGCGCAAACCACCCTTTGTCGCCAGCGTAAACTGAATACCTGCATCCTTTTTTAAGCCCTCGGTTAAAATTGCCTCTGAGAAAAAGTCGCCCATCAAGGTTTCAGGGTCAGAAGGCTTGGTAAGCGCTACTTCGCTGCGGCCAATGACACGGCTCATTTCGGCTTCAACCCGTTTTTTATAAGGCAGATAATATTTGATCAGCGAAGAATCAACGCTGGTTTGCTGGTCGATCGCATATTCCTTGTACTGGTTTCCGGAAACAGAAAAATGACGATTACAGGAAAACAACAGGGCAAAACCTGCAAGAAGGCTATGCGCAACGTATCTGTAAATTTTTGAAGAAGACATAACAAGAACAATCGGATTGAATTACAAAAGTAACAGCAATTGCTGCAGGTTTCGTGAATGCCCCAAAATTTGACATAAAAATAAAATAAGTGTGCAAGTGTGGAACAGGTTAAGGACTTTAAACAACCATTTCTCCGTAGTAAACGTCAACTAGTTCGAGCACATTTTTAACACCAAGTTTCTCAAAAAGAATTGACTTATGCGTTGCCACCGTTGAAACTTTAATATCCAGGTGATTGGCAATTGACGATACCGTCTCGCCTTTTATCAGGTAATCCACAATTTCTTTCTGACGTTTGGAAAGCCTGTCATGGACCGATTTCGAAGGCATATCCCTGTGTCTGGCAGAGGGATTCTTTCTTCTGTGAACATTATTCAGAAAGGTTTCCTGCGCCATCGCTTCGAGTAATTCCAGACACAGATAGCGGTTTTGGCTGAGCACCTTTTCCATAGCCTTAATAATTTCATTGCTTGGAGCTCTCTGGGTAAGAAACCCGTTAGCTCCGGCAATCAGGTAATTCATGGCGTAGGAATAATGCAAGTTTTGAGCAAAAATCAATATCCTCGTTTGGTCCCTGAACTGGCGGATTTCATTGATTAATTCTTCAACGTCCTCTTCGATATTCCCGATGATGACGAGATCAAACTTTACTCCGCTTTTTACATGCCGTGTCACCTCACTTACGGTACTTTTCACGGATAAAACTTCACAATCAAAGTTGCCGGATATTATCTGATTTAAACCAATTCTGACAATCGCGCAACTGTCAACAAATAATATCTTCCACTTATTCATAATGATTTACGAACGGACAGGCTAGCAAATATCCGTTTTAAAAAGTTGACAAAATTTAAATTCCGCTATTAACTGTAAGCATTAATAAAGCAGCTAATACACATTTACGTTTTAGAATCCCAAATAGATTGCTACCGCCTGAAAATATTTCATCCGGATTCCAGCTGTACTAAATTTCTTTTTTTATCGACAAAAAACATCCAAAACGCGCTCAATCAGCTGATTTTAAATTATTTAAAAATAGCCAACGGAACCATTCCCAGTCCATGTCTTGTTAAAAAGATTCGTGGTGAAAAGGATAAGGATCGTACAGAAACAAGTTTTCGTCCTTTTCGACGTTTTATTTATCGTTTCCCATGGTCCTCCTTACTGAATCTTATTAAAAAAACTTTAAGTATTCGAGATGACAAAAGCACAGGTAGTAGTATTGGTAATGGGTGTTGCGCTTAGCGTTTCCTTTGGTTTTCAAAAAATAAATCCACTTTCAGTTTCTCAGCAGCAGGCTCCTCAGGACACTTTAACAGTCCTTCACGACACGGTTTCTAAGCCAGAATGGGTCGCACTCTACGATTCTCTTGATCTGAAAGAACGCGGACTTTCGGAAGCTGCTTTCCAGTATGCCTGGTATGGCTTCCACAAAATGAACCTGGGAAAACACATCATGGCCATTGCCGATTTCAGCCAGTCGTCCACCAAAAAGCGATTGTATGTGATCGATTTTATACAAAAAAAGTTACTGCTCAATACATTCGTGGCTCACGGACGAAACTCCGGCCAGGAATTTGCCAAAAGTTTCTCCAACGATAATTCCTCTTATCAGTCAAGCCTCGGTTTTTACAAAACACTGGGTACCTATCAGGGAAAACACGGCCTTTCACTGCGACTTGAAGGGGTTGAAAAAGGGATCAATGATCGCGCTTTTGAACGTGCTATCGTGATGCACGGAGCCGATTATGTAAGCGAAAACTTCATCAGAAACACCGGCCGCCTGGGAAGAAGCCAGGGCTGCCCCGCCGTTTCCATCGCGGATCACAAAAAGCTGATCGACCTTTTGTACAACGGAGCAGGATTATTCATCTATTCGCAAAACCAGGCTTATTTCAAAAAATCATCGCTGTTAGCGGGCCTTAATCTAACCAAAGAAAAGGGTCAGAACTTGGGCGCATCTCTTTTGTACACATCTGCAAAGTAAAGCAGATCTCCTTTTGCGTTACAGTCCGCGCCCAGATATAGGAGAAACACAGGAACTCTTTTTTTTAGTTTATGCCATTTAGGGGGCAGCGAAGCGGTATCCGGTTCGGTCAGTGAGTCATTTTTCAACAATTTTTCACCTGCCATAAAATTGGCCAGTTCAGTCGGATGCTGCACCCGAACACAGCCGTGACTTCTCCAGCGCTGATTGCTCTTGAAAAGATATCTTGCATTGGTATCATGCAGATAAATGGAAAGCGGATTTTTTATCTCGACTTTCAGGAGTCCCAGAGCATTATCCTCCCCGGTTTCCTGACGAAAACGGTAGGGGAACTTGTCAGCCGTCATTGATTCCCAATCGACATCCTCTGGGTTTAGCACCTCTCCTTGTCCATTAATTATTTCGATTTTATTTCTTGAAAGATAAGATGCGTCTTTCGAAGCCTTCGGGAAAATTTCCTTGATGGCAATACTTTTAGGCACATTCCAATACGGGTTTGTTACGATACTCGTGGCATAGGTATCCATAGTGGGTGTCGGTGTTTCCCGCTTTCCGGCCACGGTCCGCATCGTAATAATATCCTTTCCACCAGCCTCCATACCCGTAAGATAGGCACCACGAATGTTGACCATCACCACACGCGGCGCCCCATTTGCCTGGCGGCGAATCCAGCGGTAGGCATTCAGCGATTCCGCAACAAGAGCCGCACTATCCTGCTTATTTTCCTGAATTAGCCTGGTGTAATGTTTTTTGAGGTTTTTATAAACCGAAAACTCAGGTTCCAGCTTTTGCAGGACCTTATCCACCTCCTCGCCTTTAACCAGCTCTTCGGCTGCTTTTCTCAAAATCGCCGTGTCGGCCTTTACTTTTTTGTTGACATACCGTATCGAGGGTTGATGCCCATAACCTGTTTCTTCCAATAATGCAAAAACACGGGCGGCTTCTCCTACCGAAAATTTCTCTGTTTTTATCCCTGCATTTTCTGCATACGATAGCAATTTAGTGTAATATTTCTCCTTGCTCAATTCCTGTGCAAGCTCTTCCCTGGTCATTTTTTCAGCGTCTTTCTTACAGGATTGCAGAATAACGCACGAAAAAAGGATGGTAAAAGAAATGTATTTAATTCGGGACATACCGGATGGTCGTTGCATGCTGAAAAAGTAAGATGGTATTGTTGCACACAATAAAATTTCCGTGCTACCCGATGCAAACGAAAACACTGAACTATAAAATATTATATATTAACAAGTTAAGCATTAATCATTACTTTCCCGTTTTTAAAATCACTGAGAAAGATGGGGAAATTCATGAACACGATCCGATAGATTTAGCACAATTTTCCGCAAAATCCGGTTTCAATAAGGGTGAAGAACAAGATTTTCAGGAACTTATTCTCCGCTTAACCTCTTTTATGTGCATTGTTACGCATCCTGAATACACAGTAATGAATTTGTCAAAGTACTACGTCTCCGCGCTTTCTTCCTTTGCAATTTGGGGATTTTTCAGTTTGGCTTTAAAAGCGCTTCATGATTATCCTTCCTTGGACATCCTGTTTTACAGAGTTTTTTTCTGTGCTGTTTTTATGCTGGTTATCGGTCTCGTTTTCAGGACAAAAGTTTTGAAACACAACATTGAGCTATTTAAGGCATTGTCGCCGAAACAAAAGAAACAAGCTATTCTCCAAACATTAACCGGCGGACTTTTGCTTACGGCCAACTGGTTCTTTTTTATATACGCCGTAAACCATATCAGTGTTAAAGCCGGGGCCCTCGCTTACCTGGTATGCCCGATTTTGACGACTGTCCTGGCCTATTTTATTTTACAGGAAAAACTAAACCGCTGGCAATGGATAGCGGTTGCTTTGAGTGCTTTCAGCTGTATGTTATTATCCATCAATCACGTTGCCGATCTTTTGTACAGCCTGATCATCGCCTCCTCATATGCACTGTATCTGGTTATCCAACGGAAAAACTTTGGTTTTGATAAATTTATCCTGCTCACTTTACAGATTTCATTTTCGGCCATGATCCTGCTTCCGTTTTACCCGGAATACAGCGCCGCCATACCCTCCGAATATTCATTTTATCTGATCATTACCTTTATCGCCGTCATCTTTACGATCATGCCTTTGTTCATGAACCTTTATGCCTTACAAGGCGTAAACTCGTCTACGATGGGCATTTTACTTTACATAAACCCGCTGATCGGTTTTATGATTGCCGTGTTTTATTTCAAGGAAGAGATTACGGTCTTGCAGCTGCTGGCGTACGGGGTTATTCTTTTGGCCATCATTTTATTCAACAAGCATCATTTCCCAAAAACAAGAGGCGGAGAAACAAATCACCTGGTTGTCAAATCATAAGCTTACAAGATTCTTATACCCGTGTAAACACCTGTTTTCAGAATCAGGTGTTTTACGGCTGTTCCGAGACTATCCAACCTGCTAATTTTGATTTGTCTTAGAAACGAATTCTTGGACGGACAAATCAACGTAAACAAAAAGAAATCATGGCTTATCCTCTTGCTCACATCATTAATTCTACTGCCTTCGCCGCTTCCGGAACCGTGCATTATGCCAGCGCCTTTTGCAGTAATGACAATTTCTCCATTGCCGCCCATGGCCAATGGACTGCCAGTAGTCGCGGCGTTTGTCTGATTACAGAAATATCTGTAACGGTGTATGTAAACGGTTCGCCGGTTAATGCAACCCCGTACACTTCGTCAGGTACTTCTTACAGCCAGTTTGCGGTCGTCCAGACCGGACCTAACAGTTTTGCAGTTACCCGCATGACCACGGCGGTGGACAATGTCGACCTGGGCGAATTGGAACCCGATCCTGTCGAGAATCAAAAGTAAACAAACAGTACCCCCTCCTCGGTCAGGGAGCTGTACTTCATGTGCGGCTCCCTGATCTTTTTTAGTATCTCAACGATGCGGCATCTGGTAAACGGCAGCCTCGTTTCTTACTATACGCACAATGACTGCATGGCTTCCCTTTTTTGACTTCAGACAAATGTCTTAATTTAATGATACAATTTATTGTTAATGAATAATTTGCATTTATCATTGCGATACGTTTATTTACCATAATAAATTATTTCTCACATTTCAATTCACATTTTATGGGCAAATACGTAATTACCAAACGTGCAAATGGAGAATATCAGTTTAATCTCAAAGCAGACAATGGACAAGTGATCCTTGCCAGCGAAGGTTATGCAGCGAAAAGTTCCTGTGAAAACGGCATTGATTCTGTAAAGAAAAATTCACCGGATGACGCACGCTATGAAAAGAACACATCAAAAAATGGCAAATATTATTTCAATTTAAAAGCGGGCAACGGCCAGATCATCGGCAGCAGCGAAATGTATGAAAGTACAGCCGGAAGAGATAACGGCATCGAATCCGTCAAGAAAAATGGTCCAACAGCAACCACCACCGATCAATCAAGCTAATCGGCTAAACCATAAAACTTTATCAGGTCTGTGTTTTTCACAGACCTTTTTTATTGATGATGCGAGCACCACGGTTAAAAAAATAAATTCGCTCAAAATTAAATGGTTCATTAATTATATTTGTTATTATAGATAAATCTCAGAACAAACAATAATAAAATATAATGAATTCAATAGATTATTTAAGAAATGAGATAAAATACTACTTTTCCGAGTCCAGCGAACTGCTGCTTTCCAGCGTGTATGCACAGAACCGGCAATTTAATTTTTATTTCAAAATCATGGATAATAGTCCATTTCTGCTTTATCTGAACTGGGATGGTGATTATGATCGGTTTACGTTAAAATGTCTTGAATTCGCCAGTCCTGAAACACTCAACCGACTCATGGCGGATTACCCCGAAAAGGGTGCCGGAGCCTTTAACGAAGGCAAACCTAAGGTAACCGTTTCATTTATCTGCTATGGTGAAAACAAAGTATCTGTTATTGATTTAAAAGGCCTTTCGCACACCGATATCCATTCCGGTGATATATCCGGAGTAAAATTAATGGCGTTTGTTGATCCGAAGCAGGGAGTTTGAGTGAAATTACAATGGGTAGATCACAAACATATTAAAAAAAACCTGCGGAAATTCTGGCATTAAAAAGTATGATAAACCTTCCTAAAATGTAAAAACAAACTAGCAAACAAAACAGCCAGCCCGTTTTTTGAAACGATGCTGGCTGTTTTGTACTTCTTTTTTTGTGACCGCGACGGGAATCGAACCCATATCTAGAGTTTAGGAAACTCCTATTCTATCCGTTGAACTACGCAGTCAAAAAATTGGTACCCATATTCCTATGAATACCAATCGGGGTGCAAAATTGGAAAAAATCCGATTCAATTACAAATACTTATTCTTCTGATTGTACAGGAGAATAACCTAAATCAAGCCAGTTGGGATATATCGCGAAGTGTTTTTCTTTCACTAGCGCGAAAAGTACATTACGCAGCTCTTCCATATTTTCTTTTTTCCGGGCAGAAATAAACACAACCTGGTCCGCCTTATGCGACAAATAACTTTTCTTTAGCTGGCTTAAAGTATTTTCAGGCGTAATTTCTTCTTCCTCGGGCTTCTCCTCTCCCTCCCAGGTTTCTTCCTGAGGCGCAGGTTTGTAAAGGTCAATTTTATTAAAAACAAGAATCGTCGGCTTATCCGCGGCACCAATATCAATCAGGGTATTATTTACTACTTCAATATGTTCCTCAAAAGATTCATGCGCAATGTCCACAACATGCACGAGAATATCCGCTTCCCGGACCTCATCCAGCGTTGATTTGAAAGACTCGATAAGCGTCGTCGGCAGTTTCCTGATAAAACCAACGGTGTCGGTCAGCAAAAAGGGAACATTTTCCATATTCACTTTGCGTACCGTAGAGTCCACGGTAGCAAATAACTTGTTTTCCGCAAAAACATCCGATTTGGAAAGCCCCTGCATCAAAGTCGATTTCCCTACATTGGTATAACCCACGATAGCAACACGTACCAGACGGTCGCGTTCCTTACGTCGGGTCATGCTCTGGCGATCCACTTTTTCCAACTTCTCTTTCAGAAACGCAATCCGGTCTTTTACAATACGTCTATCCGTTTCAAGCTCCGTTTCCCCCGGACCGCGCATCCCCACTCCTGCGCCCGACTGGCGGCTTAAGTGCGTCCAAAGTCTGGTCAGACGTGGGTACAGGTATTGGTATTGGGCAAGCTCCACCTGTAATTTCGACTGCGCCGTTTTGGCACGCATCGCGAAAATATCCAGGATCAGGAGACTCCTGTCCAACACTTTAATATCCTTAAAAACAACTTCAAGATTTCGCACCTGCGACGGAGAAAGATCATCATCAAAAATAATCATGTCCACAGGGTTCGCAGTTACGAAAATATTTATTTCTTCAAGTTTCCCTTTTCCTACATAGGTCTTGATATCAGCGCGTTCAAGGTTTTGCGTAAATTTCTGGACGGTTTTTACACCCAGCGTAGCTGCCAAAAAATCCAGCTCTTCCAGATATTCCTTCGTTTTACCGCTGCTTTGTTTTTGTGTACTCACAGCCACCAGGACTGCCGTTTCCTGCTTTACAGCGGTTGAAAATAATTTACTTTTATCGATCATTCAGAATAATGTTATTGTTCTGGCTTCCACGTTTGGTGAGTAACCAGTCCTTTTTTGTACAAAAAGGTAGTTAGAAAACGGAATATAATGTTCAAAAGTTCAAGTACATCCGGGATGAAGATACAACTAACATGCTGGTATTCCTGTTTTTTATTTGAATATAAAAAAAACAGTTTTGTATATTTGTCAAAACACATTAAACCTATGTTGGTGATCATCCCCGGCTTACTTTAAGCCACTCCGTCTTTTTAGTCCTAATTTCCAGGCCATTTTCTGCGCGTTTTTAAAACGTGTAGATCCTTATTGTTAATCTGATTTTTTCTTTTTATACATGAAAAAGTGGCTTCAACTACTTCGTCAGGCCTTAGGTGGGTCCGAAGAGAGTTTCACGGACGGAAGTATCAACCGGGCAATTTTCCTTTTATCTGTTCCAATGATCATGGAAATGGTCATGGAATCCCTTTTTGCGGTTGTTGATATTTTCTTTGTTTCGAAAATAAGCATAGAAGCGGTTGCGACCGTAGGACTTACCGAATCGGTTATTACACTGGTTTATTCGGTTGCCATCGGGTTAAGCACTGCTGCAACGGCAACCATCGCCCGGCGTGTCGGCGAAGGCAATAACGCACAGGCCCGGCGGGCCATCGGCCAGGTTATCCTGATTTCCCTGGGAATCTCATTCCCCATAGCTTTGCTCGGTTTTACGTTTGCCAGCGATATTCTACATCTCATGGGGGCCGACCGAAAGGTGATCGAAACCGGGACTATTTTTGCCCAAATACAGTTCCTGAGTGCGCCCGTTGTGATATTGCTCTATTCATTAAGCGGTGCTTTGCGCGGCGCAGGATCCGCAGCCACCGCCATGCGTTCACTGATCATTGCCAATGGCCTGAATATGATCCTTGGCCCGATTCTTATTTTCGGTTTGGGCCCCTTGCCAGCACTTGGTGTTGCCGGTGCCGCCATCGCAACGGCCATGGGACGCTCTGTTGGCGTTGGTTATCAGCTTTATTCGCTGACCCGCGTTAATACCGCGTTGGCATTTGTCCTGAAAGATTTAAAACCGCATAAGGAAACGATTGTGGCGCTCATTAAAGTTGCCACGGGCGGAACCGTACAATTTCTGATATCCTCGGCAAGCTGGATTTTCCTGACCCGTATCCTGGCCGAATTTGGCAGCGATGTTGTTGCGGGATATACCATTGCCATCCGTGTAATCATGTTTACGCTTTTACCTGCCTGGGGACTGGCGAACGCCGCCGCAACGCTGGTAGGACAAAACCTGGGTGCAGGAAAACCGGAGCGTGCTGAACTTTCCGTCTGGCGCTGTGCTTCCTATAACCTGTTTTTCCTTGTTGGCCTATCTGTTTTTATGTTCATTGGAGCAGAAACGATCGTTGGATGGTTCAGCCCGAATGCTGAAGTAATTCATACCGGAAAACTTGCGTTGCGGGTTTTGTGCCTTGGTTATGGATTTTACGCCTATGGCATGGTGGTTATCCAGTCGCTCAACGGCGCTGGTGATACCAAAACCCCGACGATTCTTAACCTGATCTGTTTCTGGATGATCGAAATTCCGCTGGCATATCTGTTAGCCATTGTATTTGCATTAGGTCCCATCGGTGTCTTCATTTCCGTTCCGGTGGCTGAATCCTGCCTGGCTTTGCTGGGAATCTGGCGTTTCAAAGCGGGAAACTGGAAAACCGTTAAAATTTAAAACCAAGAACCTCTATGGACAACGCGAACACCGGAACAGTCCGTCATTACATCGAGACGCGGTTCCCCTTTTTCGAACCTGCGCTGAAAGACAAAATTGAAGAAGTTGCTCTGTTAAAACATATCCCAGCAGGAGAATTGATCATGCGGCAGGGACAATACATCAAGTACACCGTTCTGGTTGCTGAGGGCGTTGTGAAGCTTTATCGTGAAGGTGATGACGGGGAAGAAGCTTTTATTTACCACTTAAATCCGGGGCAGGCCTGTGCATTATCCATCATTTGTGCAGCCAAACAGGAGACCAGCCAGGTTTTGGGAAAAGCGCTGGAAGACACCGTCGCCATCATGATTCCGGTTTCCGTTATTGATGAGCTGATGAAAAATTACAAAAGCTGGTATTATTTCGTTCTTGAAAACTACCGTGACCGCTTTGATGAACTACTCACCCTGCTTGACCACGTGATGTTCAAAGGCATGGACGAAAGGCTCGAATTTTATCTATCAAACCAGTTTTCACAAGCCGGTAAAAAGGACATTACCATCACGCATCAGCAAATTGCCAACGACCTGAACACATCCAGAGAGGTTGTTTCCAGGCTGTTAAAAAAAATGGAAACGGATAAAAAAGTGAGACTGAACCGAAATGCGATCGAATGGCTGAAATAAATATTTCAGCGTGATAATTGTCACAGACTACCGCTGTTTCTCTTCCGAGCTTTGTCAAAAATCTTGGAGAGAAATGGAAATACTTGGCTATCTGGCGTCTGTTTTAACCGGGGTATCGTTAGGCATGATCGGCGGCGGCGGGTCGATCCTGACGGTACCCATTTTGGTCTATCTGTTCGCTGTCGACCCGCTAAATGCCACAGCTTATTCTTTATTCATTGTGGGCATTACAAGTCTGACAGGTGCTTTACCACTATACAAAACGGGCGCTGTCGATTTAAAAATGGCACTGCTCTTCGGTATACCTTCCACACTGGCGGTAATATTTGCAAGAAAAATAATCCTGCCGACGATTCCTCAGGAAGTATTATTGGCCGACAACCTAATCCTTTCACGATCGCTGTTCATCATGCTGTTCTTCGCAACGGTCATGATTTCGGCTGCATTGTTAATGGTTTTACGCAAAGAAAAAGCTTTCAAAAATATCCAGAATCCTACCCCGGCAAATCAAAAACTGATCATACCCGAAGCAATCCTCGTTGGGACAATATCCGGTATTTCGGGAGCGGGAGGAGGATTTCTGATTATCCCCTTCCTGACAATTCTAAACAAAATCCCGATAAAAAAGGCGATTGGAACCTCCCTGCTCATCATTGGCGTCCAGTCCATGCTTGGTTTCTTTTCTGAGATCAACCTCATAAGACCCGACTGGCTGCTGATTTTGAAGATAACCCTTCTTTCCGTTTCCGGCTTTTTCGTCGGAAATTACTGGTCCGATAAATTCTCAGGTACCGCATTAAAGAACACCTTTGGCTGGTTTGTACTCTGTATTGGAATTTATATTATTCTGAAAGAGTTACCGTATTAACATCACCGCAACCGGCTCATTTTTCGTTTTAAGCAAACAAAAAGACTGACTTTTTTAACCCTGAGTGACTAAAATCACATACGCTCTTCAATTTTTACCCGAATTTTGAGTATTAATAAAACAAACTAACGCAGAAATCCTTCGAAATCTTTTTCTGCAAAAAATCCAATGATGATGAAAATCGAACAAATATATACCGGCTGTCTGGCTCAGGGAGCTTATTTCATTTCTTCCAACGGTGAAGCCGCCGTGATTGATCCGTTAAGAGAAGTTGCCCCTTATATCGAAAAAGCAAAACGTGAAAAGGTAAAAATCAAATATGTTTTTGAAACCCATTTCCACGCCGATTTCGTTTCGGGACATATTGATCTTGCCGAGAAAACAGGGGCCGAAATCATTTACGGTCCGGAAGCGAATACAGGCTTCAAAGCCCACATCGCCTATGACGGGGAAGTATTTCAGCTTGGCGAGGTCACGATCAAGGTTCTGCATACACCAGGCCATACGATGGAGTCTTCCTGTTATCTGCTATCGGATAAAAACGGGAAAGAGGTCGCACTTTTTAGTGGCGACACCTTGTTTATCGGCGACGTCGGCCGCCCAGATCTGGCTCAAAATGGAAGTATGACCCAGGACGATCTGGCCGGAATCCTGTTTGATAGCTTGCGTACTAAAATCATGACCTTACCTGATGCTGTAACTGTATACCCGGCGCACGGTGCAGGTTCGGCTTGCGGAAAGAGTATGAGTAAGGAAACGAGTGATTCTTTGGGAAACCAGAAAAGGTTCAATTATGCACTCCGAGCCGATATGACCAAAGAAGAATTCATCAGTGAAGTAACATCCGGATTGACTGAACCACCGCAGTATTTCCCTGAAAATGTAAAAATGAACCGGGATGGCTATGAAAGTATCGATACCGTATTGGAACGCGGGGATCAGGCTTTGTCACCAGACGCATTTGAAGCGAAAGCGAATAATACGGGCGCGTTGATTCTGGACACCCGGAAACCTGAAGATTTCGCCAGGGGTTTTATTCCAAATTCGATTAACATTGGTATTGATGGCGGTTTTGCGCCCTGGGTCGGGGCACTTATTCCTGACCTGAAACACAATATATTGCTCGTAACGGAGCCTGGCAGAGAAGAGGAAGTTGTCACCCGCCTGGCCCGTGTCGGGTATGACTATGCAATTGGTTATCTTAACGGGGGATTTGATGTCTGGGAAAAAGCAGGAAAGGAAGTGGATTCGGTGACCTCACTGTCTGCCGACGAATTCGCGGAGCGCTATAATGCCGGAAACGTTAAAGTAATCGACGTCAGAAAACCGGACGAGTTTACATCCGGGCATGTTAAAGGTGCCGAGAACATTGCACTGGATACGATAAATGACAATATGTCGGCGCTCTCGAAAAACGAAACCTTGTACGTACACTGTGCAGGTGGATACCGGTCCATGATCGCGGCATCCATTTTAAAAGCCAGAGGATTTGACGATGTCGTGAATATTGAGGGAGGTTTTGGCGCAATTAGTAAAACAGCGGTATCTTTAAATTGATTATTTCAGCCGGATTCTTGCCGGCGTTCTTTTTAGACAAAAACAGGTGGCTCCAATGGAGCCAAATTACACTTTTTCTGATTTGTCCGGCTATAAACAGGACGCCCCTATTGGGCCGAAAACGTACGAAACATTGGGTAAAGAAATTAATCTTATAAACCAAAATCGGCCCGATCAGAGCTTCCTGTTTATAGAAAAAAGTACAGAACATTGGTCATGCAAGTTAATTGCATAAGTTCCAATCGGCTCGATCAGAGCTTCCTGTTTATAGAAAAAAGTAAATTATCAATGTGCCTGGCTCCATCGGAGCCTCCTGTTTCGATATCGTTCATCAATAAAATACAATCTGATTCATTCGACAACTTTATATGGAAATCTTCGAACTCCTCCACAAACCCTGGCCCTGGTATATTGCCGGCCCGATTATCGGTTTTACTGTCCCGGTTTTACTTCTTTTAGGAAATAAATCCTTTGGTATTTCCTCTTCCTTACGGCATATCTGTGCCGCGGTGATTCCCGCCAATATTTCTTTTTTCAAATACGACTGGCGTAAAGAAGCCTGGAATTTATTCTTTGTAGCCGGTATCACCATCGGTGGATTTATCGCTACCTATTTGTTAACCAACCCGGATTCACTGATCATTGCAGATGCAACGAAATACAGTTTAACACAATTGGGAATCACCGATTTTTCAGGATTAATGCCGAAAGATCTGTTTTCCGTTGACAATATTTTTTCTCTGAAAGGATTAATATTTTTCGTTTTGGGAGGATTTCTCGTTGGATTTGGCACCCGTTATGCCGGTGGCTGCACATCCGGGCACGCCATCATGGGGCTTTCAAACCTGCAATGGCCGTCGCTGATCGCAACCATATTTTTCATGGTTGGCGGCTTCTTTTCTACCTGGGTTTTATTACCCTGGTTATTGCAATTGGTTAACTAATTTCTCACGTAAGACGTCAAATCATTAAAATATGACAACCATTAAAGGTAATTCAGCCGAAGAAATCAAGCTTTTGAATAAGGAGCAGGACGGTTATGATGGCACCAATCAGCAAACACAATCGGAAGGTTTTGCCGGTAATTTAAAATATCTGATCGTCGGTGTTTTTTTCGGAATCGTATTTGTAAAGGCTGAAATTGTATCCTGGTTCCGAATCCAGGAAATGTTCCGTTTCGATTCCTTCCACATGTATGGCGTTATCGGCTCGGCCGTTGTTGTGGGCCTGCTTTCACTGCAAATGATCAAACGGTTTAATATCAAAACGGTTAGCGGGGAAACGGTTAGTATTCCGCCAAAACAATTTAACAAGGGACAGATCTATGGCGGATTTATGTTTGGCCTCGGCTGGGCTATTACCGGCGCATGTCCGGGACCCTTGTTTGCACAAATTGGAAGCGGTTTTTTAGTCGTCATCATAACCCTTCTCAGCGCAATCGCAGGAACCTGGACTTATGGCCTGCTCCGGTCCAAACTACCGCACTGACTATATTTTTCTGGCAATCAGATAAAGCTGTTCGTCACCAAGCATAAACGGATCGGCTTCCAGATTCCCAAATGCTCCGATCACTTTCAAACCGGCTGACTGAAACATAAAATTCAGCTCACCCAAGGTGTAAATATGCTGACGAACGGTGTGCGTAACTTTCTCCGTTCCTGAAATGAATGTCTGTTCGGCTTCGATGAAACCTTCCTCCGGATGATACTCATTTTGGACAAGATAGGTAATATCACCTGCTACGGGCATCCAGTTTCTAACCTGAAAATTTGGAAAAATACTTTCAGCAAGATTTTCCGTATGGATGGCAAACTGCCCGCCTGTTACGAGCAGGTCAGCGATTTTTTGCAGGAATTTCTGCATATCCTCCCGGGGGAAAAAGCTAAAACTATTGCCGATACAATAGGCCGCATCAAAGGATTTTTTTTCAAAAGAGGTGGCCAGAATATCGTCACAAATAACGTTTACGAACAAACTCTCCTGTTTGGATATTTTTTGCAATTCGTCGCAATATTCTTTTGACAGGTCAATGCAGGTCATCGTTATACCCAGATCCGCCAAAGGCAATGCGTGACGACCATAACCGGCCATCACATCAAGCACCCGGCTGCCTTCTTTTAAATCCAGGGTATCACGTAAAAAATCGACTTCGTATTCGGTATACTCTTCGTCCTGATTTAACTTCCATGCCTTCTGTGGCAAACCTTCAAAATATGTATGATACCAGGCCAATGTTTCTGCTCGATTTAATTTATGCAAAAATAGATTAATTTATTTAAACGCAGAGGAAGGGGGAGGTTTTATCAAGGGTGAGTTAACGCCTGATATTATTTTTAACGCAGAGGAAGTGGAGTTTTACGCAGAGTCCGGGAGTTATCAATTTTATCAAAAAAAACTCAGCGCACTCAGCGAAAAAACTCATCTAACGCTGCGTTTAAGAAAAAAATTACACCAAGAAAACAAATCCCTCAGCGGAACTCCGCGTAAACCTCCCCCTACCTCAGCGTTTAAATAAAAAAGTTACGCCGAGCGAACAAATCCCTCAGCGTAACTCCGCGCAAAAACTCCCTTACGCTGCGTTTAACAAAACATTAGAACGCATAACGCAATCCCAACTGGATCTGGTAAGGATTTCCCGAAGGAACTACGATACCGGTTGTCGGACTCACGTCATAGTTGTAATTTTTGCTTGTTGCGTCAAAGCTTTTAAGCGAGTAGATATTTTGTTTCCCCAGGATATCCTGCGTGCCCCATTTCTTGTTAAGCAAGTTGGCGACATTGAAAATATCGGCGGAAACTTCGATGCTTTGTGATTTATAGATATGGAATTTCTTGGCAAGTTTCAAATCCCATGTTCCGTAGAAACCATTGATACCACCGTTTCTCTCAGCGATTTTACCCGCACTTTTACGGATATAATCTTTCAAGCCGCTGTTAACCTCAGGGTTATCAAGCAAAGTCTGGATACCCGTACGATACTTTTCCGTTACAGCAGCATTTTTTGGATCGAAGATAAAGGCAAGATCATTTGAGTTAACAAAATCACCATTCACGTTACCACCCACGGCAAGCGAATATCTCGTACCCCCGGTACCTGAATAACGCACCCCAACACTGATACCATAGAAAGTTGGCAATGTTCCATAAACAACCAGTTTATTGCGGAACTGATTATCTGAGTAGGTTACACGGCTCAAATCACGCGGATCATCGTTCACCATCAAAGACAAAGTAGCCGAGTTTGCCACGTTTCCGTTGTAAGAAGTATTATCCTTAACATCATTGTAAGTATAACTTACCGTGATTTCTCCGTCTCTGAAATACTGGTATGTCGCATCGGCAACGACTGCAAATGCATTTACTTTTCCTTTGCTATTCAGCTCCAATACCCGGCCGACATTGGTCGATTTACGTCCTTTTTGCCAGTCTGTTGAGCCATTTGCGGTTGCGATACTTTCAGCAGGCACAAATACGCCACGGTTGCCTTCATTTGATAAACGGAAGAATGGCTGATCTACCATGTTTCCATCCACATACATGTAATTATTACGTCCCAGCGTCATGTATCCACTCAAACCAACTTTGAAACGATCGCTAAAAAAGTGACTGTATGAGATATTTGCCTTGTAAATCGTAGGCACTTTCGCATCTGCACCGTTCATGTTAATGGTCGCATTGTTGGACACACCAGGCACTTTAAGCAATTCAACACCCGGAGCGGTTGAAGGATCGGCACGGTAACCTGGAAAATTAGGGGTAGGAACCAGGTTGGCCCCCTGGATATCCACCGAAGCCACCTTTGTTCCATCAAACAGCATGTTGTTGATCATCGCATAGTTGTTGATATCTGATCCAAAAACACCGGCTCCAAAACGTAAAATATCTTTTCCTTGCTCGTTGAAATCCCAGGTTACGTTTGCACGGGGCTGAATCTGGAAAGTTTTGATCGTATTGTCCGTTCGCAATCCAAGTTCATTGAACACAGTTTGGTTGAAATTCGGTCTGTTCATGTAATTGGCATAATCCACACGAACACCCGCCATCAATTCAAATCCGGTAAACAACTTGGTTTGCAATTGTCCATAAACACCCGTGTTAAGGATATTTTGCTTTACAGCGTGATCCGGGCTAAGTGCAATTTCACGGGCATAACGGTATGGTTTCAGGTTCTCAAAATTGTCAAGACCTGTGAAGTAAAAACGTCCGTTCATTTCACTTCCGTAAAGAGAATTCATGTTGGTATACATCAAATCTGCTCCGAAAGTATAGCTTACGTTGTTTGTGTTATAATAAACATTGTCCGTAAACTGGATCGTGTTATTATAAAAATGCTCCGGAATATAACGCTGTCCACCCAGCTGAATCGTTGTAAAAACATCTTTTCCGTCAACATTTGAAGCAACACGCTCCACGATTGCACGGGGAATATTTGCGCCAGGCAATTGCGGGTTAGGAATACTGTTTTCCTTCGTATACATATGCTGCAATTTCGCTTCGTTGATCAAACGAGGGCTAACAACCGAACGCAAGGTAAATAACAGGCTATTATCCAAGCCTCTGGAAGTGCCATAGGTTTCGTACGTATTGATCGAGCTGTTATCACCAATACTCTGGTTGTTTTTATCAAAACCGAAGTTATTACGGATGGTCAGCAAATGTTTTTTGCTAAGCTGCCAGTCGATACGGGCGAAAATAGATTCTGTTTTTTCTTTCTTATCAAAAGAACCGAATTGCGGTGAGTTAGCCACGCCATATTTGCTTCTTGCAATACTTTCAAAACGATTCAGAGATGCTTTCGTAACACTGAAACGTTTTTCATCCGCTGCGCTCTGGATATCTGCGATTTGCAGCGGACGGGAATCCGCCTGGTGATCCCATGCCACGAAGAAATGTGCCTTATCTTTGATGATAGGCCCGCCCAAAGAAAAACCATACTGATAGGTCGAGAAAGGAACATTACGCTTGTTTCCACGAATGTCATAAGGGCTCGACAACCAGTCTGTCCGACCAAATACGAAAGCACTTCCGCTCAATGTGTTGGTTCCTGATTTGGTTACAGTACTTACCGAACCGCCACCACTTCTTCCGTAGGTTACGTCATACTGGTTTGTTACCACTTTAAATTCACGAACCGCTTCCATGGAAATCGCGTAAGGAGAGCCGTTACGGTTGGTTGTACCACCGGATGTTGCATTTTTAGCAGTCATCCCATCGATCGTGAAGTTGGTCGACGAAGCCAATTGTCCTGAAAGACTTCCCCCTGATTTACTTAATGGGGATAAATCCATTAATGAAGTAAAATTCCTTCCGTTTACGGGAAGTTTAGCAATATCACGCGCCGTTACCGAAGTGGCTGCACCAAAGTTTGTAACTGTATTTTTCAGTCCTGAACCGACTACGTGCACTTCATCCAGTTCATTAGTCGTTTCTCTGATTTCAAAATCAACAGTTACCAGATCACCCTGATTTAAGGAATAACCCGTTTTTTTCTGTTCGCCGTGACCGATGTATGAAACAACGATCGTGTAAGGTTTACCCAAAGGAAGTTGCTTGATAATGTACTCTCCTTTGTCATTTGTTGTCGTTGCGGAAGTAAATCCTGTGGATTCATTACGCACCTGCACCGTAGCTCCGGGAACATGTGTTTTTGTCCCGTCGGAAACCGTTCCTCTGATCGTAGCCTGATTTGTCTGGGCCATCAGTGCGGTTCCTAAAAAGCAGGACAGCATAAACACGCAAATAGTAAATTTCAGTTTCATATCCTTGAAATAAGTAGTTATTTAAGGATGCAAAACTAGATTCAGCAGGTTACGCCGATATTTTGGAGATGTTATGAAAATGTGAAGTGGAATCATACCAAAGTTTTGTCCGGATTATATCCAAAACTTTCGGGGATGATTACTTTTAAAGCCCTAACAAACAAATTTCCCGCGCATAAATCCGGGTGTCAGACGAAGATAAATCTGCCCGAAAACCTGATTTTTGAGACAATTTCATGTCTGGCAGAATCCATTCCGGCCGACATAATCAAATGATCATGTCGGCCGGATAGAGAAATCGGGAAAGGAAGCGTGCGTTATAAAACAATAAAACAAACAGCTCCTTTTCCTAAAATTCAGAATTTGGTTATCAATGCGCCGCAGCTGTTTTCCGGCAGCAGCTTGGCAATTTGTCGTGCGCTTTCTGATTCGCAGGAGACAAATCTGCATCGTATCCCGTGTTGTTAATGGTAGCTTTAATGGCAGCTTCCGTTGTTTTATCAGGATTGTATTTAACCGTCACGACCTTATCGCTCAAATCCAGATTTGACGCCTTCACACCTTTTGAAAGCCCCAGATTACGCTCCATACGCGCTTTGCACATTTCACAAATAGCGGAAGTTTTGAATTTCACTTCCTTGTCCTTTCCATCAGCATTGGCAAGGCTTACCGTTAAAAACAGCGACGCAACGAATAAAAAAAATGTCTTTTTCATAATAGTATTTTGATTGATGTTGAATAGATGATTAATGTTTATGCCCGGTTGAATCCCTTTCGACCAGGACAATTTGTTGTAAATCCATTTTGCAAACAGGGCATTTCCCAGCTTGTGCGTAGGTTTTATCTCCTTCACACTCCATCGGACAGGCATATTTCGGGGCCTCAGCAGTGGTTGTCGTAACTTCTTTGCCTGTGGCTTCCTTGTTCTTTTCCTGATTCCCCGAACAAGCGAGGAGTAATGTCAACGGCAATGCAAAAAGAATTTTTCTCATCGTATATTTTGATTTAATAATTACATTTTAAACTTTCGGCGCTCCTACCCGATCCAGTGTTTTTCTTGCCAGCGTGTTGCTCTTTTTAAATTCACCCGGCGTCATCCCCGTCACTTTTTTAAACTGATTGCTTAAATGCGCAGCACTGCTGTACGACAAACGCCATGCCATTTCACTTAAACTCAATTCATTGTAGGAAAGCCACTCTTTGACTTTTTCCACTTTCTGGGCTATAATGTATTGCTCGATGGTTTGCCCCGTTTCTGAGGAAAACAAATTGCTCAGATACGAATATTCATAACCCGTCTTTTGAGAAAGATAATCGGAAAAATTAACAGCCGCAGGTTTATTCCCTTTCAGATACTGAACTTCTTCGATAATCAATGTTCTGATATTTTCGGTTAAAGCAGCGCGTTTATCATCCAATAACTCGAACCCGCTCGTTTTCAGGCTGTATTTTACATCAGTCAATTGAGCTTCGTCAAGGTTTCCCTTTGTATCAACCTCACCCAGTTCAATATGGCTTAATCCAATGCCCAGTTTATCAAATTCTTCTCTGACAACCCTGATACAACGATCGCAAACCATATTTTTGATATATAACTTCATCTTCAGTGATTTATGGTTAATGATAAATTGTTGATGCAGGGCCGTAAAGTGCCCTGCATTTCCTTAACAACTATCTGATAATTTTATATCGTACACCAGCATAAATCATACGCCCGACAACTGGTCCCCAGGCCATTCCTGCATCAAATTGCTTCCCGAAAGGATCATTTGCACCCATGATCGGATTTTTCTGACGGAAATTATTCAGGTTTTCACCACCAAGATAAACATCCCATTTGGGAAATGTACGTGTAATCTGCGCATTAAGATTATAAAATGATGGCGCTGTGGTTGAAGCCGATGGCATTTCGTGCCCCATATCTTCGCTGGTCAGTCCCATGTATGGCAGCCTGCGTTTTCCGTTCCACTGCACCGTGGCATCAAATTTCCATTTATCATAGGGTAAGGCGTAACCGGCATTGAATAAAACCCTGTCACGGCTTACCATCATTTTTTCAATTAAAACCTTTTCTCCATGCAGTCCGTTAACCGTCTGTTTTACATCGAATAAACGATAGGCCAGTTTCAAATCAAAACGTTTTATTGGTGTCAGATTAACCTCTGCCTGAAAACTGTTGGCATATGCCTTCCCATTCAGGTTATAAAAACGGATATCTCTCGGGTTTTCGAAATCTGCTACCAGTTGATTATCAAAATCGGTACGGTAAAAATCGGTAACGAAAGTTCCCTGCATTTCGCCCAGTTTATATTCCTGAGTCAGGCTGACGCCATAATTCCAGGACACTTCCGGCCGTATTTTTTCCAGAAAAACCACTCTTCTTGAACTAACCAGGTTGCCATAATATTCAGCCAACGGATTGGTTACCCGAAATCCTCTGCCAGCCGACGCACGTAACGTGGTATTGTTCGTCAAGCTGTATTTCAGGTGCAAACGCGGCGTAAACTGGGTACCATACAGATTATGAAAATCAACACGAGAGCCGGCTACGAGTACGAACTTGTCAAGATTGTTATAAGTGTACTCCACAAAAGCACCCGGTACGGATTCCCGTCTCAGCAAAGTCGTGTCCCTGTATTTTTCATTATAATTGTCCAGCATATAACTCAAACCCGCTTTATAAGCATGGTTGGTGCTGCCCAGAATCGACTGATAGATTAAATTACCATACAAAGTTTCCTGGCGGCCGTTGTAATTGGTTAGCCCAAAGTAAGATTTTGAGTCATGGATCGACGCGTTGACAATTAATCCAAGTCCTTTATAAGGTTTGTCAGGATACAGCCTCGCAATTTTAGAAAAGAATTCATAGCGATTCACTTTTGCACCAAATCCATAAGCCTCGGTCGTGCCTTTCATTTCTTTACGAAAATCAGTTTGCCCGCCTAACCGGTCCTCATAGAGCGCTTTTACACCAAACTGGGCCATTGTTCTCTTATTCTGATATTTCCAGCGGTTGATCACGTTGTATTGTGTGTAAAGCGGAAGATCCAGAAAGCCATCGTTATTTTTATCAACCCGGTTTTTAAGCGTACTCGCATGGGTCAGCAAGCCTGTGCTCCACTTATCGTTCAGCTGATGAGCCAGATTGAGATTCACTTCTCCCCGCCCGAAGTTATTGACGTAGGTATTAAAATAGAGTTTTTCCTGGGTGTCCGGCTTTTGCAGTTCTACGTTAATTTGCCCCGTCATCGACTCATATCCATTCACCACCGAACCGGCTCCTTTGCCCACATCAATGGACTGAATCCAGGTTCCCGGCACGAAATTCATACCAAAAGTGGATGCCAAACCCCGGATTGTAGGAATATTCTCAATATTGGTTTGGATATAAGTTCCGTTCAAACCCAGCATTTGAATCTGTTTGGCGCCGGTTACAGCATCACTGTAAGAAACAGAAACGGAAGCATTGGTTTCAAAACTCTCGGACAGGTTGCAGCAGGCAGCTTTGGCCAGGGTGCGGGTCGTGATAATTTCTGTTTGGTGGGGAGATAACCTGTCAATTGTCGTTGCATTGGCCTTAACCACTACTTCGCGCAAAGTCTGATCATTTTTCATCACGACTTCGAGCTCGCTTTCCGCGCCAATTTTTACAGTATCATTTTGAAAACCGACAAAACTAAATACCAGCTTGTTCGACTGGGTAACGCGGGGAATTGAAAACCTTCCGCTCGTATCCGTCGTGGCTGATTGCGTCGTGCCAGCCCAGTAAACATTTGCCCCCGTGAGCGGCGTAAGTGTTTTTACAGTTTGCTCGTAAACTTTTCCCGTTATTCGCTGCGCCGAAACAAGGTGCGCAGACAGAAGCAAAACTGCTCCGATTAAATATCTTTTCATTATTGGCTAAATCACTTGATGTATAAGAAAAACGTGTGAGTCCCGAAAAAAGAAACACATTAAAATCTAATAATCAGCGATTCATATCAAAAATGACTGTACAAAAGAGAGCATAGTTCTCCCGTGAAACAGGGAAGAGAAGGTTATTGTAGTATCTGAAGAAGCCACAGGCGGATAAACCCATTCCCGTGATAAAAAGACAAAAGACTGAACCGACCATAGAATACCGTCAGCCAGCACTTTTAAAGCCTTAGTCTGAAACGAAGCAAGCGATGAAACAACATCTACCTTTTCAAATTTCTGTTGATCCTTGCAGCAATCTGTTTTTTTGAAGAATTTTTTATTGGAATCCTGCGCTGCCTTGCTTTTTGCACAGCAGGAAGACACTACCTTTTCCTTGCAGGAATCGGCTTTTTTTTCAGAGACAAACTTCATAGTCATCCCCCGCATCATACATTGATGCTCTATCAGCCCAAATCCCGTGCTGCTTACCAGCACCAGAATGGCCATAAAGAGGGTGATAGATCTATGAAGTTTGTTTTTCATTGTTACAAAAGTAAAACCTTCCGGGAGCAATAGCAAACTGATATGCTCCGGATTAAGGTAACTATTTTATTTTCTGGCTTTTAAGATGCAATCGGCTCAGCGACATAACCTGCTTTTTTGATAACCTCAACCACTTCGTCGGCTGATTTACCTGTTTCTACGGACAATACGCGGTTTTCACTTTGAAGATCAACCTCCCATTTGTCAAATCCATTTTCGGCAGTAAGAAAAGGAGTAACGGCTGCAATACAGCCACCGCATTTAATATTGGTTTTGAATTTTATAGTTTCCATTTTGAATAGATTAATATTTGTCAGAGACTTCTTAAATATCTCTTTGCAAAGATCGGCAGCAGCCAATGGAAACTATTACACAATTAAGGGAAGGCGTTACAGAGTTTTTGTTTTTTGCCGTTTGCTGATTTCAACACAGGTTTTCAATTCTTAATCTTAAAACCTTTGAAATGTTGTCATAAGTCAACATGATTATAAATATCACCCAACAAGATAGAACAGTTCCCTATTAGTATGTTTTCTCTGTCATCTGTATAGGTATGACTTAGCCATTCCGCTTCATTCCTTTTAACAAGCACTTCTATTTTTTTATTTTTGGAAGAAACCAGCACATACTCTCGAAAGGACGAAATTGTTTTGTAACAATCAAACTTTTCAAGTCTATCGTAACGCTCCGTTGAATCGGATAAAACTTCGATGATAATTTCAGGATTTTCGAGCGCATTCAACCCGTGTGGAGCCTTTTCATAAATCGGTTTTGCACAAAGAATAACTAAATCCGGGAAAGTATACTTATTACATTTCTCAATTTTGATAAGCTGATCACTGGTAAAAACGATACAACCTTTTTTCTTCAGACAATAAATAAATTCCCCAATTAAATTAGCTGAAATGATATTATGCACAGGCTGCGCGCCGGCCATAGCAACAACCTCTCCTGAATGATATTCCAGTTTTACATCCGATTTGGACAGCAGATCAAAATATTCTTCGCGTGTCACGAGTGTCTTTGTTTGCATCAGTAGCTTCTAAAATAGTGTGTGGATTATTTCAAATTTAACCTTTTATACGGCCGATGCCAACTGCAAAAGCTGTATAATCGAAATTTGAATATTTTAGAAGTTGTTGTAACACCATTGATTAAAATCACTCAAACCAGATTACCGGATTCCGGATCGGCAAATTCCGCAATACCTCTTCCACTTTCGGGTTATGATCCAGTTTTTTCCAGGTTTCCAGCCAGTCGTCTTCGTTAAAAGCCTGGGCACCGAACACGAGAAAAGGCTGGGCTACCGGCCAGTTTTCCCAATACATCACATCGGGTTTGAGCGGCCATTTACTTTTGTCGGCAATATACGGATAAAGATACCTGATCCCTTTGCGGATATTTCGGCCATCGATGGTTTCATAAAGCCACAAATTATGTTCTTTATCCGACAAAATCTGACATAACATCACCATCGCATCCAGATTGAATATGGAATAACCGTACGGCTTTGTCCGTCTCAGTTCCTGCGGAAAACTTCCGTTTGCATGCATCTGATAAGGCAGGAAAACAGTTTTGTAACGATTCCGGCAAAAATCCAAAACCTCCTTATTCCCGGTGAGTTTGGCAAACGAGGCAACCTGCATAGCCCAGCACGTCCCATGGTTATTCTTTGCCTCCATCTCATCTTTGCCATACGGATGATTTCGAAGCCAATTGATGTATTGCGCAAACCAGTCTTTTACCTCTGCAACCTGTTGCTGGTTCACCGATTTTGCCTGCTGCATCAGGATAATCCCCTGTGCCACTTCCATAAGATGGATCGTGTCAATAATGCCGATCCCCCGGCCAGTTGCCCTCCCCTTAATCGCCTGGGCGTACAGCAGAGAAGGATTCATTTTTGTTTCCGGATCAAGAAACCAGGCATTGATGTGACGGAATGCCCAGGTTACATATTTCTCTTCCCCGGTAATTTTATAAGCGGAGGTCAGTGCGCCAACAATGCGGCTAAACCGGATCATAGCCCGACGATGGGCTGTAAAATTATCAGGATTTGTCAGGCCATCGCGTTGAATGTATGGCGCGGCAGGATTTAATGTATCCGGCCACCAATAATCCCCTTCCGAGTAAAAATCATGTTTTCCGCCCGCGCTTCTGGGACTCGTTTCGGCCGTAACCGTTATGGGGTCCTGCGTCATAGCCCACCCGGCTTCTGTCAGAATATGCGTTCTCAGCTCATTGACAACCTCTGCTTCCACTGCACTTCCCTGACTAAAAGCGAAGTTTGCAGTCAGTATAAAACAAAAAAACCAGGGACTTAACAGCTTGTTAAACCCTGGTTTTTTATATAGCCTGATTTTAGAGAAAATGATCATAAGTTCGTGTGACGAGGTGGATAGTCTTCTTTTGTTAGAAAGACGCGCATCTGATCATTTCTCCCTTTGGAGTTTACAATTTCGCTCCGCGCAATCTCAAACTATTTGTTACAACAGACACTGAGCTTAATGCCATTGCTGCACCGGCTATCATCGGATTTAATAAAAACCCATTAAAAGGATATAAAATTCCGGCCGCCACCGGTATCCCGATTAAGTTATAAATAAATGCCCAGAAAAGATTTTGCTTGATGGTTTTAACCGTTTTGCGGGAAAGTCTTAGTGCTTTGGGTAAAACGAGAAGGTCGGAAGTGATAAGTGTCATCTTTGCCACATCCATCGCGATATCCGATCCTTTTCCCATGGCAATGCTTACATCCGCCTGCGCCAATGCCTGCGAGTCATTGACACCATCGCCAACCATGGCTACAATTTTTCCCTCGGCCTGTAATTTCTGAACAAACTTCATCTTATCATCCGGTTTTACCTCTGCCAGGTAATTCGTTATTCCAACCTGCTTTGCCACAGCCTCGGCGGTCTGGGCGTTGTCGCCTGTCAGCATATAAACTTCAATACCTTGTTCCAGCAGATTTTTCACTGCTTCGGCAGAAGTTTCTTTTAACTGGTCCGCAATCGAAATCAACGCAATTTGTACATGATTTAAACTCACCCCGATCACCGTTTGTGCAGCCTGACGTTGTGAAACTGCCAGTTTCTCCAATGCACTGTCAATTCGAACGCCTTCTTTTGCAAGAAAAGCAACGGTGCCAATCAGATATTCATCGCCATTGACCGTCCCTTTGATACCATTCCCCGTCACGGATTCAAATTTCTCAACTTTGCCTCCGCTATTTTCTTTCACATAATCGACAACCGCCAAAGCCAGCGGATGCTCCGAGCGCGATTCCAAAATTCTGATCGCTGCTGCGTGCTGGCTTTTATTTCCCACATGATCAGCCCATTTCCAGTCGGTTACCTGCGGATGACCTTTTGTCAGCGTCCCTGTTTTGTCAAGAATAACGGCATTTACTTCATGCGCTTTTTCAAGACTTTCCGCATCCCGTATCAGGATATTATTTTCAGCGCCTTTACCGACGCCTACCATAATGGCCGTTGGCGTCGCTAGTCCCAAAGCACAGGGACAGGCAATAACCAACACCGAAACAGAAGCCAGAAGTGCCTGCGTCAGCGCATTGTCACCCCCAAAAAACATCCAGACAATGAAAGTCAGAATTGAAATTCCGATCACGATGGGAACAAAAATACTGGCAATTTTATCAACCAGTCTTTGCACGGGTGCCTTGCTTCCCTGCGCGGCCTGAACGGTTTTAATAATCTGGGCGAGAACGGTGTTTTTACCAATTTTTTCCGCCGAGAAAGTAAAAGTCCCCTGCTGATTGATCGTACCGGCAAAAACCTGTGCCCCCTTTGTCTTTTCAGACGGGATTGGTTCGCCGGTCATCAGACTTTCATCGACAAAAGAATTACCGCTGAGCACCTTGCCATCCACCGGAATTTTCTCTCCCGAACGAATTACGATTTCATCATAAAGTTGTACTTCTTTAACCGGAATTTCAATTTCATCATTTCCACGGATAACCCGCACCGTTTTAGGCTGCAAACCGATCAGTTTTTTTATGGCATCGGAAGTATTTGTCTTTGCTCTTTCTTCCAGCAGTTTACCCAATAGAATAAAAAACACAATCACTGCGGCTGCTTCAAAATACACGTGCGGATGCAGTCCACGGGCATGCCAGAACTGCGGATAAAAGGTATTAAAAGTACTGAACAGAAAAGCGATACCGGTACTTAACGCCACCAGCGTGTCCATATTCGACTTCCCGTGTTTTGCCTGTTTCCATGCATTCACAAAAAAATCTTTCCCGAAAATAAACAGAACCGGCGCTGTCAGTACCAGCATAATGTAATTACCATACGGCATATCCATGAAGAACATGCCAATAACGACAACCGGTACCGCCAAAATACCTGTCCAAAGCGTTTTGTTCTTTAAACCATTGTAATGATCCAGCTTTATTTTTTCCTGCTCCGCAATTACCTCATCTTCATCATCATGCAGGATAAAACCGTAGCCGATGCTTTGCAAAACTTTATCCAGCGCCGGCAAATCCGTGACCGAAGGGTCATAATCCACCCAAGCCGATTGGTTTGCATAATTTACACCCGCGTCTGCAACCCCCGAAGTGCTTTTTAGCATAGATTCCACGCTCACAGAACAGGCTGCGCAGGACATTCCTGTGACGGGCAAAGTCACTTTCTTCGTATTTAAAATTTTATGATCCGTTTCCATGATATTGCTAAAATTCTTTGATACAAAGATAATACCGGACAATCCCCTCGGTATTACACAATTATAGCCGGGCATTACATGATTATCAGTGCATCAGGCAAGCCTCGTTCCGTTTGCCACCCATTTATCGGGCGACGCCAGAATTACCTCGCCGTCAGGCAATACAAAACCAGTTGTCAAAACCTCCGAACGAAAATCAGCGATTTGTTTAATAGGAAAATTAACGACGCATAAAACCTGCTTCCCCAATAATCCCTCCTTCGTATAACGTTTCGTGATCTGTGCAGAACTTTGCCTGATACCAATTTCCTCACCCAAATCGATCCATAATTTATAGGCTGGTTTTCGTGCCTTTGGAAAATCTTCAACGCGGACAATTGTGCCTGCTCTCTGGTCTACTTTTTCAAAATCCTCCCAACTTATTGCTTCCATTATGCTTCACTTTTATATTACGGTTTCGCTTTAATATTTATAAAATTGATTACATCATTAAAAACGCACCCTTTCTTCCTTTTCCTGATTATTGTTCACAAACCATACTTCTCATGAGAAAATTAATAAGTTTAACACTTATCCTCATTCTTGGCTTTTCAGGTTTCTCCTTTAAAGATAAAACGGTTCTGTTCTATATTGGTTCACAGGATAAAACCGAAAATGCTGCCGTTTCACTCTGTGAACTTGATTTGGCAACCGGACAAATTACCTTGAAAGAGGCATTTAAAACGGCACCAGGGCCGGGCTATCTCAGTATTTCTCCCAATAAGAAAAACCTTTACGCCGTTACTTCCGATAATAAAATTTCAGCCTATGCCATTGGCACGGATCATAAACTTACATATTTGAACAGCCAGTCGTCCGAAGGACTTAACCCTTGTCATGTGTCCGTTGATCCCTCTGGTAAAATGGCTTTTGCAGCCAATTACACGGGTGGAAGTTTTACGGCATATACTTTGGCTGCCGACGGAAAAGTAAATCCGCCTACGTATACCCAGCAATTTACGGGAACAGGGCCCAACGTAAAACGTCAGGAAAAAGCACATGCACATTTTTCTTCCGCTACGCCAAACGGAAAATATGTTTATACCGTTGATCTGGGTACGGACCGTGTCATGAATTATGTGGTTAATCCTCAAACCGGAGCGTTAAAACAAAATCCTGCCCAAACTGCTTTCAATGCAAAACCAGGCTCGGGACCACGTCATTTTGCGATTTCCAAATCGGGGAAATATATGTATTTACTTAATGAGCTGGATATTACCCTAACCGCCTGCTCCATTAATGATGCCGGTGTGATCACGCAAATGGCAACCTATCAGACGGTTCCCGCCGATTTTAAAGAGCCCAACACGAGCGCGGCCGTACATATACACCCGAATGGAAAATTCGTTTATACTTCCAACCGCGGGCACAACAGCATCAGCGCGTTTCAGATTAAATCGGACGGAACTTTGGAAAAAGTGGATGAGCAAACCCAGGCTATCAAAACGCCCCGGGATTTCAATATTGATCCAACCGGAAAATACATGATCGTTGCCAACCAGGATAAGGACAACCTGGTCGTTTATGAGATAAACCCCAAGACGGGAAAACTTACTTTCAAACATGAAAGCATATCAATAAAACTGCCGATATGTGTCGCGTTTTTATAAAAACATAGCAGATGCGTTAACCCAAAAATGACAAAAGCACGAAACAGGATTTCGTGCTTTTGTCATTTTTAAGCTATTGTTACTTGGCGGACGCCAGTTGTTTTTTACGATAGTAATTCAGGAAATCGTCAAGCTGTTCCACAGGCATTTTTCTGGCGATGATCTTTTTATTTTTGTCCAGAACATAAATCGTCGGTGTAGTCACCACGTCAAATTTTCTGTTAAAATCGATCTGGTTTAGCGGATCAAATCCATTGATCAGATCTTCCAGATGATAGGTCTTGATAAAAGACTTCCATTCTTCCTGATTGTGCTCCGTGTTAATCGCCAGAACTTTCACACCAGACGGCTTATTCTTTTCATAAAAAGATTTCAAAACCGGTGATGCCTCTTTGCAATGTCCGCAAGTGGCTGCGTAAAAAAACAAAACGGTATAACTCGCATCGATTGCCTGCAGGTTAATCTTTTTACCGGTCGGATCGGAAACACCCAACACCGGAAAAGTTTTATTTACAAGCAGATCTTTCAGCGTATTGACCTTTTCGGCAATGCGCTTTTTGACATCTTCCGCAACGCCCATGTCGCCCGACAAATAATATTTATTCGCCATATGTACCCATAGCGCTTCTGTACCTACCGTCTTGGGATTTTCATATTGGTTGATGATATAAAAAACGACATAGGATTTAACATCCTTATTGGCCGAAGCTTTGGAAACAAGCCAGTCGGTATCCTTGATCAGCGAGTCCGGGGTCTGTACAACCAGGTTTTTGATATAACGGTCAATTTTTGCTTCCAAAAAAGGCGTACGCAGAATTCTTTCATCCGAAAAATCAACGGCGTCCCAGTAATGCGCTTTGTAATAATTAAACACCCACACCGAATCCGTTTTTCCATTCGCCAGTTTAGGAGCCGTTGGAACCTCAGGGTCGCTGGACATCTGGAATAATTTAGTGGTAAATGAATCTGTATTTTCCTTGAAAAATTTATCCCTGTATGCCTTAAAGCCATCTTGCGCCTCTTTCATTTTCGCTGGCCCATCTGTAGCCTTGCTTTTGCTAAACGTCTCAATTTGCTGAATTCCTTTTTTCAGTTCTCTCTGATAAGCATAAAAAAGCTCGTTATCCTTCGAACCTTTGATCTTCATGCTGCCAACCAGATCGGTCGTGTCTGCTTCGAGTGAAAAATTTGTTTCCTTACCGGAATAAACCACTTCTACCCATTTCTGATTTCCCGGAAAAAGCAGCAGGTAAAGGCCCCCCGGCAAACTGGTGTTTCCCTCAAATACCATATGTCCGCTCGCATCAGCCTTTGCGGTATCTTTGGCCACGAATTGTTTGTTGCTATAACTATAATGCCCCAATACGAAGGAACTATCCTTATAACCTTTGAGCGTCGCCTCAATGCGATAACCCTGCCCGAAAGACTGCGAAATTAAACTGATGACAAAAAAAGAAATGAGAATGGCCGTGTGCGTTCTTTTTTTCATTTGAAAAAGAGGGATAATTATGAACTGTTTAATTATTAAGCTAAATCGTGACCTGAATGCAAAATTAAAATCAAAACGCATACTTCTACCAGCTTCGTACCCAAATGTTTTATTTTCTATCCAAAACCATCGATTTTTTGCTCATGCCATTCAGTATTAGCATCATCCTTATACTGTTTGCGCTCTTAACAAAAAAAGCCAGGAGAAAGAAAACGGCTATGATAGCTTCATTTTCAATACTATTTCTCATCTCCAACACGTATCTGATCAATAAGGCATTTTACTGGTGGGAATACCAACCCGTCAATTTGAAAGAAGTCAAGAAAACCTATGACGTGGGTATTGTCCTCACCGGCGGTTTAATTAACATGGCGGAAGTAAATGCTGATCACCCCGGTCTGGGTATGCATGCCGACAGGTTCCTTCAGGCCTATCTCTTATATAAAGAGGGAGAAATCAGAAAAATCATTGTTACCGGGGCCAGCCAAAAAATCCTGACGGATTATGGTAACGGCGAGGCACAGCAAACGGCCAAGCTTTTGATTCAATGGGGGGTTAATCCTCAGGATATCATATTGGAGCCAAAAGCAAAAAATACGCGTGAGAATGCCCTTTTTACTGCCGAAATTTTAAAACAACAATTCCCGGACAAGCATTATTTACTGATCACCTCAGCTTTCCACATGCGGCGCGCCGTGGGGTGTTTTGAAAAAGCGGGTGTAAAAACGGATCAGTTTCCGGCAGACTTCTATGGAAACGATTTTCACAACAAGATCAAAGATTTTATCGTTCCTGATCCCGAAGTATTGGGCTACTCCCAGCTGTTGTTCCGGGAATGGGTAGGTATTGTTGTGTACAAGATCATGGGATATTGTTAAGCAATCCCCCCTTATCGCAAGCCAGGTAATTGTCATTTATTGTTACCATCAATAATGCGTAACAACAAGTGACTATTCCTGACTACAAATAACTTTTAACTAAACGCTCAATATTTTAACCATTCTCAGCAAATCTTCGCTGATTGGTTTCGGAAGACGAATGGTGTCCTCGAAAGGAGTATAAACAAGGTCATTGTTGATAATTCCCGCCATTACATTTTTCTGTCCGTTCAATAAACCTTCCACGGCACCAAGTCCCAAACGGCTGGCAAGAATACGGTCATAAGCAGAAGGTGATCCTCCACGCTGTGTATGGCCCAATGTTGTTACACGGATATCCGCGTTTTCGTCTACCTGTACTTTAATTTTTGCCGCAACTTCAACAGCACTTCCGGCTTCGTCACCTTCGGCAACTACAATGATGGAAGAAGATTTCGAACGGCTCCATCCTTGTTTTAACGTTTCTACAACTTCTGACAGCGGCGTAAGTACTTCCGGCACCATCACAAGTTCTGCACCACCGGCAATCCCCGATTGTACGGCGATATAACCTGAGTCACGTCCCATTACTTCAATAAAAAAGATACGGTCGTGTGAACTTGCCGTATCCCGGATACGGTCGATCGCATCCAAAGCCGTATTTACAGCCGTGTCAAATCCGATGGTATAATCCGTTCCGTACAAGTCATTGTCAATAGTACCAGGTGCCCCAACCGTTGGAATGCCATATTCGTTGCCGAAAATCATCGCACCTGTAAAAGTACCGTTCCCTCCGATTGCAACCAATCCTTCAATTCCGTGTGCCTGAATTTGCTCAAATGCCTTCTTACGGCCTTCCGGCGTCAAAAACTCTTTACTACGGGCAGATTTCAGTATTGTACCACCTCTTTGTACAATATTACTAACCGAGTGAGATTCCATCTTGTAAACATCACCAGCGATCATTCCACTAAATCCTCTTCTGATTCCGTAAACTTCAACTCCATGGTAAACTGCCCCGCGCACCACCGCACGGATACAAGCGTTCATTCCGGGCGCATCTCCTCCTGAGGTGAAAACTCCAATTCTTTTCATTTATTTATCGGGTTACTACTATTCAATTTTAAATACGAATGTGTTTTTACGTTTAACGCACAATTTCTGCAAATTTATCGGGTATTTTCCTAAATCTTACGTCCTATTCCGGATTTCTATCAAAAAAATACTAAAAACAGATTCAAATTTTACACCCCAAACATATATCAATACTTTTATATTTGCGCTTGATAACAAAAATTTAACGTACAAGGTTAAGTGATCTTTGGGAGTATTGTGAAAGAAAAGTCACATTTGTACGTATTATTGACATTATAATATCATAATTTTTAATACCCTGTCGGTTTACTATTATCAAAATGAAAAATTTATTCTCCTGGCAACGAATCTGGCCGCATCTGGTTGCAGTAGTAGGCTTTATCTTCTTGTCACTGATGTATGCTTTTCCGGTACTGGAAGGCAAAAAACTCAATCAACATGACGACGTACAGGCCAAAGCCGCTGCACGCGAGATCGTTGCCTACCACGAAAAAACAGGAGAGTGGTCAAACTGGACCAACAGCATGTTTGGCGGTATGCCTGCCTACATGATTGCCGGAGATTTCCCGACGAGTATCTCAACAAAAATGGGACAGACCATCAATAAAATTTTGCCTGCCCCCGCAAATTATCTTTTAATAGGCTGTATAAGCGCCTATATACTTTTTCTTGTTGTGGGTGCCGGAACCTGGCTTTCCGCACTGGGAGCGATTGCTTTCGGTTTTGCCGCCTGGAACCTGGTGAGTCTGGAGGCAGGTCACGTTTCCAAGATCCTGGCCATTAATTATGCACCGGGCGTTATTGCGGGTGTTATTTTAGCATTCCGGCGAAACTGGCTGGCTGGTGCCGCAGTGACCGCTATTTTCCTTTCTCTTGAACTTTATTCGAATCACGTACAGATTACCTATTACCTCGGTGTCGGTATCGTCATATTGGTTATTCTGGAAAGCTTGCCTTTGATCCGTGAAGGAAAGATCAAACAGCTATCATTTATTATCATTGGATTAGCCTTTGCGGCGGCGGTATCTGTTGGCACGCATACGACCCGTCTGTGGAACGGCTATGATTACAGCAAAGAAACCATACGCGGCAAACCTGAGTTAAGCGTTTCAAACGGCGCTAAAACGGAGGCTAACCAGGACGGTCTGGATAAGGAATATGCTTTCTCGTACAGCTATGGCTTAGGTGAAACACTCACATTGCTGATACCGAACGCATACGGAGGCTCCACACCAGCCGCATTATCCAACACATCAGAAACATACAAAACGCTCACCAACCGCGGATTGGACGCTGCTACCGCCCAAAGCGTGGTGCAATCTTTACCACTTTACTGGGGTGATCAGCCGATTGTCAGCGGACCGGTTTATGCGGGTGCTATCATTTTTTTCCTCTTTATTTTAGGGTTATTTATTGTAAAAGGCCCGTTAAAAAACTGGGCTGCCGGAGTCATCATACTTTACGTGATCTGGGCATGGGGTAAAAACTTTTCTGCGCTGAATTACCTGTTCTTCGACTATTTCCCGATGTTTAATAAATTCAGGGCCGTGACGATGGTGCTTGCACTTGTTCAGCTGCTGATGGTGTTCGTCGCAATTTTAGCCTTAAAAACGTTAGCTCAGAAAAAAATTACCTGGAAAGAATTACAGCGCCCTTTCTTAATAAGTCTGGGCATAACAGGCGGTATTTCATTGATCATGGCTTTAATGCCAACCTTGTTTTTCAGCTTCCAGGCCGCCAGTGACCAGCAATTGGCTGAAAGTTTTTCACAACAGGCCAACGACAAAGCATTTGGCCAGCAGATTGTCAATGCCATTGTTCAGGACCGTGCAGGTTTGATGCGAACGGATGCTTTCCGGACATTATTCTTTGTTCTAGCAATAGCTGGGTTAATTTGGATGTGGATGAAAGATAAAATCAAACCCGCGATCCTTTATCCCGTTCTGATTTTGCTGATGATTATTGACATGTTCGGCATCGACAAACGTTATCTGAACAATGCTGATTTTATCAGTAAAAGCGCTTCACAAGCCGCACTTGCCCCTTCGGCCGCCGATGAAAAAATCATGACTGATCCGGATCCGGATTATCGGGTACTGGATGTTTCAAGAAGTACCTTCAACAGTGCCGACGCTTCTTATTTTCACAAATCTTTGGGCGGATACCATGGCGCCAAACTGAGACGTTATCAGGAGCTGTTTGAGCATCAGATCGCCAAGCAAAATGCAAATCCAGGTATATTGAATATGCTCAATACAAAATATATCCTGTCAGTTGATCAGCAGGGACAGCAGGCCGTACAGCCAAATCCTGATGCTTTTGGTCATGCCTGGTTTGTAAAAGAATACAAAATTGTTCCCAATGCCGATGGAGAAATGGCTGCTCTGGATTCATTGAAACCAAAAGAAACGGCTGTATTGGATCAACGTTTCGCAGATAAGTTAAAAGGTCTGACACTTCGGGCAGATTCAACGGATAAAATCAGCCTGATCAGCTACAAACCGAATGAGCTGATTTATGAAAGCAATACGAAAAATGAAGGATTAGCAGTCTTTTCTGAAATTTACTACAACGTTCGCGATGAGTGGAAAGTAACAATTGATGGTAAACCGGCGGATATGTTACGTGCTGATTATGTCCTGCGTGCGCTTCGCATTCCCGCTGGAAAGCATACGATTAAATTCCGTTTTGAACCCGTTTCAATAGCGGTGGGGAGTAAAGTGGATTTGATAAGTTCGTTGTTTTTGATTGCCTTAATTGTGGGTGCAATCGTTGTTGAAGCAAAAAGGAAAAGCTAAAATCAGTACTTATTACAAAAGAGAAAGTCCGGCAAACAAAATTTGCCGGACTTTCTCTTTTTAACAGACTATTATATTCTTATAAATTCGTTTCCACAATCAACCCGGGCAACAAATCTTCTCCGCTCAGCTGAGCCGGCATTGCTTTACTTTCAACGGAACCGTCTTTGCCGTAGATATAAACTTTCTTACCGATACGGTCAATCAGCCAGCCGAGACTGCAACCGTTGGATTGATATTCCTTCATTTTATCCAGAAGATCAGGAAGATTATCGCTCAGAGAACGGACTTCAATAACTAAATCAGGGCAGATCGGAGCAAATCTTTTCCGCTCCATGGTTGTCAACGATTCATACCGGCTCTTTTCAATCCAGGAAACATCCGGAGAACGTACTGCCCCATTGGGCAATGTAAATCCGGTTGAAGAATCAAAAACGTACCCAGCCTTGCTCTGACGATTCCAGATCCAAATCTGTCCGTTGATATCTGAATTGTAAAAACCCGTATCGGATCCTGTCGGTGCCATAACGATTATATTTCCGTCTTTATCCCGTTCCATCAACAGTTGCGCATTGGCCTGGCAAAGATCGAAGAACATATCTTCGGTCAGACCGGCCACAGGACGTATGATTAGCGGTAGTTCCATAGGATACATTTCAAATGATTACGAAATATAACAAATTATAAACACCGGATCATTTACTTCTTCTCAATCCCGCTCAAAATTCTACCAATATCGTTTGCTCTTGACATAAAATCCAGGCTCGTCGTTAAGTCCTTGCTATCAATGGCTTCCTTGAATTTTTTCAGAAATTCGATATAGTCTCCCAACGCTTTGGAAACATTGATTTTATTCTGATCAAAAATCGGTGCCCACATTTGCGGCGAACTTTTGGCTAAACGGACCGTTGAAGAAAAACCGGTGCTCGCCATATCGAAAATAGCTTTTTCATCGCGCTCTTTATCTAAAACAGTTAACCCTAACGCAAAGGAGCTGATATGACTCAGATGCGACACGTATGCCAGATGCAAATCATGTTCCACGGGTGTCATGTAATGAATTTTCATACCAACGTCGCGCAAAAAAGTATCGACCAGTGTCAAAGAATCCGGATCACTTTTTTCCTTGTCACAGATAATCACATTTTTCTCTGACAGTAACTCTTTAAACGCCGCACCTGGACCTGAATTTTCAGTACCCGCCATCGGATGAACCGCAACAAACTGTGCACGTTTCGGATGTGCATCAGCAACTTTACAGATCAGTTCTTTTGTCGAACCAAAATCCATGACCGTACGACCTTCAGGAAGCTGATCCAGCAACTTCGGTAATAAGGTTGTAATGGCATCAACGGGTGTAGCCAGCAAGTTTAGCTCTGCAACCTGCAAAGCCTCTTCGAGCGTCATGATTTCATCGACAATGCCTTTTGCAAGCGCAATTTTTTGGTTAACCAGTGACTGATCAACCCCTACAAACTTCATATTCGGGTATTTTTCCCGAAGTGATAATGCGAATGAACCGCCAAGCAGGCCAACGCCAATAATGCTGATGATCATATATTGAAAATTTTCCGGTAAGAGTACCTCCTACCGGATATGAAAATTTTATAAAGCAATATTTATCTAACTTTTAAGGCGCTCCACAGCTTCCCAGATCCTTTCTTTAGGCATACATAAAGAAAGACGGATATAGCGCTGACCTTTAGGCCCGAAAATAAATCCGGGAGCAATGAATACATGTTTCTGAACCAGTAGATCGTTCACGAGCTTTTCAGCCGATTCAACAGAATCCGGCAATTTTCCCCATAAAAACATCCCCTCCTGTTTCTTGTCCCATGTACAGCCGACGGTACTTAAAAATGCTTCGGATGCTTCCAGGCGCCCCTGATAAACGGCATTTCTCTGATCGTGCCATTCCTGAGGATTTCCAAGTGCAGCCACAGCCGCTTCCTGCAAAGCCCAGAACATGCCGGAATCGACATTACTCTTGATCGTCAACACAGCATCGATATAAGCCTTATCAGCAGCGATCCATCCCAAACGCCAGCCGGCCATGTTGTGCGACTTACTCATGGAATTGAGCTCAATGGCCACTGCTCTGGCTCCGTCGATCGATAACAGACTGATCGGCTCTTTTTTGTTCAAAACCAGGCTGTACGGATTGTCATGGCAAAGCAGAATCTTGTGTTTTTTAGCAAAGGCTACGGCCGCTTCAAACAATTCTTTTGTAGCTGGTGCGCCTGTTGGCATATGGGGATAGTTGAGCCACATAATTTTCGTCCGCGGGGTAACCAATCCGGCCATTACCTCCCAATCGGGCTGCCATCCAAAATCTTCCCTTAACGGATATTCTTTAACCACGGCGCCAACCATTTGGCTGACAGCCCGGTATGCAGGGTATCCCAATTCAGGCACCAGGACTTCATCTCCCGGATCCAGAAAGGTTAACGAGATATGTGTAATTCCTTCTTTCGAACCAATTAACGGTAATATTTCAGAAAGCGGATTTAGTTTGACGCCATAGGTTCTTTGATAATATTCTGCAATAGCATTCCGAAAAGAGACAGTACCGACGTACGGTTGATAACCATGCGCCTGAGGCTTTAAAGCCGCCTCTGAAAGTGCTGTGAGAGTTTGCTCAGAAGGCATCATGTCCGGATTTCCAATCCCAAGATTGATCACGTCATGGCCTTCGGCTACCAGTTTTCTTACTTCGGCCAGCTTTACTGAAAAGTAATACTCGGACGTTTGCCGGGTGCGCTGGGCAGTTTCTATTATCATTGTTTAATGCATTAATTATTATTTCCGGGCGTGCCGGTCAAAATGGGACGCAATTTACGATATTTAACCGCAAAGGGCACAATGGATTAAAGAACAAACAAAAAGTTTCCCCGACAAAGCCCTGAAAGGGCGTTCTATCTCAGGATAGGGCATCGCCCTATTATTATTATCCGGGCATCCCCACGATCTACACATCCGATCCAATAACCGCAGGGCGTTGCCCCGCGCCAAGATAGCACGCCCTTTCAGGGCTTTTTGGTTGAAGATTCCATCCAATCCATTAAATTAGCGAAATGAACCTTATACGCTTATTTCTCCCTGTCTTGATTATTCTGAATGGCTGTTCAAAACCTTCAGAGAAAATCATAGTGGCTACTGCTGCCAATGTTCAGTATGTCATGAAAGAACTGAAGACTGAATTTGAAAAAGAATCCGGCAAGGAAATTGAAATTGTTGTAAGCTCATCAGGCAAATTAACGGCACAAATTCGCGAAGGTGCACCCTTTGATATCTTCGTATCGGCTGATACAAAATATCCTGAGGAAATATTCAAAAATGGCGGATCAGATGAAAAGCCCAAAATTTACGCATATGGCACATTGGCTTTATGGTCGCTTTCCATTCCGGAAAGTGAATTAAATCTTAACACATTAAACTCCGACAAAGTCAAAAAAGTAGCCATTCCAAATCCACAACTGGCACCTTATGGTGAAGCAGCTGTCCAGGCCTTGCAGAAGGAAAACTTACTGGAGCCAATAAAAAGCAAAATCGTTTACTGTGAAAGCATTGCCCAGGCGGCGCAATACATTACCACCGGATCGGTTGAAGCAGGTTTCACCGCCCTATCCGTCATACTCGCACCCGAGATGAAAGGAAAGGGCCACTATACAATTATCGATTCCGCATCTTACAAGCCCATCGCCCAGGCAGCATTACTGCTCCGTCACAGCGAAAATTCCCCGAAAAAAGAAACCAGCCAAAAATTCTACGATTTCCTTTTTTCAGCAAAAGCAAAAGCCATTTTCAAAAAATACGGATATAAATAAGCAACATCAGGAAACTCAGTTCCAGGCGAGATATTCTATCATTCACTCATTCTATCATTCAAAATTAAAATGGATTGGCAACCACTTTGGCTAACATTTCGGCTTGCATTCATTACTTCGTCAATTCTTTTTGTAATTGCCCTGCCACTGGCTTACTGGCTTGCTTTTGCAAAATTCAAAGGACGCGGTTTTGTGGAAGCGATTATCGGAATGCCGCTGGTGCTGCCTCCATCTGTTTTGGGTTTTTACCTGCTGCTGGCATTCAGTCCATCGTATTGGTTTGGTTCCTGGATTGAAAGTACATTGGGGTTAAGACTCGTTTTCTCTTTCGCCGGACTTGTCATCGGATCCGTCATTTATAGCCTTCCCTTTATGGTTTACCCATTAAGGGCGGGCTTACAATCATTGCCCTCCTCACTGCGGGAAGCATCCTATACCCTGGGAAAAGGGCGCTGGGAGACGTTCTATAAAATACTCTTGCCGAATTGTAAATCAGCCATACTAACAGCTTTCGTGCTCACTTTTGCACATACCGTTGGCGAATTTGGCGTTGTTTTAATGATCGGCGGAAATATTCCGGGCGTCACCAAGGTTGCATCGGTAGCTATTTACAATGAGGTCGAAGCACTGAATTATGCCGGCGCCAATCAATATGCCCTGGTACTTTTTGGCATCACATTTGTTATCTTGCTTTTAGTTTATTCGATCAATAACCGCCTGCTCAGTGTCAGACAAAATTCTTGATATTTCCATCCGGCATTCATTACAAACGGCCAACGGAATTCTTCCCATGGAAATTTCTTTTGTGGCCGAGCAAGGCAGTATTACGGCGATCACCGGACCTTCCGGAGCAGGAAAAACAACTTTATTAAGGCAGATCGCCGGATTAATCAATCCAAATTCGGGATACATCCGGTTTGCCGGCAATATCTGGCTGGATACATCTGTTCGGGTTTCTCAATATTCCCAGCTCCGCAACATTGGTTTTGTGTTTCAGGATTATGCTCTTTTCCCGCATCTAACCGTCAGGCAAAATCTTTTATTTGCCCTTGATAAAAATACGGACAATGCCATTGTTGATGAGCTTTTAAATGCTGTCGAGCTTACGCAGCTCGCTGACCGGAAACCACATCAGCTTTCGGGAGGTCAGCAGCAACGTGTCGCCTTGGCAAGGGCATTGGTCCGCAAACCCGACTTATTGCTTTTGGATGAGCCATTGGCAGCGCTGGACCATCATATGCGGAGGCGCTTGCAGGCATATTTACTGAGTCTTCAAAAACAGCTCGGTTTTACCATGCTTATCGTTACCCATGATTTAGGTGAGATTTTCAGAATGGCTCATCAGGTTATCGTGATAGAAAATGGACAAATAGCCAGTCGTGGAACGCCGTCAGAAGTCTATTTACCGGAAAATGAAGTGGACGATCAGCTAATATTGTACGGAGAAGTTTTATTCTGTACCGTTTATGATGGTCATTTATTGGTAAATGCACTGATTCAGCAATCCGTGCGCAATCTTAAATTACCGCTTCATTGGCTTTCTGAAATGTCCCCGGGCCGTTCGTTCGCATTACGCTATTCCTTGGATATAGCCGAGATCGAATTGATCAAGTAAATTCTAGCTTATTACGCCAAATTTGGCCGAAATCTTTAAGGGTAATTTTAATATCCGCTTGTCTTTTTCTCTAAAACTAATCATTTCAAATCCTATGCGAATTATTTTTCGATTTTTACAAATTGCCCTTGTAGCCTTCCCTTTGCTGGCCATGCGCCAGGATAAACCGCTGCGTGTTATCTTTTTCGGAGATTCTATCACGCAGGCTGGAGTTGGACCAAAGGGTTATATCACGATGATGACCGAAACACTAAAAGCCAATAACCAGAGCGGTCAATACGAATTGATTGGTGCGGGCATCGGAGGTAATAAAGTCTATGACCTTTATTTACGTTTGGAAGATGATGTGCTTTCAAAAAAGCCCGATGTCGTTTTTATCTATGTGGGTATCAATGACGTTTGGCACAAAAGTTCGTCAGGAACAGGAACTGATCCGGATAAATATGTAAAGTTTTATGAGGCGCTTATCAAAAAAATGAAAGCACAGAATATTCGTGTGATCCTGTGTACGCCAACCGTGATCGGTGAGAAAAACGATAGCTCCAACATGCAGGACGGCGACCTGAACCAGTACGCGAAGTTAATCCGTGACATTGCTGCTAAAAACAGTCTTCAGGTTTGCGACCTTAGAAAATATTTCCAGGAGCATCTGGCAAAAAACAATCCTGACAATAAAGAAAAGGAGATTTTAACAACAGACCGCGTTCACCTGAACGAAACCGGGAACAAGTTTTTGGCTGAGAGAATGATGGAGGCTTTGTTGAAGAAATAAGTTAAGTTTTATGTTTTGATATGCTTAGCAAGCCAAAGAAGTCAAGTTTGGGAAACGGGGACGCCCAGTCTTGACTTCTTTTTTTTTATATCCAATGATTTCTCCTCTGCGCATTCAATTATACTACTCCCAAAGTTTCTGAGGGTATTCTCCCGACTCATGCAAAGCAGATAAAGAAGCCTGCACCTTCGGTTTATCTTCCGGGTAAGTAACCCCGAACCAGTCCGATGCACTGCGGAATACGCGGCAGTCGCCCAGATCATTCTGGATAATGTAAGACATCACCGTAGGTATATAAAACTCAGCTTTGGGCGTGTTCAAATTAACCCGTGCATATTCCTCGAACAACTCCTTGGTGATTGGAAACATGGAAGGTTTAAATCCCCAAAAATTCATAGAAACCGGTGTTTCAGGAGCTAATGCGGTTTTCTCGCCTTCTTCCTCAAAATAGATCGTCCCGTTTTCCTCGAATATTTTCGTCCTTTCCACCACTGACGACAAATTCTGATCTTCTCTTTCAATACAAACACCTCTGGAAACCGTTCCGTTTTCTGAAAGTGTTCTTTTCAATTCGTAGCCAATCATCGCATGCTGCTTATCATTGGTATCCGTGCTCAAAAATTCAGCCATGGTAGCGAACGCTCCCTGTCCATAAAAATCATCCGCATTGATTACGGCAAAAGGCGTGTCTGTCTGCTCCCAGGCGCACAAGGTTGCGTGACCGGTCCCCCAGGGTTTTACGCGTTCAATCGTTCCAAGATCTTCGGGTACGTAAGACTGAACACCCTGAATGGCAAAATCGTAATCAATCTTTCCTTTTAACTTCGGAGCAAATAAAGCTTCGGCTTCATCTTTTATTTCTTTCCGGACTATAAATACTACTTTGCCAAAACCGCTGCGAATGGCATCATATAATGAATAATCAATAATGGTTTCTCCATTGGGACCAAACTGGTCAAGTTGCTTTATACCTCCATAACGGCTTCCGATCCCGGCAGCCAAAATTAAAAGAGTTGGTTTCATTAATTTAGATTAAAGTTGAAAGTTGAAAATCGAAAACGGTCCATCAATGTTACCGGCGGACTCTCGGCTGTTGGGCTTCATTGCTGAATTACCAGAATAATCTAAAACAACATCATTTAAAGCCTAACTTTTTCCGTGCACAAAAAAACAATAAAATAAGGAAAATATACTACCCGACGCCTTTTTTGATTGGGCATAAACAAAAAAAAGCGCTGTGATAACGCACAACGCTTTTACTATTATCCACAAAATCTAAAATTTATACGGCAAAACTTTCGCCACAGCCACAAGTACGTGTGGCATTTGGATTAACAAACTGAAAACCTTTACCATTTAGCCCATCGGAAAAATCCAATATTGTACCTGCCAGGTAAAGAATACTTTTTTTATCGACGATAATTTTTACGCCTTTATCTTCAAAAATCATGTCATTAGGATTGGTTTCCGAGTTGAACTCAAGATTGTATGTCAACCCTGAACAACCGCCGCCTAGCACACCCACACGAATCTGATAATCTTCTTCGTGGCCGTCGGCTTTACGTAGTTCTATGATTTTATTCTTTGCAGTATCACTTACAGTAACCATGATCTTTTAATTTTATGCATCCAGCTTCTATAACGTTTAAAATTGCGCAGAAAGTTCAGGAAATGGCCAATACCTTTTCACCTTTATTTTGCCAAACTCCTTTTTAACTTTCGCAGCCCCGTTTCAATCTTTTGTCTATAATCTGTAAAAGGGCTCAATCCTGTTCCTCCCATAATTTCCTCATTCAGGTATTTATTTTCGACAATTTCGCCGGTAAGGATATTTACAGGCCGGCGCATGAACATTTTTTCAACGGGCATATCCGACCACAAAGGCGAATAATACATACAATCCGAAAAAAAATAATGGGTTACCTGGCTATGACGGCTGCTTCCTTCCCTTAAAATCGGCTCACCTCCGTGAAACAAGGTTGCCGACCAAATCAACGCCTGCCCTTTTTTCACTTTAAAAACCTCCTTCTTCTGCCCCGTTGCTTCCATCAGCTTCTGAACAAAATTTTCATACTCCAGATACTGGGTATAAGCGCCCGGCGCTTTGGAGCCCGACAAACTGATATCAGACATATTATAAAATGGCAGTTTATGACTCCCCGGATAATAATGAAGCGGTCCGTTTGTTTCATCAATATCCTCCAACGCAACCCAGACGCCACACATGAACCGTTCGGGAACGGAATGAAAATGAATCGCGTCGCTATGTGTTTTCTGCTGAGATCCTACCCGGAAATTAAGTGTTTGAAAGGGAAAGGGGGTCCGACGGTATAAAATATTCAGCATATCCAATACTTTCGGACAACCCGCAATATCTTTTACCAATGGGGTAATATTCCAGGCATCCTGTAATCTTGGTGAAGTATAATGCGGGGCCAGAATCTCTACAATACGATCGAATGTAGATTCCGGCAATTCTGTATCAAGAATCAAATACCCCCTTTCCGCATAATGTTTTATCTGCTCTTTGGTCGTACTGTCGAGTGTGGATTGTTCCAGTTCCTGATAGAAAAATGGTGAATCAATCCAGGGAAGATTCATAGAGTAAGTCGGAAGACTCATAATCGCCAAATTTAATTTAAAGAGTTTACATCTTGCAGCTCCTAAATTAAAAAAAGTCAACTAAAAATTATCAATATTCAATATTAAGTTATCGAAAGGTTATTTACGATCCAAAACCACCGGCCCGCCCTTGTTGATTAAAGATACATGACTGCTGGAATCAATCCCGGCATTAAAAAAAGTCTTCTGCATAGCCGCTCCCACTTTTCGTGCATTTTCAACACCGCGGCTTAGTGCAAACATGGAAGGACCCGAGCCTGAAATGCTGCACCCCAACGCGCCATTGTCCAGGGCCGCTTGTTTGACGAAGTTAAATTCCGGAATAAGTATCGAACGAACCGGTTCAATAATCACATCCACCATCGAACGGCTGATCAGGTCATAATCCTCTTTCATCAGGCCAGCGACCAGACCGGCCACATTACCCATCTGGGAAATGGTATTTTTCAGAGAAACTTCATCTCTGAGAATATACCTGGCATCCTTCGTATTGATTTCGATATCCGGGTGAACGAGCGTACAATAAAGGTCTTTGGGTACCGGAATGGAAAAAATATCCAGTGGCGCATAACTTCTGATAATCACAAAGCCGCCCAATAATGCTGGCCCTACATTATCCGCATGCGCCGAACCTGAGGCAATACGCTCTCCTTCCATAGCAAACGGCAAAAGTTCCGTTCTGGACAGCGGACAGCCCAGCAGCTCATTCATGGCCACGACACCGGCCACCGCACTTGCAGCACTCGACCCCATACCGCTCCCGAGCGGCATATTTTTATGCAAAGTCACCTCGCACCCGAAATCATTGATTCCAAGATGTTTGAGCAAATGAAGCATTACACCAGTCACCGTATTTTTCTCCACTTTTCTGGGTAATCTGCCTTCATCACCAAAAATATCTTTGATAACGACACCTGGCTCATCGCGACGCTGTATTTCAACAACATCACCAGGTTCTTCAATGGCAAAACCGAAAATATCAAATCCACAGGAAACGTTGGCAACCGTGGCAGGAGAAAAGACTTTTATATAATTCACCGTAAAAAATTATTTTTCTTTAAATGGAGAACCCTGCTTAAAACATAAAGTTTTCCTGACAAACGCCTATCCCAAATAGCTACTAATGCTCATAATATCCGCAAACACACCGGAAGCCGTCACTTCTGCCCCTGCACCCGGCCCTTTGATTACCAAAGGACGGTCTTTATATCTTTCTGTCGTAAACGAAATGATGTTATCGCTGCCAGACAAAGTATAAAAAGGATGCTGTTGGTTCACGGTCCGCAATTCAACCACGGCCTTGCCATGTTCCAAAGTGGCAATATAGCGCAGCACTTCTCCATTCGCCTCAGCATTGGCCTGTAAGGTTGCAAAATAGTCATCTGAAATAACCAGTTCTTCGAAAAACGACTCAACCGTTGGCGCCTGCAAGCAGTTTTCCGGCAACAACTGTGCTACTTTCACGTCTTCGGATTCCAATGGAACACCCACTTCACGGGCCAGAATCAATATTTTTCGCGCCACATCCGCTCCGCTCAAATCATCACGCGGATCAGGCTCGGTAAATCCTTTCGCCTTGGCTTCCTTCACCACATCCACGAATTTTATACCCGGACCAAAAGAATTGAATATATAGGATAATGTTCCCGAAAGAATCGCTTCAATTTTCAGGAACTTATCTCCGCTGGCCATTAAGCCCTGAATCGTATTGATAATAGGCAGTCCGGCCCCAACATTGGTTTCATATAAAAACTTCACGCCCCGCTTTAAAGCCGTACGCTGAAGAGAAATATACTCCGCATAAGATCCCGAGTTCGCGACCTTGTTTGGGGTCACGACCGAAATACTCGCATCGAGCAGCATATTATAATATTGTACAATGTCTTTATCGGAAGTACAATCGACAAAAACACTGTTTGGCAGGTTGAGCTCAATCATGCGGTGCACGAAAGCCGGCAAACTTGTTTTCACACCTTCGCCATCAATCCTATCTTTCCAATGTTCTGAATTAATTCCATCCGGATCCAGAAGCATCTTCCTGGTATTCGAAAGTCCGGCAATGTTCAGGTTAAGAAACTTCTCCTCTCTTAAATATTTAGTCTGGTTTCTCACCTGTTCGAGCAGGGTTTTGCCAATAAGGCCCACACCGACGATGAACAAGTTGAGTGAACGTGTTTCAGAGTGAAAAAACACTCCGTGAATCGCATTCAATGCTTTCGACAAATCGCTTTTTGAAATAACGACAGAGATATTCAACTCGGAAGATCCCTGAGCGGTAGCCACCACATTGATACCATTTTTACCTAAAACAGAGAAAAGCTTGCCCGAAACACCGGTGCTTTTCTTCATCCCTTCCCCCACGATCGCGATAATGGAAAGGTTTTTTTCTATGCTTATGCTATCGATATAGCCGTAGGTAATTTCGGAAGCAAATTCTTTTTCAAGCACCTCTGTTGCTTTCACCGCATCCTTCGGATCGATCGAAAAACAAATGGAGTGCTCCGAGGACGCCTGTGATATCAGAATCACGCTAATGGCATTCTTGGACAAAGCGGTAAACAGCCTTCCGGAAATACCAGCGACGCCAATCATACCGCTTCCCTGAATATTTACCAAAGCAATTTCATCGATGGACGAAATACCGGTTATCGGATAATCCTTTTTGATCGCATTTTTTTGCACATAAGTGCCTTCAAAACCGGTATTGAAAGTATTGAGAATTTTTAAAGTAATATTCTTGGCAAAAGCAGGCTGCAAACTGGGTGGGTAGATCACCTTGGCGCCAAAATGTGACAGTTCCATCGCTTCGGCGTAAGAAATCGAAGGAATGGTAAATGCGTTCGTCACCTTGCGCGGATCCGCCGTCATCATGCCATCCACATCCGTCCAGATTTCAATAGACTCTGCATCCAGAGCCCCTCCGATAATCGAAGCTGTATAATCCGAACCTCCGCGGCCCAATGTTGTGGTTATCCCGTCCTTCGTTGACGCAATAAATCCGGTCACACACTGCAGGGCATTTACCTTCGAAAAATAGTCAAGAATAAGCTGATTTGTCACCTCAAAATTGACGTCACCCAAGCCGTAGGTTGCGTTCGTACGGATGATCTGGCGCGCATCACAAAACTCAGCGGCAACGCCTCTGCTTTTGAGTACTTCGGTAATAACCAGTGTCGACAAGCGCTCACCAAAACTCATGATCAGGTCCATCGTACGTGACGAAAGTTCACGAATCCAGGAAACACCTTTTAATATATCGCCAAGCTCATTGAACAGTCCGCGCACGGCGGCAAACGTGCTGCTTTGATTTTTTACATTGATCAGTCCACGTACAATCACAAAATGACGCTCTTCCACGACCTTCAGAAACTCAATATACTCGCTGTTTCCCGCAGCAGCCATTTTGCCAATTTCAATAAGGCGGTTCGTGACACCTCCCATGGCTGAAAAAACAACAGCGATTTGCTGGCCCTCAGCCAGATTATTTTCAAGAATACCGATTACCTGTTTGATACTATCGACCGAACCGACCGATGTGCCGCCAAATTTGAGAACCTTCATTTAAAGCTATTACGAATTAACAAAGTTTTGATAAGAGCACTTCCGCTGTCCGTGAACACCGGGTTGCAAATATAGCAATTCAATCGCCTTATAGGTTGATTTTAAGAATGAAAAGCATCGGGAATATCCCAATCCGGTCATTTGCAAACTGTAAAATCATGCAGAACCCACAGACGCACGCCCAAATAAGCAAACCGTCATTCCTCGGCAAAAGATCTCATTTAGCCATGCAAAGTCAGCATCTCATCTTGTTAAACACGCGAATCAATATTAATATAATACAATAAAATTTAAAACATTACAAAAACTTGTATGATTTAAATAAATACTTAAAGTATATTTTGAATTTTAATATAATTAGAAATATAAATTGCCATTTTTATATTTTTATATTCTTTTTATTTTTAAATATTTTATTTTTATAAAATAAAATTCTGAAACATTAAACAATTACAAACAAATAAACTTTATTAAAAAATTAAATTATATGGATATAAATCAAACATTTTAAACATTAAAATTCATTTATAAGAATTAATAACAAACAAATACTTAAAAATTCACTCCTATAATATTTAATAATAAATATGTCTTTTTATTCAAATATTACTATTTAATACTCTTAACAATCTAACTAATGAGAAAACATTTTACATCGGGCTTTATGTCCCTGCTTTTACTGTTCAGCCTGGCTTCCTTTGGACAGGATATGACTATCAAAGGCAAAGTGACGTCCAAAGGAGACGGCAGCGTATTGCCGGGCGCCAGCGTGTTAATTAAGGGAACCAGCCGCGGCAGCACAGCCAACGCCGAGGGAGAATTTACCATTTCAACCCTGCCAACGGCCACACTGGTTGTATCATTTATAGGTTTTAAGTCGCAGGAAATTCCCGTTGGCTCCAAAACAACACTCGACATTGTGCTGGATGAGGATGCGACACAATTCAGTGAAGTAGTCGTCACGGCCCTCGGAATCGCCCGTGAGAAAAAAGCACTGGGTTATTCTGTTCAGGAAGTGAGCGGAAAAGCTTTAACCCAGGCAAGGGAAACCAACCTGATCAATTCCCTGTCGGGCCGCCTGGCGGGTGTGCAGGTAACCAATTCAAACGGTGCACCAGGCGCCTCTTCGCGTATGATTATTCGTGGAGCGAGCTCGATAGGCAGTAACAACCAGCCGCTTTTCGTGGTAGATGGCGTACCGATCGACAACAGCAATTTCGGTTCAGGAACGGGTGTTGACTATGGCAATGCAGCGGCTTCCATTAACCCCGACGATGTGGAATCGATCAACGTTTTGAAAGGCCCAAGTGCAGCCGCACTTTACGGATCACGCGGAGCGAACGGCGTCGTTTTGATCACAAGTAAAAGCGGAAAAGGATCCAAAGGACTAGGGGTTTCATTCAATTCCAACACTTCTTTTGAATCTGTTTTCCGCCAGCCGGAATGGCAAAATGAGTATGGACAGGGTACAAAAGGGCTTTTTTCTTATAAGGATGGACAAGGTGGCGGTATAAATGACGGGGTGGATGAAAGCTGGGGACCAAAACTCGATGGCCGGTTATTGCCGCAATTTGACTCCCCTGTCGCAGCGGACGGAACAAGAACGCCTACGCCATGGATCGCTCATCCTGACAACGTTAATCAGTTTTACAAAACAGGAAAAACCTACACAAACAATATCGGCGTGACGGGCGGCAACGACAAGGCAGATTTCCGCTTGTCTTTCACCAACCTGAAACAGAACGGAATTCTCCCAAACACAGACTACAAACGTCAGACCGTTTCATTGAATGCAGGATGGAATCTCACCAAAAAACTTAATGTAAGAGCCACGGTTAACTATGTAAAAGACGGCAGCGATAACCGTAATAACTTCGGCCTTTACTTCATCTGGTTTGGTCGCCAGGTTGACATGAACAACCTGAAAACGTTCCAGAAACCAGGTAGCATTTATCAGAACAACTGGAATGACAACTATTGGACAAACCCATACTATCTGACAAACCTGAGCACAAAGGAAAACCAGCGTGACCGCATGTACGGAAACATTTCTGCCACCTATAAACTTACAGACTGGCTTACACTGACGGGCCGCTCCGGCACTGACTTTTATGAAGACCGCCGTAAAACCAGAACGGCTGCACGTCAGGCTAAACTTGGAACGACGCAACTTTATGATGCCTACAACGAAGAGCAGATTTTCGTCAGAGAATCCAACTCGGATTTCCTGTTGAATGCGACGCGCAAATTCGGCGAATTTGATATCACGGCAAACATCGGAGGAAACCACCGTTCCAATTTCGCGCAAAGAAATTACATGGGCGCCACCGAACTGGCAATCCCGAGAGTCTGGAACATGGGCAACTCACGCCAGCGTCCGGTTACCGAAAATTCATTTATCGAAAAAACAGTAAACAGCTTATACGCTTCGGCCAACCTGGGTTTCCGTAATTATCTATTTGTTGACCTGACAGCCCGTAACGACTGGTCGAGCTCGCTCCCAAGCAGCAACAGGTCTTATTTTTATCCTTCTGCTGCCGTGAGTGCGATCCTTTCCGATATGTTTGATATAAAATCATCGGTATTGTCTTTTGCCAAAATCAGAGCGGGGATTGCACAGGTTGGTAACGATACGGACCCTTATCGCCTGGCAAGTACTTACAAATATGAAAATCCCTGGGGAAGTATTCCAACATTATCGGAAAACAATGCCTTGTTAAATACGGAGCTGAAACCCGAAATCACGACTTCCTATGAAATTGGTGCCGATATCAGACTTTGGCAAAATCGTGTAGGACTTGACCTTACCTATTACAACAAGTCATCGACCGATCAGATTCTGGACGTGAACGTTTCCAATGCATCAGGTTATTTATCTAAACTTTTAAACGCAGGCAAGATCACCAACAAAGGGATTGAGATTCAGTTGACGGCAACGCCTGTTAAACTTGACAATTTCCAGTGGGATATTTCTCTAAACTGGGCCCGCAACAAAAACAAAGTTATTTCCCTTGCCGACAACCTGACTACTTATCAGTTAAATACAAGTTATAACCCGATCACCCAGGCAACTTCCACAAACAGTTTCCGGGGCCTATCCGTTGAAGCACGTGTTGGACAACCGTATGGCACTTTCTTCGGAAAAGGTTTTTTACGCGCCCCGGACGGACAAATTGTTTACGATGCACAAGGCTATCCAATGCTCGACCCGGTGAGCCGCGTATTAGGAAACTTCACTCCTGACTGGATCGGAGGCATTTCCAATACCTTTAAATACAAAAGCTTCTCGCTTAGCTCCCTTATTGATATCAAACACGGCGGAGACATTTTCTCTCAGTCGATCAACGTGGGACGTTACACAGGTGTTTTGAAAGAAACAACGCTGGGTCGTGAAACCGGTATTGTTGGCCAAGGTGTCGTAAACACAGGAACTACGGATAATCCTAATTACGTACCAAACACAAAAAGCATCTCTTCCGAGGAATATCACCATAAATATTATCTGCTGACCAACAACGAAAACACGATTTTTGATGCGAGTTATGTAAAACTTCGTGAAGTTAAATTCACCTATATGCTTTCCGCTAAAATTGTCAAAAAACTTCCGTTCCGCGACATCGCCATATCCGTTGTCGGCAGAAACCTTGCCCTCCTGAAAAGCAATCTTCCGCACATCGACCCGGAAACAAGTTATTACAACGACGGTAATTTACAAGGTGTAGAAAACGGTCAGATTCCGACAACAAGATCGATCGGTTTTAACATCAGTTTCAATCTATAATTCCCCTATTCGACTCCATATGAAAAACAAAATATATTCATTCCGCTCCAAAATCATACTCGCTGCAACATTCTTTTGTGCATCCGCCTGTACCGGAGATTTTGATGATCTAAACACCAACCCAAACAGCGCCTCTTCCGCAACCGCGGATCTGTTTTTGCCCCATGGTATCCAAAGTGCAGTAGATATTCAGTCAGGCGGTGCACTGGGCATGGATATCGGTGAAGGATTTTCCCAGCATTGGGCACGTATTCAATATACAGACATTGATCAATACACGGTTTCCAGCGATGTTTACACCGCCGGATGGCAAGGACTTTACATCGAATCGCTGGCCGACTACAACCGGATTTACAAACTTGGCCAGGAATCAGGCAATACGAATTACCAGGCCGTGGCCGTGATTCTTCGCTCCTGGGTATTTTCGCTGCTAACGGATATTTATGGGGATATCCCTTATAAAGACGCCGTGAAAGGCCTCGACGGGATTTTACTTCCAACTTATGACACCCAAAAGGATGTATACGCAGGATTGGTAGCGGAACTTAAAACAGCCGGTGAGTCTATCAACACAAGCAATACAACATTGGCGATTTCCGGTGATATTCTGTTCAATAACGATATGAATAAATGGAAAAAATTCGCCAATACGCTTAGTCTTCGCTTGTTAAGCAGAATGATCGACAAAGCCGACGCGCCTGTTAACGTAAAAACCGAAATCACCAGAATACTGAGCGATCCTGCAAAATATCCGGTGATCACCGCTGTGGCCGATAACATTCAGCTTAACTATCTGGATGCGACCAACAACCAGAATCCGGTTAATGTAAACCGTAAAACGCGTGACGATCACCGTGTCAGCGCTACTTTGGTTGATAAACTGGCTGCACTAAATGATGCAAGACTTGCTATTTATGCCAATCTTCCAGCCGACGGGGGTACTTACAAAGGTGTTCCGAACGGTCTGGCTTCGTCAGACGCCAATGCGCTGGGATTGACCAAAACTTCCAAAGTGGGAAATTATTTCGTGGCACCCACTGCCCCCGGTGTTATCATGACCTACGCCGAACTAATGTTCCTTAAATCGGAATTTGCGTACAAGGGTGTTACGATAGCGGGAGATGCAGCAGCAAACTATGCGGCAGCGATCACCGCATCTTTTGCACAATACAAACTGGCAGCTCCAACGGACTACGTCGCGGCCAACGCGCTAAAAGCCGGCGCTGATGGATTTACGCAGATCATGGAACAGAAATGGATTGCTTTGTACGGACAGGGTCTTGAGGCATGGACGGAATATCGCCGCACAGGAATTCCGGCACTTTCCGTACCCAAGCTGAACACAAACCAGAATGTTCTTCCCACCCGCATGCCATATCCGGGCTCCGAAGAATCGCTGAATTTTGCAAATTTCTCCGCGTCATTGACAAAACAAGGAGGCAAAAACGATATGAAGCTCAAACTTTGGTTCGCAAAATAATCAGGAACAACGCAAAATAATTGTTCTTTACTAAACACAGAAAACGAGGATAGCGGCTTATACCAATATCCTCGTTTTATTATATCGACTTACCTTCGTCTTTGCTAAAATGCTATCCCCAAGCCTGCACCAATATTGACAACGCCAATAAATCTGCTTTCATTGATCCTGTCACTATATTGAAAACCTTCAACTTCTGCCTTTATCGCCAGATCTTTCACCTCCGCCTTCGCTCCGATCACATCACCACTCAAATGGAAAAACAAAGCACCTGCTATGGGCAAACGTAAACTCAACCCTGCTCCGAAACCGATCGGGTTTACCGTCGCATGATTCAGGCTAACATGAATCTCCTTCGCTCCCTCAACCAGTTCCCCGCTCGCATTTATTTGCCGCCCGACTAACAATACCGAAGGTGTTGTTGCCTTCACAATACCTCCCTGAACATGTGCTTCGATCTGCACTCTATTGAAATTAAGATAAAGAGCCGGTCCGATTAATGCTGCACCAAGTTTCCACTTTGAAACGTTGCTATCCCAGGCATATGTTCGTCCGATCGCCTCAGCATACGTATTGGCCTTACCTACGATTGGATCAGAATTGGTGTTATTCTGATTAAAACTTCCGGATAATTTTATCCCAAACCAGCGCGCGATTCTATGGTCATAACTAACCTGGCCGAAATAGCCGGAACCAGCCAAACCAGCAAGTGGATCATTCAATTTTTCCTTGGCAAGCTCTCCAACGGGCAGGCTATAACCGCCCGTGACCGAGAAAAAATTTCTGGTATCCTGCGCCTTAACCTCTTCAATTTGAATCGATAATAAAAGCGTTATTAACATTAAGAAGCAAAAACGAAACTTTGTCATAGGGGAGTGAATTTTATTAAGAATCATATCATTACGATTTGGTAAGAATACTATGTAGCTAAACAAAGAACCAACGTTTTTTAGTATACTTTTTGTTCGTTTTAATCCATTTAAGGGTAATTTACTCAACACAATTTCACCTAACCATTATTAAATAGAAACATTTCGGCTTGGCACAAAAATGGTACTGTTCTAAGTAAACCAAATCAATACGATCATGGACAGGGAAGAAACAGATAAAGAGGCAAGAGCTACTAAAAATACCAAGAAAGTTTGGAAATGGGTCATAGGCGGTGGCATCATTTTAATGATCATCGCTTTCTGGGGCAGCTTTTTTAGTCAAGATAAAAATTTCAGCGAATCCGACAGGCCGTCAGCCGATGCAATCATGCAAGCAGACAGCGCGGCGTCAGATACATTAACGGAAGTTCATCCAGATACGATGATGAAAGGCGTGGGAGGCACCAAGTAGCGTTAATTCAGCGCCTCCCATAATATTTCTATCGGATGTTTTGCCTTTCGACCGGTACCATCTTTAATCTGGTGTCGGCAGCTGGTTCCTGGTGCGGCAATGATAACTTCTTCGGGCTGCAGGCGGACGGTCGGGAAAAGCACCAGCTCCCCTACCTGCATGGAAACTTCATAATGCTCTTCTTCATAACCAAAAGAACCAGCCATCCCACAACATCCGGAAGGAATCAACTGAACCTTATAATTTTCAGGAATCGATAAAGCCTTTTTGGAAGTTGTCAATGACGACAAAGCCTTTTGATGGCAATGACCGTGCAATTTGATCAGACGCTGTTCCGTGCTGAAAGCATCTTTGGTTATCCTTTTCGCGTCAATTTCCCTCGAAATAAATTCTTCAAATAACAGCGCATGGGCGGCAATATCCTGCGCCGCAATTTTCAAATGCTCGGGAACCAGATCAATATACTCATCCCGGAATGACAAAATCGCAGAAGGCTCTATGCCGATCAGGGGTGTTTTTTGCGTGATAATGTCTTTTAACAACTCCACATTTCGAACCGCCAGCTTCTGCGCTTCTTTAACCAAACCCTTCGAAAGGTATGACCTCCCCGACTCTTCATGCTCGGGAATAACTACTTCATAACCCAGCTTTTCTAAAAGCAGAACCGCCTTCTTACCGATTTCAACATCGTTATAGTTGGTAAATTCGTCACAGAAAAGAAATACTTTCGAATGCGTATTGGCATTGGAAGTATTTCTGTTGTGCTTTTTCCACCAGTTTTTCAGTGTCGTGCTGTGCAGCAACGGCATCGACCGGTCAGGATGAAAACCAACCATTTTATTCGCCACTTTTCTTATCGCAGTGGTACCAAAAACAGCATTGAAAGCCCAGGGCGCAATGGAAGCAAGTTTCATTTGTTTTCCAAAATTCGCGATCAAACTCGTTCTTAAAGGAATTGCATGGGTCTCATAGTATTGCTGGGTAAACTCCGCCTTCATTTTTCCGACATCAACACTGGAAGGACATTCAGACTTGCAGCCTTTGCAGGAAAGGCATAGATCCAGCACTTCTTTCACCATCTCAGGTGTTGTTGCACTTGCTGTCTGTGCGGCCCCCGGCGTTAAATATTGCCTTAAAATATTAGCCCTTGCGCGGGTCGTGTCCCGCTCCTTACGCGTAGCCATATAACTCGGACACATCGTGCCACCTGTCAGCTCCGTTTTCCGGCAATCCCCCGAGCCGCTGCATTTTTCAGCCAGACGAAGCATGCTTTCATCTTTTGAAAAGTCAAAAGTGGTACTGATCACCGGCTTTTCCTTATCCTGCTCATAACGCAAAAACTCGTTCATTGGAGGCGTGTCCACGATCTTGTTCGCATTAAAAATGCCGTTCGGATCCCAGATTCTTTTCACCTGCTTGAAAATCTCGTAAACTTCTTCCCCCATCATAAAGGGAATAAATTCACCGCGCAAGCGCCCGTCTCCATGCTCTCCGGAAAGCGCTCCGTTGTATTTTTTAACAAGTACCGCCGTATCCGCTAGTACCTGCCTGAATTTCTGTTTTCCTTCACTCGTTTTAAGGTTGATCATCGGCTCCACATGCAGCTCCCCCGCTCCGGCATGGGCATAATAAGAAGCGTGCAATCCATGATCAGCGATCAATTTTTCAAGATCTTCAATATATTCCGGCAAATCCTCAACGGCTACCGCGCAGTCCTCGATCAAATTAACCGGCTGCGTATCACCTGGCAAATTTCTGATTAACCCCAAACCCGCCTTTCTGATTTCCCAGGCTTTATTCGCTTCGTCGCCAAACAGTAACGGATAAGCGTAGCCAAGTTGCTCGGCAAGTAAATCCGCTATCAGTGCATCGGCTTGCTTTTTCACCTGCGCATCATCCTCTCCCCAAAACTCAACCATCAGCAATGCAGCCGGATCTCCTTCCAGAAAAAACCGGTTTTCAGAATAAACATGATGCCTTTTAGTAAAATCCATAATGTACCGGTCCACCAGCTCGGATGCTTTCGGGCTATGTTTCATGGCAACCCGGTTCGCATGCAGGGACTCCGCAAGTGTGTTGGCATGCACACAAACGACACCGACCGAAGCGGGCGGCAGATCCACCAGCGCAATTTTTGCCTCGGTGACAAAACACAACGTACCTTCCGAGCCTGCAATCAGATTACAAAGGTTTACCTGGTTCTTTTCAAAATTATTCACCAGTGCATCCAGCGCATAACCTGAATTCCGACGCGTTACGGTCGGCTTGGCAAATTGTTTTTTAATCAAATCCTGATCAACCGGATTGGAAAGTATGCCCCACATCCCGGCATAAATCGCCTGTTCCCTTTTACTGCCATTCGTTACAGCTATTTTTTTAACATACTCCGCCGTTTCTGCATTTTTAAAAACCGCTTCCGAACCATCCGACAATAACGCTTTCACTTCAAGCAAATGATCCCGTGTAGCACCCCAGGTGATCGAATGCAGCCCGCAGGAATTATTGCCGATCATCCCGCCAATCATCGCACGGCTTGCCGTGGAAGTTTCCGGACCAAACAACAGGCCATACGGCGCAAGATATTTATTCAAATCATCACGGATCACACCAGGTTGAACCCTCACCCACTTTTCCTCCGCATTCACTTCCAGAATGGCCCCGAAATGTTTTGAAATATCCACGACAATTCCCTTTCCCACCACCTGCCCTGCCAGCGACGTTCCGGCGGCCCTTGGAATCAGCGTCAGCTTTTGTTCATTGGCAAATTTGATCAGCTTCTGGATATCCACCACCGTTCGTGGTAAAGCAACAGCCAGCGGCATTTCCTGATATACCGACGCATCCGTTGCATAAATATGTCTCTGGGCTGTGTGTAAGGTCGAGTCGTCGTAATAGAGCTCTCCTGTAAATCCGTTTTTGAGGGAATTAAAATCCAGTAAGGTAAGGCGGTTCATCATGTATTCGTCACTTGCTAAGGCAAGTATTTTCTTATCGTTCAGGAAACGCGGTTTCGCCCTCAAAGATAACTTTACCATGTTAAAAAAGGAACCATCACGACCAGATCATTCGTATTCAGGAAAAGAAATCCGATATTGGCACAATTATTGGAATAATGACGCCAAGAAATTAACTTATAAACCTTTGAATATTAATTCCTTATTCAATTAGCAACAAAAAAGTAATCCCAGCTTTATATGAAAAAAATTACCACACTTATTTTCCTTCTTTCCAGCCTGTTATCGTTTGCGCAAAAAAATGCAACCATCACCTTAACGACGCCAAAGCCGGAACAAGCGATCGTTTCGCTGGTATTGGAGGATGTCCATTTTCACCCCAACCTGGGCATCGGTCTTGCAGATACCAAACTGGAACCTCTCGCGATGATTGATTTTAAAGAAAAAACAAGCGAGCGCGTCAGCACAGCTCTTTCTGAACCTAAAATTATCCGTTTACAATACAGCGGTGGCGGTGTGAATAAGACCTGGATGCTGTTTATCCAGCCGGGAGATGACCTTACGGCGACGTTTTCGGGAAATGCCCATGTTGTTTTTTCCGGTAAAAATGCTGCTTATCAGGATTTCCTGAAAACCTATTTCCTGGAAAATCAATACCAGTACCTCCCGGTTTTTGGATATAAACCTTCTCAGATCGACAACAAAAGTGTGGCGCAGCAAAGCGACAGTCTGCAAAAGGTAAGACAAACGGCTTATGCTGCTTTCAAAACTTCGAATGCACCCGTTCCTGCATTCGACGCCTACGTTAGCGCCACCACGACGACAGAACCGTTCGTGATCCACCGGTTGTTGCAGGAAAAAATAATGCGCCGGAACCGGGCTAAAAAGCTGGAATCCGCACAGCAGAAAGACCTGGAAGATCTGACGCTGAACAACTTCAAACTGCTGCCGGACGATGCTTTGTTAAGCCAGTCGTATCGTGACGAACTGCGTAACTGGGTACTTATTCCAACCACCAGAAAATTCCCGCTCGATTCCGCTACACGCTATGAACTGAGCCCCAAGGCGATCACGGATGTATATCATTTCAGTAAGGGAAAGCTCCAAAATCATCCGAAACAGCAGGAATACCTGCTGACTTATTGGCTTAATTATGCCGCTACGGCAATTCCAACCCTGGAAACCAGTCAGACTTTGTTAGCAGATTATAAAACAAAATATCCAAAATCAGAGTACACGGATTATTTCACAAAACTGCTTGAAACCAAATCAAAACTGACTTCAGGTTCTGTCGCGCCGGATTTCACCTTGCTTGATCGCGACAGTGCGGCCGTTTCTTTGAAACAACTGACTGGCAAACCCACGGTGATGGTTTTCGCCTTCAACATTGGGGCGCATGAGCCGGGGATGAAAGCAATGGAAACAAAGTATGCGGATAAGGTTAATTTCGTTTACATCACGATGATATCCGGAATGTCCTTCCAAAGCTGGAAACCCTACACACAGGCCAGAAATGGCGTAAAACATTTGTGGGCATCGGAAGAAAGTACCGAATTGCTGAAACAAAAATATGCCGTCGATATCCGTTACCCTTTTATCGTACTGGATGCAGCAGGAAAAATCGTGGATCGCTGGATACCGCAGGAATTCCCCAACAACAAAACTTTGGAGAAGGATATTATGAAGGCGATTGGGAAGTGAGTTTTTTTTAACACACAATGAAAATCAAACAAATGGAAACCGAGGAAGAATACAACAAAGTAATTGACCGCATTGACCAAATCTTTGATGCCGCATCAGGCAGCGAAGACGCCAAAGAGCTTGATCTTTTGGTCTCGATGGTCAACTTATATGAGTCAAAAAACTTTCCGATTGAAGAGCCCAATGCAGCGGATTACAGGAAGATCCGAAGAGAAGAAGCGCTGTCCGAGTAGCACTCTTTTCCAATAATCGTAAAACTATCCATTCCCCTCCTTCACCTCCGGGCGAATCAGGATCGAGTGGATTGTTTCATGATAGGTATACGCAACGGCAAGCCCATAGTTATCACAGATCTGTTTGACAATCGCAAGGCCCAATCCCACCGATTCAGAACCGGCGGATTCCTTTTTAAATCTTTCAAACAGTCGTTCCGGATCGGCCTTCAGATCGTGCCCGGTGTTGCTGATGCGAATAAAACCGGCATCAGATTCCAGACAAATTTTACCCTTGGAAAGATTGTGACGGATTGCGTTGCTTAAAATGTTATTCAAAAAAATATCTGCCAGTGCATGCGACATGTGGATGTCAAAACTTCCGGTCAGATTCATTTCCACGTCAATTTCCTTATGCCGGATGATATCTTCAAAATCCGGCAATTTATTCTTTAAAAGCTCCGTAAGATCAATGTCTTCCGCCTCTGTAAATTGCTGATTTTCGATTTTAGCCAGTAATAACAAGCCTTGATTCAACCGTGACATTCTACGCGACGCATGGTATATTTCTTCAATCCAGTAGGTGTGATTTTCGCTCAGGTCTTTCGATTGGATAAACTGTTCTACCCTTGCGTTAATCAGCGCGAGCGGCGTCTGGATCTCGTGAGACGCGTTTTCGGTAAATTCTTTGAGACTGGTGTAATCATGCTGCATCTTATCGGCCATTTTTTTGAGCACGTCATCCAGCTCACTAAACTCCGTAACCTCACTCTGCGGAAGCTGTAATTTTTCTTTCTGGGTCAGGTCAAATTCCTTAATCCTGGTGAGCGTGTCATAAAAAGGCTTCCAAAGTTTTCCCGACAACCGCCTTTGAAACAAAAACATACTGATCATCAGCAAACCCAAAAAAGTAATCATCGCGGCAGAAATAGCTTCGATCAGTTTATAGGACTCAATCATGGATTTACGGATCGCGATGCGGTGTGGCACTCCGCCGATAACCGTATAAAAAGTTACCTGGCGAAACGGTCCGATGCCCTCGTCATAACGATTCTGAATGAGCGTGTCTTTGAAAATGACCGAATGATCATATGCTCCGTAAACCGGAACCACCTCAATCTTGTTTTCTACAAAATAGGAATTGTTGTTCCAGGTGTCGTGGGTATGAATAAAAGACTCAAAATCACGCATTTCAACTTTCAATCTGGTTTCCACCTCGTCATAGATCATGTATTTAATGATCCAGTAAAAAGCCACCCCCACGGCGAGATAAATGACCAGAGAAGCCAGCAAATAAATGCGGCTGGTTTTTTCAAGTAATTTCAAGACGCAGTAAATTTATAACCGATACCATAAATAGACTGAATATAATCCTTCCCGCCCCTTTCGAGAATTTTGCGGCGCAGGTTTTTGATGTGTGAGTAAACCATATCCAACGAATCAGCCGAATCCATGTGATCACCCCAAAGGTGTTCGGCGATCGACTCTTTCGTCAGCGCGACATCAATATTGGAAAGAAAATAAAGTAAAAGGTCATATTCTTTCCTGGACAAAAGCGTTTCCCGTTCGTTCACAAAAACTTTCCGGGCTTGCAGCTGCACCGTGATTTCACGCCAGATCATATCATTATTTCCACCAAAATTCCGTCGCCGTATCAGTGATTTCACACGTGCGTTCAGCTCTGAAAGATGAAATGGCTTTGTCATATAATCATCGGAACCAATTTCAAGTCCTTTAATTTTGTCTTCCAGCGTATTGCGTGCAGAAATGATAATAATCCCTGTCGTGGCGGCAATTTTTTTCAAAGTTTCAATAATACCAAATCCCTCCCCGTCGGGCAACGTGAGATCTACAATGGTACAGTCGTATTGATATAAACTCACTTTTTCATCCGCTTGCCAAAAAGTATTTGCGACTTCGCAGGTAAATCCTTCCTTGCTCAGATAATCCACTATACTTTCTGCCAGCCCCTTTTCATCTTCAACAACAAGTATTTTCATTTACAGCATTGGTATTTGATCGACAAAACTAGCCGGAGATATTGGAAATATTTAGGAAATCTGGTATTTCTTAAAATATAGATGACTGATTCTCTGGCATTCCCAAATGTTTCCAGAATTGCCCTTTAGTTTCGTTTAAAATTTCTTTGTTAGTAATCATCTCCTATCCCCATGTACTATCAACGTTCACACCAATTCCCTTTTCTAAAAATTCATTATCATGTCAAAATCAAAAAAATGTTGTCTTTAAAAAGTCATTATCTGTGCTTATTTCTGAGCCTGTCGGCGCTCTCAATAAGCCATCAGACCTCCGCACAAAAGATTACTTTGCAGCAAATTCTGGAAGAAGGTAAACAAAACTATCCTTTTCTGAAATCAAAGCAAGCCGAGATCCATGGCGCCGAAAGCAGGATTAAGTCTGCCAAAACGGATTACTTACCATCGCTGATCATTCAGGATCAGTACACTTTTGCTACAAACAATAGTGTCACCGGGGCTTTTTTACCAAATGAAGGCAGCGCCTTGTCCCCTTCCGGCGGAATCCGGCAGGAGAACATTTACAAAGGTGTTTTCGGAAGTTCGACAACGGCGCTGGTCGATTGGAAAGTTTTCAATTTTGGCAAGGTAAATGCCAATGTAAAAGCTGCCAAAGCCGATATCGACCGCAGCAAGGCTGATTATGAAAATGAGCTTTTTCAGCATCAGGTTAAAATCGTGGATGCTTATCTTGTTCTTTTGATCAACCAGAAGCTAGTTGAAGCACAACAGCAAAACCTCGACAGAGCACTGGTTTTCAAACAGGTTACCGATGCGGCTGTTGGTTCAGGCATGCGTCCGGGCGTTGACAGCTCGCTTGCCAGTGCAGAATATGCAAAGGCGCGGTTGTTATTACTGGAAAGCAGCAGAGCCGAAAAAGTACAGCGCCTTCGTCTATCCGAATTAAGCGGTCACCTGGAAGACAACATCCAGGTCGATACGATGCGGTTTTATTCGCATCTTCCGACAGCCATGAATACGGCCCCGGGATTCATGAAAAACCCGTCACTGGTTTTTTCTCAGGCTCAGATCGATGCGTCCTATGCCAGAAGTCAGGCCGTTCGTAAATCATTTCTCCCCTCCGTTTCCTTAACGGCAGCCGGCTGGGGAAGAGGTTCCGGCGTGTCTAATAAAACCGACGCTTACCGGACCGATTTCGGAAGCGGCGTTAGTTATCAGGTTTACAATTACTTATTTGGCATTTCAACCCGTTGGAATTTAACCAATATTCTGCGCGTACGAAACGATTACAAGGCGGAACAATTTCAGGTAGAACGTTTCAAAGAAATTTTCAATACGCAAAAACTTCAACTAGACCGCCAGACCAGAGAGGCCGAAATGCAGTTTGAACTTTCGTTGGAACAGGCCAGGCTTACGCCCGTGCAACTACATGCTGCGCAAAAAGCTTTTGATCAGGCAGAAGCACGATATGAAAGCGGATTAACCGACTTATTCACCCTTGCCCAAAGTGTCACCACACTGAACCGTGCCGAAGTCGACAAATTCATAACCAATGGTAATGCCTGGCGGGCATTGCTGATGAGAGCCGCCGCCGCCGGAGACCTTTCATTATTCTTGAACCAATTAAACTAACCGCCCCCTTTCATTAGATTTAAAGCTTATGTATCAACTCATTCGAACAGCCTTGAGACAACCCATTTCCATTGTGGTGGTTGTGATTGGCATCCTGTTTTTCTCCATTCTTTCGATCCGGAGCATCCCTGTCGATATTTTCCCAAATCTGGATTTACCAACAATTTACGTGGTCCAGCCCTATGGTGGTATGGCACCCGACCAGATGGATGGCTTCATCGCGACCCGTTATCAGGATCACTTTCTTTATGTTTCCGGTATCCGCGATGTCGATGTCAAAACGATCCAGGGACTTTCGCTGATCAAACTTTCATTTTATCCAGGAACCGATATGGCGCAGGCCGCCGCCGAGGTCGCCAATAACGTGTCCCGGGCCAAAGCGTATATGCCCGAGGGTACTGTACCGCCGCAGGTTGTTCGCTTTGATGCCAGTTCGGTACCTATCGGACAAATGGTATTTGAAAGCAAGTCAAGATCGCTGAACGAAATCCAGGATTTTGCTTCATCCCGCGTTCGTCCGATGTTTTCAAGAATTGAAGGCGTATCGAGTCCTCCGCCTTTTGGTGGAAACCAGCGCACGATCGTCATCCGTGTAGATCCGGAAAGAATCAGAAGTTATCATTTGACACCGGAAGAAATCATCAAATCCATTGTGACCAATAACCAGCCTTCACCGGCGGGAAACATCCGGATGGGCGATAAAACACTGATGACGCCTGTCAACTCATTGATCAAGAAACCGGAAGATTTCCTAAACATTCCGATTCGCGTCGGAGCCGGCCCTACCGTGTTTGTTCGCGATGTGGGTACAGTGGAAGATGGCGCTGACGTGACCGTAAGTTATGCGTTGATCAACGGGCGACGCGCCGTGTATATTCCTGTGGTCAAAAAATCGGATGCATCTACGCTGGATGTTGTAAATAACATCCGGGCAGCCCTTCCTCAGCTGAGAAACGCCGTTCCGGAAGATGTGAAAATTTCCTATGAATTTGACCAGTCGGTTTACGTTACCAACTCCCTGAAAAGTTTGATAACCGAAGGTATTCTGGGTGCCTTGCTGACAGGTTTAATGGTTTTACTTTTCCTGCGAGATTGGCGCAGCGTGATTATTGTGGTCGTAACAATTCCCATCTCCATTCTTTCGGCGGTGATTCTTATGAATCTTTTTGGGCAGACGATCAACATCATGACGTTAAGTGGTCTGGCGCTGGCCATTGGGGTTCTGGTGGATCAGGCGACGGTTACCATTGAAAATATTCACCAGCATCAGGAAATGGGTAAACCGAAAGAGCAGGCGATTTGGGATGCCTGTAAGGAAATTGCCTTCCCTGAATTCCTGATTTTGCTGGCTATTCTCGCCGTATTTGCGCCTTCGTTTGTGATGAGTGGTATTCCGAGAGGGATGTTTTTACCGCTTTCGCTGGCCGTAGGTTTTGCCATGATTGCTTCATTTTTACTTTCACAGACGCTGGTTCCGGTTTTAGCGAACTGGTTACTAAAAGATCATCCCAAACATGAAGCACCCACGCTGGCATTGGATGCGCAAGAAATTCATGACGTCATTGAAGAAGGCGATCATCCATCACTTCCTCCGACCGGTTTTGAGAAGTTCAAACTAAAATATCTAAAAGTGCTTTCTGGTATCATGTCGAAGGGCAAACTGGTTGTTCCCGTTTATCTGGTTGGCACTGTTGTATTAATTATCGGAGGTTTTCTTTTTATCGGGACTGATATTCTGCCAAAAGCGAACAGTCATCAATTCCAGATGCGTCTGAGAATTGCCGACGGAACACGTGTGGAACGTACGGAAGAAGCAACACTGAAAGTACTTGATCTGATCAAATCTGAGGTGGGAAAGGAGCATGTTGAAATCTCGTCTGCCTATGTCGGGACGGTACCTTCAAGTTATGGTACATCCAATATTTTCGTTTTCAACAGCGGCCCGCATGAGGCGGTGTTGCAGGTTTCTCTACATGAAGATTTTCCGGTTCAAATGGATGCGCTGAAAGAACGTTTACGGGAGAGAATCGGCAAAGAACTGCCTAAATTAAAAATTTCATTCGAGCCCATTGAGCTTGTCGATAAAATCATGAGCCAGGGATCTTCTACACCCATTGAAGTCAGTGTCGCAGCGAAAGATGTGGAAGAGGCCGGACGATTTGCCAAGAAAATTCAAGCCGAAATGAAACATATCCCATTCCTACGTGATATTCAGATTGCACAGCCATTGGAATATCCGATCCTGGCTGTTACGATTGACCGTGAAAGAGCCGGACAATTGGGCATAACCTCTACGCAGGTGGCCAGATCCATGGTGGCGGCCACCTCGTCCAGCCGCTTTACGGATAAAAACTTATGGCTCGATGATGCAAAAGGGCTCGCGTATCAGGTACAGGTGCAGATTCCTGAACATCAGATGACCTCGGTTGACGATATTGGAACCATACCTTTAAAAACCGGAGTCAGCAACCCACTACTGGCCGATGTAGCGACTTTTGCAGAGAAAACAACCCCGGGAGAGTATGATCGGGCAGGTCCGAACCGCTTGGTAACGATCACTGCTAACCTTCAAAAAATAGACCTGGGTAAGGCTACAAAAGCCGTTACCAAAGCAATCAAAGACGCCGGAGAACCTCCGCGCGGTGTGTTGGTTGAGTTGAAAGGCCAGTCGAATTTGCTGACTGAAACATTGTCCAGTTTACAAACCGGGCTAATGATCGCGGTTGTAATCATGTTCCTGCTTTTGGCTGCAACGTATCAATCGTTCAAACTTTCGCTGGTGGTACTTTCAACAATTCCCGCGGTGGTGGTTGGTTCAATCGGCTTGTTATTGATTACCGGCGCGACCCTGAACCTGCAATCCTATATGGGTCTGATCATGTCTGTCGGGGTATCCGTTGCAAATGCTATTTTGATGGTAACCAATGCGGAAAACCTACGGCTCGAACTGGGCGATGCAGACAAAGCCGTGACACTTGCCGCAGGAAGCCGGATCCGTCCAATCCTGATGACCAGTATCGCGATGATCGCCGGGATGGTTCCCATGGCCTCCGGTTTGGGAGAAGGCGGCGACCAGATTGCTCCGCTTGGCCAGGCCGTTATCGGTGGCCTGATTGCCTCTACCCTCGCCTCCCTGCTGATCCTTCCTGCGGTATTTACCCTGGTTCAAAGAAAAGCCAGCGTCCATTCCGTCTCCCTGGATCCAGAAGATCCTGAAAGTAATTTCTTCCGTAAAAAACTTCAACCGTCCCTATCCATGAACACGATCAAATCATTCATCATACTTATTGTTGCCTCCGTTGCTTTTGTTTCCTGCAATTCAGCCGCCGAAACTGAAAAGAAATCCGAAGAGAAGCCAGCGGAGCCCCAAACGACAGAACTAACTTATGTACAAAGCCTGCAACCTTCGAAAAAAATGGCCCTGCCAGGAGAACTGATGCCCTGGAATAAAGTCAATATTCATCCGAAAGTGAAGGGTTTCATTAAAACAGTACAGGTTGACCGCGGCTCAATGGTAACAAAAGGACAGGTACTGGCCATGTTGGAAGCACCGGAAGTTTTGTCAGAACTGAGCCAGGCCAAAGCACAGCTTATTGCCGCGGAAGCCACGCTAAGCGAAATCACAACGAAATACCAGATCAGTGGTAATACATATAACCGGCTATTGCGCACGAATAAAACCAAAGGCGCCGTTTCTTTGAACGAACTGGATATTGCCCATGCAAGGGTTTTAACGGACAGTTCTGCGACAGCCGTTGCCAGAGGAAATGTGCAGGCTGCGCGCTCACACATGGATTCCAAATCTGAGCTGGCAAGATATCTGACCATCACGGCTCCTTTTAACGGTATTATCACAGAAAGAAATATCAGTCCCGGCGCTTTGGTTGGGCCTGGTGAAAGCGGCTCAAAACCTTTATTTGTTTTGGAAGACAATACCAAATTACGTCTCACCATGGCGATTCCCGAAAATCTGACAGGTGCCATTCCCGACAAAGGATCTGTAACATTTACAGTGACAGCCAGTCCGGAAAAGCAATACAAAGCCACTTATGCAAGAAGTTCAAGGAGTTTGTCAGAAGCAAACCGTTCCATGATGACCGAATTTGATGTGGATAACAGCGCCCGCGATTTGAAAGCCGGGATGTACGCGCAAGTTCAGTTAAATACCGAGCGGACTTCCAAAACACTCTTTGTACCCACAACGTCTGTTGTAAGTTCGAGCGAACAGGTTTTTGTAATCCGTCAGAAAGATAATAAAGCAGAGTGGGTAACCGTGAAAAGAGGAACGGTCGTAGATACGCTGGTTGAAGTTTTTGGAGATCTGCATGAAGGAGATCCAATCGTCAAAAAAGCTTCCGAAGAATTCCGTAACGGTCAGGTACTGGAAGCCACGCCCAAAATGACAGCCAAGGCGAATTAATTTGATTGATTAAAAACTAAAACAGGTCGGTAACATATTGCTACCGACCTGTTTTAGTTTTTAATCAGACATTTTATTTTGAACCATACGTATCCAAAGTTGCCTGAGGGAAAGTTCTCAAAATATCCGCCATTGTGTTTTTTACCATGGTTTCCCGATCATCTTTTTTGGTCGGTGCTTTCACTTTCCCCGAAGCCCATCCCTGCCAGATCATCTTGTCACTGTTTCTCTGATAAATATTCAGGATAAAACGACTTTCCTGATAGTTATAGGTAGAGATATTATTTCCACCACCATACCACCACATATACGGCGAATACATGTTGTTAGAGCGTACCTGCTGACGATCTTTGACATCCGTCATAAAACGAACAACGATTTCAGGATTGTTATCCAATTTATAGCCTTTCGCCTGCATCACTTCCACGACGGCATCTTTTAATCTTCTTTTGTTAAGCTCACTTCCAAGCAAGGGATCCTGTTCGTTATTACGTTCAGGTTCTACGTTGAAAGTTTTAAACTGCTTAAGATTTACAGAAGAATCATAGTCGTAACTTGTCTGAAGTGCCTGGCTACATGCAACCATCATTATTCCCGCCACAACCATCATCGCAATGGATTTTGTCACTTTCATTATACTTTTCATGCTGTTGATAAATTTTAGTTTACGATATATCTGACACCATTTCGGTAGAAAGGTTTAATTCCTGAGGTGCAGATATCTATTTAACTACAAAATATGTTGATTTGATACATAGTAATAAAAATTTCATTTATTACATCTTTCCCAAACCTTTAAATATTGCTTCTGATCCCTTTAAAACGGTCCTGTGACGGATTGATGGCGCCCTATTCGTGATCGATATACCTGTCAAAATAGCAAAAAACGGAGGAGTCCCGATCGTTTTTCCATCGGGGTATCGGGCTAAATTTTATGGAATGACGCAAGCGTCCGTTTTAAATAAAAATCAGATTTTCATGATTTTCACTCTCCTCCAGATAACTGATCTCTTCGAAAGCATAGACCTATAAAAAACAATACAATTTTTGATTCGCGAATCGCAAATCAAAAATTGTATTGAATATTGTAAGGACAATAGCTGCTAACCTCTATTTCAAAAACGCACCCAAATTCTCTTTCGTAACCAATTGGAAAGGAATTAAAACTTCTTTTTCAAAGGTTGAACCTTTTGCCGCTTTTACGGCTGTTTCAATCGCGGTACCACCCTGCTGTTTTGCATTTTGGTACACCGTTGCATCCAATGCACCTTTTTTTACCGCCTGTAATGCATCCGGTATCGCATCGATACTGACCACGATGATCTTGTTTTTAAGTCCGGCAGCTTCTAGTGCTTTTACGACGCCTAGTCCCATCTCATCGTTTTGCGCAAAAATAGCGTTGATCTTAGGGCCGAAAGACTGGATCCAGTTCTCCGTCAAAGACATCGCTTTCGCCCGGTCCCACTCCCCGGATTGCTCTGCCAGAAGCGTCAGGCCCGGATTCGCTTTTAATATTTCTTTCGCTCCCTTATCTCTTTTAATCTGTGCAGCCTGACCCATGTAGCCATGCATCATGATCACATTACCCTTTCCACCCAGTTTTTCCACAATATACTTCATCGCAATCCGCGCCGACTCAGTGTCATCGGATCCCACAAAAGCCGTTGGTTTCGCGGTGGTTTCCGAGTTGACATTAATAATCGGAATTTTAGCATCCATTGCTAATTTAACCGCCGGAGAGCTTGCTTCAACTTCACAAGGATTCATGACGATCGCGTCTACGCCCTGAGCGATAAAACTTTCCACCTGCTCAACCTGCTTTAAAGCGGATCTTTCCGCATCTACCGTGATCAGTTCTACGCCCAGCTCTTTCGCTTTCGCCTCCATCTGATCACTGACATTGACGACAAACTCATTTTGCATACTCAACATCGTTGCGCCGATCACAAGTTTTTTATCCGCACTTTCTTTTCCCGATTCGTTGGTTTTTGCTTGATTACAGCTCGTTAAAACAGCGGCGAAAAGTACAAAGGCATAAATTGAATTCAGTTTCATAATTGATTTATTTTCAACAATATCTGTTTATATTTTCAGAAAAATTGCAAACATTATCTATACACCTTTCTCTTTCCCCATACTATCCAAAACCACGGCGCCGATAATAATCGCTCCCATAACTACCTGTTGGTAATAGGATGTCACATTTAACAAATCCAGACTGTTACTGATCACGCCAATCAACAAAGCGCCTATTAACGTGCCTGTCATGGTGCCTGTTCCACCCGAAGTGCTGGTGCCGCCGATAATAGCGGCTGCAATGGCATCCAGCTCAAATCCTGCTCCGGCGTTGGGTTGCCCCGTTGTAATTCTGGAGGTCAGCAAAATTCCGCCCATAGCTGAAAGCAGTCCGCAGATTGTATAAACCCACATTTTCACTCGGTTAACCCGAATGCCCGACGCACGAGCGGCAGGCTCATTACCGCCAACGGCATACATGTAACGTCCTAAAATGGTTTTGTTCAAAATGACAGAACAGCCAATAAAAGCGAGAATAAGAATAACAATAGGAAACGGAATCCCAAAAATGGTACCTCCTCCAATGAAATTGAATGTATCTGAAAGGTTAGATATTGGCCGGCCTTTACTCAAAATAAGTGCCAGTCCTCTCCCAATCGTCATCGTTCCCAGGGTTACAATAAAGGGAGGGACCTTGCTCTTTGTAATCACCAATCCATTAAATGCACCTAAAATAAGTCCTCCGGCTAGTCCTGCAAAAATCGGCACGATAACCGGATACGTATCCGGATGAGCAAAAGTGGCGGTCAAAACGCCGGCAACCGCGACCATCGATCCCAATGAAAGGTCAATACCTCCGGTAATGATCACAAAAGTAACACCGAAAGCCAGCAAAGCATTGATCGAAACCTGGGTTCCGATGATCATCAGATTGGACAGCGTAAAAAATTTAGGTGTACTCAACGCCAGACCCAGACAAATCAATGCAAAGGCCAGAAAAATGCCATATTGACCAACATTCCGGAATTTTGTAGCAAGTCTGTTTTCCACTATTAGTATTTTTGAAAATGTATCCCTTAATGTTCTGCTATTTTAAAGGCCAAAACCGACCATTTCTATTGCACTGAATATTTCATAATCAGCTCCTGTGTTGCTTCCTGCCGGGTAAGCATTGCCGTCTGTATGCCTTTTGACAAAACCATAATCCGGTCACTCATGCCCAAGATTTCGGGTAACTCCGACGATATCATGATAACGGCTATACCATTGGCGGTTAGATTACTGATCAGCTTATATATCTCGAATTTAGCACCAACGTCAACGCCGCGGGTTGGTTCATCCAGGATAATAACCTGAGGAGATGACAACAATACCTTCCCGATCACGACCTTTTGCTGGTTTCCGCCGCTTAAATGTGTCACTTTCTGACCGCCTCCTGACGTTTTTATTTTAAGATCGGCAATTATTCTGTTCGCCGCTTTATCCTCACTTTCATTGCTGATAAAAATCCCGCGACGATGTTCAGATAAACTGGCCAGCGTCACGTTTTGCTTAACCGATAACTCAGGAATAAAACCCAAACTTTTACGGTCTTCGCTTACATAGCCGATGCCAAAATTCACAGCGTCCCTCGGCGATTTTATAAAAACTTCCTGACCATTAATCTGCACGATACCGCTATCGGCTGGTGCCAATCCATAAATGGCCTGGGCAATTTCGGTTCGCCCGGCTCCCATTAATCCCGAAATTCCAAGAATTTCTCCCGCATGAACTTCGAAACTGATATCCGAAAACTTACCTTTTTTGCTTAAATTTTTAACACCGAGAACGACTTTCCCCTTTTCGGCGACTGGCTCCGGAAACATTTTATCAATTTCACGACCCACCATCATCGCGATCAGACTGCCATTATCAAGCTCCGCTGCCTTTTTAGTGGCGATATATTTTCCATCACGCAACACGGTAATCGTATCTGCAATCTCAAATATCTCGTCCATCTTGTGCGAAATATAAATGATGGCAACACCTTTGTTTTTCAGTTCTCTGATGATCCTGAAAAGTGTCGCAACTTCTTTGTCCGAAATAGCGGATGTGGGTTCATCCATAATGATCACTTTGGCATCATTGGAAATGGCTTTGGCTATTTCTACCATCTGCATTTGGGCAACGCTTAGATATCTCATCCTGATATCAGCTGCGATATCAACACCCATTTCTTGTAACAAAGAAGTCGCTTTTGCTACGATATTCTCGTCATTAAGCCAGCCCGTTCTCGATCCTGTGATCTCTTTTTCCCTGCCCAGAAAAATATTTTGCGCAACCGTAAGTTCCGGAATAATCAGAATTTCCTGATGGATCATTGAAATCCCCTTTTTCAGAATAGCGTTGACATCGTTATGCTCCAAACGTTTTCCTTCCAAAACGATTTCACCGGAGTCAGGCTTGACCAAACCTACCAATATTTTCATAAAGGTCGATTTCCCGGCCCCGTTTTCACCCATCAGCGCGTGAACCTCTCCTTTTTTTAGGGTAAGCTGTACATGATCCAATGCCTTAATCCCGGAATAGGATTTCGAAAGACCCGCTATATGAAGAATAATGTCACTCATAACAAAGTAAAACAAGCCCTGAAAGGGCGCCATATCTCAGCATAAGGCACCGGCACCGCCTTATGCTCATTACGATTATGATTGCGATTACAATTCCCGATATCAATCCCAAACATACCGTTCATCATATTCAACATTATATTTTTTTAGAAACCCGCGGTATTCATCCTGAAAAGTCCGGTTTTCGTGGTGCATTTTCTGGTTCTCAATGTATTTGATCACCACCTGCAGTTCATAAGGATTTACAGAAAAAATCCCGTAACCCTCCTGCCAATAGAAATTCGCGTATTCATTCCCTTTCGTCTTGATCCATTTCGAAGAAGTTTTTTTCACCTCTTCCAGCAATTTCATCACCGTTATCTTTCTTGATAAAACACAAAGAATATGAACGTGATCAACATGACCTCCGACTTTAATCGGCAGGCACTCAAACTTTTTACATATTCCGCCCAGATAACGATGGAGCTCATTTTCGATTTTTTCGTCGATCAAAGGCTGACGATATTTGGTGCTGAACACGATGTGTGTACAGATTTTTGATAAGGATTGTGACATTTTATTGGTGCCCGGGGGCTTATAGTGTGTGGTATTTTTTGGATTGGTTGTTAACAATATCAACAACATCCGGTGTGATAGTGTGATAGGGCGATGCCCCATCCTAAGATATTGACCCTTTCAGGGTATCGGTGCAAACACACCCTGAAAGGGTTAATATTTTAGAATAGGGCAACGCCCTATTTCCTAGTTCAAATCAGCCCCCAGCCCATTCAACGCCCGTATCTTTCCAGCTCTTGGAAGCCGCCGAATCCAGCACGGCCTCACAAACCTTCTGAGTTTCCAAAGCATCTCTGAAAGTCGGACTACAATCCTTTCCGGTTTGCAGACTTTCAAAGAAATCAGCTACCTGATGTATAAACGAATGCTCATAACCGATACTCGTTCCCGGAATCCACCATCTTTTCATGTATGGCTGATCACTATCCGTTACCAGAATAGACCTCCATCCGCGAACGATTGATTCATCCGAATGATCAAAGAATTCGAGACGGTTCAAATCATGCAAATCCCAGCGAATGGACGCATGTTCACCATTGATCTCAAAAGTATAAAGCGCCTTGTGCCCACGTGCATAACGCGTCGACTCAAATAGCCCTAGTGAACCATTGTCAAAGTGGCAATGAAAAATGCAGGCATCATCAATACCCACTTTCTGCACCTGACCACTCTCCTGATGTACCCGCTCCTTAATAAAAGTCTCCGTTACGGCTGATACATCCTTAATTCCACCATTAATCCACATCGCCGTATCAATACAATGCGCGAGCAGATCGCCCGTTACACCGGAACCGGCGGCCTCAGCATCCAAGCGCCAAGTAGCTGCGCCACCCTGCGGCACATCCGGATTGATCGTCCAGTCCTGAAGGAAATTCGCACGGTAATGGAAAATACGGCCTAATTTCCCTGAATCAACGATTTGTTTGGCAAGTGTCACCGCAGGCACACGACGATAGTTATACCAAACCGTGTTTTTCACTCCAGCCTTTTCAATAGCATCCACCATGGTCTGGGCTTCTGCCAAAGTTCTTGCCAATGGTTTTTCACACAAAATCATTTTGCCAGCCGCCGCAGCAGCAATCGCAATTTCTGCATGCGTGTCATTTGGGGTACAAATATCCACTGCATCGATATCATCCCGTGCGATTAAAGCCCGCCAGTCTGTCTCAACGGATTCATACCCCCACTGATCCGCAAACTCCTGAACCTTCTTCGCATTACGCGAACAAACCGCTTTCAGCACAGGTCTGTATTCCAGTTCAGGGAAAAAGTTATCAATTCTGTTATATCCATTGGAGTGCGTACGTCCCATTAATCCGGTACCGATCAATCCAATTCTTAGTTCCTTTTTATTTGCCATAATGTTAAAATACGTTATTCGTTCAAATGTTACCCCGATACTTTCAGCAGCTAAAACCTGCTCTGGTATCTTTTTATGCCTCGTACCAACCGTGCGCCTGGCGTACACGTACCAACGCCGCAAGAATATCATTCCAGGTTTTCTGATCCGTCATCACCGAATTCGGGAACATACATCCGTCCCAGCAGATATGACGGAAAGCCTTGGTAAGCTCGCCATTTTCATTCCGCAGCCAATAGCCTGCATCATGCGTAATATCCAGTTTTCCATTCGGATCCGTTGCCAGACAGTGACGGCCCGTTTTATCATGGGAACCCGTTCCGTGAACCGTACCATCGTTCTGAGCCACGTGGAAATCAATGGTCCATGGACGCAAAGCACTCGTCATCTTTTTCAAACCCGCTTCCAATGCAGCACGATCGCTCCATTCAAAATCAACAGGCAAAACACGATCCTCCGGACGGTTATATCCCAACAGATACAGGAAAGTATGGGACATATCAGCCTGAAAACCAATATTCGGACGATCCACTGCTTCCAACGTATCGATCATTGTTTTCCAGCTCTGCATACCGCCCCAGCAAATTTCACCTTCGGCAGCAAGTTTTTCACCGTATTCCGCGGCTACATCACAAGCTCTTCTGAAAGTTTCTGCGATCAGTTTGGTATTATTTACAGGATCAAGAGCCCATGCCTCCGGCTTGCTTGCAGAGTCGATACGAATAATCCCGTTTGGACGAATACCCAGATTTCTAAGTTTCTGACCAAAAATGGCTGCTTTCTCGACCTGTTTTACAAATTCGTCGCGTTCCTCTTTACTACCCATTGCCGGGCCACCCCAGATAGGAGCCACCAGACTACCTATTTCAAGATTAAGTCCGCCAACTTTATCAACCAACTTTTTAATACCATCATCACTCATATCCAAATCGATATGAGGATCAAAAAGACCGATATCGATACCATCGAATTTCACGCCGTTTACCTCAGCAGCGGCAGTTTTTTCAAGCATCGTATCAAAAGAAATGACAGGTTCCGAATCAGAACCTTTACCGACAATACCGGGCCATGTGGCATTGTGGAGCTTGGGATAATTATTTTCTGGCATGGTTTAGTAAATTTTAGCGATTCACTGTAATCTACTGACTCACAGTTGATTCAAAAAAAAATAATAAATATTTCAAACTTTACGGCTGACAATAAGCAAGTTGGTCTGATACCTCAAACTAAAAGCTAATTCCTAATAGCCAAAAGATTATTCAATAATCAAATCCGGATTTAATGGACCGAAGTGTTTCAACATCACAATCGGATCATTAGCAGAAGGATTGCTGATCACAACACCTTCCTGCGCAGCTTTTTCACTTACAAAAAACTCATCATTTGTAAGCTGGCCGTATCGGATAAGTGCTGGTGTTTCAATGTCCCAAACACCAAATTTGCCATGGCCCTGCATCACGATAAGTCCGTATGCGGCCGCATCTTTGATGGTAACAGTCTGTCCTGGCAAAACGGTAAGCTCCTTGGCACTGTAAGCCTCGTTTTTATAGCAAATCCAGTTTTCACTATATCCTTCTGCCGCCATCTCTTCAACATCTTTTACCGGTTTAGGGCGCATGAAGTGCTTTTCCATCAAATTAGGATTTACATTCAAATCCCAGTCGATCACTTCCATTAACAGGTCGTAATCTCCGACTCTGTCTTTCGGCGTTCCTTTCCAAAGTAATTCTTCCGGAATAACTGCTTCATTGACAAGCGATTGATACATTGCAAAAATATCAGAGGCTTTTTGAGGTTCATAGGTACACAAACTGCCAGGCGCATGCAACATGCCAGGAGGAACATCCCAGCCTGTTCCAGGTTCCAAACGAAACGCCTGCGAGTAGTTGGTAATCTTATTGTCACCCTTGGTGAAGTTCATCAGACACTCCTTTATCTGTTCTTTAGAGGTACCGGGAGCTATGCCAATGAATGTGTATGGAAAATCCCCGCCGTGGTTATTGAGTTGCGGGGGGAAATAGTATGCTTCCGGCTTTCCGTTCTGACCGACCATCGCAGCGTGTTCATCTCTGTGGTGGATATGGTGAGGCAATGGGCCCATGTTATCAAAAAACTTGGAATACATTGGCCAGCTTTTATATTCATCCCAAAGTCTATCACCTATAATTTCACCTTTCAGCTCACTTACTGCGTCTCTCAATGTCACTTTTTGAACACCTGACTCATCTTCAAAAACGATCTGGCTCAAACCTTCATTTTCGCCCGTAAGCGGACCGTTCTCTGCCGGAGTAGTTGAAGACAACCAACGTTCATCAATACCGCCACGCTCTCCGCCTAAAACATAATAATCGTCCGGATGTAGTTTTATTCTACGACCAGGCACACAAAATGACCTTGGCACCCATGTCGGAGCCAAACGCAATATCCCTTTTCCCTGTTCTAATGCCTTTTCTGCTATACTTGAAAGTCCCATTGTTTGATATTGAAAAAAATTGGTTTAGTTATAATCTATTAAAAACTCCTTGATTGTCTCCTCATCATGCAATATGTCCAGTTCCAGCTCGTAAATCTTGCTTTCACCCGGCTCAATAAATATCAGCGAGCCATCTTCTCTGGCTTTGGCCTGTCCCGTCAGCGGATGGGTGCTTGGTTCCAGACCTGTCACATATTCTCCTTTCCCCCAATGCTGCCAGTTAGCAAACCAGGGCAATTGTTCTTTTTTAAATTTCAAAAAAGCGGCAATACCGATTTTAGGATTGGATAACCCGCACACACTGTGCCCGAAAATATCTGCTTCGATATCGACCAACACCACCTCTTCCCCTCCGCCTAAATGATCCTCCAACGGAGCCAAACATTTTTTAAAATTGTTACCCGGCTTGAAGATCTTCGCGTTTTCTTCACCATTTCGTGGATACCAGTTTCCTTTCCAGACGATATCCGCACCTTCGTCAGCCAGCGGCCAGCCAAAGTTGAAATGATACAGCAACATATGCGGTGCGGGCGTATTTCCTCTGTTTATTACTTCATCATGAATACGAATACCAGCCTTTCCTAGCGTTGCCGAAATCGTACGCTTTAATTCCAGACTGGGTCCAAAGGGCCTGGTCTCCCTGATGATTCCGGTGATGCTCATTTCCAGATTGCCTCTTCTCGGATCCGGCTGAATGATTGACACAATTTCAGCAGGTATATTGCTGATTTGTCCATGCAAACCGCGCGCTCCGTGTTCGTCAGATTCAGGTCCTCCGACATGCGACAATCCACAGGTGGTAAGCAATCCGCCTCCAAAAGTTTTCAGCCAGTTGATTCCCTGATCCGAAAATGGCTGCGGATAAGTAACACCGCCATGACTTAACCAGGCCAGACTATGTTCATTATAAAAAGCGTCAGCAATATCCATCGCTCGGTCAATCACGATCTTGAAGCGTAAACCAGATCCAGTGTTTATCCAGGCGATTCTGGTGCCTCGCCCTGCCCCATTGTCAAGAACCGAAGTTTCGATGCCGCCAATTTGAGCATGATTGGATACTTTGTCTTTCCAGTCCTGATTTATTGCCACACTTTCCTTCATGTTCTTTTATTAATTAAAAATATTATCTCAGTAAAAAAAGGCTGTAACAAGCCTTGTACGACCCGTTTTTTATATTAAAATGGCTCTAATGAGCCAACAACCAATTGCGAACTCTTGGATTAAAATCTGCTGTGTCTTCGAAATGAAATGCGTGTCCCAGATTTTCATACAGGAAAAGTTCAGCGCCCGGAATACCATTGGCAACTTCTTCAGCCATCCATACCGGCGTGAAAATATCCTGCCTTCCGCCAATCACCAGCGTTGGTTTGTCAATTTTCCCAAGATCCGCTAATGCATTGTGATTGATGCACGCTGCAGCCTGCCCTTCGAGCCCGTGAAGGGGCTGCGGAAATGGATTTGCACCATCCTGTTTACGTCCTGTTTCAAGCTCTGCATGTTTTTCGTCATTATCCCAGCTCGATTGTGAAAAGATCAACAGCTGGATATACAAACTAAATTCCTCCGGCCTGAACCGGGCCTTGGCATTCATAATATGCTGAAATAATCCTTTGGCGTAATTGTCGCAGCGTGCCCAAGGACACATCAGTACGAGGGACTGCACCTTGTCCGGATGACGGATTGCGAGCTGCTGCGCAATGGTGCTGCCCATGGAGCAGCCTACCACACGTACTTTTTCAACCTGAATGGCATCCAGCAGACCCGCATAGTCATCCGCCATTTCCTCGCTAGAATAAGGTCCCGAAGGCTTATCTGATAATCCTACGCCACGGTTATCCCCAACAATGCATCTGAAATGAAACTGCCAGTCGGCCAGGTGAACATTCCACACCGATCCCGGTGCGGTTATACCCATAATTAGCAATAAAGGCGTGTCATCCGGCGAATTCCCCGAACCACGCTCTTCATAATGCAGCTGTATTCCGTTGGTTTTGATCGTTGGCATATTTTAAACCGCGCGGCGGACCGCTATTTTAAACCCGGAATTAATTCTTGTTGAATCCACTTTCCGTCGTGTAATGTTACAAAATCCGGATCCTCCAATGCTTCTTCTCCTTCATCCTCACAAATGATCCAGCCCTTGTAGTTAACATCTTTAAGCCATTGCGTAACACCCAGCAGATCAACTTTCCCTTTCCCCATCAAAGCAAATTCCGGGTCTCCGTTCCAGTCTTTGAAGTGTACGTGGTTAATCAATGACTGGTATTCCTTCATTTTTGCCAAAGGATCCATCCCTCCGTTGATGATATGGCCAACATCCGGAGTCCAGCCTGTCACTTTGGAATCAAGCGATTCCAGTACAATGCGGTAATCCTCTTCGGTACGGATAATGGACGAATGGGGCGAATTGGGATGATAACTGCACGGAACACCTTTTTCGGCTGCTCTGGCGGAAACCCTGTTTACAATATTGATCAGGTTTTGCTGACGTTCAGCAAGATTATGGCGACCCGTTGGTATTTGAACCGTGTTTAAAATCGCACCGGGAAATCGCTGCAAAACACGGATCGCATGGTCAGCTACTTCTCTTTCGCGTTCCGTTTCTTCGGCTTCATTCCAGTCGAGGGCAAGGGCCAATGCGGCCAATTCAATTCCCTGTTCCTTTAATTTTGCCTCAAGTAGCGTCGGATCGATCAAATCACCCATCCAGGTAAAAATGGGCTGAATTCCTGAAAAACCTGCTTTGGCAATCACCTCGATCATATGTCCCAGACGGCCCTGATGGGTTTGTCCACTGTTACTCATAAACCAGGTATATACTTCTGAACCGAAACGAAATGGAAGCTTTTGTGACATTATTTAACGGTTGAATATTAGCTTCTAGCTGTGGGCTATTAGCCTATGGATGATCATGGATTCGGAATCCCCGAGTCCCAGGGCGTTGCCCTGGGTTAAGATATTAAGTCCGTTGGACTGTTTCTTTTTGGATTTTACAGATTGTGTTTCTGGCTCATTTCTTTGATGAATGCATAGCCTTTTTCCGCGATGTCCCATGGGTCAGAGAATTCCCGCCACACGCCTATTGCATTTGCGAAATCAGGATCATTCCTCGAGAATGCTTCGATGGTTAGCCAGCCTTTATAATTTATTTTCGCAAGGGAGGAAAACGCGTTATCCCATAAAACCTGACCTTCACCAGGCGTCCCCCTATCGTTTTCGCTGATGTGAACATGTGCCAAAGCCGGCGCAATGGTATCCAGCGCGGAAGCATAACTTTTTTCTTCAATATTGGAATGATGCGTATCGAACATCGCCCTGACGTTCGGGTGGCCAGCCGCTTTGACAAGTTTCAGCAGTTGCTCCATCGTATTGCACAGGTAACATTCAAAACGATTCAACGCTTCCAGTGCAAAAACAATATTCGCTTGCGCTGCATATTCCGCTGCCGCGTGAAGAACTTCCCCAGCCAACGCATACTCCCTATCTAGCGCCGGACGGTTCACAAAAACCGTGTGTGCCGAATGGAATGGTCCGCAGATAATTTTAGCATTCAGATCATGCGCACGATCCACCCCCCATTTGATCTTGTCCAGGGCTTTGCCACGCACTTCGGATGATTCACTAACAGGATTATCATCCTTGCCCATCGTCATCACCGCTGTCGTTTCCAGACCCAGATTACGGGTATAATCACCCATTCTTTTATATGCGGTCAGGTCCTGAGAACCCAGATAAAATTCTACGCCGTCATACCCAATCTTCTTTAATCTGTCAATTGTTGGAAATAAATCATCCGACACCGCTGCCGTCCAGGCAAGCACATTAAATCCTATTTTATTCATAATTTATAGTTATTGGCAATGAACGATCCGCGATTTTGTAACCGCGGATCGTTTCAATCAAAACAATTATTGTTTGATACGAATGTTTTTATATTCAACTTTCATTGGCGGTCCTACATGAACCTGCACACCTAAAAGTCCTTTTAATTTCCCGTTTACTGTATCCTTGTCGGTAACATCGCTCATTAATACACCATTGATATAGTGCTGAAGACGATTCCCTTTTACAACCAGATGAAATTCATTCCACTCCTCGCCTTTTATTTTGGTTTTCAATTCATCAGAGGTCCCCAATGAACCGCTTACCGTTCTGCCCAGCCACGCGTTATTTTTAAGATTCGCTTTGAAAGCCTCAGGTGATTTGTCCGTAGGATCGTTTACCGTCACGATCTCACCACGGTAAGCAAGTGTCGTTCTCTTTCTTTCTTCATAATTTTGACCAGTATAGCGGTTCGCGCCGTCGATATCTGCCTGATATCCGCGCAATGCGTTAGGAATGTCCGTTAGTTGTTCACTGCGGTAATTGATACCGGAATTACCTTTTTCCGTAATTTTAAATGAGCCTTTTAATTCAAAATCTCCCGGTTGTCCACCTTGCCAGATAATGAATGAATTTGTTTTCAAAAGGGTTTCCGGTGTGATTTCACCGACCAGATTACCGTTTTCAACGCGCCAGTATTTAGTATCACCTTCCCATCCTTTTAAACTCTTACCATCAAAAATTTGTACGAACCCTTTTTCTTTCTTTTGCGCCAGGCAGGAATTCTGGATGGAAATTAGAGTAATCACGAGGATTGCCCCTACTGCGGCGATATTCAATTTGGAACTCATTTTAAACAGCATTTTATACGTTTTTAGACTTCTGAATGATTAAATACCCTTACTCTTTCCAACTCTATAAAGGGTATTTCTATTTCAATACTCTTTAAAAAGAAGAAAATAATATCCAAAAATTCCTAAAATTATCGAGCGTACTATCCTGTACTAACCTGCTTATCCCGATTTAAAGCTGGAATTCACGTTTTTTCAGGGTTAAATAAAAGTAACTTTCCCTTTACAATCCATGAATATACTTTTAAGCATTGGCAAATGGTCACAAATCTGTTCAAATAAAAACAACGAAAGCCAATCACCGGGTAACTCCCGCTCGTAAAAAGGAACAGGTAATTTTGTTTCTATAAGTTACTTATAAAGTATTTGATCCGCTGTCTATCCGATATGATCAAAAACACAATAATTGTATTTTTTTGATTTTCAAAATAAATACAGATATCACAGACACGCTGAGTTTCTAATTGAGAAAAGTAGCTTTAAATAGAATTTATTACACTTTCACTCCTCAACATCAATTTCAGAGCATCACCAAACAAGATACCCTTAATCTATATACGCAAATATTAATTTTATCTTTTTTAAAGTTTATAAAAATAAATTATAAGAAGGCACATCCCCGGATCATTTCGAGGGAATCGGGTCACCGGGCGCCTTAGCCAAAGGATCATAAACCGCTACGCCGACTTTAGAATCTGCACAGCCATAATACAGCAGCCATTTTTTCTTGAAATAAACCATGCCTTCGATAAAAACCGTCCCGGCTACATACTGTCCGCTTTTTTCAAAAGGCTCCATTGGTCGGAAAAATGGTACATCCAACCGGCTTATCAGTTTCGACGGGTCATTTTTATCAAACAAAACCTGCCCGGCGCAATAACTGTTGGGCGTATAACGCAAATCGCCATTCGCTCCGGCATCATTTTTTCCATTGTACAAAAGCACAATGCCTTTGTCCGTAACGATGGCTGGAGGCCCGCATTCCGTTAAATTGCTGTCAAAAAAGCCCTTTCTGGGCGATATCAGGTTCACAAGATTTTCTTTTTCATCCACCAGCGGGGTCCAGTTGATCAAATCTGTGGAGGTTGCAACGTTTACATTCGCTTCCCCGAAATATAACCAGTACTTACCATTAATTTTGGCGATAACCTGTTTGTCATTAACCAGTTTGGTAACCAGAGAACCCGATTTTGACCAGATATTATTGAATTTTCCGTTGTAAGCTTTTAAGAAAGCCGGGCCATGTTTTTCCCATTTCACCAGATCCTTCGACGTTGCAATCCCCAGCCTGGCCTTATCGCGGTTCCACTGGGTATAGATCAAAACGTAAGTACCATCCTCCGTCACAGCAACCCTTGGGTCCTCACAACCTCCCGGCCATTCGTTTGCTTTCTGGCTATCTTCGTCAGGATAAAAAACAGGTGTTTTCTTCCTTTTAAAAGTCGTCCCGTCCGTACTTTCGGCATAACCCAAACGGGAAGTTCGATGGCCTATGTTCTTTCCGGCTTTATCTTCGGCACGGTATAATACGACAATTTTACCATCCTTTATCGTCGCAGCAGGGTTGAAAGTATCATTGGATTCCCAGTCAACCATCTTTTTATTCATCGGGCAAAAGAAATGCGAACTGGTATCAGGTGAGATAACCGGATTAACATGGGCAGGTCTTTTAAACCCACCAAAAGCCCAGTCCGGCAGTGTGTTTTTGGTTTGCGCCTGCGTCTGAACCGATATCAAAAATAGTCCCAGTAATATCCCCTTTGCTGAATTTTTCATTGACAATATTGAATGATGATGATTTAACTAATCAAAGGATAGAAGGTGCGCAGCCTACCCTCCGCCGGAATCAAAAGTTGGAAATTACAGACTGCATAGCACAAAAAAGCCCTGCCTGATAAATTCCAGACAGGACTTTTTTGAATTATACTCCGCGAGTCGGCCAGCAGACGTAATTTATTTATTCGCTACAAGATTAACGTCCAAAGTAAAATCGTTGTCGATGGCTTTGTCTCCAAGATTTTCGAAGAAATTTTTCGAACGGAATTTGATATCATATTTCGTTCTGTCGATAACAATTTTCGCGTCAGCAGTAACTTTTTTAGCATCCGATTTCACAGTTGCCGGGAATTTCACATCATCCGTAATGCCTTTGATCGTCAATTTTCCAGCTACCTCGTACGCATCACCCCCTTTTGGTGTAACCGAAGTGATGACAAACTTAGCCTGTGGATGCGCTTCTACTGAGAAGAAATCAGGGCTTTTCAAATGGCCTGTCAATTTTCCATTCATTTCTGCATCCTTCACGTCAGTTACAGTCAAATTCTTAACGTCAAATACAAAACTTCCACCTTTTAACTTTGCTCCATCAACAATAAGCGATCCGCTATTCAAAGGAATTTCTCCTGCATGCGTGCCCGTAACTTTTTTCGCACCCCATGTTAGTTTGCTGCTTTTTGCGTCCACTGCCAATGACTTATCTGCGGATTTAGACTTTCCCGGACCGCCAGCGATTACAGCAGAATTAACAAATAGTCCAACCAATGCAAATAGAATGATTTTTTTCATGATTTGTTTGACAATTAAAATGGATAAAAGAATGTATAAATATAAGAATACGATTTTATAAAAGGTAAACGGGCACGCAAAATCGCACCCGATACACTGTACTAGCCCAATTACTACTTGTAATGCAAAATCCTGAACAACTTGTTATAGGGTACGAGCAAGCTCTGAACTCACCAGTTGTTTTAATAACTCTTTTCCTTCCGGCCAATCCTCTAACCCTGAGACTGCATTGATATGGCCTTTTTTGCCCAGATTCACAAACGCACTGCCCCATGCCTGAGCAAAGACCTCTGAACGTTTGATACTGGCGTAAATATCATTGGTACTCGCCACGACAATACTCTTAAAAGAAAACGGCGAAGACGGTATCGGCGTAAATCCCTCTACAAAATTTAACCTTTTCGACAATTCTGCATCTGCCGGAGCGACCAGCAATGCGCCCACGATCCACGGAGAGCTGAACGCGGCCGCCCAGTGCGCGACGGTGATACACCCCAGACTATGCGCGATCAAAACAGTCGGTTCGCTCAGCTGGCTGATTATTTCCTGCAACCTGGCTACCCAATCCTGCCGTACAGGCCAATCCCAGTTGTCCTGCTCAATGCGTTTAATAGAATCCGGATACTGGTTTTCCCAGATCGTTTGCCAATGCTGCGGACCCGAACCCGCTAAACCCGGAACTGTCAGAAAGCGAGTACTCATATATACTTTGCCGGTCTGTTTATTTCGATTCATTTTCCGATCCCTGTGATCAAAATTGCTCTGCCACAAAGTAATGCTTATTTATTGAAATAAACAATAGTATATAAAGTCTATTTATTTAATAGATTAAATAAATTTTATTTCCCTGCACGCACGCAACGAAATCCAAGGTTGTTACTGCCACTGGTTGTCTCGCCTTTTCCGCGGCTTCCAGCCTTATAACGGATGCAATATTCATCACTGCAAAGGAAAGAACCACCTCTCTGCACATGTTTTTCCGCACCCGGTTCATCCGGATCGTAGCTGTCGGATGGCCCTTTTGGATTTTTTGCAGGACTTTTCTGGTAATAATCCGGTCGGTACAAATCTGCGCACCATTCCCAAACATTACCGTCCATATCATACAAGCCGTACGGATTGGCCGGAAATGTTTTTACCGGTGCGGCTCCGGCATAACCATCTTCCTTTAAATTTTTATCGGGAAAACTGCCCTGGTAGATATTCGCAACCCATTTATTGGACGGTTTCAATTGATCGCCCCAATAATAGGTATGGTTTCCCTTGCCTCCCTGCGCTGCAAATTCCCACTCAGCCTCGGTTGGAAGGCGTTTCCCCGCCCACTTGGCATAAGCCGCCGCATCTTCATAAGAAATATGAACGACAGGAAAATTTTCACGCCCCTTGATCGAACTTCCTTTTCCTTCCGGATGAGCCCAGCTGGCACCGGGAACGTAATTCCACCATACCAGCGGATTGTCAAGCGAAACTTTCTGTGTCGTTGGGGTAAATACGGCTGAGCCAGGAACCAGTTTATCGGCCGGGACACCCGGATAATCGGCCGGATTCAAAGGACGCTCAGCCACTGTTTTATAATTGGTTGCTGCCACAAATCTGGCATATTCCGCATTCGTAACCTCATGGGCATCCATCCAGAATCCATCTACGGTCACCTCATGCATTGGCCTCGAATCCGGAAATTCATCTGCACCCATCAGAAATTTCCCGCCGCCAATCCAGACCATACCGGTGGTATCTCCTTTCCCTTCTGCAATTTCCTGATGGCTTGCCAAAATCGCCGCTGCCCTTGTAGGCATCCCATCCGCGATACAATGTGCAAGACTATCCGCTGTTTTCTCCGCAGCCGTTTGTTTTTTCTGGCAATTAAAACTGATTCCGGCAACCAGTATCAGCAGGTACAAATTCTTAAAACGCTTCATTTTAATCTTCTTTTATCTTATTACTGATAAGCCAATTATTCAAAGAAATACTTACTTTATGATCGTGATTTAAATACGTCTTTGAGCGCCTGTTTCGCTGCGTGATAGCCACACATGCCATGCACTCCACCGCCGGGAGGTGTTGACGACGAACAAATATAAATCCCTTTCGCAGATGTTCTGTACGGCGAGGCACTTAAGATCGGGCGTGTGTACAGCTGGAAAATATCCTGGATACCTCCATTGATATCTCCACCGATATAATTGGGGTTATAATCTTCAATCTGCGTCGTATTCATCGTGCTCCGGCCAATAATCAGATCCTTAAACCCAGGGGCAAAACGCTCTACCTGATTTTCAATAACTTGGGTCATGTCTTCCTTTGAGCCGTTTGGAACATGGCAGTATGCCCAGCCCGTATGTTTTCCTTCAGGCGCACGCGTACTGTCAAATACACTGGGCTGCGAAAGAAGGACATAGGGCTTATGCGACTGGCTTCCCAGCGACGTCATTTTCTCCGCCGCTGCAATATCCTCCAAAGTATTGCCCAAATGCACCGTTCCCGCCCCCCGGCAAGCCTCAGCCTTAAAAGGGATCGGCCCACTTAAAGCCCAGTCTATCTTAAAAACGCCCATTCCGTAACGATATTTCTGTAACCGGCTGATGTAGGACGAACTCAGCTTATCTCCTGCGATAGCAACCAGTTGCTTAGGGGTAACGTCAAATAAAACCGCTTTGGCAGGAGGGAGCTGGCTCAATGAACGCACCGGAAAATCGGTTAGCACCTCTCCGCTCAGACTTAAAAACAATGCAGTCAGTGCATCGGCGATGGACTGTGAACCACCCTTCGGAATAGGCCATCCAGCCGTGTGTGCTGCGGCCATCAGCATAATGCCGATCGCCGATGTTGCCAGGTTTTCCAAGGGCTGGATCGCGTGCGCGGCCATACCTGCCCACAATCCCCGCGCCGCTGTTGTTTGAAATCTGTTCGCCAGCCAGGTCGCCGGGGGCAGCGCTTTCAAACCAAATTCGGCAAGCGCCAACGGATATTTTGGCAGCGGAAAGGGCCCAAGCAAATCCGGCAGCAGCTTTGGCAGGTCCCGTACAATGGGGCTCATAAATCTTAAATATGCCTCACGATCTTTTCCAAGGCCTTCCGCCGTTTTTTCAATGGATCGGTCCAATACACCCGCCGTGCCATTGTCAAAAGGATGCGCGGCAGCGAAAGTTGGCTGTATCATTTCCAGCCCATATTTTTCAAGCGGAAGGTTTTTAAAAAATGGTGATAAAACGGCCATGGGATGCACGGCCGAACAAACATCATGCAGAAAACCAGGAAGTGTTAACGCCTTTGTGCGCATCCCTCCGCCAATTTCTTTTTTTCCCTCTACCAACAGCACAGAAAGCCCCTGCTGTTGTAATGTAATGGCGGCAGCCAGTCCGTTGGGACCGGAACCTACTACAATGGCATCGTATTCCGTCTTTTGCACAATTTTATGATTCAGATATTCAGCGCAATGGCACCAACCCAATTACTCTACAAAACTAGTAGACAAAATAACGTTATATCGTTTCAAAAAACAAACATTCATAAAAATAAGGTTGATTCATGATTTGTCGCTATAACAAAAAAGGAGTAAGCCAGCGCCATTTTTAGCGGGCAGCGCTGCTGAGGAAAACACCAGTCGTTACTTTATCCGTTTTACAGCCTAAACAATCCTTTGCAGCCATGGATTCGTATATCTTTTATGCGACAAATAGCCTCCGCCCTGCTTTTTCTTTTTCTGCCCCTTTTATCATCGGGACAAAGAATAGACAATCTTGTCTCTTTCCGAAATATACCCGCAGAAAAATATTTCAGAATTCATTATGACAATGATTTCTGGGGAAAAACCGACTACTATTACACCCAGGGTTATAACCTCGAACTCCTCAATCCACGTTTAAAAAAGAACCCCTTGTCTGCCGCCCTGCTTCGGCTAAAAAACAGTCGTGCGAAACATGGCGTTTCTTTTGAACATTATGGTTTCACGCCAGTCAGTATCAAAAGCAATCAGATTTTATATAAGGACCGGCCCTTCGCTGGTGTTATCATGCTTAAAAGTTTTGCGATATCTGTCGACACGTTGCATCGATCAAGATTATCCTCCGTGTTGAGCACCGGCATGATCGGTCCGGCAGCTTTTGCTGGTAGAATGCAGAAGAAAATCCATAGCTGGATCGGCGATCAGGAACCGATGGGCTGGCAATATCAGATCCGAAACGATATTGTAGTGAATTACGAACTGAATTATGAAAAGCACATTTTTGACGTACCGAATATCATTTCCCTGAATATCCATTCGCAAGTAAAAATCGGGACGTTATCGGATAAACTGCAGGCAGGAGCAACACTGACCTTAGGAAAACTTATCTCTCCGTTTCTTCCAAGAGAAGAAAAAATTAAGAATAACTATCAGCTGTATTTGTATTGTCAGCCACTTGTTAGCCTGATCGGTTATGACGCCTCCCTGCAAGGCGGCATATTTAACAGAAACAGTCCGTACACTTTGAAATCCTCAGCAATAAACCGGATCACTTTCCAGCATTCTTTGGGCGCGGTACTGGGTGTCCGAAATTTGTACATCGAATATTATCAGACCTTTTTAACGAAGGAGTTCAAGACAGGCAAGACGCACAAATGGGGCGGTGTGAAAATCGGTGTGGCATTTTAACACATTGTGAAGAGGGCATTTTTTCCACGGGAACGGCTTCCACGAGACGTACATAAATTACCACATCAACGGGGAAAACGGCAACAGTTTATTCTAAAAACCGGCGTCTATAACCCGTTCCCTTATGGTATAAAGTTTTTAAATGACTGATTATTATTCATTTAAATTACAATGTTATGTCAACGAACGAAAATCTAATAGAAGTCCTGAATGACTTGATCCGTATCAACAATGACCGTATTGACGGATACGAAAAAGCAATTAAGGAAACGGAAGAAATTGATTTGGACCTGCGGACTTTGTTTCTAAAAATGGCAAACGATAGCAAAGAATATGTTTCAGAATTAACATCTGAAGTAGCGAGCCTGGGTGGAGCAGTAGCGACAGGAACGACAAGTTCGGGAAAAATATACCGGGTTTGGATGGACATCAAAGCAACATTCTCAGGCCATGACAGACAATCGGTTCTGGAAAGTTGCGAATACGGAGAAGACGCTGCGCAGGAAGCTTATGACGATGCACTGGCATCTGATGCTGAAATCTCGGTGGCGATCAGACAGATTATTACAGAGCAAAAGGCTGCATTGTTATCGTCACATAACCTGATTAAAAAATATCGGGACGCTCACAGGGCAGTGAACAGCTTATAACAAATAGCAAAAATCTGGGGATCGGAGAATATTCTCCGACCCCTTGATTTTTTGTTTAGAATGAAAAATATAAATAGACAAACAATTCTATTTGATGTTACAACCTTCCCAATAATTCCGCTTTCTTGGCCTTAAATTCCTCTTCTGTGATATGCCCTTTTTCCAATAAAACAGATAATTTTTCAATCGTAGCCAAAATAACATCCTCCGAACTTGTCGGTTCTGCTTCTTTCAGTCTCGACGATGAAACCATATCATGTGGATGTTCCGATGTAGACTGGGGTAATGTTTCGGGTTCAGAAGTAAGCGGCAAACTTGAAAGTTCGATTGGTCCGTCCTGACCGGTTATCACAAAAGATTGTTGTGCGCCTTGTTGCTGCGAAACGCTGAAAACCTCATGATGTTTGGTATCATAAATGGCCCGATTTCCATTAGATTCTATCACCAAACGCCGAACCGGGGCGAAATAGGCATAACGAAAATTATTTTGTGAGCCACTCGTCGTAGGCTTGCCAAAAACAGCGGGCCAGGGTTTATCTGCTTCTGTTGTGTCTTTCTTCGGTTTACTATCTGATACATCAAATATAATCTCAGTCGATACCAGATTGGCCAATTCTGTACAAAGCTGATCGACGGTGATTTTTAGGGAGCGGTTAAACATATCGCCCACCATGGTCATGCCGCCCTTCATCCATTGTCCGCTGCCGCCCAATTCGGGAACATTAAACTGAGCCATCATCGCATTTCCGTTGACAATGGCTTCAAGCAAAGACAAGACGCTGTCCTTACTCAGACTATACCTTGCAGCGATATCTTCTATTTTCCCGTCGCCCTCTTTTGTCAATGTTTTCATACCTCTGTTTTATCTAACTTCAACGCTATCTAGTTAGCAAAAACAATGCCATTAAACGCTCCGCCTTTTATTTGATCCTTTCAGCTTCAATCGCGCGCCACTTTTTTTCTATATTTTCATTTTTTACCGGAGCATTTTGCTGGCTGGAAACTTTTTTGGCATAAGCGATCCTTTCCGTCGTCAGCGGATGCGTGCTTAACAATTTAATCGTAGCAGCCTTACTGGCTTCGGATCCTAACAAAGTAAACAGCTGCACCAATCCATTCAGATTCAAACCATTGGCTTTCAATATTTCCACGGCTTTTTCATCGGCTTCCGTTTCGAGTTTCCTGGAATAATTCAAGTTAAGCAGCATGTTGGAATTATCGGCAAGAATGGCCGTAATGCCATTGATATCATTAAACAGCAGCGATATGATCAGGTAGCCCGACAAACTCCGGAAAATATTTTTCAGCGAATGCCGGTAATGCACATGTGAAACTTCATGGGCCAGAAGTGCCGCCAGCTCGTCAGCAGACTTCATTTTGCCAAGTATTTTATCAAAAACAATAATATTACCACCGGGTAATGCAAAGGCATTCATATCATCTTCACGAACGACTGTAACCTTGATCGGATAGTTTGTTTTAAAGTCAATCTCCTTTACAAAATCGTTGACCCTGGCTGTCAGGCTGTCATTTTTTTGATAATGGCTAATCATATTTTCAAACATGGTTTCACCAAGGGCTATTTCGGTTTTTACCGGTATCTGCTCCGCTGCTTTTTCAGAAAACCAGGGAAGTACATAAAAATAAGATACCAGTAAAATACCAATCAACCCGAGCGTTAGCCCCACCAAAACGGTGGTGTTCTGACGTAGCAGCGCATTGAATTTCTTCTCAAAAAAAGCCTTTTCCGGGTACAGCCGCTTTAATTCGGTGAGCAGATTTTCGTCCTTGCATTCCAGCGTTTCCCGCGGAAAATCTCCATAGCGAAAAATAAATAAGGAGGTAAAGCTCATATCCCTTTCCACCTGCGTTATATCCCAGCGAACGGTTTGTTTTTCAAATTCCTGATCAAACTGAATAAGCCAGTGATCTCTTTCCAAAACCAGGGAAGCCTGATGGGAAACCGAAGTTTTCCCGTCATAATACAAAATATCAAATGCCTGCATGAACAAATATCGTTAAATCAGACCGATATCAATCATGTCGGATATATCTTCTCCGGTGGCATCCCTGTAATCCATTTCGGTCTGCTGAATTTTATCGGTATCCAGTGCTCCTTCAATGACGATGTTTGAGAAAATAAAATTAATGGTACGGACCGTGGCCCAGGGTGCTGCCAGTCCGAGTGTGAAAATGATGATGAGCAAATTTCCAGCAATCAGTTTAAAATAGCCGCCAGCCGTTGCCGTCGAGCGAAATTTCAACACATTGCCTTCCTGGTTCATTTCCAGGTTATCAATAAAAAAAGCAAACAGATCCTTCACGTACCAGAAAAAATACACGCCCAAAGTGATCAGGCTCAGAAAATATCCTTTGACATGCAGTTTAAAATATTCCGTACCATCGCCGTTATAAGCAAACCCGATATTTCCGAAGCGAAGATGTCCAAAAATGTATTTCCTCAGCTTAACCGTAAACCAGAATGAATAAATACCCAGCGTGGCTATCGTTAACAGTCCGCCGATCACAAACTCCTGCACAAATTCTTTCAGTTCACCGCGATAGCCAAAATGTATGCCCCGCCACGAAGTTCTCGACATGCGGTATTTTAACGCGCCATGGATAGCAACCGGGATTAATAGTAGAATAGCAGCATAAAAAGTAAGCATACCCAACGACAGAATCACATTATTTTGCGACCAAACAGCCAGGATCAGAATGGCGTAGATTACCAGAAAAATCCCCACCGCTTTGATAAAGCCCTTAAACATTTCCTTGCCCGTCCCATGAAATGCAAACCGGCTTCCTTCAAACTCCGTTTCCTGATAGATATAACGCAGCACGGCCGCTTTGGCCCATGGATAATATAGCCCAAATGTGAAGAGCATCAGTAGTAAATTGACAATGTAGATGCCAAACAGTTTGCTACCTTCGCCATGAAAACTTACCTGACGCGTATCCGAATGATTGATTTCCATAAATATTTTAAAGCTGATTGAAAGGTTAAGAATCAAATATATAATAAATAAAGAACAACTATAATTATATATAGATTAACATTCCTTAAACTTTACATACAACCCATCACACAAGTAACCAGAATCCACTTTATCCTTTATTTTACAAAAAATTATTTCAAAAAAATGAAACAGCTGCTTACATTCCTATTTCTCCTCATCGCCATTATTTCAGTAAAAGCGTCGAAGGTTGACACCGTTTCTACGTACAGCCAATCGATGCGTAAAAACATTAAGGCTGTTGTGATCACACCAGACATTGCATCAGCCAACGAAAAACTTCCGGTTTTATATCTCCTGCACGGTTACAGCGGCAATCAGGCCGACTGGATCAGCAAGGTAAAATCGGTGGCAGATTATGCCGATCAATATAAAATGATCATTGTCTGCCCGGACGGAAACTTTTCGAGCTGGTATTTTGACAGCCCCGTTGACAACAGTTTGAAATATGAAACTTATGTAAGTACCGAGCTTACGGCATGGATTGACGCACATTATAAAACCATCAATACACGTGCCGGCCGCGCCATAACCGGCCTAAGCATGGGCGGACACGGCGCATTGTACCTCGCTTTCAAACATCAGGATATCTTTGGTGCCGCGGGCAGTATGAGCGGAGGCGTAGACATTCGTCCTTTTCCTTTAAACTGGGATATTGCTAAAAAATTAGGGTCGTATGCAGAATTTCCGGAAAGATGGGATAGTCACAGTGTGATCAATTTAACGCATTTGCTGACGCCGAAATCGCTTCCATTGATCATCGACTGCGGTTCTGAAGATTTTTTCTATCCTGTCAATGTGAAGTTACACAACAAGCTGCTGGACAACAACATCCCGCACGACTTCATCAGCCGGAAAGGTGCCCACAACTGGGAATACTGGGCCAATGCAATCGGCTACCAGGCGTTGTTCTTTTCAAAGTTTTTTAAGGCTTCCTGACCGAACGTAAACCAGCTCCCGAAAATGATTCCTCCCGGGAGCTGGTTTATATTGGTAACAAAATAATCGTAGCAGATAAAAAAAATTCACCTCAACCACCCTTCAATACTATTTAAAAATGTCTTTTGCTGGTCAGCATAGAGATAATGAGAGCAGTTATCCAGAAATTTAAAATTTTGGGTACCGGTCATTCTTTTCATGCCTGTCATTTGTGACGGGGAAAAAATACCATCCTGCTTGCCATACAAAGCATAAATACGGATGCCCTTTTTCTTTAAGTCTTCCAAAACAGGTTTCACGTTGATATTATTCCTGCTTTCATTTTTATAGAAAATCCCCGGCGCCTTTTTATTTCTGATATTGCTTTTGTACAATTCCCCGGTTTCATAGGCCCGGTAAATCTTTTCAGCTTCCTGATCAGGTTTCGCAACTTTAAAATATCCGTTTTCAGAAGCCAGAGCAAAACATTCGCCACGATACTCCGCAGAATTTTTGTCCAGATTTTCTACCCAGGTAACTTTTTTAAGTTTTTCAGTTTCTCCTTTTTCCGTATAAATTTTCCTGACCGAACTTAAAATATGGTTGTAAGATTCCTGTTGGTTAAACAACGCACTGACCAGGATCAAGGAATTCACTTTTTGCGGGTATTTTTCCGAGAAGAGGGTAGCCACCAAACCTCCAAAGCTGAATCCGATCAGATTGGCATCTGTGAGGTTATACTTTTTATAAAGCTGATTTAAATCGTCAAAAGCCTCATTGTAGGTCAGTTTTGCATTTTCGTCAGCCGAACGACCTTCTCCCCTTCTGTCATACACAATCACATAAAATCCTTTGTCTGCGAGGTTCTGAGCGGTTGTTGCTTCAAATTGCACGGCATTTCCACTGGGGCCGCCATGAACAAAGATGATGGGTTTGTTATTTTTATTACCAAAAGCCTTGCTGTATATCGTTTGGCTGAATGCGGAGAAAAGGGTAAAAAACAGGGGTATCAGCAAGAACATTTTCTTCATTTTTCCGACTTTTTTTATTGGTTAAGTAGTAGTAAAAAATTAGTTCATAATTATTGATTTTTATAATAAACTATTATTCACCCAGTTACCGAGCTAATCGCATATAGCTAATTGCCAACAGCTACATAAAATTTATATCTAAACGAGATTACAAACCCAGCAATATTATCTTATTCCTGTATTTAAGCAACCGGCAGGTCACTATTACTTTTTCCAGGAACAGATTTTAGTTTTCCTTCAATTTCAAAAGCACCACCATCAGAATGTAGAGATAAAAACGAGGAAGATGCTACGTCAATCGCATGGAAAACAGATCCTTCGATCGTGTATAAACGTAAGTCACCACCAGCAAGGTTATCGCTCCTCCGGCCAGTACCGTTGGAATAGGCCCTGCCAACCGCGCTGCCAATCCCGATTCGAAGGCGCCGAGCTCATTGGAAGAGCTTACGAAAATCCCGCTAACCGAGGCTACACGTCCCCGCATTTCATCCGGAGGAAAGATTTGCATGATGGTCTGACGAATCACCACGCTGATACTATCACAGACCCCGGTTGCAAATAAAGCAGCGCAGGACAGCCAAAAGCTGGTCGACAATGAAAAGATAATCGTAAATACACCAAATCCTGCAACGGCGATCAGCATGTTACGCCACGCATGGTGGGTGGGTGGAAAATGTGCCATGGCAAACATGGTAATCAAGGCACCCACAGAAGGTGCGGCTCTTAATAACCCCAGTCCTTCGGGGCCCACATGCAAAATATCTTCGGCAAAAACCGGTAAAATAGCAATCACGCCCCCAAATAAAACCGAGAACATATCCAGCGAAAGCGCATAAAGAATAATCTTGGTGCTGAATACAAACCGTAAGCCGTCTCTCAGGCTTTTCCATATCGAAACAGAAACTTTATGCCTGTTGATCGGATTGGTTTTGATCAGGGTGATCAGCACCAGACAAATGACCATGCTGATCATGATACCCAGTAATGTATGGGTCAGCCCGAGGTAAACGTATAAAAAACCCGCAATCCCTGGACCGAGTACAGCACCAGCCTGGGAAAATGTACTGCTCCACGTCGAAGAATTGGAATAAAATTCCCGGGGGACCAAAAACGGTTTCAAGGATGATGATGCGGGAGAATAAAATCCTTTGGCTAAACCAATCAGAAAAAATACGGCATACACATAAAACAAGTGCTGATCTTTGCTCAAGGCAGCGATCCATTCAGGCTGAAAAAGAAAATATAAAATCGCGGACCCCGCAATGATCACCGATAAACTTACCCGGAGAATAATACGCCGGTCGTAGCGGTCGGCTACGTGGCCACCAAAAAGAGACACCGAAATAAAGGGAACAACCTCAGCCAGACCAATCAAACCGAGTGCCAACGGATCGTGTGTCAGCCGGTAAAGCTCATAAGCGACGATCACTTCCTGGATCAGCAGCGCAGATCTGTACAAAAAACTGTTGGCAAGAAAATAGCGAAATTCGGGAAAACGAAGTGCGGAATATGCGTCGTGCTTTTCTGGTAAATTCAACGTCTTGTTCAAATTGGTTAGAAAATAAACCAACCCTGATCATAAATGGATTAGCCCTGCCCAAACAACAATATCTGGCGGTCAGAGTTCTTGATTTCGGTAAAGTTTTTTCGCCCGAAACTTATTTGAAAAATTATATTTTTATTATTTTAAATTTCATCAAAATAATACCATTCATCAATGCCTCTTTCAAAATATAATGCCAAGCAAATTCAATTGCTTCTGTACAAAAAGATAATTCTCCTCGTCGAAACAAACAAAGATTACTTTTTCAATTTTATCGTTTTTCAGTAAAAAACCGGATACGGTTTTGACAGAGATCTGAGCGGCTTCAAACTTGGGATAACCGTAAATTCCTGTACTGATATTGGGAAAGGCTATGGATTTACACCCGTTAATCACCGCAAGCTGCAAAGCATTGACATAACAGGAGGCCAGCCTTTCTGGCTCACCCTTGTCTCCTCCGTTCCAAACCGGCCCAACGGTATGAATAACAAACTGAGTCGGCAACCTGCCTGCTGTCGTGATTACCGCTTCCCCGGTTTTACAACCGCCCTGCCGGGCAATAATTTTCCGGCAGTCTTCCAGTATCGCAGGACCACCAACCCGGTGAATCGCCCCATCTACGCCGCCACCGCCAAGCAGGGTAGAATTCGCCGCGTTCACGATGGCATCCACGTGCAGCTTTGTAATGTCTCCTCTGATTAACCCGATTCTTGATGTCAGTGTGATCATAGTCAGTATTTTAGGCAGGTAACATTCCCAATTTACTCAAATTACAAAACAGAAACGATACATCCCCGGGAAATATGAAACAAAAAACCCGGCTAAACCGGGTTCCCTCACTTCATTTATTTCGTGATCAGCCTCAAATATTCTTCTCCTCTTGGCGACAAAGTATAACCGGGTTCGTGACTGATGGTAAGCCCAAGGCCTTTCAGTTTACGAACATTCAATTTCAGCCATTCCTTTTCCTTTTTCGCTTTTATAGCCAGATCTGCCGCCTTCATTTTCGGGTTTTCCTGAATCGCCTGCAACGTTTTGGTTGTCCACTTCCCCACCTTGCTAAACTTATCCAGGTTGTCCAGTGCAGCTTTCAGTGTTTCAAATTCCTCCTCTTCCAGGCTTACCTTTTCCCGCAATTCAATACGTGGATCCTCTGAGTCAAAACTTAACTCAATTTTATAAATAAGTCCTTCTTTCTGACTTTCCAGCAACTGTACCAATGCCTGGGCAGTTACAAATCCTGCTTGTGCTGCCTCCGGATCGGATATTTCACTGAGAGAAATTTCCTTGGTTGAAATAATTCTTATCACACCTACGCTGGTTTTAATTAAGCTCCCGGCATTTACAGATAGCTTTTTCCATTTACGGAACGCCAGTGAAATGTTTCCCGCCTTAATCCCCTCGAGGTGTTTTTGTTTGAATAGCATAGTCAATCAATTTCAAAATTTTCATAAAGATAACCTTTCTCCGCTAAAAAGTCTTCGGTCTGCCCTGGCGGTATTTCATCAGCTCCGGGCCATAACTTGCTGACAGGATTTAAGTAAATCATCCCGCAGAATCCATCAAAACCTTATCAACGAAATCATGACCAGCCTAAGCCACCTGCAATTATTGTCCAAACCAACGTATTTTTGTTCGTTTTGCCAGACGACAGTTTGCACGAAAACGCGAAGTGCTTCTACAAAATAGCTAAAAACACTCTACGAAGAACCCTGCAAGTTGTATCTTTGAAATACATTATGAAACAGATCAATATATGAAAAAAATTCTCCTCTGCATCATCTTACTTTGCAATGTATTTTTGAGTTTTTCTCAGACTGTCCCCGCTCTTCCCGGCAAAACCGAAGCCGAATCTTATTCAGCCATACACGCCGCTGGCACTGAAACGACACAAGACACAGGAGGCGGACTTGATATCGGATGGATGGGCGACAACAGCTGGGCCGACTATGAACTAACCGTGCCGACGGCCGGAGTATATACCTTCAAATTTCGCATCGCAAACGGGTTCAGTGATGATGCCTCGCTGGCATTAAAAGCTGCTGACGGAACGGTTTTGGGAGAAATCAATAATCTTCCGCGTACCGGCGGGATGCAGGAATGGGGCAACGCAAACCTCATAACCTATCTGCCAGCGGGAAAACAAACATTGCGTGTTTTTGTAAAAAAAGGTATTTTCAGTTTAAACTGGTTTGAAGTCGTTGGTTCCAAGGCACTGCCCGGGAAAATTGAGGCCGAAAATTATGACGTTTCCAGTGATGTAAGAACTGAGGAACCAGGTGATATTAATGGTGATAAATTTGTCAGCCACATCGATGACGAGGATTTCATCGACTACAACGTCAATGTGGCCTCCGTCGGCGTATATGCATTCAGTTTCCGCGTTTCCAATAGTTATGGTGATGGTGTTATTGAGATTAAAAATACTGACGGAACAATATTGGGACAGGTGGATGTGCCTAAAACAGGCGGCTGGCAAACCTATACCACCCTTCATACAACCGCCACGTTACAGGCAGGAAACCAGATTTTGAGAATTTATGCAAAAAAAGGAGCTTTTAATTTCAACTGGTTTGAAGCCGTTAGCAACTCTTCTACCTCTGAAAAAGTCCCTGCTATGATCACTTTTGACGAACTCCCCGCGCGGATTGCCGGATCAGGCACATTCGATCTTTCCGCGAGCAGTACCAATACTCAAATACCGGTTACTTTCACTTCCTCAAATGCATCCGTTATTTCGGTTGCCAATGTTTCAGGAATCTGGAAAGCGACAATTCTGGCCGAGGGAAGCGCTGCGATTACAGCTTCCCAAGCCGAAAGTACAGGATTTTTGGCGGCTGAAAATATTACCAGAACACAGGTGGTACAACCTGCATCCACCCCGGAAGAACCTTCCAGCGCGGTTAAAATTACACTCGATCCTAAACGCTGGTATCAGCTAAACAACACGGCAAATGGTCTGGGCGGTCTTTTTGACGGAGATACACAAACGGATGTCCAGTTGGGATGGGGACTTGCCTTGAATGCCTGGGACGCCTACTATCCTTTGCTCGACGGCGAGCAGATGTCGTTGGAAAGCATCAAATTCTTTGACTTTACAGGTAGCTTTTCTGCCAATCCAATGACTTTATCCGTCATCACCGATCAATGGGAGCGCATTCCAATAGCCACTTTTACAGGACAGGAATACAATGGCTGGGTTGGCCCATATCCCGACAGACAGCTTTCCGGCAATGCCAAATTTAAACTGGACGCGCCGGTAACCAATATCCGTTATCTGGTATTGAGTATAAAAAATGGTATGCCAACCGAAATGGAATTGTATGGCACCCACAGCGGCGGAACGAAACCTGTAACACCTATTCCCGCAAAAACCATCAAATTGAGAGATCTCTTTGGTGTCAATGCCTATGAATGGAATTTTGAAGACGGAAACACGCCCTGGGAAATTAATGAAAACCGGATGAACGTGGCTAAAAGTTTTACCGGAATCCGTCATTACATGGACTGGGAAAAACTGGAATCCTCCGAAGGCGTGTATTCCTTTAATCCGACACTGAGTGGTGGTTGGAATTATGATGCCATTTATGAGCGTTGCAAAGCAGCGAATATAGAAGTACTGGCGGATTTAAAAACCATTCCGGGATGGATGCAAAGTACTTATCCGGAGGATCAGCGAGACGCAGAAAATGTTCCGGTACGCTATGGAAAAGATTTTACCGATCCTTTGTCTTACATTGAGCAGGCTAAAATCGCCTTTCAGTATGCCGCCCGTTATGGCAGCAATACAGCCGTTAATCCCGCTCTGCTGAGTGTTTATAGCATTCCAAGATGGAATTACGATACGCCCAATACCGTCAAAATCGGTTTAGACCTGATTAAATACATCGAATGCGATAACGAACGGGACAAATGGTGGAAAGGACGCAAAGGATATCAGACAGCCCGTGAATATGCCGCCAACCTATCAGCCTTTTACGATGGGCATAAAAACACGATGGGACCAGCAATCGGTGTGAAAAACGCCGATCCGAATATGAAAGTGGTCATTGCGGGACTCGTTACAGGTCCGGACTATGTAAAAGGGATGGTTGACTGGTGTAAAGAATTCCGTGGCTACAAGGCAGACGGTTCGGTGAATCTATGCTGGGATATCGTCAATTTCCATTTGTATACCGACAACGGGTCTTCTTCGCAAAGCGGAACATCGACCCGTGGCGCCGCACCCGAAGTTACCATTGCCAATACGATTCTGGATGGTTTTGTAAACGTATCCCACGAGCTTTCACAGGATATGCCTGTCTGGATCACCGAAGCAGGGTATGACGTGCATCAGGAAAGCCCGTTGAAAGCCATTCCGATAGGCAATAAAACAGCTTTGGAAACCCAGGGGGACTGGATTTTGAGAACTTCGTTATTCTCCGCACGTCACGGCATTTCAAAAGTATTTTTTTACCAGATGTACGATGATAACAGCTACGGAGGGATGTTTGGAACTTCCGGTTTGGTAAATGCTGATATGTCGCGCAGACCGGCAGCCGATTATTTGTATCAGGTAAACAAACTTTTTGGCGCGTACGCTTATCAAGAAACGACAAACCAGGATCCGATTGTCGACCGTTATGCGTTAGACGGCAAATCACTTTACATTGTAACCGTGCCGGATGAGCAAGGCAGAACTGCCAGCCACACGCTTAATATCGGCAATTTTACGGGCGCGAAAATTTATCGTCCAAAAGCAGGAAGTGATAACATGGAAATGGAAGAAGTAGCCTTGACCGCCGGGAATTTAACCTTTACAGCAACCGAAACGCCAACTTTTATCATTCCGACAACCGCCAATAATGCCAGACAAGCACGCACGGATTCTGCACTTTTCACGAATACATTGGCTGCTCCGGTAGAAAATATGAATCTGCATAAAACGGTGATGGTTTACCCAAATCCTTCGGTCAGCGATATTACAATCGATATGAAAAACAAAAGCAACGCGCCGATTGAAATTAATCTGTTCGATGCCAGCGCCGGACGACTTCACAAACAGGTAAAAATCGAGAAAGGAAATACTTCTGAAAAGAAGAAAATTGATATCTCAACGCTGCCAACCGGCGTTTATATTCTGGAAATCAAACAAGGTAATGAACGGGCATTCAGGAAGGTAATCAAGGGAATGTAACAATTTTTTAAAAGTAGGATAATCAGAACCAGTATCCGGATAAAATAGCCTCCGGGCGCTGGTTTTGCGTTATAAGAAACTTAGATTATTTTTACACTTATGCTGCCTACTCTGGGAATTGATAAGATCATGAAGGTTCCGTCATCCGATGAATCCTTTAAAATTATGCATCATGCGCCCATCAATATGCCGCTGATCACCGAGGCGCATAAGCACGATTTTTTTATGCTGCTGATCGTCCAGCATGGCTCAGGCATTCATTCCATCGATTTTGAAAATTATGCGGTAACCGACTATTCTGTATTTTTTCTGGCTCCGGGACAAGCACACCAGTGGGACTTATCACCCGATACCAGTGGCTACCAGCTCCTGTACGCACCGGAATTTCTGGTATCAGGGAATCCGGATACGCCCTTTTTCAAACCCAAATCCCTGCCACTTTTAAAGATAAGCCGTTCTGAGTTTCAGGAGCTGGAAAACGAGCTGACACGTATTGAAAAGGAGATAAAGCAAAATTTACCCTATTCGAAAAGCATCGTGCAAAACCGGCTGCTTATTGTATTGTCGCTACTCAAAAGGTTTTACGAAGCCAGTTACCAGAACAGCGCCATTGAGAAAAACAGCCGGTTAATACAAAGTTTTTTAACCATGCTGGAAAAACATTACCGGCAGCATAGTGATGTGGCATTTTATGCAAAGAATCTGCATGTTACGGCAAGCTATCTTAACGCAGTGTGTAAAAAACAATCCGGGCAAACGGCCGGCGAGCAAATCCGTGACCGCATTTTACTCGAAGCCAAACGCATGCTGACATTGACCCAGGCCGATATCAAAGAAATTGCATACGAGCTTGGCTTTAATGATACCTCCTATTTTTCCAGATTTTTCAGGAAATATACCCATCAGACACCGCTCGCGTTTCGGAAAAGAATATAGTCTGTACTGTCAATGTGATAATCTGTGCCATTTTATCAGCTTTTAAGCACGTAATTTTGTGAGATAACCCACGAACATACACCACATATGATGCTTTCATTCACCCGGTTACTGACTACGATGGTCTTCCTGATGCCGCTTTCCGGCTCAAATTGTCAGTCACAAAAAATAAAACCCATGAAAAATACTTCGCAGGATATTTTCCAGGCCATTGAACAAAACAATGTCGGGAAAATAAAAAAATACCTTGAGGAGAAAAAGGACCTTGAAGTTAAGAACAGTAAGGGCGAAACTCCTTTGATGGCAGCGACTTATCGAAACGATATTGTCGTCACAAAATTGCTTATAGAAGCTGGTGCCAGCGTTAACGCGCAGGATAAAATGTTAAACAGTCCTTTTCTTTACGCAGGTGCGTCCGGTTTTACCGAAATCGTAAAACTTTGTGTTAAAAATGGCGCTGATTATAAAGTATACAACCGTTATGGCGGGAGCGCACTTATTCCCGCCTGTGAGAAGGGGCATATTGAAACAGTCATCGAATTATTGAAAGATAAAAATTTCCCGATCAACCACATCAATAATCTGGGCTGGACGGCCTTACTGGAAGTGATGGTGATTGGTAAAGGCGGCATTGAAACGCAAACCCGAATAACGAAATTACTGATCGAAGCAGGTTGCGACGTAAACATCCCCGATAAAGATGGTGTGACTTCGCTTGTCCATGCACGCCGGAACGGATACAAAGAAATTGTTGCCATGCTCGAAAAGGCAGGCGCTCACTAATATCAATTTATATTTATCGCTCAAAATTAAATGAAAAAATCACTCCCGTTCCTAGTCTTCCTTTTACTTTCCATCACGACGTTTGGACAAAAAATAAAGGCAGATCTCATCATTGCTAACGTAAATGTTATTGACGTAAAAACCGGAAAAATCAGCCTGAATCAATTTATTATAGTAAGAAAAGATACGATTCTAGGTGTTTTTAACGAAAGTAGAACACGCCGTTTTGAAGCTACCAAAACACTTTCTGCCAAAGGGAAATACGCGATTCCTGGATTATGGGATATGCACGTGCATTTTGGTGGCGGCGAAGCATTGGTGCATGAAAACAAAAATCTGCTTCCGCTCTACCTGGCTTATGGCATTACAACCGTCCGTGACTGTTCCGCAGATATCAGCAACAGCGTTCTGGAATGGCGTGAAGAGATCAAAAAAGGAAAACTTGCAGGTCCGACCATCTTTACGTCTGGTCCTAAACTGGAAGGTTATAAGTCTGTTTGGCTGGGCGACATCGAGATATCAACCACAGAAGAACTAAAAAAAGGTCTTGATTCTCTGGATGGTTTAAAAGTGGATTTTGTAAAAATCACGGATAACACCATGAAACCCGATTTGTTTCTGGAAAGCATTCGTCAAGCCCGTAAGAGGGGTTATCAGGTTTCTGGTCACATTCCATCCGTGCTGACCATGCAGGATGTGATGACTGCCGGAATCAGTTCAATTGAACATATGTCGTATATTTTAAGAGCGGCTACAAAAAATGAGAAGGAAATAGCGGAACTTTCTGCTTCCGGTAAACTGAAAGGACGTGATTTTAGCAATAAAATCCTCGCTGATTTTGACGAAAAAGCGGCGCTCACAACCTATAAAAAAATGGCCCAAAACCATGTTTTTGTAACACCAACACTATCGCTGCCCTACCTTCTCGCGCATATCGACGAAGATGATCACAGCAAGGATACTTATTTGCAATACATCGGAGCCGGGCTTCAAAAAACCTATGTTGGGCGTGTGGAACGTGCAATGAAGGATGATAAAGACGCCATTGCGTTTAGAAAACTATACAACGAAAAATCGAACAACCTTTTGCCTTTGCTTCAAAAAGCCGGTGTAAAAATTATGGCGGGAACAGACGGAGGTTATCTTAACTCCTATGTTTATCCGGGCATTGGCTTGCACAAAGAATTACAGCTCATGGTAAAAAGCGGGTTAACACCTCTTCAGGCTTTGCAGGCTTCAGTGATCAATTCTCCGCTTTTCTTGCATAAAACAGAATATGGAAGCTTATCAGAAGGCAAGAAAGCGGATATTCTTCTATTGGACGAAAATCCGCTCCTGAACATCACCGCAACCGAAAAAATCAACGCAGTGATCGTAAAAGGACAAGTGATGGATCAAAATGATATCGCGGTGGCGCTGGACGAAGTAAAAACAAAAACCGCGAAAGGATTGTAACGGGTTTCCTGAAATTTACTTATTCTTGTAAAAGACATCAGTAATCATTCATGAAAATATACCAGCAAGCCTTTACTTTGAAAGAAAAACGTAGGGGATTTCATATCATCACCAATGAAGTCCTCTACGCATTGCCACAAATCGCTGAACTTAAAACGGGCATGTGCCAGGTTTTTATTCAGCACACTTCCGCTTCCTTAACCATCAACGAAAACGCTGATCCCACCGTCAGAAAAGACTTTGAAATGTTTTTCAATAAAACGGTTCGCGAAAATGACCCGGATTATCAGCACGACTACGAAGGCTCCGACGACATGCCTGCACACTTGAAAGCTTCCATTCTTGGGAGCTCTGTCACGATCCCTATTCGCAATGGGAAATTGGCTTTGGGAATCTGGCAGGGCATTTATTTATGCGAACATCGTGACTATGGAGGCTCCCGGCAATTCATTGCTACGGTCTGGGGAGAATGAGCCGTTACCTCACCTGTTAAAGTGAAACAGTCATCACCTGCTGATGAAATAAGTCATCCAGTAACGCCTTGGCAATGGCCGAATACTCGTCAGCATCATTCATGCTTCCCTTCATATCATTGATCTCGATGTTACAAGCCTTTGCAATTACTCCGGAGTCTTCCATATCCTCGCCGAGATAGTTCGAAAAGTTTATATTCTGCGCTTTCAGTATTGTTGTCCACTGTGAAGGGTTACTGACATAACTGAGGTAAAGATTGAGCACGTAGGCATTTGCATGCAACATCAGGTTCGGCAGGAGCTGATGTGTATAAATCGGTCCTGAAATGTAATTTGTTCTTAAATCCATTTCCAGCCTGTGAACTGCACGATCGCTAAACCTGCCATAGAAATCAATCTCGGCATAATTAACAAACAGATCAATGTAAAAATCATCATTGATCCTTTCACAGACTTTTAAAATACTGTGCGTGGAACTGTCATCCGCCGCAATGACGAATACTTTGACTTTACAATGAGTCCTCAGATTTCCCCCAATTTCTTCAAGCATTGCTGAATCTCTTCCCAATAAAATTAAGTGTCGTCCAAGATTGGCCAGCGCTATGGCAATGGCTTTTCCCAGGCTTGTATCGGCGTTTCTGATCACTGAAAAATTCATGGTTAGTGTTTGATTTGAATAAATATTCGGGCGCAGATAAAGGTAAAGCCGTCCTGAGTTGTCCTTAGTAAAAACCAGACGGCTCCAACCGCCGAATTGTTTACAAATTAAGGCGACTTTTAAATGAGAAGAAATACTGATTTATCATTACGTGGATTACAAAGACCGGAGCTCTCTCTGGCGAAAGAAAACGCGGGATTAGCCATTCAACAGCCATGTGATCCTGATTGTATGGAGTCCAGTCGGATAAAAAAACAGCTTTCTTTAATCAAGGCCATGGCTCAGCTCAGCAGCAGCGGAGTCACGGTTTACGATTTGCATAAAAAAGTACATGTTTATACCTCTCGAAATTTTTATGAGTTATTTGGTTACGAGATATCCGAAAACCAGACCGAGGTCGAAAATGAAGTATTCGACAGGAGAGTTCATCCCGAGGACCTTAAAGTGCTTGCTAAAAACGGACATACGGCGATGAAATATCTCATGTCTCTTCCGCCTGAGCAGCGTATGTTTTACAAAATGGTTAACGAATACAGAATTTTATCAAAGAATGAAGTTTACATTCAGGTCATGGAGCAGCATCAAATCCTCGAGCAAGACGTTCTGGGCAATATCTGGCTGTCATTAGGAGTTATTGACATCTCTCCCAATCAACAGGCGTTGGAAGGCGTAAAATTCCAGATTCATAATTTCCGGACCGGTGAATTTATTAATCCGGTTCATCCCAATCAACCGGAAATCGTTCCACTCACCATCAGGGAAAGGGAGATTCTCAAAATGATCAGCGATGGCAAGTTAAGTAAGGAGATTTCCTGGTTACTGTCAATCAGCGTGCATACGGTAAATACACACAGACAGCGTATTTTGGAAAAACTGGATGTAAATAACTCCATTGAAGCCATTTACAGTGCGCGGCGACGAGGCTTAATAGGATAACGCTTCAAGGGCTATGCGAAGAATACTATGGAAGTTTGTAATAAAATGTGTGGTTAGACTGAGCAGAAGAAAATAAAGCTGTTAAATCGGCTATTTAGAATAACCTACAACAAAAAAAGACCATCCTTTTGAGATGGTCTTTGCAATAGTATTGTGGCGACTACCTACTTTACCAGGTTTGACCCAAGTATCATCGGCGGTTCTGGGCTTAACTTCTCTGTTCGGGATGGGAAGAGGTGAACACCAGGCCAATAGTCACCAACAAGA
>NZ_JAVFVU010000029.1 GCF_030929615.1 Dyadobacter sp. LHD-138 | reverse complement strand
AAGTCGACACAATTGTACTTTCCCGATACGCCGCACCCAATCGTAAATTAAAACTCCCCAATCCAATCCTGGAAATATGAGCCAAGGAGATCGATTGGAGAATTTTCAAGGAAGGCCTATGCAAGACAAAAAAGAAGACCCGGCCGCATAGCAGCCGGGTCTTTCCACATTATGCAGATAAAAAAAATCTTAGTTGGCAAGCTGTAATTTTAGCTCATTCAGACGATTGCGAAGAGACGCATCGATCTGGCGGTCGTTTACACGAAGCAGATAGCCGCCGATTAAGCTAGGATTTACTTTCTCTTCCAGTTCAACTGTCTTACCCGTAGCCGTTGCAACGATCGTGTTGAACTGCTTGCGAAGCTCCTCAGTTAATGGAGTCGAAGTGATTACAGTTGCTTTTTGAATACCCCGGTATTCATTATAAGCTTTTATAAATTCGTCGGCAATCGCATCAAGGATTGATTCCCGGTTTTTTCTTGTAATGATCTCAAAAATGGAATAAGAAACCGCATTTACTTTATCCTGGAAAATCGCTTTCAGAATAGCCAGTTTCTTCTCGTGACGTACTACCGGACTTTTCAGTGCCAGCATCAGGCCGCGATTTTTTTCTGCTGTATCCTTGAACAGTTTCATGTCCTCGTATACGGCTTCAACAACATTTTTTTCTTTAGCCAGTTCGATAAGAGATTTAGCGTATCTGGCGGCAACTATACCTACTGACATAGGGAATCAATTAATTTTTTGAATGAAAGAACATCACAGCGTCGCTGAACCTTAGTTCATGCGTGCTGAAGAAGCAAGATCGGCAATCAGTTTTTCCTGAGACTCTTTGTCTTTCAATTCGCGGTGCAATACCTGCTCAGCGATTTCAAGAGATAAAGTAGCTACTTCTTTACGCATTTTAGCGATTGCAGCATGTTGCTCGTTACGGATTGTGTCACGCGCACTGTCAATCATTTTCTGGCCTTCAACAGCCGCTCTGTCTTTCGACTCAGCGATCATACGGTCAGAAGCTTCTTTTGCATCACGAAGGATACGGTCACGTACGGCGTTCGCTTCTGCAATCAGCTTTTCGTTATCAGACTTCAATTTGATCATTTCAGCCTTAGTTCTTTCAGCAAGATCAAGAGCACCCTGAATTTCGTTTTCACGATCCTTTAAGCCTTTAATGATCGGTTTCCATGCAAATTTGGCCAGAATGAAAACAACCATTAAAAATACCACCAGCATCCAGAAAATAAGACCTGGGTTAGGAGTAAGCAATGACATAATATTTAATGTTTTTGAGTTGTAAAATCTTTAAATGCGAAGTGTAAGTTTTGATAACTGATACTTCCAGAGACTCTCTTTTATTAAAATCCGTGGAAGCCTAATGCTTCCACGGTAAGTTTTTTTGCCAGTCTCCAAGCCTAATGCGAAAGAGATAAAGCATGAGACCGAAATCTCAAATTCGTTACTAAAGCTTGAACGAGATAAGCAGACAGATAACCGCTGCGAACAACGCTACCGCTTCGATAAGAGCAGCAATGATAAGCATTGCAGTTTGGATAGCACCAGCAGCTTCTGGCTGACGAGCGATACCTTCCATTGCAGAACCACCAATTTTACCGATACCAAGACCAGCACCGATAGCAGCAAGACCAGCACCGATAGCAGCACCGAAAACAGCTAGACCTGCACCACCTTGTTCTGTAGCCTGAAGCAAAATTTGAAGCAACATAATTGTGTTTGTTTTAAAATATAATTAATAAAAAAAGAGATTAAAAAAATCAGTGTCCGTGATCAGCGTGGTGATTGTCTTCAATCGCGCTGCCGATGTACATGGACGATAAAAGGGTAAAGATAAAAGCCTGGATAAACGCCACCATGATCTCGATGAAGTTAAGGAACAAGGCAAATAGTGATATCACAGGAGCGATGAACATGCTCTGGAATATAAAGATCAATCCGAATAAACTTAACAGGATGATGTGACCCGCCGTCATGTTTGCAAAAAGTCGAACCATTAAGGAGAACGGCTTCATGAACACACCCACGATCTCAACCGGGATCATGATGAGCAATAGGGGGGCAGGTACACCGGTTGGCTTCACAAGGTGAAGGTAATAGTGTTTGTTGGCATTGATGTGGACAATTATAAACGTGATCACCGCAAGTGTCATCGTAACCGCAATGTTACCTGTCACGTTAGCCGCACCCGGCAGAAGACCTAAAATGTTATTGACAAGGATAAAGAAAAACAATGTCAGCAAATAAGGAAGATACTTCTCATAGTTAGGACCTACGTTAGGTTTAACAACGTCGTCACGAATGAACAGAATAACGATTTCCATGGCAGACTGAAATCCTTTTGGCGCTTTTCCTTTGTTGTTCTGATAAGCCTTACCAATGCTGGTAAAGATAAGAACCAGGATTATGGCGCTAAGCATCATGGAAGCTACGTTTTTCGTAATCGAGAAATCGTAAATTACACGGGCTTCATCAACCGGAACAATTTTCTCGGAATCTCCGTGAACCAGATGATAACCATTGTACTCATGGTGATCATTGTGGAAATTGCTCGAAGAGAAAACTTCTATACCACGATCTGCCGAGTATAAAATGACAGGTAGGGGGATCGCCACACCGTGAGAGAATTCCCATTCATGAGAATCTGCAATGTGGTGCATGATCATTTGGCCGATATTGAACTTTTCCTCTGACTTTTCCAGATTATGTTCAATTTCGTGCTCGGCTTTATTAACACTTTCAGCAACCTTATTATGGTCATCATGACCTGATTCCTGGGCCGAAGCCGGAAGGGTAAAAAAGCAAGTTGCCGCAACAAGGGCAGTGGTTATAAAGAGTCGTAAAGGCGTATACATAAATGCTTGAAATACTATGCTTTGTCAATCGCGGCGCAAGTTACAATACAAACCATATATTTCAAAGCATGTATAAAATAAATAGAGTGCAAAAAAGTTAAGAACGAATGTAAATGAATCAGTTAGCCCCGAATATAAAAATATTCCAATAAAAATAATACTCAGGATAAGCCGTCCAACGATGGTAGAAAGGTAAAACGGGACAAATTTTTCCCGATTGTTTCTAAGTCCGTATTCCATCAGGCGATGAATAAGAAATGAGAGTATAACAAAGAAGGTGAGGATGTACCATATATAAGGATGTATCCAGGCGTCATAGTGGAATCGCTGGACTAAAAATAATACAATTGCTAAAATTATAGACGCAATAATGCTTCGTAACATGTGGGCTGAAAGTCGTTATTTAATAATAGAATAATTGGTATATAAATGGTAACAAAATCACTTTAATTTCGAAATGCTCCGAATTAACATGTACAAGGAGGCAGCGATGGAAGTCAGCGATAAGACCAGCGTCCAAACCGGTACTTTGTTCATTTGCCATTGGTCAAGCCGGTAGCCGCCGTAGGTGAAAACCAGGATTGTGCCCAGCATTTGAGTTGCCATACCTGAAAACCTCAGGAATTTTGAAGGCGTTTTTCCGGAAAATCCTTTCGTTGGATCGGGGTCAGCGTTTCCCTTTTCAGTACCGTTTTTATCCTCTTCCATTGCCGTTTTATAGAATTTCCAGGTAAAGTTGCTTCAAATTTTGCAAATGGCCTTATCTTCGATACGTTATTAAAGAAAATACCGTTTTAGTTTTGCCCGGAAAAGTTAAAAAATCACCCCAAAAGTCTTTATTTGTGACCCATACACTTACACGTTCTATAAACATCATTATCGTTTGTTTGCTGTTAACGGGTGCGCTTATTGGCTGTTCCCAGTACAGCACGCGCCCTGCTGCGGTTAACTTTCACAATATTTCTTCGCACTACAATGCCTATTTCATAGCCGAGCAGGATATGCAGGAAGCTGAATTTGCGATGAAGGCTGCTTACAAAGAAGATTATAACCAGCTGCTGCCGATTCTGCTTCCATTGGATTCCGTTTTGGCGTTACCCGTAAAACCGCAATTGCTTGATGCCGTAAAAAAGGCTTCGATCGTTGCCGAAAAACACCAGAACAGTAAATGGGTGGATAACAGCTATGTGATTCTGGGTAAATCCCGTTTGTATCTTGGCCAGTGGGCGGATGGTCTGGAGGCATTGCGTTATGTGTATGCCAACGGAAAGGATGAAGATGACAAAAATAAGGCACTCGTTGTGTTAATGCGTGCGTATGCAAGCCGGAAAGATTATTCGAATGCACTGGGCGTTGCCGAATATCTGAGCCAGCAGCCCTTAACAAAAGAGGCAACCAAGGAATTTTATCTTACAAAGGCCTATCTGCACCAGCAAAACGGTGAATATCTTACATCGGTCGCTATTCTGGAAGAAACGTTTCCTTTGCTGGACAAATCGACTGAAACGGCAAGACTGCATTTCGCAGCTGCGCAAATGTACGATCGGCTTGGACAGTATGTGCTTGCCAACAAACACTATAAAAACGTAAGCAGAAACCGCCCTGATTACGATCTTGGGTTTTATTCTTCCATGAATTCGTTACAAAATCAGGTTATTATTGACCCTAAAACGGATGTTTCGTCCGTAGGTTTTGACAAAATGCTGCGCGATAGGAAAAATAGTGACCTGCGCGACAGGGTTTATTTTACGATGGGTTTGCTGGCCGAACATCGAAAACAATTGCCTGAGGCCGTTGAATATCTGCAAAAATCGGCTTCGTTTGCAACGGGTGGGAATGGTGTCCAAAAAGCATATACTTATCTTCAGCTGGCACGTATACACTATGATGCACTTGAAAAATATGAATTTGCAAAGGCCTATTACGACAGCGCATTAACGATTCTGCCCAAGGATGCGGCGGAGTATCGTGTTGTTTCCGACCGCAAGACAGCCCTGGATAACTTTGTTACCCAACAGACTATTGTCAAAATGGAAGACAGTCTTCAGATTTTGGCGCGGATGAATCCCAAAGCACTGGATGACAAAATAGACGGCATCATTGAAGCACAGGAAAAGAAAAGAATAGCGGACGAGAAGAAAGCGAAAGAGGCGCTTGCGTTGGCAGCAGCGGCACAGGGTGGAATGCAGAACGGACTCCCTTCGACAGCAAACGGAAATGACCGTAGATGGGAGCTTTATGATCCGTCGATGATTAACAAGGGTAAGATTGAATTCCGCAGGGTTTGGGGAAACAGGGTTCTGGAAGACGACTGGCGCAGAAGCACAAAACAAAACCGTGCACTGGCCGGGAATAATTTTAACAGTAAGGCCGACAGCACAGCGGCCGTTGCGGCAGCGGCTGAAACCGTGCTGACAAAGGAAAGCCCGGTCTGGAAGGAGCGGCATGCCAATTTGAAAAAGAACATTCCGCTGACCGATTCAAGTTTTGCGGTTTCTCAGAAAAAGAAAGAAGATGCTTTATATAATCTAGGTAAGATCTACCGGTTTGACCTCAAAGAACCAGAACGGTCGGTGGCTGCTTTTAACCGCGTTTTGAACGAATATCCGCAGACGCAGTACAAGGAAGAGATTTTTTACCTGATGTACCTGACACTGCCGGAAAGCGACAAAGACCGTTTGGTTTGGAAAGATAAGCTGATGTCGGAATTTCCGAATTCAACTTATGCGCGTCTTCTTAATAGTGCAGCAAATGACGGAACCACGGGAGATAAGGACAGAAATAATCCTGTGAAGGCCTATGAAAGTGCTTACAAGCTGTATGCTGACGGAAATTATACCAAAGCGCTGGAAGACATTGAATCAAATCTGCCTGCTTATAAAGGCAGTATGCTTGAAGACAAGTTTGCACTGCTTCGGGTATTTTTAGTGGGGAAAACCCGTGGACGGGAGGCTTATCTGCAAGCCATTAATGAATTTGTTCGTTTATATCCTAACAGCATGTATTTACCCCGGCTGAAAGAAATGCAGGAGCTTCGGGAAATATCGGTTGGAAAAAGATAATTCATGGAAAGTGTATCTTTGCCGATGTAATTGATCCGTTTTCATACGATTTACTAATAAATACCCCCATTATATGATTGAATTGCAGCCAGGAAAATACCGTCACAGCATTATCCGCGTTTGGCGGTTTGCCGCTATTGGCCTGGGTCTTATAATATTTTATATTTTTGCCGTAAGCATTAATTTGCTCTGGCTTTTCGGTGGAATGCCGGACCTGAAAACACTGGAAAATCCCAAAAGTGAGCTTGCTTCCGAACTGATTTCGGAAGATGGAAAATCACTCGGTAAATATTTCTTTGAAAATCGCACACCGATTGAATTTGATCAGATCTCTCCGAATTTAATAGAAGCGCTGCTGGCCACTGAGGATGCGCGTTTTGTAAACCACTCGGGTATTGACCCACGAAGTCTTGCCCGTGTATTTAAAGGTGTGGTTTCAGGTAATTCCAGTTCAGGGGGAGGTAGTACGCTGACACAGCAGGTTGCAAAAAACCTTTTTCAGACACGCTCTGAAAAGTATGGCGGTCTGTTGCATAAGATTCCGCTGGTCCGTACTGTGATTGCTAAAACCAAGGAATGGATACTTTCGGTGGTTTTGGAAAGGAAATATACCAAAAGGGAAATCATGATGATGTATCTGAATACGGTATCCTTTGGCAATAACACTTATGGTATAAAAGTTGCCGCCAAAACCTATTTTAACAAGGATGCCTGGGATTTGTCAGTGAGTGAAGCCGCGCTTTTGGTAGGAATGCTGCAAAATCCGACGCTGTATAACCCGTTAAGATTCCCGACGAACGCAGTAAACCGCAGAAATACGGTACTGGCCCAAATGGTAAAGTACAAGTACTTACCAGAAGATAAATTTGACAGTTTGAAGGAGAAATCGCTGGGGATGAAATTCACGGTAGATGGACATAATACAGGACTGGCTCCTTATTTCCGTGAGTCGATGCGGGGATATCTCAAGGCCTGGGTTAAAAAATATAACGAAGAAAACGGCGAAGATCTGGATTTGTACACCAGCGGCCTACGTATTTACACCACCATCGATTCCCGTATGCAGCGTTATCAGGAAGAGGCGCTGAATGAGCACATGAGGGCGCAACAGCGTCTTTTTGATGAGCACTGGAAAGACAGAAATCCCTGGGCTTATCCGGACGGTAAAGAAGTGCCGGGATTTATTGAAAAAGCAGTTCGTACTTTGCCTTATTTCAATGTTTTGAAGAAAGAAGTAGGCGAGAAAGAGGCATGGAAAGTGATGAACCGGCCATACAAGATGAAGGTTTTTTCTTATGATGGAGAAAAAGAAGTGACGATGAGCCCGATTGATTCACTGCGTTACTACAAGCGTTTTTTGCACGCGGGTATGATGTCCATGGATCCAAGAAACGGGCAGGTCAAAGCCTGGGTAGGTGGGGTTAACTTCAAATATTTCAAATACGACCACGTAAAACAGGGGGCCCGTCAGCCGGGTTCTACCTTCAAACCGTTCGTATACGTTTCAGCGCTGGATAAGAATTTCCTGACACCTTGTGACCGTGTTATGGATGCTCCGGTGCATTTCGGACTTTCTGATGGCGTTCCGGGCGGCTGGACTCCGCACAATGCCGGGAATAAATTCTCTTACCGTGCGCTGTCTTTAAGGCAAGCGCTGGGGAAATCTGTGAACTCGGTGAGTGCGAATATTATCAAAATGGTGAAACCCAATACCGTTGTCGAGTATGCACACAAATTGGGTATTACGAGCGAATTAAATCCAAAACCTTCTCTCTGCCTTGGCATCAGCTCCGTATCGGTTTTTGAGATGGTTAATGCCTACTGTGCATTTGCCAACGGCGGACACAGAACCGAGGCCTTGACAATTTTGAGGATAGAAGACCGTTATGGTAATGTTTTGCAGCAATTTTATCAAAAGCAAAACCAGGAATTGAGTGAGAATATGGCATACAGTATGCTGTATCTGATGCGTGGGGCGGTGGAAGATCCGGGCGGAACAGCGGGCCGTTTGAGAACTTTCGGTGTGACGGAGGGAAATGAGATCGCAGCTAAAACGGGTACATCCCAAAATTATTCTGACGGCTGGTTTATGGGGATGACCCAGCATCTGGTCTCCGGAATCTGGGTAGGCGGTGAGGATATGCAGATTCACTTCCGGACGATGGCGCTTGGGCAGGGAGGGCGTGTGGCGATGCCGGCCTGGGGTTTGTATATGAAAAAAGTTTACGATGACCCAACGTTATTACAATATAGAAAAGGACCTTTTAACAAACCCGAAAACTTCAGGCTGGATTGTGGAGGCGTGCGCTCTGATAGCGCGGATACCTACACACCGCCCTCTCGCACCGATGATGAAGGGGCATTATTTTAAATCGACAACCAAGGAAATTTCTAATTTATGATTGAACTGCAGCCTGGGAAATACCGCCGCAGCATTAAACGTGTGTGGTTATTTACCCTATTGGGTCCGGGACTTTTTGTATTTTATATCGTAGCCGTAAGTTATAATTTCTTCTGGCTTTTTGGCGGGATGCCCGATCTGATAACCCTTGAAAATCCTAAGAGCGAACTAGCCTCAGAACTGATTTCTGAGGACGGAAAATCGTTGGGTAAATACTTCTTCGAAAACCGTACACCGGTGGAATTTGATCAGATATCATCCAAAGTTACGGATGCGCTGATCGCCACGGAGGATGCGCGCTTTATTAACCATTCGGGGATTGACCCGAGAAGTATGCTTCGTGTGGCGAAGGGGATTTTACTGGCGAGTTCCAGTTCCGGGGGAGGGAGTACACTTACACAGCAGGTTGCTAAAAATCTTTTTGAGACCCGTTCTGAAAAATATAAGGGGCTGCTGGGTAAAATACCTTTTGTGCGTACGGTGATCGCGAAAACGAAGGAATGGATACTATCGATAACCTTGGAGCGGAAGTATACCAAGAAGGAAATCATGATGATGTACCTGAACACGGTTTCTTTTGGGAATAATACTTTCGGGATTAAGGTTGCGGCCAAAACTTATTTTAACAAAGAACCGCTCGATCTTGAAGTAAACGAGGCGGCACTACTGGTGGGCATGCTTCAGAATCCGACTTTGTACAATCCGTTGCGGTTTCCTACCAATGCAACCAACCGCAGAAATACGGTTTTGGCGCAAATGGTAAAATATAACTATCTGCCAGAAGATCAATTTGATACGTATAAGGAAAAGGATCTTGGTTTGAAGTTCACCGTTGATGGGCATAACACCGGTCCGGCACCGTATTTCCGCGAATCGATGCGGGGTTATATGCGGGACTGGGTCAGGCATTATAATGAAGAAAATGGCACCGACCTGGATTTGTACACCAGCGGCCTTCGGATTTATACAACCATCGATTCCCGGATGCAGGCGTATCAGGAAGAAGCGCTGAATGAGCACATGAAAACGCAGCAACGCCTTTTTGATGCGCACTGGAAAGGCAGAAATCCCTGGGCTGACGCGAATGGAAAGGAAATACCCGGATTTATTGAAAAGGCGGTACGTGCCTTACCTTACTTCAATGTTCTAAAAAGAGAAGTAGGTGAAGAAGAGGCCTGGAAAGTGATGCGTCGGCCATACAAAATGAAGGTTTTTGCCTATGACGGAGAAAAGGAAATGACAATGAGTCCGATGGATTCGATCCGTTATTATAAAAGATTTTTACACGCCGGCATGATGTCGATGGATCCGAGAAGCGGAGAAATTAAGGCATGGGTGGGCGGTGTTAATTTCAAGTATTTTAAATACGATCATGTAAAACAGGGTGCCCGCCAACCGGGTTCGACGTTCAAGCCGTTCGTATACGTTGCCGCTTTGTATAAAAACTTTCTCACACCTTGTGATAAGATTGTCGATGGGCCGGTGGAAGGACAGTGGACCCCGAAAAATTCCAACGGAAAATATTCTGAACTGCCACTGACATTAAGGCAGGCGCTTGGTAAGTCGGTGAACTCGGTCAGTGCTGCAATTATACAGATGGTGAAGCCGGAGACAGTCGTGGAATATGCCCATAAGCTTGGGATAACCAGTAAGCTGGATGCGGTGCCTTCGCTTTGCTTGGGGGTTAGTTCGGTTTCCGTTTATGAAATGGTCAATGCCTATTGTGCTTTTGCCAACGGAGGATATCGCACGGAACCTCTGACGATTTTAAGGATTGAAGACCGTTACGGTAATGTTTTGCAGGAATTCCACCAAAAACAAAATCAGGAATTAAGTGCCAATGTTGCATACAATATGCTGTATCTGATGCGTGGTGCGGTGGAAGATCCGGGTGGAACGGCCGGCCGTCTGCACTCCTATGGCGTCACCAGCGGAAATGAAATTGCCGCAAAAACAGGGACGACGGATAACCAGTCGGACAGCTGGTTTATGGGCATGACGCAGAATCTGGTTTCGGGCATCTGGGTTGGGGGTGAAGATATGTCGATCCATTTCCGGACAATCGATCTGGGGCAGGGCGGGCGTGCAGCGATGCCGGCCTGGGGTATTTATATGAAAAAAGTATACGAAGATCAGACGCTCGTTCAATACAGAAAAGGCCCGTTTGTCAAACCTGAAAATTATGTTCTGGATTGTGGAAATGTGGCATCGGATAGCACAGATACCTATGTTCCGCCAGCATCTTCCTCAGACGACGAAGGCGTACTGTTTTAAATAAATAACCGGAAGATCTCCTGCATTGTAAATTCTTAAATTCACAATGCAGGAGATCTTTTATTTTAACCGTCCTAAGTGATATCTTTATTAGATGTAATTCTGAAGGCCAGTTATTCATTCAACCATTCAATCTGTGTATATCTTAATCGCCCCTGATAAATTTCGCGGTTCGCTTGAAGCTTCTGAAGTATGCCAGTCTGTAACGGAGGGTATCCGGAAGGCTTATCCCGATGCGGAAATCGTTTCCATTCCGCTGGCAGATGGAGGAGAGGGAACTACGCGCATTTTAACGGAACAATCAAAAGGAAAATTTATTACCGCGATTGTACATGACCCTTTGGGGAGATATATTGAAGCGGAGTATGGAATTTCCGGCGATGGGAGCACTGCATTTATTGAAATGGCAGCGGCTTCGGGTCTCAATCTGTTGAAACCCTGGGAACAAAATCCATTGCTGACCGATACAGTCGGAACCGGCGAATTGATTATTCATGCCTTAAATGCCGGTGTGAAAAAGATTATTCTCGGTATTGGCGGAAGTGCCACAACGGATGCCGGCTTCGGGATGGCCTGTGCTTTGGGCTATCAGTTTTTTGATGAAAATAATGAACCGGTTATACCGAACGGAGAAAATCTTGTCAGGATCAAATCCATCAATACAGATAAAGTCGACACCCGGATAAAACACACAAGTATCGTCGTTGCCTGTGATGTTACCAACCCGCTTTATGGGGAATCAGGTGCAGCTTTTGTATATGGCCCGCAGAAAGGTGCCGATAAAGCTACGGTATCTAAACTGGACCAAGGTTTGCGAAATATTGCGAAAGTAGCGGCTGAGACATTTGGCGGGGATATCAGTCAGGCGCCAGGGACAGGTGCAGCGGGCGGATTAGGGGCTGGGGCTTTATGGTTTTTAAATGCAAAGCTTCAGGAGGGCGTTGGCATTGTGATGGAAGAAACACATATTGCGGCGCATGTCAGAAAAGCAGATCTGGTGATCACGGGTGAGGGAAAAGTGGATGAACAGACGTTAAGTGGGAAAGTGGTAAAGGGACTGGCATCGCTTTGTCAAAGTAATAACGTTCCGCTGGCCGTTGTTTGTGGCACGCTGATGATCACGCCGGAAGAAGCTGCAAAAGCCGGCATTACCTATGCGTTGTCCGTGCTCAATCGCCCTATGTCTTTGCAGCAGGCAGAAACAGAAGCTTATTCGCTGGTGCGTGACGCAACTTTTCATTTGGTGCAGTTGTTTTTTTATAAGCGACACCGATGACCCTGATTATTTTTTATTGCTTTAAAACAACGTACTGAAAATACATGCCCGAATTCAATTATAAAGACGAACTTTCTAAAATACCTTTTGACCCGGGTGTATACCGGTATTTCGATGAAACGGGTGAGGTTATTTATGTCGGAAAGGCAAAAAGTCTTAGAAACAGGGTTTCCAGTTATTTCCTGAAATCAAACCAGCACGACCGTAAAACCAAACGTTTGGTGAGTCAGATTCGCCGTATCGAATATACAATCGTGCATACTGAATGGGATGCTTTGCTGCTTGAAAACCAGTTGATCAAACAGTTTCAGCCAAAGTTTAATATTCTTTTAAAAGACGATAAAACCTACCCGTTCATTTGTATAACCAGTGAGCGTTTTCCACGCGTCTATGTAACGCGCGAACTGGATAAAAAGAAGGGGACTTATTACGGTCCTTTCGCCAATTTACGCTCCATGCATACGCTTTTGGATATGTTCAAATCGCTTTATACGATCCGTTCGTGCAATTTGTTCTTGTCGAAGGCCAATGTGGAAGCTGGAAAATTTAAAGTTTGCCTGGAATATCATATTGGTAACTGCAAAGGACCTTGTGAGGGATTGCAGACAGAAGACGAGTATAACATCGAGGTTGAGCAGATCCATCATATGCTGAAAGGGAATTTGTCGCTCCCGCAGCAATATTTCAAGGAAAAGATGCTTGCAGCCGCAGAACAGATGGCTTTTGAACATGCACACGCATGGAAAACGAAGATTGAGCATCTTTCAAATTTTCAGAGTAAGGCGACGGTTATTAATCCCAAAATTGGCAATGTAGATGTACTGACCATTGTTTCTGACGAAGAAGCGGCCTATCTGAATTTTATGAAAATTACGGAGGGGTATATGGTAGCCACGCAAACTTTCGAAGTCAAAAAGAAACTGGATGAAAGCGATGAAGATTTGTTGGCGATGATGATTGTAGAGATGCGCGAGAAATTTGGTACCGCTGCGAAGGAATTGATCTCGAATCTTAAACCGGACCTGGAGTTAAAACTGGACCTGGTGGTTCCGCAGATCGGTGACAAGAAGAAATTGCTGGATATGTCCATGAAAAATGTGATGTATTTCCGTCGTGAAAAAGCAGAGCGCAGGGAGGTTGAAAATTCGGCAAGTTCTTCTAAAAAAGATCGGGTGCTGATCAAACTGAAAACAGATTTACAGCTCAAAACATTGCCAAGGCATATTGAATGTTTCGATAACTCCAACATTCAGGGCACGAACCCGGTGGCATCGATGGTATGTTTTAAGGAAGGAAAGGCTTCAAAAAAGGATTATCGTCATTTTAATATAAAAACGGTAATCGGGCCGAATGACTTTGCTTCAATGAACGAAATCGTGGGCAGAAGATATTTACGGATGATTGCGGAAAATGAGCAGCTCCCGGATCTGATCGTTATTGATGGTGGAAAAGGGCAGTTGAGTGCGGCTTGTGATGCATTGAAAAGCCTTGGCTTGTACGGACAAGTGCCTATTGTCGGTATCGCCAAGCGACTGGAAGAAATTTATTTTCCGGAAGATTCGCTGCCGCTTTATATTGATAAAAGATCCGAATCCTTGAAGCTTATTCAGCAGATTCGCGATGAGGCGCATAGATTTGCCATTACTTTTCACAGAGACAAAAGAAGTAAAGCCAGTTTGGTTGGGGAACTGGAAGGTGTGGAGGGGGTTGGAAAAGTGACGGCAACCAAGTTGTTAAAACATTTTGGCTCAGTCCGTGCAATTCGGGAAAGCTCTCTTGAAACTTTGGCACCTCTGATTGGCTTGGACCGTGCCAAAAAGGTAAGGTCGTACTTTGATGCGATGGCGCATTAAGAAAATTCGCTCCTTTAGGAGCATCCTGTTTATAGAAAAATAGATGTTTTAAAACGGGATGAAGACTCCTTCGGAGTCACCTGATGGTAGAAAGATGTAAGCTGAGGACAGGAGGCTCCTCAGGAGCCGAATTTATGAACATGTATGCTGGATTGCTATAAACAGGGTGCTCCCAAAGGAGCGTTGTTTGATGGGAATACGTCTGCTGATATTATTTTAGATATAATTATTTGAATATAAGGCGTTTGTGTTTTGTTGGCAAACTTGGCGTTAGCTGTTTTTTCCAATTTCTCTTCCGGCCACAAATCCCGTTGTCCAGGCATTCTGGAAGTTAAATCCACCCGTTATGCCGTCAACATCCAGCACTTCCCCAGCGAAAAATAACCCTGGAACTTTTTTACTTTCAAGTGTACCCTGGTCAATGTCAGCAAGTGTTATGCCTCCGCAGGTAACGAATTCTTCCTTGTAAGTACTTTTTCCTTTTACATCAAACTGGCTGTTCGTCAAAAGCTCGGCCATGCGGTTAAGGACTTTATTCGTTGTCTCTGACCAACGTAAATTTTCGGTAATCTCAGCCTTTTCAGTAAATGCTTTCCATAAACGAAGCGGCAACCCGAACCGTGTATGCGAAGTAATTTGCTGTTTTGGCGTATTGGTTTTTTCTGCAATTAGAAATTCCCTGACCTGCTGCTCATTCATATCCGGCAGCCAGCTTATTTTAAATGTAAAATGATAATCCAGAGCCGCCAGGTCACGCGCTCCCCAGGCAGATAACTTCAAAATCGCGGGACCGCTGAAACCCCAGTGTGTCAATAAAACGGGCCCGCGCCATTCGTGTTTGGTTCCGATGATCTTAATATGTGCATCCTGCACCGCAACGCCGGCAAGTGGGAGCAAATATCCATTGGGAACATTAAAAGTGAAAAGCGATGGAAAGGGCTCAACAATCGTGTGATCATGAACACTCAGCCAATGGAAACCACTCGATTTGGGATGCCCGCCCGTTGCGATCAATAATTTATCAGCCGAAATCACTTCTTCCGAGTCCAGTAAAATAGAAAAGCGCATACCGGTTTGTCCTTCCGTCCAGGCAAAAGATTTTACGCCGGTACTGGTTCGGACATCGATACCGGCAATTCTGGCAGCTCGTATCAAACATTCGATGATTGTCTGGGAGGAGTCAGTGACAGGAAACATTCTGCCGTCATTTTCTGTCTTAAGTTTTACACCACGATTCTCAAACCAGTCTACTGTGGATTGTGCATCAAATTGTGTCAGAAGTTTTCTCAAAAACTTTTCGCCGCGGGGATAGTTTTTTATGAAAAAACGAAGGTCGGAAGGTTTGTGCGTAACATTACAGCGGCCGCCGCCTGATATTCTTACTTTATTCAGTACGGTTTTGTTTTTTTCTAAAACAATAATCCGGGCTTCAGGATAAGTTTCTGCGGCAGTTATGGCAGCCATAAACCCCGAAGCTCCTCCTCCTATAATCACAATCTGCATACAATGAATCGTTGAAAAACTTACAAAAATGGCTTGTAAGTTTTATAAAACTGCAATTTCTTTTCCTATCTTTCATTAAAATCTTTTCCCGGTAGACGGTTCGGGTTTTGTTTCGGGATCAATGCCGGACTGGATATACTTTATCAGTTGAAATTTTACACTTCATCACAAATCACAGGTTTATGAAAAATGTAGTTGTAATAGGTCTGGGTAAAGTCGGATCACTGGTCGCGACTTTATTAAGTAAGCGTTTCCGGGTAACAGGCGTCGATAGGGTGAAGCCGCCTGTTGATATTCCTTTTACATTTAAAGCCGGAGACATTTCTCAAAACTCATTTCTGGAAGCAATTCTCGAACATGCCGATGCCGTCGTGTCCTGCATGCCGTACAATTTGAATCTGCCCATTGCGCAGCTGGCCTACCGGAAGGGAATTCATTATTTTGATCTTACAGAAGACGTTGGAACCACGGCGGCAATTCGTGAGATGGCCAAGGACAGCAAAGCGGTTATGGTGCCTCAGTGCGGTCTTGCACCCGGTTTTATTGGTATTGTCGGGACGGATCTGGCGAAACGGTTTACCAGGATCAGAGACATTGAATTGCGTGTAGGCGCGCTGCCGCGTTATCCCAACGGGCTGATGGGTTATTCCTTTACCTGGTCGCCGGCAGGTGTGGTGAACGAGTACCTTAATGATGCGGAGGTAATTCATAATGGTGTCAGGAAAATGGTACCTTCACTCGAAGGTATCGAGATGATTAATATTGAAGGTCAGGAATTTGAAGCGTTCAGTACGTCGGGGGGCTTAGGGACTATGTGCGAAACTTTTGAAGGGAAGCTGGACACGTTGAATTATAAGACTATTCGCTATCCCGGACATTGCAGTCTGATGCGGTTTTTATTGTATGAATTGATATTAAAGGAAAAGCGTGAACTGGTTGAGCAAATCCTGACAGAGGCAAAACCGGCTGTTCAGCAGGATGTTGTCTATGTTTATGCGGTAGTGGAAGGCTGGAAAGGTAAGATGCTGGAACGGGAGGAGTTTTACCGGGCCTATCATCCGATAAAGATCGATGGACAACATTGGCGGGCCATATCGTGGACAACCGCGGCCTCGATTGTTGCTGTTGTTGAAATGGTTGCCGACGGCGCTTTACCTAGTAAGGGATTTATTAAGCAGGAAGAAATAACCCTGCAGGCTTTTTTGAAAACCAGCAATGGTCATTTGTTTGAGTAAGATTTGAGAGGAATACCAATATCCGATTTTCATTACTTGACTCATCAATATATTCTGGTCGTTAAAAACACTATGATTGATATAAAAGAAATTCTCGGCAAGCTTGCTATAAATCCGGTTAATGACGGTGTGACAACAGGTCTGCAATCATGGCATGGTGGTGGTGCAATGATTGAATCCTATTCGCCCGTTGATGGAAAGCTGATCGCCAAAGTATCTTCCGCGAGTAAAGAGGATTATGAAAAGGTTGTTGAAGCCGCCCATCAGGCTTTTAAGACCTGGCGTCTTGTCCCCGCGCCAAAACGTGGAGAAATTGTACGGCAAATGGGAGAGCAGTTGCGGGCTAACAAACAATCCCTGGGTACGCTGGTTAGTTACGAAATGGGTAAAAGCTTGCAGGAAGGGCTCGGCGAAGTGCAGGAGATGATCGATATCTGTGATTTTGCAGTGGGACTTTCACGGCAGCTCTATGGACTGAGTATGCATAGTGAGCGGTCGCAGCACCGGATGTATGAGCAATGGCATCCTTTGGGCATTGTCGGAATTATTTCGGCATTTAATTTCCCCGTGGCCGTCTGGTCCTGGAATGCGATGCTGGCTTGGGTTTGCGGGGATGTTTGTATTTGGAAACCATCAGAAAAAACGCCGCTGACAGCCCTGGCCTGCCAGCATATTATTAAAAGTGTTTTAAGAGAAAATGATTTACCCGAAGGGATTTCGTCCATTGTGACGGGGGATAGAGAAATTGGACAATACCTGGCTGAAGACGAACGTATTGCGTTGATTTCGGCAACGGGAAGCACAAGAATGGGCAGGGCCGTGGGTGAAACCGTAGCGAGACGTTTAGGGAAAAGTCTGTTGGAATTAGGCGGGAATAATGCCATTATTTTGACACCCAGTGCAGACCTGAATGTAGCAATCCCGGGTATCGTTTTTGGTGCCGTCGGTACCGCTGGACAAAGGTGCACGTCCACGAGGCGGTTAATTATTCATGCCGATATCTATGAAATTGTTAAACAGCGATTGATAAAAGCTTATGGTCAGCTCCGGATTGGAAATCCTTTGGATGAAAATAATCACGTGGGACCGCTTATTGATAAAGTTGCAGTTGCACAATACACAAGCGCTATTGAAAAGATTCGAAAGGAAGGCGGGTACTTTATCGTTGAGCCGGAAGTTTTACAGAGAGACGTTTATCTTTCAGGTTGTTACGTTGCGCCATGCATTGCCGAGGTGGCGGCTAGTTCTGCCATTGTGCGGACCGAAACATTTGCCCCCATTCTTTATCTGATCAAATACGACGATCTGGATGAGGCTATAGAAATTCAGAATTCTGTTCCGCAGGGATTATCTTCTGCCATTTTTACTTTGAATATCCGGGAATCGGAGCAATTTTTGTCAGAATCCGGTTCCGACTGCGGTATTGCCAATGTCAATATCGGAACATCAGGAGCAGAAATTGGCGGTGCGTTTGGCGGCGAGAAGGAAACGGGTGGCGGACGTGAGTCAGGATCCGACGCATGGAAAGCGTATATGCGCCGACAAACGACAACGATAAATTACAGTGCTGCGCTGCCACTGGCGCAGGGAATAAAATTTGAAATCGAATAGTTATTATTTTTAACTTTGTAATTCGTTAAAACACGTACACACGGAAATTATTGACTTAACACCAGTATGAAATACAAACTGACATCTCAGCAAATTGCATCAAAAGTAGGAGAGGAATTCGTAATTCTTAACCACAACAAAGGAGCTTATTACGGTCTTGATGAAGTGGGTGCTGTGGTCTGGAATTCTTTGGAAGCAGAACCCCAAACGCTGGAAACACTTTGTGAAGCGGTGCTTGGAGCATATGACATAGATAAAGAAACCTGTCTGGAAGATGTGGAAGTACTTCTGAATGACCTGATTTCTGAAAAATTGGTAGAAGTAACGCAATAACCGCTGGTGGAAAAACTAAAAACCTACTGGTTTAAATGGCAAAATTTATCCGGGTATGCGAAACTTATGTTTTTGCAAGCCGCTGCTATGCTTTTGCTGATTAAAATAGGTTTGACTGTTTTGCCCTTTCAAACGTTCCGACGGTTATTTCACTGGCTTACGGAAACGAAAGCCATGCGGGAAGTGTCTCCGGTGAAGATCGAAGAGACTGTCAAGGCTGTGAATATGGCGGCCAATGTATTGCCTTTTGCGCTTTTGTGCCTTCCCAGGGCATTGGCTACAAAATACCTGCTGCGACGGGTACCTTCATTGAGTTTAGAAATTGGCATTGAAATTAATCCTAATAAGGCATTCGAAGCACATGCCTGGGTGGAAAAAGAGGGCAAAGTTATTATTGGAGACTGGTCAGGATCTGTCTCTTATCAACGTTTATGGGTTTGGGAATAATTTACATTAAATCACACACATGCCTTTTTACAAAGCTTACGGATTAACGATTTCCTCTGAAATAGAATTACCTGAACTAATTCCGGCGAAAGAACCTGCCGAAATAGACTTTTCAATAATAAGGGGCGACGTAACACTTCCCAAATTAAAAAAGACCCCAATACATCGAAGAGGAATAAGAGCCTTGTATGGCAAAGAAGAGGACGGGAACCTGATCCTGCATTGGGACGGTGTTGCCGACTTTAAGGCAGTTGATGGAAAAAATCTGGTCGTGTTCTCACATACGGAAGATAAAAACCTGTTGAGTCTTTTTGTGGTCAGTGAGGCATTGGCCATGATTTTATTTCAAAAAGGATATTTTCTTTTGCATGCCAGCGCGGTGAAAATCGGTAACGAAGCCTGGTGTTTTATGGGAAATCCGGGAGCGGGAAAATCTACCACTGCCGCAGCATTTATTAAGGCAGGTTGTACGCTGTTGAGTGATGATCTGACTGCCATCAAATTTGACGATCATGGGAAAGCCTATATTGTTCCGGGATATCCGCAATTGAAAATCTGGGATAATACGGTTAACGGATTGTCTTATGATCGGTCAGTGTTAGATCCTGTCAGTGAAGGTGTTAATAAGTTTTCATATAAACCGGAAGGAGAATTCTGTCAGCAAGCAGTTCCTTTAAGTGAAATTTTCTTTTTACATAAAGGCAATAACCGTCCGGCTTTACAGACACTGAAACCCTCGGAAATTCCCATTGAAACCCTTAAAAATTTTCCGCTGCCCATCGCATTTCTGAAAGATAAATTAATGGAAAATCATTTTACACAAAGTTTCTTATGTGCAAAGTCCGCGGGCATGTGGCGGAAAAGGAGACCTGCGGGTTTTTCGAAATTGGAGCAATGGGTGCATGAGAGCATAACGTTGTCAACTGATGCAATAGCGTATGTCCCTTAATCCGCTTTCTCCGCAGTTGTCATTTTTGGTAAAATCAAGCCTTGGCGGAAATGCTGATGCCCTGATTTTACCGGTTTCTGTTAATGTTTCAGATTGGGAGCAGCTTTGTGAACTTGCGGAATGGCATCAGGTTGGCGCTTTGTTGTTTGATGCGCAGCAGGCAAATCCCAATAGAGAAATTCCTTCATCCTGGTTTGAAAAACTGAGAGAAAGCAGCCAAAATCAGGCTGTTTTCAATATGTTGTTTTTAAGACGCTCCATTGAAATCAGTAAGGATCTGGCTTCGGACAATATCGATGCCTTTTTGATGAAAGGCGCACTCTGGGCCTGGATGTTGTATGAAAATCCAGGGCTAAGGGAATTTGGCGACATTGACTTTTTTCTACGAAAAGAACAGATTACTGGCGGTTTGAAAGTTCTGGCCAGAAATAATTTTGAACCCGACGTTTACAGAAAATATCTTCTGAATGAAAATAAGGTAGCCCGGTTGTATTTTGATACGGATTACCAGCTTCCACTCACGCCAATTACCACGGATATCATCTATTCCATCGAAGTGCAGTGGAATACAACCTATCCAAGATATCATTATTCATTAACCTGGACTGAGCTAACGAGTCAGATGATGGATTTCTCTGTGTCTGGGACGACATTACGTGTACCCTCGTCGGAAAATCAGCTTTTGATGATGCTTATACATCATGGAGGTGTGGAGCAATGGGATAAGCTGAAATACATGGCTGATCTGGTAAGGCTTCTGAGGAAATTCAGCGGCCAGATCAACTGGGATTATGTGATTGGGGTAAGCAAGAAAAAAGGATTTTACCGGATCTTGCTGGAATCACTCGGGCTTGTGCGGATTCTTAGTGGAGAAAATTATTTTCATTTCGTTGGCAATCATCTTGAAATGAATTATCCTACACCGGAATTTTACAATAAGGTGATAGGGCACTGGGAAAATACGCGGATTAAACCGGTCACGAAGTCGTGGCGCATTTTCTATTTTAATATGATTTATCGTGACAGGCTAAGCGATAAACTGTCGATTTTGTTTAGTCACTTAGCCTATCTTTTGGAATGGAGACTTATCATCCCCAAAGCACGCTGGTACCGGGGAAAATCCTAAACGAGATTGATTTTGATCGTTCCTGAAACCGTATTACCCGGTGCCAGGGTAGTCAAACCCTCACCGTTGTTAAATGCATTAACATTGGCCGTTAGCGGTTCAATCGCCACGCAGTCCCTCGCAGGCGGAGTATACACGACCAGATGGTTAAATTTTCCCTCTCCGGTTTCCTGTTCAATTCTTAATGTCACGTCCTGATTTTCTGAAATCAACTGTGTAACGGCTGTTTCTCCCGTACTTTTTACGATAAAGGCATTATCCAGCGCTTTTTTAAACAGCGGCATGGAGCCTTCAATAGGAAAAGGTGCCGTGCCAGTCGGGCTCATACGGTTGTCGAAAACCACAATGGTGTCGGAAGGAATGTTAATTTTCCATGCATCAACCATTTCATTGCCCAACTGGAAATACGGATGCCAGCCAAACATGGTGGGGCAGGGCTGTGATCCGACGTTTTTTGCCTTGTATGTGAGTGTAAAGACACCGTCAGTACTCAGTTTGTATTTAACGGTGAAGTCGACTGAGAATGGATATCCCTCGGCTTCTCTCAATTCATAAGATAGTTTCAAATAAGCATGATCTGAGGTTACTACCTGCTCAACCAAATGAAAGTTGTGCTTGCGGACCAATCCGTGAATGGCGCTTTCGCCATCATTTTTGGCTAGCTGATAATGTTTTCCGAGGAATTTGTACTGTCCGTCAGGAATACGGCTCGCAAAAGGGAATAGTAATTCGCTTGCGCTTTGGGTATCTGCGATCAGCGTGTTGGGCGTTGCGGGCGTTTTGAGCAATGAAAAAAGGGTAACGCCTTTTCGCAGGGACAATTGTCGGGTAATACCGCCCAGTTCCGGTACAACCACGCAACGGTTGGACGTGGCAGTTTCCTGAATGACGTATTCGGTGAGTTCACCGTATTGCTGTTTTAGGATTTCAAAAGACATCGGTATAAGTTTTAGGGTTGGTGCAAAAATAGGTGCGTAAATGTAATTTAAAAATAAAACCGGACAGTTTTAGCTGTCCGGTTTTAAGATTTGATCTATTAAATTTCAGGAAATTAAGCAGCCGACGAGTCTTTGTCGTCTGCTACCATTTCTGCTTTTTCCTTCTCGGTTTGTTTTACTGCTTCTTCGTGAATTGCAGCTTCCTCGTTGGAACGACGGTTGATATAAGCCTGATAGCTCGTCTCCTTTTCGTAAGGACGTTTGCCAATCAGTTTTTCCAAATCACTTTGGAAAAGGATCTCTTTTTCCAACAATTCTTTGGCCAATATTTCCAAAGCATCACGTTTTTCAATAAGCATGTTTTTAACAAACTGGTATGCCTGCTCAATCAGCTTACGCACCTCTTCATCAATCGCCTGTGAAGTTGATTCAGAATAGGGTTTCGTGAAGTTATAATCGCTCTGTTTTGAATCGTAGTAGGAAACATTTCCGATGCGGTCATTCATACCATACATCGTTACCATGCTATAAGCAACTTTCGTGACACGTTCAAGGTCACTCAATGCTCCGGTAGAAATTTTACCAAAAATTACATCTTCCGCAGCACGTCCGCCCAATGTCATACACATTTCGTCAAACAACTGCTCTGTACGATACAAATACTGTTCTCTCGGCAGATATTGTGCATAACCCAACGCAGCAACCCCACGCGGCACAATCGATACCTTAACCAAGGGATCAGCGTGCTCTAGGAACCAGCCCGCTACTGCGTGACCCGCTTCATGGTAAGCAACGATTTCTTTTTCTTCAGGAGAAATAAGTTTGTTTTTCTTTTCCAAACCACCGATTACACGGTCCATCGCATCCTGGAAGTCCTGCATCGTCACTTCTTCTCTGTCACGACGGGCAGCAATAAGAGCGGCTTCGTTACAAACGTTAGCAATTTCAGCACCGGCAAAACCAGGAGTTTGTGCAGCAAGTTTCTGTATATCAACGTCCAGGGAAAGCTTCAAAGGTTTTAAATGCACTTTGAAAATGGCTTCACGGCCAATAACATCCGGCTTGTCAATTGAAATCTGTCTGTCAAAACGTCCAGGACGCAATAAAGCAGGATCTAGTACGTCAGGACGGTTGGTAGCGGCTACGATGATGATACCGGAATCGGTTGCGAAACCATCCATCTCAACAAGGAGCGAGTTCAATGTATTTTCACGCTCGTCGTTTGAACCTGGCATAGCACCACGTCCGCGTGAGCGGCCTACGGCATCAATCTCATCAATAAAGATGATACAAGGCGCTTTTTCCTTAGCTTGTTTGAAAAGGTCACGAACACGTGCGGCACCTACACCCACGAACATTTCAACGAAGTCAGAACCTGACAGGGAGAAGAAAGGAACCCCCGCTTCACCTGCCACGGCTTTCGCCAGCAAAGTTTTACCTGTACCCGGAGGGCCAACCAATAAGGCGCCCTTAGGAATTTTTGCACCCAGTTTCTTGAATTTGTCAGGGAATTGCAGATACTCCACAATTTCCTTGATCTCTTCCTTCGCTTCGTCAAGGCCGGCAACATCGTTAAATGTGATCTTAACCTTGTTTTCAGCGTCAAAAAGCGTAGCTCTTGAACGGCCGATATTGAAAATCTGGCCGCCGGGTCCCACACCGCCTGACATTCTGCCAAGGATGAAGTACATCACAAGGATCATGATAATAAAGAAACCCCATGTGCCCAGAAAGCTCGTCCAGTCATTTCGCGTGTCTACAACCAGTTCAATTTTGTCATCGTCCGGTACCGTTTCCTGAATTTTATCCAGGTCCTTCTTAAAGGTCTCTGCGGATGTGACTTGAAACTGGTAATGAGAAACAGGTTCACCTCCGAAATAATTACCGCCGTTTTCTGTGGTAAGTACTTTATATTTATCAAGCTTGAGCGCTTCCGGCTTCAATGTTACCTCAACTGTCTTGTCGTTTACTATCGTAACACGCGAAACTTCCTTATCGGCCACCATTTTCTCGAAACGCTTTTGCGTCGTATCGCGAATGGTTGATGTCCTGTTCAGGTAAGTTATCCCCAAGATAGTAGCAATCAAAGCAGCTATGATCCATCCCTGATACCCTTTTTGTGGACTTTTAGGATTAAGTGGACCTCTTTTGTTATCGTTTTCAGACATTCTTATTAATAATTAAGAGGAAATTTAATAAATAACATTTCGCACCCGATGAATGTTCATCTGCTACGACATTTACAGGACCGAATCTTCAAAGTGCGTTACGACCGCGTCTCCCCAAAGCGCTTCCAAATCATAGTGTTTGCGACGTTCTTTATTAAAAATGTGAGCCACTACATCCACATAGTCAATTAATATCCATTCGCCATTGGCCTTTCCTTCTTTCTGCCAGGGATCGGTTTTTGATATTTTGTAAACTTCGTCTTCCACCGAGCCGGCCAAAGCGTCTATTTGCGTATCGGAATTCCCCGAACAAATTACAAAAAAATCGGTTATTGAATTTTTTACTTCACGAAGATCAAGAATAGTTATATCCTCACCTTTCTTCTCTGACATCCCTTTAGCGATTAGCTCGGATAAATCTTTTGATGATAGTTCTTTATTTTTGCGTTGTTTCATGCGTAGTTGATTCCTATTTCTATAAAGCCTAAAGTAAAGTAAAAAAATTGTACAACTCTATATACGATACCTTAATTATAGGTAAAAAAGTTATTTATCTGCCATCTTGTCATTCAACAAACGACATAGCGGCTGAATTAGTACGTGCTGATTCAAGTATGGAAGGAGCCGTTGTCATTACTGACGACCAAACGAAAGGTCGCGGACAAAGGGGGACAATCTGGGTAACGGAACCCCGGAAAAATCTCACGATGTCGGTCGTACTGACGCCGGTATTCTTGCCGATACCGGATCAATTTCTTATCAGCCAGTCTATTGCATTGGGAGTGACGGCTTATCTGAGTACCTATTCTGATAAAGTTAAGATAAAGTGGCCAAATGACATCTATCTTGGAGATAAAAAAATATGCGGAACACTCATAGAAAACTCAATTCAAGGCTCCCGTTTGGCCAGTTCAATTGCCGGAATTGGCATTAACGTGAACCAGGTCCGGTTTGGAGGCACCAGGGCAACGTCGCTGGCCAGCCATACAGGAAGAGAATTTGTAATGAACGAGGAGTTTTCAAAACTGGTACACCACCTGGATGTCTGGTATTTTAAATTGAAATCCGGTCACCAGGAAGAAATCCGCCGCGCGTACTTAAAACATTTATTTGGTTATAATCAGCTATGCCGGTTCCGTTATCAAAATGAAATTATTTCGGGAACTGTTACCGGCGTAACTGATTATGGTAAATTATGTGTCAGATTTGAGGGCTATGCCCACATTGTGGAACTGGACCTCAAAGAAATTGAATGGATATGGGACAATTAATCCACTGATTTTTTTCCCCATTTTCCCAATATCACCATCACAAGCGCGCAAATCAGTAAACCGAGCGATTCACGGGCCTCTTCAATGTTGATGCTTCTCATTTGTGCTTCGCCAAAAAAGATGCCTTCAAAATGCGGTGGCCACTGGAATACGGATGCAACCAGATAACCCGCCGCCAGGGCATAAAACACCCAGGAAGGCCAAAGGTTATTGATGCTCATGTAACAGGCAAGGGCGGCTGCGCTGTATGTAAATATCCAAATGGTCGAGTCGGGATCATTGAACTGATAATAAGCGAAAAGCATAAATATCAGGGCAAAGATGATCTTGAAAAATTTCATCGGTTTTCTTGTTTAGTGGGTTCTGTTGTCTAATATAAAGCTGATTTGGGCTTTTTATTACTATTTCAGCGATATAATTTTGATCATTTACAAAACTGACTTAGCGCAGCTGTTGCATCTTCATAGCCCAGGTTTTGCGCCTGTTTCAGGCTTGTGCAACCCAGATCTTTTTCACCGTCATACCATTGCGCCAAACCAAGTCCGTAAAAGGCTTTCCCGTATTGGGAGTCCAGTTTGATCGTCTGGCTGAAGGCCAGCGTCGATTTTTTGAAATCGCCCTGACGATAATAAGTATTTCCCAGGTTATACCAGGCTTGCTTGTTGTCGCGGTTCAGCTGTGTGGCTTTTTCGAAATCCAGAATGGCAGCTTCGGTCTTATCGAGCAAAACATACAACTGGCCCCTGTTTAAAAAAACATCCGATGTGTCAGGTGCAAGATTGGCTGCATGGTTATAGTCTGTCAGCGCTGAGTCCAGGTGGTTATCGGCCGTATACAAAAGTGCCCGGTTGAAATAGGGGCGGTAAGATTTTGGCTGAATTTTTATCGCCTGGCTGAAATCCATCAAAGCACTTGGGTATTCCTTCATTTCGTAATAGGCGACACCGCGGGTGTTGAGCGCCTCAGCGTTGGAAGTATTTTTTTCAATGGCTTTGTTCAGGTATTCGATGGCTTCCTTGGTTTTGCCTTCACGCATTAAATCTTTGCCTTTTTGAAGGAAAGCATCACTGGATTGGGAACAGGAATTAAGAATTAGTAAAAAAAATAAAAAAAATATTCGGCACATAATCACGTGTTTAGAGTTGTTTCGCACAAAAGTAAGACGAAAGATGAAACGAATGATTTCTTTTTGTCAAATAAATGTCTTTATCTTTGCACCGGCAAATCGGAACTACCAGCTCCTTCCGAATCCCCCAGGTCCTGACGGAAGCAAGGGTAGGTGGTTGATGCGGTGAGATTCTCGGTTTGCCTTTTTTTATGCCCTTTCGCTTCCATTCCACATCTTTTTTTTGCTTTTAGTCAGGGTTTTCTACTTTTGTGGAACAATTAACTATTTAATTCTTGATATGAAATTTTTTATTGACACTGCGAATCTAAAAGAAATTGAAGAAGCTCAGGCTTTAGGTGTACTTGACGGGGTTACAACCAACCCTTCGCTTATGGCTAAAGAGGGAATTACCGGAAAAGATAATATCATGAGACACTACAAATCCATCTGTGATCTTGTAGATGGCGACGTAAGTGCAGAAGTAATTTCTCTTGATCTGGAAGGAATGATTCGTGAGGGAGAAGAATTGATCGAGATTGATGACAAAATTGTGGTGAAGATCCCGATGACGAAAGAAGGGGTTAAAGCTTTGAAATATTTTTCACTGAAAGGTGTTCGTACCAACTGTACGCTTATTTTCTCGGCTGGACAGGCGTTATTGGCAGCAAAAGCAGGTGCAACCTATGTTTCTCCGTTTATTGGCCGTCTTGACGATATTTCAACGGATGGTATTGGTTTGATCGAGCAGATCCTTACGATCTACCGTAACTATGGTTTCGAAACGCAGGTTCTTGCCGCATCAGTACGTCACCCAATGCACATTATCCAGTGTGCGGAAGTTGGAGCAGACGTGATGACAGGTCCTTTGAGTGCAATGGAAGCGTTGTTGAAACACCCGCTTACAGATATCGGACTTGAAAAATTCCTGGCTGACTACAACAAAGGAAACGCTTAATAAGAATTTAGACTATATGGGAGGTTAGGTGTTTAGGAAAACTAAATGTCTAACCTCTTTTCTCAAAATCTGATTATCTCATTTCTCAATTTATGACTGAATCAACAGAGCCTATTGTAAGATTGGAACGGGCAGATATCTATCAGGGTGACCGGCCTGTTTTAAATGATGTCCATTTTGAGATAAAAAATGGGGAGTTTGTATATCTGATCGGTCGTACGGGGAGCGGAAAAAGCTCGCTGATGAAAACGCTTTATGGCGATTTATGGTTGCATACGGGCTCTGCGAAAGTGGTGGGCTATGAGCTTCATAACATCAAAAGGGTGGATATTCCGTTTTTAAGACGGAGAATCGGGATTGTTTTTCAGGATTTTCAATTGCTTTCTGATCGGTCCGTAGAGGATAACCTTTCTTTTGTGCTGCGTGCAACGGGCTGGGATCAGCAGGCAAAAATCTCCAAACGGATTGCAGAGGTATTAATGCAGGTTGGTTTGGGGACTTCGCAAAAAAGAATGCCGCATCAGCTTTCCGGCGGAGAGCAGCAGCGTGTTGTGATTGCCCGTGCCATGCTCAATGAACCCAGAATACTCATCGCTGACGAACCGACAGGAAATCTTGATCCGGAAGTAGGGGATCAGATCATGCAGGTCTTCAGAACGATTAATAACGCAGGTACAGCCATTCTGATGGCCACACATAACTACGAATTTCTCAAAAAATTTCCGGCGCGCGTGTTGAAATGTGAAAACGGAAATGTTTCGGAAGGATAAAAGATAATTGTTTAGAGGAAAAAAGGGCTTGAAGAGAACTAAATTTTCTTCAAGCCCTTTTTTTAAATAAAACTAAAATTATTTAGCCGTTAAGTCAATAAACGGAATGATGACCTCTTCCAGAGACACGCCTCCGTGCTGGAAAGTATCCCGGTAAAGGTTCACGTATTGATTGTAGTTGTTCGGATAGGCAAAGAAATAATCTTCTTTGGTAAACACGTATGAAGTAGAAACGTGTGGCTTCGGAAGGAATATGCGCTCCGGTTTACGGCAAACCATTAAGTGATTATCATCAAAACCGAGGTTTTTGCCGTGTTTGTAGCGCAGGTTCGTATTTGTTTCACGGTAACCGATAATTTTAACGGGTTTCTGAACGCGGATCATTCCGTGGTCCGTTGTTAAAATCAGTCTGCATTTCTTTTCCGCAATCTTTTTAATGAAATCCAGAAGCGGCGAGTGCTGGAACCATGACTTTGTAATCGACCGGTATGCGGCTTCGTCAGGAGCAAGTTCCTTGATCATTTGCACGTCTGTACGCGCATGGGAAAGCATATCAACAAAGTTGTAAACCACGACATTCAACTGATTATTCAGCAGATTGTTGAAGTTATCAATCAATGATTTTCCTTGGTTCGTATTTAATATCTTATTGTACGACGCTTTGATATTGAGATGATTCGTTTCCAGCTGTTTTTGCAGGAAATCAAACTCATGGTTGTTCAAACCTTCTTCGCCATCCGGCGTATTTTCATCACTTACCCACCACTGCGGATGCTTACGTTCCATTTCGCTAGGCATCATACCCGAGAAAATCGCGTTTCTGGCATAACCCGTCGTGGTTGGCAGAATCGAGTAATATGAACTTTCTTCTTCAATATTAAAATACTCCTGCATGATTGGCTGGATCATTTTCCACTGATCATAACGGAAGTTATCGATCAACAGGAAAAAGACTGGCTCAGTAGATTTTTTCAGATAAGGAAAAACCTTCTGTTTCATGAGCTGATGGGATAAGATCGGGCGGTCAGCTTTTGGATCGTTCAGCCAGCCTTCGTATTCCTGCTCAATAAACTTGCAGAAATTGGCATTTGCGTCACTCTTCTGCATACTGAATACTTCGGACATGCCCTGATCGTCGGAGCTTTCCAGTTCCAGCTCCCAGTAAATCAGTTTTTTATAAATATCCGCCCATTCTTCATGGCCAATGCGGTCCTGATATTGCATGGCCAGGTTTCTGAATTCCTGCTGATAGCTCAGTGTCGTTTTTTCAGTAACCAGTCTTTTGTTGTCAAGAATTTTTTTTACAGACAATAAAATCTGATTCGGATTAAGAGGTTTGATCAGATAATCATCGATTTTAGAACCGATGGCATCTTCCATGATATGCTCTTCCTCACTTTTGGTAATCATAACAACCGGAAGATTTGGCTGCATTTGTTTGATTTGCGCAAGGGTTTCAAGGCCAGTCATACCCGGCATCATTTCATCCAGGAAAACGATATCAAAGCGGTCATTTTCAATGCGGTCCAGGGCATCGGCTCCACTGTTCACCGGTGTTACGTTATACCCTTTATTAGTCAGGAACATGATATGGGGTTTAAGCAGATCTATTTCATCATCTGCCCAAAGAATGTTATATTGCATAAGCTGGTTTTTCAATTAGTAATGGTTAAAACAAAGAAAATTAACGTGCCAAAGACTGATCTGGTATTAAAAATAATAGCCTTTTAACATAAATTAAGAGTAAAACTACATTTGTCTGTGTAACCGTTTTTGTTAAATTCATTACCTTAATTGCCCGGATTCAGGACAAAAACTTACGCGTAACGCGGTCCAGATCATCTGGTGTATCCACGCCATGCGAATCGTCGGAGGTGATCACGGCCTTGATCGAATATCCGTTTTCGAGCCAGCGGAGCTGCTCGAGTGCTTCTGCTTTTTCCAATGATGAAAATTCCAGCTTTGTAATTTCGGCGAGTACGTCGACCCGGTAGGCGTAAATCCCGATATGCTTGTAAAAAGTATTGGATTCAAGCCATTTATCTGTTTCAACACCACGTAAATAAGGAATGGTTTGTCTGCTGAAATATAAGACTTCGCCTCGTTTATTCAATACCGCTTTTGGTACATTCACGTTGAAAAGAATTTCTTCGCTGTCGATTATTTTTACGAGCGTAGCCAGTTCAATCGTGCCGTCCAGGACTTCGGCCAGGTTGTTGATCGGTTCAGGACTGATAAAAGGTTCATCTCCCTGAATATTAATGACATAGTCGTATTTTCCTTCCGTTTTGGTAAGCGCTTCGTAACATCTGTCGGTTCCGCTAAGGTGGTCGGAAGAGGTCATAACAGCCTTTCCGCCAAAATTATGTACGTGATCAAAAATTCTTTCGTCGTCGGTTGCTACGATAACCTGGCTGAGTTGTGTAGCTTTGGAAGATTGTTCATAGACACGCTGAATCATCGATTTTCCGCCGATATCAACCAAAGCCTTGGCAGGAAAACGGGTTGATGCGTAGCGCGCTGGTATTATGCCTAGTATTTGCACGTGTTTAAAGTTTGAATGATGTTATCTCAAATTTTGTTTCAAAATAAAGCTAAAAATTTGCAAAAAGTTTTTTCACATACGTTTTCACAAAATATCTGGCGTATACTTCCCCACCCGGACCCGGATATTAATGAATGGGCGATCGAATTGCGGGAAAGTTCGGAAAAGAAAGTGTCATTTGCGATGATTGATCTGTCTATTCCGGAATTACGCTGGCAAGTTACGCCAGAAGGAGCAGATTGGTGGACATCCCTGACAGCATTTTCACACCAACATATTTTTTTGCACAACTACCGTTACCCCGATCTGCCCCAGCCAACGGATTTACTGGCGGTTTCGGCCCTGGACGGTGCATTATTGTGGGCACTGCCTAACTACGTATTAGTGCGCACGTTAGAGGGAGAGGAAGTGGAGGTGGCGACGCAGAAGGGGGAGAAGTTTCAGTATGCGCAATGTGATGTACACACGGCGGCGCTGTCTGGCGCTTCGGAGAAGATGAAACAACTTTCGCCGGAAATAATTTTAAAACAACCTGTTCGTTACAAGGAGGGAAATATCTATTTTGAGAAACTTTCGTCTTTTTTATCCGAAATAATGGGTATTTCAAAACCCATTTGTATTGATTATTTGGATGAAAGGCCCTATATGATGTTTTCTTATTATATTTACGAGCAGGAAAAGATAGTACAATATCTTCTTATCGTTACAGATAAAAAGGAGATCGTATTTCATGAACAACTCTCGGAGGGGCGGGATGGCGTAGGTCAGTCTACCATGTTACTGAAAAACGGAATATTGGTGTATCTTAAAAATAATAATGAATTTTCGAGTTTAACATTTTCTTACTGAATGAAATACATAGTATACCTAGCCATTTTGGCAGGTTTTTTAACAGGAGCGGAAAGTGCCCGTGCGAATGGAACAAGTGCAGTAGATTCAATAGGGTTTGAAAAAGTGGGGGGTAAAATTTATGTTTTACATAAGGTAAATCAAGGACAGACAATGTTCGCTGTCGTCAGGCAGTACGGAACAACGATTCAGTCGCTCCGGGAAGCCAATCCGGGCATCAGTGACAATGTTCAACTGGGACAGACTTTGCGTGTGCCCTATACGCCCAAAGTGAGCAAAAAAGAACCCAAAAAGGAAGAACTGAAAAAAGAAGAGCCTAAAAAAGAAGAGGTAAAAGCGGCCGTTAAGGATGCCAAACCACTTCCTCAGCCTCCGGTCACCACCACGGCGCCTCCAACGGCGGATGCAAAAGTATCGGTTGCGCCCAGCGGAGTCCATAAAGTTGAAGCGGGACAAACACTTTACCGGGTTGCCGTGAAATATGGTGTTTTGATGGCTGATATTCGTAAATGGAATAATCTCAAAGACGATAACCTTACGGAAGGACAGGAATTGATCGTAAGTGAAAAGGGCGCGGAAAAAACGAAACCGGTTGTAGCAGAACCTAAAAAAGTGGTGACGAATGTCGTAAAGGATTCTGTAAGAGCGAAAGCGGCGGTTGCTGAAAAAGTAATGAAACCAGTGGAGGAAGTTGCCCCGCCAAAGGTGGTGTCGGGAAAACGTAAATCTGAATCAGGTTTGGCGGAGGTCATTGAAACGGATGAAAGTACAAGTAAATTTCTTGCATTACACCGCACGGCACCCATAGGCGCTTTGATTGAAGTGTTAAACGAGTATAATCAGGAAAAAATAATCGTACGCGTGATCGGACGTATTCCGGAAACAAGTGTGAATGATGATATTATTATCAAATTGTCGTCACGCGCTTTTGAAAAAGTATCGCCCAACAGCAAGCGCTTCAGGGCGGTGATCAGTTACCTGGAAAGCAATTAATCGAGATTAAAGAAATTTAAATGAGACAGGATTGGTTTGGTAATCAGATATCTATGGTCTCTTACTACAAAATTCAATTCTGAAAATAACATAATGAAGCATTCACCCGAGTTCAGATCCAAAAGAGAAGAGGAAAGAGCGGCGTTAAAAAAGACAACCGGATATAAACTATGGAGCGTGCTGTTTACGGTGATGTATCCTTTTATTGCCGTTTTTACGTTTGTTTTTTCTTGTATCGTGATGTTTTTTTCGGGTATTTCGAGAGCTTTGGCTTATGTGTTAGGAAAAGGTCATGCGGAACATTGAAGTTGAATTAAGACCCATATCACAAGCCATCACCGATTTGCTGGAAGCCAAGGCGGAACAATACAATCAGCCGGATTTTATTCCATACGATCCCATCAGTATTCCACATCGTTTTTCGAAAAAACAAGATATCGAGATCATGGGTTTCTGGGCAGCTGTGCTTGCCTGGGGACAGCGAAAAACGATCATTAATAAATGCCTGGAGTTATCTTCGCTGATGGATGACGCCCCCTACGACTTCGTGAAAAACCATCAGGAAAGTGATCTTAAAAAATTCCTCGGGTTTAAGCACCGTACTTTTAATGCGACGGATACGCTTTATTTCCTACATTTCTTTCAAAATTTCTATAACCAGCACGATTCGCTGGAATACGCTTTTAGTAGCCACATGTCAGTATCTGATGTGACGATTGAAAATGGTTTGATCGGCTTTTATGATCTGTTCAGCGACTCGGAAAATTTTCCGGGCAGGACAAAGAAACATATTGCAACGCCTGTCAGGAAATCGTCGTGTAAGCGGCTGAATATGTTTTTGAGATGGATGGTCCGGAAAGATAACAAAGGCGTTGATTTTGGTATCTGGGAGAATATCAGCCCGTCGCAGCTGGTTTGCCCCTGCGATGTCCATGTGGATCGTATTGGGCGTAAATTGGGATTAATTCAAAGACCGGTAACCGATTGGAAAACCGCAACGGAATTAACAGCGTCATTACGCATGTTAAATCCGAATGATCCCGTTTTGTACGATTTTGCATTATTCGGGTTGGGTATTGAGGGGTTTGCCAAAGAAGAGTTTTTGATTTGACACGAGGGTTTTGGCTGGTGTTTACAAATTGGAGGTGAAATTTAAACGCAGAGGTAAGGTGTAAAAAAGGAGTTGCGCAAAGAGTTTTACTAATTCTCTGCGTAACTCCTTTTAACACCTTACCTCTGCGTTTAAATCATAAACGACTACATCGTACTTCCCTTAAATTCAATCGAATCAATGGCGAAAAGCGGTTTGCCATTTGCCTCCGGGTTTTTATAAACAAAAACAATTCTATGCTTTTTGTTATCTGTCGGGGCTGTGGTTGCCAGGTTAACGGTAGTAGATGAATCAACTTTTGTTTCGCCGATTTTTAATCCCGTTGGAGAATCCAGACGAGCTTCCAAAATTCCGCCCGCCGTTTTGTCGCTGCTGATGACAGACACTGCCAGTGCAGAAATTCCTGTCAAATCGATATCGTCAAAGGCGATGAAACTTCCGTTTGCAGAGCCTAAAACCACTTCTGGTCCCGCTGCTGTTTTGAATTTTACAAAACCTTTTCCGTCATCCAATGTATTGGCCTGCACTTTTGCAGGGCGTAATGCCACCGTTTTTACTCCGGTAAGCGGGCCCATCAAACCATTTCCTTTATCCGTATAAGCAGCGGTGAAAATGTAAGAACCGCTCTTTTTCTTCGCTTCTGTTACGTAAGCACTTTTCAGCGGTTTCTTATCAACCACCTGTTTTTTGGATAATGAAAGAATATACTTTATCATTTCTTCGACTTCCTCTGGTTTGTGTTGCGGGTGCGCGGCCATAGCCTGTTCGCCCCAAACACCGCCGCCACCTTTGATCACCTTATCCGTTAGTGTTTTCAAGGAATTCCGTTCTTTTTCATAACGCTTAGCGACTTCGATATAAGCGGGTCCGATCGATTTTTTGTCAACCGAGTGACATGCTTTACAATCGCTTAATTCAATTAAACGCTTCCCTGTATCAAAACCGGTGTTAGCCTGATGACCTTGTGCCAAAACCGTTTTGTCGAATCCTTCCAGATAGTTGATTGTCAGTGTTACTTCATCTTCCGGAATTGTTTTCTTAACCAGACTTCCGTCTTCTTTATCCGTTACGGAAACTTCGTAGTTAACAGGTTTGTCGTTCCAATAAAACGTTTTGTTTCCTTTGATCGCAACGTCCACCTGCGGAATTGCATTCCCGGCTTTAACCGTTACTTCGGACGTATTGCTGTTTCCCGCGCTGTCGGTTACTTTGAGGATTGCCGTAAATTCACCCGCTTTTGTATAGGTAAATGTAGGGTTTGGTAAATTGCTTTTTCCTAAACCTTTGCCAAATGACCATTCATATTTGATTGCATCGCCATCATAATCCAGAGATCCGTTGGATGAAAAAGCTACTTTCAACGGAACGGCACCGGTTGTATTGGTCGCTTTCGCGGTGGCTACGGGAACACGGTTTCCAGCATTGTAGGTAATATGTGACAGGCTTGCTTCGTCATTTTGAGCGAACCAGTTCGGGCCGTATTCCAGGGTGTACAATGAGCCGTCGTTGGCAAACTGCATATCGATCGGGTGGCTGAATTTACCTTTTGGCATAAAGCGCTCGATATTAACGAGGTCGCCTTCTTTGTTCATCGTTACGATGTTGATGTAATCGCGGATCCAGTCATAAGCGAAGAACTTACCGTTGTAATAATTCGGGAATTTGCTTTTGCTATCCTGGTAATCGTTGAAATAATAAACAGGGCCGGCCATTGCATTACGTCCGCCTTTACCTACGATAGGACCAAAATCAGGCGAATCGGCATAAGGATACCAGATAAATGCAGGCTGCGCTGGAGGCAGATTGGTAATACCGGTATTGTGCGGAGAATCATTGATCGGAGCAGCCGCATCGAAAGGTTTTCCCGAAGTGCTGTCAGCAAAGTTGTAAGCAATATAGGGCTTGTTATCGCCGATAAACAAAGGATAACCGAAGTTGCCCGGTTTTCTTGCCTGGTTAACCTCGTCATAACCGCGCGGTCCGCGTTTTGGGTTGTCATTCGAAGCATCAGGTCCAACATCACCCCAATACACATAACCGGTGTGCTGATCCACGGAAATTCGGTAGGGGTTACGCGTTCCCATGACATAAATTTCGGGACGTGTTTTGTCAGTGCCGACCGGGAATAAGTTGCCTTCAGGAATATCATAAAGGTTGGTTCCGCCAGGCATATTCGCGCGACGATCACCATAGCGAGGTTTGATACGAAGGATTTTTCCTCTTAACGAGTTGGTGTTGGAAGAAGAATGGCGACCATCCCAACCCTCACGTCCGGGGCGGCCGTCAATAGGCCCATATCCGTCAGACTGGAAGGGGTTCACATCATCACCTGTCGATAGATACAGATTTCCCTGAGGATCCCATGCGATGGAACCACCCGTATGGCAGCAGTCCGTTCTTTTAACGGGTACTTTTAAAAGATTCTCTTCCGTAGATAACAAAAGCGTATCCTTGATGTCGTCATATTTGAAGCGTGACAGGTGTTGTGCGGTGTCAGCTTCGCTGGATGGCGGAGAATAATACAGGTATACAAGTTTGTTCGTCTTGAAATTCGGGTCGATATTTAAACCCATCAATCCATATTCCTGTTTAATGTAAACCGGAACTTCGGCAACCACTTTCACTTTGCCTGTTTTAGGATTGTACAGTTTTAGCTTTCCTTTTCTTTCGGCCAGCAGGACGCGGTGATCATCCAGGACAACGAGTTCAGTGGGCTCATCCAGTTTGCTTACCAGTACTTTTTTTGTAAAACGATTTTCTTCCGGACGTGCTTTTGAATAATCCAGTGAAGAGGCCATCACATATTTCAAGCCGCCTGTCAGGTGTTTTAAAAATACGGGATTTACAAAAGTTGCGTCTTCATGGCCAAAGTTGGTGTAAAATGCTTTTCCTCCGTCATACTCATGGTACCATGACATCGGGTGGTTATCACCCATTTTGCCGTCTTTATAGGTCTTTTCATCAATCTTGACAAGAACGGTTACCTGTGGATTGAAGTTTTTGAAATCATAAAATTCATCTTTGATCTGCCAGCGATCAGGGAAACCTTCCATGGATGGATGTTGCTTATTGACCGCGTAAGCTTCTCCATTCTGGACATTCGGATTGCCCGGGTGGCTCGCAAAATAGGCTCCTGCCAGCTTGTTGTACCACTGCCAGTCGTATTCCGTGTCCGTCGCGGCATGGATACCGACATAACCACCGCCAGCCTGGATATAATGTTCGAAGGCTTCCTGCTGATTATCGTCAAGAATGTTGCCGGTTGTGTTCAAAAAGATAACCGCGCTGTATTTACGAAGGTTTTTTTCGGTAAAAGTCGCAGCATTTTCAGTTGTATCAACACTAAAACCATTTTCTTGGCCCAGTTTAATAATAGCGGTTCTTCCGGCCGGAATAGATGCATGGCGGAATCCAGCTGTTTTTGAAAATACAAGTACTCGTTTTTCCGGGGTGACAGTTTGGGCAATGGAGGCAACAGAAATGCATACGGCCAGGCAAAATGCGCCCAGATATTTCATAGGTTTTTTAAAAGAAGAATACTTCATTATTGTTTTTAATTGAGTTTTCAGTAACAGATCAGGGGTTTGTTTAGGCGGTTTTTATTTCCATTACGATGTACTTTCGGTAGCCTACAAGTAAATGTATAAAAAAACCTATCAGTCATAAGAACGATAGGTTTTCATTATACTTGTTATACAGACAATTATTTAATTAAAGTCCTAATATTCTGCGGTTAAACGCCTCGTCGGCACCTGTTCCTGCGAAATCGTCAAAAGCTTTTGTCGTTACATCAATGATGTGGTTTGCAATAAAAGGAGCACCTTCGGCGGCACCTTGTTCCGGCGATTTTATGCAGCATTCCCATTCCAGAACGGCCCAGCTATCGTAGTCGTACTGAGAAAGTTTTGAGAAGATACTTGGGAAGTCAACCTGTCCGTCACCCAATGAACGGAAACGTCCTGCGCGGTCGGCCCAACCAGCAAATCCACTGTAAACGCCTTGTTTTCCGGTTGGATTAAATTCAGCATCTTTTACGTGGAACGCTTTGATACGGTCGTGGTAAAGATCGATGAATTGCAGGTAGTCAAGCTGCTGTAACACGAAATGACTTGGGTCATAGTTGATGTTCGCTCTGGAATGACCGTCAAGATAATCGACGAACATTTCGAAAGTCGCGCCATCGAAAAGATCCTCGCCCGGATGAAGTTCATAACAAACATCCACACCGTTTTCGTCGTAAACGTCTAAAATTGGTTTCCAGCGGGCTGCCAGTTCTTTAAACGCCGTTTCAACCAGACCAGCCGGGCGCTGAGGCCAGGGATAAAGGAATGGCCATGCCAATGCGCCAGAGAAAGTTGCGCTGGCCGTTAAGCCCAGGTTTTTGCTGGCAATGGCGGTGTATTTAAGCTGCTGGGTAGCCCATTCAGCTCTTGCTTTTGGATTTTTACGTACTTCCGGAGCTGCGAAACCATCATACATTTCATCGTAAACCGGATGTGAAGCCACAAGTTGTCCGATAATGTGAGACGCAAGTTCCGTAATTTCCAGACCTTTGTCTTTTAACTTACCTTTTAGCTCATCGGCGTAAGTCTGAGATTCGGCAGCAAGTTTGATATCGATAATTCTTGGATCCCAAATCGGTAACTGAAGGCCTTTGTAACCAAGATCGGCCATGTATGTTGATAAGCCATCAAGTGTATTAAACGGAGCTTCATCACCCAAAAATTGAGCTAAGAAAATGCCTGGGCCTTTTATAGTCTTCATGATTAAGAGTTTTGTTTGTTTAATGTAATTTTTGGTATTTAGAAAGGAAATATTTTTAATTGCACAAAGAAGTCAACCGTTTAAAAGTTGACTTCTTTGTGCAACATATCTCCATTAAGGATATCTAAGGGCTAACAGCTAATAACTAAAAGCTAAACCGTTACCCAAGCCTGTTTTTTATTACTTTCCAAAATTCTTTCGCAAATCAATAGCTCGCGGTATCCGTCTGCGAAGGTTGGGAATGTAGGGTTTTCTGGTTGCTTACCTGCTTCAATAGCCGCGTAAACCTCCTTAAATAGTTGTTTTGACGTATCAGAGAAGCCTTCGTTGTGGCCACCTGGGAAAGTGATCAGTGAACGAACATCGTCATTGACAAGGGACGGATCGCGCATCAGGATTTCATTGCTTTTGTCGCGGTTACCAATCCACATTTCGTTTGGTGCTTCCGAAGTCCAGTTGAAAGTCTTCTTAGAACCTGAAATTTCCAGGGTCATACGGTTTTTACGACCGGCAGAAACCTGAGAAACTGTGATCACGCCTTTGCTGCCATTGTCAAAACGAAGAAGAACGTTTGCGTGGTCTTCAGTTGTGATCGCGACATCAGCGTAGTCTTCCGGCTGAAGCATTTTTCCTGAATACGTTTCAACCGGTTTCAATGGTTTCTTACGTGTCTCATGGATTGTATTAAAGTCAGCAAGTACTTCAACGGTTTTCAAACCTGTGATGTATTCAAGAATATCCATCAAATGAGAACCGATATCAGCAATCGCGCGTGAATCGCCAGACTTATCCGGCTCAAGGCGCCAGTTGTAATCCGTTTCGTAAAATAGCCAGTCCTGAAGATAGGATCCGATGAAAGAATAAATTTCACCAAGTTCACCGCGCTCACGCATCGACTTCATCTGACGTGCCAGCGGGTAGTAACGCAGGTTGAAGTGAACCGCATTGACAAGTCCTGTTTTGGCAGCAAGTGCAACAAGCTCTTCCGCTTCGGCAAGATCCTTTGCCAATGGTTTTTCACAGATCACGTGTTTTCCAGCCAATAAAGCCGCTTTTGACTGTGAGTAGTGCAGGAAGTTAGGTGTACAAATGTGGATTGCCTGAATATCGTCCTGCTTAAGCAATTCATCAAATGTGTAAGAACGGGCGATTCCCAATCCTGCTGCTTTTTCTTTTGCCAACTCGGCAGTTACTTCACAAAGAGCAGCTACTTCAACATTAGGAAGGCGTCTTAACGCTTCGATATGGGCAGGGCCAATAAAACCGGTACCTACTACACCAACTTTTATTTTAGTCATAAACAAGGTAAAAGGATTGTGAAAAATATTTAAAAAAGATTGTGGATATACAAAGATATAGCGCGAAGACCGGAACAAGTTCCGATCCTCAAACACGTTTTTTTCTGATATCTACTCAAAAGTAGTCCACTTTGTGTCAGATTTATCAGAGGCAATCACGGTGTTTACGAATTTCATACCGCGTAAGCCGTCTTGCGCTGATGGGAAATCATAAACCGGATCGGCTTTTTTACCATCCCAGTGGGCACGAACGTGGATTGCAAAATTGCGGTAAAGATTGGCAAAAGCCTCGAAATAGCCTTCCGGGTGACCGGCCGGGATACGGGTATGGACCTGGGCTGCTTTTGAAAGATTTCCTACCCCGGTACGGATCAGCCTTACACCCTGCTGGGTTTTATGGACCAGCGTGTTGGGCTCCATTTGCTTCCATTGCAGACCGCCTGTTTCGCCATAAACACGGATGTTCAGGTCGTTTTCTTCACCGTTTGCAATCTGACTGTTTTGCAGAATTCCCTTTGCTCCGTTATTAAAGCGCAGCAAAATGTTTGCATCATCATCCAGCTGACGGCCTTCGACAAAAATCGTAAGGTCGGCGCAAAGTTGTGTGATTTTTAATCCGGTAATATATTCAGCAAGATTTTCGGCATGGGTACCAATGTCGCCTAATCCACCGCCGGCCCCGGACTTACTTGGGTCTGTGCGCCATGCAGCCTGTTTGTTGCCCGTCACTTCAACAAGTGTCGACAACCAGCCCTGGGGATATTCAACAATGACTTTACGAACTTTTCCAATGGCACCCGAAGCGATCATTTCTTTCGCTTCTTTTACCATGGGATATCCGGTGTAGTTATGCGTAAGACAGAAAACCAGTCCGGTTTTTTCAACCAGCGCAACGATTTCCTCGGCTTCTTCAATCGTCAGCGTGATAGGCTTGTCGCATACCACGTGGAAACCATTTTCAAGCGCCAGTTTCGTTGGTGCGGCGTGTACATGGTTTGGGGTCACAATAGCCACAAAATCCATACGTTCTCCTTCCGGAAGCTGTTTTTCTTTGAGAATCATCTCTTCGAAATTAGCATAAACGCGGTCTTCGGGCAAGTAAAGAGCTTTTCCTGTTTCCTTTGATTTTTCGGGAGACGAACTGAAAGCACCGCAAACAAGTTCGATTTCTCCGTCCATGATAGCCGCACGGCGGTGAACACCTCCAATAAAAGCGTCAAGTGTTCCTCCCACCATACCCATCCTTATCTTTCGTGACATTCCTCTGGGTTTAAAGTTTTTAAAAGATTTTATACCTATAAAGAGTAGTATCTATGACTCTTACTTCTTACAAAGATATATTTAACGTAGAAAAAATGTGCCTCAAAAAGTAGATAGATCAGTAGATTTGTTCAATATTTGTTTTTTCTGTGAAAAACTTAAATAATATTGGTACCCCGAATACCGTAATTAATCACTCTCAAATATTTTAACCAATACAAAAGCATGTCTCAACCAATTAATAGCTCACGGCTTTTTAACGCAAGTTGTTTTGCGCTTATTACCACAGCTTTTTCATTCAGTATACGTGCCGGGATCCTGTCTCAGCTTGGTACCGAGTTCAATCTTACTGCCGCGCAGCTGGGACTTATCAACTCTATGGCATTTTTGGGTATGCCCTTGTCAATGGTCGTTGGAGGGCTCGTTTATCATACCGTGGGTCCAAAAATCATAATGCAAGTTGCTTTCCTATGTCACGCGATCGGGATTATCATGACCATCTATGCAGGTGGTTACGCTGGGTTGTTGATTTCTACTTTCTTCATAGGAATTGGAAATGGTTGTACAGAAGCAGCATGTAATCCAATGATTGCTGATGCGTATACTGGTTTGAAAATGAACAAGATGCTGAATCGTTTTCACATGTGGTTCCCGGGAGGAATTGTTGTAGGAAGCCTTATTTCTAAATTCATGACTGACGCAGGACTGGGATGGGAAGCACAGATATGGGTAATCATGATCCCGACAATTATTTATGCATTTTTGTTCTGGGGACAAGCATTTCCTAAATCACATATTGATGGCGTAAGCTCAATTGGAGAGAATGTTAAAGCCATGTTCACACCGCTTTTCTTGTTTATATTCTTCTGCATGGCTTTTACAGCAATTTCAGAATTTGGACCACAGCAGTGGACAGGTATGATCATGAGTAAGAGTGGAGCAAGCCCAATGTTGATATTGGCTTTGGTAACCGGTTTAATGGCCGTGATGAGATTCTTCGCTGCGCCGGTTGTTAAATTATTAGGAGATACTGGAATTCTATGGACGGCATCCATTTTAACGGCCATAGGTATCTATATGTTTAGTACGGTAACGGGCCCAATGGCATACTTTGCAGCGGTGATATTCGCATTTGGTGTTGGTTTGTTCTGGCCGACGATGGTAGGATTCATTGCGCAGCATGTGCCATTGAGTGGGGCACTTGGTATGTCCATCATTGGTGGTGTGGGTATGTTATCCACTGCAATTTTTCAGCCGATCATCGGTGGCTGGATCGATTCGGATACAGCAGAGGCAGCAGCAAAAGGCTTAACAGGAGATGAGTTAGCATTGGCTGCCGGACAGGCGACACTAAGCACCATGATCGCTTTTCCAGCCATATTGGTCGTTGCGTTTGGTATTCTGTTCTTTTGGATGAAAAACCGTAAACCGGTAGCTGCTGCATCGACGGTAGGAGTTCACTGATAAAGGGGATAATCATATATTGAAAAATGTCTGTCATAATCATTATGGCAGACATTTTTCGATTGTAGCGGTTGCTTCTGGCAATCGGCATGCAAGACTAGGTCAGATAAAGGCTGAATAGTCATCTCAACATCCGCATGGCCTTCTCGAACTATATTCGGGCTCATAGAATAAGGCTTTCTTTTCTCAGCCTTATTTCAATTTTACAATGGTAACACCGGCACCGCCACGGTCCGGATGTTCGTCCTGCATATTAGAAACGTGGGAATAACCACGCAGGTGATTCCGAACCAGTGTCCTCAAAATACCGTCTCCTTTGCCGTGTACGACGCGAAGCTCATCGTAGCCGAGCATGATGGCATTATCCATAAATGAATCCAGTACACCCAAAGCTTCTTCGCCGCGTTTCCCACGGATATCCAGGTTAAAACTGAAATTCATCATCCGTTCATTCAGATCGATGCCCTTGGAAGTCGTTTTCAGTTTTTTCTCGCCCGTTGCAACCTTATAAGTTTTGTTAGAAACTTTTTCCAGACGATTGAGTTTGATATTGGATTTCAGGTCGCCGATGCGGATTTCCACATCTTTGCCTTTCAAAACGAGCACCTCTCCAATGGCTGTCTGCCCGACAATCCGAACATAACTTCCCACGGTTATTGCACCGTCTTCGGCTTCAAAAACATTGTCTTCGGAAGGTTGCTCTTCGACTTCCTCAATAACCAGATTCTTTTTGCTAAACTTTTCAAGCTCAGTCCGAACTGTTTTGGTTTTTTCCTTTTCGGCTTTATTTTCCTTAATCTCCCGGATGGTATTTTCGATCAGCTGGTTGGCATCAGACAGCAAATTCTTGGCTTTCTGCTTCGCTTCGTTAACCAGTTTTTTCTCGTTGTTTTCCAGATTTGATTTGAGTTTTGTGTATTCCGAAAGCTGTTGTGCAAGCTTCCTTTCTTTGATACCCAACTCGATATTTTTCTCTGCAAAAACCTTCCGCTCGATATCCAGTTCTTTCAGTAATTTTTCAAAATTTACCTGCTGTTTACCAAGCTTATCTTTCGCGCGGTTTATCACCGCATTCGGCAAACCGATTTTTGAAGCAATTTCAAAAGCAAAAGAACTTCCCGGCCGGCCAATTTCCAGCTGGTAAATGGGTTCAAGGTGTTCTCCGTCAAAACGCATGGCACCGTTTACCAGACCGTCGGTTTTGTCTGCCAAAACCTTAAGATTGGTATAATGGGTGTTGATCACGCCATAAGCTCCCGATTTTGTCAGATCTTCCAGAATCGCTTCGGCAATAGCGCCGCCCAGGCCGGGTTCGGTTCCCGTTCCAAATTCATCGATCAGAAAGAGAGTTCTTTTATTTGCGAGCGTGAGGAAATGACGCATATTGGTTAAGTGCGAGCTATACGTGCTCAAATCATTTTCCAGCGATTGTTCGTCACCAATATCAATAAAAATATTCTGGAAAAAGCCGATCGTTGAGCCGTCAGCCATCGGGACCAGAAGTCCGCATTGGTGCATATACTGGATCAAACCGACCGTTTTTAGCGAGACTGATTTTCCTCCCGCATTAGGTCCGGAAACAATCAGGATTCTCTGTTTGTCCTGCAATTCAATCGTAAGCGGAACAACTTTTTTTCCTTGTTTTTGAAACGACAAATGCAGCAGCGGATGCCGGGCGTCCTTCCATTCGACCACCTGCTTATTGACAAAAGTCGGGTTGGTGGCGTTCATCTGAATGGCAATTTTTGCCTTTGCTCTCAGAAAGTCCATTAACCCCAAAAATCCATAGGCTTTTTGCAAATCAGGGACAAAAGGTCTGAGCTGATCGGTCAGATGCATCAGGATCCGGTTGATCTCCCGGCGCTCCTCGTATTCCAGTTCGCGGATTTCATTGTTTGATTCAAAAACATCCGTTGGTTCAATGAAAACCGTTTGTCCGGTAGAGGACTCATCGTGGACAAAACCTTTCAGTTTGCGTTTGTGTTCGGCGGCCAATGGAATGACCATACGGCCGTTTCTGACCGTCAGGGAAACATCTTCACTGATCCATCCGCTATTTTTGGCGGTCCGAAGCATCGCATCGAGCTTTTTACGAATACCAGCCTGTTCGGAAATTAACCGTCTGCGAATCCGTGCCAATTCGGGCGAAGCGGTATCGCGTATCTGCCCGCGGTCATCGATAATCTTATCGATCGCATCGGTTATTGCCTTGTCAACTTTGACTGTTTTGGCATATTCGCTCAGCAATGGAAATGAATCCGGCTCCTGGTTTGCAAAAAAACGGAGGCATAAACGGATGGTTTGCAAAGAAGCTTTAAGGTCCGAAAACTCGGCCAGTGTCAACAACATGCCTTCAATCGCGGCGCGTTTTAAATAAGGCGTAGCATCAAGGTAATTCTGAGACGGGAAATCTTCTCCGATCTCCATCACCCTTTTCATTTCGGCGGTTTGACTGACAAGTTTTTCAACCATGCCGAAATTATCCGAAAACCGGATTTTTTCAACATAGCCGCGCCCTAATGGACTTATACATGCTTCTTTGAGTAGCTCGCGGAGTTTGTCAAAACCTAATTTTTGTTCAATTGTATTGGGGTATAACATTTCTGGTATTTCGAATTTTGGAACCGCCAGCGGATTTATTTCAAAACAGATCTTCTTAATCCGTTTTCCCCTGGCAGGATAATGATTTTATTTAAACACACCCTGAATTTCCTGTTTCAGAAAAACAAGCGCATGGGTGGTGGGTTGTATTTCTTTTTGAATGACCTGTGCAAAAATCTTCTTTGCCAGCTCAGATGCCGGTGCTTCTGATGGAATTTCGGCTGCTGCCTGGTTGACCACCGAAACAATTTCGTTCATTGCATTAACAATTTGGCCCCAGGCATCGTTGCTGATATAAATCTGCTGCGCCAGGTTGTGGTTAAATTCCTCACGGATTTCGTGCAGCAGTATCTGCTGCAATTCCAGTGCGTTGGAAGCGGAGGGTGCCAGCCTTAACAACAGATTACTGGGTGTAATTCGTTCTAAAAAAAGACACATACGTTCGTAAGCCTGTAAACGAAGCGGCAGTGTTATTTCAGTATTTTTGTGGTGTATATCAAATTTTTGTTTTTCAAAAACTTTATCGGCTACTGTGGTAATGGTCAGATACATGCCATAGGTTACAATAGCTCCCAGTATCATGACGGTAATAAACGAATAAAACTCCATAGCTTTAATAAGGGTATTAGATTGCGGAAAGAAACGCAAAAATACAAGATAACTGAAAATTAGAAGGAAGAAATTGAATTAATTGCGAATTCTAAAAACCGATTTGCTGTTAGCTTCTAGCAAACCTTTATCTCCGCTGTCGTTTTATGCTATAAAGGCCTGCTTTTATTTATTGTTTATTCCTCGGCATGCTGACTCGGTCACGGTGCCTCAGAATCGTTTTTGAGAGGAAATTTTATTGCGAGAATTCATGGAGAACCCGATACAGATCACAGACAAGGCAAAGCTTGAAATCGCTACGACGTTAGAAGCCAATAAAATTCCTGACACCTACGGTCTTCGGGTAGGCTTGCGCGGAGGAGGGTGTAGTGGTACGTTTTTACTTGGTTTTGATACGGCGTCTGACTTTGATCAGATCTATAAAATTGATGGTATTAAAGTGATTATTGACAAACGGCATTTAATGTACGTTCTCGGTGTTTTGGTAGATTACGAAGAGGGTATGAACGGGAGCGGTTATACGGTTTCTTCCCTTGAGAAGAAATAGCATAACCGGTTGCTTATTTTACTTTTAGTCCTCAATGGTTACATGTTTCCAGTTTTCTCCTGACCGGATCCTGTTCAATTGCGTATGGGTGATTCCAAATTGCTTTGCAATCATTTTCAGACGGTTATTGTCATTTTTAAGCAATTTCTTGATGATTCTAACCTTGCTTTCTGTCAGCTTGTAATTTTTTGTTCTGCGTGGAATAACACGGTTGATAAAAGCAGGGTTTTCACGATTGTGATCGATCATTTCTGTTTTTGTAACCCATCTTAAATTCTCGTAGTAGTTGTTTTGTTTTTCAAAATCCGTGTGAATTACAAAAGTATGTTCGTCACTTGTCTTCTCTACAAAATACTCGGCTACCAGTTTGTGTACATATCTGTTGATCGTCTTGCCTCCGGCTGCGCGGATATTCAAAGAGCGATAACCCTGAATTACTGACCCCTTTATTATTGCACCGTCCTTAGGATTATTTTGAAAACTTTTAAGTCTTCCGTAATTAGAAACTTCATAGTGGGGCGGATTTTCGATTTCATCGAACTTTATTTTAGCCCATTTCTCATTCCAAAAACTCCGGCTTATCGTTGGCTCATTCATTGTTTAACATTCGATTATTGAATTGAAAACTTTTTTAAATTTATTGTTACTGTTAAGTAATACTATAACGTTGAAGACTTAATACTTTTATTGAACGTTTAAAAGGCAAAAAAAGGTTTATTCATCTCTTTTTCTAATTAAAGCCATCAAATGAAACATACTCTCATCATTGGCGCTTCAGATAATCCGGCAAGATATTCGTTCCTGGCGGCCCAAAAACTAAAGGCGAAGGGATATTCTGTTTTACTGCTTGGCCGTAGAAAAGGGCTTGCAGCAGGTCAGGAAATCCATATTCAGCCTCTGGCCTGGGAAAATATTGACACGGTTACCTTATATATCAATCCAACCATTCAAACGATTTATTACGATTATATTGTTTCGCTAAAACCAAAACGTGTAATTTTCAATCCTGGTACAGAAAATCGCGAATTTGAAAACATTTTAATTGCTAAAAATATCGTACCAATTGAAGCTTGCACGTTGGTGATGCTGACAACGGGACAGTATTAATATTGAGGAGGAGAGTGGCAGAGGGAGAATGAATTTGTTTCAATCCATTTCCCTGATACAAATGTACTTTTCTATTTCCTTATATTTACAAAAAAACTCTCCTTTTTTAACCTCTGATAAAATTTACCACTTTATCAGTGCCGAAGCCCAGGTAAAACCACTTCCAAAAGCCGCCAGACACACCAGATCACCCTCTTTTATTCTGCCTTCTTCCCAGGCTTCTGCCATCGCAATGGGAATTGAAGCTGCCGTAGTATTGCCAAAACGCTGAATGTTATTGACCACCTGTTCTTCGGAAAGCCCCATTTGTTGTCTTACGTAATCGCTGATACGGATATTGGCCTGATGCGGAACCAGCACGTTTACATCCGATGCCTGAAAGCCGTTCGCTTCCAGCGCTTCGTTGATTACTTCCCCAAAACGTACGATCGCATGTTTGAAAACGGTATTCCCATTCATATGTACGTTAAAGCCGCCTTCTTCAATCATTTCCGTCGTTGCTGTCCTGCCCGCACGGCTGCTGCCGGGTTCACGCACGAACAAATCTTCGGCGAACCGTCCGTCAGCGTGTAAATGTGTGGACAAAATGCGGTGATTTGGATCCTGGGTCGCCTGAACGACAGCCGCGCCCGCCCCATCACCGAAAATAACAGCCGTGTTCCTGCCCGCCGTACTTTTGTCGATCCAGGATGACTGAATTTCCGAGCCTACCACCAGCGCAGTTTTATACATGCCCGATTTGATGAACTGATCGGCAATCGACAGGGCATATACAAACCCCGAACATTGCTGACGAATATCAAAAACCGGTTTGCCGTCCATTCTGAGCTCACGCTGCATCAAAAAAGCAGATCCTGGGAAAAAATAATCCGGTGTTATGGTGGCATAAACAATTACGTCAACATCATCGGGTGTCAAACCGGCCCTTTCCAGTGCCTGCCTGGAAGCCGCCGCTGCCATGCTGTAATTGGTATCTTTTCCGTACTCAAAATAACGGCGCTCTTTAATTCCGGTGCGTTCCTGTATCCATTCGTCGGACGTGTCCATCCATTTTGTCAGGTCATTGTTTGTTACAATGTTTTCAGGAACATAGTAGCCAAGGCCGGTAATACGCGAAAATGTCATGCAGAATTTATTTTGTACTAAAAGCCCGGTTTTGCCAGGCGAAATTTAATTTTTTTACCCCAAAAGACTGTACGTCAGTTTACTGATATAATAAAAAATCCGTTGGAATGAGCACAAATTTGCAACAAAAAGTTCTTGTTACCAATTCAGGCGTTCTTTTTCACAAGATTGGCGGTAACCGATAAACTGAGGTAGACGATTAATATCAGTGGAATAGCCAGGATTTTGAAAAATGCCAGCAGCAGCACCGTAAGAATCATGAACGTATAGCGCAATTCATTTCCCTGCCAGCCAAAAGATTTGAACTTCAAAGCAAGCAGTTTTATTTCAGCCACCAACAGGTAAGACATAACCACGGTTAATATCAACAGGTTATTGGTGTTGACAATCAGCGGTTTCCAGCTTTCATCCTGTGAAATAATAATCGGGAGTGAGGCGATCAGTAATGCATTTGCCGGTGTAGGTACACCAATAAAGGAATCACTTTGGCGCGGATCATTGTTGAATTTAGCCAGACGGATTGCCGAAAAAATGGCAATTAAAAAGGCAGGGTAGGCTTTCCAGATACCCATCAGGTCTGGAATGCTCTGCATCAGCAATTGATAAATAATGATCGACGGCAAAAGTCCGAAAGTAACCATATCGGCCAAAGAATCCAGGTCCCGTCCAATAGGAGAACTTACCTTTAAAAGCCGGGCCGCAAACCCGTCAAAAAAATCAAAAACGAGGGCGATGCCGATAAGCCAGCAGGATAAAAGAATATTATTGTGAAACGCCTCCACTACGCCCAGACATCCGCAAAGCAGATTAAGACAGGTGAGCGCGTTGGGAATATGTCGAAGAAACATTGTAATTTTCAATACAGGGTTTGGGTACTGTTCACAAAAGGCGTGTCGATGTTAACCGGTATTACTTTTGTGAGGCAAATTTTATTTCAAAAACGGATTATTTTTTTTCTCGTAACCAATCGTTGTCGGCTGCATGTGGCCTGCGTAAACAGTGTAACCATCCGCCAGCGTAAAAAGTTTGGTTTTGATGCTGTCAATTAGCGTTTCGAAATCGCCGCCGGGTAAATCGGTACGTCCTATACTTTGTCTGAAAAGTACATCGCCGCCGATCACAAACTGCTGCTCATCGTTTACAAAAGCGACATGCCCCGGCGCGTGGCCCGGTACAAAAAGCAACCGAAGTGAGGAATTTCCAAAAGTTACGGTATCGCCTTCATCAAAATAGGAATCGATCTCAGGCTCGTCAAACCCTGCAAAACCGTAGTTGGAAGCGTATGTTTTTACGGCTTTGAGAAGCGGTTCGTCAATCTTATGCAGGGAAAATGGGATATTATATTTCGCTTTGATTGCCGCCACACCCAGCACATGGTCAATATGTGCATGCGTATTGATGATCCGAACAGGTTTCAGCGCATTGTTTTCGATGAAGTCGTAAAGTTGTTTGTACTCAGCTTTGTCATAGCATCCCGGATCGATAATAACCGCTTCGCCGGTCTCATCGTACAGCAAATAGGTATTTTCAGAAAAAGGATTGAAGACAAAAGATTTAATTTGTATCATTATTTCAAACGTAAAAATAGGCGCAGACTTCCGCTATATATAATTGCTAAGTTACGAAACAGATTGCAAACTGGGCTTATAGCGTCCTTTTTTCGCTAACGGCGGCATATATCCTGTCAAAGAAAAGCTGGATACGTCCCTTGTAAGTCGTTTCCGTGCCGACGCAAAGCCAGATTTCCCCGGCTGCATTGGGTTTTACTTCGACCGCCAGATTGGCATTGTCCCTGACGATACTTCTGTAAGCCACGGAGTCGATATTATTGCCGGCATCGCCGAGATATAACATTTCCGTTCCGCTTTTACCCAGCGACCCTTTTTTTATAGAAATATTGTAATAATCCGAAGCCAGGACTTTTTTTGGCTCCGCCGTGGAAGCGCCTGCTTTTATATAAGTGATCTGCCCGGCTCCACCGACTGTGTCGGTATAACTCGTCGTCAGATTGATGCGGTAAGCAACTTTGTAAGTCAATTCCGGATTGAGTCCCGTGATTTTTCTTTTGATAAACCAAAACAGACTGTCGCCGGTATTGACGCCTTCTACTCTTAATCCAAGTGCCGTGCTATCGGTCCGTTCCGGGATTTTGTCCTGCTTGATCAAAAACTTGACGGCGTCTTCCTGACCACTTTTGTAAAGTGCAAAATCCCCCGCCCAATCGTCTGTTCCGGTCTGAAAAGTGCTGTCGAAAAATAGGATAGGCAGTGGGTCCGCTGCTTTTTTGCAGGCAGCCAGAGAGACCGTTATGATCAAACATCCGAATAATATCCAATTTTTCATGTATTGCAATTCCCTTGTGGCTTACTTAATTTATTGTTCCGTTAACGTGACCTTTATTTTGTCGTAATAAAAAACGGTTTTTCCCTTGTATCGGGTATCTTCTCCCACACAAACCCAGATTGTTCCAGTCGAGTCGGGTTTTACGGTAATATTTTTTGAATGGCTGGTTCGGTTGACCATTTCATAGACAAATCTTAACGCCGTGTTGGTGAAATCACCCAAAATAGACATTTCGGCTCCATCCTGGTCCCAAAGACCTTTTTTGATGGATAAATTATAATAAAATTTGTCAGAAGGAGTTTTAACGGGTTCTGTGGCGGAAGCCCCGGCTTTCAGGTTGATTGTTTTTCCGGCTCCGTTTGGCAAGTCAGGATAATTGGTTGCCACGTCTATATCAAAAGAAACATTGTAGGTTTTACCGGGATTCAGGCCTGCGATCTTCTTTTTTAGAAACATAAAAATGCTGTCTCCAACATTATTTCCCTCCATTCTCAGGCTCCATCTGGTGGAGTCGATAACGGCTGGCAGGGAATCACGTTCCATCTTAAATGCAATTTTTGTGGTATCCGCCCGGTTGTACAAAGCATAGTCCGCCGTCCAGCTTTCTGTACCCGTTTCGAATTCAGAGATCATCGTCCGCACAGGATTTACATTATTTCTTTCCTCGCTGTTGCAGGCGGACAGGCTTATCAATATGACTAGTTTTGCCCACTTCAAATATTTATTCATCAAAATTAAATTGCTTTGAGTAGACAAAACTAGTCGAAATTATGGAGACGACTGACTAATTCATTACCTTTTCAGTAATTGAAGTTTTAATTTTGTCGTAATAAAGTACTGTTAATCCCTCATAACCCGAATCAGTTCCTATACACAGCCAGATCTCTCCGTTTGCGTTCGCTTTTACTTCCACAGGTTTGGTCACGTTATCGCGTTTGACAATTTTATATTCATCTTTTTCGATTCCGTTTTCAATATTTCCCAAGACAAAAAGCTCCTTGCCTCCTTCAGACTGCGCACCCTTGTCGAGATTGAAGGTGTAAAAATCATTTTCAAGTTTTACAATTGGCTCATTCGGCGAGGCGCCGGCTTTCAGATACACCGAGCTCCCGGGCGACCCGCCTGCGCCAATGCCGTTAATCCGGGCGTTTGTTCCCAGATCAATTTCAAATACAACGTTATAAGTTTGATTTGCTTTTAATCCTGTCACTTTCTTTTTCAGGAACATGAACATATCGTCGCTCCGGTTGTGGCTCTGAAGCATTAAACCATTTTTCTTCGCATCAAGCGGGGCCGGTAATGCAGTGCGCCTGAACCTGAATTCGATTGTGGAAGTGTCCGTTGCCTTACCGTACTCGGCCAGTGCCCCCGTCCAGTCTTCCGCGTCCCTTTCGAAATCCGACGTGAAGACAGCACCTGACCTGATCATGCCATCCTGATCATCACAAGAAAACATCCCGAAAGCCAGGACTAATCCGCCTAAAATCATCCATTTTTTCATAGCTTAAAACAACTTTTGGTACATTGAAAATTAATTAACTACTGCTAGTCAAGATTCATGTTTCCGTCCGTTGGTTGGAAAAATGGTACGAAGTCTTTTATGGATGTTATATTGTGTGCTGATTTTGAGGTTGTTATGTTCGGTTATCCGATCAGAAATATGGTTGGCTGCTTGTGAAGATCGGGCTTGTTCTTTTTCCAGTATTTTACCGGATGGGTTTCAATAAACTCATCTTCCGAAGTAATGTTGGCGGCGATACAGAGCAGGGTATCAATCTGGCAGATGTCGAGTAAAGCGTCCAAAAACGAGTTGTTACGGAAAGGTGTTTCCATGAAAATCTGTGTCTGGTTTTTCTGAATGACATCGGTTTCAAGCTGCTTGATCGTCGTTTTTCTTTCAGCTTTGTCAATGGGAAGGTATCCGTGAAAGACGAAAGACTGACCGCTCATACCCGATCCCATCAACGCAAGTAAAATAGAAGATGGCCCGACCAGCGGCACTACTTTCACACCGATTTGGTGAGCAAAGTCAACGGCAACCGATCCCGGATCTGCAACCCCCGGACAGCCTGCTTCGGAAATTACACCGGCGTTTTGTGTCAGCCCCTTAATCTGATCTCTGGTTTCGCCACGGGGCGTGTCTTTATGTAGTTCATAAAAAGTGATGTTATCGATCACTTTGCCCAATTTCAAACTGCTGATAAAGCGGCGTGCCGTTCTTATGTTTTCAACAAAAAAGACGTCAACATTGGCGATCACATTTTTAATCTGTGGCGTTAGCACCTGGTCATTGGTTCCTTCCGCAAGCACGGTGGGAATGAGGTATAGGGTTATGTCAGATTGGCTCATAAGTTGTTTTTTTGATCCCTTTCCAACCATTTGCCGGAAAAGTGAATCTGTAAATAAAAAGGCAAAGCTATGAAACGGCTACTTTACTTTTTGTTATTTCTGCTATTTCTGTCGAATTGTAAGGATAATAAGGCTGATGAAAGTGAAATATTAAAGCTGGTTATCGGTAAATGGCATTCGATAGAGACCGAAGAAATTGTGGCAGGTGAAAAAAAGTGGCAGCCCATAGCTCTTGCAAAACAGAGTGATGTCTCTTTCAGTTTTGACGGGGTTATGCTGAACAAGGATAATGAGCCAGGCTGCTGTCCTTCTTCGGCGTTACGAATTAATGGAGCCTTGTTCAATATTAAATCAACGGGTGTTAATTCTTATCCTTGTCTAACCATCCTTTGCGGAGAGACTCCGCCATTACCCGTTGAAGTTGGCGGTGATGTAATGATTGTTGGTGATCAGAAAAGAGTCAAGTATGTAAGATATTGACCCAATTTTGATTTGTAAAGACGTAATGAGAAGGGGTGAGTATGTTTTATCTACTCCTGGGGCGAATGAATTTATTTTAAAAAGCAAGCGATGAAACGACTACTTTATTTTTCTCTATTTTTGTTAACACTGTTGAATTGTAAGGATGATGCGGATTCTGTGCCCATGGACTTGTTGACTCAGTCCTTACCGGGGAAATGGCTTTTGACTGAGACTGAGCAAACGGTTAATGGAAAACAGGTTTGGCAGGCGGCCAATGTTGTGCAGCCGGAATATATCATTTTTCGTTCTGACGGGGTTATCCTGAATGAACATGAAAAGGCAAACTGCTGTTCTCCGGCGGCTCTGAATATCAATAATAAAAAATTTGAAATCATACCGCAGCAGCCTGTTAATTATACCGAGGATTGTTCGCAGGTATTTTGCGGTTCCTGTCCGGTATGGGATATTGAAATGAAAGGCAATGAAATGATTATCTCGAAATGCCAGACGCCAAGGAGTAAATATGTGCGGAAATAAATACAGTATTCCCGGGGTACAGGTTGATTGGGACCTATGCCCCGGGAATGGCGAAATTTTATTTGATAAGTATATTATGCGTTAAGATAAGCCAGCAAACACTCAACAAAAGCTTTTGGCTGCTCCGCCTGGATCCAGTGACCTGCATTGGTTATGGTTTCCAGTTTTGCGTTCGGGAATATTTTTAAAATTCCATCCCAGTCTTCATCCAGAACATAATCCGATTTTTCTCCACGGATAAAAAGAGCCGACGTCTCAACCGGTTTCGTTGTCCGGATTGGCGCCCCAACATTGGCCATATCCCGTGTCAATACGGGTAAATTGAAACGCCAGTCAAAACCACCCTCTTCTTTTCTGTAAAGATTTTTCAAAAGAAACTGTCTTACCGATAAAATGGGCTCATAGGTGCTCAAAATGTCATCGGCCTGCTGGCGGTTTTCAATTTCTTCGACCGGCAAGGCATTGAGTCCCTGCAATAGTCTGGTATGATGAATCGGATATTGCTTGGGCCCAATATCGACAACGACCAGTTTTTCGAACGTATCAGGGTAATTTACCGCATATTCCATAACCGTTTTCCCGCCCATGGAATGCCCGATCAGAATCGGTGATGTCAGATGCTGTTGTTCGATAAATTCTTTCAGATCTGCGGCCAGGGTAGGGAAGTCCAGCGCACCTTCGTGCGGTGAACGGCCGTGGTGCCGCTGGTCAACGAGATAAACAATAAAACCTTGCTCTGAAATTGTTTTACCAATGGTAAGCCAGTTATCCAAAAAGCCGAAAACACCATGCAGGATAACCAGCGGTTTACCGGTTTCGCCAATCTTTTTATAATTAAGCTGCATTTTTTTACAAAAATTGAAAAAATCTATTTTTAGATAATTTTACCGAAGATAATCAATTCGATAATATACGAAGTAGTAACCGAACGTCACCATTTCTTTCATATGCATATGATATTGCAAAGATCGTCAGTATTTCTTTGACAGAAAAAAATAAAAGCACTGAAATGTTAACAAAATCTTAATATTGAAAATATGTCAATTTTTAGATGTTAATCTGTATATTTTCAATAAATCAGCTAGTTATGATATTTAGTATAGTATTTTGGTAGGACTACGAATATTGTTTTATAAATAAAAAAACTTTTATTTTACGGTCAATATCAGCAATCACTTTTTAGTGAACCTACTACTAAAATTCATCAAATCCCCGAATTCTATGAACAGGAAAAGTTTACTTTTCCGAGCAGCAAGTCTTATGCTGTTCGTATTTTCCTTGTCTTTCCTAAGCGGAAAAGTACAAGCCCAGGTTACTTCATCATTAATCAGCGGCCGGATCACAGATACCAAAGGCGAAACCCTGCCGGGTGCTACGATCAAAGCGCTTCATGAGCCGACCGGAACCGTTTATTCCACAATTTCATCGGACAACGGACAGTACACACTGCCTAATCTGCGGGTAGGTGGTCCTTACAAAATTACGGTTACTTTCATTGGTTTGGTTACAAAGGAAATCGCTGACGTCGTTACGACGCTGGGCTCTCCGCTGACTGTCAACGTAGCACTTGAAGATGCGTCTCAAACTTTAAATGAAGTAGTGATTTCAGGCGGCAAAGGAAACCTGATCAGTACGTCAAGAAATGGTACATCGACTTTCATTTCGCAAAGATTAATGCAAAGTGTACCGACGATCAGCAGAAGTGTTTCAGATTTTGCTCGTTTGACTCCTCAGGCAAGTACTGCCGGTAATGGTGTGTCTTTCGGTGGGCAAAACAACCGTTACAACCAGTTCACGATTGACGGGGCCAATGCGACGGATGGTTTTGGTCTTGGTTCAAGTGGTACAAACGGTGGGCAGGCGAACGTTAACCCGATTTCGATTGAAACAATTCAGGAGATGCAGATTGTGTTATCTCCCTACGATGTAACACAGGGCGGTTTCACAGGTGGCGGTATTAATGCGGTTACGAAAAGTGGGGCAAACAAATTCCACGGATCGGCTTATGGACAGTTCCAGAACCAGGGATTTGTAGGCAAGAGCGCAGCATATAATGACGTTGTTACCAGGAATAAATATCCGGATTTCAGCAATAAAACTTTCGGCGCAAGTTTAAGCGGTCCGATCATCAAGAACAAATTGTTCTTTTATGTAAATGCTGAAAAATATGTGAAATCTACTCCACTTGCGTTTGACCCGACAATTGCGGGTTCGGGTTCAAATGCCAACGTAGATACGTTGCAATCGTTGAGAGATTTTATTACAAAAACATATAACTACGATCCGGGGAGCTTTGGTGAAATCAATAATGAAAATAAATCGACATCATTATTCGCTCGTCTTGACTGGAACATTAATGACAAAAACACATTGACCTTGCGTCATAACTACGTAGACGGAAGCAATGATATCAGAAGCAGATCGGCTAACTCGGTTGTTTTCTCCAACGCAGGGTACAAATTTTTGAGCAAGTCCAATTCAACCGTTTTGGAACTAAACAGCACGTTCTCGGCCAATGCATCCAATGTCCTTCGTTTTACTTACAATACCGTTCGTGATAAAAGAGCCAGTAACTTTTTTCCTGCGCTGACCATCAATAACTTTGATGCCGTTAAGAAATTTACAATTCAGTACAATCTGGGTTCGGATTTTTCTTCTCAGGTTAACGGTCTTGACCAGGATATTTTCACAATTACTGACAACTTTACATTATACAAAGGCAAGCATACGCTTACTTTTGGAACAAACAATGAGTTTTTCAATAGCGAAAACTTATTCCTTCAAGGATTCTACGGAAGTTACTCCTACGGCTCGACAGGTAACACCAATACAAATAATATCGCCAATTTTATGGCAAACAAGGGGCTGACAGGTTATTCGGCAGGTTTTTCTACGAGCACAGACCCTAATGACAAAGCACCTGCAACCCTGCATGCGGCTCAATTCAGCGTTTACGGACAGGATGTGTGGTCTGTGAAATCTAATTTTAAACTGACTTATGGTCTGCGTATCGACCTTCCTGTGTTCTTCAACAAGCCAGCCGAAAACGCAGCATTTAATGCAGATGAAGCATTTAGAGCTTACGATGTTAAAACGCAGCAAATGCCTAAGTCTGCGCCATTGTTCTCTCCACGTGTTGGTTTTAACTGGGATGTTAAAGGTGATGCTACTACACAATTGCGTGGAGGTGCCGGATTATTTACGGGCCGTGTGCCATTCGTATGGATCTCTAACCAAATGTCCAATACAGGTGTTGCCAGTTTAAGTTATAACGCTGCCTCGGCTGATCTGGGAAAAATTCCATTCAAATTTGATCCGAACGATGCCCATGCCGGTGCTTACATTCCAAGCACTACTTCCAAGCCAATTTCTATTATTAATGTGATTGATAAAAACTTTAAATTCCCTCAGATTTTCCGTGCCAATCTTGCGGTTGATCAGAAGCTGGGTGTTTGGGGATTAATCGGTAGTTTGGAAGGGGTTTTCACGAAAACGGTTAACAACGCAAATTATCAGAATATTAACATCAGTGAAAACGGCGAAGGAACTGTTAAATTGGGACCTACAACACGCCCGCTTTGGACAAAAAGAACAAGCGCAGCTTTCTCTGACGTGTTTTTGCTGAAAAATACAAACAAAGGTTACAGTTATAACCTGACTGCCCAGGTTCAGAAACCATACAGCAAAGGTTGGTCGGGATTCCTTGCCTACACCTATGGACGCTCGAAATCACTTACAGATTTGACAAGTTCGGTTGCACAGTCTAACTGGCGTTTTGCTTATGCTACAAACGGTTTGAACCGTCTCGATCTTAGCAACTCCAACTTTGATCTGGGATCGCGTATCGTAGGAACAATCAGCAAGGAAATTAAATATTCTAAAAACCTGGCTACAACCTTCACTTTGATCTATACCGGCCAATCGGGTCAGAGATTGTCTTATCTGTATAGTAAAACCATCACTGGTGACGATATTCAGGGAGCATCTGCGGGACAGGTCAACACATTGGTTTATCTCCCTGCTACTGCTGCTGAGGCTAATTTCGCAGATATCAAAGGTGGTGCGACGGCTTCTCAGCAATGGACCGATTTTCAGACATTTGTGGGTAACAACGAATATCTGAAAGATAATCTGGGTAAAAACTTAAAACGTAACGAAGACAGAGCGCCATTTGAGCATCACTTTGACCTGAGAATTCAGCAGGATTTCATACTCGGACAAAATAAACTTCAGGTATTCTTCGACGTACTTAACGTTGGTAATCTTTTGAATAAAGATTGGGGAAGAAGTTATGCTGCTACAAACCAGGTAGCAAACAACCAGAACGTGTTGCTGTTTGCAGTGGTGAACTCAGGTGCAGCGACTCAGGATGGCAAGGCGATCACGCCAACTGCCGCAGCGCCTGCTTTGCAGTTTAATATCAATAACATGACTGATATTAAAGGTACAAGAAGACCTTACAATGTAAGTGATTTCTCTTCCCGCTGGCAGTCACAGCTTGGGGTGCGTTATTCATTCTAAGTTTTTAGGAAATAGTTTTTTGTGTAAAGATCCGGGTCTGTTAGGGCCCGGATCTTTCTTTTTTATCAGGATTTGTTCACTAACTCCATTAATTAAATCCCCGAAAATTTATGCTATTGAAAAGAAATATGAAGTTTTTGCAGATCTGGAAAAGTTTATCGACAACAATCCATACCTGTCGAAACGCAGAGGGAAGTTTGCAGAACGCAATGCGGCGGCATACCCCTGGCTGACACGTTTTGACTTTACAGTGGAGCAGGATTTTTACGTAAAAGTAGGGACCAAAAACAAAAAAAATATCATCCTTTTAAGGACCGATATTTTTAATATTGGTAACCTGATCCATAGCAAATGGGGTGTTGCAAGCCTTGCAACGGGTTCTACCAATGCAACGACTTCTAATGCCCTGAACTTTGCAGGCGTTACAGACGGTGTGCCAAGTTACCGGATGGGGTACTAGGTGGTGAACAATGTCCCTGTTTTGATGACGGACTCGTTTGTGAAATCACAGACAATCAACGACGTTTGGCAGGCACAGATTGGTGTTCGTTATATCTTTAATTAATACGGGTAAAACTTAAAAAAGTGAAAAGACTGCCCCGAAAGGACAGCCTTTTCGCTTTTTGTACGACACAAACAAGCCGCTACTCAGTTTCCAGAATTCCGCCGTGCAAATGGAAGATCTTCTTTTCATTCCACTCAGGCACTCTGCAAAAATCCAGTGCGGCGACCTTGCTTCGCACACCATTTGTGCAAAGCACAATAATGTTTTTAAAAGGTGACAGCAGCTCTCTCTGCTGTCTTATTTCTGCCAGGGGAATATTGATTCCACCTTCATTAAATTCCTCAAATTCCCAGGTTTCACGCACATCAACCACCACAGAATCGGATTGCTGACGAAGTTCATTCATTTGGGTCAGGCTGATATCGGTATATGTATTTTTGTACATAAGTCAATTCAACTGAAATTACCGTCCGTTGGAATAAGGATGATCCTTCACAACCGGAATGTTTTTGGCGATCAATTTATGAATATCTTTCAGGTATGCTTTTTCATCTAAATCACAGAAAGAAAAAGCCGTTCCTTTTGCTCCTGCACGGCCCGTACGACCGATACGGTGCACATAAGTTTCAGGAATATTCGGAATTTCGTAGTTGATTACGTGTGTCAGGTCATCCACATCAATACCGCGGGCTGCGATATCCGTGGCAACGAGCACACGTGTTGCCTGGCTTTTGAAATTTTTCAAAGCATTCTGACGTGCATTCTGCGACTTATTTCCATGGATGGCTTCCGATGTCACACCTGCTTTACGCAGCACTTTCACCACTTTATCCGCACCATGTTTTGTTCTCGTGAAAACAAGTGCCGTAGCAATGTTGTCGTCTTTGAGAATGTGGAGCAGCAAGCTGTTTTTGTCAGATTTGTCAACAAAAAAGACGGACTGTTTAATCGTATCTGCGGTTGAAGAAACGGGTGTTACTTCAACTTTTGCAGGATTGGTCAGGATCGTATCCGCAAGCGTCATGATCACAGGCGGCATCGTTGCTGAGAAAAATAACGACTGGCGTTTGGAAGGAAGCAAGCGCAGGATCTTTTTCACATCATGCACAAAACCCATATCCAACATACGGTCTGCTTCATCCAAAACAAAAATTTCCAGTTGTTTTAAATGGACAAAACCCTGGTTGATCAGGTCTAACAAGCGGCCTGGTGTGGCGATAAGAATATCAACACCTTTTTTCAACGCATCGGTTTGTGGTTTTTGACCAACACCACCAAAAATAACGGTATGTGTAATATTGGTAAAACGGCCATAGGCAGCAAAGCTTTCGCCGATCTGGATAGCCAATTCACGCGTTGGTGTCAGAATAAGTGCTCTGATCGGGCCTTTTTCGTATCTGCTCTTTGCCTTTTCTTCTAATATCTGAAGCATCGGAATGGCGAAAGCCGCTGTTTTTCCGGTACCTGTTTGCGCACAACCCAGCAAATCTCTGTGTTGCAATATAATAGGGATCGCTTTTGCCTGGATTGGAGTGGGAGTGGTGTATCCTTCTTCTGTCAGAGCCTTTCTAATAGGCTCAATGAGGTCTAATTCTTGAAATGTCATTTGGTTGTTTTAAGCTGCCCATGTGTATAGCTTTAAGTATAAACAGAGCCGAAATAGTATTAAGAACCTTTTCAGGTTGAATAGGTAACAGCGATACGATTTTTATCGTTCATTATGTTTTATTTTCGATGTCACCGATTTCTCATAGCTTTGCGTAACATTAGCCATCTAAAACCAACTACCATGAAAAGGAGTTTATTGTCTCTGGTATTTTTATTGACCGTTGTCTTGTCTGCGCATGCGCAGGACAAACTGATTAAAAGAAATGGTCGTATCCTCGAAGGAAAGGTTACGGAAGTGGGTGTTAAGGAGATACGGTATCAAACCAGCCAGGATCCGAACAGTGCCAAATTCGTCATTCGCAAGGCTGAACTGGAACGTATTGAATTCGGAAACGGAGAGGTTTTTATGATTTCCGAGCGTGAGCCTGTGAAAAAAGAAGAGCCGGCCAAACGCAGTTATGGTACCGATTATGGCCGAAATATTTTAACAATTTCACCTTTTAAGGCATTAGATTCAGGCCCTGGTCTCGGTTTTAGCTATGAGCGACTGATTGGGGAAAACCAATATGTAGGGATTATTTTACCCGTAGCCTTTATCTTTAAAGAGTACAATGTTTACAGTTCCAGCATTGACCTTAGCAATCATTATTATACCAATTTTTACGTGTCGCCCGGGGTCAAAATTTATCCGTTCGGGCAGCGGAAGGTTACCTATGCCGTGGGACCGAACATCATGTTGGGTTTCAACAAGGACAGGGACAGTCAATATGTGCCTACCGGGACGACTGGCTATTACAGTTCGATTGAAAGAAACAGTTTTCGCCTGGGACTGATCATCAACAATTATCTGAATTTTCAGATCACGCCGAAAATCAATCTTGGTTTGAATGGCGGCCTGGGTATGCGTTATCTCGATCAGCGGATTTCGTCTTCCCGTTCTTACAACGATGGCATGCAGGTGACGGGGGAATTTGCCTTTAATTTTGGTTTCAGATTTTAGAAATTATTTACTGGATTTGATTCTTCCCGGTGAATACCAACCGGGTACAGGATAACTGACGGGCATGTTTTGAGCCATTATACTTTCCTTGAAATTTTGAAACAGGTTATGAAAACATGCATTGCAATTTTACGGGGTATTAACGTGAGCGGCCGGAATCTGATCAAAATGACGGAGCTCAAAAAAATGTTTGAAGACCTTCATTTTGAAAATGTGAAAACGTACATACAAAGTGGTAATGTGGCGTTCAGCGTGAAATCGGGAAGTGACGAAAATCTGCAAGAAGAAATTCATGACGCGATACAAAAAACTTTTTCCTTTGATGTTCCCGTCATTGTTCTGGATGAAAAAGAACTGACTCGGATTCAGCAGCAGAACCCGTTTTTAACGGCGCGAAAGGAAGATGTTTTGAAACTTCACGTTACTTTTCTGGGTGAGGAACCGGAAAAAGCTTTGGTTGAAAAGTTAAAAGAAACGGGTCAGTTCCTGCCGGATGAATGGATCGTGGATGGGAAAGCCGTTTATCTTTTTTGTCCGACTGGTTATGGAAATACAAAACTCAACAACAATTTTTTCGAGAAGAAACTGAAAGTGACGGCGACGACGAGGAACTGGAAGACGGTTAATGAGCTGGTGAAGATGGCGGGCGTCTGATTGTAAATTTTAGAAAAATTGTAGATTTGTGAGGGTACAATGGTTATCCGCGTGTAAATAAGTGACAATAGGTACAGTTGGAAATTATTCACAATATTATAATTCATTTACACCCAAATCATGGAAGATTCATCTAGACGTAAGTTTTTGCAAAGTGCGGGGTTGGCTTCATTGGTCTCGATTTCACCCCTGGCTGCTGAGCCTGAAAGAATAAAAGAGGTTTTTATACACCACGTCCTTTTTTATCTGAAAGATCCCAGCAATGCCCAGGATGAAGCCAAGTTGCTGGAAGGATTGAAAAAACTGGCCAAAGTTCCACAAATAAAATATGTGAACATCGGTAAGCCTGCACCGACGAGCCGTTCTGTGATTGTTAAAGATTATACTTTTTCCTGGATGTGTATTTTCGATAATATCATCGAGGAGGAATTATATCAGACGCACCCGATTCACGACGAATTCAGAAATAATTACGCGCACTTGTGGGAGAAAGTCGTTATTTACGACTCTGTTGGGCCTAAAAAAGTCTAGATAGTAAGTAAATATGATCGGCGGAATTATCCGGTTGATGCAGTGATCAGTACCAAGCTGATCACGGGCAACCGGATAATCCCGCCGATTTGCTGATGCTGAAAACAGACAGCTTAACGACTAATCTTCAATCAAAATACCCATTTTACCCATCCGGTAGTCGCGATAAGCTTCTACGATCTGGATTTCCTGGTTAACGACAAAAGGTCCCTGCGCGATAATGGCTTCGCCAATGGGCTCGCCACTCATGAAAAGTGCTTTGGTATCTTCCAGTATTTCCAGCTGAATGCCTTCGCCGTTATGGTCCGGAATAATCATATTTTGAGCGGATATTTCCTGGTCTCCGATTTTTACCTTCCCCGTCAGCACATAGATAAAAGCATTGTGGCTGGCTTCAAAAGGAATGAAAACTTTCCCGTCTTTTTCACCCCAGATCATCGCCGAATTGATCGGACTTAATGTTGGGATTGGGCCTTTTGTTCCCAAAATATTCCCGCTTACCGCCGATAACCGTATTTTTTTATCATCACTCCAAACCTGTGGCGTATTTTCAGCTGTCAAAGGATAATAAGTGGGCTGGTCCATTTTATTTTTCGCAGGCGAATTAATCCACATCTGGATAAATTCCTGATGCCCGCTGACCGATGGTCGTTCGCTATGAATGATTCCCATACCGGCATGCATCCACTGCACGCCTCCTGTGAAGACAGTCCCGGTATTTCCACGGCTGTCCTGGTGATATACACCACCCTCGAAAACAAAGGTAACAGGAGCAAACCCACGGTGTGGGTGCGGCCCCACGCCGGAATGTTTAAGATTCAGGTCCTCTGGTACATCGTTTTCTGCATGATGCAATAGCACGAACGGATCCAGATAATCCACTTTTTGTGATGGAAGTGGTTGTTTTACCGTAATTTCTCCCATAGCATGTTCCCGTGCGAAGACGACTTTCGATATTTCCCTGCTTTTCATATTTTTTGTGTTTTAGCTTTTAAGGTCGATTTAGTATGAGTATGGATTTTCATAACCCTACTTTGTTCAATGAGGACAAACAGCCTGATTGTCCTGTTCTAAATTGACAATACAAATTTCGGAATAATAACTATATAATTGTAAGTAATATACAATAGTATAGGGCTATACTTGATGTAAGTGGTATGTTGAAAAACAACGAACATCCCGAATGCCGGGAAACAATTTTGCCCGTGCGGGATGCCCTGGACGTCGTGAGCGGAAAATGGAAAATTCCTATCCTGATTGCGATGGGGCTGGGGAGTAAACGCTTTATGGAAATCCAGGGAGCCATTCCCAACCTGACATCGCGCATGTTGTCCAAGGAGTTAAAGGAGCTGGAAATAAACCGTTTGATTGTGCGGAAAGTCTACGATTCCATACCTGTGGTTATCGAATACACCGTGACTGAGCACGGCAGGACGTTAAACACCTTGATTGAAGAGTTACGACGCTGGGGCGAATTTCACCGGAGCGTTATTACGGGAAGTGATCAGACGACTTTGAAATAAGGACAATCTGAGGTGCCAGAAAGTTTATGAACGATTAAACACCATCATATTGAAGAAATCATTTTGCAGTTCAATAGCTTTCCTTTTACTTGTCAGGCTGACTTTTGCTCAATCTACATCGGAGTCGATACGTTTGAATCAGATCGGGTTTTATCCTCAGGCTGAAAAAAGGGCGGTGGTTTTGGGAAACAGCGGACAGGAATTCGTGTTAAAAGACTTTAAATCAAAGAAGGTTGTTTTTAAAGGGAAATTGGGCGAGATCCGTAAAAGCCATTATTCGGGCAAGGAGGGACGCGTTGCGGATTTTTCTTCTTTCCAAAAGAACGGGAATTATGTACTTGAAGTAGCATCCGTCGGTGCTTCGTATCCTTTTGAGATAAAACCTGTGGTGCATAAAAACGTCGCGGTCGCGGCTATTCGCGGTTATTATTATCAGCGGGCTTCCGTTCCGTTGCCGGAGAAATTTGCCGGGAAGTGGGCGCGTGCAGCCGGACATCCTGATGACAAAATTCTGATCCATCCGTCTGCTGCATCGTCCGAACGACCGGAAATGACGGTGATCAGCTCACCCCGTGGCTGGTATGATGCGGGTGATTACAATAAATACATCGTGAATTCGGGGATTACGATGGCTACATTGCTCTCTGTTTACGAAGATTTTCCAGCCTATTTCAAAACGCTGAATACCAATATTCCGGAGAGCGGGAATGCTATTCCTGATCTGCTCGATGAGGTCTTATGGAATCTTCGCTGGATGCTCACCATGCAGGATCCGCATGATGGCGGGGTTTATCATAAATTAACGAATCCTCGGTTTGATGGTATGGTTATGCCCGATGCTTGTAAAAGTCCACGTTATGTCGTACAAAAAAATACGATTGCCGCACTTGATTTTGTGGCGGTAATGGCACAGGCAAGCCGGGTTTTCAAGGATTTTGAAAAGGACTTGCCCGGTTTGTCAGATTCTTGCAAAGTCGCTGCATTAAAGGGCTGGGGTTGGGCAAAGCGGAATCCTGCGCTGAAATATCATCAAAATGAAATGAATAAAAATCTGGATCCGGATGTGGTTACGGGTGGGTATGAAGACAAAGACGGAACCGATGAATGGATTTGGGCCGCGGCTGAAATGTATGTTACCACGAAAAACGAGGATTATCTTAAAAATTTATCTTTTGAAACCCATAAACCAATGCCGTTGCCGTCGTGGAGCCAGGTGAAGGCGTTGGCTTATTACACGATCATCAGAAATGAAAACCAGCTGGGGCCGGTAGATCAGCAATATCTGCGGTCGATAAAAAAGAACGTGATCAACTTTTCGGATAATCTGCTTGCTGGTCTGGATACACAGCCCTACCACACGGTTATGGGGAAAACGGCCAGAGATTACGTGTGGGGAAGTTCTGCGGTTGCTGCCAATCAGGGAGTTGCATTGATACAGGCATATAAACTGACGAAGGACAAAAAATATTTGAATGCTGCGCTGGGCAATCTGGATTACCTGCTTGGTAGAAATGCGACGGGTTATTCGTTTTTAACTGGTTTTGGGTCAAAACAGGTCATGCACCCACACCATCGTCCTTCTGTTGCTGATGGTATTGCGGAGCCGGTACCCGGACTTTTATCCGGCGGCCCTAATCCGGGGCAACAGGATAAATGCGATGGTTATCCTAACAAATTTGCAGATGAATCTTTTGTCGATGCAGACTGTTCCTATGCGTCGAATGAAATTGCCATTAACTGGAATGCACCGTTTGTATATCTTGCTGCCGCGTTGGAAGCATTATTTACGAAATAAATTACTGGGACAAACAAAAATGGCGCTTTTTATGACGCCATTTTTGTTTGTCAAATATATAATCCTTAACTCTTGACAGATTTTACCGGTACTTTAGGGTCCGTCTCATTGTAACCTCTTTTGTGCGTCATATTTTCATTTTCAGACTGCCTGATTGCTTCCTCCTTAATCTGCTTTGAAGTTTTTTTGCCGTCATCCTCCTGCAACAGAGCCTTGTCTGGCCCGGATCGTGAAGGTGATCCGCCTGCCACGTTTTTATTTTCGCTGTTCATGACTGAAGTGCTTTTTTGAAATACTGTTTCAAAACTTGTACCGCGATGATTTTGGAAGAAAAAGGGACGGGATAATCCGGAGTGATTATAAAATTCTACACTTTGGACGACGGCATAAGTCAATGTCTCACTTTTAGAAACGTTATCGTGCTAAGACGGGATCACATTCGTTTTAAATTGAAGAATAGATTTGGCCCGGTTGTTACTTTTAGTTAGATAATCGTTCAGCAACTTAAAAATCTTCCTCATGGGTTTATTCGAATCATTTTCTCAGATACGTACGCTTTTAAAAACCATAGATTTAAACGCAGTCAGCAAACTCTCGAAGAAAGTTGACCTGAATAAATTGATGGCAACGGTTTCCAAAATGGATGACGAGGATCTGGCAAAAATGCTGAAATTACTTCAGGCCGGAAGTAGAAAGAAAAAAGAAAAGCCGCCTGTCAATGGTGATTTTTATGAACTGGATAAAACCCTGACCGTTGAAGAAAGGGGAATTTTGCTGAAAGTCAGGAATTTCATGGAAACGGAAATTCGCCCCATTGCGAATGAATATTGGAACAAGGCACATTTTCCCATGCATATCATTTCGCTGATGGCAAAACTCAATATTTGCGGATTAACCTATCATGGATACGGATGCGGAGGTAAATCTGCGCTGCTGGAAGGTTTTCTGGCCATGGAAATGGCGCGGGTAGATTCTTCCATTTCTACATTTTTCGGGGTTCATAGCGGACTTGCCATGGGTTCCATCTATCTCTGCGGCTCCGAAGAACAGAAAGAATATTGGCTGCCGATCATGCAGAAAATGGAAATTATCGGAGCCTTTGGATTGACGGAGCCCGAAGTTGGTTCAGGTGTTGCCGGAGGATTGACCACGACGTGTAAGAAAATTGGTGATGAATGGGTTTTGAACGGACAGAAAAAATGGATCGGGAATGCTACTTTTTCAGACATCACCATAATCTGGGCGCGTAATCTGGATGATAATCAGGTGAAGGGATTTATCGTCAGAAAGGATAATCAGGGTTTCGAGGCGAAAAAAATGGAAGATAAAATGGCACTGAGGACGGTTCAGAACGCGCTGATCACCTTAACGGATTGTAAAATACCTGAATCTGACCGTTTACAAAATGCCAATTCTTTTAAAGATACCGCCAATGTACTGCGTATGACGCGTGCCGGGGTTGCCTGGCAGGCGGTAGGCTGCGGACGTGGTGCCTATGAGCTGGCCTTGAAATATACGATGGAAAGAAAACAGTTTGGCCGCCCGATCGCCGGTTTTCAGCTGGTTCAGGACTTGCTGGTTACCATGCTGGGTGATCTTACGGCGATGCAGACGATGGTGTACCGCTTATCGCAGTTGCAGGATGGCGGACAGCTTACCGACGAACATGCCTCGCTGGCGAAGGTATTCTGTACGTTAAGGATGCGTTCCATAGTCGATCATGCCCGCGAACTTTTTGGCGGAAATGGTATTTTGCTAGAATACGACATCGCCCGTTTTGTTGCCGACGCGGAGGCGATTTATTCTTATGAAGGGACAAAGGAAATCAATTCCCTGATTGTGGGTAGGGCGATAACGGGAGAAAGCGCCTTTGTGTAGCATCCGCTTTGTGTACTGCTTTCCAACGTTTTAGGCAGGGCTGGTGTCATCAAGTTATGCCTAAACGAAAATACGATGAAGACTTATGCTATTCTTTTGTTTCTATTTTTAGCTGTTTCGTGTAAAAAAGATGAATTGGATAGGGATCCCACTGGTGCGGTAAAGGCATCGGTTTGCGGTGTGAATTATCCGATGCGGGAATTACCATGGTTACGCAAAATCATCGAAGACGCCAAGGTGAAAAAGGAGGAGAATTTGGTAACAATCAAACTGTTTGAAGTAAATGGCAAACCCATTTTCAATTATGACTCAGGGTACATGTCTTGTATTGGATGTATCAGTTTTTATTGTGACGGAAGCCCGGTAGACATTACGAAATGGACCGTTGCCGAAATGAAGGAGTATCAAAGCAAAGTAATAGCGGGAACCGGGAAGATCGCCACCATTTGGCCAGAAAAATAAAATAGGCAGGCTTTAAATATGCAATTTTAAAATGTATCCGTTTTAAGTAGACAATTTTTCATATCGTTGTCAACTTGACGCTATACTTTTTAAATTGCATTTTCTAAACGTTATGCTATGACTAACCCAACACTTAAAACTGCATTATTAACAGGAGCAACCGGACTTGTCGGTAAACAAGTACTTCAAAATTTACTGAATTCAGATGTTTATAAAGAGGTTAAAATTTTAACCCGAAAAGCAACAGGGATTCAGCACAAAAAACTAACCGAAATTTTCTTTGATTTTGACAACCCGGATGCGTCGCTTGTCAAGGCAGATGATATTTTCTGCTGCCTTGGAACGACGATCAAAAAGGCGGGTTCGGAGGAAGCTTTCAGGAAAGTTGATTTTCTCTATCCCGTGCAGGTTGGCAGGGCAGGGAAACTTAATGGTTCCGGTCAATATCTTATTGTGACCTCCATGGGCGCGGATTCAAAATCGATGATTTTTTACAATCGCGTAAAAGGAGAGGTGGAAAAAGAACTGGCTGATCTGCAATTTAATACACTGCATATCTTAAGACCTTCGTTATTGCTGGGAGACAGAGGCGAAACACGTTTCGGAGAAAAAATCGGCGAAGTTTTGTCACGGATTGCTAACCCTATCATGGTTGGCCCCCTGAAAAAGTATGCGGCTATTGAAGCGGTAAAAGTGGCCAATGCCATGGTGAATCTCGCCCGGCTTCCACACAAAGGTTTATTTATTCATGATTCTGCTGAATTGCAGCAGTTCTAAAAAATTATTGATGGTCTCCACAGCGCTTCATATTCGTCTGGCAACCCTTTATGATGAAGAAACGGTCTATCATATGATCTGTGATCTTGAAAATAAATCGCTGAACAGACAGGATTTTAATTACGTTTACCATCGTAATTTGGCAAATGACCATATCTGTTATCTGATTGCCGAGCTTGATGGAGAATCAGTTGGCATGGGCAGTTGTCATGTACAGCCTTTGTTGCACCATGTCTGCATGGTGGCCGAGATCCAGGAAATGTATGTAAGACCGGAATATCGTTCAAAAGAAATAGGCAAGGCACTGGTGGAACAACTGGTTGTATTTGCCAAGAGTAAATCGGCACAGCAGATTGAAGTTACGTCGAACAATGTCAGGGAAAATGCGCACAAGTTTTATCAGAAGGAAGGCTTTAAAAAGTCGCACGTAAAGCTTGTCAGGTATTTTTGATCGTATATAAAAAAAGCATTTCTCAAACCGAGAAATGCTTTTTTACATTACCTAAACCTTCAACTGATTTTTAATATCTTCCTCTTGGGTTTCTTGCCCAGCCATCACCACCACGTCTGTGGCTCATGTCGCGGGTATCGGCCATTAATCTTTCAAGATCTTCGGTCAATTTTCGAGCTTCTCTGTGCGAAAGGCGGCCATGAGCGCTGTATCTTCTTTCGCGTTCAGCGATACGGTCATACTCATTCATAAGGACGGCTGCCTCACGGGAGTTTAAGGTTCCGCGACGAATGCCCATAGAGATTTGCTCACGCGCTTCGCGTTGTAAAGCGTTGATACCGTAGTTCCGGTATTCACGCGGATTATTTCGGTAGTCACGACCATGGTAATCACGATCACGGCCTCCATATTGCGCTGATGCGTTAGTAAACCCAAATGCTAAAATTGCGGCTACAAAAAGTATCTTTTTCATGGTAGTGTTTTTTTAAGTTTCGTAGGTTAGAGGCATATCTTTGATCTAGGTTTAATTGGGATTTGTTAACGATTGTTAAGTGGTTAAAAGTAGATTTAATTGTAATTTTCAATGTTTTGTAACGGGTTTATTATGAGAAGAATGGCTGCAAAATGGAGCGGAGAAAATATTTATAAAATTTGGTTTTAGAAGTAAACTTTGGATCACGTCGCTCGTCAGGAATTGGTCGGTCGTGTTGTGTAACCCGGAACGGGTTACGCGATTGTGTCGGCTTTCTGGTTTTCTATAATACTTTCATCCCTTCGGGATTTTATCGGTTAATAGAAGCGTTGGGTTTAAACAAGCCCGAAAGGCTGACAGTCTTGTAGCAGAAAGTGGATTAAGGCGGGTATTAAAACCCTGAAAGGGGCATACTGTAATTCGGATGTCGCCCGATCATACATTGGTCGGTCGTGTTGTGTCACCCGTTCCGGGTTATGCGATTGTGTCGGCTTTCTGGTTTTCTATAATACTTTCATCCCTTCGGGATTTTATCGGTTAATAGAAGCGTTGGGTTTAAACAAGCCTGAAAGGCTGGCAGTATTATAGCAGGTAGGCAGTTAAACCGTATATCAAAACCCTGAAAGGGTGGCAGAAAAGTTGGCGGAGTTTGACTGACTGTTCATTATGCCAATTCTGCCCTGATGGATTCTTGCGCTTCCAATAAAATTTCTTCCACTTTTCTTCCCGCAGGTTCAATCGGCGGTAAGGCAGTCCACGATAATTTAGAAAATGATCTTAGCGGAAATATTCCTTTTGGATTGAAGGTTCCGGTTCCGTTCACTGCAACGGGTACAATTAATGCGTGGGGTGCTTTTTTTAACAATGTTGCAACACCTCCAGGGATAAAAGGCTTCATGATGCCGCTGGCTGTGCGCGTCCCTTCCGGGAAAATAATGGCAGCCCCAGTGGTATCATGAATTAGCTTTCCCAAACGTAAAATTTCGCTGACGGCCTGTTTGCCGTCTTTGCGGTTGATAAGCGCTGCACCGCTTTTGCGCAGGTTATACGAAATACTTGGAATGCCTTTGGCAAGTTCGATTTTGGAAACGAAAAGCGGGTGACGTTTTCTCAAAAACCAGATCAGCGCCGGTATGTCAAAGGTACTTTGGTGGTTGGCCACAAAAATGACAGGGCGCTCGTCGGGTATCACGGCGCGATTTTTGAGTGTTACACTGGAACCCGTCAGGTATAAGCCGTAGGTAAGAAAGAAGTTTAGATAATCGACTACTTTTTCGTGTGCTTTTTTACCGAAAATATTGAGTGTCACCACTTGCAGCGCGTGAAAAACGAGTAAAGTCAGACCGAAATGAATAAGGTAAACGATGCTTAGGAGGTAGTCTATAATTTTTTTCATTCCTTTTTTTACACAATAATAACCCAAATGTACACCGATTGTGAAAATTTGTAAAGCAGGAAATGAGATTTGTCATGTATAACTTACATTAAATTCACGTACTTTGTGAAATCATAATGTGAGATTAAAATTGAATCAACAATGGAAACCGCACTTTCAGCAGCACGGCTTGAAGTCATGCAACATGTAGGAAAGGACCTCGATGCCCTGATGGCAGAATACCTGAAACCGATTGACCAAAATTGGCAGCCAACGGATTTTTTACCGGATTCCAGCAAGGAGAACTTTTTTAGCGAAGTGAAATTATTGCAGGAAAGTTGCAGAGATTTACCGTACGATTATATAGCAGTATTGATTGGAGATACAATCACGGAGGAAGCCCTTCCGACCTATGAGTCGTGGTTGATGGATGTAATTGGCGTGGATCAGGTCGATAATCCTTCTGGCTGGTCGCGATGGGTAAGAGCATGGACAGCAGAAGAAAACCGTCACGGCGATCTGTTAAACAAGTATTTATATCTTTCCGGTCGCGTGAACATGCGTGCCATGGAAGTTTCTACACAGTATCTGATTGCCGATGGCTTTGATATCGGCACCGACCGCGATCCTTACCGTAACTTTATTTATACTTCTTTCCAGGAGTTGGCAACAAACGTATCGCACCGTCGTACCGCAACCCTTTCGAAACAGTTTGGAAATCCGCATTTGTCAAAAATTTGCGGGGTCATTGCTTCGGATGAAATGCGCCACGCGAAAGCATACAAAGCTTTCGTCAGCAGCATTCTGGCCGTAGATCCATCCGAACTTATGCTGGCTTTGGAGGATATGATGCGGAAAAAAATTGTAATGCCCGCCCACTTCCTTCGTGAAACCGGAGTTAAAATGGGTGATACATTCTCTCACTTCTCAGACGCTGCCCAGCGTTTAGGAGTTTATACGACAATGGACTATATCGAAATTCTTGAATCTTTGCTTGCAGAGTGGGAAATTGGAGCCATTAGAGATCTTAATTCAGGTGCAGAAAAGGCGCGTGATTACTTAATGGCCTTGCCTGCACGTTTGCGTCGTATCGCTGACCGTACCCGTATTCCGGAGTTGGAATATGAATTCAGCTGGATCAGCAGATAAGGAACGGAATTAAAGTTTTGTTTTTAATGCATGGCGATAGTTTTAACTGTCGCTATTTTTTTGTTTTTTGCCTGGGGTAATCCCGGCAGTATTCATGTGAAAAGCCTTTAACGATGCCAAACGCTTTCCAGGAACGTTTTAAAGCCAGCATGTCAAATTTGGAATATTTGTCGGAGGCAAGTATCGAAAAGCTGATAGCCTGTGTTCAGGAGCGGGTACTTTCGAAAGGGGAATATCTGCTGGAAGAAGGAAAGGTCTGTAAAAAAATATTTTTTGTAGAAACAGGTTTTCTGAGAAGTTTCAGGATAAAAGAGGGGAATGAAATGAATACCGCTTTCACATTCGAAAATAACTTCACGACCAATCTGAAAAGCCTGCGCTCGGGTACTCCTTCGGAAACCTCGATACAGGCGGCGGAAGCTGGAGTTTTTTGGGAATTGGACAAGCATCGGCTCCTGGAACTTTATCGGGTTTCTCAGGAAATTGAGTCTTTTGGACGCAAAATCGTCGAAGTACTGTCAATCAGACAGGAAGAATACAGCAACTTGTTTACCCTTTATGATGCAAAGGAACGTTATGCATATTTGCTAAAAAACCATCCGGAAATTATTCAGCGTGTAAGCCTTTCACAGATATCCAGCTATCTGGGGGTTGCGCGCGAAACGCTGAGCCGGATCCGCAAACAGCCTTGATCTTTTGTGATAATTATCACAGGTACGCACGCTTTCGATCATCGAAATTTGTGTTCTAAACATGAACCAAACGATGAACACAAAGAACAAAAATCTGATAACAGCCTTTATCGAAAATATCTGGAATAGGAGCGAGTTTGACCAGATTGACCATTATCTCCACCCTGATTTCATCGATCATTCGCTACCGGCCACACTCCCAAAAAATTCAGAAGGGCTGAAAATATGGATACGGAATACAGGTCTGTCTTTTGAGCATAGAACAATTATTGATGAAATGGTTTGTGAAAACGATAAGGTAATCATCAAAATAAGCATGCTGCTGAAGCAGGTGGGGCCTTGGCGGGAAATTGAGCCCAGGGGGAAAGATGTTGTCGCGGTAGGATATCGTTTTATGAAAATTCGTGATCAAAGAATCGTTGAAAGCTGGGGTTTAGTGGACGGCAACGCGATTGAGGAGCAACTAAAAGTGCATAGCCACGGCTGTAAAATCCAGGTATAGCAATTTTTTCTCCATGACATGATAAGAAAAAATCCTTGTGATGAACGAAACCGTTTCATTCATCACAAGGATTTTAGCTGCATTGGCTACTTATCAAATAAGTGCGGGCCGTATTAATTGATAACTGCCTTGATAACAACCGGCTGGTGATCTGATGGATAACGCTGCTCTTTCGCATCCGTTAACACACCATATTTTAAAACCTTGATCGGTTTGCTGACAAAAATGTAATCGATACGTTTGTCCATCGGCGCGTCAAATTTGAAGCTGTTAAAGGTTCCTTCCGGACCGTAAGCTGGTTGCTCAGTTACGTCGTGTGAATCGTTAAGCAAAGTCTTGATGGTTTTGATCTGCTCCGTTTCTGGTGTAGAGTTAAAATCTCCTGTTAAGATTGTTGGAGCGTTCCCTGCGATTTCTTTGATTTTCTTTACCATCAAATGACCTGACTGACGACGTGCTTCAACGCCCTGGTGGTCAAAGTGGACGTTAAAGAAATAAAATTCCTTTTTCGTGTTCAGGTCCTGGAATTTTGCCCAGGAAGAAATACGGTTGCAGCAGGTTGCATCCCAACCCAACCCAGGTTTGTCAGGGTTTTCACTCAGCCAGAAATTACCAGATTTTAACACTTTAAAGCGATCTTTTTTATAGAAAATCGCCGAATGTTCCCCGCCTTCTTTTCCGTCATCACGACCTTTGCCAAGGAAGGCAAATTCAGTAAGTTCGGCCACGTCGTGTAGCTGTCCGATCAGCACTTCCTGCGTGCCAAAAATGTCGAATTCGTGAAAACGGATAAGTCCTTTCACATTTTCCTTACGGTTCGGCCAGGCGTTTATGCCGTCACCTTTATTATTGTAACGAAGATTGTAAGACGCGATATTAATGGTTTCGGGCTTTTTCTGAGCAAAACCAGCCGTTGTCATGGTCAAAACCATCAGAACGAGAAATGCTTTTTTCATGGGTAAAAATTTAGTGTTAAAAATTGGTAAAAGTAAAGTCACAAAGTAAAGAGTAAATTTTTTCATTTCTTTACTCAGTGTAATTTAAGTCGTCGGGTATTAGCAATTGGCTATCGTTTTCTAAATTAACAAACTGATAGCCAATTGCCGACAGCCGACGATTTAAATTACCATCCCGGGTTTTGCCCCAATTTAGGATTAAACAGACGATCGGTTTCAGGAATAGGATAGAGGTAATGTTTTTCTTCCCATTTGCGCGGAACATTGTTCAGCCAGGTAATTTCTCCGGATGTGTCGTTGGTTAGTCGCTGAGGATTTACGCCTGCGCTAATTGTTTCGGCCACGTTGATGTAAGTAACACCCGGCACCGGACTGGTTGGCGTACCTTTTACAAAAGCAACGTCCATTTTTCCATCCTCGTTAAGGTCCATCGGCTGATTCAAGGCCGGAACGTAAAATCCATTCCACTTTTGCTCCATCAAAGGACCGCGTTTCCAACGTACGATATCATAAAAACGGAAACCTTCCAGACACAATTCAGTAGCTCTTTCACGACGGACTTCCAAAATAGCGGCATCTGATATACCCGGGAAATAATTCGTTTGCAGATAAGGATCTACCATGGTCGGAACAGCTGAGATTCCGCCTGTGATGCCTGCTCTTTTGCGTAACGCGCCGACTGTTAATGCCCAGTCCTGATCCGTTAATTTGTTCAGTTCAGCCTTTGCTTCGGCATTGTTCAACAGTATTTCGGCATAACGCATGATCGAGATACTGTTGATATTTCTCGTTCCGCCGTCATAATAGGTATCATCCAGAGTCCATTTGATTGGCTGATATCCTGTGTAGGTGTATGAAAAAATAGGAGGGGCAGCCTCTTCTTTTCCACCGTTAATCCTTTTGTAACTTCCCATACGGATCGTCTGCTGAAGTCTTTTGTCACGACCTTTTACTTCTTCGGCAAAAGTAAGCGTCTGATATCCGGCTTTGTTTGTGAAAGGCGTTCCGTCGGTATTCAGATACGTATTGACATAGGTGCGGGTGAAACTCAGACGAGCTCCATAAGTAGCACTTGTCCACCACCAGTTGGCGTCATTGTAAATGCTTAAAGCAGGATCACAGACAAAAGACAACATGACTTCGCTGGCGACAGGCGTATTGTTTGTGAAAATCTGACGATAGGATTTTTCATTTCCTCCCGTTTCGTTCAATGAAAAACCGCCTTCTTTAATCACTTTTTCTGACGCCGAAATGGCTTCATTCAACCATTTTTCGGCTGTCGGCTGTAAGTTATAGGTTGTCTGGTATTTTCTGAACGTACCTTCAAAAAGGCAAATGCGCGACTTGTAACCATACGCAACCGATTTTGTGATCAAACTTCTCGTTGGATCCGAGGTCGTACGAATATTTTCACAGGCGAAGTTCAGGTCGGCAAGAACAGAATCCATCACGACAGTACGCGGATCGCGACCATTGAAAAGGGAAGGATCGTCAACCGCCGCAGTCTTGCTAATCCAGGGTACATCACCGAAACGTTTTACTTTTTCAAAATAAAACAACGCTCTGAAAAAACGCGCAAGGGCTATGTAATGCTTTCTTGCATCTGCCGGAACGGTTTCGCGGTTATTGTTCTCAATAAAATAATTGATGTTACGAAGGGCTTTCCAATCCCAGCCGTTGCTCTGACGAGGGCCATACGCACCTTCACGAAGAAAATCGGGAACAGAAGAACGGGCACCGAAGTCGCTCATTTCGTCTGAACGGATGATGTCGTTACCATTTGGCAGGATATTGTAAAAAGAATTGCTGTATAGCTCCAGACCTTTCTCACTTCCGAAGACAGCATTGTTATCAGCAGTAGACTGCGGAACCTGGTCCAGTTCCTGACATCCGCCGGCCATAAGACCCACTGCGAATAACAGTCCTATAAATTTAAATTTCATTGTCATTTGATTTAATAATATTCTTAAAGTCAGGTGGTCATCAGAATGTCACAGACAATCCCATGGTGAAACCTTTTAACATCGGGTAGTTGTTACCGTTACCGCTGTTTCCTCTGTTAGGATCAGAAGGATCATCCGACGGGTTCAAAACAGCGTCAGATCTGCCGATGTTTTCTACGTCAATATCTTTGGTGATTTTGTAAAGCGGTGACCAGGCGAAGAGATTATCCCCTGAAACATAAACACGAGCGCTCGACATTTTCAGTTTGCTGATCAGAGTCTGTGGCAGGTTATATCCGATCTGGATGTTTTTCATGCGGATGTAAGCCACATTCTGAAGGTATTTGGTCTGAGCCTGGGCAAGTTCTCCCGAACCATTCTGCGCGGTGTAACCACGGTAACGGGGCAAATAAGCATTAGGATTTTCCTCTGACCAGATATTGCCAAGCTGCCAGGTTGGGATCTTGTTGTAAGGACGGTTGTACTGTCCCCAGAAATTACCTGCTTCCGAACCCGGGAACCAGTCCTGTTTTCCGACGCCCTGGAAAAATGCGGAGATAAAGAAGTTGTTCCAATCAGCTGCAAGCGTCACGCCGTAGGTATAACGTGGCAGTGAATTTCCGATGATCTTTCTGTCACCCGGCTTGTCAACCGTATTATCGCCATTGTCAATAACGCCGTCGCCGTTAAGATCCTGGAATTTAATGTCTCCGGGAAGGAGCTTGCCAGTTGTTGAAGCTTTGTACAAAATCTGTTTTGGCGAGTTTGCAATATCATCCGCAGACGTGAAATACCGGTCAGTAACAAAACCCCAGATTTCGCCCACTTTCTGCCCCGTATAGTAATTGTTAAGTCTTCTTTCGGCATTGTTAAACTTGTCAATCTTCGCGGTGTAGTCGGCCACTGTCAAACGAACCGAATAGTTCAAAGGTTTCGCGCCCACTGTAAACTGATCTTTCCAGGTTACGGCCGCTTCCCATCCGCGGGTTGTTAAGTCAGCATAATTACCTTTGGGAACATCCGTACCAAAAACAGCCGGCAGCGCCATGCCCTGTGTAAACATGCCCGTTGTTTTTCTCTGGTAAGCATCCGCATTCAAAGTCAAACGGTTGGAAAGCATCGATAAATCCAGACCGAAATCGGCCGTACTTGATGTTTCCCAGGTAAGTCCGTTCGGCAATACATTAGGTTGACCGGACTGCTGAGGACGAACACCATTGAGAATCCTTCCCGATTGGGATATCCCGAATTGTTCCTGAAATGCGTAGGAGGCAATATTTCCGTTCCCGAGCGAGCCGTAAGATCCACGTAGTTTTAATTCAGAAATCAATTTTGGAGAGGCTTTCCAGAATGATTCATTGGATATTCTCCATCCGGCCGAAACAGAAGGGAAAAACGCATAGCGCTGGCTGGAAGGGAATTTGGAAGAACCGTCATAGCGACCGTTGAATTCCACCAGATATCTTTCTTTGTACGAATAATTCAAGCGGTAGAAACCACCTGCAATGGCCCATTTTTCGTAACCGCCACCAGTGGTAATCGATTGGCCAAGGGCCAGGTTGATGTCGCTTGCATCTTCGTAAATAAGTCCGTTACGAACGACCTGCAAACCACGGTACTGCGACTGTTCCTGGTTAAATCCTGCCAAAACTTTAAAGTAATGATCTGCACCAACCTTTGGTTCAAATTCAGCGTAGATATTCGTGGCCGTGTACTGCGTGTTGCGCAGCAGGTTTTGAAGATCATTGAAATTGGTTCCAACGTATTCAATGACACCCGGTTTGCGGCTGTAAGGAACCGGAACGCGGCGGCGATATTCGTTATTGTCGGTATTCTGGTACGTGAAATTTCCTTTGATTCTCAATATGTCATTGAAAAATTGGGAAGCAAAACTGGTCGTGTTTCTGAAAACACGCTTGTCCATGTCAATGCCATTTTTGCCATACCAGAAATCTCCCACCGTATACGCTGCGGAATAAGTTAACGTTCCGTCCGGGTTAAACATCGGCGCCATGGTATGGCCTTCATCCGAAATGTTTCTCCAGATAGAACCACCCTCACCAACGTTCACCGGGTTATGATATTTCATCGAAGAGAAGTCGGCGTTGTTGGCAACGTTAAGCCATTTGTAAAGCTGAACCGAACCTTTCACACGCAAACTCATGATTTTGTAATCATCAGAGTTGTATTTAAAAAGACCATCCTGACCAAAATAGCGGCCCGTTACCAGGAAATCAGCCTTGTCACTTCCACCGGAAACTGACAAATTATGCTCCCTGGCGCTGGTATTTTTCTTGTAAAGCTCGTTGTACCAATCCATGTTTCCGTAGTAAACATACTCACCGGTTACCGGATCGACATCCGTTTTTGGCAAACTTGGGTCTTTCGAGCGTCTTTCAAATTCGGCCAGATAAGCCGGAGAGAATTTTACCGTTTTGTTAACGTTCTGCGGAGTCTGCGCATAATCGTTCCAGGCACTCCAGCTTTCGTTAAACATTTTGGCGAAAGTGTATCCGTCCGTCACGAAATCCGGTACGGCAATAGGACTTTTAATTGCCTGGTTAAAAGAGTAATTAACCGTAGTTCTGTCTTTTTGCGGTGTTTTGGTAGTAATCAAAACCACACCAAATGCACCTCTGGCCCCATAAATTGCTGCCGATGCAGCATCTTTAAGTACAGAAACGCTGGCAACGTCATTCGGGTTGATACGGCTTGGATCACCTTCTACGCCATCAATAAGTACCAATGCGCTACCGCCTTGTCCGATTGAAGTAGTCCCCCGGATGTTAAATGCGGGCGATTGCGTCGGTTTTCCATCACCCATCGTCAGGTTAAGGTTTGGGATAACCCCTTGAAGTCCCTGAGAAAGGTTTGGCAATGCACGGTTTTCCAGCACTTTGCTGCTCACCTGGTCAACTGCTCCTGTCAGGTTCGCTTTTTTCTGTGTTCCGTACCCTACGACAACCACTTCATTAAGTGCCTTCGTGTCTGGTTTTAATGTAATATCAACAGAAGAACGGTTCCCAATAACGACCTCCTGGGGTTCGTAACCAACAAAACTAAATATCAAAACAGATTCGGGTGATGGAACAGAAATTTGAAAAGTACCATCCACGTCCGTTGTGGTACCCTGCGAGGTTCCTTTGATGACAACACTTACTCCCGGCAACGATCCGCTGCCATCTGAGGCGACAACTTTACCTTGTATTTTTATTTCCTGCGCAAGGTCCGACGACTGGCGGGAACGCTCTGTGAAATTTTGCGTGAAATCCTTTTTAGTAGAAAAAGGCGAAGCGTTAGTGTAACCGGCTCCGGTTAAAAGTGCCGTTGACAATAAATGCATCAATCCGATCCGGGTCATTTTATCCCACTGAATCGGCTTGCTACGTAATGATGTTAACATAGGTTGGTCTTGATAAAATAAATTTTCGTCAAAGGTATTTTGACCTGCCATGTCATTACTGGTTATTTGTATTATGATTTTATTAATAAATCGTTAAGATTTAACGAAAAGATAATTTAAAATGATAAATCGTTTTAGCGTTATGTATTGTCTATAAATAATGAAATTATTACAAATATTACGGAAAGATAATTATGGTAATATTCCGTGAATGAAAAAGAGGATGCCTTATTTCAAGGCATCCTCTTTGACGATTGTATTAATTTCAATCCGTATTACTTCTTGTTGTATTTGTTAAAAATGGCAAGGATCCTGTGGAAGATTTCAGTGTTTTCATAAACACCCCTGAAATCCAAAGCATGGGGACCATAAGCGAAAACCGGTACCATGACAGCCGTGTGATCGTTGGTACTGAAATGCCCGTCTACGTAACCTTTTTTCAAATCGCCATCCAATAGGGTCAATCCACCTGTTTCATGGTCGGCCGTGACGATCACCAGGGTTTCACCATTGCTGTCAGCAAAGCGTAAAGCCTCACCGATGAGCTGGTCAAAATCCAGCATTTCAGTCACGACATAAGGGATTTTATTGACGTGTCCGCCGTAATCGATCTGCGCACCCTCAGCCATCATAAAAAATCCTTTTGGGTTTTTCGATAATGTTTGCTGCGTTTTGTTAAATGCTTCTGTCAGGAAATTGCCCCGACCTTTTTGCATCGAAACGGTTTTGGAATCATCCAGTAACACAAAGGGCGCTTTGAGCGAAGCCAGATCCTGCCAGTGATTGGAAACCTGAAAACCTTTCACACGAAGCGAATCAGAAACCTTTTCCTTGTTGAACATAGCCGCACCGCCGCCGATCATAATTTCCACGGAGGATTTCAGATAGTCATGAGCAATAAGGCTATCCAGGCTTCTCTCCGGCTGATGCGCATAAAATGCGGCTGGGGTGGCATCGGTAATGCTCCCGGCTGATATCAATCCCGTTTTAATGCCCAATGGCCTGATGATATCCGGTAAGTTTTTCAACGGAATATTGTTGGTGTCCACACCAATTGCACGGTTTCTGGCTTTTTTACCGGTAGCCATCGCCGTTGCACCAGCGGCGGAATCGGTAATGTAACTATCAGCAGCACTCGTTTTCGAAAACCCAATGTTGAGAAATTGTGCAAGATTAAGCTCGCCATGATTTGCCGTCAGGCCCGAATAAATCTGGGTTAGCCCCATACCGTCTCCAATGAGCAAAATGATATTTTTTACCTTGGAAAGTTTATCGTTGTTGCGATAGGTGGGTTTGTATACGGGCTGGGCTTTTGGTGAGGTATATTCAGCGTCGGCACGGTTGCGCAAATAGGGGCCAAGCTCTTCCACCTTATCCGTATTCAGATAGTCGATCCCCATATTCATAAGCATTTTCCACGCGTTGATGTTGTCAGGCGTTCCCCAGAAGCGGATTTTTTTGCCCTGATCATGCACATGCTTCATCACGGCCTCAAGCGCTTCCTTTTCCTTTTTTACCAATATCCCTTTACCATTCCACTTGGTATAATGACCGAAAGACTGGCTGATCAGCCCAATTCTTTCAAGCTGTGTTTTGGAATAATTAATTTCAGGTCGTCCGTCAAAAAACAAGTAATCCGGGTATTGACTAAATTCCTGTGGCGCCGGGACATCTCCGCTTAACACAATTTTTACGGGACCGGCGGGAGCAAATACTTTCAAATAGGGTTGCAGCTCCCGGATCAATACCGGAATTGTTTCCTTACCGGGTGTTTTTAAATCGATAAGGAGCTGGAGGGGCTGGCTCTTGTCGGGGTAAATTTGTCCGTTATTCTTTTCAAACTGTGCGAGCAATGGTTTTAAATAAAGACTGGAAAGGGTGTTTTTAGCAGTAATGTGTTCTTGCTCATGCGCGACAAAAATACTGTCGTTTCTTAAAAATATGTCCGCTTCAATAGAGCCAAATTGTTGATTGTAAGCACGTAAAAACGGAATGTTTTGCTCGTAGTCGTTGTGAGAATGCGCCTGCGCCGTGGTATAACGGACAGGACTTTGGGCATAAACAGTGCTGGTGAAAAGTAAAGCCAGAACAGATAAACGAATGAATTCCATAAATAAAATGCGTCAGAATTCTGACGGTAAGGATAGTTAAAATTCGGTTATTAAAACAACAGGAGTGGCCTGCGGGCAAAATTTTTTGCAAAAATCAATGTAATAATCTTCCCCGGGGGAAATTTTGTATTAAGAAATCTGTTTGTTTTTGTAGTTTCTGATAACTTTCAGGTAATAAAGCGTAATTTTTTTGATCAATTTCGAAAGTCTGGCATTTACTTTTTAATTTGCCCGGATCATGTGTCCGAATATAAGTTTTAAATAGTATGTATAGTTATCCTCTATCGTCCAGAATCTTACTTGCGATTGACTGTATCATTTTTGGGTTTGATGGGAAAGATATAAAATTACTCCTGATCAAAAGAAATTTTGAGCCAGAAATGGGTAAATGGTCGTTGATGGGCGGTTTTCTGAAAGAAGAAGAAGATCTGGAAGCCGGTGCTTCAAGGATTCTTTTTGACCTGACGGGGCTTAAAGATGTTTATGTGGAGCAGCTGGAAGTCTTCGGTAAGGTTAACCGAGACCCTGCGGAGCGTACAGTTTCCGTCGTATTTTTTGCCTTGATTCAGATCGAAGAGCACGATGCTGAGGCCGTGAGAAGCCACAACGCTTCCTGGATAAGTCTGGATAAGCGCCCGCAGCTGATTTTTGATCACGAGCAAATGGTCATGCGGGCTATCGAACATCTGCGTTATAAAGCTGCGCTGCATCCGATTGGTTTTGAACTTTTGCCTGAGTTCTTTTCTATCCCGCAGTTGCAGAAACTGTACGAAGCCATTTATAACACACCACTCGACCGGCGGAATTTCAGCCGGAAACTGCTTTCAACGGGGTTACTAATCGATACAGGGCATAAAAGCAGCAATTCAACGACAAAAAAAGCGACGTTGTACAAACTGGATACCGTTCGTTACAAAGAGAAATTCCATGCCTTCTGGAATTTTATGCCGGATTCCATGAAGCCAGTGTAGTCCTGAGGTTGCGCAAACAGCAATTTTTATAGTGCTTGAAAATCGCTTTGATTTTTTGCTTAACTAACAATTTAATTGTGTCAATTATACACTATAAATAAAATATATTATATTTACGAACTGATTATTTATAAAAGGCTTTATGCTTTATAAAGTGTGGCGGTAGGCTGAAATTGGTAATCGTACCCGTCAAGGAACTCAGAAAGTTTTAACGCATCGTATTTCTATAAACCTTATTTCGCGGTCAGTGACTCGATATGAAAAATAAATATGTAATTGGAATTGATTACGGTACGGATTCCGTAAGAGCGCTGGTGGTTAATGCACATACCGGTGAGGCGGCCGGAACGGCGGTTTTTGAATATCCCCGTTGGAAAGCGGGCAAATACTGCGATCCTTCGATCTCGCGTTTCCGACAGCATCCGCTTGATTATCTGGAAGGGCTGGAAGCATCGGTCAAAGATGCGTTGAAAAATGTCAGCGCGGAGGTCAGAGAAAATATAACGGGTATTTCCATCGATACGACGGGTTCTACGCCCGTGGCTGTGAATGAACGGGGAACTCCTTTGGCCATGCTGCCGGAATTTTCGGAAAACCCCAACGGTATGTTTATTCTCTGGAAAGACCACACGGCGAATGCCGAAGCCGAGGAAATCAATGCGCTCGCACACAGCTGGGAGATTGACTATACCAAATATGTAGGCGGAATATATTCTTCGGAATGGTTCTGGGCCAAGATATTAAAAACCCTGAGGGTTGATGAAGCCGTCCGGGAAAAAGCATTTTCCTGGGTGGAGCATTGTGACTGGATTTCGGCAGAACTGACAGGGCAAACGGATCCGTTGACCATGCGGAGGTCACGGTGTGCAGCCGGTCATAAAGCCTTATGGCACAACGATTTTGAGGGACTTCCCGCCGAAGATTTTTTTGTAGCGCTGGACCCTCTTTTAGGCGGTTTGCGTGAACGGCTATTTTCTGAAACGGAAACTTCTGATAAGCCCATGGGCACAATTTCTGCGCAATGGGCTGAAAAACTGGGAATCCCGGCTGATGTCGTTATCGGTGTAGGCGCGTTCGATTGCCATATGGGTGCGGTTGGTGCGCTGATTGAACCGTATTCTTTATGCAAGGTTATCGGCACTTCAACCTGCGATATGCTGGTGGCTCCCAATGAAGAAATCGGGCATTTGCTGATCCACGGTATCTGCGGGCAGGTGGATGGTTCCATTGTTCCCGGTATGCTGGGAATGGAGGCGGGACAGTCAGCATTCGGCGATATCTATGCCTGGTTTTCCAAACTGATCACCGCACCGGTGGCTGAACTTTTAGGTGCTGATGCCGCCAAAGAATTGTCCGATAAACTGCTTCCGCATTTGGCACACCAGGCCTCACTTTTACCGGTAACAGAAAACGATATCGTCGCCATTGACTGGTTGAACGGCAGACGTACCCCCGACGCAAACCACACGCTGAAGGGTGCAATTTTTGGATTAAATCTGGCCAGTGACAGCGCTCGTGTTTTTAAAGCCCTGGTGGAGGCAACCGCTTATGGTTCAAAAAATATCGTCGATCGTTTCCGAAGCGAGGGCGTGCCGATCCATGAAGTTATTGCCATTGGCGGGGTCGCCAAAAAATCCGCCTTTGTGATGCAGACACTGTCTGATGTCCTGAACATGCCAATCAAGGTCGCGTCGTCCGACCAGGCCTGTGCTTTGGGCGCCGCTATGTTTGCTGCTGTTGCATCCGGCGTTTATGCTACGCTGGCGGAAGCGCAGCAGGCGATGAGTTCAGGGTTTGATGCCGAATATCATCCAAGGCCGGAAGTTGCCGACATATATCAAAAAATATATAAAAAATACCTTACGGCTGGTGGGTTTATTGAAAACGAGATGAAAGCCAAAAAGGCCTTGGATTTGAAAACAGCCTAAATGGAGCGTATTCCATTTCAGATTATTAAATATAGATTCCTTATCAATGTTGGATTTAAAACAGTTTGAAATTTGGTTTGTCACAGGCAGCCAGGATTTATACGGGGAAGAAACACTTCGCCAGGTGGACGAGCACTCCAGGATAATCAGCCAGTTTTTTGACCAAAAAGCAGAAATACCGGTCCGGGTTATTTTTAAACCCGTCGTAAAATCAACTGATGAAATACACCGGATCTGCCAGGATGCGAACGTAGCAGAGAATTGCATCGGCATCGTAACCTGGATGCATACTTTTTCTCCCGCCAAAATGTGGATTCGCGGTTTGCAGATCCTGCAAAAACCATTGCTGCACTTGCACACGCAGTACAACCGGGATATTCCGTGGGCGGATATTGATATGGATTTTATGAACCTGAACCAGTCGGCGCACGGCGACCGTGAGTTTGGTTTCATCATGACCAGAATGCGGCTGAACAGAAAAGTGGTTGTGGGTCACTGGCAGCAAAATGATGTCATCGGCGCCATCGCGGACTGGTCGAGAGTGGCCGCGGCCAGACACGATATGAAAGGCGCGAAATTTGCGCGTTTCGGTGATAACATGCGTCAGGTTGCTGTTACGGATGGTGATAAAGTGGCCGCTGAAATGGCATTTGGCTTTTCGGTAAACACGTATGCGGTCGGCGACCTTGTTTCCGTGATCAATCAGGTTTCGGATGAAGCCGTGAATCTGTTGACGGAAGAATATGAAAACAGTTACAGTTTGGTAGCTTCGCTGCACAACGGCGGTGAAAAACATACTGCTTTGCGGGATGCTGCCCGCATTGAGCTCGGCATGAAGCACTTTCTTGAAGAAGGCGGTTTCAAAGGTTACACTAACACCTTTGAAGACTTGTACGGGATGAAACAATTACCGGGTATCGGCTCCCAACGTCTGATGGCTGCGGGTTATGGCTATGCGGGTGAGGGTGACTGGAAAACCTCTGCGATGGTGCGCGCACTTAAAGTGATGGGCAGCGGATTACCGGGTGGAAATTCTTTTATGGAAGACTATACGTATCATTTTAATCCGACAAATAACCTCGTTCTGGGCTCTCACATGCTGGAAATTTGTCCAAGTATTGCGGCCGGAAAACCTTCCTGTGAGATCCATGCGCTGGGTATTGGCGGTAAAGAAGATCCCGTACGTCTGGTTTTTAATGCACTGGCCGGACCTGCCATCAATGTTTCGCTTATTGACATGGGTAACCGTTTCAGGATTCTTGTCAATGAAGTGGAAGCCGTGACAGTAGAGGAGGCATTGCCCAAATTACCGGTGGCAAGGGCACTTTGGAAACCTGCACCGGATATGAAAACAGCTTGTGCCGCCTGGATTTATGCCGGAGGCGCCCACCACACCGTGTATAGCCAGAACCTGACGACTGAGCACATGGAGACATTTGCAGAAATGATGGGTGTTGAGCTTGTCGTCATTGATCAGGATACAAAACTTCGTCAGTTCAAAAATGAATTGCGGTGGAGCGAAGCGTACTACAAGTGAAAATAATACCAGTCAGAGGCAAATAATCAGAAAATGTCATATACTTATTTGAAAGAGCTGGTCTATGAGGCCAATATGGAAATTCCACGCGAGGAGCTTGCCATCGTCACCTTTGGCAATGTGAGCGGGATCGACCGCGCTGCCGGTGTCATAGCCATTAAACCCAGTGGTGTGCCTTACCATAGGCTAAAAGTGGAGGACATTGTGATCGTGGATTTGGATAATGTGCTGGTGGAAGGTTCCATGCGGCCCTCATCGGATACCAAAACACACACTTTGTTGTACAGAAATTTCCCTTCGATAGGAGGGGTTTGTCATACACATTCCACCTATGCTGTGGCCTGGGCACAAGCGCACCGCGCGATCCCGAATCTGGGTACTACGCATGCGGACCACCTGGTATCGCCGGTTCCGGTAACGGAGGTAATGACGGATGAAATGATTCTGGGCGATTATGAACATGAAACCGGCAATCAGATCCTGGATCTTTTTACGAAAGAATCGCTGAGCCCCGAAGAAGTTGAAATGGTGCTCGTGGCTTGTCACGGGCCTTTTACCTGGGGGAAAGATCCGGCCAAGGCAGTTTATAATGCCATTGTTCTGGAGGAAATTGCGAAGATGGCATTTCTGACCTTACAGATCAATCCGGCCATAACGACGATTAAACAAAGTCTGATTGACAAACACTTTTTCCGTAAACACGGGAAGGATGCCTACTATGGGCAAGGATGCTGATTTTTAACGAATAATGGTTAATCATAAATTGTTGATGGTGAACATGAACGATCTATCATTAACCATTATTTTTTGCCGGATTTTTTAGCAAGTTCCCTCATTTGTTGGAATGCTTCCTGGCGTGACATACGTTTTTCGCTGGATTTTGCAGCCTGAATGGATTCTTTGTCAAAACGTCCTTTAAGAAAATTAAGCAATGCGAATATCATGGGTCCTGGTATTGAATTTTGTCTTTAAAAGCTGATGTAAGGTGAATTTAAACCCTTACTCAAAGCTAAGTAAAGAAATTGATAATTTCTACTCGCGGCAGGCTATTAATAGGGACGAAAAACGGGATTTTAATAGTCGAATTAAATTAAAGAGAGTCGTCCTGTGGCGGGGTTTTAATGCCTGCTGCGGTCTTTTTTAATTTAGAACCAGGCACAAAATCGCCTCCGATCCATCTGACAAAATTCTTGGAATGCGATTTGTAAATCTCAATAGACAGGGGTTTAATACCACTAAATTCTACTTCCTGTACGTACTGATCATGTAATTTTTTAATTTCTGTTAAGGTCTGACTGTCAGTTCTCATGCGGGGTTATGAATAATTAGATGTTTATGATAATGAGAGAAATCTCTTATTAAAAATATACCTGATAGCGAGGATGTATTTGTTTTTTTAAATTATTTATAAATAAACATGATTTAGTTATAAATAAAAAACATGCTTAGCGATGTACAGCCAGCGGGTATGTCTGGTGTGTTGCATTAAGTTACAAATTGAGAAAAACCGGTCGCTCTTCCGTTAAAAAAAGTGTGCGGGAGTTACCTGACAAAAGCGTTGTGTGTATGGAAGCTTTGAGAAAGTGCGCGTCTGAGCAGTATGACTTACAAAGTCTATCTTACCAGAGCGTTTACTCCTGCAAGATAGACTTTAACAAGCCGATTTCCAATGGTTTTGAAAGCAAGTCAATAATATGCAGGCTTGCTTTGGCTTTTTCTATGTCGCGTGTGTCGATTGTAGAAGAAAGCATGTAAATCCTGGTTTTATTTTTTAACGATTCGGGCAGCAGGTCAAATTGTTCGATAAATTCAAAACCGTTCATTCCCGGCATTTGAAGATCAAGCAAAATAACAGTTTTGGGAAGATTTTCACCTTCCTCTACAAGAAAATCCAAAGCATCCTGTGCGGCATTGAAAGCCTTGACGGAATTGCCGATACCACTTTTAAAAATTAATTTTTCGTAAATAAATAAATCAAAAGCGCTATCATCAATTAAGATAAAATCAAATTGATTAGTCATAGTTTCTATTTATTTACTGAAGGAATATCTATTTGGAAAATACTCCCTTCGCCAAGTGTTGAGGTTACATTTATTGTCCCTTCCAGTTTTGTGATGGCTTCATGAACAATGTATAGTCCTATTCCAGATCCGCTGTTGGTAGCCCCGGCTCGGTAGAACATTTTAAATATTTTTTCAACATCATTCTTTTTTATACCCAATCCGTTATCCTCAAAAGTGATTTTCGTATGTTCCGGGGTAGCGTTGATCGTCAGTTTTATAAACGGATTTTCCTTGGTGGTGTCCTGAAATTTCACCGCATTGGTAATCAGGTTATTAAATATGATCCGTAATTTCATCGTGTCGGAATAGAAAACACCGGTTTGGCTGATATTGGTGATCACATTAATTCTTTCGAATTCAGGTAAAAATTTGATCGCTTCGGTAACGTCATTGACCAGTTGCTGGAAATTAATTTCAGCAATGGACTGAACACCTCTGGCGTTTTTATAATAGTCGATGATGTTGATAATAAAAGTATCGAGCTTTTTAACCGATTGTTTGATCAGGTCCAGATATTCATTCTGCGACTGGACATCTTCCTCCATTAAAGCCAGGTTTACAATCCCAAGCACCGACATCAGCGGCGCGCGCAAATCGTGAGAAGCGCTGTATACAAATTTATCAAGCTCTTCGTAGGCCTTTTGAAGGTCCTGGTTCCTTTGTTTTAATTCAGCCCGGGTTTTGAAAATATCATAGGCGTGCGTGATTGCATTTTCAACGTAGGTGTAATCCCAGGGTTTATCGATAAACCTGAAAACCTCACCCTTGTTGATGGCATCAATTGCGGCACTGATGTCTGTATGACCGGTTATCAGAATCCGGATGGACTCAGGAAACTTGCTCCTTATTTTTTCAAAAAACTGGACCCCTGTCATACCCGGCATCCTTTGGTCGGCAAGAATCACATGGAATTCTTGCTTTTCCATAATCTCTTCTGCCTCTACAACCGATATTGTAGTGGTAATGTCATACTGTTTCCGAAACGATGCTTTAAACGATTGCAGGTTATGCTCTTCGTCGTCTATGTATAATATGCTTATTTTTCTATCACTCATTGAGATTGTGGTAGCGCTAGTTTTTTAGTTATCGGGAGTGTAATAACAAATTCGGTCCCCTGGTTGACTTCTGATATTACTTCTATTGTTCCGTGATGTACCTCTATAATTTTGAAAACGATCGATAACCCCAATCCTGTCCCTTCGCCGACGTCCTTCGTCGTAAAAAAAGGATCATAAATTTTGGCCTTGACGGCAGCACTCATGCCCATCCCGTTGTCTTTTATCGAAATGGTTACGTGTTCGTTATCTTTCAAAAATGTTCGTACACTAATCATTGGTTTTCGGTCAGTGAGATCACCTTTCTGAACGGCATAAATGGAATTGGTAAGGATATTCATAAATACCTGGTTCATTTTACCACCGTAACACTCCACGTTTGGAATACTGCCAAGATCTTTTATCAGGGTCATGTTCGTCCCCATCTGATAGTTTAGTATGACCAGGGTCGACTCAATTCCTTCATTTATATTAACAAAGTTCAGGTCTGATTCATCTACTCTTGAAAAGATCTTTAATCCTTTCACTATTTCTACAGTGCGGCGCGCGCCGTCTTCCATTCCCGTGAGTAAAAGTCCCAATTCTGTTTTGATATAATCCAGATCAAATTCATCTTTGAGCTTTTCAATCTGCACCATTTTCTGTTTTACACCTTCCAGTGAATCAATATTTGGAATTTCATCATATGAATCCAGAATTGTAATCACATCATCAATATCCCGCCTCAGTGGCCGGATGTTTGAACTCACGAAGTTAATCGGATTATTGATCTCATGCGCAATACCGGCGGTCAACTGTCCCAAAGAAGCCATTTTTTCGGATTCGATCAGTTGTGTCTGCGCATCTTTCAGCTTGTTGAGCGTATCGTTCAGATCCGCGTTTGCCTGCCTCAGCTCAAGGGTTCTTTCATCGACCCTTTTTTCAAGAACGATATTCTGCTCTTTCACGATTTTTTGGTTTTCCAAAGAAACACGTAGTGCCTGTTCCTGAGAAAATTCCCGTTCCTTTTTCAGGATGTTAATTTTATCAGCCAGTGCAAAGGAAAGAAGAATTACTTCGAAAACGGTTCCCACCTGCATGCTGTAATTGGTAAAATCATTATAGGGTAAAATATTAAGATTCCGAATAATGTAGAAAATTAATCCCGTTAAAAACATCAGCCAGGCAAATAGGAAAAACTTGGCCGGCCGGTAATTCTGCAAAGAAAGGGAAATTGCCAGCACAAGGGTGCAAATGGTTCCGGATAAGGCAGAATAGTCAACAAGGCGGTAACTAATCAGATCATAGCCCATCACTCTGAATACCAGGGCAAGCATATAGCCACAGGTTACGACCGTCAACAGGTGATGCAGCACCGGAGATTTGGTTCTGGTGTGTAAGAAGTTTTTAATAAATAAAATAGTAAACAAGCCAGCCAATGAAGGAAACATTACGTAGGCAAGATTGTTGAACGCCGGCGTATTTGACCAAAGGTATTTGAATGTATAGCCGGATAGTGTAAGTTGTGTAAGACCTATGAAAAATATATACAATACATAGTATAGATAGCTTCTTTCCCTGACTGAAAAGTATACAAAGAGATTATACAAAATCATAACCAGAAGAATACCTATTTGTATGCCTGTCAGAATTTCTTTATACAGGGAAGCATCGTAGAAGCCTTTTGGCGTATGCAGGACAAATGGGATAATCAGTTGTTCTGTTCCCTGGATTTTAAGAAAGAAAGTTTTAGTTGCCCCGGGAGGAATTTTTAATTCGAAAATAAAATTGGGATTGTTAATTTTTCTGGCACCAAAGGGTTCATTCTCAGAGTTTTTTTGTAAAAGTTCCCCGGTTTCTCCTGAATACAACTGACACAAATCGATCATGGGGTATGCCAGCTCAAGAAGAATTATATCATCAGGTGTATGATTCTTCATTTCCAGTTTTACCCAGAATGCAGAATTGCTTAAACCGAAATTAGGCGAATCGACATGACTTTTTTCAAACTGCTGAGACTTTACCTCGGATAAAGTCATGCTGTTGTTTTTATCTTCAAATGTTTCTATGGATTTTCCAACCACCAATTTCTCTCCATAAAAATCTATTACGGAAGCGAAACAATTTGGGTATGGAAAAAGTAATATTGCGAAAAGTATAATTCTTATTGTTTTCATTTAAAGGAGAGAATTTTTCAACAAATTATTTTCTGATAATTCGTTTCTACTTTTTCACTGGTAATATAAGATGAATTAATTTGAGTTTCATAAAGGATGTTCATTTCACCTTTAGGCCCGGATTCGATGACTTGCTGAATTGGATTGGCTCTCAGGTCAAAAATTTTTTCTCTTTCATCCGGCATAGCCGAGGGCAGGTTCACAACATCGTTAATGATCAGTGCCGTTGCGATAAGTCCTTCTTTGGGGTAATAGAAAGTTCCATTGTTTCCCAGCTCACGGATGATTTCAAAACCGACTCTTGCACAGTTTCTCAGCGTAGCCGGTGAGCACAAGGCCATCAGATACTGCACATTCACCTGACGGGAAATAGCAACACCTATTCTTCCCAGAAATATACTGCCGATACCGTAACCGGCTACTTCTTTAGAATTGAACAAGCCGCAGAACTCACCAATGGTATGATTGCCCAAACCGTCAACATAGCCGTATATGGACGGATCTACCTTGGCAATGGCATCTTCCATCGGCATTTTTAAATCCACTGAACGAATTTGTATTCTGCCACCTCCGTATATTTTATCACCATCTTCAGACTCAACAATGATAACATACGTGTTAGGGTCGTGCAGCCAGGTGTGGTTTGCCGAGGTTACTTGCTTCACGCCGTATGACTCCAGCACCTTTCGATGCCCGTCAATGTATCGCAAACTGTTTTCAACATCGTCAGGTGCGCGGTATGCTCTAATTCTAGCTATCATCAGGATTTCTTATCAACTACATGAAATGTTTCATTAAATGGTAGTCTCAGCGATTTAACTACGGGTTTCTCAGCCTTGGCAATTTTGAAAAGAAATACTTCTGCCATGTTGTTTCTTAAAGGAATTACATTTAAGAAATTTTGCCGGAGCGCCAGTAGTTTGCTGCCTTCATCATCATCTAACCCTTCATTGCTACCATGCAACACTCTGGGGAATAGATAAAATGGAGATATAAGCGGGTGTATAGCATAGCCAAGCATTTCTGCTTTTAACCATAGACGTTCAAGGGAAATTCCCCCCTCGAAAAAGTTTTTCGGATTATAATCCGGTAATGTTATTATGCCCAGTGCAGAGGCGGATTCAATTACTTTTCGGCTTACGTCGATCAGGGCTTTACCGCCGTCAATGGATTTAAGCACCTGTACAATTTCTTTGTCTTTTAAAAGGGATAAAGCGGCAAGTTGTGAGGAGTCCATGCCCAGCGTCTGGATATCGATTCCATCTGCGGAGTTTTCGGCCTCTTCCCTCGTCCATTTCATTTCTTTGTGCACAAAATCTTTATGCCCATTTTTATTGAGCAGCCTGATACGGTCGCACGCTCCAATGATTTCGGCCAGCGCGTCCATTTGTACTGCGTCTTTTATAATGATTAACCCGGCACCCGTAACACTCTCCGCCGCTGCTTTCAGGGCGTCAAAGTCCTCAGAAGAAATAGGTACTGCTTCTGATGGATTTCGATTGGTACATCGGTCGTAAATAATGTTTACCGACTCGGGCGAAAATACTTTTTCAAATCCTTCATCAGGCGTTTCACTAAATTGAATTGTTGCAACCAGCGCGGATGAAGTATCCAGTGGGTATAAATTTTTCTTTACGTAAAGGCCAAGCTGATGGCTTTTAAGGATGATATTTTCAAATGCTGCACCAAAAGAAATGTTTGACGCGATATTATCGAAGTTTCCAAACGAGTAGGCGCGGTGCATATCGTGAAACAAAAATAATGTCCCTTCCCGATACAACCATTTCCATGGCTGATCATTCCCTGTTGAAGGTGCCTGACATGCTGCCTTGACGATTTCTTCAATGGTTTCAATATCAGGACTAAATGGAACCGGCTGGTGGTCGAATGAAGCAACAAGTGCCGCTGCATCATTAAGGTTAAACGGCTGGAACGGATTTTGAATCGTGTCGGCCTTTTCGATCGTTTTATCCCTGATTATGGCTTCGGTATCTACATAATACCGGCCCGATTCCTTGTACTGGTTTAAGAGTATCCTGCGCGCTACATCCGTGACTACACCCCCTCCCAAAGTTACTGAACTGGCCAGTTGAGGCCAGGTGCCAATCGACTGGCCTACCTCCAGCAAGGATACTCTGCCTCTTAATGAGCTGTTTTTTGCATCAACAATCTTGATAATCAGTGGTATCTTTTGTTCATTACTAAGATTTTTCATCTTAGCAGGGTCCAGGTCTCCGATTAAGCCATGAAAAATAGGGCGATCTGGTTCTATGTCAAATCTTTCGACATCGAGCATCCCCCGATCGCTGGTTTCCATCAATACCGGAATTCTGTATTTTTTGGCTTCATTGCGACATAACAATTTAATATCCAGTTCATCACACTCATCAACAAGGATATCCAGTTTGCCGCCTTCCAGTAAAAAAGCTTCGATGTTATCTTCAGTAACTCCTTCCAGATAACATTCAATTTCTATGAATGGGTCAATTTCCGCAATTTCACGGGCAGTGACGACACATTTATTTAACCCGATATTTTGAATTCCGGTTTTGATCCGGTTCAGGTTACTTAATTCGATCGTATCAAAATCGGCTATTTTTAGCTTGCTGCATATTCTTTCCGTGGCAACACTCAGAGCAACCGCATGTCCTACGGAAAGTCCAATTATCCCAATGGTCTTACTGAACAGACTTTGCTGCTCGGTAGGGGTTATTTTGAACTGATTACGGCTGGTTCTCAGTTCAATAAACTCTTCTCTGTTGAGTATGTGAATCAGGCGGTTCAGCCAGGGATAGTAGACCCAAATGCCCTCATGATCTGCGGTTTTTCCTTTAATCCATGTGGTATATAACGCATCAGTATCCGCAGCACTTAGTTTTTTTTTAGGGTTTCTGACCTTGAATAGCTCTTTTTTTTGGGAGGAAAATAAATCAAGAACTATCTTATCCGTATTGGCTGAAATAATTTCGTCGAACTTTTGTTTATCGGCCTCCTGGCTTAATTCAAAGAAAACAGGCAAATAGGTTTTACTTAACTCTAAATCGTGGTACATCTTTTTAAGCTTGCGTTGAGCAGTTATATTTTCAGGAAATTTTCATAAAAATCCGCTTAGGTCTGACAATCTAAACATAATTTTAGAAGAACAATAATCCAGCGGATAAGTTATTCCAGCATTGCCGCCCGGAGGTAACCGCTGGTGAAGTATTTCTTATCGTACAAATGAGATTAAGAGAATAGATTATGTTGTTTTAGTAACAATAGCGCCGTTGTTTAGTTCTATTAATTTTAGAATATGTTAATTTATAATCAAACATATATATTTGTACGGATACATTAAAATTACCGTAGAAATATTATTACGTATTTTGAAAATAATCGTGTATTTTTAGAAAGATGAATTTATAAGTTTATTTCAGAGTTTACAACCTTAAAAATGGAAAGCCCCGAGAAAATAAGTATCCTCTATGTGGATGATGAAGTAAATAACTTGAATTCTTTTAAAGCAGCATTCAGAAGAGATTTTAACGTACTAACCGTAACTTCGGGCAAGGAGGGACTGGAAGTTCTTAAGTCAAATAAGGTACATGTCATCATCACAGATCAGCGTATGCCGGAGATGACCGGCGTTGATTTTTTAATTGAAGTATTAAAGGAATACACGGATCCGATCAGAATCCTATTAACCGGATACTCAGATATTACCGCTGTTATTGACGCTGTTAACAAGGGTCACATTTATTACTATTTGAATAAACCGTGGGATGAGCAACAGCTACGGATTATCATCAAAAATGCATATGAAATTTTTAGTTTGCGGGAGAAAAACCGGGATTTGCTTGAAAAATTAATCGATGCAAACAACCAGCTTGAATTTTTGCTGCGGCAAAAACTGATTTCATAATTGGCATTATCTCGCGGGTTCAGTGCAGCCCGACTTATCGAAATATGCATATTAAATGAAGGATTATCTTCTTTTGAAAATGGGACCATTTTTATGAAATGGTCCCATTTTTATTTCCCTGACCAGATATCCCACTATGTAGTAGCATGTGGAAAAAAGCAACGCCGATAAAATAATGGCGGCCAGAAAAAGGTTTCCGATAACGTGCAAAAATGTGATTAATTCAGACATAACGGTTTTTGATGAAGTTTTTTTGAATTTTTATTTTAACCGTTAAATAATTATTCCCGTCGTTTTTTTGCGTTCTTTTCCCAAAATCCTTATAAATCACGGCGGTGTTTTTTGCTGTCGTCTCTGTCATTCCGGTTAAAATCCTCGTTTTTTTTTGACGCATGATGCCAAGGGTAGTTGATCAGTCGGCTGAACGGAAGTTTGGCATACGGAGCCAGCTAGCCGATCGATACCTCAACGGGAGTCATTCTTGTCGATTTGGGTTGTAGAAATAATTCGGTGGGTTCGTTGACGTCCCAACCGCCATATCGTCCTAACTTCTCTAATAATTCCCATGAAAAGACGAACCCTGCTGATTGAGAAATGCGTTTTATTTTTCTATCCCGGTGAAACGGTCATGCGGTTTTGAATTGCGTACTATTGTTTCAAGTGGAAAAAACTTAGACATGCTGATCAGAAGTTTGCGTTAATTTCGCAATCGGATATCATTTGCTGCCGCCAATCGTCATGCGTAGTGAACCAATAAGTAGTTAATGAAATTTAAAGTTGCAGAAACGCTCCGGGTAATGGAATTTTGTACCCAGGGTATGCATTGCTTAACCAGATTTAAGTCCAAAAGAGTCATTTTATGAAAATAAGTGTCAGTGCGGGAAGTAATAAAATTGTGTTTGTGTTTTTGCTTGTTCTCGTTTTTTCGGCGAGCCGGGCTGCTGATTCCTTTTTTGTGTCATTGAATGGAAATGATAACAATGCAGGAACCAGGGAAAGCCCTTTTGCTACCATTGCAAAAGCCCGGGATGCGGCAAGAACACTGTCATCGAAAATACAGCCGGCTATTATCTACCTTAGAGGCGGGACTTATAGCTTTAGTCAAACACTGGAATTTAATGAGGATGACCAGGACCTGGTCATCATGCCCTGGCCAGGTGAGACTGTGGTTTTTACGGGTGGCATCACCGTTAATCCAACGAAAGTGCTGCGTTTAAGCCGAACGGAATACAAGAATGAATTTCCGGAATTTTTACAAAATAAAATAGGGGTGTTGGACCTGCGGGAAATTGGTATCGCTGATTTTGGAGATTTGCGCAGTGTAGGTTTTTCAAGACCGTACATGCCGTCCTGGCTTGAATTGTTTATCAACGATAACCCCACTAGCCTCGCGCGCTGGCCGAATGATTCGACGGTGCTGATGGGGAATGTACTCGACAAAGGGTCGGTTGTAAGAAATGGGGACCAGACAAACCGCGGCGGGAAGTTTAGCTATGGTACCGTCAGACCTGCCGCTTGGAAACATTCAAATGACATCTGGATCTCTGGGTATTTTAATTATGGTTATGCGGAAGATGCCGTTAAACTTGCTGCAATTGATACACTTGTCGGCACTTTTACGACGGTACAGCCGCATCTTTACGGATTCGAATCGGGGAAGGCCTGGAACCGCTGGTATGCCTACAATATCCAGGAAGAAATCGATCAGAACGGTGAGTATTATCTGGACCGGGAGCGAGGCTTATTGTTTTTTTACCTACCGTCTTTGATTACAAAATTGGATTTATCGCTGTTGAAAGAGCCGATGGTGGCTATTGAAGGTTCGAGAAATATCACTTTTAAAAACATTTCTTTCGAGGTTTCGCGCGGCATGGGTGTCTACATGGAAAGATCGGAAGGTTGCCTTATTTCGGACTGTATTTTCAGAAACCTGGGTTCGCTTGCCGTTTCTATCGGAAAAGGAATAACGCCGTTTGAGAGTCAGAAACATGAAGGAAGTGGTCAGGAGGCTTCCAGGCTGTTGGGGAGCCTGGATCAGCATATGTATGAGAATACAACTTTTAATCGTCAGGGTGGAAAAAACAATCGGATTGTAAACTGCCATATCTATAATACCGGGGCGGGGGGTGTCAGTCTTGGTGGTGGTGATAGAAAATCTTTAACGCCTGCGGGCAACAGTGTTGAAAATTGCCGGATACATGATTTTAACAGGATTGAAAAATCGTACCGGCCGGCGGTAAGTATCGACGGCGTAGGAAACCGGATATCGAATTGTGAGATTTACAATGCGCCGAGCATGGCCATCCTGCTGAAGGGCAATGATCACGTACTGGAGTATAACAATGTCTACGACGTTTGCCGGGAAATTGATGATCAGGGAGCGTTTTATTACGGCCGTGACCCTTCTGAGAGAGGTCACAAGTTAAGATTTAACTATTTTCATCACCTTGGAAACAACCATAGAACCTCCGCGGTATATCACGACGATGGCGCTTGCGGGATGGAAGTTTTTGGCAACATATTTTTCAAAGCGGGCACGATTCCTGTGTTGATTGGCGGAGGGCAGGATATCGCTTACAGCAATAATCTCTTTATTGACAGTCCGTTGGGGATACACGTGGACAACCGTTTTCAGACCTGGTCCAGAAATTCACTAGCAAAAGACGGGATCATAGACAAACGTCTGAGTGCTGTAAAATTTGATCAGCCGCCGTATGCAACCCGTTATCCCGAACTGGCCGGTTACTGGAAGCAGGATCCGGCAGTACCCAAGCGGTTATTTTTCGACAGTAACGTTTTTGTAAAAGTAAAAACAACGCGGAAAGGAGAGGACAGCTGGTACAACTGGTCGGATACCAACCGGGTTGGTGATACTTATCCCTACAACTGGAAAATGATGGATAGTCGGCATTTTGTTCCGGACGACACCCAGATGATGACACCACCGGGCTGGCAAACCTTGCCGGTTGACAAAATTGGCAATCTTAAAAATTACAAATAAAAAATTCCTTCCCGGCCGGGAAGGAATTTTTTGTGCTATAACAAAGGAAACATCAGGAGATTTGCGCTTTGAAAATTGTCAGGGTTCTTTCCCAGGCCAGTTTTGCAGCCTCCGGGTTATATCTGGTTGGTGCGGAATCATTCAAAAATGCATGCTGGGCACCTTCGTAAACATAAAGTTCATATTTGACACCGGCTGCCTTTAATGCAGCTTCGTAGGCAGGAATCCCGGCATTGATCCGTTCGTCAAGCCCGCCGTAATGCAGCTGGACAAACGCTTTGATCTTCGCAGCATCCGCGGCTTCCGGCTGACGGCCGTAATAGGCTACTGCGGCTTTCAAAGTTGGCGAATGAACGGCGAGCTGGTTTGAAAGCGCACCTCCCCAGCAAAAACCGATACAAGCCGTTTTACCATTACTTTCCGGGCGGCTTTTCAGATAATCGAGCCCTTTGAGGAAATTGTTGAGATTTTTCGGGGCATCAATTTTGGCGAATAACGCCCGGGCTTCATCTTCGTTTTCGGGTGTTCCGCCAAATGGTGCCAGCGCGTCGGCAGCCAGGGCAATATAACCGGCTTTGGCCACACGTCTGGCAATGTCTTTGGTGTGAGGATTTAAGCCCCGGTTTTCATGAATGACCAGGACCGATCCGTATTTACCCGGTTTTTTCGGCCTTGCCAGATAACCTCCCATGGGCGAACCGTCTCCGTCGAATTTGACATCTTCAACGACTATATCATCATCACTTTCTGCGATGGTCGCGGCATTGGCATAATTTACTTCCAGAAAGGGTAGCAATGCCAGCGCAGCAGAAGTGCCGCCGGCTAGTTCTGCGAGCCTTTTTAGGAAGTGATCCCGGGTCAGTGGTTTATGTGTGTATTCGTCAAAAAGATTAATAATACGTTGATCCATAGCTTATCGGGGTTAGTGATGATGGTAAATTTACCTAAATTTTCAAGATTTTTAACTCTTTGGGAATAAGCTTCCTATTAAGATCTGATCATGAGTACCGATGGCGAATAGGACAGCCATAAACTATGCGTTTCAACTGCTTTTTTCCAGCTATCCATGCTGATCAGCATCAGGTCCTGCTGTTCGAGAAATTCCTTTTCGATTTTCTTATCGTGGTACAGCGCAATGTGGTTTGGCGCAATTTGCTCAATGGCGGAAATGGTTTCTTTCAATTCCGGATTTTGCCGGATTACGCCGCTTGCGTCCAGGATAATGACTCTGGCATCACTGTGGTGTATCAGTTTTTGTGCGAAGATCAGTAGGAAACTATCGCTCAGTGAGAAAATCGGGATGAAGATGTTCTCAATTTTTCGCAGGTCTTTTTCAACAAAAATACCCACCGGAATTCTTACCGACTTGATAATATGCTTGGTGCGGTCGTCGAAAACGCTGTAATCAAAAAATCTTTCCTTACCCGTAATGGTATCGTAAAGTCTTTCCGGACTTATGATTTTTGTCGTGAAGCCCAGCACTTTCCCCAGAATGGTACCTTCAAAAACATTGTGGCCAATCCCGACAAGTAGCAGATCGAAGTTTCCTATGTTGGCGGTTTCTATGATATCCCTGTCAATATTCTGAGAAGGTTTGAACATGGTGATAACCGGAAGATTCAGTTTGCTGGCTTCCTGTTTGATGGGTTCAAAACTTTCCTGCTCGTATTCTTCCGAGTTAAACTGGTTCAGGTCATTACTGGGAGATAAATGCAAAGCCGTAATGCTCGCATTGGATGGCGCTTTTTTGATAAAACTGTGCGCAAGACGCAGCATGGATCGGCCGCGCTGCGGGCTGCCGAAAGACACAAGAATGGTATATTTACCGGTTTCAATCACCGACCCGGGAATCTCAGGATTCTTTTCCGGCAGGAACCGGTTGACCAGATCAAGCGCGGGACCGGTCATGCAGGTTGTGACAAGTGCCATGATCACCATCATCGCAAAAATTTCAGGCGTTAGAACACCCAGGTCATAACCGATATTGAGCACGACTAGCTCCATCAGTCCGCGGGTATTCATTAATGCACCCAGAATAAGGCTATCACGCCAGTTTTGCCCGACAAATTTTGCTGCCAAGGAGCTTCCTGCGAATTTTCCAATGACGGCAGCAGCGATAATTAATGCGGTAATCTGCCAAAGATATGGATCGTTCAGCAGGCCGATCTGGGTTCTTAATCCCGTGAATACAAAAAATAGCGGCAGCAGCAGCACGAGTGCTACGTCTTCTACTTTTTCAATAAAAATGTTCCTGAAATTTTGATTGGCGGGCATAATCACCCCAGCCATAAATGCGCCAAAAAGGGCATGGATACCAATCACTTCGGTGACATAGGAGGAAACCAGCAAGGTGATAAAAAATACCGCCACCACCGGTTTGGTTAATCCTTCCTTATAAGAATAGACATCGCCCAGTTTTTTGAGAAAAGGCTGCACCACTTTCAGCATGATCAGTACATAGCTAGCCGCCATCAGGATCGTGTAAACAGAACTGATGAAGGTTCCCGCTTTGACAATGGCAATAACGGCAGCCAGGATACACCAGGCCGTAATATCGTCCGTGGCAGCACAGGTGATGGCCATGGTGCCCAGTTTGGTTTTAGACAAACCCCTCTCCTGAACGATTCTTGCCAGGACCGGGAAAGCGGTGATACTCAATGCGATGCCGGTAAAAAGGGCGAAGGATAGAAAATTAACTTCTTTGGGCGCAAACTGTTCGTAGATAACAAAAGCCAGCCCTATACCCAGCGCAAAAGGGAAAATAATGCTGGCGTGACTTACGACAACGGCTTCCTGTGCCTTGTTTTTAAGTATTTTAAGATCCAGTTCCATACCAATGACGAACATGAAAAGGATCAGCCCGATCTGGCTCAGAAACTGAAGGTTTCCCAATGATTTTACAGGAAACAAAAAACCGGAAAACTCCGGATAATACATGCCAATAAAAGACGGTCCCAGGAAAATGCCCGCCGCGATTTCCCCGATCACCGTGGGTTGTTTTATTTTCTTACAGATATAACCAAAAGCCCTCGCGACGATGATGATCGTAATGATCTGTAAGAGCAGGATGGCAAGCGGACTGGTTATATTCTGCCGATAAGTCTCGATGAACTGGTGCCAGTGGGAGCTGGTCTCTGTTATTTTTTCGATGGTTACTTTACCTGCTTCAAGCTTTTCGCCCTGAATAATGATAAGATACATGAGTATGGAAAAGGCACCTATCGTGAGTGTATAAAAGAGTAGATTTCTTATGTTTTTCATAACCGGGTTATAAATTTAGGCCCAAATTTATCTCATTCCTGTCCCGGTATTTTCAGGTACGGCACGTCAGGGGTTAATTATGTAATGAACAGGTAGTATTTTGTAATGAAACGGATTCTTCAGTATGCTTTTCAATAGTTTTACCCGGGGCGAAATTGGGATACTGAATAATCAGCCCGTAACCTTATCCATAAATTCTTTACGGAAATTGTCTCCGAGCGTTAGTACAAGCTCTTTTTCAGAACCTTCGGGTAGGATTGTCGTGGTGATTTCGTGATGTGTGAAAAACCGGACAGCCTTTAGCGCTACAATATCTTTTTTGCTGATCCGGCAGAAACTATCTTCCGGCAATTGCGAGAGCAACTGCTCGAAAGAGACATTTTTAAGAATAATCTCGACGCCGTTTTCCAGATAGGCAAGCTTGTCGCGCTTATCTTTTTCGGCGGATGTAATCAGCAGAAGCTGGTCAAAACCAAGCAGTGCCTTGCCTTTATTGGTATTGAGCTGTATAAACTGTTTTTCGGATTTTCCCTTTTCAATAAGCTTTGCTGCTTTCGCAACCGCTTTTTCCAGGCGTTCCTTTTGGATGGGTTTGCGTATGTAATCGATGGCATCCAGGTCAAAAGCTTCTGCCGCAAACTCCTTGTAGGCCGTGATGAAAATGACAGGTTTTCCCTGTAGCAACTGCGCAACTTCCAATCCGTTCAGTCCCGGCATTTCAATGTCGAGAATGCATAAATCGAAATCCAGGTTGGTGCTTGCCTGCATCAGTTTTAACGGATCGTTAAATGCTTTTACAACCTCCAGCTCCGGAATTTGTTCGCAAAGCATGCGCAGGTAGGTTAAACCGGGCAATTCATCGTCCAGCAGAAGACATCTGAGCTTTCTGTTCAAGCAGGTTAATTTTCAGGTGAGCAATGTAAATATTATTTTCGGTCCTGTGTTCCAGCGTGTAACGAGGGCCATAAACCAGGTCAAGTCTTTTTCTTAAATTCTCTTTACCAAAACCACTTTTTTCTTTTTTTAGTATCGGTTTAACACTGATTTTATTGGAAACAACCAGCGAAAAAGTAGCGTCGGTCAACGTCATGACAATGGCAATAAATGCATCCGGACTTTGAATATCAGCATGTTTGAAGGCATTTTCAATCAGATCGATTGTGATTAACGGGGCGATCAGTTTTTGATTCAACAGGACATCTTCCGGATCGATTCTGTTTTTTATCCTGAGGTCAAACAGCGGACTTACCTTTAACCGGTTGATCTCGATCAGGCTGAGCGCAAAATCGGTTTCTTCTTTTAAAGTCACATAGTCGCAATCGCTTTCGTAGAGGATGTAGTCGAGAACATTGGACAGTTTATCTAGCGCATAATAACTCTGGTAAGCGTGCGACTGGATGGAATTGAGCACATTCTTAAAAAGGTGCGGATTTAATTTTGACTTGATGGTTTCCAGCTCAAAGTTTTCTTTCCGGACGTCGGTTTCGTTCAGCTTTTGTTCAAGTTTTTCTTTAAGTCCGGCTTCGTTTTTAAGGCGAACGACTAAGTAGATTATCACCATTAAACTGATTATCAGCATGAGGATGATCGTGTACAGAAAAATACCGGAAATGTTGACTGTGCCTTCCATACGGCAAATTACACTCAAAACCGGTATCCTACACCAAATCTTATGCCTGCTTCGATAATTCTTTCCTGATGAGGTTCTTTGTCTAAGGCAAAAATGGCATGCTTCTGAAAGTATGGATTAATTGAAATGGTTATCCTGTTGAAATCATATTTGGCGCCGATTCCCAGTCCGGCGCCCAGTCCCGACTGCCCGTCAAAACTCTTCTTTTCTTTTTTATTAATATGAAAATCAGCAATAATACCACCGTTGACGAAAAAATATTTTCCGAAAGTGTAATTGGCATAAATAGGCACGGAGAGCAGTTCAATATTTTCCCGGCGGAAAGTCCGGACTACATTGGGGTGAAAAACGGGCGATACTGAAAATTTGTACCGTGAATATTCCAGACCGGTTTCGAAGGCAAAATTATTTTTCAGCGTTTTAATATATCGCAGTCCAATCATTCCGGCACCTTTTCCAAAGTGACTTTCAGTACCTTCCAGGTCGTTTTTTCGGGCAAGTTCATTCGCGGCGAAACCGTAGGAAATACTCAGCCGATGTGAAGACTGTGCAAAAGAACGCAGCGAAAAAGTGAGAAGAATTAAAACAATGTAGATATTTTTCATGTTGACTCAGGAGGAAAGAACAGCGGATGGATTGCGAACGAATTTGAAATTACTAAAAATATGATGTAACCTGTATTAACTCAAATTTAAGATTGTTAAGCTTTATTAAAAAACTAATTGTTTAGAATAATTATAATTAACGAAAATAGCTTACTACATTTGCCAGTACCAGATATCACGACTATGGAACCGAACTCGAAATTATATTATGACACCAATGAAGTAGCCGCGATGGTCGGCTGCGAGGCTTCTGCTTTACGTTTTTGGGAAAAGAAGTTTCCGCAGCTGGCACCCAAAAGAGACTCAAGAAACCGGCGCCGTTATACCGAACGCGACATTGAGGTGATCAGGAAAATCATGCATCAAAAAGATAAGCAGGGGCGTACGATCAAGGGCGCTCGTGAGCAGATGCGCAGAAAAGAAGAATCCCAATTAATGATTTACAGACTGACCAGGGTGAGAGATTTCCTCACAGAGCTAAGGGATAGTTTATAATGATCATGAAGGTTATTTAGTGTTTGAGATAATAATAAAAAATGAAAAAAATATTTCTTTCGGTAGCGCTTCTGATAGGCGCCTCAGGATTTGCCCATGCGCAAAAAATAAATTCTGCTGATATAAAAAAGCATATTGATCTGCTGGCTTCTGATGCATTCGAAGGGCGGGGTACGGCAACTTTGGGCGAAATCAAAGCGGCTAATTACATCGCAGATTTATTCAGGAAGTCGGGATTGAAACCTGCCGGGACCAACGATACCTATTTTCAGCCTTTTCAGATAACGGCCGGGATCGATGGTGTTGCGCATCAGATGACAGCCCGAAATGTCGTAGGATTTCTTGATAACGGAGCAGAAAAAACGATTGTTGTCGGCGGACATTTTGACCATTTGGGGAAAGGTTATCAAAGCGGATCGCTGTCGCCGGATAGTAAAAATTACATCCACAACGGTGCCGACGACAATGCCTCCGGGACTGCCGGCGTGCTTGAACTGGCCCAATATTTCTCGTCAAACATGGTGAAGGAAAAACACAATTTTCTTTTCATCGCCTTTTCGGCTGAGGAGCTCGGTTTGCTGGGTTCAAAGTACTACACGGAAAATCCGACGGTGCCTTTGAAATCCATTTCTGCGATGATCAACATGGATATGATCGGTAGATTTAATGAGGAAAAAGGAATTATTATTTCGGGATGGGGGACAAGTCCGGCCTGGGGAGCCATAATCCCGGATCTTGCCAGGAAACAAAGTATGAAATATACGATCGACTCATCCGGTGTCGGGGCTTCGGACCATACTTCGTTTTACCTGAAAAATATTCCGGTACTTCAGTTTTTCACCGGCGGCCATAGCGATTATCACAAGATCAGCGACGATGCTGATAAAATTAATGTCGCAGGAGAGGTTAAGATATTAAACCTGATTGTGGATTTGCTGGAGAAACTGGATCATGAGAAATCTGAACCGGTGTTTCTGACAGCCGGGAACCCTCATTCGGGTGCGACAACTTCTAATTTTAAAGTAACATTGGGTGTTATGCCTGATTATAGTTTTTCGGGAAAAGGCCTTAAAATCGACGGTGTGTCAAAAGCGCGCCCGGCCGATATTGCCGGGATAGTCGTTGGTGACGTGATTACCAAACTGGCCGGAAAAACGATTAATACGATTTATGATTATATGGAGATACTGGCTGATCACGAAAAAGGTCAGCAGGTTGAAGCCGAACTTTTGAGAGGTGCTGAGAAAAAAGTAGTGAAGATTACTTTTTAATTGAGCGTTTGAGAATGGGTGGTTAGAGAAATCAAGTTTTGGAAACGGGGACGCCCAGTCTTGACTTCTCTTTTCCATAATTCACTTCTAATATCAACGAGCCTCTTTTTTTCTAAAATATTTCCGCCTCAATCGCTCCTCGTTTTCCCAGTTCAATAACTTCCATTTTACTGATCAGCCCCTCGTGCAGATTAAAGCGCAGCAATGTTCTGATCTTGTGAAACCCTTCACGCCCGGCTGCGCCCGGATTAATGTAAAGCATATTTTTTAAATCCTTATCCCGTATCACGCGCAGGATATGCGAATGTCCGCATATAAAAATGTCGGGCAATTCTGATTTTAGCGTCGGCATCACCAGCGGATTGTAACGTGGTGGTGCACCTCCGATATGTGTCATCCAGATGCGGAATCCTTCCAGTTCAAAGTGTAAATGCTCATGTGAACGCCCCTGTATTGCCTTCTCGTCAATATTTCCGAAAACAATGCGGACGGGTTTAAATGCTTCTAATTGGTCAATAATCGCTACTGAACCAATATCGCCGGCATGCCATATTTCATCACAATTGGCGAAATGTTCAAATATGCGTGGATCAAGATATCCGTGGGTGTCAGAAAGCAAGCCTATACTTTTCATTTATCGTGTTTGTCAATGGGTGCGCGTCTTGTTTTATCCTTAAAAAATAAATACCAATAACAGTATAATAAAATTGGATTATGGTAAGTTCTTTTTGAAATATAGAATCTTTCCAGCCCCTAATAGTCCGCAAATTAAGTAATTATTATTTTAATACTTTCTTTGTAACCAATTGTTGCGATAGCGTATCTTTGTAAAATGTCGGTTTCTTAATAAAAGTTAAAAAATTATCCAATGGATACAAATAAGTGATAAAACTAAAAAATTAGTTGTATTTATATCCTTGTTTTTATAATATTGCACAAGATCATTATTGTACCGTACACACGTTTTCCTGCTCACCTTAATTTAATTATTAGCTTTGAAAAAAATCCTACTTCTGTTATGTTGTAGTCTCATTGGTTTTGCCTCATTTGCGCAAAATACGGGACGTTTTACCATGAAAGGAATTGTCGGTGATACCGCCGACGTTGGTCTGCCCGAAGCAACGGTTATGCTGCTGCTGCCCAAGGATTCTTCACTTGTGAATTTTGGAAGAACCAATAAAGACGGTTCATTCGAATTTAAAAATCTTAAGAGAATTTCTTATTTATTTAAAGTTTCCTATGTCGGTTATCTGCCTCATCAGCAAAATGTTAATCCCAATGACGGAGAGGTGACAAATCTGGGAAAGGTGGGGATGAAGATTCTCAATAATGAGCTCTATGAAGTCGTGATTAAGACGGCCAGGGCGCCTTTGAGCATTAAAGGCGATACGGTCGAATATGATCCGCGGTCGTTTAAAGTTCCGCCCGGATCAACCGTCGAGGACCTGATCAGAAAGCTGCCCGGTATGCAGGTAGATGCCGACGGAAACATTAAAGCACAAGGTGAAGATATTAAACGTGTGACGGTGGACGGTAAGCGGTTTTTTGGAGATGATCCAAAAATGGCCACGAAAAACCTTCCGGCGGAAGCCATCAACAAAGTACAGGTTTTTAACGGTAAGACCGAGCAGGCCAAAGTGACGGGCGTTGATGACGGGAAGCGAGAAAAAACGCTTAATCTTGAGTTGAAAGACAGCCATAAAAAGGGCGGTTTCGGAAAGGCTGTGGCCGGTGTCGGTACGGATTCGCGGCTTGAAGGGAAGGTCAGCTACAACCGTTTCGACGACAAACAACAGGTGTCCGTGCTGGGTTTTGGAAACAATACGAACCAGTCCGGTATTGCCCGAAATGATTATCAGGACTTCAAGGGAAGCCAGTCTTTCAACTGGGGCGACGATGGCGACTTCGGGTTTAACAGCGGGTTTCGATATTTTGGTGATGGCGGCGATGAATCCATCACTATTCAGCCAAACTATGGCGGAGGCTCTCAGGGTTTTACAAAAAACTGGGCGGGCGGTGCCAATTACAATTTTGATACCAAGAAGACAAAATTAAGCACGAGTTATTTTTATAATCAATCCGATGCGGTGAACGATGTGATGTCGAGCCGTGAGACCTTTCTTTCGAACGAGGCTTCATACCGATCATCGGACAAGAACAGAAGGGGGACTTTTACGGGTAATCACAGGCCAAGTTTTCGTTTTGAGAAGGCACTCGATTCATTGAATACGATCATTCTGATCAGTAATTCCAGGATCAATAATGGAGATGGCGATTACAATAGTTTTCAGCAGTATTATCGGGGCGGGGACAGTTTAACCAACAGATCAACGGTTAACAACAGCAGTTTGTATAATTCGTTCGCCATGTCAAACCTGCTTTTGTACCGTCATAAGTTTAAAAAGAAAGGGAGAAACTTTGCGGCCAGCATAGGTTACAACATTAACAATTCAGACGGGTCTTCCTTCCAGAATTCGATTAATGAGTTTTTCCTCGATCCTTCGCGCAACAGCCGGATTAACCAGAGAAATGGTACGGAAAGCAATCGCACCCAGCTGAAAGGAAGCTTATCTTACATTGAACCTTTTGCGAAGAAGTTTTACTGGGAAACGTTCTACAATTACAGTCTGAGAAAAGATGAAGTAGACAGAAATGTTTTCGATATCAAGGAAGATAATCAGGAAGAGGTTAATAAATTTCTGACACGTTATTACACGAATGATTTTAGTTACAACCGTTTGGGGACCAGTGTGCGCTATTCACACAAAGGGTTGAACCTGTCGGTCGGGGTAGCGGGGCAGCAGTTTAATTTGAAAGGGAAATTTGCAGCGGATCAGACCTCAACGCAGGTCACGAAGGTTGACCGTTCATTTTTCAAAGTTGTGCCTAATGTTTCTTTAAACTATGACCTGAAACAGAACAGGTATTTATACATGCAATATGGGCTGAATGTGCAGGAACCGACCATTGCCGATTTACAGCCCGTGGTTGATAACAGCAATCCGCTCAATATTGTTGAAGGTAATCCGAACCTGATCCCGCAGTCCAGCCACAATGTTTATGGAGGTTATAATATGTTTAACCCGTCGAGTTTTACCAACTTTTACGCCAGTCTGAATTACAGTTACAATGTCGACCAGATCGTTTATAACAAGACGATTGATGAAAATCTGGTTACAACAACCAAGCCGATGAATATTTCAGGCGGTTATCGTTATGGCACTTATATTGGTTTGGGCTTTCCTTTGAAAAAAACAAAGGCTACGATGAATTTGAGTACGGGAATCAATTACAGCAGTAATCTGACCTACATCAACAACATTAAAAATGACACAAAAACGGATGGCTATAATTTTGGACTAAGACTGGATCTGACGCCGAGTGATGTGTTTACCTTGTACAGCAATGCCAACTGGAATATTGCCAACACGAAATATTCGATCAATACCAACCAGAATCAGAAGGTTTTGAGCGCTTCCTATGGTGCGGAGATGAACATCAAGATGCCGAAGGAAATTTATTTCAATAGCCGCTTTTCTTATAACACCTATACCAATAACCAGTTTGGTTTTAGTCAGAGACAGCCGATCCTGAATTTGTCGGTTTATAAAATCGTCTTGAAAAGTAAAAGGGGAGAGGTCCGTTTGACTGCGAATGATGTGTTCAAAAAGAACCTGGGTATTTCGCAGTTTGCCACGTCTAACTATTATACGGAATCAAGAACACGGACTTTGTCCCGTTATTTTATGCTGAGTTTTACCTACAACATGAGGGGAATGTCGGCATCTGTAAGACGTAACAATAACTTCTAAAATCGTTTGCGGATACCAAGGGCTTTTTAGTCGTTGGTATCCGTTTATTAAGCCATAAATAAAAATAGGATTTTATATGAAATCACTGGTTGTAACACTGCTGTTGTTAAGTACTGCTTGTCTTTCTGTTTCAGCGCAGAAAATGGAAGGTGAAATTACTTATGAAAAAACATATCATTGGACAAGAATTTATTCGAGGCTGACTTTTTTGAGTAACGAAGAAAAAGATAGAATGAAAATGACCTGGGGGAAAAATGATGAGTACAAAAAGGATATGAAGTTGTATTTCAATGAAAATAAAACGTTCTATTCCTACCCTCAAAATCAGGAAAATGACGGAGGTTGGTCGTGGAATGAAAAAGATTTCCGGATATACCGTGATCAGCAAAATGAAAAACGGACCGATGTTATTGAGATGCTGGGCAAGACTTACATTGTGGAAGATTCTATCCAATCGCCAAAATGGAAGGTGATGAATAAGATCAAGGAAATTGCGGGATATATGTGTATGATGGCTGTGACTGAGGATACGATCAAGGGACAGAAGATTACGGCCTGGTTTGCTGATAACCTTCCGGTGCCTGCTGGGCCCGAGCTCTATGGAGGACTTCCGGGTATGATTTTGGAACTTGATGTCAACGATGGTGATATCACAGTGACCGCTAAAAAAATAGAAATGAAGGCCAATAAGGAAGATATCGGGGTGCCTAAAAAACTGAAGGGAAAAAAGATCACGAACCGGCAATACGATCAATTGTTATCTACCCATATCAGGGACAGTATAAAAGCACATCGGAATCCTTTTTGGGCGTTACCATATTAATTGTTAGATTAACGCTTATTAGGATTTATTAACAAAAGAAAAAGATATTTTTAAGGTAGAATTAATTTATTGTTTTAGTACCTTTGCGGTTCAGAAGTAAAGGTAAAAGATTGCTTTGCTCAGCATTATCTCGTTTCAAACGAGATAATGCTTTTTATTTATTGAGGATTGAATGGCCCTTTATTGGTATTGCTGGTAATAATACTGTGCTTTGTGAAGGGATGAAACAGGAAGTCTGGCACGATTTTCTAGACCATAGTCCGATAAACTATGTTGAACTTAAATTTGTATTATTTTTAGTAAAACCCTGATAACTTATGAAAAAAACGCTCTTAGCCGTTGCTATGTTGTTTGTACTCGGCTCGTGTGCAAGCAAGAAAAAAATGACTGCCGCTGTGAACAAGGCAAATGAAATTCAGATCCAACTTGATAAAGCGAGAGCCGATTTGAATGACTGTGATAGTAGAACAGCAAGTTTGAACAATGATATTAAGCTTAAAAATGATGAGCTTACTGCCAAAAATCACAAAGTAAAAGAACTGGAAGATCAGCTTGATTTCCTTAAGAAAAACAACAACAGCCTTCTTGATCGTATGTCTGATCTTTCGGTGATCAGCAAGGAAGGTTCTGAAAGCATCAAGAAATCTCTTGAAATGATGAACGTACAAGGCGGTCAGATTCGCGACCTTAACGCAAGCATCCAGCGTAAAGATTCTCTTAACATGGCACTTGTGTTGAACCTGAAACGGTCATTGGCAGATGTTAGTGACGAAGATGTTCAGATTGAAGTGAAAAAAGGTGTGGTTTACGTTTCTCTTTCTGACAAAATGCTTTTCAAATCGGGAAGTTCTGTGATCAATTCACAAGCTGAGACAGTACTTGCGAAAGTTGCTAAGATCCTGAACGACTACAAAGAAATCGAAATCTTGATCGAAGGTCATACGGATAATGTACCTATCGCTACGGACAAAGTGGCTGATAACTGGGATTTGAGCGTGTTGCGTGCTACTTCGGTTGCCCGTACACTTCAAAAGAAATACGGAGTTGAGCCGGTTCGCTTGATCGCTGGTGGCCGTGGAGAATATCTTCCTAAGGCTGCAAACGATTCTCCTGCTAACCGCAGTTTGAACCGTCGTACGGAAATCATCATTACCCCGAAATTGGATCAGTTCTTTAACCTGTATACACCGAACGCAGGTAAATAAGAAAACCGGTTTTTGAAAGAAAATAGAGAAGCCCGTCAGTCTGACTGACGGGCTTTTTTTGTCTTATTTTAGGATTACTTGCGCAGTTTTTGGGGAGCGATGCAGGATAAGTGCAAGGTCCCTACTTCCGTCTTACATAACTAAATCTTCTCACTTAATTCCTTACGAATCTTCTTTTTATCAATTTTCCCGACACTAGTTTTTGGAATTTCCTTTACCAGATGGATCTGATCGGGGACGTACCACTTATTGATTTTACCGGCATCTACTCCCTTTTGTAATTCCGACCGGATAAACGCTGCTGTCAGTGATGCCTGAAAATCAGCTTTGGGCACAACCAGTGCCTGTGGTCGTTCTCCCCAGCGTGCGTCCGGCAAACCCACCACCGCAACCTCGCCAACGCCTTCAATTTGTGATAACAGATTTTCAATATCCAGAGAAGATACCCATTCGCCGCCAGTTTTTATTACATCTTTTACACGGTCAGAAATGGTAAGATAATATTGTTCGTCAATTGATCCGACATCTCCCGTATGTAACCAACCGTTACGCCATAGTTTCTCCGAGTTTTCAGGGTCTTTAAAATACCCCTGCGTCATCCATGGGCTTCTGCCAACAATTTCGCCGACAGATTTTCCATCGTGCGGCAGGAAATTCCCCTCTTCATCGATAATACGTAATTCCGAGAACGGTGATACACGACCGGCCTTTATGCGAAAACTCAGGGCTTCTTCCGGTGAAAGATTCTGCTGCGTTTCATCCAGATAAGCAACAGCCAAAACTGGTGCGGTTTCCGACATTCCATAACCCGCCGAAACCGTAATGCCCATAGCATTTGCTGCCTTTGCCAGGCCAACCGTCAGGGCTGAACCGCCTATCAAAACCTTCCATTTAGACAAGTCTGTCTGTTTGGCAGCTTCGCAGTTGATCACCATATTTAAAATTGTTGGTACGCAATGGGATAATGTTACTTTATGTTCTTTCAGCAGGCCAGCCAGCATATCGGGTTCATAGCGCCCAGGATAAACCTGCTTATTATTCAGCATCGTGGCTACAAACGGAAAGCCCCAGGCATGGACGTGGAACAGCGGTGTGAGCGGCATATAGACATCCTGGTCTGTAAAAGGCAGCGCGCGATATCCGCAAAAATAGGAGATCAGTCCCATCGTGTGCATGAACAGCTGCCGGTGTGAAAAGTAAACACCCTTGGGGTCTCCGGTTGTGCCGGTCGTATAAAAGCTGGTTGCCCAGGTATTTTCATCAAAGTCGGGAAATTCGAAAACGTCACTTTGCTGGGCAAGTAATGCTTCATATTCGCCCGCAATTTCAAATGAGGGTTTTATAACTTCGGTTTTACTGTCAGCATAAACTTTATCACTGATTATCACATATTTTTTTACCGTCGTAATCTGATCTTTTATGGCTTCGAGAATTGGAACGAAATCTTCGTGAACCAGTATAATCCTGTCTTCCGCATGATTGATCGTATACAAAATCTGGGCAGGGGAGAGTCTGACGTTGATGGTGTGTAAAATAGCGCCATAGGAAGGAATCCCGAAAAAGCATTCCAGATACCGGTGGCTGTCCCAGTCCATCACGCCAACCATATCGCCGGGTTTTACGTCCAATGTTTCAAGTAGATTGCCAAGCCTGCGTACCCGGCGGTTAAACTCAAAATAATCCATTCGGAAAAGATTGCGATAAATGATCTCTCTTTGCGGATTGTATTTTAAAGTTTGGGCCAGCAATGATTTTATCAATAACGGTGGATCGTATGCAGACGGGGTTCTGGGTATTAATCGGGTTTGAATCATAATTTTGATACTTTTAGGCTGTATTTCTGACGCGCTGTTTATTGGTTCAGGAAAAAATAGATTGGGAAACCGGATTTTTGTATGTTGTGAAACCAGGCTTGGGAAGTTACTGATAATTGTAAAAATAAAAGAAAAAACGTAATATAAATCATATTATGAGCGAAAGTATTCCTGATAAAGAAGTTATTGAAAAAGCGCACATCCTTATTACTCCATATATTCACAGAACGCCTATTCTGACCTCGCAATTCATAAACGAGCTATCAGGAGCGGAGCTGTTTTTTAAATGTGAAAACTTTCAGAAGATCGGAGCATTTAAGGCCAGAGGTGGTTTGAATGCGGTTTTATCCCTTTCAAAAGAACAGTTGAAAAATGGTGTAACGACGCATTCGTCGGGAAACCACGCGCAGGCGATATCTTTTGCAGCTGCCAAAGTGGGAGCGAAAGCCTATATTGTGATGCCGGATAACTCAGCGAGTGTAAAAGTTAAAGGCGTGGAAAATTATGGGGCCGAGATCACATTTTGCCCGAATACGCCGGAAGATCGCCAAAATACGGTTGACGCGATCGTAAAAAAAACGGGCGCAGCTTTTGTCCATCCTTTTAACAATTACGAAGTGATAGCCGGGCAAGGGACCGCGGCGAAAGAGCTGATTGAGGATGCGGGCGTTAAGCTTGATGCGATTATCGCACCCGTGGGTGGCGGAGGACTTCTGAGCGGAACCTCATTGTCGGCCCATTATTTTTCGCCCGGAACGGAAGTTTTTGCCGGAGAACCCGAAGGGGCTGCCGATGCCATACTTTCATTTAAAAGTGGTAAGGTTGAGAAAGCTCCGTTTGTAAAAACCATTGCTGATGGTTTGCTAACACCACTAGGACCCAAAAATCTGGAAATAATAAGGAAACATGTGAAGGATATACTGACGGTTTCGGACGAGGAAATTATTGCGGCCATGCGGCTGCTGTGGGAGCGGATGAAAATTGTTGTAGAACCTTCCGGGGCGGTGGTTTTGGCGGCAGTCTTGAAAAATAGAGAACTTTTTCAGGGCAAAAAAGTCGGGGTAATTATTTCCGGCGGCAACGTCGATCTCGGGAAACTGCCCTTTTGATCTGGAAACTAAGGTTTTAAACAATTAAAAATATTAATAGCGTTATGCAATTTTGATATTATTTCCGTTATAAATGGAATATATTCAATGTGTTTTTACATTTGCATCACCAAACTTTCATTTAAAATTTAAGCATGAGAAAATTAATCGTTTTGTGTCTCGTTGTTTTGCTTGTTGCATGCAAGGATAAGGAAAAGGATGCGCCAGTGGAACCGGACTACGCGCCGGCATTCGTGGGTACTTATTCTACTACTACTGTCGACGGTGGTACCACGGCGGTTCAGAACTGGGATATTACCAATACGGACAAAAATATTTTGGCAATCAATTATACAAAGAGTATTAAAGTTTCGGCATCGGGAACAGTGATAACCGATATTCAGAGCAGGGTGATTAAGGAAGCAAAGGTAACTGCTGAGGATAGCTTTACCATTGATGAAGTTGTGGATGTAACACGAACAAGTGGAGAAGCGCTTAAACAAAAACTGAGCGGTGTTGCAACGAAAGTGACGAATGCTTCCGGCGTGGTTCAGCTGAATATTAAATTGCAGTGGGCGAACACGACAACCAGTGGATCTGGTGAAGACTATCTGGAATTCAAGAAAAAGTAATTCCTGAAAATAGAATAAAAAGGCCCGGTAAAACTAGTTTTATCGGGCCTTTTTATTGTCACAGGATTTATAACACTTTTATTTGACCCGATTGAAAATATTTACCCCCGAAAGGGTTATATTACTCATTAAACGGGGATGAAAAGCAGGTTTTAACGACTCAACAATATGTATCGGAAGATTTTTACAGTTGTATTGTTTTGTCTTATACCGTTATTTTTACCGGCACAGACTATATTTCAAAATCTCAAATGGCAGGATGGGCTTAGTGCCAAGCAGGTTAGGGCACTTCATAAGGACAGGGATGGTTTTTTATGGATTGGTACAACGAACGGGCTTAACCGCTACGATGGGGCGGTAATCAAGCAATACAAAAATGGTGACGGAGCTAAAAATCCGTATATTAATTCCATAAAATCTTTTAACGGAAACGACACGCTACTGATCGGTACGCGGAAAGGGCTGATGTTATTTGACAAGCGGACAGGACGTTTTTTGACGGATCATCGGTTTGACGTTTTGAAGGAAGATGTGATCGCTTCGATCCAGGAGGATAACAGCAACAGGATCTGGATCGGGACAAGATTGGGGACTTCTTCAAAAATTTATATTTATGATCAGGGGAAAATCTTTCCTGTAACTTCTTTTTTTTCAGAGGCGAAGATACTCGATAAGGAAGACTATGCCCTGTCGACGATGGTTTGGGACACGGCCAGGAATGGCTTTTGGGTGGCTGCAAGCAAACCATTTTTTATCGATTTAAAAACCAGGAAAGTTTATAGCAGGGAATATAATCCACTGCACCTTCCCTTGCTCAACTTTGCGAACGTACACGCCATTGCTGTTGACCGTCATGGCAATGTTTGGTATGGCAGTGATGACGACCCGTCGCTTAACTTTTGGGATTGGCGGAAAAATACAATTCGAAAATATCTGGAACTGGACGGAATCGTGCTCAATGAAGGCTGCAACAGGCTGTTCATCGATAGCAAAGACCGCCTGTGGATTTCGACCTGGCTTTTTTCGGCATTTATCAAGGAACCTGACAAGCCGATCAAAAAAATCCCTTACAGTCAGAACGAAACTTATACCATTGGTTACGGCCATTTCCGGGATATTATCGAGGATGAAGAAGAAAATGTCTGGATCGGGACGATCAATGGCGTTAGTAAAAGTCAGGCGCAGTATCCTTTGGTGGCCATCTATAAATTGCCAAGTTTCCGTTTCTTGCTTCAGACCGGTTTTGCACAGGCAAATCATATCAGTATCGACGGCGATGTGATCATGGCAAGTAAGGAAGACGGGGTTGTTGCTTACAATATGATTGACGGAACTTACAAAAAGTACGTTGTTCCTGATTTAATGCGGAACAGGTTTACCATGTCGGCCAAGTATAAGGATACCTGGTGGTTTGCGGGAGAGGATGGTTTGTTTTTCCTGAAAAAAGGTGATGCGACGCTGAAAAGGCTAAATCCGGGTAAAGGAAATCTGGCGGGAAGACTGGTGAATTTTGTTTTTGCAGATCACAAAGGTAAAATATGGTTTCATGTGATGCAGGATGCTATTTACCGGTACGACCCTGAAACCGGAAAAATCGACCGCTATGATGGTACGGAGGCTGACCACGGCTTGTTTACCTATAACAATTGCCAGAGTTTCGTCGAACTCCGTAATCATAATATTTACTTTGCCATGAACGGAACCGGCCTATTGAAATTTGACTATGCTACGGAGCAATTTTCGGTTTTGCCGGTATCTAATCCGCATGAGTTTTATGTCAGCAAGCTCGTGGAAGATCAAGTCGGCAATATATGGAGCGCTCCTGCGGGACGGGGGATTCTGGGGATGAATCAAAAAGGCGGAGTTATCGACAGTGTGGATACCAGTAATGGGCTTTTGTATGATCACATATCGAGTATCGGCATTGATGCGCGCGGGGCCATTTGGGCCGCAAGCCGGGAAGGACTTATGTTTTTTAATCCCGCTACCAGGGCCGTTACCAAAGTTGAAATTGAGATGGGCAAAACGTTGCAGGATTACTGGAATAACCTGACGATCGCCAGTGGGAAAGTTTATGCGGTCATGCTGGATCATATTGCCGTCATCGATCCTTTTCGATTTGCGCGAATACCGGTAAAAAAATCGCCAAATCTTACCTCTGTCAAAATCTTTGGAGAAGAAAAAACAGACTTTGAAAATAACGGTTTTCTGGAAGTTGAACCGGATGAGGATTACCTTACTTTCCAGTATGCCTCTTTTAGTCACCGGGATATTCCTTCGCTTCAGTACAGTTTTCAGTTGGAAGGCATTGACAAGGACTGGGTGAATGCCGGACGCGGAATCACGGCTTCGTATACCAATCTTTTGCCGGGAAAATATATTTTCAAAGTCAGAAGCACGGACGAGCAAGGGACGTGGATGCGCGAGATAACGGTGCTGCATGTGCTTGTCAAACCGCACTGGTGGCAAACCTGGGGCTTTTATTTTATTTGTTTTCTAATCGTCCTGATACTTTTGTTTTTGGTTTACAGGAATTTACAGGATAGGAGACAGAAAAGAAGTATTGAAAAAACGATCGATTATTTTGCAAATTCGGTATATGGCGAAAACTCGGTAAACGAAATTTGCTGGGACATTGCACGTAATTGTATTTCTCAGTTAAGATTCGAAGACTGCGTGGTATATCTGCTGGATGCGGAGAAGAACAGGCTGGTACAAAAGGCCGCTTACGGTCCTAAAAACCCAAAGGGTCATGAAATTATTAATCCCATTGAGATCGAAGTAGGAAAAGGAATCGTGGGCACGGTTGCTTCCATTGGGAAGCCCCTGATTATTGGTGACACCAGAAAGGATGAAAGGTATATTGTCGATGATGAGGTCAGGCAGTCGGAGATCGCCGTGCCGATCCTGCACGATGGGAAGGTGATCGGGGTTATTGATTCGGAACATCACCAGAAAAATTTTTTTACCGAAGATCATGCCAAGGCGCTAACCACCATTGCTTCGATAAGTGCCAATAAAATTGCCGAAGCCATTGCCGAGGGACAGGCGCAGGAAAAGGAGATTATGTTGCTGGAAATTAACAAAATGCTAGCAGAGAGCCAGTTGAAGGCTTTGCGGGCGCAGATGAATCCGCATTTTGTTTTCAATTGTCTGAACAGTATTCAGGAATGTATTGTCACGGAAAAGTATAAAGAAGCAAGTAAATATCTGACCAAATTTTCTAAGCTTTTCCGAATGGTACTTAATAATTCAGGGCGTAACCTGGTTTCGGTGGAAGAGGAGCGGGAGGTATTGGAGTTGTATCTGGAATTGGAACAGATGCGCTTCGAACAAAGTTTTTCCTACGTCATCATGGTGGATGAGGCATTGGAAGAAGATCAGGTCTGTCTGCCTTCCATGCTGGTGCAACCGTACGTGGAAAACGCATTATGGCACGGATTGATGCATAAAGATGGTGAAAGAGAACTGATGATAGAATTCAGGAAAATTAATGAGGAACTGTTCTTGTGCCGCATTGAGGACAACGGGATTGGCAGGCTGAAGTCATTTGAACTGAAAGAACAAAACAGCAAATCCAAGCGGCATGAGTCCAGAGGGTTACAGATTTCCAAAGACCGGATAGATCTTTTGCAACGACAGGGAAATCACGCAAGCCTGAAAATAACGGATAAATATGATGCGGGGGGGCAGGGAACCGGGACTTTGATAGAAATCGAATTATCAACTTATTTGAAAAACTTATAAACTGACAGCTATGGTAAAGGCTCTGATCGTTGATGATGAGTTGAAGGCACGTAATGTACTGAATCATTATATAGCGAATTTTATTCCCGAAATCACCGAAGTTCAGCAAGCCGATTCGGCGGATGCCGCTTTGGCAATACTTAAAACCTATCAGCCGGGAATTGTTTTTCTAGATGTTGAAATGCCTCACAAAAATGGCTTTGATTTTCTGTTATCCTTAAATGACCCGGCATTTGAAATTATTTTTACAACGGCTTATAATCAGTATGCCATTCAGGCGATCAGGTTCAGTGCGCTGGATTATTTGCTCAAACCGGTCGATCCAGATGAATTGAAAGCGGCGATGGTGCGCTATCTGGACAAACAGAAACCGGCAAAACAGAAGAAGGAACTGTTTGATAACCTGATTCAGAATATCGGAAAAAAAGAGGTTAAAGACTTTCGGCTGGCCGTACCGTCGAGCCAGGGCATGTTTTTCTTTACACTGGACGAAATTCTGAGGTTGGAAGCAGACCGGAATTACACCGTCATCCATTTGGTCGGCAAACGTCCTTTTGTGGCGAGTAAAACATTGAAACATTTTGAAGAAATGCTCGATGAATTTAATTTTATCCGTACGCATAAATCGCACCTGGTTAATTCAATGCACATCGTTAGGTTAAGCAATGATCATGAATCTGTTTTGCTGTCCGATGGTGCAAGGATTGAAATTTCAAGACGGAAGAAGGATGAGGTACAGCAACAGCTCAGTTTTCGTTGATTTTACCACTTGCTTGTTTTGTCTAGCCGTTAAATTACTTTTATTGAAGCTCCGGCAGTCCATTTGTTTCTTTGTATTGTCAAAGCAAATATTATGGAATTAACCATCATAGAGATCGTGGGCATACTGGAAGGGGCCATCATTGTCCTGATACTTTTAGCCGCTTGGAAGCTTTTCAGAATGTTTGGGAATCCGAAGAAAATGACTGCGGAGGAAATAGAAAAAAATGGAGTGTTGGCCGAAGCAATTGTGTTGAATGTAAATGAAACAGGTTTATACATCAATGACCTTCCCCAGGTCAAGTTACAGGTGCAGGTTCAGCCCGATAAGGGGAGGAATTTTGTGGCAGAAGTTCAGCAGGTTATTCCCAATGCAGAAAAAGAGCCATTGCATTCAGGCAGCAGGCTTATGGTTAAATTTGATCCGGGAAACCGTAAGGAGGTGATTGTTTTGAGAGCAATATCATAGAATAAATTTAGACCGGAAAGTAATATTTTACGTCATGGTCTATTATTTTTTCGCATAAAAGTCCGATCTTCGATCCGTTCGATGGAAACGTTGCGAATTTTAACTTTATCAAATGACCAGTAATCCCTTTACCAAGCTTTCAATTATTATTCCTGCTTATAATGAAGCCAGAACAGTTCATTTTATTCTTAACAAGATAAAAGACGTTAAACTGAATCATAATATTGAAAAGGAGGTCATCATTGTAAATGATTTTTCAACCGATGGCACTGAAGAGGCCATTCTTAATTATAAAGCCAATAACCCGGAACTTAACATTCGTTATCTCAAGCATGAGGTCAATAAGGGAAAAGGCGCTGCTTTGCACACGGGGATCAAACACGCTACGGGAGAATACCTGATCGTGCAGGATGCAGATCTTGAATATGATCCGGAAGAATACAATATCTTGATTCAGCCAATTTGGGACGGGCATGCTGACGTCGTTTTCGGATCCCGTTTTATTGGAGGAAAGCCACATCGCATCCTGTTTTTCTGGCATACCATCGGTAACAAGTTCGTTCTCACGTTCCTGTCCAATATGGCAACGAACCTGAACCTTACGGACATGGAAACTTGTTACAAACTTTTCAAAACCGATACCATCCAGCAGCTTAACCTGACCGAAACCAGATTTGGTTTTGAGCCGGAAGTAACGGCTAAAATTGCCAGAGTGCCGGGATTGAGGATATACGAAGTTGGTATTTCTTATTACGGACGGACTTACGCCGAAGGGAAAAAAATCAACTGGAAGGACGGAGTTCGGGCAATTTATTGTATTTTTAAATACGGCTTTTTCAACGCGAAATAAATTGTAGTGAAAAATTAATTCATATTATTGATTTTTATAATAAGTTATTAGTTGTTCGGTTACTGAGCTAATCGCATATAGCTAATTGCCAACAGCTCCTTAGTTTTGTTTTAAATACAGGTTAAAAATAACAGGATGGAATTTGAAGAATACCTCAAAGGGAAAAAAGTAGATTCTGCTGCTTTTCAAAACGCAGATCGTGGAAGATATGAGGAGTGGGAGGATATCTTCAAAACGATGCATCCGGAGAGTTTTACTGCACAAAAGAAATTTCTTATCAATAACATCAGAAGAAGATATCACCTAAACGATCAGGCGATATCTTCCTGATCCTTTCTATCGGCCGCAAATTCCCGTAAAATCGCAGTAAGTACAGACATTCAGGTCGTCTGTTTTTTGGAAAGAAATTTTCGGGTCCAGTAAATTATTAAGTATTTCTGTCAGAAGCCGCTCCGACTTCTGTATAAAATGTGCTGCATCCAGGCCTTCTGTCAATTCCAGCGGATTGGCAATTAGGTTAGTCGGGTCACGGAAGGAATAGAAACCGGATCTTACCAGATACTGTCCGAATTCATAGGTTTTTCCACCGATCGTAAGCCCTTGTTCGTCCTGCATTTTTCGGTACATCAGATATTCATAAAGCCATAGCTGGCGCACATAGCCGGCTTTTCTGTCCGGATCGGTACGGATAATCTCTTCCCTTTTTTCCGGATCAGAAACTTTCTGTTTTCCTGTCAGTTCTACGCTGCCGGTTTTATAGTCCATGACGTACAGCGTGTGCTCACCGCTTAACTCAATGCGGTCAATTTTCCCGCCGACGTGCACCACCGTGTCCTCGTTTTGCAGGTTCAGTGTCAGCGTGGTTCGTAAGGGCTGTTCCGCGGCGAGTATTTTGCGTCGTGGCTGCTGGCTGGTCTGGTGTCTGGTAAAAGCCAGAATCTGCTGTTCGCCAACATGGTAATATATTTTATTTAAACCAAGATCGGTGATATAACCCTTGAATAAACTGTCAAATTCTTCACGTAAAATGGTTTTGATCTGCTCTTCCGTCGGATCTTTTTCGTGTAAAAAGAAATCCTGATCCAGCTTTTCTAGACTTGCATGTATCCAGGTCCCGATTTTATCCATACCCAGCTCTTCTTCCACATCTTCGGCTTCTTTTACCCCGACGATATGTTTGAGGTAAAACTGCATGGAGCAGCGGAGCAGCTCATTTAAATGTGTCGGATAAATACCTTTTCCTGAAAGATACCGACGAATGGCAGCCAGCATGGCAGCATCTTTCGGCACGTCTTCGCTTAGTTCTTCCGATGGTTTTTTAGCAAAAGAAACGGTCTTGTTCCGGATGCTGATTTGGGGATTGTACTGGGCCAGTTCGAATTCAATCTGCTGGATAAAACGACTTTTTTCCCCGCCCCCCGGCGCATCATTGGTGCTCGTGTAAAGTAAATGAATTTCCGAAGCACGCTGCAACAACCGGTAAAAATGATAGGACATCACGGCTTCCTGGTGCTGGTGTGTCGGCAAACCAACGGCTTGCGCTGCATCAAAAGGGATCAGTGAATTCTGACGTTTGGCCTGCGGAATTGTGCCTTCATTCACAGAGAGGATGATAATCCTTTCAAAGTCCAGCGCCCTGGTTTCGAGCATCCCCAGAATCTGCAAAGAACTGATGGGCTCACCGCTGAAAGGGATTCTTGTCTGCCGGATTAGTTCGAACATGAAAGACCGGAGCGTTTTCAGTGTTATGATTTCAGAACGGTCTTCCAGGGTTTGCTCAAATTGTTTCAGCAGGGTATAAAACAGATAGAGATATTCCGTTTCAAGCGCATTTTTGTAATCTTTATAAACTTCCCTGAGCATATCGATCAGGTTGTAAAAGGTTTGGATAACCAGCTTTGAGTTATTTCTTGGCCAGTGTTTAAATAACGTTTCAAATAACAAATTCCCTTGTCCCAGCTCCAGCAGCTCTTCCGAGCTCAGAAAAACCCGGTTTCCATCGGTGATCTGCCAAAGTGTTTCCTGAATAATCGTATTGCTCTCCGTTGTCGCTGGTCTTAAAACGGCATGTTCATAATGCCGGATAAAGGGGTGGTTCAGTACTTTGCTGATCGACTTATGGTTAAACTTGGGAATCCGGACGTTACGACCGCTTTTGTTTTTAAACTCCACGACGTTTTGCTGAAGCTCAAAGACACTATCGATAAGCGTGTAGAGCATGGAATTCCGCAGAGACAGCCCCATGGTGATGTTGAAATCCTTAATTTCTTCATCCAGCGAATACAGCATGGGGAGCAACAGGTTTTCGTCTGCCAGAACAATCGCCGTGGAAACGGGCTGATCGGGGATATCATGGGCCTTCATGGCGGCATAAAGCTGCCCCGCTACCTTGGTCTGCAATGTAGCATTGGGAACGCCGTAAACCGTGATGTCTTTTTGAGTTGTGAGCAAATTGTCATCCGTCCAGTTCCAGGTTCCGAATACTTTCTGCACCTGGTATTCCCGCAAACTTTTCCCTGCTTCCACGCCGGTGTTTTCGGACATATAATAACGGTCGGTGTCCCACAAAACCTCGGCTCTGCCTTTTTTTACCAGTGCCGTTACAATCCGCTTTTCGGATTCGGTAAAGGCATTAAAACCGGCAAAATAGATCTTGTCGTTGTCGGTTCTTTGCAAAAGCAGCGTGTCTACATCTTCGGCGAGCTGCCGATAAGCCATGCCGCGGTAGGCTTTGCCTTTATCAAATAACCGTTGACGGAATGTACTGTATACGGTTTTTATATTTTCAAAAAGCGTAAAATATTGCTTGGTGCCGCCGCTGTTTTTGAGCGTTTTACCCTCAGGTAAATTTTCCTGCCAGCGTGTAATCGCCTTTGCTTCCGACAAATAGTCAAACAGATAATCGGTCTTGACGAGATACTGATCAATTTTGTCAAGGTCGCTCAGCAGGACAGAGGCCCAGCCCATAAACCGGTCAAATTGCACGTCCGGATCAATTTCTTTGAATGTTTCGTAAAGCTCAAAAAAAAGGTGAACCGGGTCTTCTATTTCCAGTGTGCAAATACCTTCTACAAAATCATCCACAGCTTCTACTTTCGGGCTTATGATGGCCTTGGTCGTATTATTAGCCAGTTCTTGCATCACAAAAAAGGCAGCGCGCCGGGTCGGGACCACGATGCTGATCCGGTCCAGTGCTGTCCCGTTTTGTTCTAAAATATGGTTGGCTACTTGGTTGAGGAAGGAAGGCATATGTTTATTGGCTGTCAGCGGTGGGCAATTTGCTTTTAGCTGGTGGCTGTTAATTTGTTTGCAGGGAAATTAAGGGAAATGGACGTAAGAAACAGGTTTTCTGCTTTTAAAATTATCGTTCGGGATCATTGGCATTCAATAAACAACGCAGCGTCATTGACCGGTAAATTTTTAAGCCGGGGCGACCCCAGCCGATTGCTGAAAGCTGACAGCCGAAGTCCTAGTCAAACAATGGCCAGTTTATTCCGAATGAAAACGCTCTTTTCAAACCCAGATACCCCGGTGTCTGGAAGTACCCCGGCACGCCCAGTCCCTGATTGACGTGGGCCATTTTAAACGCGAGACGAATACGTTTGATCCTGACATTGGCAAACAAATCCGCAACGGTGTACTGGTTGATTTCAAAACTGTTCTGTATATGAAACTGCTGGGTAATCGGCATGTAGGCATCTGCGAAATAAGAGGAGCGGTACATGGCCGAAACGCCGGCCTGAATGAACAATACTTTGGAATAGGTAAAGTCATAGGTAATTTGTCCGCTGGCAAAATAGGCTGGAATGCGAATGATTTCTTTATTATCATTTAAAGTCAAATACCCCATTCCCTTGAAATTCCATTTGTTCAGCTGGATATTGGTAGTTGCGCCGATTCGATACAATCGAAACCCTTTGAAATCCGTAAATTGTCTTGGTATTGAAGCAGTGTCGTAATAAATATAGTCGTTGATCTGATCGATTTGAAGTTCCGGGACGAAGCTTACACGCTTTGTTTTAAGGTCAAGGGAGGCGCTAAGAGTTTGAACTTTGGTTGGGTTAAAATTATTGCTCCATGAGAAGTGATTATTTATGTACCGCTGAACCATTAAATCGGGAGAGGTCTTAATACTTTGGAAGCTTGCTTTTCCCCATTTGGTAAACAATTCTCCTTTTAGCTGATAGTCCCCCAGTCCTACCGAATAAGCCCCTTCTGCAACCAGATTTTGAGTTGAATCTTTTAAATAATAGTTAAGCCATATGCCCAGAATATTTTCAATTTTTAAGCCGGTTTTATAGGTTGTATTTAAAAAACCAACCGTATTCGGCTCCTGACTATTCGAACGCATTCCATAAAAACGCTGGCGCATGTAAGCCCGGTAGTTAAAACCGGAAAATCTGCCTTTGATACCGATTTTGTTATCAAACAGTTTGTAAAAGATATCCTGCCTGGTATTTAGCGAATCGTACCGAGACGCAGGGTAGATGCCATAGGTGATACCGCGCTTGATGTTTTTGTCGGTATACCGGTTGATGATACTCTGGTAATCCGTCTGCGCAAAAACCTGAAAGCCGTTGGCCAGCTTATACTGCTGATAAATATGGAAAACCTGACGCCTTTCCCAGGAATTGGCATCATCGCTGATACGGGCAAGACCATCATAAGCGTAAATGCCATCGCCTCCTACTTCTTCATCGGGTAATACGCCCCCCTGTTCCCGGACTTTTTGGTTTAAATGACGGTAGTGCGCGAGAATCAGATATTTTTTGTCTTTTGAAAAATAATGTGAATGCAGCAGAAAAGTCCAGTTTTGCCCAAGTAAGGCCTCGGAAGCGACCCCATAAGTACCATATTGCTTGTTGGAAGTCAGACGTTGCCCTCTGATGCCGAAATTGAAACGCGGGTTAACGTTCTGGGAATAGCCAAAACGGCCAAGCGTGGTCTTTTTCCCTCCCGACCGGTAAGTAAGATCCGTGTATTGCGACTTGGAATCGATGTATTGTACTTCATCCTGCTGAATAGCATAAGGATCATAGGCACGCATGCCCAGCTGAGCCCCGATATCCTGCCGCGGGGTAAAAAACAGGTTTCTGGAAGCGGTTCCGACATTCCCCAAATCTACAAGCTTCCCGTAAGAACGATCCACCGGTGTCCATCGGTTAAAATCAGGGAGAAGCGTGTCCACGCGATAACGCACGGAATCGCGGTTATTTATAATGTCACTTTCAAAAAAATGCAGTGTAGTCTGCGGGCCGTAAATGGTTTTTGTACTGTCGTCAAGTATTGCGCCGCCGCCTTTGCCACCACCTCCGGATCCGCCGCCGCCACCTCCGGGCATATTCATACCGCCTGGAAGTTTGATCTGCGCAACAGCAGCATGTTGGAAAAGCAGGAAGCTACATGAAACCCAAAAAACAACAGCTAATAAAATTCTCATAAACGATTCAATAATTCCACCGATTTAAGGCCGGAGTCATAGGGTATTTTGGGTGATCCATTGATTAAAAGCTTCGGTATCTGTACCGAAATTTATCTCCATGGGCAAATAGGCAAAACGATCCGTGACTCCTGATTGTGCTGCAAGCGGTTTTAGCTTGACCATATCCTTTTCAGTTGTGAGTACAAAAGTATCGTTTTTTATGTACTTAATAAGATGTTCCAGGTCGCTATGGGTGTAATTGTGATGATCCGGAAAAATAATTTCCTCAATAACGTCATACCGGGTCCGAAGGTATGTAGTAAAGGGCTGTGGATTGGCTATCCCTGCCACGATTATAACTTTTTTTAACAAAACCGGGAAGGTATCATACCCAAGCGGCTCGGAGTAGCTGATGGAGGCAAAGAAAACCGGAGCCTCGGCCCGGCTGTATATGCGGATGGATTTCCGGATTTTGTCTCTTTCCGTTTCCGGCAAATTGTCCGGTGTTTTGGTTACGATAATACCATCTGCCCGGTTTGCTCCGTTGCGTGTTTCCCGTAAACGACCTGCGGGAAAGGGGAGGTCTTCGTAAAAAGGACGGTTGTAATCATTGAGCAAAATGTTAACGTCCCGCTGAATGCCCCGGTGCTGATAGGCGTCATCGAGTAACAAAATATTGCGTTCCGGATATCGTTCCTTTATGGCAATGGCTCCGTTTATACGTTTTTCGCAGACGACAACAACAATGTTTTTTCCAAATTTTGAAAAATATTGCAAGGGCTCGTCTCCGATGTCCGAGGCCGTTGAGGCGTTATCGGCAAACAGCAGTCCTTTTGTTTTTCTGCCATACCCCCGGCTTAAAATTGCGGGCTGGTTATTTTGAGATAAAAGTTTGGTAAGGTATTCAACGACAGGGGTTTTTCCCGTTCCGCCCACGGTGAGGTTGCCTACGGAAATTGTGAATTGTGGTGACTTCCCGGAAGGGCTGATACCGGTGTCATAGAGGGAATTCCGGAGCAAGGTTATCAAACCATATACCCACGAAAATGGTGTCAGTATTACTTTTATCCAATTATGTTCTGTCATCTTATCTGCATAATTACATATTTTTTGGTTAATATTGTTCCCCGAAAAAAAACTGACACCGCAAAATATGCCTTTAAGAATTGTGTTTCAACCCTATACGCTCCATTTTCGAATGGAGGCCGGTACTTCGCGTGGGGTGCTGACACAAAAAACCTCGTGGATTCTTAAAATTACGGATGAGGAACAGCCGGGTGTTACCGGTTACGGAGAGTGTGGACCGCTTCCCGGACTCAGTGTGGACGACATCCCTGATTTTGGCGCGCAGCTGGAGGAAGTTTGCGAGTTATTCAATCAGCTGGACCTGGAAGTTTTTCCTTTTAACCTGTCAATTATTTTACAGCAGGTGATCCCGGAACATTTGCCGTCGGTGCGTTTTGGTATTGAAATGGCCCTGCTTGATTTTATGAACGGCGGGCAAAAAACGCCTTACAAAAATTTATTTTCGAAAGGTGAAAAAGGCATCCCGATGAATGGACTGATCTGGATGGGATCTTACGACCATATGGTTCGCCAGATCGAAGAGAAGCTTGAACAGGGTTATACGACGCTGAAAATGAAAGTGGGCGCCATTGACTTCGATCAGGAGTGTCGTGTACTGGAATCGGTGCGTACAAGATTTTCTGCCTCCCAAATTACATTACGGGTGGATGCCAACGGGGCATTTCAGCCACAGGATGTTGAAGAAAAGTTAAGACGTCTGTCACAATTTGAGCTGCATTCCATCGAACAGCCGATTCGTGCCGGTCAGCTTGATCTGCTGGCCGATTTATGTGCAAATTCACCTGTTCCCGTGGCTTTGGATGAAGAACTGATCGGGATTTTTGATTACCGCAAGAAGTTTGCGCTGCTGAAAAAAACACAGCCGCCGTTTATTATTTTGAAACCCACGTTATTGGGCGGATTTCAGCATTGTAAGGAATGGATTGAAATTGCGACCAGACTTTCCATAGGCTGGTGGATGACCTCCGCGCTCGAATCCAATATCGGGCTCAATGCCATTGCGCAGTTTGCTGCGTCCTTTGATAACCAATTACCACAAGGTTTGGGAACGGGAGCGCTTTATCATAATAATTTCGATTCTCCGTTGAAGACCGAAAATGGTTATTTGTTTTATGACAAGAGCAGGGAATGGAACATTGCACTCGATGAAAATGCCTGGAGGTAGGAAACAGGTTATTTTTAATTCCCACACTTCAAATGTCTTCCAGGTATTTCACAAACCGATAATGATGCCGGACGGTATCCGCACGGACGTCGTATGTTGGCATGATTTCACTTACTTCGATATTGTAATGATCGTTGTGAAATTCGTTTGACCGGAAGTATTTCAATTGAATGTCGTTATTATATTTCAATAAAACGGATTTGTTTTCCCAGCTGTCTTCCAGGTTTTTGCTCACCAAAATGTTTCGCTGAAGGCTGTCATTTTTGTAGAAAGTTATTCTGACAGCCTGAACCTTTCGGTCGAAAACAAAATCCATGATTTTGGAATAACCCGCATTTTCTGCAAGAATGTTTTTGGTTGGCGTCTTTGTTTTTACCCATTGCCAGCTTCCAAATAAATCGTCATACATCGAAGCAGGCGGCGCACAGCCGCATTTGTCCTGACAGGATATAGACAAAGACAGAAGCGTAAGCAAAAATAGGCTGAATAGTTTTCTCATCAGAAGCGTTTATTTTGCACAGATATAAGGCGCTTTCTGATGAGAAAAGGTTGGAATTGAATAGGTTAATCCACCCAGTCAACGCCCTTTCTTAACCAGGCGAGTGTTTTGGCTTCCACGGAATTTTCTTCCGGGATAAAATTATATTCCCAATTGGCCTGCGGAGGTAAGCTCATCAGAATCGATTCGGTACGCCCGTTGGTTTCCAACCCGAATTTGGTGCCTCGGTCCCAAACCAGGTTAAATTCCACATATCTTCCACGACGCAGATACTGCCACTGCTTTTGCTCCTCGGAAAATGGTTCGTCTTTATGCTTAGCCATCAGCTGCGTGTAGATCGGTGCAAAACTTTCTCCGATCTCCCTGACAAAAGCGAATAATGCTTCCTTGGACAGATTACTTCCATATCCGGCTTCATCGGGTTTTAAATAATCGAAGAAAATTCCCCCGATGCCCCGTGTTTCGTTGCGGTGCTGGATGAAAAAGTAATCATCGGCCCAGGTTTTAAATTTGGGGTAAAAATCCGGGTGATGTTTGTCGCAGGCCGATTTTAAATGATTGTGAAAAGCCCTGGCATCTGCTTCGATCACGTAATGCGGCGTCAGATCAATACCGCCTCCGAACCAGCAGGTTCCATTGCTCAGCTCAAAATACCGCACATTCATGTGAATGATCGGCACATGCGGGTTTTTAGGATGCATAACAATCGATACGCCAGTGGCCGTGAAATGGAAATCGTCGGTATCGTTTAACTGCATTTGCTGACGAAGCCGCGGATGTACTTCTCCTTTTACACTTGAAAAATTAACCCCGCCTTTTTCGATCACCCCGCCATTTTGGATTAACCGTGTTCGTCCGCCGCCGCCGGAATGGTGCTGCCACAAGTCTTCCTTGAACGTACTTTGGCCGTCTGCTTCCTGAATTGCAGCACAAATATTATCCTGTAACTGTTTGAAAAACGACTCTATATCTTCAACCTTCATTATAAATCAGAAATTGTACAGGGCAAAATTACGATAAATCTAAAAACGGACGCTTTAATCAGGGATCTTCGTCGAGAAATTTAACGGCGACGTGTTTACTTCCTTACAATTCTCTGCCGTATGTGTACCCTGTCTTTCATTCTTTCCGGATAGGTTTTGTCAAAAAAATCATTGGTTGTCAATTCTAGCTGATATTTGTAAATTCTCCCCTTTTTTGCCGCACCATACAGATTATGTATTTCAGACTCTACAATGTCAGTATACTTGTAATTTCCCAATTCCTTATTGTTGATTTTTTTGCCGTTAAGCCAGACGCCAAATACGTTTGGATTTTTCCATTTTTCGAATAACTCGGCAGACCGTATTTTTTTAACGGGTATTGCGCTCTGGTAAATATCGATAATAGATCCTTTTTGTTGTTCAGAACTCATGTTGCTGTACAAATAAAACAGCCGTTCTTTCTGCTCGGCAGTAAGCTCATAAATTTCGTTGTAGGGTTGTTTTTCTTTGGTGTATCGGGTGTGTTTTTTTATTGTTTCGGTAAATTCGTTCAGGAGTTCCTGGGATAAACCGTTGCCGGTTTTTAGTTCCGTCCTGGTTTTTGCCGGTTTTTCTTCGGGGTTAGCTTCGGTTTTTTGTGAATAAATTTTCTCACAAAAAGTAAACCCAAGTCCCAAAATCAGGAAGAATGAAACGGTTTGTTTAATTAAGTTTTGCGACGGATTGGCAGTTCTGGTCATCATGGTTAGTCGTTTTTTTGTGATGGAATAATTAAAGCTGCTGGTCAGGTTTGTGCGTGTGCCTGATAGTATTTTATCAAGAAGCAGGATTTTATAAGACCCGGGATCCTGAGCAATGGCAAGCGCTGCTTCATCGGCCAGGAACTCGTGGTTCAGGCGCATCGCTTTTTTGAAATAGAAAAAGAAAGGGTTGAACCAGAAAAAAACCTGGACCAGTTCGGTGAAAAGCACGTCAAGGGTATGTTTCTGACGTACGTGTGCATATTCATGGGTTAAAATTTCCTCCGGAATCTGACGATTAAGAAATTCGTCTTTGTTGACAAAAATGTGGTTGAGGAATGTATAGGTAATTGTATTTTCAGGAACGAGCACAAGCATTGTTTTTTTGTACCGGATCATTTGTTTTCCATGCTTTTGCAGCAAAACGGAGTGCAGATTGATCAGAAACCTGACCAAAAGAATGCAGGTTATAAGACTATAAATCAATCGGGGCAAATCGTGAGCCGAATCGTTTTGCTCTTCTTTATATGTTGTTTGGTCCGGAATTTTGACGGGCAGGATGTCAGTTTTCAGGAAGTCCGTCTGAGCATACGGATGAACCTCATCCGGCAGTTTTTCCGGATTGAGCTCAATACGCAAAAAGGGAATTCCGAGCACGAAAATGATGCTGAACAGCAGATAAAATCTGTTGAAGAAAAACATCTTTTCTTTTTCAAGAAAGAGATGATAAAAGAGCAGCAGCAAGCCTGAGCATAAAAGCGATTTTATCAGATAGCTAGTCATTTTTCTTTCTTTTAATTTCTTCGTCTATCACTTTTCTTAGATCTTCAAGTTCCTGCATGCTCATGTTGGTATCCTTCGCAAAGAATGAGCCGAATTGTGAAACCGAATCATTGAAAAAGTTTTTGATCATCCCATTGACATGTTTTGAGAAGTAATCGGTCTTCGTGACTAAAGCATAGTATTCGCGCGAATTTCCATACAGCGTGTAGCCAACAAAACCTTTGTCCTGCATTCTTTTGAGAAGCGTTGCCACGGTTGTACCGGCTGGCTTTGGTTCCGGAAAAGAATCGATCAGGTCTTTCATGAAAGCTTTTTTTAACTTCCATATGTAATGCATGAGCTGCTCTTCGGTTTTGCTTAACTCCATGTTCTATGTTTTTAGATTTAACTCTACAAATGTAGAATTAAAATTTAAATAGTGAAATCATATAGTAAAATATTTAAATAAAAAGAATGATTTGTGGGATAGGCGGGAAAAATAATACGAGGTTCAATTAGTATCCGCTGGTAAACGTCTTATTATGTAAACCGGAAAATTTGCCACCTTAATCATTCGAAATGCGATTTAGTCTACTGTTTTTATTTTTGTTCTCAACGTTTTCTGTAAAAGCGCAAACGATAACTTCCACCATCAGGGGAATGGTGAAAGATGCCGATACGGGGATTCCGCTTCCTGGTGCCAATGTGCTGTTAGCGCCACTGGGAAAAGGCAACTTAACAGACGTTTCGGGAAACTTTCGTTTTACAGAACTGGTGGCAGGCAGGTATGTTTTAACGGTTTCATTTGTCGGTTATGACAAGGTAATTATACCGGAAATCTTACTTGAATCGGGAAAAGAAAATATACAGGAGATAAAATTAAGTATCCGCGCAGGGCAGCTTGCAGAGGCAACCGTGCTGTCTTCCCGCCCGGTTGCGTTCAACAGCGTGCAGGCGATCACCGTAGAACAAACCCTGCGTTATGCGGCTACGTATCTGGATCCAGCCCGTGTCACGACCTCATTTGCCGGTGTGGCCGCCGCCAACGATCAGGCAAACGGCCTGGTGATCCGTGGAAACTCGCCCAACAGTATGCAATGGAGGCTTGAAGGCGTGGAAATTGTCAATCCAAACCACCTTTCAAACGCCGGTACATTCAGCGACCGTGCCACGCAAACGGGTGGGGGAGTTAATATTTTGAGCACGCAGTTGCTGGGTACTTCTTATTTTCTAAACGGTGCATTTCCTGCACAATATGGCAACGCACTTTCGGGTGTGCTGGATATGAATTTGAGAAAAGGCAATGATGAAAAGACCGAGTTTACGGCCCAGGTCGGGCTGATCGGTCTGGATCTGGCGGCGGAAGGGCCATTTTCTAAAAAATCAAAGGCCTCTTATCTGGCCAATTACCGTTATTCTTTTACGGGATTGCTGGGCGCTATGGGCGTGAATTTCGGCGGGGAGGATATCCGCTTTCAGGACTTTTCCTTCAATATTAATTTGCCCACCGAAAAGGCCGGAACCTTCACATTTTTTGGCCTGGGCGGTATTAGCAGCAATACTTTTAGCGCTGATAAGGACACGACGACCTGGGAATTTGAAAAGGATGGGCAGGATATTATCTACAAAAATAAAATGGGTGCCGTTGGGGCGACACATGCGCTTGCTTTGAACAGCCATACTTTGTTAAATTCAACGATTGTTGCTTCGGGTTTGAAAATGTCAAGGGTAGGTTATGTCGTCAATCCGGAAAATGCGGACGACAAAAATTTAAAGGAACGTGACGAACAGACCAAAGGCCGCGTGTCGCTGAGCAGCACATTGACTCATCGGTTTAATGAAAGAAGCCGGCTGAAAACGGGTGTTTATGCAACCTGGCAAACGGACGGAATTGCTTCGCCGGATATTACTACGCAACGGGTAAATAAAATAAATGGATTTGTGATTCAGCCGTTTATGAGCTGGAATTATCATTTATCATCCCGGTTGACGTCTGAAATTGGTATGCATCATTTGTATTATACCACTTTCAAAAGTAATTCTTTTGAACCGCGGGCTGCGCTGCGTTTTCAGGTAAACACATCGCAGCAAATCAGTTTTTCTTATGGCTTGCACAGTCAGCTGCAACTTCCGCAGATCTATATATCGGGGAAAAATGATCAGTCGCCGCTCCATTCCAATTTGCTTTTGGGACCAAGCAAATCACACCATTTTGTCGTGGGATATCAAAAGAATTTCAGCAACAGTATGAGCCTGAAAGTGGAGGTTTACGACCAGGAATTGTATCATATCCCTGTGAATGCCTTGTCCGGATCATTTTCAGCGATTAATCTGGTGGAAACTTTTGTTGATCAAAAACTTTCCGGAACGGGAAAAGGACGTAATTATGGCATTGAAGCCACGTATCAGAAGTTGCTGACCGGGCAATATTACTACCTGATATCAGCCTCTTTGTATGATGCTACATACATCGGTTCCGACGGGATCAGAAGAAAAAGCCGTTTTGACGGAAGGCACACGTTTAGTTTTACGGGAGGAAAAGAATTTAAGTCGGGCAGGGAAAGCACCTGGGGGATTAACACTAAAATCCTTTGGATAGGAGGGTTTAGGGAAACACCGATTGACACCGATGCGTCTGCTGCTGCCAATACGACGGTTTATGACGCCAACCGAGCGTTTGCGATCCGGATGAAAGATTACTTCCGCCCTGATCTGAGAATTTACTGGAAGAAAAGCAAGGCAAAATACAGCCGGACGCTGGCACTGGATATTCAGAATATTTCAGCCACCAAAAATGAGGCGTATAGTTATTATGACAGGTTTCAAAAACAGGTTGTGCGCAAAGACCAGCTTGGTTTGATCCCGGTTCTGAGTTACCGCTGGGAGTTTTAATGATCATACTGGCAATCGTATTTTTATCTTCATTTCTGATACTATCTTTCACAAATTGGTGAAAGATAAAGATTTGTATTATTTTTCATAAACGATAAATGTACATACCATGAAAGCAGTTGAATGTCATCTACCTCAGGATGTTGATAAATCTTTTATTGTTTTCCGGGAGACGGGGGATTTCTTTCCCGCGCCCTGGCATTACCATGCACATTATGAATTTGTACTGGTAACCAAAAGTACAGGCAGAAGGATGGTTGGTGATCACATCGGCTATTTTGAAGAGGAAGATCTGGTTTTTATCGGTTCATTGCTCCCTCATGTTTGGGTTAATGATCCGGTTTATCTGGAACGGCGTGCAGATCATAAAGCTGATGCATTGGTTGTTCATTTTACGGATGATTTTCTGGGTGAGGAATTTATGACTATTCCCGAAATCGAGAGTTTCAGAAAGGTTTTAAAGCTTGCCGAGCGCGGGATGACCTTACACGGAGAAACGCGTGCAAAGATCAATGCGCTGATCAAAAACATGCCGGGCATGAACGGGCTTCAGAGGTTATCCTCTTTGTTTCTCATATTTGATATTATGTCCACCACCAACGAGTATGACCTTTTAGCCAGTCCGCTCTTTGTACAGAATTTCCATTACGATTGCTCTGACAGGTTTAAAAAGGTAACCGGCTACATCATGCAAAATTTTGACAAGGAAATTAGCCTTGCCGAAATAGCGTCTGTGGGAAGCATGGGCGTTACCGCGTTCTGTAACTATTTCAAGGAACAGTTCCGTGTCACTTTTGTAGAATATCTGACCACCGTGCGCATCGGACATGCCTGTAAGCTACTTTCTGAAAACGACCGGAACGTGGTGGAAGTAGCCTATGAATGTGGTTTTAACAATCTCGCTAATTTCAACCGGCAATTCAAGAAATTAAAAAGTATGACACCAAGTGATTACCGCAGAACGCTCATTATATGAGGTCGTAAGCTAATGGTATCGGCCTAATCCAAGCAACGAGATCCATCTCAGAGCCTTCTGATAAGGTCAACCAATTTTTCCCTGACTATTTTTTCTGCACTCGGTATAAGGCAACTGTACCGGCAACGCCAGGTTTCGTACCCACCGCGATCGGTTTCATGCACCGGAGGCACATAACCGACGTTTCCGTTTGCCATACTGATGGTAAAGTAATGTGCTGTTTTAAGCTCTGTTTTCAAATAAAGTCCCGTTTCAGAGAAAAATTCTCCGGCAAGCCCACCGATAATACCAGTACCGATTCTGAATGCCTGCACCGGACAGGTTCGGTTATCGTCAAATTCATTGAGTAAAATTTGCTCCCGGGCATAAAGCTGTTCCAATCCTTTCTGATTTATTACAATATTGTTGTAATCTGCAAAAGAAACAATCTCTTTTGCCAGCTCCAGTTCATCGGCGGTTGGTTTCACCGTTTCAATTTCGAGGTCCTCATACAAAACGGAAAGCACCGGGTCGGTCTGCCACGAAATACCTTCCAATGACTGAAAAACGCGTTCAGCCAGATCATTACCGATCAGCTTGCTTTTTGCAAAATTCTCTTTCGGGTAACGGGAGGTATCCTGGAAGTCCCAAATGTTCACATCTCCGCTCGTTCCGTTACTCATCATGCCCACAAAATCGTCATCTGCATGAAGCAGACGGGAAATTTCTTTTGCAAAAACACCGAAGTAATCCGCCGATATGGTTCCGTTTTCCCAGTCGCCCACATAATGAAGCGAGTAATTGCCAAGCAGACTGATCCAGCGGTTGTCCAGTCCTTTTACTGCCAGATAAGAAAGTTGCGGATCAACGGGCGCAACGCTTTGTTCCATAAACTGTTCTGCTCCAAAAGGATTGGTTTTGATCTGATCCGCTCCCCGGGTGACGGGATTAAATGGCACATATGCTTCCTGCATAAAATAACGACGGCAGCGCAAATGTTCGGGCACATTTAAAGCCCCAAATGCCACTTGCGCAGGCCGCAGATTCTTAATGGCCAATCGAACGGATTCCAGAATAAGGCCTGGTAATTTTTTGCTGTATGCAGGATCCACACTGCCCAGATGTACATCCGCTACCGATCCAGCCGCATGCGTATGCGTGCTTGAAATGAGTACGTTAAATGCCTGAATGCCCGTTTCGCTGGCAATCTTTGCTTTTACTTCATCCAGGAATTCTTTCGGCATCACACAAATATCCACCACAACCAACGCCATCCTTACGCCCGTGTTTTGCAGTACCAATGCACGCGAATACAGATCGTCATGAACAAAATTGGCATAATGGGTTATAAAATCGCCATTAATCCGGGTACCCAATGGCGGAGTGGTTTTTACACGGGCAGCGCCGGCATGGAAAGTATTGTTTTTCATTTCTGGCTCTCGGCTGTAAGCCTTATTTAAATTGGATTGTAAAAAGGTCTGACTTTTTCGTTTTGCATTCTATTTACTCCAGGCTTTTCTCAAAAACCGGAGCCAGTTTTTACTAAATATATTATCTATATCCGATTCTTTGTAACCGCGATTCGAAAGAATAAACTCGAATTTCTGCAAATCAGCACTGGAATTCAGATCCCAGGGGGATTGCTCAGTGCCAAAAATACCATCCAGATCGCTTCCAATTGCCACATGATGACTGTTTCCCGCCAATTGGCAGATGTGGTCCCAATGATCCACGAGCTGCTCGAGCCGGATATCCAACTGCCAGGGGTCCGAAACGGTGTCGATGAACCGGATATCCATCGCCCAGCAATCCAGCATTCCGCCAATTACGGCCCCGCGTTTGATCAGGCGTTCGATCTGGTGGTCGCTGAGCTGCCGTTGGTTTGGGACAAATTTTCTCACGTTATGGTGGCTCGACCAAACCGGTCCTTCATAAAAATCAAGCACCTGGTCAAATCCCTGGTCGGTCAGATGGGTCGTGTCAAGAATCATATTCAGCTTGCTCATTTCACCGAGCAGTTCAAAGCCGAGCGGTGTTATGGGCCCTTCCGTTTTGGTGCCCGGCGCATAACGTCCCGGACCGAAATGGGATAACCCGATTGCCCGCAAACCGTAGCCATAGGCTCTGTGCAAATAAGAAACATCCACCAGTGAGTCTGCTCCTTCAAGACTTAGGATATATCCTACCGGTTTTTCTTCGTCTGGTTTGGAATCGTCGTTCCATAATGCCAGATGTGTTTCCAGCTGTTCTGCATCGGTTATCTGGATCATTTCGCCCAGCACTTCCATTTCCCGGTACCAGGCCAACTGAGCCTGCGTCATCGACCAGGCTTGTTGCGGTGAATTCCAACCGGATAATGCACTTCCGTAAGGCGTAAACCGGGCAAGTTGCGTGGCAACCACAATGCCGATCTTTCCTTTTCTTAGTTCAGGCAAACAAACTGTTCCCTTTCCACGGTCCGGTTTGTCGGACATGTTCATTTCACGTTGCCGGATCTCGGTTAACGGACGGGTCAGATCCCGGTTCCATTCTATTGCGTTCATGGACAAATCCAGATGGGCATCAAAAATCAGTCTCTTCATTAAGATTTTAGTATGGGTTTAATCAAGACCAAAACGGTTTGTCGAAAATAAGTGGTAGTGAAAAATTAGTTTATATTATTGATTTTTATAACAAATTATTAATCATGTGGTTACCGAGATAATCGCTTATGGCTAATCGCCAACAGCTACTTGCCATTTTTAAGTTTTTGCTATCCAACTTCCTGCGTTTTGTAATTAAACGGATATTTTTCAAATAACGCACTAACCTGGTGACTGAACTGTTTTAGCAAAGCTTCCCATTTTTGACTCTCTCCTGGTCTATAATCGTAAAACCCTATGCCGCTTTTCATTCCCAGTGTTGCATTTTGGATCAGGGAGACAAAAAAGTCAGGAGCAGTTTTGTCTGCGGCTAGTTCAGGATTAAGATCTTTCATAACCATTCCGTACGCATAGGTTCCCATCAGGTCCATGTACCGCAGATTACCTGCAAATGGTAAATAATATCCCGCATCGTTGCGGCAGGCTCTGTCTATATCTTCCACCGTTGCGTAGTCATTTTTTACCAGATAAAAAGCTTCACGCAGCATGGCGGCAAAAAGACGCATCCTGATACCTGTCTCGCCTTGTATCGTATAGGGATCTTTTCCCCAGGTTAGGTTTGCTGTTTGATAAATATAGTCTACATAAGACTGCCTGGTGGTGGAATTGGCAATGATCTCCAGGAAAAGTGTTGTCGTAGCGGGCTCAACCCAATTAAGTCCAACGATACGCTCAGGCGCGGAAGCTCCATTTTGTAATTCGTCTAAGGGTATGGATTCGGTATTAATAGCGATCAGCGTGTTTGGCGACAGGCTAGATTCCAGCTTGCCGATCAGTTGTTTTTTGGCAGAAAGGTTTTCATCTGTAATGGCAATTGCCATTTTTACCTCACGCTTAAAATCCAAATCCTGTATAATTTTAAAACCTTTGCTTACAACCATTTCACCAGCTTCTGCTGAGTAACCAGTAATATAGTCAACGGCTTTTTCCTTGTCTGTCGTGCTCAGGATTACCGGATGCCCTGCCTTTTGCAGGCAAATCGCAATGCTGTAAGTCAATTTATTACTCCCCACAAGAAGTACAGGTGCGTTATCTTGTCCCACTTCTTTCATTTTTGGTGTCGTGTAAAAACTTTTATGATCTGATTTCAGTCAGCACCTGACGCGCAGCAGCAATGGCCTGATCTACTTCCTCTTCGGTATGAACGGCGCTGATGTACCACAAACCCCTGCCGATAACACGGATACCAGCCTCGTGCATACCAGAAATGAATTTCCCCAGCTTTGCTTTATCTGCTGAAAGTGTGCTTCTGTAATCCACCGATTTATCGAGACCGGAAAAGCTGGTTGCAAACATGGGCCCCGGTCCTTCAACGAGAAGCTTATGTCCTGTTTCCTCCGCCGCTTTTTTTAGTCCCTCCATTAATCTTTTTCCAAGTGTGAACATTCGTTCATGTGGTTTTTCCGTTTCGAGGACTGTAATTGTGGCAAGGGCGGCGGCTACCGTCGGGTTGCCGGCGTTCATGGTTCCTGCGTGGATCACCCGTGCATTTTCAATCAGCTGCATCCATTCCCTTTTGCCTGCGATTGCACTGATTGCATAGCCGCTGGCAATGGCTTTGGCGAAAATGGAAAGGTCTGGTGTCACCCCAAAATGCTGTTGAGCCCCTCCCGGCGATAACCGGAATCCGGTAATGACCTCATCAAAAATTAAAGCAATGCCACTGGCTGTACAAATCTCTCTCAAACCTTCAAGAAAGCCGGGTAGTGGTTCAATGCAGCCATTATTGCACATAACAGGCTCTGTAATGATGGCTGCTATTTCTTCAAACCTTTCCGCGACGGTTTTTCTTACCAGTTCCAGATCATTCCAGGGCAAAACGATGAATTCATTTTCAACACCTTCCGGCAATCCTTCGGTCCAGGGAAAAACATTGGGATTTTCACGGCTCCCCAGTGCCTCTTCGGACGGCGTAGAAATTCCCCAGCAGACATTATCCATCCAGCCGTGGTAATGACCTTCAAAGCGCAGGAATTTCTTTCGGCCTGTTTTCGCACGTGCTACCCTGAAAGCAGTCTGAACTGCTTCCGAACCATCCAGACAAAAGCGCATCAGTTCCGCTGATGGGATTAGCTGATTGATTTTTTCCGCCAGTTCTATCTCCCGGATATGCTGCCCTGCAAATAACTGGCCGTCTTCGGAATATTGTTTTACAGCTTTTAATACCTCAGGATGGGAATGACCGAGGAGGAGCGGTCCCTGACTCAGTGTAAAGTCAAGATATTCGTTGCCATCCACATCATATATTTTGCTTCCCTTTCCATGGGTGTAAAACAAGGCATGCGGATGATTGTACTTCCTGAATTCAGAGGAAACACCGCTTGCCAGCACTTTTTTTGCTCTTTCCAGTAAAATAGCAGATTCTTTGTATGATTTCATTTATACATCGGATACGGGCTTTCGGCAATTAACCGTCGGCTTCATTGATAATCTATTTAACCTCTCTCGTATACTTATTGTTTTGTCAGAAAGTCTTTACTTCGGTTTGAGCCAGGATCAATGTCCAAGAAATTCATTCACTTTTCCGGCAGAATATTCCGCGGCCAGCTGACGTATTTCGTTGTTAAAACTGGCAAAGGCTTCATCCCACCGGCCTGCTTCTCCATTGGAATATGGATAGAGGCCCCTTCCGTTATGCACTCCTTTTGCCGTAATACTGACCATTTCTTTCATCTTTTCGGGTACATTTTTGGTATTGCTTAAAACAGGAAACAGGTTATCGACAATCGTGGTATAATCATCCAGCCCTGTGTAATCCATTCTCCTGAATATTCCCATTAAGGTCATCCAGGAACCAGCATCGTATCGAAATGCCTTGTCCACATCGTCCCGGTTGGCGAGGTTATTTTCAAGTAAATGAAAGATTTCACGATACACGGCGTACATTAAACGATTGGTAATAAACCCGCGAATGTCCTTTTTCAATAGGGTAGGTTCTTTGCCCCAGTGATGCGCGAGGTCGAAAATCCTGTCGGCATTTTCCCTTGCCGTCAACGCTCCGCATGTAATTTCCAGAAATCTCGTCATGAAAGCCGGCTCAGCCCAATGGATACCCAAAAACCGCTCCGGGTGCGGCACCTGTTCCTGAAGAACACTGATCGGAATGGCGGAAGTATTGGAACCAATAATCGTACTGCTGCTTACAACATCCGCGATTTTTTGATAGACCACCGTTTTTATTTCAATTTTTTCAATCACACATTCAATTACGACACTACACTTTTCGAGACAATGGTAGTCCTCCGAGATTGTCAGGTGTTCAAAATAAAATTCAGGGGGATTTTGAACCAAACCAGCCTGCACGCAATGATCGAGTTGATGGGCTATTTTCGAAGCGGCTTGTTCAGCATCGGCTGCGATGGGGGCTATCGCAATGACCTGATGGCCGGCGATCAGCAAGGCAGCCACAATACTGCTGCCCATCAGCCCGAGCCCGACAACACCAACATGTATTTCGGCGGTATTTGAAAGTTCTTTCATTGCAGGAACGATCAGGCCGAAGGCAGTTTCACGATACAATCTATTTCTACTCTTATGTTTTCTGCCAATATGGATTGTACGGTAGTACGTGCAGGTTTTATGCCGGGGAAATAGGTGGCATAAACGGTATTGTATCTGTCAAATTCGTTAATATCAGCGAGATGTGCCGTACATTTTACTACATTTTCCATCGTACCACCGGCAGCTTCTACAATCGCCTTGATATTATCCAGCGTGCGTCGGGTTTCTTCTTCAATGGTGTCCAGGATAAATTGCGAAGTTTTGAAATCAACTGCGGCTTGTCCGCTTACAAATAAAAAACCATCAACGACGATACCATCAGAATAAGCTCCCGTGGCAAAGTCAGGATCACGGTCGGGATGATTTATTTTTCTCATAAACGAAATGTAATTTTAAGAAATACTTGTTACACAAAAGTACATTCCTGATGACCATCCGTTCTCCTACTTTTGTGTGGATTACTGATACTATTTTTTACGATTGCCGAAGGAGATTTAAATGAATATTTCGGTTTTGAGTAACTGCTGTTGGGTGGTACGTTTGCCGTCTGGTACTATATTTTCTCCGTTGATATAAGCAGCTTCGCCCGACGATAGCAATACCTTTTTGTAGTAGCTATCCCGAAAATTATGGGGCTGATCGTTAGCAAACTGCCTGAGCTGACCAGCCAGCCTACGGTTAATCAGATTAAGGTTTCAAACTTGTCTCAAATGCCCCCTGAATATGTTTGAAATGACCGCGGTAATGGATTGGTAGTTAGCTACTTTTGCTACTGTCCAAAACCTAATCAATAAATTTGATCACGTATGAGAAAGATAATCGCCGCTATTAATATGACGCTCGATGGTTTTTGCGATCACACGGCAGTCTCGCCTGACGAAGCCGTGCACGATCACTACGGAGAGCTCCTGAAAAATGCCGGTACTGCATTGTACGGCAGGAAAACTTATCTGCTGATGGAGTTCTGGAAAGGCTTGGTGGAACACCCCAGCGGAGAAAAATCGATGGATGATTTTGCAACGAATATCGACGCTATTCCCAAAATCGTATTTTCCCGCACCTTGCAAAATGTGGATTGGAAAAGCGCAAAGGTTGCTACCCGCGACCTCGAAGCGGAAACGCTGGCGCTCCGGGAAGAAGATGGCGGTGACATTCTGGTTGGCAGCCGCAGCCTGATTATTGCCCTGATCAACCTCGGCCTCGTTGATGAATTTCAGCTGATGGTTCACCCGGTGGTGGCGCGAAAAGGTTTGCCTTTATTTGACGAACTGGCAGACGGAGTTGTTTTCGAATTGACAAAGACGCACACCTTTGCCAGTGGTGCCGTATTGTTGTACTATGCCCCATCGAAGCAACAATAGCTGAACCGAATGTATATTTTCAGCCCGGATAGCAGTCGTGATGCTTTGAAAAACATATTTGCGCCCAATGCGCCGCTCAGTTTTCGTTTACAAATTGGGCCTCTAATCGCTCAATGTTGTTCCGCGACCCGGATGGAAACCTCGTAAATTTTTTTATGCCAGTCACGCTGCGGAGGCGAACAAAAGAGCCAGTTAATACCAATAAAGAATTATTGAACCAACAGGTAAACTGAAATGAGTTTGTCTGTTGGTTATCAGGCAGAACCGCTGCTGGTAACAGATACGTATCGATAAACTTCGGTTAAGAGTGCCCCAAAACGGTCGTTAAAAATGCTTTATAAAATTGACTTATCGCAACCATTCGTCAGTAAACGTGAGTGTCACAAATAACGCTCTTGCCGTGAGACAATGCAATATCATCTCTCAATTCAGCTTTCGCCATAGATTTGTTGAGCGTCGGCAGGTAAGTCTCTGACATGTTGTAAATGTGCTGTCAGATGGTGGTCCCAGTCTGCCGGATACGCGTAACCCAGTTGAGAAGCAACAAAATTCGCCGAGTATATGAACAAATTTTATGCGCGATCCCCAATATTAAATCCATCATTTGTAACGCGCTTCTACTCGTCATGTTTTTCGTCATATCTTTAATATGAGTGAATTTTTAAGGGTTAACAAATCTGCGAATCGATACGCAACGAAGCAATTATTATCGTTGACTTCTTAACAAAAGAACTTCCGCCTGTACGGAAAGCTCAATAATATATTGGGAGACTGTGGATGCACTGTGATTTGATTTCCACTTTTCGAAATTTGCGCTCCTATAAATTACATCTCTGGATCACTTATAGCGTTGTAAATCACAGGAAAGCAGGCAGAATAAACTTATCCATTTCTTTCCATGTCAGGGAGTGGCTGCCATTTACATCCGATGGGTTGTGGTGTAATGTAAGAATCACGAGGTTTAAATCGGGAACGATGTATAAAACCTGACCTCCATACCCGGCTGCATAGATCACAGGAAATACCTTATTTTTAGCCCGAAACACTCCCCGCCACCACTGATAGCCGTATCCCCAGTCCGAACTTGACTCATTTATTGGCAAAGTAAATGCGGTTGACTCTGCGATCCAGGATGCGGATACGATTTGCTTGTTGGATATTCCGTTGATGCTGACCCCGTACCGGGCATACTGACCCCCTTAATTTAGGTTCTGATCTGAGAGATTCTGATGGGCTGACAATTTTACCGTTTTTTTCTTAAACTTTCACCCT
>NZ_JAVFVU010000028.1 GCF_030929615.1 Dyadobacter sp. LHD-138 | reverse complement strand
GAAGGACTAATTCCGGCGTTAATTCTAATTAATAGGCGGCCCCATAGTTCACCCTCATACTTCCAGATTTTTACTTGGACAAAAGAAAGTTAATATTTATTGTGCTAATCTAAAGGGCGGCCCCGCTTAAATCAGCTGTCAATAGAGCGAGTAAATACGAGGCTGATATTAACCGGAGCTTCAAGGACTTTGCCTTCCACTACAATTGCGCGATCAATCCCACAAGAGGATACTCCCCCCAGGATAAAGCCTTGGTTGAGAATGCTGTACATCTTGTTTACCAACGCATTTATTATCCGCTCAGAGAGATAACTTTCTTCTCGCTGGAAGACCTTAACAATGAGATCAGCAAACTGTTGGAGCGGTATAACGAATTGATATTTAAACGCAAAGAGTCCAGCCGCATAGAGCTCTTCCAAGCTGTAGAGCGTCAGTATCTGAAAGTACTTCCGGATACACCCTATGAGCTGAAGGATTTTAAAAGGGCAAAAGTACAGAAGATGGGATATGTATACTTCTCGCCCGACAAAAGCTATTATAGTGTCCCGTACCGCTTTATCGGGAAAGAAACCCAGATCCACTACACGCAAAGCAGGATCGAAGTCTTTCATAATCACCAAAGAATAGCCATGCACCAGCGCAATCTGGCCAAGGGGGCATATATCACAAATACCGACCACTTAAGCAGTACGCATAAGTTTTACTCAGACTGGAATCCGGAGTTCTTCAGACAAAAAGCGGCACCACACGGTCAGCACGTGCTAGCGTGCGTAGAAAAGATACTTATCGCCCAGGATTACCCTGAGATAGGCTACAAACGGGCCCTGGGTGTTATCCAACTCTATCGCGCATACGGCTCTCAAAGGCTCGACCAGGCCTGCAAAAGGGCTTTGGATACAGATGCGTGCTCATATATACGGATCAAAAACATACTCAAAAATAATATGGACAAAGTACCCTTATATGAGTTGGACCTGCAAAATACAAATGACCATATACCATTCCATAGCAACATACGGGGCGCTTCCGCATATGAATAATCACAACCAAAAAACAGAAGAATGAACAATCAGACAGTTGAAAAATTAAGGAATATACGCCTGGGGGCCATGGCCCAATTACATCTTACTTACGTCGAACAAAACAGGCTTGCGTCAATGACATGTGATGAATATCTGGCTCTGCTGACCGATCACCAATGGGAGCAGCGGCAAAATAGCAAGGTAGAAAGACTTCTCAGACAAGCTAGCTTCAGGCAACTTGCCAGTATGGCTGACATCAACTACTCGGCAGACAGAAACCTGGACAAAAATATGTTTGCCCGTCTGGGCACACTTGACTTCGCAGCCAGAAAAGAGAACGTCATTATCTGCGGGGCTTCTGGTACAGGAAAAAGTTATCTCTCTCAGGCGCTGGGCCACCAGGCATGTCTATCAGGAATAAAAACGCTGTATACTGTGACTGGAAGACTCTTTAAAAAGCTAAAACTCAGCAAGGTTGACGGCACTTACCTTAAAGAACTTGAAAAACTGACCCGCGTCCAGCTATTAATCCTTGACGACTTCGGACTGCAGGCCTTCGACAATCAGGACAGGGAAATCATGATGGATATAATCGATGACCGGCATGGCAAAAAATCAACCATAATATCCTCGCAGATACCCGTATCTGCATGGTATGAGATCATTGGTGGGCAGGGCACCATTGCAGATGCTATACTGGACAGGATCATCAACTCATCACATAGAATTGATCTGAAAGGAGACTCGCTTCGAAAAGGCATACTCAAACAGGAATAACAACAACTTTTTTTATATCATTGTATGATCTTTTAAAGTGGCACGGTTTGACCGAAATCACTGGCATGGTCCCTCCGAAATATCCACCGGATCAGTGAAATTAAACTGATCTGTCTCATTTGGCTCATTTTTAGGCTCTTTCGGAGCTTTCCCTCTGGGCTTCTTGCCCGTTTTCTCCTCTATCTCTGTGCGTGCTTTTATCTTCTTGTCGTATTCTTCTTTTTCTTGCTTATAACGCTCGGTCGCCCGGGCTTCGACTGCAGCCTTGGCTGCTTTTATTTTTTCTAAGCGATCCTCACGCCGTTTCAATTCGGCAGGAACGTCCATTTTTTCTGGCCTTTCCTGTTCATCGGTGCTGGATGCAATAGCAAGTAGTTTGCTGATTTCTGACTCTAACTGTTCTTCAACTCGTTTCATATATTCAAAACTCATCGCCGCGCGGCGGACCGTCTTATGCTTGCTTGCATTGGCTTGAATTTTTGTGCCGTCAAGGTAGACATTCCCCAGTTTTACAAGACCTAACTCTCTTCCAATGAGTAATATATCCTTAAATCATCCCTTGATTTTACCAAGAAAACGCTTACGAAATCCGGCAATCGTGTCATGATCAGGATGTTGATTGCCTGCTATAAAGCGAAAAGCTACCGAATCATATGTAGCGGCCTCTATTTTCCTGGAACTAAACACGCCGGTGGAATAACCATAAAAGATTAGCGCTAAAAGCAATTTAGGATCGTAGGCAGCTGTGCCAGCACCTCTAATACTGGCTGTAAATCCTTGAAAAATCCAATCTGTCAACTATTTCAATTATAAAGCGTGCCAAATGGTCCTGTGGCAACCATTCTTCGAGATCATAGGGCATAAATGTCGTTTGTCCACGGTTAGCTCCTACAAAATGTTTCATAATCTGAAGGTACCAAATTATATGCAAACGTTCAAGCCCGACAGGCTCCTAGGTCCTGAAATTGTCCATTACTAATGTTATTTTTTGAGGATTCGGACAAAATTTGTCTGATATACGTTTTACGAATTTAGCCCATTCCTTTTTCGTTTTTAATTCTGTTACTTCAACCAAGTGCCTGCCCTTTAATGGCTCACTGGCCATAAAAATATTGGCAAATCCATGCCTGATGTATTCGTAATCAACCCTGGCTTCTTGACCAAGTTTCATGGGCACCGGTATCCGGGCATCCTCGATCAACTGTTTTGGTAATTCATCCATGCATACTACAGGAAATTCTTCACTACAAGGACGTTGATATACATCCAAGATCTGCTCCATGTTTGCAATAAACTCACCACTCCGTTCAGCGGCGATTACCCATCCCCTAACTTTCCAAGGCTTAAGCCGCTGCGGTTCATTTTTTTTGAACATTACCCACCGCAACATGAGAGATACTGTCAACATATTTCAATTCTACCATTTTATCAGCTAAAAGCCTCATGGACCATTTTGCGAAGCCCGATGGCGGGCTGCTACAACAAAGTGACACTAATTTTGCTTCCAATTCTCCATCTATTTTTGGCTCATAAATCCGGGATGTTTTCCGACGCTCCAAAGATGCTTCTAAACCATCCTCGACAAACTTCTTTTTGATTCTGTTTATTGTTCGCATCCCAATGCGCAGCACATTGCTAATTTGTTCATTGGATATTTTCTGGGAATACTCACCCTCATCACTATCTAAAAGAACATACGCTGCCCGAAAAGTTTGTGTTGTATGAGAACCTTTATTGATGATTTGCAATAGCTCATCAACTTCTGTCTTATTCAGTTTAGTATGACGCAATAATAGAATTATTAAAACAGAAAGAGATTCATTTTAAATCACTTTCCGAAGCTATAGATACCAGCACTGCGACCGGGAATTTGTTCTTCCAGTTTATGTGCGTATTGGCCGAGCATGAACGCAACGTGATCCGGGAGCAGACAAAGGCCGGGTTGGAATCAGCCAGGGCAAGGAGCAGATCAGGAGGCAGACCGGAAGGATTGAGCGTTACCAGAAAATCGCCGTGGAAGTCAAAGAAATGTATGAAAGGAATGTCCATAGCACCGATGCTATACGGGATGTTCCAGATCAAAAGCCAGCCAACCCTTTACAAAATCTTACAATTTGCAGGCTCAAATGTGAAAGGGTTTTTAAAAAAGCGAGGGAATATCTACCAAAATAAAAAATAACTGGTAAAACTGACTTCCCAATACAAGACTTCGAATGCCTTCTGACTCTGCGGCGGTATTTTTCGTTCAATCTTTTAATTTAACCCAATCAAGCCCCCTTTACTTTTTTTTAATTATTTCACCAATGAGGTAGGGTGCTGTCATAAAATTTTGTCTAAGTGATTAAAAGGTATATCTAATATTCGTCGAATTGGAAAAAATGCAGAATAAAGATTTGATTGAAGTTTCCGGAGAAAAAGGCTTGATTCAAACCGATACTATTCCAGAAGCAGATTCGGACAAACCTGTTGATAAGGAGTTTTTTATCAGAAGCATATTCAGAACAGATGTCAAAAAAGGATATGATCTGCTGTTTCGCCATTATTATACACCCCTGTGCAGCCATGCTGTTAGGTACGTATATTCAAAAGAAGTCGCTGAGGATATCGTATCGGAAGTATTTTTGTCCTTCTGGAAAAACGCTGTTCATGAACACATTACTACCTCCTTTCGTGCTTATCTCTTCATATCAGTGCGAAACAAATGTCTTAACTACCTGAAATGGGAACTAAACAGGGAAACTTCGGAAGAACTCGATGAAGTAACTCTTGAATCAGTCCACATTCAACCTGACCGTCTCATGGAGTTTGATGAACTGTACATGAGAATTGAAAGAATAATTGCTGGATTTCCTCCGCAAAATCAAAAAGTGTTCCTAATGAGCCGTTTTGGAGGAAAATCTTATCAGGAGATAGGAGAAATACTTCAAATTTCTAAAAAAGCAGTTGAGGCACATATCAGCAAGGCACTTGTCGAATTTCGGAAGGTACTTAAAAACCCCAATATGTTAATAATTGCAAGCTTATCCGGTTTATTATAACCCAAAATATAACATTACTAAAGACATCCCCCTGGTCTTTTGTAATGTTTCTAAAAGATAAAAAATGAGACCAGAATTGACAAAATATATTGTTTTTACTTATTTCTCAGGCGACGCAACTGCTATGCAGAAACAAATGATAGAGCATTGGCTGACAAATGTACGAAATGTCGAAATTTATTTTGAATGGTTGGAAGAATGGGAAAAAATGCAACTTCAATTCCAGCCCGATACCTTGGCAGCACTCGAAAATGTCACAGAAAAGCTTTTTCAAAAGCAGGAGCCTACCGATGTCGAATTGAAATCTCCGACTCGCCGTGTTTCCAAGAAATTATTGTTGCTATGGGCAGCCGCTAGCCTGATTATGATGGGGTTCGCATCCTACTTAGGTAGGGAATTTGTGATGTACCGTACTTATGAAACATCTTTTGGTGAGCTAAACAAATTTTATCTTGACGACAGTAGTCAAGTGGTGCTAAATGCAAATTCGACGCTTAAGGTTCCCAGATGGGGTTTTGGCAAATCTACAAGACACGTATATCTGGAAGGGGAAGCTGAGTTTTCTGTACAGCACACCGCCGATCATCAATATTTCAAAGTCCATACGGCTGATAACAGTTTGATTACTGTACTTGGGACCGAATTTTCGGTTTATACCAGACCAAAACAAACCAATGTTGTTCTTAATAAAGGCAAAGTCGAGCTTTCCTCCTATATAGGAAACAATCCTTTAACGATGTCGCCAGGCGATCGGGCGACAGTAGAAAGCGATGGAGAAATTAAAATTGAAAAGCTATCAGAAAAACAGCTCGTACAACACGCAGCATGGAAGGAACATCGATTCATCTTCGATGATACCCCCTTGAAAGAAGTGGCCGAGAGAATTCACGAAGTATTCGGTGTTGTCGTGAAAATAAATAACATGGAGCTCGCTTCCCGGACTGCAACCGGGTCTTTCCCGGCAAAAAATGCAGAAGAGCTTCTTACCAGCATGTCTTATATGTATAGTTTTGAAATCACCAAAACCGAAAATAAGATCATATTAATTCCTAACCCTTAATCATTTCCCATCTCAATTTTACCGATTTATGAATTTAAAATTACAGTTAATCAGGGCTTTTTGCCTCTGTATTGCAATCGGTGCATTCCCAAATCTGGCATTAGCCCAGCTCTTTGCCAACTCTAAGACTGTAGTCCGGCAGTCTGACTCGCGGGGACAAATGACAGAGTTAGCGGATATGCTGTTGATACTGAAAGACAAATATCAAGTGGATTTGTTGTTTGAAGAGAAAATCGTCAACAAAATTATGGTGCTTCGCAATAGTATCCGCCCTGCTTTTTCATTTGAAGATAATCTACATGTCCTGCTCCGCTCGACAGACATTCGGTTTAAAAAAGTAAAAACGGGGACGTATTTGCTGTTGGATGAAAAACAAAGTCCGGTACCCATTGAAAAGCCTCTCGAACACCTCCCAAATCCTTCTTCTGCTAACGGAATAAAAATGATTGAAATTATCGGGAGAAAGATTAAAGAGGTGTCGATTCTAAATTCGGAAGTCCCTATAACAGGGCGCGTTACAGACGAAAAAGGAGAAGTGCTTCCCGGAGTTAACATCATGGTAAAGGGAACATCTCGCGGAGTATCTGCCGATGCTTCCGGTAATTACAGTATGTCGGTGCCCGAGGGAGAGGTAAAACTAGTTTTCTCTTTTGTCGGTTACATTACGCGGGAAGTATCGCTGGGGAATCGTAAAACACTGGATGTAATTCTCCATCCGGACAATCAGAATCTGGAAGAGGTGGTGGTGGTAGCTTTTGGAACACAAAGAAAAGAAAGTATTGTAGGGGCTATCTCATCGGTATCTGCAAGTGATCTAAAAGTGCCGGTAAGTAAGCTAAGCAATGCCCTCGCAGGGCAGATCGCTGGTATTGTTTCGGTACAGGGAAGCGGCGAACCAGGCTCGGGTTCAAGCTTCTGGATCCGCGGTATCAGTAGTTTTGGTGCAAATAACACGCCGCTTATTCTTGTGGATGGTATACAGCGTTCAATGGACCTGGTTGATCCTGAGGATATTGAGTCCTTCTCCATTCTGAAAGATGCAAGTGCTACTGCCGTTTACGGGGTAAGAGGCGCAAATGGGATTGTGTTGATCACTACAAAAAAAGGAAAATATTCCGACAAGCCTACGATCAGCACACGCTTTGAAAGAGGTTTTTTGGCTCCTACCAGAGTTCCCAAGTTGGCTAGTGCGGCTCAGTGGATGGATTATTACAATGATATCAGCTATGACGCGAACGGATCCACACCGTTTCCGGATCATCTAAAACAGAAGTATTTATCAGGAGCAGATCCTGATCTATACCCCAACGTGGATTGGATGAAAACCATCTTTAAGGATGTCACAACTAGTAATCGTTTAAACCTAAACGTATCAGGTGGAGGTAAAATCGCCAGGTATTATGTGTCTGGGTCGTATTACAACGAAAACGGTTTATTTAATCCTATAAAAACTAAATCTTACAACCCTTCAGTAAATTATAACAAGTTTACCTTTCGATCCAATCTGGATGTGGATATCACAAAATCTACAGAGTTGAGTCTGAATCTTTCCAATACCTACGAAACTAAAAACCGTCTAGGAGTTGACATGGCAAACATGTATAGCGGGGTGATTACGACTCCTTCCATTGCTATTGCTCCCTATTATTCTGATGGAACCTATGCTCAGCCACTTGTGGGGTCCAACCCTTACTACTGGTTAAACAGCACTGGTTTTTCCAAGGATTTCTGGAATACGTCACAGTCTTTGATGAGTGTGACACAAGATTTGAGTAACTTTGTTCTTCCCGGTTTAAAGTTTAATATCAAGTTTTCTTGGGATGCTACCAATGAATCGACACTAGATCAAAGAAAAAACCCGGCGACCTTTTATGCAACAGGCCGAGATGAAAGCGGAAATCTGATTCTGCATAAAAATGCTGACGGAAGTGATTACCTGTCTTTGGCCAGATCCAACCGCGGAACGAAAACCACCAACCTGGAATCCTCGCTTAATTACGACAATGCCTTTGGGGATCACCGGATTGGGGGATTGTTTTTATTCACCAGAAGAGAGCATACCAATAATTTCCCTGCTAACTACATATCTTCCTTTCCGTATCGTAACATTGGTGTTGCAGGACGGATTACCTATGCTTTTCAAAACAAATTGTTTTTCGATGGCAATTTCGGTTACAATGGATCCGAGAACTTTGCTCCGGCACACCGATTTGGATTTTTCCCTTCCGTGGGTATTGGCTATAATCTAAGTAAAGAGAAATTTTTTCAAAAAATATTTCCGGCTGTTAATTTGATGAAATTCCGGGGTTCTCACGGTTACATCGGAAATGACCAGATTGGTGGCGACCGCCGTTTTGCCTATAATTCCGAAATGCAGAATTCTGGTGCATATACCTTTGGAACGACAGGACAAAAATACATTGCCGGTGTAGCAACCGGCAATCCGGGTAACCCGAATGTAGCCTGGGAAGAGGCGATTAAAACCAACGTTGGCTTCGAACTGGGAATTTGGGATAAGCTGAAACTTCAGGTGGATTATTTTAGTGAAAAACGGGATGGTATCTACATTTTACAGCAAAGTGTTCCCTCTATTGTCGGTGTAAACATCGCACAATATGTCAACCTGGGTAAAATGCAGAACCGGGGCATTGATGGATCCGTTGAATACAGCTATGTCAAAGGGGATTGGCTGCTGTCAGCACGCGGAAACTTCTCATTCAACCGTAATAAAGTCCTTTATAATGATGCGCCTACTCCAATTTATCCATACCAGGATGTTGTCGGACAGGCTTATGGCCAACAAGTTGGGTTGATTTCTCTGGGGCTTTTTAAATCTGTGGAGGATATTAATCAAAGTCCGGTTCAAAAGTTCGGTGCTGTGATACCTGGTGATATCAAGTTTAAGGATATCAACGGAGATGGCATGGTGGATAGCTATGACCGTATTGCCATCGGACGAAGCACCGTACCGGAAATATCATACGGTTTTGGGCTAAGTGCCAAATATAAACAGTTCGATTTGTCGGCTTTCTTTCAGGGCACAGGCAACGTTACAAGAGTTATCAGCGGAGGCCCTATACAGGGACCAGAAGGGAGTATCCTTGTGAACGGACAAATTTTGGCAGATGCTGCTGAAAAAAGATGGAGTCTGAAAAACCAGAACCCTAATGCGGAATATCCACGAATGTCACTGGCTTACAATGAAAACAACCGGCAGGCCTCTACCTTTTATCAAAAAAACATGCGCTTCATGCGGGTAAAAAATGCAGAGATCGGTTACACGGTCCCAAAAAGTCTGGTCAGTAAGGCAAGAATCTCTACTGTAAGAATTTACATACAAGCGGTTAACTTATTTACCTTCAGTAAATTCAAGCTCTGGGATCCGGAACTGAATGCCAACTACGGTAATATTTACCCGCAAATGAAAACGGTTAGTTTCGGAGCAAGTCTTAATTTTTAACAGTGACCATCATGAGAAAGTTATCATTAATAGCAGGCATATTTTTAAGCGTATCTGTTTTTACTTCCTGCAGTGACTATTTGTCCGTGGAGCTTCAGAATGCCCTTACCCTGGAAGAAACATTCAATAAGAGATCGACCACGGAGAGTTATCTGGCTCAGGTATACAGCTTTTTACCAAATGAAATGGATTTAGTCAGTGGTGAAGGGTCGGTCGTGCCACGATCTGACGAAGCGATGTTTTCCTGGTTGTCGGGGGTGGAGTGGTTGAACATGAACAATGGTTCATGGGGGCCGACAACCGGATCATATGCCACATGGAAAAACAGTTACACTGGCATCAATCAAGCCACTATTTTCATGAACAACGTAGATAAAAACGTGGAGATAGGTACGGCAGAAAAAGAGGTTATGAAAGCAGAGGCTCGTTTTATCCGTGCATTCCTATACTTTAACCTTTTGCGTAAATATGGTCCGGTTTATATCTGGGGAGATATGGATACAGACATGTCCATTCGACCTGAGTCCATCGACCGTAACACTGTGGATGAAAACTTTAGTTTTATTTTTTCTGAATTTGATAAATGTATAGCCCTATTACCGACAACAATTACCGAGGAAGCTTGGGCCGGGAGAGTTACGAAAGGGGCGGTTCTTGCTGCTAAGACCCGGGCTACACTTTATGCCGCCCGCCCTCTGTTTAACGGAGCAGAGCATCTAAGAGAAATGACGAACAAAGAAGGGAAGAAGATTTTCCCGCAGACTGTGGATGCTGGTAAATGGGAGCTTGCAGCAAATACGGCAAAGGCGCTGATCGATATGAACCAATATTCTTTATATACGGATAATACAGAAGCCGATCCGATGCGCAAAGCTATTAAATCGTATCAGGGGGTTTTCTTTAAATTTTGGAATTCAGAAGTGATATTGGGGCGGTGGTTAGGTGCTGCAAATGGCTGGGTGGTAAGAGCCAATCCGCCTCGTGTTATCAAAGAAGGTTACGGAGGGTATGCCCCTTCTCTGAAACTGGTGGATACTTACCCTATGGCTGAAAGCGGGCGTTATCCGGTAATCGGTTACGATGACACCGGCTATCCCGTCATTGATCCAAAGTCAGGATATCAGGAAGAAGGTTTTACGCCTGCATTTGTACATCCCGTCGATAACTGGAAACCAGTAAGAGCACATAACAGCACCGTAGGACGTGACGCGCGTTTTTATGCATCAGTTCTGGCAAATGGATTTAACTGGTATAACCGTGGCTCCGGTGATAAGGTAGTAACATTTCATACCGGAGGTACTTCTGGCTACCAAGCGTCAGGTGACTGCGTAAAGGCCGGTTATTTATGGAGAAGAATGAGTGATCCAAGCAACAATACAGAAAATGGTCAATGGGGACAATTTTGCTGGCCCCTGTTCAGGCTTGCAGAAATATACCTGAGCTACGCAGAAGCATGCAATGAAAAGGCACAGAGAAATGAAACCGATGCCTTGCTTTACATCAACAAGGTAAGGAATCGCAGCGGGTTAAATAATCTTCAGGTTGCTTATCCTGAAATTATTGGTAATAAGTCGTTACTGCGTGAATTGATACAGAAGGAACGCATGGTGGAAATGGCGTTCGAATCTCACCGCTATCACGATGCGCGTACCTGGATGATTGCGGAGAAGGAATTTGTAGGACCAAACTACACCCGTAACCTCTCTGCTACCAATTATGACGATTCATGGAAACGTTCGTCAACCATATTTCCGGGTGTGAGGGTTTTTGAAAAGAAACATTATTTCTTTCCGATCAACCAGGCGCAGCTTAATGAAATGAAAAGTTTCACTCAAAATTATGGATGGTAATCAGTTCAACCGAATCAGGATCATGAAAAATTATAAAAAGAGATTATTGCATCTGTTGGCGTTGTCCTTTACAATGATGTCAGCGAGCTGCGAAGACCGCAGGATGAATAACATGGCAGAAGATAAAGTGTATCTTAACAATTTCGGGTTAAATAATCAGAACATTTACAAAGGAGAAAACTTCAATTACAACCTGCAGGTCATCAAAAGCGGTGTTGGCTCCCAAAACGGTGAAGTGACATTAAACGTGGATGAAACCCTTTTGGCAAAATACTACGGAACCAAATACACCTTGCTTCCCGCATCGTATTACACGTTGAAAAGCTCCGTGCTGACGATAGGTAAATCGGATTACCAGGTTCCGTTTGAAATTTCATTTGATGCCACAGGCATAGAAGCGCTGCAGGTCGAAACAAAGCTGATTTATGCGGTTCCTTTTAAGTTAAGTGCTGGCGGTTCACTCAAGACAGCCGCTGAATCTCAGCTTTATTCTGTGTTTGTTCCAACAGTTTTAAGTCCTTATCTACAATTTAAAACAGCCGGACTTGCACCTGGAACTTCAAGCATAAGCCTGTCACGCGCACCAGCAGAAACGAAGTTCTATGCTTTTGTGCAAACCAATTACAACAACAAGGCCGATCTACATTACAAGGTCGAAGTGGATGAATCTGTACTGACTGCCTACAATCTTGAGAAAAAAACCAATCACGTAATTTTACCCGCACAGGCATACCGACTCGATGCGTCCAGCTTTCTGGTGCCAAACTTGAATAACGAGCAAGGACTTAGTTATTATGTGGTTAGAGACAAAGCCTCAAAGGGTTCCTACATGCTACCGCTGAAAATAACTGAAGTCTCTAAATTCGGAATCAATCCAGCAAAATCAACGATGATTATTCCTGTTTCCATACAGGATTAAGCCAAACTGAAACCCCTCTGTAACATTCACTGTGGGGTTTCTTATGCTATCAACCATAAATATTCACAATATGAAAAATATCAAGGCTGGTGTGATCACACTGTCTGTTTTCTGTCTTCTTTGCTATAAAGTTTTGGGACAAACTCAACCTGATACAACGTTTAAATTAACAAAGAAAGAAAAAAAACAAGGTTACACAATTCTTTTCGACGGCAGCTCGATGGACAATTGGAAGGGTAATACAAAAGAATATGTGCTGGAAGACGGAACGATTACGATGCGTCCAATTCAAAACGAAGGGGGGAATTTATATACTAAAAACACATTCACCGATTTCACCTTGCGCTTCGAATTTTTACTTGAGGCAGCCGGCAACAATGGTTTAGGGCTGCGTCACGATTTTGTAGAAGGTAAGAACGGGTACAGCGGAATGGAATTACAGATACTGGACAATGAGCACCCAAGCTACAAAGACCTTGAGCCGGGGCAATATCACGGCTCTGTTTACAAGATCATTCCTGCAAAACGTGGTTTCTTAAAACCGACAGGAGAATGGAACGTCCAAGAAGTGCGGGCAAAAGGAAATCATATTCAGGTTATGCTAAATGGAAAAATGATTTTGGATGGTGATTTGAAAGAAGCAACAGCTAAGTTAAAACCGGGTTCTTTTCAAAAGGCGGTACTGAATGAGTCAGGGCACATTGCATTTTTGGGGCATGGATCAGTCGTCAAGTTCAGAAATATCAGAATTAAGGAAATGTAGTTTTACATCTCATTACCCAACTTATTAGAAATTATTTATGGAAAATCAGGAAAAAAGCAAACATATAGACAGGAGAGATTTTATCAAGTCGGCAGGGCGGGGAGCTCTGGGGCTTACCCTGCTTCCGTATTTGTATGGGAAAGCAGCCGCCAGTGACAGGATACGTATCGCACATATTGGCCTTGGTGGAATGGGAAACAGCCATATGCGGTGGTTTGCTAATTTGCCGGAGGTGGAAACAGCAGCACTTTGCGATGTTGATGAGCTTCATCTGGGAGAAACAAATGAAAGACTGGCGAAAATTCATCCCGGCCGGAAGGTTGATACCTATGGCGATTTCAGGCGGATTCTGGACCGTAAAGATATAGATGCGGTAACCATTGCAACGCCCGATCACTGGCATGCGCAGATTGCCACTTTGGCATTTCAGGCAGGTAAAGATGTTTATGGAGAAAAACCGCTTTCACATAACGTGAGAGAAGGAAATATGATGCTGAAAAACTTGAACAAATACGAACGGGTTTTTCAAATGGGCAATCAAATACATGCAGGTGATAATTTTCACCGCGTGGTTGAAATAATTAAATCGGGTGCAATTGGGAAGGTAAGTACCGTACGACTTTGGAAAACCGGTCATTCGCCGGAACTGCGGCCCGCGGGCGCGCAGGTTATTCCAAAAACTTTGAATTGGGATATGTGGCTGGGCCCCGCCCCTTATACCGACTACATGGCCGAAAAATGCCATGGTACATTCCGGTATTTTCTGGATTATTCAGGAGGTGTTTACGCCGATTTCTGGTGTCATATTGCAGATGTGGTTTATTCGTCAATCATGCCAAAAGGGTTAAAAAGAGTAATTGCAAGGGGGGAAAGCCCCACTGGCATGGGAGATGCTCCAAAATGGTTGGATGTAGATTACGAGTTCGATGACCTTAAAATATTTTGGACGACGGTCCCTCCTAACGTACCGGGTGCTGCCCAAAGGGGAATTGGTGCTTACTTCGAAGGGGATAAAGGAACACTCATTTGTGACTACGATTCCCGAGAAATTACAATCAATGGTCAAACAGTTACGGACATCTCCGAAATACCGCAAACCAATCCCCGGTCACCAGGACATCAGCAGAATTTTGTAGATGCAGTGAAGTCAAGAGTACAGCCGGAATCCAATCTTGCCTACACCAGGGAGCTTACCCTGCCAATGCATTTAGGGCTAATATCGTACCGACTTAAAAGAGAATTGAATTGGAATGCAGATAAAGAGAAGTTTGCTGGTGATAACGAGGCAAACAAACTCCTGTCTTGTAAACCCAGAAAAGGATGGGATTTAACTTAGTACTTTATAAAAACGTACAAATTCTTATTCAAAGAGCACTCTCTATTAAAAAGTACATCAGAACTTATCCCCGATAGTTGTCAATGTGGATGAAGAAAGCCATTTCATTTTAAGTTGGGTTAAATTAAAAGAAAGAACAAAAAGTGTCACGGGTTTTATAAAGTAAAATTTGCTGATACTTGTGAGCTGTATCCAATTCTCAGCGGCATTATTAAATAATGTAAGTTGCGTAGTGCCTAAAATGCAAAATCCTTCAAAATGAGGTTAATTTGTTTTGCGAACTAAACAACCTTATAATGAAAGATTTTACAGTTACAATATAGCGGAACGCCGCCCGTTGCACTAGTAGACGATTTATTACCAAAAATAAGTAACTGCCGCCTAGATAGCAGAAGAAAATTAACAAATTCCCAGGTTGTTACTACGGTTATTCTGTCAGCTAAATATTTCTATGGCAATCAAGCATCAGCTTGTAAGTATCTGGCTGATCATTATGGTTTTACAATACCTGACAAGAGTAATTTTAACCGTGTTTTACATAGTTCGACCGATTTGATGGCGGATTTATTCTTTCATCTAGCTATGGTATTCAAGGAATTAAATCTTTAAAGTATATATATAATCGACTCATTTCCAGTGGATGTTTGTAAAAATATCGGAATTTGTAGATCGAAGATTATTAAAGGGAAAGAGTTTCGCGGATATAACGCGTCTAAGCGCGAGTACTTTTATGGTTTTAAGACGGCCGCCGCTGCGGTTCACGTTGTAACTACTAAGGAAGGTATACCCGTAGAATTTATGGTCACTGCCGGAAGTATTCATGACAATACAGCATTTCAGGGAATGTCTCTGGGTTTACCCGAAAACAGTGATTTATATGCTGATTCGGCCTATTTAAAAGAAGACCAAAGGGGAATTGCTTTTGGCATTTAACAAGATCAAACTTAAAGCAGCAACCAAGAAGAACTCTGTAATCAAAAATACTTTGGCCGAAGATCTTGAAAATAAGTATTATAGAAAAACCATAGAAAATACTTTTGCCAATATCACAACAAAGTTTCCAAAGAAAATTCATGCAGTAACCGCTAAGGGCTTTTTGTTAAAAATCCTCAGTTTTATCATCATGCACGTATTGGATTCACAAATATAGAACTACGCAACTTGCATTAAGTAAAACCTCAGTTAGACTAATCCTTCAAAGTGACGATCTGTGACCTTTGTCCCATCAATCAAATTTAAAAGTCATGAACAGAAAATTGGGAAAAAACGGACCTGTTGCCTCGGCGGTTGGTTTAGGATGTATGGGAATGTCTGGCGCATATGGACAAAGTGATGAAAGGCAATCGATCGACACGATAGAAAGAGCCCTTGCACTTGGACATAATTTTTTAGACACAGCGGATTACTATCTTGCAGGTCACAACGAATTGCTAATCGGGCAGGCTATCAAAGGGAAGCGGGACAAGGCATTTCTTTCTGTAAAAACCGGTCAGATGGTTTCACCTGTGGGGCCTGGTCCTGTGAATGGTCATCCGGACTATATTCGCAACGCGGTCATGCACAGTTTACAGCGCCTTAAAACAGATTACATTGATTTGTACACACTTGCTCGTGTAGATACCCAAAAACCAGTTGAAGAAACAGTCGGTGCGTTGGCTGAGCTTGTTGCCAAAGGTATGGTTCGTTACATCGGTCTTTCTGAGGCATCTGCCGAATCTATTCGCAAAGCGGCGAGCGTTCATCCCATTACAGCTCTTCAGATCGAATACTCTCTTTGGACCCGGGACATTGAAGCCGAAGTGCTCCCGACAATTCGTGAATTAGGTATCGGACTTGTTGCGTATGCTCCGCTAAGCCGTGGCTTTTTAACTGGTGAATTTAAAAAACCTGAGGACATTAAAGATGGCCGTGCCAATATGCCTCGTTACCAGGGCGAAAATTTCTATAAAAATGTCGAACTTGTAGAAAAGATAAAAACCCTGGCAACTGAAAAAGGTTGTAGTCCGTCACAATTGGCCATAGCCTGGGTGCTTGCGCAGGGCGAAGATATCATTACAATTCCCGGAACGAAACGTGTAAAATATTTTGAAGAAAATATTGCATCCGAAAATATTCAACTTACCGAGCAGGACTTGCAAAGTATCGAGGCGATGATGCCTGTCGGGATTGTGTCAGGAACCCGTTATCCTGAAAAGTTCATGAATACTTTAAACCGCTGATTAATTCGCGATTTGTAAATTAACGACATGAAAAAGGAAGAAAATATGCCATACAGGTTTGAATCCTTGTCTGACTTACATCGGGTGCTGGGGCTGCCAAAGCCTCAGCATCCTCTGATAAGTCTGGTCGAGATAAAAGATATTGCAATAGACTCTGGCAGGTTACCTAATGCTGTTGTCTATAACTTTTATAAAATATCATTTAAAAAGAACCTGACTGGAAAATTAAAATATGGGCAAGGCTATTATGACTTTGATGAAGGGGGCTTATTTTTCAAAGCGCCTAACCAGGTGGCTGGAAACGGAGAAAATAATGGAGACCATTCTGGCTATACGATACTCATCCATCCTGATTTCCTGCTGAATTATCCTTTGGCAAAGAAGATCAGGCAATACGGTTTCTTTTCCTATTTTGTGCATGAGGCCTTGCATCTTTCCGAAAAAGAGAAGGAGACGATCATTACTATTTTCAAAAATATCGAGGATGAACTGCAGAGTAGAATTGATGATTTTAGTCATGATGTGATTATTTCACAAATTGAAACATTGCTGAATTACAGCAATCGTTTCTACAAAAGACAATTCATCACGCGAAAAGCGCCGAGCAACGATCTGCTGCAAAGGATGGAAGAACTATTAGACGATTATTTCGCCAAGGATACGGCACAAACCAAAGGAATTCCGACCGTTCAATTTCTTGCTGATACGCTGAACCTGTCACCCATTTATCTAAGTGATATGTTGCGTAGCTTAACAGGACAAAGTGCGCAGCAGCATATACACAGCAAACTGATTGAAAAAGCAAAGGAAAAAATATCCACAACCAGCTTATCCATAAGTGAAATTGCCTATCAGTTAGGATTTGAACATCCATCCTCTTTTAACAAATTATTCAAGTCAAAGACAAAGGTTGCACCGATGGAATTTCGGGAGAGTTTTAATTGACCTTTGGCTACTTAATCTTCAAGCACAGCAATTAAAGTTTAAAACTTATTTGGTTTAGAACAATGCGTCAAAATGGAGATAATTAACTCCGGTCGGTTGGAAATGTTGGAAGGACATCGTGTATCGATTCCAATTCTATCTTTTTCGTTAAGCTTCGCTACAATTTCAACAATCCGGCTCTCTTTGTTCCCCAAGATCTTCCCGAACTGTATTGGTGTTACCCCAAACCCGTGGCGCTTTGCGATGGCCGCTGCCGCGCTAGCTTTTAACTGCGCCCATGTACACATTCTTTCACTGAAATATATCAAACGCATAGTGCTATTTTATATGATAATATTGCAATATTAAATTATTATTAATATTAGTAAAATGGCAAAATTTAGAGTCAGTCTTAACATGGAGTATTGCAGAAGCTCCGACATGAGTTTCGAAGCAGGTGTGAAGTTAGCATCGGAAATGGGGTACCGTTATGTAGAACCTATGGTTCATACGGGCTGGGAGCTTTTGAGCGAGGTTGAATATTTCCATTCCTTTTCTATGGAAGAAGATACACTGCTCATGAAGGAGATTTGTGATAAGTACAATATAAAAGTTAGCAGTATAAGTGGCCATAGCCCCTTAATGAAGCCGGAGGCTGCGGTTCCCCGCCTGACAAGAGCAATCATATTTGCAGACGCCGTTGGAGCTTCTTTCGTCAATTCTGACGAAATGGTAAAACCGGATTGGATGGATGATGATTTTGCACATCAAACCATGAAGTATACCCTGACAAAGGCTGCCATGGTAGCGAAACGTCACAAGAAATACATTTGCATAGAACCGCACGGGGTTTATACTAAAACCGCGGAAGGATTGCTGCGTATAGTGGATCTAGTTCCCTCTCCCTGGATCGGTGTAAACTGGGATACCGGTAATTCTTACCTGGCTGGTGTTGAAGATCCTTATGACGGGTTGACTATGGTAAAAGACCGTGTTTTGCACATTCATGCCAAAGATATTAGCCTGCAGCAAAGTAATCAGGATAGAGGAAGTGTGACCGGCACGCCGGTAGGTTGTGCTTGCGGAGAAGGAATGGTGGATTGGGAAAGGGTTTTCGGAATTATGGAACCTGTTGACCGTGAGATATTCCTGAGCGTGGAGTGCGGTAAATTGGACGAAGCAGAACGGAGTCTGACCTATTTAAGAAAAGTGCTTGGGAACCGCCTGTTAAACGATTAATACGAAAGGGCAATTTTGCCCTTTCCTTCCATACATTATCCTGATTTTTTTTAACCCAACCTAATCATTGATGAAATGCTAAAACGACTATTGTCAAGTTCGCTTTTATGGATTATTTTTTTGCTCGGACAAGAATCATTCGGGCAGATATCGGTCCAGGGAACAATTAAGGATCCCAGTGGCCCGGTTCCCGGGGCCAACATTATCGTAAAAGGCAGTAACCTGGGCACGCAGTCCGGCCCTGGTGGTAATTTTACGATCTCGGTGCCAGAGGCAAATGCTGTCCTGGTTGTTTCTTTTATCGGATATAAAACAGAAGAGGTCTCGCTGGCGGGACGGACTTCTGTGCAAGTGACACTTCAACCGGGGCAAATGAACCTCGAAGAAATGGTGGTAGTGGGTTATGGTGCGCAAAAGCGGAAAGATATCACGGGATCGGTCTCGTCTATCAACGCGGAAACGATACAAAGTAGACCCATCACAAGTGCAGGTGAGGCCATTCAGGGACGGGTACCTGGTGTGCAGGTAATGAATAATTCAGCTGCGCCGGGAGGAAATATTTCCATCCGGATCCGTGGCAGTAACTCCATTAGTGCCACGAATGAGCCGCTTTACGTGGTTGATGGTATTATCGGTGTTGATGGTCTTCAGTATATCAACCCGAATGACATCGAATCGATGGAAATTCTTAAAGATGCTTCCTCGACTTCTATTTATGGGGCACGTGGTGCGAATGGTGTAGTCCTGATCTCGACCAAAAGAGGTAAGGCAGGAAAGGCCCAGATCAGCTATTCGGGGCAGTTCGGGCTAGCTACCATGGCCAGAAAGATTCCTATGCTCAATGCTTCCCAGTATATGCAGATGGAAAATGAAGCCTATACCAATTCCGGATTAAAGCCTCAGTTTACCCAGGCCCAGATCGCTAACCCCGAATTTGACACAGACTGGCAGAAAGAAGCTACGCGCACGGCCTTCAGACAGAATCATCAGTTGGGGATCTATGGAGGTAATGAACAAAATAGATACGGTGTAGCGCTGGGCTATCTCGATGAGCAGGGGATTATGCTTGGTTCTCAGTTGAACAGGGTCAATATGCGGCTCAATCTCGACAATCAGGTTACCAAAAAACTGAAAGTTAGTACCAGTCTTACCATCAACAGGGCGAAGGACCACAAAATCGATACCGACAATGGCGGACTGAATGCAAGTCGCGCAATGTTGGAAATGTTCCCTTTCCTGCCTGTTAAGTACGCAGACGGTACTTATTCTAACAGTTCAGATCATCCGGGCGGTGAAGGGACTGACAATCCGGTTGCCATCCTGACGGAAATCAAGGACATTCACACGATTAACCGGGTAATGGGTAACCTCTTCGCAGAATATGAACTGGCCCAGGGTTTGAAGTTGAAAGTGAGTGCCGGAGCTGATATCCACGATACAAAAAGGAATTATTACAGTCCTAGTACTTTGCGTAGAAGCCGGGCTGATCGGGGTTACGCCTTGGTTGGTAATATCAATAATTTCTCTTGGCAGAATGAAAATACACTGAGCTACAATAAGTTAATAAATAATCGCCATGAGCTGAATTTACTGGCTGGTATTACATGGCAAAAGTTTAAAAGAGAATCGGTGGAAGCTTCCAGCAGAGGTTTTAACGATAATTTCTTTCAATTCAATAACCTCGGGGTAGGTGATCGTCCAAACCCACCCCAATCGAATGCATACCAATGGTCGCTGAATTCTTATTTAGGCCGGATTAATTACTTCCTGGACGACAAATATCTGTTTACATTAACTACACGGGTTGATGGTTCGTCTAAATTTGGAGCCAGCAACAAGTATGGTTTTTTCCCTTCGGGAGCATTTGCGTGGCGGATAAGCCAGGAGAAGTTTATGCAAAAGCAAAAGTTGATCAACGACCTGAAGTTTCGCGCGAGTTATGGGATTACGGGAAATCAGGAAGTAGGTGTTTATCAATCCATTTCGTCCCTGTCCACATTTACGTATATCGTCGGCGGGCAACGGGCAATTGGTCTTGGACCAGGTACAGTGCCTAATCCGGGTCTGAAATGGGAAAAAACATCGCAGACTGACTTTGGTATCGATCTGAGTATGCTCGACAACCGGATCACCTTTACAGCCGACGCCTATTATAAAGAAACCCGTGACCTTCTTTTGAATACACCATTGCCATTTACTACTGGTTACAGTTCTATTTTCAAAAATATTGGTAAAGTTGCCAATAAAGGGATCGAGCTGATGGTGAGCACGGAAAATACCCGTGGTGCTGTTTCATGGACGACCGATGCCAATATTTCTTTTAACAGAAACAAAGTACTCGCTCTTGGACCAGAAGGGGATGATATTTATCCAGGCCCGAATTTCGTAACAGAAACGAATATTCTGAGAGTAGGAAAGCCGATCGGGTCGCTGTGGGGTTGGACGCGTGACGGTATTTTCCAAAATGTGGAAGAAGTTAAAAATAGCGCTCAGCCCAACGCTCAGCCCGGAGATATCCGCTACAAGGATATGAACGGAGATGGTGCCATTGATTCAAAAGACCAGGCCATCATCGGTAACACGAACCCAAAATACATTTTCGGATTGTCGAACCGGATTTCCTACAAGAAATTCACCTTGGATCTTCAAATTCAGGGCGTGCAGGGAAATGATAACATGAACCTGAATCCAATCGTACTGGAAGACAGACAAACGCAGGCAAACAGCTACGCTACGTTGCTTGACAGATGGACACCGGAGAATCCGAGCAACACCATTGCGAAGGTTCGGAAGAACAGTGACTTACGATTATCTACCAGACATGTAGAAAGCGGTGCATTTATTCGCGGTAAAAATCTCTCCGTAAGCTATCGGTTCACACCTGAAGAGCGCAATTGGTTCAGAAGTGCCAACCTCTCGCTAAGCGTCCAGAATTTCTTTTTGATTACAAAATACGGTGGTTACAACCCAGAAGTAAGTACCTACTCAGGCAACTTCGGACAAGGGATCGAGTTTAGCAGCTACCCCACGCCGCGTATGTTCACGGCCTCAGTAAACATTACATTGTAATCTTGTCGTTTATCATAATTCAGATATCATGAAATCAGGTATTATATTAAAAACTATTACTTTTGCTGCCCTGACTTTCGGTATGTCCTCATGCCAGGAGTTTTTGAAGGAGCAACCGGAATCGTTTATCAGTCCGGGGGCATATTACCGCAACAGTCAGGATGCGATTAGCGCAATTAACGCAGTGTATGCAATCCTGCCAAGATTTTACAGCGGCGTTGCCTATGGCGAAAGTCCTTTCTTTATGCTCGAAATGCCAACTGATCAGGCCAATTCCGGCGTAGGTGTCTCTGTGATCGATCAGGATCGTCTGGATGCTTTTAATTTTGATCCGGCAGTCCGGCATTTCAGATTGTGGTGGCAATATTCCTATCAAGGAATCAATGCTGCAAATACGGTCCTTAAGTATGTTCCTGAGATCAAAATGGATTTAGGAGAGCAAAACAGGATACTGGCGGAAGCACGTTTTTGCAGAGCTTACTTTTATTTTGATCTGGTGCGTCTTTTTGGAGGAGTGCCGTTGATCTCCAAACCTACTGCCGAAGTAACGGACGTGAAGGTAGCGCGGGACAGTGAAGAAAAGATTTATGAACTGATCGTTCAAGATCTGATAGAGGCCGAAAAGGCGTTGCCGGTAACCATACAAAACGTTGATCAGGGCAGGGCTTCTAAAGGTGCTGCACAAACCCTGCTGGCGAAAGTTTACCTGACTCAAAAGAACTGGGCAGCTGCGGCGAGTAAGGCGGAGGAGGTTGTCAATTCAGGGGTTTATAGTCTTTTTGACGACTATGGCGATAACTACAAGGTGGCAACCAAGAATGGGAAGGAACATATCTTTTCAATTCAATTCGATAAAGTCATTAATTCGAGTAATTTCCACTCCTGGTTTTTGCCACGTTATCGTGGTATTCAAGCTGGGATAGAAGAGTTCGGTGCCATTACGCCTACCAATGATTTTTACCAATCTTTCCAGGATGGAGACCAGCGCAAGGCAGTCAATTTTTATACGCAATACCCCGCAGCGAATGGCTCTGGAATTGTCACCTTTGAGCCGCACATTTTCAAGTATTTTGATACAGGCGCAGCAGGTGGGTCCAGCGAGAACTTTACCCGGATTCGTTTTGCAGAAACATTGCTGATCCTGGCCGAGGCAGAAAATGAAGTGAACGGACCAACTGCGAAAGCAAAAAATGCGATCAATCTGGTGCGGAAAAGAGCCAAACTCGGAGAGGTTTCTGCGGCAGACAAAGATTCGTTCAGGCAGGCGGTGCTCAAAGAACGCTCCTGGGAGTTGTGCTATGAGAACAATCGCTGGTTTGATATGCTCAGAACGAACACTGCTATCTCTGGTCCTCTTGTAGGATATAATAGTGGAACCGGAGTCTTTAAAGAATTTAATAAGTATTTCCCGATCCCGCAACGCGAGATTGATAACAACAAAAGCCTGTTGCAAAATCCAGGTTATTGATTACAAACCATATGACAGTAACAAATTCATTTAGCATCCCCTTTAAGTCACTGTTTACTTGTGTGCTGGCATTCGTGCTATGCACCCAAGTAAAGGGACAGGAAATAGTCGGCGCCGAAAAGTATACCCAGATCCCGTTGGAAAGTTTTTCTTTTTTCAAGAAACCATCCGACAAGTGGAAAATCGCGGGTGGCGTTTCCTTCGGTCTCAACGCAACCTACAAAAACAATGTTACCGATGGCACAGGAAAAGTAGTCCATACCACCGCCGGAAAGGAAACCGATTATCTTTCGTCGGCGAACGAATTCGGCGATATGTCCGTTGAATTCAATTTCATGCTCGCGCAAGGGGCCTCTGCCACTGTTTATTTCCAGGGGCGGTATGGCATTAGCTTGACTGACAGCTGGACGAAAGGGAAATCCGGAACGGATGTATGTGGCACCGTGCTCGAAAATGCAGATGGCCCTACATCTATGGTGACGCCGGCGAGAATGAATGTCTGCCGTGCACCGGGATTGTGGCAACATATGCAGGTCATGTTCCGCGCTCCAAGGTTCGACAAGCAGAATAACAAAATTGGTCATGCCGCTTTTGCCAGAGTAACGCTAAACGGGGTGGTAATTTATGAGAACCTGGGATTATCCGGCCCGTCAAAGAATAGTCCCCTGGCGGGCGAAGCTGCGACAGGTGCGCTTATTTTCGCGAGCAACAGCGTCATGGCACTGAAGGATATCCGGTATATGATTCCCCCCAACGGAGACTTTGCCAGTCTGATAAAACCAGAAGCCGGAACAAACATACGTGATCGACCGATTATCGTCAGTCCATTGGGAAAGACGATTGTTCAAAGATGTTTTATCGAATTTGAAGGTAAGAAAAAAACCTTCTGTACGGCAGTAGGGAACCCGCAAGGCGTTCATTACGCTATGGATCTTTCTCAGGGAGCAATGATCAATTTCTGGAAAGGCGGGTTTATTGATGCTACTTCCATGTGGACGGACAGAGGTGAATACCAGGTTGCCAAGCCGGTCGGAAGTAAAATAGAAGTACGGCCCGTGCCCACTTTTGCAATGCTTCATGATGCAAACGAACCCTGGCCAGATGTGGCAGGAGACACATTCCGCTTCAAGGGCTACAAACTGGCTGCCGACGGCAATCCTACCTTTATGTATCGGGTTGGTGATATGCAGCTGGAAGACAGCTTTTTGCCAAAAGAGCGGGACAACAGTTTGACGCGTTCGCTGAAAATTACTTCCGGAAAAATTTCCAACAACCTGTGGCTGCGGCTGGCCGAAGGGGCTAGCATCACCTCGCTCGGCAATGATTTATATGTGATTGGTGATAATCAGTACTACATCAAACTAGTCGGCGATAAAAAGTTAAAACCAGTGATCAGAAAATCAGCAAACGGGCAGGAATTGATCCTTTCCGGTTCGGTACTGGATCATGATTTCAATTATACGCTTATTTGGTAATGCGATAAAAAAATAAAATATGTTTAGTAAATCAAAAAGAGGCAGGAGCGGGATAATGCGAAATGTATTGCTGGCTGTTATGTTTATGCATGCAGTGGGCGTGCAGGCGCAGCACACAGGTCATGGGGCAGCTATCAAACCTTTAACAGAAGACGATTTCTATAAAATTACCACTATTCCAATCCCGGCAGAAACGGCATTGGAAGTAGGCGGACTGGCGAGCCTGCCCAATGGTGCGATGGCGGTGTCCACGCGCCTGGGTGAGATCTGGATCGTTGATAACCCTACCATGGGAAACAAGACCAAACCTCATTTCAGGTTGTTTGCATCCGGTTTGCACGAACCGCTCGGGCTGGCATATAAGGACGGGTCATTTTATGTAGCACAAAGGGCTGAACTGACGAAAATAACGGATACCAACAAAGACGGTATTGCAGATTTGTTTGAAACAGTTGCTACCTGGCCGCTTTCAGGCAATTATTGTGAGTATAACCATGGACCGGTGATTGGCGACGATGGCAATTTTTATATCAATTTCAACCTGGGCGATAATGGTATGGGTAAGGGAGCAGAACCATTTTTCGGAGAAATGGGGAGTCATGCGCTATGGAGAGGATGGATGGTGCAAGTTACCCCAGAGGGCAAAGTGACACCATTTGCAGCAGGTTACCGCTCACCGGCCGGTATTGGTAGAAATGCTAAGGGCGAACTTTTCTACACTGAAAATCAGGGCGGATGGGTAGGAACTGGCTATATCAGCAAGGTAGATAAGGACGACTTTTTCGGGCATCCGTCTTCATTGAAATCGGCCGGGGAACCGGGTTCCTCCCTGAAAACCAGGGTAGGGGATATCCCTACGGACAATCCCATGTTTCATGAAGCTGTGAAAAAAATCCCGGGCATGAAACTACCGTCCGTAAGGCTTCCGCACGGTATTCTGGGTATATCGCTGGCAGGTTTTGCAGAGGATAACACCAGTGGAGGGTTTGGTCCTTTTCAGGGACAGTATTTTATTGGTGATGAAGGCCATGCCAATGTCATGCGTGTGTTTATGGAAAAGGTGAATGGTGCATATCAGGGAGCAGCATTTCCGTTCAGACAAGGTTTCATGTCAGGTATTCTGAGAATGTAATGGGGAAAGAACAATGATCTTTTTGTAGGAATGTCGGACAGAGGGTGGAATTCTCAGGCCGCTCAGCGATATGGTTTGCAGAAACTGGAATGGACTGGGAAAATGCCTTTTGAGTTCCGCACGATCAAAGCAAAACCGGATGGTTTTGAACTTGAATTCACTTCGCCGGTTGACAAAATATCTGCTGAGAACCCAGCCAGTTATCAGATTACCGGATTCGATTACCGATATCACCAGGCATACGGCAGTGAGGTTTATGACAAAAAGGATTGCACCATTAAAGCAATCCGGATTTCAGAGGATGGCCTTAAAGTACGGCTCGTCGTGGACGGTCTGCGTGAGGGATATGTGCATGAAATCAAATGTGCTGACCTGAAATCTGATGCGGGTACTCCACTCTTGCATGATTTTGGATACTATTCGCTCAACGCAATCCCTTCGGGCGATAGACTTTCTTTGCAGGATAAGCACGTGATCAAAGTAACTGCTGTAAAAGCAGTTCAGGAAAACAAAACATCAGATCACGAAGCGCATGGAATGGAGAAGCACGTAACGGCTATGCCAGCTTCCTGGAAAAATGGCCCGGATCAGACATTCGTAATTGGGACAAAACCTGGTTTGCGATTTGATCTTGAAAAAATGGATATCAAACCCGGTTCCAAAGTAAAACTGACCTTTGATAACAATGATGATATGCAACACAATTTTGTCATTGTGAAGCCTGGTGCTGTTGATGAAGTAGGGAAGCTGGCGCTTAATCTGGGCCTGGACGGGCCTGCGAAGCAATATGTTCCCAAGACCGACAAAGTTTTAATTCATACCAGCCTTTTACAACCGAGAACATCCGAGACTATTTATTTCACCGCACCTGTGAAAGAAGGCACCTACCCATTCATATGTACTTATCCGGGACATTATACGATCATGAAAGGTGAAATGAAAGTGAGTCGGTAATGGACTTGCATTGCGCTTAAAGAATAGACAAAACTTGCAAAATACGATGAAAAGAATATTCAATCTGGTGCTGCTGTACTGTTTGACAGCATGGTATTTCCCAGCTAAATCATTGGCTCAGGGCTACCGTTGGCAGCAATCCGACTCAACTTGTGCATTGTTACAGGACGAAAAAGTTGTGTGGCAGCTGAATTTCAGCAAAAGTCAGGATAAACCATTTTTCCACCCATTACGGGTAGGAGGCAATGATCTTACCATGGAAAGGCCTGCCGACCACGGTCATCACCGGGGATTATGGTTCGCCTGGCACAAGATCAATAACGTAAATTACTGGGAAGAAACGCATGATGGGGTGTCCGAAGGAAGAAGCAAGATCGCGGATGTTGATTTGAAGCTCAATAACGATTTTTCAGCAAAAATCACCATTAACCTGGAATACGGACCGGAGGGAAAGGATGTGCTCATGAAAGAACGCAGGATACTGACCATATCGTCACCGGATATGTCGGGTAACTATCATATCGACTGGCAATTGAATTTCAAGGCGCTGGGCACGCCGCTTTTGTTGGACTGTGTTCCTACCCTGAAAAGAAACGGAGTGCAGCATGGCGGCTATGCCGGACTGGGATACCGGGGTGCTGTCACGATGACAAACCCTGTGTTTACAGCATCCAACGGATGGACCAATTCCCAAAATCTCACCGGATATGGGGAAAATGCGGACTGGATGGATATCACAGCCCAGCTTGGATCTGCTAACGGACCAGCAGGAGGGTTGACAATATTCGATCATCCTAAAAATCCAAGATATCCTTCGCCCTGGTATATCTGGTATGCAGCAGGCGAACATGTGTTTTACATGCCGGCAATTCTTTACAATGAGCCGCTGGAACTGGGTGCTGGTAAAACAATGAACCTCAGATACCGCGTTTACATGCATAGCGATAAGCTGGATACAAAAAAGTCAAACGAACTGTTTAAACAATTTGGGAAGAAGTAGTCTTTTCTTGTCTGTACGAGGAGGGCGAACAGCCGAAACGTTTGGAGAAAATAGTTGAAAAATACTGTGTACTGCTAAAACCGCAATCATAGCAGATGGCGCTAATGTTAGCCAGGGAATCCTTGGTTAACATTAGCGCCGCAATGTCCAGACGTAAGGAGTTCAGATATTGCATGGGTGTATGATTGGTCAGCTGCTTGAAATAGTGGGTAAACTGCGTCACGCCAAGCTGGGTATGGGAGGCCATCGACTGGACTGTCCACAACTGATCATAAGATGTATTGAGTTCTTTGATAAACAATTCCACAGTACGCATGCTGTCGGTCAGAGACTCATTTAATACAAATTTCCCTTTCTTCAATTGCTCATAAAGCAGCATCAGCAGCTCATTCACATAAATTCTGATCCACGAATCAACATTCCTTGCATCTGATTCGTGGATTAAAGAACCTATGTTCTGAAAACACTTTCTGATATCGGTATTCACCGAAAAGACAGGCTGCTCGTTCTGGCGAAGAATTTTTGTGAGTTCAAGTAAATCTGGCTCTGAAAGAATAACCCACGACGGCCATTTCCATTCCTGGTGCGGGTGCCTTACATCGACGTCTATAATCACCCAGTGTAGTTTTCCCACGCCGATCGTAGGGTTCCCAACCTTATGCAATTGCCAGGGTCTTGTAACGGTCAGGTCATTGGGCACCATGATCTGTGCGCTGGCCTGCGTGGCAAAAGGCATGGTCCCCGTTTCGAGGAATGTAATTTCAACACCTTCATTCCGGTGCCAGTCCAAACCCCACTCTTGTTGGGACAGCGCGCTCCAGTAACCAATTGTATTGATTCCAGGAATAGCGTCATCATGCAGGGATAGTCCGGGATAGTTGTTTCTGGCTAGCGCATGGAGCTCAACTCGTCCTGATTTCCATGCTTTGTCAAGCGTATTGCAACTATCCGGATAGTAGACTTCTTCATCTTCTTGGTATTCTACACTGTTATCATTCATTCCAGAAAAATCGCGTTTAAACAAATATAAGGAAAATCTGGGCAGACCTTATTGAAACATACTCATATTAAAGGCCTTCCATAAGTTACGTCTACTCTTTATCCGGCATTAAATAGCAAGTTAGATCATGATCAAGGTAACCATATGCACTGAAATAGCTTGACAGTTAGCCGGTCTACGAATTAGCCAGGTATTTTATATTCTGAATTTTAGTTAGTTCAAACAAACCATAAGAAAGTAGAACACAAGCAGCAGCAAAAGGCGTGGCAAAAGCCGGGTTAAACCGAGCTCTGCCACACGAAAGGAACCCTGAATCATTGCGCTCTTTTTCTCCGAATCAACGCCACCCCAGTCCAGGTGCCACATGCTCTAAAATAGAAGACAGCACGTGTACGTTGTAATCAACCCCTAGTGTGTTGGGTATTGTCAAAAGAACTGTATCCGCTTCCTGAATAGCTTCGTCCTGCGCCAGTTCTTTGATGAGTTGATCTGGTTCCGCCGCATAGCTTCTACCGAAAATCGCGCGTTTGTCCTGTTCAATCATGCCGATCTTATCTCTTCGATCGGCTTCCTGTCCAAAGTAATAACGGTCCTGATCGTTTACCAATGCAAAAATAGATCGGCTCACTGAAACCCTTGGTTCGCGCTGATGTCCCGCTTTTTTCCACGCTTCTTTGTACAATCTGATCTGCTCGGCTTGCTGCACATGAAAGGGTTTGCCGTTTTCATCGTATTTCAAGGTTGAACTTTGAAGATACATTCCGTTTTCGGCTGCCCAAACAGCAGTAGCGTTAGAAGCCGCCCCCCACCAAATGCGTTCCCGCAATCCTTCCGAATGTGGTTCCAGACGCAGTAAGCCAGGTGGGTTTGGAAACATCGGGTATGGATTTGGCTGTGCAAATCCTTTACCTTTTAGTCTTTCCAGGAATTCCAGTGCCTTACGACGTCCCATATCTGCGTCGGTTTCTCCCTCGGCCGGTTCGTATCCAAAATAACGCCACCCGTCGATAACCTGTTCTGGCGATCCCCTGCTGATTCCCAGCTGCAATCGTCCTTCCGAAATTAAATCCGCAGCACCGGCATCTTCCACCATATACATTGGATTTTCATAACGCATGTCAATGACCCCCGTTCCGATCTCTATTTTGCTGGTTTTGGCACCAATAGCCGAAAGTAAAGGAAATGGCGATGCCAACTGTGCTGCAAAATGATGTACACGAAAGTAGGCGCCATCTAAACCGATCTCTTCGGCAGCAACAGCCAAATCAATGGATTGTAGCAATGTGTCGCTCGCTGTCTGAGCTCTATATCCCGGATTGTTAGACCAATGTCCGAACGATAGAAATCCTATTTTCTTCATAAAGCTTTCTTGAGAGTCATTTTAAAACTAGACAGAAAATTAGGTCTTAAAAGTTCCTGATTTTGGATACACTTTGGAACTAAGCCGAAATGCGATTTTGGAAACACTTGCCGAACGTTCAAGCTGTCCATCTTTCAAAATGTTTCTTTACCATAAAACTCGCTACGCTGTTCGTGGTCTCTCAACCAAGGCAGGCGAAGTACCTGGTGAGCCGGCAACCCTACCAGGAGAGCTTCAAACCCCAGATTTCCTCCCTAGCCGACGAAGAAAACTGCAAAAATTACCTGCAACCAAGACACCATTTTTGGAATTGACCTAAAAACAGCTCAATTTTAAGCTTTTTCGTTGACGTGCTGTTGAACTTACTGCTTTATCATACGCCAAAAGTTTCTACATGCATGATATCATTAATTTCTAACCCAAAAATTTAACCTTTTGATTCATGAATAAAAGAGAGTTCCTAAAAAATGCAGCAGCTTTATCTTCCCTTGCGATGATACCGGCTGAATCATGGGCCTTTTCTGCCGACAAACGATTAAGAACCGCTCATATCGGTTTAGGTGGGATGGGGCAGGCAGATCTTGCATCCATATCGTTACATAGCAACGTGGATGTGGTAGCACTTTGCGATGTTGATTCAACTGTTTTGGCGGAGGTGAAATCCAAATTTCCTAATGCAAAGACCTACAAGGACTACCGCGTCATGCTTAAAGAAATGAGCAAGGATATTGATGCCGTGATTGTGTCCACGCCCGATCATTCCCACGCGCCGGCATCGATGATGGCTATGGAAATGAATAAACCTGTTTATTGTCAAAAGCCACTCACGCACTACGTAAAAGAAGCGAGAGCAATGGACAAAATTGCCAAAGACAAAAAACTGGTAACCCAAATGGGTATTCAGGTGCATTCCTTTTATGACTACAAACTGGCCACTTTGCTGATCCAATCCGGAACCGTTGGAAAAGTACACACCGTAAGAGCCTGGTCACCCAAAAACTGGGGTTATAATGGCCCGGCACCTGAAACCGGCGATCCTGTACCAGCCAACCTGGACTGGAATTTATGGCAGGGTACTTCGCCAGAAAGGCCTTACAAAGATGGTTTTTACCATCCTGGCAACTGGCGGAAGCTTGTTGATTATGGCTGTGCTACTTTGGGCGATATGGGTGTACATATTTTTGATACGCCTTACAATGCGTTGCAATTGGATGTGCCGCGAACCATCACAACGAATTGCAGAAAACCGAACGGATTTGGATATCCTGAAAAAAACATGGTTACTTATGAATTCCCGGGAACAAAATACACGGCAGATACCCTGAAATGGGTATGGTATGATGGCCTGGGCGCTGATAAACAACGCGAGGATCTGATGCTTCCTGATGGAGCTGATCTGCACGACCAGGGAGCCATGTTCATTGGAGAAAAAGGGAGACTGTATCTGCCGCATTTCCAGGTATTGCCAAAACTGATCGTTGACGGCAGCTATAAGGATATAGACGTCACGCCGTTTAAATTAGGTGGGCCGGTTGGCGATTATAGTTCAGAATCGCACAAGCATTACCATGAGTTTGTGGACGCCTGTTTGGGTAAAGGTACGTGCAGCGCACCGTTCTCTTATGCTTCCCGCCTTACGGAAACCATATTGCTTGGTGTAATCGCCGGCCGTTTCCCTAACAAAACATTGCACTGGGATGCCAAAAAGGCGCAGTTCGCAGAGGAAGAAGCCAACCAATATCTGGGCGGCATGTATCGGAAATTCTAGACTGTCAAAATAGAATTACGCCAAATAAACGTTCGCCTTTCACGACGACGGCCGGCGTCTCATCTTAAGAGACCCGTCACCGCAGCTTTCTCCTTATCAACGGAGAAGGGTTAAGAAGTCTCTCTTGCCAGCAAGGCGAGAGAGACTTAGGGGGCGGTAGCCGACACTCCTCAACCCATTCTTATTTCTTCGAATATCTCAGAAGATAAAGAATCTTTCAATATTGATATCCCGGAAAATGCAGATTTCGTTCGTGTAACATCGTATTCTGCGAGTTTGAGGGAAAAATTCACTACAAAATCACCTGTACTCCAAAGACTCAAATATGGAGACCTGCTTATAAGATTGAAATCCATAAAGGGCTGGGTGAAGGTGCAGGCCTTGGATTCAGGGGAAATTGGCTACGTCTTTGGGGGTTTATTAAAATAATCAGCGCGTCTGTTCGTACTAATTCCGGAATTTGTTGCGAAGAGCTTCGTTGTTTCCTTAAAGTTCAACGAATTAATAAAGCGCCAACCAACAAATATTTATATATTGGAAATCAATTGGCCTCAGTACAAAATTATAATAGATGAAGAAATATTTTTATTTACTTGCTTTGTCAGTTGCTTTATGCAGCTGTAAAACTAAGCCACCAAAAGAAGTGACAACGCCCGATAAGGAAGTTGGCAAGGTTAACTTTTTCATGGAAACCTCAGCCAGTATGGCGGGTTATTTCAACGGTTCGACTGAATTCGTAAAGGACATTCCAAATCTCTTAGTGGATATTGAAGGAAAGGAATCTTTTGGTAAAGGTCCTCTTAAACTCTATTACGTTGCTGATTCGCTGACGCCGTATATGGGCTCGACCAAGGATTTCATCCGCGAAATTTCCACGACAAAAGTTGCCAACGAGAAAAGCTCGGAAATGCATAGAATTTTGGAAATGATTGCCAGTAAAACAGATTCCAACGATATTTCTCTTTTTGTGTCCGACTGTATTTTGTCTTATCCGGATAACGTCATTAAAACCAATTCCGAAATTAATAAGCAGAAGGCGCCGGGGGAGTTGAAAGCGTTGGTGAAATCGACTTTTCTAAAATTAAAAAGAGACAATATTTCGGCTTCATTGTACGGATTTAATTCAGCATTCTTTGGTAATTATTATACCTATCAAAACGCCAAATTGAAGTTAGATGGTCAGAAAAGGCCTTATTATTTGTGGGTGATCGGGAACAAAGAACTGGTAAGTAAGTTCAATGAAAAACTTGCAGATCTAAACAATTTCGAGCCGGTTCTTGATCTTAACTTCGGGTTGTTTGACAAAACCATTGATGATTTTGAAACATTTTTTACTTACGAAAGAGAAGGAGAGTGGAAGGTGGAAGATGAGGGGATTGCTGATTTGAAAGCGTCCAAAAAGAAACCTTCGGCATTTGCTATTGCAGTCGATTTGTCTGCTCTGCCCAATTCAATCAGTGCTCCGGATTATTTGAATCAGCATTTGAAAAAATCATCGGAAAATCTTGATTTCAAAATCAAAAATATTCTATTAACAAAGGATCTTGATAAGTCTAAATTGAAGCCAAGAGAAAAGGAATATTTGGAGGATAATACCCACGTCATTGTCATTGAAGTATCCGATATCTACAAAGACAATGCAAAAATTGAACTTAAACTTCCGTTGGTTTACGACAATGGTTATAAAGCCATGTCTACCATGGACGATAGGGAGCTCGATTCTATTCCCGGAAAAACTTTTGCATTCGAGCATCTGATTGATGGCGTGCGGGAAGCTTACGAAAATTCAAATGACAACTTTATTCACATTTCAATACCTGTAAAAAAATAGCCTCCATGTTTGAATTTCTTTATGAGCTGCTTTGCGGACAAAATCCGGATCCGATTTTTGCAACAGATATTTATCCTTTTGTAGGTCTGTTTACACTGGTTTTCGCCTTTGTTTTCACGCTTGTATTTTACATAATTCTGGGAAGGAGCAGACCTGTCTGGGACAAAACCGTTCACTGGGTCATCACCATGGTCATTTTACTGATCATCGCATTTGGCTTTGCCTACAACCATGCGCAGACGGTCACCGAGGAAAGTGAAAATTCTTTCTTCTATACTTTTGCAATGGTCAACACGCTCTATGCGTTTATTTACTACGTCCTGTTTTCAATCTTGTTGAAAAGATTTTCGATTTTCGCCAAGCGCACTCCCTTTTAACCCGTCGATTTAGCACAGATTATGCCTACAAGAAATACGTTTGTTTTTGGAATTGGTGGAACAGGGGCGAGGATCGTTCGCTCTTTGACAATGCTGCTTGCGGCAGGTGCAAAACTCAACGATACAAATAAAATTATTCCGGTTATTATTGACGTCGATGCGGATAATGCCGATACGAGCAGGGCATTGGCGGCGCTTAAAACCTATAAATTTATTCGCTCACACGGATATAGCAACACCGAAGAAATTCGAGATGGTTTCTTCAATGCCAACCTGAATACACTGAGCTCTATCACACCGGAAAACGATTATTCAGAAGGACTAGATGATTCATTTCAATTGCAATTTGAAAATCTGGAAAAATCATTCATTGAGTACCTCGATCCGAGAGGCGAGCTTGTGGGCGATATTAACATGGATCTGCTGGAAGCGCTTTACGATAATTCCAGTCACAACGACCCAAATACAGAATTAAATCTGAAATTAAATCAGGGTTTTAAAGGAAATCCAAACATTGGCTCCGTTGTTTTCAATAATCTGGCCAATACAAAGGAATTTAAGTTTGTATTGAAAAGCATTGGAGAACATGACCGAATATTTATTGCCAGTTCTATTTTTGGGGGAACAGGCTCCTCAGGCTTTCCGCAGTTGGTGAAATTGCTGCAACAGGAAGAAAAACTGCGAGGGAATAAGTATGGTGCGCTTACTGTGATGCCTTATTTTAATGTCACCGATGATAGTAAAAGTGCTATCAATTCGGATATGTTTAATTCCAAAACAGAGGCGGCGCTTTCTTATTATTTGAAATATCTGAATGGTAAAATCAACTGTTTTTATCAGCTGTGGGACAGGCCGCTGAAACAGTATGAAAACAAACAAGGCGGTATTGAACAGAAAAACAATGCTCACCTGATAGAATTAATTGGTGCCACTGCCATCATCGATTTCGTTAACAAACCGGACGGCAATTTTGCCAGCAAAGGTCAAACACAATATTTCGATTACGGAATAAAGAAAGAAGATCAGGTCATTGACATCAGGCATTTTTATCCCAATACTGCCAAAACGGTTATGGAGCCGCTGACGCAGCTTACTTACGCCATGAAAATTTATCTGGAAACATTGCCAGAGTTCCGTAACGAAGCTTTTTATAAGGAATTAAACTTGGCTGATAAATACTCGAATAACGAATTTTACCAGAATCTAACGGCTTTCTTTTCGGTACATTACAAAAACTGGCTGGTAGAAATGTCCGGGAATGAGCGGACTTTTCAGCCTTTTAATCTGACTCAGGATCTGAATGCGCTGGTGAGAGAAAAACCGATTGAGGTCAAGAAAGTGCTAGGGATAGTAACCAAGGCTGGAATTTCAGAAGCATTTCTGAAAACTGAATTAGGAAAACTTGAAGACGAGTTAAAGAAAAGCATCCCGGATCAGGATAAACGTTTCTTTAAATTGCTCAACCGTATTTCTGTGGAATGCTACAAAAAACTGGAAGCACTTCCATCCATGATCTAAATCTCATAGCCATGCCTTCATACATTTTTAGAAAATATCCGGGTTACAATCCGAACGAAATACAAGACTGGAGTCAAAGCACAGGAATTGATCCTGCCAGTTTTGATCCTGAAAATATAGCTTTTGGCAGAGGTGCGTCCAAGGCGGGAACTTCGATTCCCTCGCCCATGGCGCGGCTTGAACTCTTTGATACTGCCTTTCAAATTGTCGCTTCGGATCGCGGAAGTCTGGATGGAAATACGATTTATCATCAGCTTGTGTCCGATTGTCTGGATGTGTTTCAGCTCTTGTTTAATGCCAAAAATTCTGAAATCGGTCCCGGTAAAAAGATCTGGTTTAAGGAATGGAAAGTTCAGGAAAACATTGGCCGACTGAAAGAAAGGGGGAAGGATCACCCACACAATCTGCTGGCAAAATCACTGGAACAGATTTTCAATGATAAGGACAGCGACAGATTTTCGGAAATGGACAGCCTTTTCCTGATTTTCTATGAGAATAAGCTATTAGGCGGAACTTCGCCTCTTTCCTTATTTTTTACAACGCCAAACTGGACGCGGTACATCAAGAATAACGATATCAAAACAGTTCCGCAGAGCGCTGACGGGAAATTGTTTTTCAGCAATGATTACCGTCCGCTGTTCAAAAGGGATAGGGAATTCATCGAATATATTTACAAACTTTCTCTTCAATTTAGACCGGCATTTGCCAAAGCGGATGGATTTCGGAAATATCTGAACAAAACGGTGGATCGATATTTTCCGGATTTCAGACATCAGTTTCCTGATTATCAGCAGGCGGGTGTCAGTTTGATGGATGCTGAGTACAGTAAAATAAAAACGAATGTTGACGGGAAATTTCTAACCGTCAACGGGCTTTTCTTTTTCCATCAAAAAGAAGAAAAAGAAAAGGAAAAAATAAAATCGGTCAGCGACTTTATCATCCGGGCTACCGAGACGAAATACCGGGAACAGTATAACGATAAAAATGAGCAGCAGCTTGTTGAGCCACCTTTGGTTTTAGTCGACGGAATGAATATCCCGGGAGACTACATGGAGAAAAATATGCCATGGAATTCATCCACACGGATTAAGGATTTTTATCACAGAGGAGTTCCTTTGTTTGAAAGAAAGCTGCCACAGGGAAACGCACTTACCACGGTAACCTATCCTTTTCTCACCATTGATGATTTTCTGGAAGATTCTCTGGTGGAAATGCCATTTAACATTAACAGAGGGAAGTTTTACACTGGTTTTGGTGGTGATTTTAAATATTTGCTACCCATCAGGAAGGAATATTTCAACTTCTTCAGCCTGGCAGATTTGAAAAATAATCTATCGGTTGAGGTAAGTGATGGGCAGGTTACAGCGAATCTTAAAATACCTGTAAAAAACCGCAAAGGAGTTTCTGAAATCGTTTTTTCAAGGAAATATGAGAAGGGGAAATCCATTGTTGAATATCGTTCGGATTTGGGAATATTTCCGTTTTATCAGATCAATGATTGGGATCCGAGATTAAAGGACCTGAACGATTACACCGTTCTTTTGGCAGAAAGGAATGAAAAAATGTCGCTGAAAACATTGGCGTTTTATTCTTTCAAAAACTTTGCTGCCGACACGACAAATCTTAACGCGACCGTGGATGAGCGGTCAACCTGGTCGGATATCAATGCAGGGAATTCTGGTTCAACATCAAGATTTTATAAAGTAAAGGAAGCCTTTGATTACATCCAGTTGGCGTATTCTGATCCCAATGGAATCGATTCCGGCGGGTTAATTATTCCGAATTTCGAAACAAAAACTTTTAATAAAGATAACCTTACCAAAGCTTACACCTTTGCCATAGATTTTGGAACGTCAAACACGCATATTGCTTATATGCAAAATGGCGAGGCGTTGCCAAGGCCATTTGATGTTGGCGAGCAGGATCAGCAAATGGTCTTGCTTAATGCGCCGGGTAGGAATGAATCGGGTGGGAATAAATTCGATTCCTACGGTAATTCTGGTTGGATGGATTTGACATTAAGGAGAGAGTTTTTGCCGCCTGTTTTGGGAGCGGGACAAAATATTTCTTATCCGTTCAAAACGGCGACCTGCGAAATTGTTTCCTTTAACAATGTTCAGAGTAAGTCATTATTCAGCCATATCAATATTGGCTATTACATTGATCAGGAGGAAGTTCAGGCTAGTAATGTGAATTACACGACCAATTTGAAATGGTTGCTGGAAAACGATAATAACGATTCAAATAAAAGTCGGGTTAGTGCATTCTTGAAGCAGCTTTTATTGCAAATCAGAGCCAAATTAATCCTGAATTATGGTAATCCGGCCGATTTGAAAGTGGTCTGGTCCGTTCCGTTAAGTATGGAACGCGGGATTAAGTCGGAGCTGAGAAAAGTCCTGGATAGTGCTTTTAAGGATGTTTTCAAAAATTCGGGCGCCAAACTATTAGATCCAATCCCGGAGTCCGTAGCTCCTTATTTCTTCCTAACCAAATCGGATACAGATATTCAGGATACGGCCAATGTGGTGAACGTGGATATTGGCGGTGGCACGACGGACGTGATGATGTTTATGGAATCTGCCGGAAACCGGATTGATAAATATTTAACAACTTCATTCCGTTTTGCTGGCAGTGATATTTGGGGGAATGGGTATCGGAACAAACTAAAAGACAACGGTTTTATCCGAAATTATCTAGGTTATCAAAAGAAGAATAACATTAGTCCGAATGAGATAAAATACTTCAATAAGGTAAAGGATGACACAAATCTTAGTGCCGATGATTTGGTGAGTTTACTTTTCCGGTACGACGATTTTAAATTCAGTGATTCCATTACGATAGGAAATCCGGATTTGCTGATCATTCCTTACCTGCATTATAGCGCCATTATTTTTCATTTGGTGCAGTTGATTGAAGTGAAGGATTATCCTTTACCGAGATATTTGTCTTTTACCGGAAAAGGAAGTCAGTATATTAAACTGCTTTGTGGAGGAGATGAACGCGATCTGGAAGATTTTACCCGTCTGTTAATTAACGCTTATACAACTAAAACGCTTCAATCCGGATTTAAGATTCATCTGAATTCGAATCCGAAAGAGATCACTGCAAATGGTTCCATATTATATGCTTTGGCTTCGGAGGATGAGAAAGAGAAGTATAGAAAAAATATGGATTTCATACATCCAGGCTTTGATCCGAAGACAAATCCGGAATTGGAATTAAAGCTTTCAACCGGTGTCGGCAGATTTAATGTTTCGGATACGTTCGAAGTTGATAGTCCGCTAAATGTTGCGGTGCTTAAAAATCTTAATGAGTTTTTGGAAAAAACACTCAGCAACCCGGATATCGCGAAATTCCTGAAAGATTTTAAAATCAACGGTCTTAAAGAATCGTCGAGACTTTTGCAGTGGAACAATAATATTTTCAACGGAGAAGGTTTTGTCTACGACAGTTATCGTAAAGTTTTACAGGGTTTACATAAGCAGGAAGGTGAAAACGAGATTGCGGAATCATTATTTTTCTTCGCTTTGAAAGACGCGTTGTACCGGCTTTCAAAAAGTATAACGGAAATCTAACCGGTTGTTTAATGAGAAAGTTGGTTGTTTTCTTTGTGTTTTTGGTTTCCAATTTATCAGTAAAGGCTGACAATGATGCGGATAAACAAATCAGGGAAGCGAAATTTAAGATCGTAAAAGAAAGTATTGAATTTTTGGCATCCGACAAAGAAACATTTAAAGATGCCAAGCAAAGGCAATGCCCAGGTTGTAAAAGTTACGAAGAACTGATAATTTTTGTCAAAAACAACAGGATAAAAAAGGCGGATCAACTGATCGTTGACTGGCAATCCGTTGAGGTTGACGCCAGCGTTTCAAACTGGGAAAAAAGCCTTACCAGCTTTAAAGAGCAAGTAATTGCAAAAATTACGTCAGGTCCCAAGAGTAATCGGAAGAAGTTTTCAAATTATGATGCTTATAAAAACAGGCTGGATTCAATTATTGAAAATGTATCCATATCGGAGCCCATTGAAGATGTGCCTGATATTCAAAAAGTAGAGAAGGAGCAAAGCGTTGTTGTTGAACCAAAGGTAACAGAACCAGTAAAAGTAATGTCAGAAAAATCATCAGAATCAGCTAGTTTTTTTGCGTTTTTACCCGACATTTCAAAAGATATGTCTTATATCATTATCCTGCTTCTATTGGCCGTAGTCCTGTTTTTACTACGGGTGCTTCGCAATAAAAATCAAGTTATCGACAAAAACAGCAAGGCTTTGGAAGACCACCTTCACAAGAGCGGAAGTACAGAATGGCAGTCGAAAAATTTGATTAATGAGCTGAAAGCCGTTCAGCAAAAATTAAAAGAGGCGGAGGTCGAAATTGCTGTTCTTCAGGATAATTTAAGCGCTGAGGCGGAAAGAAATGAACGACTTGCTATCGTGGCAGAAATAGAAAAACCGGTGCAGCAAGTTACCGTTCCGCCATCAGAATCGTCTGTGAAATATGCTAGGTACGCAGACCAGGGGGATGGATTTTCTGATCAGGAATTGCTGGATGCGGAGGATAGCGAAACAATATTTGAGCTGACTATTTTATCTCCAAACACCGCGTCTTTTAAAATATCCGGCAATCAAAATGCGCAACGTTATGCGCTTTCAAACTCTCCTTATTTCCTCGGAAAAACAAGTCAATATGATACTTTTCCATCCGGCAATAGTTTGATTAACACGGATATACCTGGTGAATTGAAACTACAAGGTAGCAAATGGCTGATTGTTAAGCCGATCCAGATTAGTTTTAGTTAACAGAAATATTCAACGAAATGGCGTCAATAGAAAGCCTGAAACAGCAATTAAAGGATCTGCTGATTTTAAATCATGGCGATATAAAAATAACGGAATATCCCAATTTGGTGTCGGACGGGAAAGGACTTGATTTTAATCTTGGACAATTAAATCAGCTTATTCAACAGGTCTATTCTGAAATTGACTGGCGGCCATATGAGATTATTAATACTAAACTTGAACTGATTTTTCGCAAAGGCATCTTGTCGACAGAGCAATTTGAGGAAATTGCGTTGCTTGTCGGAGACAGCGTTAACAGGGATATTATTACGCAATATGTTATAGCAGAGTTAAGAAAAAGAGATTTTAAGCCGCGCGAGATAAATCACGCCGATCCGTTGTCTATTCAGAATAAATGGATGACTGATTTAGTCTGGCTGGATTATAAGGAAAGTCTGATTGAAGTGGAATGGCTTGGTGAAAAGGCTAATTCATTAAGCAAGCTTGGCGATATCTCATTCAACAATAAAGACGACGCAAAATATTTTCTACGAAACGGAAATTACCTGCCCGGGCTGGTCACTGCTTTGACGAAGAGCGCATCAAAAGCAGACGAATTTGCGAGAATAATTGAAGAGGAATTTGATTCGGAAAAGCGCTATTTGCGAATTCTCTATAAATTAAACCCGCGTTTACCGTTTCGGTTTACGGACGGACTTTACACAGAAGTTCCCGTTTTATTACAAAAAGCATGTGAAACTCCAAAAGGATATCAGGCCTTGCTGGAATTGTACAGAAAAGGAATACTTCAAATCTGGATTCAGGAGTCGGATCCGGGGATTGCCTTAAATCTTTCTGCGCAATACGATCTTAATAGTTTTCTCAGGTTCTTGTATAAAACAGATTCCACACTTCCTTTTTTTATTGGGAATCACCGGTTTTTAACACCCGACGCATTAGCAGAATACGCCAAAAAGGATTTTTCGATTTGGCCCGATGTTGCTGAATCTATGGCCGCTAAAAACATTCAGCAATGGTTTACAGGTACTGGAAAAGACGACTGGAATGATCAGATAGCCGGGAGTTATGCATTTATTTTGCACGCCGGGTATTACACGGAGCCGGAAATCAGGCTTGGTATGGTCCAGGCACTATTTCATATTACTAACCTTCTTTCGGATAAACCGAGACTTAAAATTGATCAGGAAAAAGTGCAGCTGCTATCGATCAATGGCGGTGTTGCTCTTAACCACAGTATCAACATAAGTTTGAAAAATGAAGGATATATTAAAGTAAAAGTCTATTTCAAATTCATAAAGGAGGGAATTTCTCTAACCAGGGATATTTTGGAGTTTAATAATCTTGAAGGCAAGGTTAGTGAGAACATCGACATCATCATTGATACTTTTTTACTTCAAAAAGATCAGCTTTATACGCTGGAATTGGTGGTCTCTTCGGTCTATGAGGATATTGTCATACCTGTTGAAATAAAAGTCGTTTTCCCGAAAAAGGCATACATCACCAAACTGGTTTTATACGGTTTGATGACGGCTTGTTACTTTGGCGCTTTTAGATTTCTGCTGGGTATCTGTCTAAATTATAGCGGTTGGTTGGTTCAAAATCCTGTAATTGGGAATCCTGGTGATGTAATCGGCAAGTCGCCACTGTTATCTTTTTTCCTGTTTGCGCTGTTTGTTTTGGGGGGGCTGTTTTCTTTCAAACTGGTTAAAAAATTCGAGAAGATATGAAAGACGGGAAATCAATATTCGTGGTTTTAGTTCTGACTGTCTTTGTAGTTTACGTGATGCGTAATTTTCTGGGACGATTCAGCGCATTTTTCTTTGTTCCAATAGACAATCTACTGTTCATTTCTCACAGTATTTCGCCTGTTTTAATGTGGATGATTTTTGGTTTGTTGATTGGCAGTGTCTATGGTTCTTTTATTGCAATTAAAAAATATAAGCTTGATTATAAGTTGCTTGTGTATCCGGCTCTGGTCCTGCTTATTGGTTTCGTTTTGATTTTACTCGCTTCCTTTGTTACGGAAAAGATTGGGGGGAGGTCTGAGTCCGGGGGCTCCCATGTAGAGGTAAATGAAGCAAACGGTAAATTTTCGGCTCCCTCAAATCAGGCCGAATGGAATGATGTATTAAAAAGAGGAATACAGGCCGTGGAAAATGAAGATGTTGCCACCAGTATCGATCGTTTTCTTATCTTTCGGAATCGGCAAATGATGGATTTTTTGTTCTTTGGGAATAAAAATTTAGCCGCACTGTCTTTTTGCTGAATTACCCCTCGACCGACTGTTCGGCGGTTTGATTACCGAACTTGTTATTCTTTGACCTAAAAATGAGAAGGAAAATTGCTTTTATCTGTGTTGTAATTTCGCTTTTGTATTCCTGTAAAAAAGATGAAGTAGATGAAAAAGTAAATACCACATTGCCGGAAAGGTTCTTTGCACAGTTATCAAACATTGATCTTCTTGAGTTTGACCTTGCTATTGATAAAAATGATGATATATATGTTTCGGGCACTACCAGCGCTATGACCGAAGGAGCAGACCTTGATTTCGGGGGAGTAATTTTAAAGGCAGGTGGAAACCGTGACGCATTTATTGTTAAGTATGATCAAGCGGGTAAAGTTTTATGGGCTAAACTATTGGGTGATAACAGCCAAGAAAATGGACTTACAGTTGGCGTTGATCATGATGAAAATGTATATGTAGCATGCAGATTCAGAGATTCTACCACAATTGAAGGTACAAAATTTAAGACGAAGACATTGCGTAATTCTAGTGGTATTCCCAATTGGGATGACTTATTGCTGGTCAAGCTTGATAAGAATGGGAAACACACTTGGACTAAACAGATTTCCGGTGTGGGATTTGAAACCCTTTCTTCGATAGAAATTAGTGAAGATGGCAAGATTTTTGTGTCTGGAGAATTTTATCAGAGTATCTACTTTGATAAAATTACCTACAATGTAAATGGGAGTGCTTTTTTTGTAGCCTGTTATAACCCCACTGGCGAGCTGGGATGGGCGAAAACGTATGGGGCCGACCACGGTTTATCTCCTTGGGGTGATATTTATAGTTCAAATATGAAACTATCAAGGGATGGTAAAATCATTATAGCCGGATCTTTCGAGGGGCAAAAAAAAATTGAACAAACCATGCTTAATTCTAATGGAGATCAAGATATTTTTATAACAAAGTTAGATAGGCAAGGGCGTGTTGAGTGGGTAAAAACGTTCGGAAGTGTAGGGACTGAAAATTGTAGGGGACTTAGTATTGATGAGGATGGTAATATAAGCATTGGAGGTTTCTTTAGAGGTCCCTTAATCCTTGGTCCTTACTCCTTTAAAACACCAACCGCTTCAGGAGATGCAATTTTAGCTAAGTTTAATTCAACGGGTTCTCTTATCTGGGCTTCACAAATTACCGGCAATGAGGATGAATACATTTATGATCTCGTAGCGCGTAAAAGCAAGCTATATACAGTCGGGTATTTTGGGAGTGTTGGTTATTTTGGAGACTCAACACTGCAAGGTCAGCGTTACACAAACACATTTTTTGCTGAATACACTGATTCTGGGAAGTTTGAAAAAGTGCAGACTTTGGGGAGTTATAGTGCAAGGGGGAGGAGGATTTTGGTTGATAGAAAAGATTTTACGATAGTATTGGGATATTTCGGATCTCCATATACTTTCAACAATTCAGTTTATGCAAATAAAAGTGTGAACGATATTTTTCTTGTGAAGTTTTGAGTATCGACTTAAAAAATGGCGTCGAATGGCTTTTTTTATTAAATAATTGCTGGAACAACAGACAGATAAGGTATTTTATTTAATTAATAAATAATTAAGTGTTTTTAGCTCTATGCACGCTGTGATGGACTAGAATTTTTGAAAAATAAGTAAGTCAAATTGTTGATAATTAATACGTTAATTGTTTTTTTGTAGCGGGTGTCCTTTTTATTTCATATTTAACGAAAATTGGGCGGGAATACGTCGTTGCACCGTCTTAATCAATTTGCTTGAGCTTATAATAGCTGTCGGCAAGCGGTGTAGTATCTGTGAACTGGTAGTTATTATGAAGCTTTGAACTTACCTTTCCGTTTATTTTGGCAATTGTTGTAATGGATTTGGTATCTGCGCTCCTTTCGATTTCAAATCCAGCGTTGTTGGTTTCCGAGCTGGTAGACCAAAAGATAATATTCCCGCTTTCAGATTTTCCTGCGGCAAAATTGATATGAGAACGGGAAGTGCTGTCAGAGAAAAAGCATATACTGCTTAGCCAAATAAAGGTCCGGAGATTCGCTGGAATTTCTATACTCTTGCGCACTTCACATATTTCTTCAATTTCGTCACAGGATTTAAGCGCCTTACTTGGAAAACAATAGCAGTACCTGTCTTATGGGATAACCACGAAAGAACCTATGGCCTGACGATTTGCACTTTTGATCTTGATACTGTATTTCCCGGGAGAAACAGCCGGTAATTTCGGCCTGATGATCTGTTCCTCAGAGAGGATCCGGGGATCGTTGTCTGAATAAACGACTGTTCCCCGAACATCGTAAATCACACTCGTAAATGGTTCAGACACGTTCAGTCCACTTATTTTGAAAGCCATATCCTTACTTTGTCCGGGATTCGGAAGCGCCGTCACCGTCAGCGTGGCGGCACTCGCCTTAATGGCGATGATGGTACTATATTCGTAGGTGTTGTCAAAATCCACTTGTTTGAGCCGGTAATACGTATAAGCCGCATATTCATTAGGATCGGTGTGTCCATAGCGATGAACCGATGTCGTGGAGCCGACCCCTTTCACTTTGCCCACCGTTGTGAAGCCCCAGCCCGGATTGAGGGTGCGCTCTATCTCAAAATAATCGTTATTGGTTTCCTCGCTGGTCTCCCAAACCAGTGCAACGTTTGCATCGTCTATCCGTTTGCCTTCGAATTTGATCAGCGTGACCGGTAGAATTGACGACTTGCATAAATTAACATCACAGGGATCCGCAAGGGGAGAAAGTGCTATTCCGCGCAAATTGAGATAATAATCCGCTTGCGCCATTGCAAAAAGCCGATCGGCGGCAATTTTGACAGGAGAATCGGGAACATTGTGCTGCGCCAGAACCGTCTGGCAGCATGCAAAACAGGCAGCGCAATATAAGATAAATCGCATAAAATTTATTTGATTTTGCTGGTCACTGATCAGAATTCACTTTTCCCGGTTTCAATATTATACATGAAAGGACTCGGATCGGCAACCCACTTTCCTTGATTGCTAAGGGTGTAGGTGGTAATTTTTATGGCGGTATAAACCAATTCGTAGCTTTCCGCAATGCCATTACATCCCGCCTCGCAATCACCCTGTGCTGCGCTGCTTGCGATGCCTGCGACAAAAACATCTTTAAGCTCGATTTTATTGGTCACAACACGACTCTGACCATTCGGAGCTAACCCGGTACTCACAATCTCCATGTCTTCGATGCGGGTGCCTTTGGCCATCAGGGTCCATAGCTTGTTTGAAAGTATGTCTGAGTTCTTGGTAATGATCAAATTTTGAAATACAGGTTTGCCAACACGGGGAGGCCCACCCGAGATAATAGTTTCAGCAGTTCCGCCGAGCTGCCTGCTGGTAATCACAACGTAGTCTCTAAATGCTGCATCGGCATTTCCGTTGGTGGTTAGCGGATCCGCTTTCAAGAAAACTTTCTGAGCAGAAATATGCTGGGCGACAAGGCAAAAAACAAGGGTAACGAAAGGAAGCAGAAGTTTTTTCATAGAAAGAATGCATTAGGGTTTGTGCTAAATATAGTGAATAATCACGATCTGATTATGAAGGAAAGCGGTTTTTATTTCTCCATTTGTTGTATAAAAAACAAGACGTTAAAAATGGCTGGCATTGAACCCTTACAGTGGGGGGCTGATTGAGGGTTCAATTAAAAGAACGCATATGCAACAAGCACGAAAGCCAGCGCTGAAAGAGGGAAAAATGAGCACTTATTGTATTATTCAAAGCGCTATCACGGGTGTTGCATTTTTGAAGTAAGATTCCTTTAATCAATAAGAATATGCATTTCCAACCAATTGTTATTTCAATGTGTCTTTTTATTTTGTTAAGAACCGGTTGTGTAAGGCGTTGTGGAAAGTGGTTTCATTTTCAATGATCTGGTAATGAGCAAAAAATATTAATGATTGTTAAACATTTTAAAAGATCATTCGATATGAAAGTATCCTTCTACACAAGTTTTTTCCTGTTAGCAATGTTTAGCTGTACTTCCGATACAGAAATAGACGATCCAGCAAGTGGTCATGACATTCAAAACGCTCTCCGCAGCGCACAATCACTATGCGATCGAAATTCGATGGTATGGTTGTCAGATATGCTTATCAAAGCAGAAGAAGATCGCATAAGTAAGACGCATAAAGGCAATTACATCGGTGTAATTGCTCTTATTAAGTACAAAAGTCAACCAGTAGTTTACACTAATTTTGGGCTGGGTAGTGGCGGAATAGCCTTTTATCTGTTTGACTGTAACGGAAATCCGGTTAGCTGTGACGCTGATGATGAAGTTGGCAAAATTCCCGGTCTGGCAAGGGAAAATATAATCTATACCAGTTTACAGGAATGACTGACTGCTTCCAAGTGTGTACTTACACTCCGTTTTCGGTCCAATTCTGGTTCACCAGCCAGCGATAGATATCCGCACCAACCTTTGTCCCAGTTGTGCATTTCATTGTTCCATACGTAATTAAAATGGGGATCGACAGTTTTTTTAGATAACCCCAAGGTGGTATGGAAAATGAATAAGTAGCCTTGTTTGAGTCACCAGAACCTGCTATTTCTTCCGCATTTTCTACAATAATATCATCCCTTCGGGATTATCGATAAGTTTAAACAACTTCAATATTAAAATGTTGAAAAAAATTCCTTTCTTTAAAATATACCCGCGGGATTGATTGATCAGAATCCCATTAATACTTGTACTGGACAGCGGTTTAGCTTTGGCTCGAGTGGTGGCCATTGATGTGGCTACTGCCGCTCAATCTTTTAATTTACCCCGTACTTGCAGTAATAAGCGTTGTAATTATACTTTATAAAGAAATTTGTATTCAATTTAATTACCAGCGTCGAATGGAAAAGGATATGCTTCTCTGGCAAAAATTTAAAAACGGCGACCGTGCTGTTTTTGAATGGATGATCCAGGAACATTACCGCATCTTGTTCAATTATGGGAAAAAGTTTCTTCCGGACCACGACGCGCTCACCGATTGCATTCATGACCTGTTCAGCTCGCTCTGGGAACGGCGCCAATTTTTGGGCGTTACGGACCAGATCAAGCCTTACCTGCTTAAAAGTTTAAGGAATCGTATTATTAAGGAAAAGCAGCGGAGCAATATTTTTATTCCCATTGAAAATGAAGATGAACTTTTTCTTAATGAAGAAGACATCGAATCCAGGATCATTATATCTGAATATACGGAGGAAAAGAAAAGGCAGATCGGCTATGTGCTGCACTTGCTGACACCCCGCCAGCAGGAAATAATTTACCTCAAATTCTACGAAAACCTAACAAACGATCAGATCGCCACCGTGCTGACAATTTCCCGTCCAGCGGTTGCTAATTTACTTCACATCACGCTCAAACTGTTCCGGGAAAAGTGGGAAACGCTCTTGCACACCTTTATTATTTTTATTGCTTCGATCTGAATTTCAGAACATTATAGAAGTTATAGAAGAAATTTGAAAAATAGTTCAATTTTTTTCGTGATTTTTTACTGACTTCCCGATTATGTCTGTGTAAGTGCCACAATTATGGTACGTTGTGATGAAATATTATGACAAATACAATTTGGAAGACTTCCTCCTGGACGAGCATTTCAGGGTCTGGGCAGTTCAGGCAGAACCAGATTCGGATGATTTTTGGGTAGAACTCGGCAGGCAGTATCCGGATAAAAAGGTGATCATGCAACAGGCACGTGCATTGGTTAGGACCTGGAATCAAACCAATGCAGAACTTTCCGACGGTGAAATTGAAACTCAGGTATCACGCATTCTGGAAACCACCGAAATCCCATCAATTAAGTCATATGCTTTCAAATTTGCCAAAGCCTGGATCTCAGTTGCCGCTGCATTGATATTCATGCTGGGTCTTGGCTGGGCGATTTCCTTGAAAAGGCAGCATGGAAAATCCGCTGCTGACTACGAGCAATATGTATCCGAATCGATAATTCCTATGAAAGAAGTTGTAAATCGGACAGGCCGGAAAATGAGGGTCAGACTGCCTGATAGCAGCGTAATTTCACTTTCGCCGACAAGCCGGATCAGTTACGCGCAAACATTCATACACAACAAGAAAAGAGAGGTTTATTTGGAAGGGGAGGCATTTTTTGAGGTAAAGAAAGATGCGCATAACCCGTTTTTTGTTTACGCACACGGACTCGTAACACGTGTGGTCGGGACGAGTTTTCTGGTTAAGACGACCGAAGCGAATGTTGAAGTGCTTGTCCGGAGTGGAAGGGTTTCGGTTTTGGCAATGAAAGACATAGACAGCCAGGATAACCGCAACACGGAATTACTCCTGACCCCAAACCAGCAAGCCATTTTTTCTACCAAAGATAACCTGATCTCCAAATCCATCTTAAGCATGCCGGTTGAACTGATAAAACCCGAAACGCAGAGTGGTTTTGTATTCCGGGATCAGCCAATTGATAAGGTTTTTGCGACACTCGAAAAAGTTTATGGTATTCCCATTGTCTACGACAGCAAACTGATGGAGAAATGCGCTTTGAACGTCGAGTTGAGCAACGAACCATTTTTTACGAAGCTTGACATTATCAGCCAGACAATCGGAGCAAGTTACCGCGTCAGCGATGGAAAGGTTATCGTTTCCAGCGAAGGATGCGAGTGAAAATTTAATATTCCTAACTCACATAATTTTAAACTGACTACCTATGACTACATGAGTCTGAATTAAAATAAGCCGGCAACTGGTCCAGAGTTACCGGCTTCAATACTCCACTCTATTTTAAGTAAGTACTTAAAGTCCCTTTGCAGGGATTGAGGGAGGGCTTTGCCGTTAGTGTACACCAAAAACCAATGTAATATTATGAAAAAAAATAGTATACCATTAAAAATTCTGGTAACTGTGATAAAAGTTACATGCATTCCATTTATGATCTCGCTGATCTGCACCAGCTTTTCCTTCGCGAGCGACGGACAGGCACAGGAGCTTCTTAACCGGAAGGTCAGCGTCCAGGCAGAGCGGCAAGAGTTAAAGAGTGTTTTGGCCACGATTGAGAAATCCGCGAAAGTGAAATTTTCATATGTGCCATCCCTGGTTAAAAATCAGAAAGTGACTTTTTCTGCGATGAACCGGACGCTTGATATGGTCTTAAAGGAGCTGCTTGTTCCGCTCCAGATCAGGTTTTCAGTTTCAGGTGATTATATTATTCTAAATAAGAAACAGGAAGATGATGCCAATCCGCAGAAGGAGCAGGGAATGATTACGCCGCTTCCCTATCTGAATCCGGTTGACATTACCATCAAGGGCCAGGTACTTTCCAGCGACAACAAAGAGCCGCTTCCGGGCGTGAGCGTGGTGATCAAAGGCACGCAAAAAGGGGCGATCACCAACTCCGATGGGTCTTACACGCTTGTCGTGCCTGATGAAAAGTCCATTTTAGTTTTCAGCTTCGTAGGTTACGTGTCACAGGAGATCCAGGTTGCTAACCGGTCGTTGCTGGACGTTATCCTGGCCGCAGACATTAAGGCGTTAAACGAAGTGGTTGTAACGGGTTACACCACCCAGTCGAGAAGAGACATTACGGGTTCTGTGAGTGTGATCGATACGGATAAATTACTGTCCGTGCCGGCGACCAACCTTGCACAGCAATTGCAGGGACGCGCGGCTGGCGTTACCGTGGGCACGGATAACACGCCAGGTGGCGGCGTGGCCGTTCGTGTACGCGGGTACGGAACATTGGGGAACAATGATCCATTGTATGTGATTGACGGGGTTCCGACCAAAGGAAGTCTGAACACGATCAATCAGAATGACATTGAATCCATTCAGATCTTGAAGGATGCATCTTCTGCTTCGATTTACGGTTCCCGTGCTGCCAATGGTGTGGTGATCATTACGACAAAGCGAGGAAAAAACGGTGTTCCTAAATTTACCTTTGATGCCTATGTCGGTGTTCAGAAGCTTGCCAAAACGATGGATCTGATGAATACGGAAGAATACGGAAAATATCTCTGGCAAAGTAAAAAGAACGCGAATGTGGTGAACCTGGTGACAGGTAATCCTGAACATGCTCAGTATGGTCGTGGTGCCCAGCCGGTAATTCCCGACTACATCATTCCGGATGGAGCTTCCGCGAGCGACCCGCGTGTGAACCCGGCCAATTATAGCTTTGACCGTTACACAGATCCGCTTTTTGGTAAGACAAAGTTTTCGATTACAAAAGCTAATAAAGAAGGAACAGACTGGATGAATGAGGTTTTTAATCCGGCTCCGATCCAGAATTATCAGCTTGGTGTTTCGGGCGGTACGGAGAAAGGTAGATATGCTTTTTCCGCCAATTATTTCAACCAGCAGGGTATTCTGATCCATAATGGCTACAAACGCTATTCAGTTCGTGCCAACACGGAGTTCACGATCAAGAAAAGGATCCGTATTGGTGAAAACCTGCAGGTTGCTTATGGACAGCGTCAGGGAAACTATGGTAATAACAGTGAAACAAGCCAGGTTTCCAATACCTACCGCGCACAGCCGATCATTCCGGTTTATGACATTGGAGGGAATTTCGCAGGAACATTGGGAAGTAACCTGGGTAATGCCAACAACCCGGTGGGGCAGTTGGTAAGGAACAAAAACAACGGTTATAAGGATTTACGGATCTTCGGGAACACTTATGCAGAGGTGGATATCCTGAAAAATCTGACTGCAAAGACCAGCTTTGGTATTGATGCAACGGTTTCAGCAGGAACGTATTTTACGCCTGTCGAAGTTGAGCTCGCGCACGGAACCAATGTGAACAGTCTGAGTGAAAACCGGAGTTACAGCTACGCCTGGACCTGGACCAACTCATTGACTTACGACAAAACATTTGGAGATCATCATTTAAATGTTTTCGCGGGTCTGGAATCGATCGACTCCTACGGTAACTTTGTCAATGCATCTCGTCAGGGATTCTTTTCCAATGCGGAGGACCTGAGATATATCGACGCAGGTAATCCGTCAACGTCAACCAATAGCGGTTATGCTAGTTCATCGTGGTCATTATTCTCCTACTTTGGCCGGGTCGATTATTCGTTTAGAGACAAATACCTGCTTCAGGGAACCGTTCGCCGCGATGCTTCTTCCCGTTTCCAGGCCGCGTCCCGCTATGCTTCTTTTCCGGCAGCGAGTGTAGGATGGCGCTTGTCGAAGGAAGCATTTTTGTCAAACGTTAACTTCATAACGGACCTTAAACTGCGTGCAGGATGGGGCCAGACCGGCAACCAGGAAATCGGGGATTTCAATGCCTATTCTACTTATCAAAGCAGCCCCAGCAGTAGCGGTTACGGGATCGGCGGCGCGCCAATCGGTTATGTTCAGGGTTTTGACCTGGCCAGATTTGGAAATCCAAATGCAAAATGGGAAACAACTACAACCGTCAATTTCGGCTTGGATGCCAATTTGTTCAAAGGGAAATTTGACCTGAGCCTGGATGTTTTCGATCGCCAGACGAGAGATCTGCTCTATACAAAAGCATATGACCCGCGTCTGGGAGACGCCGTTATTCCTGCGCAGAATATTGCTTCCCTGCAAAACAGAGGTATTGACCTGGGGTTGAATTACAATGACGCATCAATGGACGGACAGCTGACATACAGTGTTGGTGTTAACTTTTCGACCTACCGCAACAAGATCCTAGCTCTTGATCCACAAAATCCGAGTGATTTCCTGCCAGGTTTCTCATTGCGTACGCCGGCAGTAACGCGCTCGATAGCAGGTCGCCCGATCTCGTCTTTCTACGGATATATCATCGATGGTATCCTCCAAAATGAAGAGCAGGTCGCAGCGCACGCGAAATTTCCGGGATATTATGATTCTAATATTTATATCAATGGCGTTAAAACGCAGGGGGTGGGCAAGTTTAAGTACCGCGATATCAACAATGATGGTATTATCAATGCGAAGGATCAGACTTACATTGGTAGTCCGCACCCGGATTTTACCTATGGTATCAATGCAAATGTAGCCTATAAAGGTTTCGATCTGACCATTTTTGCGCAGGGCGTCCAAGGAAATGATATCTTTAATCATGTTCGTTACTGGACTGATTTCGAGGTGTTTCAGGGAAATCGTACCAAGCGTATGCTGTACGACTCATGGAGACCTGATAATCCAAAAGCCAAGCTTCCGATCCTCGATGCCAATGACGCCCAAAGCGGGGAACCTTCGACTTATTTCGTTGAAAACGGATCATATCTGCGGTTTAAAAATATCCAGCTGGGATATACCTTGCCAAAATCAATCCTTTCCAAGATCGGTACGGACCATGTGAAAGTGTATGTGCAGGCGCAGAACCTTTTCACTTTCACCAAATACACGGGACTTGATCCTGAGGTGAACCTGAGAAACTTCAACAGTGGTTCCGACCGTCAGATTGGTGTGGATGAAGGTGTTTATCCAACGCCAAAGTCGATTATCGTAGGTCTTAGTATTGGATTTTAAACAGAACCAACATGAAAAAGATATTCATACTCATTACATTATTCATCGCCGCCTCTTGCAGTGACGCCTTTCTGGAAAAGAAACCTTTGGGCCAGTATAGTCCAGACATTATCAAAACGGTTCCTGGCATTGAAGGCGCATTGACCGGTGCATATGCATTGCTCGACGGTATCGGGACAAGCGGGGTAACTTCCTGGCACGGAGCTGTTTCTAACTGGATTTTTGGCAGTGTGGTTTCAGATGATGCCTACAAAGGATCTGACGCAGGGGATCAGCCTGAGCAGACTTTTATGGAGCGGTATGTGTGGCTGACAACCAATACGCACATTTACGGTAAATGGAGGACGTTGTACGACGGTGTGGCACGGTCTAACGACGTGCTTAAAACGTTGCCGGAGGTGTCAGGCCTGAACGATGCCCGTAAACTGCAAATCCAGGCGGAAGCCAGATTCCTGCGCGGGCATTATCATTTCGAAGCCAAGAAAATGTGGGGAAACATCTCTTACATCGACGAGCAGCTTTGGAATACCAGTGATCCCGGGAGTGTTCAGATCCCGAATACAGAGGATGCCTGGCCAAAAATTGCAGCAGACTTTCAGTTCGCAGCGGAGAACCTGCCCGTAAGCCAGACGCAGCCAGGAAGGCCTACCAAATGGGCAGCGCTTGCTTACCTTGCCAAATGCCACATGTTTCAGGCTTTCCCGAAAGGTCAACCGGATGTAGCCCATCTTACCGCTGCGAAAGCCGCATTGGTTCAGGTGGTTAACAGCGGTAAATACAAATTGATGGATAATTTCCATGACAATTTTGCTGCCGAGACCCGTAACAATGCGGAGTCCATTTTTGAAGTACAGTATTCTGTAACTGCTGCGGATGGTTCTGGTGGTAATCTGGGTGACGAGCTTACTTATATGTACCCTAACGGACCAGGTGGTTGCTGCGGATTTTATCAGGCTTCACAAAATCTGGTTAACTCTTATAAAACGGACGAAAAGGGCTTGCCAATGATTCAGACTTTTAATGATGTGGATGTAAAAAATGACGAAGGTTTGTTGTCATCTGCCCCGTTTGAGCCCTATACGGGCCAGCTTGACTCACGTCTGGACTGGACCGTGGGCCGCCGTGGGATTCCTTTTATCGACTGGGGTATTCACCCGGGTCGTTTCTGGATCCGTGATCAGTCTTATGCGGGACCATACTCTTCCAAAAAGCAGATCGTTAGTAAAGCCGAATCAGGCAAGACCGGAAACCCGAGACAAACCACGAACAATTACCGCCTGATGCGTTACGACCATGTTTTGTTATGGTTGGCAGAATGCGAAGTTGAACTTGGAAATCTTGAAAAAGCGCGTGAATATGTGAATTTGATCAGGCAGCGGGCTGCTAATCCGGGCGGATTTGTTAAAACGGATGATGGAAAGCCAGCGGCCAATTACGTGGTCGGTCTTTATAATGATCCATGGACTAGTGCGACGGCTGCGAGAGAAGCGGTGCGCTTCGAAAACCGCCTCGAGTTTGCGATGGAAGGTCACCGCTTTTTTGACCTCGTGAGATGGGGGATTGCTATGAACGTGCTGAACAAATATCTGGACAAAGAGAAAAATTTGCGGACCTATCTGAGTGGTGCGCGGTTTGAGGAAAAGCACCAGTATTACCCGATTCCGCAACAGGCGATCGTTTACAGTACAAAAAATGGTCAAGCTACTTTACAGCAAAACCCTGGTTATTAACAGTATACATGGCGCAGCAAAGAAGCTGTTTTAAAATATGGCTTCTTTGCTGTAAATTATGATTTAAAATTACCCATTAATGTTCAAGAACTTCTTTAAATCTTACCTCATATTGCCGCTCGGGGCCGCTGTACTGGCGTCCTGCGGAGGTAAAGTTGACTTGCCGGATGATGTTGCAGCAGAAATGTCAACACTGTCAGAGCCGATCGATTATACGTATGATGTCAAACCCATCTTGTCTGACCGGTGTTTTGCCTGCCATGGCCCGGATGCGGCGCATCAGAAGGCTGATTTGCGGCTGGATGTTGCTGAAGCCGCTTATGAAAAAGAAACGGAAAGCGGCCTGAAAGCGATCAAACCAGGGAAGCCGGGCAAAAGTGAACTGGTGCACAGAATTCTTTCAACAGATCCGGACATTCTTATGCCCACGCCGGAATCACATTTGTCGCTGACAGCGCGAGAAAAGGCGATTTTGGTGAAATGGGTGGAAGAAGGTGCGGAATACAAACCGCATTGGGCATTTACGAAAGTGGAAAAATCCAAACTTCCGAAAGTCAAAAACGAAGGCTGGGCTAGGAACGATATCGACAGATTTATCCTTAACAAACTTGAAGAAAAAGGTGTAAAGCCAGCACCCGAAGCGGACAAAACCACATTGCTCCGCAGAGCATATCTTGACATTACAGGCCTGCCGCCAACACCGGAAGAAGTGAAAGCTTTTTTGGCGGACAAGTCTCCGAAAGCATATGAGAACGTAATCGATAAACTGCTGGCCTCGCCGCATTATGGAGAGCATATGGCAGTTTCCTGGCTCGATGCGGCTCGTTACGCAGATACGCAGGGGTACCAGGACGATGGTATGCGCACAGCATGGCCGTTCCGCGACTGGGTGATCAAGTCTTTTAACCAAAATCAGCCTTATGACCAGTTTGTAACCTGGCAGCTCGCGGGAGATATGTTACCGAAGCCCACGCGTGATCAAATGGTAGCGACAGGCTTCAACCGCATGCACCAGCAGAGCCAGGAGGGAGGGATTATCCCGGAAGAATACAGGACGGCTTACGTTACTGACCGGGTAGATACTTTTGGCAAAACATTCCTGGGCATTACCGTGGAATGTGCCCGGTGCCATGACCATAAGTACGACCCGATCAGCCACAAGGATTATTATTCGTTGTATTCGTTTTTTAATAATAATAATGAAAACGGGCAGATCCCTTACAATGGAGAAGCCAGTCCAAGCATCAGCTTGCCGACACCGGAGGCAGAAGCAAAGCTGAAATTTATACACGCCAATCTTGGCAAGGAGAAAACGGGACGGGAAAAGCGCATGGCAGTAGCCGAGCAGAACTTCCGACAATGGCTTGCCGCTGCCGAAGCTAATCCGGAAAAGGCATTGCTTCCGGCATCCAAAGATCTGGCGGGACATTTTACGTTTGATGAGCCGAAAGGAAAGGAATTTCAAAATCTGGCCGATCCGAAACACAAAGCCAGTTCGGAAGGCGACGACAGCTTGTCGAATATAGCCTCACGGCCCGGAAAGATCGGGAAAGCGCGATACATGTATGGCGAGAATCCGGTTGGGTTCGGTGATAAGTTTGCTTTTTTCGAGCGCAACCAGCCTTTCAGCGTCAGCATCTGGCTGAACCTGCATGACCCTGCGGTAACGGGCTCGCTGATCCACAAATCCAATGGTGTCATGAATGGCTACCGTGGCTGGAATGTTTTCCGCGAGGCGGATGGTCGTATTAAAGTGACAATGAGTCATGTTTGGCCTGAAAATGCGATTGAGCTGCAAACAGTGGATAAGTTTCCGATGAACAGATGGACGCAGATCGGGTTTTCTTATGACGGTTTGAGCAAAGCAAATGGTCTGAAACTGTATATCAACGGGCAGCCTGCAAAAGTGGTTGTGCACAATGATAACCTTACCGAAAGTATTCTTTACGGAAAGAAAAAAACGAACTGGTATGTGGACAGGCTGAATATCGGCCATCTGTCTGATCAGCGCACCAAGAACTTCGAAGTGGATGAGTTGAAGATCTATACACGTCCGCTCACGAGTCTTGAAATGCTTGGTCTTTATACATTAAAAAATGAATTGATCACAGCGATCAAAACGCCGGCTGCCACGCGAAATCCTGCCCAGACAGCTTCATTAAAGGAGTATTATTTCAACAACATTGATCCTGAATTCACAAAACACCTGGCCGAAAGCAGGAAACTGATCGGGGAGGAGACAGAAATTCTGGACAAGGAAATTGATGTGATGGTGATGAAAGAGCGCAAGTTTCCGCGGAAATCTTTCATCCTCAACAGGGGCGCATACGATGCCCCCGGAAAACCGGTAAATCCGGATACGCCCGACAGTTTCTTTAAAATCCCGAAAGATTATCCAAAAACCAGGTTGGGACTCGCCAAATGGCTTTTGCATGAAGATCATCCGCTCTTTACCCGTGTGACGGTGAACCGGTTCTGGATGATGTATTTTGGTCAGGGATTAGTGGTTTCCAGCGACGATTTTGGTAACCAGGGAGAGCTGCCCACGCACCCGGAGCTGCTTGACTATCTGTCGGCAACATTTCGGCAATCGAACTGGAATGTGAAAGCTATGCAGAAAATGATCGTGATGTCCGCGACTTACAGACAATCTTCCAACGGAAATAACAAAACGCGGGAAAATGATCCGGATAACAGACTTTATGCGCGCGGTCCGAGCTATCGCATGAGTGCGGAGCAGATCAGGGACAATGCGCTGGCATCTAGTAGCTTGCTTACGCCAAAGATTGGGGGTAAAAGCGCATATCCGTATCAGCCAGGTGGCCTTTGGGAAGCACTGGCGACCCGGAATGACGTCACATATAAGCAGCAACACGGGGATAGCCTTTACAGACGGAGCCTCTATACGATTTGGAAACGTAGCGCGCCACCGCCGATGATGCTGAATTTTGATGCAGCAGAAAGGCATTTCTGTATTACAAAAAGGCAAAAAACCAGCACCCCGCTGCAGGCGTTGGTGGTGATGAATGACCCGCAGTTTGTAGAAGCTTCACGTGTGCTTGCTCAGCAGATGCTGAAAAAAGGTAAAACACTGGATGAACAGATCGCATATGGGTTTACGGCGCTCACGAGCAGGCCGCCAAGCGCAAAGGAAATATCCATTCTGAAGGAGCTCTACGAAGAGGAATATGCTGAATTCAGCAAGAACCCGAAACGTGTGAAAGAAATCCTGTCGACAGGGGAGTATCCTGTTGACAAAATGCTGAATCCCGCCCAGGTTGCGGCGGGAACGATCGTGGCCAGTACCGTGATGAACTTTGATGAATTTTTGATCAAGAGATAAAAGAAAAATAGTTATGAGCTTTTACAGAGAACTTGAAAACCACGTGCACGAGCAGTTAAGCCGACGGAATTTCTTGTCAAAAACGAGCCTTGGATTGGGAGCGGCTGCAATGGCTTCCTTGCTAAACGCAGATGATTCGATGGCAAAAAAGGTGATAGATGGAACGCCTGAGGGTGCTTCACTGCCACTGGGCAAGCCTCATTTTGCGCCAAAAGCAAAGCGGATCATTTATCTGTTCCAAAGCGGGGCACCCTCACAACTGGAATTGTTTGACTATAAGCCCAAACTGGAACAAATGTGGGGCCAGGACCTGCCTGAATCCGTTCGGAAAGGGCAGCGTCTCACCGGTATGACGGCCGGGCAAAGCAGTTTTCCGCTGGCAGCTTCCAAATATAAATTTGCAAGATACGGACCCAGTGATCTAATGATCAGTGAATTGATGCCTTATACATCAAGTATTGTGGACGATGTGACTTTCATTCGCTCCATGCATACCGAGGCGATCAACCACGATCCCGCCGTAACATTTTTCCAAACTGGAAGTCAGCAAGGCGGGCGTCCATCCTGGGGCTCCTGGATCAGTTATGGGCTTGGATCCGACAATCAGAATATGCCTTCATTTGTTGTCTTGCTTTCCAAAGGGCGTGGTGGCGACCAACCCCTTTATGCGAAATTGTGGAGCAACGGTTTTCTGCCCTCTGTGCACCAAGGCGTGGTTTTTCGCTCAGGACCCGATCCGGTTTTTTATCTGAACAATCCGGAAGGCATTGATAAAACCAGTCGCAGGAGAATGCTGAACTCGCTTGCGAAGTTGCAGCAGGCGCAGTTTGAAAAAATCCTTGATCCCGAAATAAATTACCGGATGTCGCAGTACGAAATGGCATACCGCATGCAAACGGCCGTTCCCGAGACGATGGATATTTCAAAGGAACCAGAATACATTTTTGACCTGTACGGAGAAGAATCCCGCAAGCCGGGCACATTTGCCGCGAACTGCTTGCTTGCCCGGAAGCTTATCGAAAAGGATGTGAAGTTTGTACAGCTGTATCATCAGGGCTGGGACCAGCATGGCAACCTGCCGAATGATATCAAAACAATGGCCAAGAGTGTGGATCAGGCATCTGCTGCATTGATTAAGGACCTGAAACAACGCGGATTGCTGGATGAAACGCTGGTGGTCTGGGGAGGGGAATTTGGCCGTGGCGCTTATTCACAAGGCAAACTTACCAAAGATAATTACGGTCGTGATCATCATCCGAGGAGTTTTACGATCTGGATGGCCGGAGCCGGGGTTAAGAAAGGTTTTGTGTTTGGAGAAACGGACGAGTTCGGCTACAATGTGATCAAAGATCCGGTGCATGTGCATGATTTTCAGGCAACGGTTATGCATTTGTTAGGTGTTGACCATGAGCGGCTGGTCTTCAAGCACCAGGGTCGCCGCTATCGCCTGACCGACGTCCATGGTAAAGTTGTAAAACCAATATTGACCTGATCCCCACATTTCAAATGTATAATTTATTGTTGCAATCTTCTGACTGGGCCCTTTTTATCGGGCGCTTCCATCCGGTTCTTGTACATTTACCCATCGGCTTTTTAATTATTACGGCTCTTTTGGAAGTGCTGAGACGGTTTGATAAAGTCATTGTTTCTGAATCTGTGATCCGGCTGTTACTGCTGCTTTCGGCAATAGGCGCGACCCTGGCGTGCATTGCCGGATATTTGCTGGCCGATGGTGGTGGCTACGATCATGAATTGTTGGACAGCCATATGTGGAAAGGGATTGGCATTGCCCTATTTGCCTGGATTGCCTGGCTCCTCAAATCTGACCTGCTGACGGCACGGCTTAAAACGGCTCCCGTTTTGGCGAGTTCGTTGTTGCTTGTGGCGACATTGTTGACATTTGTGGCTGGTCACGATGGAGGGTCGCTCACGCATGGAGCAGATTACCTCACGCAGCATACGCCTGAACCCTTCCGGTCACTGGCGGGAATGCCCGCGAAGGTGGTTGAGATCGCAGAACTGGGGCCGATTGCGGATGTTCCCAATGCCATTGTTTATGTAGATATTATCAAGCCGGTTTTGGAGAGGACCTGCACTCAATGTCATGGCCCGGGTAAACAAAAAGGTGATCTGAGGCTGGATAACTTAACGGCTATGATCAAAGGAGGAAAAGAAGGGCCCGCCATTGTCGTTGGTAAAAGCGCCGAAAGCGAGTTGATCAAGCGTTGCCTGTTGCCATTGGAAGACGAAAAACACATGTCGCCAAAAGGAAAAGCACAGTTAACTGAAAACCAGATCGCATTGATTTCCTGGTGGATAGATCAGGGAGCTTCGGAGGATAAGAAAGTAGCCGAACTGAAAACAAATGATGCTGTGAAGCCTGCCCTGGCTTCATTGGGGAGCTCTGCGCAAAACGAAGTTGCCGATAAGACAACTTCTGAGCCGGAAATAAAAGTCGCGCTGGGAAATCCACAGGCCATTGAAGCGCTTCAAAAGGTGAATTTTCTCGTGCGGCCTTTGGCACACGGACAAAATCTGATCGAGGTGAGTGCGGTGAACAAACCGGGCTTGACGGATGAGCAGGTTGGGTTGCTTAAACCATTGTCCGAGCAGGTCATTTGGCTAAAAATAGGCGGTACGAAGATTACAGATAATGCCTTGAAAGCAATTAGCGGGTTTAAAAACCTGAAAAAACTGCATCTTGAAAACACCGCAATAACAGACGCCGGACTTGATGCACTGAAAGATATGCCGCATTTGGCCTATCTCAATCTTGTCGGAACGAAGGTTACAGACGATGGTTTAAAGAAAATAGCTGCGCTTAAAGGGCTGAAAAGTGTTTTTGTTTGGCAATCAGCCATTACCGAAAAAGGCATTGAGGAAATTCGGAAAACACATGCACACATTCAGATTGTTGGTGGATTAAATGAAGAATCTGTTGCGGAATTTGTTAGATTAGGTGAAGCAAAAACACTTAATTGATGTCTTTAAATACGTCGCAGACGCCGGGTTGGTACCCTTGAATGATTTACGATGGGGTTCTCTTGGTGAATGAACAAAGAATTGCGCTAAGTGATTTTGCTCTTAATGGGCGTTCTCCATTTTTTGCCTATTTGCTGGAAAAAGTTAAAAGTCGCTACTTCTGTTTTTCAACAGCGGTAGCGGCTTTTAGGTAAATGCTTCCTTTAATGGGATGCTATTTATTAATTACAATCTTTTTTACCGTCATTGACCCATCTTTCATGGTCGTTTTAATGAGGTAGATACCGTCTGCAAAAGTTGTAATGTCAATACCCCGTTCCGGAACCCCGCTGCTCCGATAGATTTCCCTTCCATAGCTATCGGTCAGGGAGATCAGACGTACCGATTCAGGGGCTATATCTTTCAGATAAAGAATGTTTGTTACGGGATTTGGGTAAGCCGTTACCGCTGGCGAATTTCCCGTTAGTTTAACACTTACCACACGTGAATAGCTGTACGTACCGTCAATGTCTACCATTTTTAAACGATAATAGTTGAGACCCGAAAGAGGGTTTTCATCATTGGCAGTATAAATTGCCAAAGCGTTGCTTTCGCCAATGGCCGCTTTATCTGCAATTTGGTTCCAGATTTTTGCATTACTGCTGCGCTCGATCAGGAAGCGATCTGCATTGCTTTCCTGCGAAGTTTTCCATATAAGACCTACGATGCCATGCGCTTCGGCCTGTGCCGTAAAGCTTATTAAAGTTACAGGAAGAGGGCTGTCCCAGCTTAGTGTGTAGCTGGCGGGGGCGGATTCTGCTCCGGCAGCATCAACGGTTTTGAACCCGAACGATACCCTCGTGTAACCTTTTCCGTTCAGCCCAACTGAGAAAAGTGAAGGATCTGCAAATTTGGTTTTGTTGATAATATCGTTCTGCGTAACAGGGATACCATTATAGAATAACACCGGAGCATCGCCCGTGGCTGTACCTCCGTTTGTGACAGGTAAAGAGGTGATTACAAAGAAAAAAGGTGTTGCATCCGTTCCATCCGGATCAGTCCCTACAAGCGGCGCTACTTTGGTTCCTGAGCCCGAGGAAGCCCCAACCGAACCATTCAATAGAATTAAATCTCCTGATAAGGGTTTGCTGGTCAGGCCGTACGTCGCAGAGGTTGCCTCGGGTTGCTGCTGGATGGCGAAGTTTGCATTTTCAACATGGGCAGTTACCTGCCCCAGATCAATCACATTGGTTTTGTTTCCTGGGTTAGCTGTTGGAGTCCCGGCAACTTTGGTATTGGTACCGGTGGCTTTCCATCCTGGAATCTGCGAAGCCTCTGTCAGATCTGTTCCGGATGTTTGCTGCGCAGTCGTCAGGATAACTTTATAGGAAACGTTAGGTGTTACCCCTTGGAAGTTGTAAGATCCATCCTTGTTCAGTTGTACGGATTGCACGACTTTCCCTTCTGCATTTACCAGATTTACCCATTTATTTGATCCTGTTACCGACGAATTTCCGCCATTGTCATCAGCGTTCTTGCCACTTACAGGCTTCTCGCTGCCATTTTTTACGGCATCGCCATCTGTATCGTGCCATACGTTGCCACTGATGGTGACGGGCGGCAGCTGTATACCAAAATTATACCCGGCTACGTCTGTCGAAGCCACGGTTATACCTGTCAGGGTGTAAGGCGTACTGCATGGAGGGGTACATACATTTCCGTTATTGACGTTAGTGCCGGTATATGTCCAGGTACCTGGCAGGGTTCTATCTGTGGCGTTGTTAATGGAGGAAGCGGGTGTGTTGGCACCAAACGACTTGTTTGTGATTTCCACCCGGTAGTTACCTGGTCCGAAAGTCGCTGGCAATTCATAAGTACCATCTGCATTCACTTTTACAGAGGAAACAATTTTATCGCCGTTGGCTGCATCTATCCAGATCAGGTTGGCCCATAATTGGCTGCCGGGGTTAAGCCCGCTTTCGCCTGCGTCAAGCCTGGCGTCCTTGTCCGTGTCGTTCCACACCGCGCCGCTTACCTTTTTGTAGGTACAGGCTACGATGTCGAACTCGATATCTGTTGACAGCGCCACATTGCAGGGAGCACCGCTGGTTGTCTGGTAGCTTACTTTTATTTTACCTGTAGCACCATTCAGATTAAGCATACCCGTAGTAGGGTTCAGGGTAACACCTGCGGGAGGCGTACCTACAAACGAGAACGTCCCATTTGCCGGACTACCTACCAGGGTGATGGGCTGCATATTGCCGCAGTAGCTGTTGCCTGTGGCCGTGATACCTCCTTCGATCGTAACCACCGCAGCGGTAGTAGCACCGCATACCTGAACGCCTTCTGTGTTGTATGAAAATGTACGATAGAAAGCCTCCGTACTGGTTTTGTCTCCTGCACTACCCCTGATCGCATGACCAACATAACCAAAGTTAGACACACATTGACGCGTAGCCATGGTGGTATGCCCTCCCGTTTCTACGGAGGTATATGGCCCGCCAACGCCCATAGCATCGGCCGGCCGGCCTGGATTGACCGCTTTACCTGCCGGGTCAGAGGTACCATCGTGTTCGTCAGAAGTCGCAGTACTTGATCTGCCCAGCATTACCCCGATATCAGTACCCCAGTTCCAGATCTCACCCGTGTTATTGATAACGTTGACTGCTGCCCATCCCGCTCCGTCATGTTCACTGGGCGAAATCCATTTAATGTTGTTCATTATGGCACCTCCACTGGTATAAGTTGGTTGGACCCAGCTGTTTGAGTTGGTAGTACTGAAAATACCCAATTGACGATGTACGTTATCCCCCAGGGAATATAGCGTACCGTTCGTGTACAGGATATAGTATGTAATATTTAGAATACTTGAAGTAGCACCAACAGCTTGGGTAGCGCCTATCATTTTAATATTGCCTGTACCGGGTTTAACCATCAGCGAAGCATAATTTCTGTCACTTGCACCGCCAGTCCCTGTGCGGGTCGCCTGTCCCCAGGTGTACAATTCCTGCGTTTGCGTATTGGTATCGTAGGTTAGGGCAATCATCGCCCTGTCAACGCCTCTTAGGGCTACCACATTATTCAGAGGTGTGCCGCTGGCTGTTGAAACCCGCACCCAGCTACGCGCATCAGTTCCACCATGCCTGATGGTTGCGTTTTGAGACAGCACCCAAGCCTGTCCATCGCAGGTTACGAGGGCCAAAGTCGCCTTGGTAGCAAACAGCATTTTAACTTGTTGTGGCTGAATAGTGCCCGGCAAATCCCACTGGTTGCCATTGACGATACTGTTATTTCCTGCGCCACTGGCAATGGCCTGGAAAGCCGAATTGCTTGTCAGGCCAGCATCAATTACCCCTCCTTCATATCCCCAGGTGTATAAACCATTTTGGGTCAGGATGATCGCCTGAACCCGGTTTACTGTACCACTCCCCAGGGCTGCTTTCAATATTTTATTGTTTGCGCCATAATTGAACCCATTGGCAGGCGTAACCGCAGTGGGAACAATAAGAGCTCCCGCGACGGTTTGCAAACCAGTTGAAGCAACGCCCTCGCCCCAGACCAAAAATGAGCCGTCATAAGTACGCACGAGGGTGGAGTGGAAGGCCGAAATGTAATTATCATATTCCAGGGTCTGGAAATTGTTAGTAGACGCAAAGCCGTAGTTGTTATAATCGGTACCGGGGCAGCCTTCGCCTGTTTGAAAACCACATTGACCAAATGCATTACCTGGTAATAACGCGAACAGGAATGTGAAAATACCTAGTGTAGCAATGAAACACTGGTTGAGATTTTTGCGTCGTTTTGCGCATGATTTTACAAACGATTTGCCAGGCAACGGAAGGTTCCGTTGCTGAAAGGAAGTAAACTTCATAACCAAATAAGAAGGGTTTTAAAATAGAAAAATTTTTACCAATAAATTCTTGAAAATGCCTATCAAGGCTCGGAAATAGAAAAAATTCTACAAATGTAGGATTTTAATTTGGAGGCTATAAGCTCAATTGAAAGAAATAATCTTTCGGTCACATCCGGTGCGTGTAGAACTGATCGTTTTAAGGTTCCGGTTTGCCGAGTTGGGTTCTGTTGAGTTGAGAGGTAATGTGTTTATTTTCAATACAATATAATCTTTTGTTTGATTTTGTATTCGTGACTTTCTGCTGAACAAAAAATACAATATGAATGCATGATGATGGATATCAGTATAGAAAAATTACTAGTCGGATAAAATAAGGATATAGAACTAATGCAGAGCATATGAAAGGCAGGTGCGGATGGCGGCGCCATGGCGATTCGATACGTCAATCCCCAACCTTTGGACCTTAAATCCAGAGGTTGGGGATTGACGTATCGAATTGTAAGATGATTTTAACGCTATCGAATTGAGTTACTTCGCCACTATTTTAATGCCGCTTTTAAGATTATTACGTGGATTGGTAACAAGAGAGTCACCCGCGCGAAGGTTTCCAAATACCTCGGTCATGCTGTCGGACTGCTGGCCTGGCTTTATTTCGACATACTCGGTTATGCCCGATTTGATTCTGACAACGTATTGCCTCTCAGTTGAGACGAGAATTGCTGCGGTGGGTACGGCCAACGCATCTTCGGTCCCGTCGGAAGCAAGGGTAATCTCGGCAAACATGCCTGGTTTCAACAGACGTGAGCTATTATCAACGTCAATCTCCGCAGTTTCTGAGCGGAATTTCTGGTTCATGTTTCCCGATCTCCGCGCAATTTTTCCATTGAAGGTTTTGCCCGGCATCGCATTTACCTGAAAGGTTACCTGTTTACCACTCTTAATGCCAATACTGTAAGTTTCCGGAATGTCCACCACCAGCCTGAGGTGGTTTTGCTGCTGGAGCATCAGCATGGGGCCGGCCATTTGTACACCCGAACCGACCAGTGCGCCCGGATGGACATTACGCTCGGTGATGACACCATCAAAAGGAGCTCGCACGACCAGATACGATTTAATCTTAGTCAATGCACCAAAATTGGCTTGTTCACCCATGGCCGAAGCACTGTCGGCCATCATGCGGGCGTAGGCACTTTCCAGATTTAGTGCCGAAACCGAACCCGCAATCTTACTTCCCGATACGAGTCTTTTGTAGTGCTCTTTACTGCCGACCAGCATGGCCTGCGCTTTAAGATAATTTGAACGGGCAGCGACCAGCTGCTCTTCGGTTTCAGGCGCATCGAGTACCATTAATACTTGTCCAGTACGGACGCTGGAACCTCTGTCAACCAGCACCTTTTCAACGAATCCGGTAGCCTTTGGATAAATACTTACTTCCTGAAAAGGCAAGAACTCGCCTGGTAATTGAATTTGCTGTCCAATTTTTTGACGCGACACCCTGCCAAATTGGTAAGAGAGCTCCTGAGTTGCTACATTTTTAGTCTTAGTGTCGGAAGACTCCGAAGGTGAACAGCCGGCTAAAATGGATAGGCTTAAAAGTAGCGATAAACCGCTATATCGTATGGTTTTCATAGGTTGAAGCGTGATCTGAGTGAGTAGAACCATTGGTGGTAATAAGTTTTGAAAGGTTTGTGTGATCAGGTAAAAGCGAGGGGTCCTGGAAACCTGCGTTTCCTTGTAACCATACATAAACCTGTGGGACAATGTAAAGTGCTGCCAGTGTTGAAGCGATCAGTCCACCGATAACCGCCCGACCGAGAGGCGCTACCTGTTCGCCTGCTTCACCGGTTCCCAGCGCCATCGGAATCATACCTGCCACCATGGCAAAGCTTGTCATCAGTACAGGTCTTAAGCGCAGACCGGCACTATCCAGGGCGGCGCGCTTGGTATCCCGGTACTCCCACCGCAACCGCTCGGCATTGGTAACAATCAGAATGGCATTGGCTACCGAAATACCTGTCGACATGATAATGCCCATGTAAGATTGCAGATTTAGCGTACTTCCAGTCAGCAGAAGGATCGCAATCGATCCGACAATGACGGCTGGAACTGTCGAAAGAATTACAAACGATAATTTCATCGACTGGTAGTTGGCAGCCAGTAGAAGAAAAATCACAACGATGGCAATACCAAGTCCGACCTGCAAGCTGTCAAGTGTCTCGGTCAGCAGCGAGGACATTCCCTTGATTTGGGTTACGAGTCCTTTGGGTACTTCACCCAGTTGGGCGATTACCTGCTCGACGGAACTTGTAGCCGTTCCCAGATCCGTGTGGTGAAGATTTGCTGAAACCGTGACAAAGCGCCGTGGGCCGATGCGGGCATATTCACCAGGCAAGGTATCGATTGAAAAAGTTGCAACGTCCGCCAGAACGGGGCGAGCTTGCCCTGCTACGAGCGGGATCTCCTGTAATTGAGAGAGATTACGCATTGCGAATTCGGGTATTTGCACCTGCACCTGATAAGTATAGGCCGCTTTTTGGTCGAGCCACTGATTTTTTTCGGTAAAGCGGCTCGATGACGTAGATGCCGTGATGGACCGGGCGGTTTGCTGTAAGCTAAGTCCCATGATGGCAAGCTTATGGCGGTCCAGATGGATATTGATGACCGGAAATTTCAAAGGCTGAACAATACGGACATCGCGGAGGTGATCCACTTTCGACAGCCCGGTCACCAGTTTGTTTGCATAGGTTTCGATCTGTTTCATATCCCGGCCCGCAACCTGCACTTCGATCGGGGTAAATGCGCCGCCGCTCATGAGCTTTTCAGTCAGATCAGCGGGTTCAAAAGAAATTGTCAACTGCGGGAACTGTTCGGTTACCTCTTTGCGGATGCGTTCTTTCAAGTCCTGCATGTTGGTGCGATAGTCAGGGTCCAGTCCCACTTTAATGACCGCGTCGTTCGGGCCGCTGGTGCTGACATATAAATTCGTGGTCGCGTAATTGGTAGGTACCACCCCGACATAGGCAGACGATATGGCCAGGTGTCCGTCTGACGCCTGGTCAACCAGGGCCAGCAGCTCGCTTACTTTTTCTTCTGTTCTTTCCAGCCGTGTGCCATCCGGCATTTTCATGCGGATTACCATTTGCCCGGAATTCAACTGCGGCAGCATATCCTTCCCAATCAGCATGAAGCCGACTGCTGCCAGCGCAAGGATTGCTATAAAATATAGACCTACCATCAGGCGGTTGTAGCGCAGCAATCTTTTGTTCTGTCTCACGAAACTTTCACGTATGCGGTCGAAGCGCGAGGGCTTATGAAGGCTTTGTTCTCTGTTGTCTGCTTGTTTATGTATATGCTCTTTAAGCATCCAGTTTGCCAGAATCGGCACCAGACTTTGTGCAAGAAAATAGGAAACAGTCATGGCGAAACCTATCGATAAAGAAAGGGGAAGGAACATGGCTCTGGGGACACCGCTCATGATAAAAGAAGGAGCAAATACGGCAAGGATACAGAGGAGGATCAGCAGCAGGGGCAAGGCCACTTCCCGGCAGGCGTCATAGATCGCCTGTTTTTTAGGTTTACCCATTTCCAGGTGCTGGTGGATATTTTCAATCGTTACCGTCGCCTGATCGACCAGTACCCCAATGGCTAATGCGAGTCCGGAAAGAGTCATGATGTTGATCGTCTGTCCAGCCAGACTTAAAAACAAAACAGCGGCGATGATTGAGATTGGGATGGTAACAATCACGATGACCGATGAGCGCCAGTCGCCCAGAAAAAGAAGGACCATAAGGCCGGTCAGGATCGCGCCGAGGCCTCCTTCAAAAAGAAGACTCTTGACCGAGTTGATTACAAAAACAGACTGGTCAAACTCGTAATTCACCTGAATATCATCCGGCAGAAGACTGCGCATCTCGGGCAGTTTTGCCTTCAACGCCGTAACCACTTCCCAGGTAGACGCGTCTGCGGTTTTCACGACAGGGATATAAGAGGAACGGCTGCCGTTCACCAGGGCATAGCCTGCCGTTACGTCCGACCCGTCCTGTACTGTGGCCAGGTCCCGTAAAAAAACGGTGCGGTGCCCTTCGGTGGTAACAGGAATCTGGCCGAAATCGGCTACTTGTTCTTCCAGAGAATTCAGTGTGGTGATATAACTTGTGTTTCCAACGCGGATGTTACCCGAAGGTGTCATGGCATTATTAGCGGCAAGTGCTTCCACGACTTCATCGGGAGAAATATTCAAGCTGCGCGCCTTTTGAGGATCCAGGTTAATGACAACTGTTCTGGCGTTGGTACCAATCGGAGGCGGCGCTGTCAGACCGGGGACCGTGGAGAACATGGGCCTGATACGGGTAACGGCAAGCTCGTGGATTTCTTTCAGCGAACGGGTTTTACTACTAAATACAAGATCGCCAATAGGGACCGACGAAGCATCGTAGCGTACAACCTGCGGCGGCAGCGCACCTGGCGGGAAAAATTTCATGGCCCTATTGACTTGTATGGCAACTTCGGCCGCGGCCTGGGCCATGTTACTGCCCTCATAAAAAGCAAGTTTTACCACGGTAAGCCCCTGCACACTGCGGCTGGAAATTTCTTTGATACCGCCGATGTACAGGAACTGGTCCTGCATACGGGTAGCAAAAAATCCTTCCATCTGGGCCGGTGACATTCCTCCGTAGGGTTCAATGACGTAAATAACGGGTGAGTTTAACCTCGGGAAAATGTCAATGGGGATACGTGTGGCCGACATGACCGAAAATACAATCAGCCCGGCTACTAAGACCAGTATCGTAATCGGACGTTTCAATGAATTGGATAGCATAATCTGAACAGAAAGTTTTATAAGGGCCGGAAAAGCGTGAGGAATTCGTCAAAATTGTTAGTTGCATAAGCCCGTTCCAACCGGACATCGACGGCCCTGCGCTGTATGTTTACCGCCTGTTTTTCTGCCATAGAAAGCAGTTGTAAGGCATCGGTAAGGCCAAGAATATTTTCGATTCCATTGTTATAGAGGGAAAGTCTTTGCTGGTAGGCAAGTTCTGCGGAGTTCAGCGTCGTGGGTAATTCAAGCAGGGCAAGCCGTAAGGTTGCCATGACGGAATCCGAGGTGGTTAGCATATTCTGCAACTGGATTTTTTCGGCGGTCTGCTGGCTGGCAGCTTCCTTAATTTTCCACCGCTGCTGCACCGAACGGTTTTTGACCCGATGAAAATCAGTAAGGTTGACGGTCACTGCCATGCCTAGGAGAAAGTTGGTCCTGCTATAACCAAACCCTTTTCCAAGAGGACCAAAATTGTTGTCGATATCAAGACTGGTTCCTCTGGCCCAGGCGGAAGTCAGAACCGATACCCTTGGCAGCGCGGCTTTGCGTATGAGCTCGATTTCAGTTGTTTCACGGTTGACCAGATTGCTGCGGAATTGAAGCAGGGGATGGTTTGTCGTAAGTTGCATGTCTGATGGTTTGACCAGCAGGGATTGCTGCCGAAAGGTAGTATCAATGTCAGATTCCCTGACCGGTCTGCCCGTTAGTGTTGCCAGTTGAATAAAAGCACGTTGTAGCTGCTGCTGCATTTGAAAATAATTCAGCTTTGCACGAGAGAATTCCACCGAAGCGAGCGATGAATCCAGTCCCGGACGTATGCCATTCTGCACCAGATTGCTGATCACCTTGCGTACCGTGTCAACACGGGCGAGATTTCGCTGTTCTATTTTCAGTGTTTGCCGGAGCCATAACAGATCCAGATAGGTGTTGATTACCGTTTGCCGGATCCTGAATTGCTCGCGTGCTACGGCTGATTCTCCGATGGCAATATCGGCAAGGGCCAGACGATCTTCGGCTTTGAAACGGCCGAAATTGTAAATTTCCCAATCGGCGGTGGCCAGCGCAATGTTGCCCGATGCCAGATCCGTAGTATTTTCGGACCTTCGTCCCCCGGCGGTTGGAACGATAAGACCCAGGGAGAAATAAGAACCGGAAAGTCCATTGGCCGTACCCATATTAACCTGGTCATGCAGGCGCACATTGGGTAACCTGTTGTCTTTGATCACCTGCGCATTGATGCGGACCGCCTCCAGAGCTGCCTGTTGGGCCGCGAGGGTGGGATAGTGTGTCAAAGTGGCGCGAATCGCATCTTCCATACTCATTATTTGCGCATAGAGCCGGCAAGCAGTAAGGAGAATAAAAAAAATACCAATAATAAAGCGTGGCATGGGGTTTAGGGTTGGTTTAAAGTCCAAAATAAATATGGATCCAATTAGAGGGTAATTAGAGGGTTATTAAAATTTGGTTAGAGCGCGTAGTTTGCAATAGTGTTCCGATCCTGATGCGTAATTTTACTGCCGACAGGTGCATAATAAAGTGAAGATCTATGAATGTTTTAGTCGTTGAAGATGATGTGGAACTGACGCAGTTTGTTCAAAAAGGCCTGCAATCAGAAGGCGTTGCCGTATCGGTTGCTTTTGATGGGGTGATCGGACGAAGTATGGTCAACGAAAACCGCTTTGATGTGGTGGTGCTGGATGTAAACCTGCCAGGCTTGAATGGATTTGACCTGTGCCGTTTTATCAAACAAAACTGGCCCGCTGTTCCCGTGATTATGTTGACGGCATTAGGAAGTCTTGACAACAAGGTGCTGGGTTTTGAGGCTGGGGCCGACGATTACCTGTCCAAGCCTTTTGCATTCAAAGAGCTATTGTTTCGTTTGAAGGCGCTGGCCAGAAGGCACCCATCCCGTGCGCCCAGACCGAAGCGGTTGGAGTTATTGGATTTGCAGATTGAGACCGATTCACACAAAGTCTGGCGGGCAGGGGAAAGAATCGAACTGACAGCAAGGGAATATGCTTTGCTTGAATACTTGATGCTTAATCAGGGAAAGGTTATCAACCGGGTCGATTTGCTTGAAAATGTCTGGGACGTGCACTTTAATACCAATACCAATGTCGTGGATGTATATGTGAATTATCTTCGCCGGAAAATTGACCGTTCCGGTACCAGGTTGCTGCATACCGTTTTTGGTGTAGGCTATATGATAGGTGCAGAGCCATGAGTATAAAACGCAGAATTACGATTGGATTCGGGGTTTTGGTGGCCAGTTTGCTTTTGTTTTTTTCGATTTTTATTTACCAGAATTATGAATCTTATCGAAAGAATCTGATGCGAAACCGGCTTCAGCGGAGGGCTTTGGCCGGACAGTTGTATTTTCAAAACCGGATGGAATTTCACCGTTCGAGCTACCTTACCCTTCCTGACCAGCATGAAGCGATCCTGAATGCCAGCAATGAAACGATTTACAAATCGTCAGGACCTGATGATTTTAAGCTTACTACCCAATTATTAACCGATGCCCGGGAGAGGGAGGTTTATTTTCAATATCATGCAAAGCCCTGGACCGCTGCAAAAGAGGGCGTTGCGCTGGCTTTCAAAGTGAATGGTGTACAGTATGTTTCTGTCGTTACAGCCTATGATCTGACGGGTCGGCACGCCAATGAAAGCCTTCTGTTTATTTTAATCACGGGCAATATTATTCTGCTGGTGATCGTCGCCTTTGCCAGTTTCTGGTTTGCAAGAAGGGCCCTTAGCCCCTTTGACGGGTTAATCAGGCAAATGAATCCGGCCGCAGTCAACGACTTTTCTTTCCGGCTTAAAAATGAAACCCAGGGAGATGAAGCCGCATACCTGGCTACGTCATTTAATGCATTACTGGGTCGGCTGCAAACACTGGCGATCAGTCAGGAGCATTTTGTTTCGTACGCTTCCCATGAAATTCGCACACCTTTGACCGTCGTAAAGGGCGTACTGGAAACATCTCTGGCTTATGATGAGCACCTGACTGATACCAGAAACAGTATGACCAAAGCTCTGGTGCGGTTGGAAGGTGCGATTGAGCTGGCCAATTCCCTGCTGCATCTGGCCGAAGTGGAAGGTTTGCAGGCAGCCAGGTTTCAGGAAGATATTAATATTGTCGACACGATACTGGACACGATTACCTACTTTGGAGAGAAACGACCCGAGCAGCACATTGCGCTGCGGCTGACCGATAATTTCACTGAGCACAGTCCTATGGTGAAAATTCTGGGGAATTCGACGCTGCTCCGCACGGTGCTTAATAACATCTTGGAAAACGCCAGTAAATATTCGCATGGCAAACCTGTTACGCTTTTTGTGGATCTGGAAAATCAGCAGGTGGCTATTAAAGTAAAGGATCAGGGAATCGGTATTCCCGGCAGCGAGTTAAATGATATATTTTTACCCATGATGCGGGCCGCCAATGTAAGTAATCTGCCTGGATTCGGGTTAGGGCTGACCATTGCCAAGAAAATCATCGACATGCATTGCGGCACACTGATTGTCGATTCAGAAAAAGATCAGGGGACAACCGTTTGTATCTTGTTGCCCGCGCTGCCTTTTTCTTAACCTTAACTTCAATTTAAGCCAAGCAACTGCTCTGCTACCTGGATAATTTAATTTGCAAAGCTCCATATCCGGATAAGTTATGTCATTGCCACCGACGAAATGTTCCCATAGGAAGAAAAAGAAGGAAACATCCTAATGTGCTTGTCCCATCGGGACATTTCGTTGGTAGAAACAGAGATAAATTGATGTGTTTTTCGTTCCGTAGGAACGTTTCGTGGTTTGTCTATTGGTTTACCACAAACAACTTCACTACTTTAAACGCAGTTAACCTTTTTTCGAATCATCTGTATTTTCCCTTTTAAGCGTACAAAAAGGTTTCATGTTTTTACCATCAGGATCCGTTTTATAAAGCTTCCAGGTGCCGCTGTTTATTTCTTCCAGGTGGAATTGATGCACAGGATTGGCAAGCTCCTTTTTCACCCAACGTGGAAACGCATTTGCCGCACGGGCATTTTGCCAGGTTCTGATCGCCTTGAAAATGGCATCTTTTTCAGGACAGCTTTCAACATCTTTTTGATTGAGCTGAAGGCTGTAGGTGGTTCCCACACCCACGGAAATGGCCTGGACATGCTCGTATTGTGCGACCGTCGAGTTTGCTTTGATCGGGAAATTTCCACCCATCCCAACCGGGAAAAAGTTGGCATAGCTTACATCCCTTAGGTCCTTTCCCTGGCTTGTTGTGCTGCCCCATTCCCTGCTTTCAACATCATACAGATTTTTTCCTCCGCCTACATTCCAGATACTTTGATAGTGCCAGGATCCTTCTGACAAAGTAGATCCTGTGAAACGGATATAGGGTACACCCAGTTCTTTTGCCTTGTCAAACATTTTATGAAAGAAACGTTTGACGGAGTAATATCCATGACCGTTGTTGAACAAAAACTCCTGCCCGTCAAAGTCATAATAGGCCAAACCGTTGATCTTGCATACAGCCGCATAATATTCGGCTATTTTATCCTGCAATTGCATGTTAGGGATCAACCCGTCATAACCATAATTGATGGTGACCTGAAGTTTATAAAGCGTATCGCCAGCTGAATGATTCGCGGCGTGGGTGTTCCAGTAGCCTCGTTTGATGTTCAAAAGGCGATAAGGAGCCTTGTCTGAAACGCCCATATAATGGATGAGCTCTTTTCCGATCTTGATTATATTCAGGTCTTTGCTATGGCCCTCCCAGCTGGCTATTTCGTCAAGATATTTCGGATCATTGACAAGGATAACCGTATCGCTTTGTCCGATGCTTTTCGTAAGCACACGTTTTTGCTGATAACACAAACTATCACTTGGAAAAGGACTGGCATCTTGGGTTCCCGGTGCCAGGGCCGTAGTGATTGGTGTTCGGCCGATTATAATCCCATATGCTGCGGCCATTTCAGAAAACTCTTTGTGCGATTTATTCCCAAGGGCCATTTTAATCGGTTTGTTTTCAAAATTTTTCCCGTCCAGATATCCTTCATTGGCACGGTTTGGTCTGATAAATCCCTGATCATACAAGCTGATCGCCTTAAAGCCTAAATGATGGGTGTAGGGAACGATACTATCGTATACTCCGCCAACGGACATCGCATCCGGAACAAAAGCGGACGGATCTTTGATCCATTTGCCATTGAGCGTAGGGTAGGGCAGACCTTCGGAACGCACAATATTTTGGATGACATCCAATAGCGCCGTACTGTCCGGACTTCCCCAAAGTGCCACAGAAGAACCGATGTAATCGACGCCTAGAGGTTGTACTTCGAGGTGGTTGGGCGTGTTCGCAGCCATATTGGGTATCAATGAAAAATAAACCTCGCGTCTGGGGGCTCTGTCCCTCGAATTATACGCAATGGATATTCTGCCTTTGGCATCAATCTGGGCCGCATTTCCATATAAAATCCTGTAATAAGGCTCCTTATGGGCATAAAAAGCAACGTCGTTGATGCCATCACCGCCGATAGGGAAAATTTGGCCTTCGTGAAGGTGAGTCGGTAGTGGGAAACGTTGTGTGTCCGGACTGTGGATAATATACTGAAAGGGGGCGGCATCGGCAATGGTTTCGGATGTGCCGCCCAGGGTATTGTCATTGAGCGCCAACATACCGATGGCGTAATTGACAGCGTCGCTGGTATCGCGGGCTACACCGATGATTTCTCCGAAAAGATTGGTGATATTGGTCTGATAGGCACCCCACTGTACATTATCGACACCCTTCCGCGGGTGCAGCGACAGCAAGGTCATTTTAAAATATTTTTTATGGGCAGTCAAAGCAACCGTCGCAACCGAGCCGTTAGGGTATTGCAGTGTAAAGACTTTCTTTGTTTTGTTGTAAATCGCTTTTTGGGGCTGATAGTATTGTTGTTTTTTACTGTCGTAAAGCGATAACAGCGGAGAGGGCTTATCGACGGGACTGAATTCGCGTTGCCCGGTCGGCCGCGTTACATTTTTCATACTCGTGATCCATCCTTTGTTGTTGATGTGGATTCTAAAATAATTGGTACTGAAGTCGTATTGCGCATAGGAATCAATATGAGCGATGCAAATGATAATACCTAAAATAATGGTTTTAAAAAGCCGAAATTGCATGTTGGGACTAAGGTTAGGGCAATGATTAGGTTATTTTTAATTGTGGTGATGGAAGAGATCCTGTCGTTTGTTGCTTATGACAGCGCAATTTCTAAAATAAAACAGGAATTATTAGCATCCTGTCTTGACAGGACATCACGATTTAACGCACAATTTTTAACGGAATTATTTTGAAGCCGATGATATAGAAAAGAAAACCGAGGAATTGAAAACCAAAGAAACAGGAGTGGAAAACATACGAGGCAACGTGAGAGAGGTTTGCCTGGCTGAAAGATGTGGGCGAAAATGGGCTTTGCCTGAATCAAAAATAAGAAATCCCCTGCCCGGTTTTCGGGAGGGGATTTCGAGAAAATACGAGATTATTTAACCTTCAACTTGCCTATTTCCACAACCGCTGGTTTGAATTCATTTGTGTTATAACCGTGGTTTGTTACCACCACAACCAGGTCAAATTCTCCTGATTTGGTATACGTATAAGTGCAGTACCAGCCCTCACTCGAAAGCGTCGTTTTCAATCCTCTCGCGCCAACCAGCCCGTAATCCGAATATTGATCACTGTTAACAAGTACAGGATGGTTGAACATATCGATGGAATCGGGAAATGTAACGCCGTCCGTGCTCACCTTTTTCTTCATAATAACCCTGGCACCTCCCGGCCACACCGAGCACATGTCAGCATCGGTATCCACAACTATTTTTACCGGTTTTCCCTTAACAGGCTGGTTAACAAGAGAATCCTTCCCCTGGGCATTGGTCATGTATAATTTAACACTGGCAAGGCCCGGTGTAGCAACGATATCTTCTTTCAGGCAGGACATGAACGATGCGCCCGTGAACAATGCAAAAGCAATTTGATATAAGATCTTTTTCATTTTATTAATGATCATTAAAATTAATAACCGGGATTTTGCGGTAAAGTTTGGTCCTTCTCAATTTCAGACACAGGAATGGGCAGAATAAGCTGCTCTTCCGGGATTGGCCCCGATATGGCAATATTGGTATCATAATCGACTTTCGTCATGATAGCTTTGGTGATCACCTCCACCGCTTTTCCTGTCCGTACCAGGTCGAAATACCGATGTCCTTCAAAAGCAAGCTCCATTCTTCTTTCGTGCAGGATCGCGTCCAGATCCAGTTTAGCGGCCGTTATGTTCGGCACTTTGGCCCGCGTCCGGACAAGGTTTACATAGGTAACCGCTTCATCTTTTTTACCAAGTACCATCAGTGCTTCGGCATACATCAAAAGCGCGTCCGCATAACGGGTGATAACATAATTATTGTCGGTACCTGTGTTGTTGTACGGTTTCAATTGTGCGGGGGCAGGGGAATGTTTGATCACCCATGCCTGGATTGGAATGGTACTCGCAGCAATGTATCCCGAGTCAATGGAGGTTTTGTAGCGGATTGTTTCCCCGGTATCCACAAATTCGCGCATCAGATTATGCTCGACCAAAAGGTTAGACGCACCGGCAACTCCCCAGATCAGGCCCACATCATTATTGACCCATCTGAACCAGTAACTTGGCTGACCTGCGGCTACGTTAAAGTTCACTTCAAAAATGGATTCGTTGTGAAATTTGTTCGTCGACAGGAATACGTCACTGTAATTGGGCAAAAGAGAATAAGAGCCTGCGACGTTATCTACAATCAGTTTTTTCAGCACTTCAGCAGCTTTTGCATGATTGTTCAAAGTCAGATAGACCTTGCCTAACATGGTCAGTGCGGCACCCTTTGAAGCCCTGGCTTCCTCACCTTTCAACTCTGATTTTTTCAAACAGTTCGCTGCCGCGAATTCGAGGTCGGGGACGATCAGTTTGCTGTAAACTTCCGCCGCCGGGGTTCTTCCAACACCAAATGCTTTCGAGAGATCTGTGAACGGTTCCGAAACCAAGGGGACTGCGCCATAAATCCGAACCAGATTGAAGTACGCCAGGGCACGCAGGAACGAAGCTTCTGCTTTGTAAGCGTTGATCGTCTTTTCTTCATCTGCATTTTTCGGCACATAAGCCGCCATGATGGCCATGAGCGAGTTGGCATTGGCGATCATTTTGAAGTTGTTATTCCAGATGCCAGCCTGAGCGTTTCCATTGGTTTTTTTGAAAGTCTGCCAAACGTCCGTGCGGAAACGGTCTTTTCCATCATCCGACATCAGTTCCGGAATGAGCGGAAGGTCGGTTTGGTTGTAAATGCTTTGCAGGACTTTGTAAACTCCCACCAGCCCGGTTTTCATTTCGGCCGGGTTACGGTAAAAGCTTCGTGGCGAAAGGGTGTCCTCAGGTTGTCTGTCGAGGAAATCTTCCGAACAGGAAATGAACAAGATTGCAGTGATTAAAACTAAAAATGTATGCTTCATTTTGATACCTGATTTAGAAAGTTAAGTTCACACCGAAGGAGATCGATCTGGACATTGGATAGGAATCCCGGTTGATTCCCTGCGATAGTGAATTGTCGCCCTGGGCATTTGCCTCCGGATTGTACCCTGGGAACTTGGTAATATAGAACGCATTGATTGCTGTTGCATAGAACCTTACCCGCGCGAGTTTTAACCGTTCAACCACTTGCTGAGGCAAAGTATATCCGAGTGCGATATTCTGGAAGTTCACGAAAGTGCCTTTGTACAAAAGTGACCCGCTGAGGTTGGTGCCATCGTACGATTTACGGCTTGGTGCCGTGTATTTGGCATCGGGATTGGTTGGTGTCCAGTAGTTTTGGTAGTAGTCAACCGTTGTATTGTTTTGTCCGGTACCCCTTCCGTAAATGCCTTCCATTTGGCGCATTGAAATGTCGCCGCCGTGCGTACCATTGATTTGAATCGTCAGGTCTATGCCTTTGTATTCGAAAGAGTTGGTCATACCCCAGACGAAATCGGGGATTGCCGAACCGATGATGGTATTGTCGCTCGCATCGATAATACCGTCGCCGTTCACGTCGGCCAGTTTAGGCGTACCCGGGCTGGACCTGAACCGCCAGCTTGGATTATTGGCATTCACGATCGGCGAAGTTTTTACGTCTTCCCAGTCACGATAGGGGCCGAGGTAGCTGGCTCCGTAAATTCCCGCAATTGGCCTCCCTTCCGTCGTATAACCGTCATTGTCAATCAGTGGACGTTTGTCTTTACCAATATCCAATACGCGGTTGCGGTAGTATGACAAGTTTGCGTTTGTCGTCCATTTCAACGCGCCAACCAGGTTTCTTGTGGTGATGGAATACTCATAACCACGGTTACGCATGGCGCCAATGTTTGCCCTGTAAGCACCGAAGCCGGTGATCATTGGAAGCGGCATGTTGAAAAGCATGTTTTTAGTATGTCGGTAAAAATAATCAACGCTGAGGGAAATTCGATTGTTAAGTAACTCAGCGTCAATTCCCGTGCTCCAGTCGGTTGTTTCCTCCCAGCCCAGGTTTGAGTTTGCAATTTTACCTTCCGTATAGGATGGTGAAACAGCAGAACCAGAGCCGAGTACATAAGAAGATGAAGTCAGTGTGCTTAATGCCAGGTAGTTGGGTATTCCGGCATTTCCAATGACACCCCAGCCTCCGCGGATTTTCAGATCGCTGATGTATTTTTGAAGGGGCTTGAAAAATGGTTCGTCGGAAATGCGCCATGCCGTTGAAATTGATGGGAACACACCCCATTTTTTATCAGCGCCAAATTTTGAAGAACCATCACGACGAATGCTTCCGGTCATGTAATATTTTCCGGCATAATTATACATGACCCGTCCAAAGCTTCCGATCATGGCTTCACTATACCGGTTCGTCCTCACGTCCGTTTGTGCATTCTGAACGGTGATCGGCTGGTTTAAAGTCGGAATAAGGTCGGTTGGGTAATCGTACTTCATCATATAGGCATCGCGATAGTTCGATTCTTCCACGGAGTAACCCGCTACCGCACTGACGGAATGTTTGCCAAATTCACGCTGGAAAGTTAGGAAGTTCTGAGAGTTCCAGTACAACCGGTTTGTGGTTTCGTTAATGCCCTGCGATCTTGAAAAAGTAGCAGAAGCCGTTGGTACTGAGCTTGGATTGAAGTAATCCCGTTCACGATAACGATATTCGGTATGAAACTCTGATCTGAATTTCAATCCTTTAATAATATCGATTTCGGTATAAAGTGTCGAGAGATTTTTGAAATTACGTCTTGCATCCTTCTTTTGAAACAAATGCAGTGGGTTTACAAAAAACGCAAAATTCCAGTCCCAGGGATCCAGCAGCGTATTTCCGTAGAAAACCGGTTCTCCGTCTGCCGTTGTCGGGTTCCAGATTGGAGGCATGGCGACGGCATTGTAAAATGGATTGCTCGTACCACCGCCTTCAATGTTTGGAAGTACATTCGAGTTTTCGAGGGTTGGGGCAAGCAATAAGCCGGCACGAATGCGCTGAGTCAGTTTTAGGTCGATGTTGGCCCGGAACGAAACGCGGTTGTAATCCGAGTTCAGTACGATACCTTTCTGTCCAAAATAACCGCCGGAGATCATGTAATTGACATTGTCTGTTCCACCGGAAGCAGAAAGCTGTAGGTCTGTGACGCTACCAGTCCGGGTGATCAGATCCTGCCAATCGGTGTCATAAGGCATTTTGTAAATGGTATCGCTTACGGTGATCCAGCGATAAAAAAGGTTACCCGGAGCCGCCATACCTGCGGCATTGCTTGAGTACTTTTTCCAGTTCTCAATGCGTTTTTGAGGGGAATCTGTCCATTGCCATTGCGGCGCGTCCAGGCTATTGGTTCCAAAATTCGGGTCTTCTACAATGTAAGCGTTGGCACGTGCGTCATCGAGGTATTTGAGAAAATCATCCCCGTGCAAGACGTCGGTTTTGTTGATCATCCGGTCGAAACCACGGCTGACGTTAATGGAAAGTGTTGGCTTCCCTTTTTTACCCTTCTTAGTGGTGATCAGAATGACTCCGTTTGCAGCCTGTGTTCCATAAATGGCGCTGGAAGAAGCATCTTTCAAGACTTCAATGGATTCAATATCGGCGACATTGATCCCGTTTAACGGGTTTTCGTCTTTGCTAAAACCGTCCTTGAGCGGAAAACCATCAATCACAATCAGCGGGTTATTGCTCGCATTGATCGAGCTCACGCCACGTATCCGGATGTTGGTTCCACCACCAGGTGCCGTATTTGAATTAGAAATCTTAACACCCGCCATTTTTCCGGCCATGGCAGCGGCAAAATTGGACATCGGTTTGTCTTTCAGGTCACGGCTTGAAACGGAGGAAATAGCGGTCGAAACATCCCGTTTTTTCTGTGTTCCGTAACCGACCACCACCACTTCTTCCAATGCTTTCATATCTACTTTCAAGGAAATATCAACCACGGATTGATTGTTAACGGAGACTTCCTGGTTGATATAACCAACAAAAGAATAGACGATTGAAACGGGTCCGTCAGGTAATGCAATGGAGTATTTTCCATTGACGTCGCTGATCGTACCCCGTTGTGTCCCTTTTACAACGACGCTCACGCCTGGAAGTGGCTCCGATTTATCGTCGATGATAGTTCCGGTAAGGGTTCTTTCCACCGCCACAATTACTTTTTCCGTTTCAGTTGGCTGGTTGTTTTTTCGCAAGACAATGTGTTCACCAGATACTTCGTACCTGATTTCCAGTGGATTCAGTAACTTGTCAAGGACATCCGATAATTGTTCGCCAGATGCTTCGAGGTTGAAATTGTAGTCAGGTTTGGTCAGTGTAGAACGGTATGCAAATTTAACTTTGGCTTTTTTCTCGATCTCGAGCAGTGTTTTGTCAAATGATTGATTTTTGACGTGGATCTTGACCGGTCGGCTCAGTACATTTTGAGCCTTCATGGTATGCGCCAGCGATATTCCTGTGCATATCACCGCCAGTGTGAGCTGTAAAAGTGACCTTTTCATAAGCTGGTACAGAAAGGCTTGATTTTGTTGTTTTTTGTTCATTAATTTAAATAGGTTTTGTGATTGGAAATGCAAAACAATGGTGTCCGGTTGCTGCCGGGTACCTCAAAAAATCCAGGACCGGTAGTGTTGCTGCACTACCGGTTCAACTTTTTAAGGGTCATTATGTTAAAGTCCCTCAGAATTCATCACATATGGTTAGGGTTTAGGTTTGAAAAATAGGTTTTACTCAGTACAGCCTGCGCCAATAAAAATCACTTCTCCGTCCAGCACATTGTATCTTGCTTCAACCATCTTTCCGATCAGTTCAAGTGTTTCGAAAAGTGATTCGTCGGAAAGGGACATATTCAGCCGGCAGTTTTTAAATTTCTCCTGATCGTAAATGACCTTGATCCCATAAATTTTTTCCAGTCCTTCAAAAACTTTCGAGATCGGCGTGTCTGTGTAAGTATATGTCGCAAGCTGCTCAGGGGTAATGAGTACTTTGGGCTGTGCAACCAGTGTACGTACGAGCAGCAGGTCTTTCCTGGTGTAAACGGCCCGTTGATTTGGCGTTAGTGTTAAACCTTCTGACTCAGCATGTTCCGCTCCATTTTCTGATCGGTAAACATGTACACTTCCCGAGGTCACTTCAACTTTTACATCCATGCCGCCAGGGTAGGCTGATACTTTGAATTTTGTGCCTAATACCTTGGTCGTTAGTCCGTTGGTGAACACGAAAAATGGTCGGTTCGGATTCTTACCTACATTGAAAAATGCTTCCCCATCCAGATGCACAACCCGACGGTCTGCCGACTCCATGTTGTAACGCACAGTGCTTTTGGGTGATAGGGTAATCGAGCTTCCGTCATCAAGTCTGATGGTTTTTGGCCCTTTTCCCTCGTTGGACGATAGGATTTCTAAATTGGGTTTAAGGATATTCCGGGCGAAATGAACCGGTGTTTCAGTTGGGTTATACCAAAGTGCGATGCCAATCAGGATCGCGATGGAAGCTGCAACCGATAAGTACAAAGGTTTTCTGCTTATGGAAATCTGTTTTTCGGATGATATCTGGTCCATAATCACCTGCCTTGCCAGCTCGATCTGAGAAGCGGGGACTTCCGGATAGAACTTGGAAAATCCCTGAATGAGGTCCGCCGCCTGGTCCATTGTGCCCGATTGATGCGGATAAGTATTCCTGACGGCCTGCCAATACGCATTACTGTCCGCATCCGGATTTTTCACCCAGCGGATAAAATGCGCATCATGTATAAAATCTTGCAGGCTAAAATGTTCGTAATGTTCCATTGGGTTTGTTAACTATACCCTACAGATACACGGATTTTTAAAACGTACTCAGTAAAATCACAAAAAATATTAGAATAATTAATTTATGATTTTTAAACGTGATTTTATGGCCAAAAGCCTGGGACAAGTACCTGGTTTAGGTATTTCGGTTTTACCAGAAACGAAGACGGACATAGCTGCTGCTCAGAATCCGTAGTAAAACGCAATCGCAAGAAGTGAAACCGGGAAGAAGGGTAGCTCTGATCGTAATTGTTGCATCGCCCGGTTTTGCAGATTTCGCACGGATTGTTGGTTGATATGCATCATGCGGCCGATCTCTTCCGCTGAAAAATCATGGTAGTAACGAAGTTGAATGACTTCCTGTTGACGAATGGGTAATTTCAGTAATGCTTCGTGGAGCCGTGAGAGTTGGATGCGGTTGTGTTCGTCCATGATCCAGTTGGTTTCAATATCTTTTTCTGCCGGAAACCATTGCTCGGACAAATCACCGTCCATACTGAAAACGAAACGGTCCGATTGGGATGATCGTACCAGCTTGTTTCTCAGGGACCGGTATAAGTAAAAGCGTGGAGAATGTACCGCTCCGAGTTCGCTGCGTTTATTCCAGAGATGCAGAAACAGATCCTGAATGCTGTCCTGGACGAGTTCGTGGTTGGTGCAAATCCGATAACCATAACGGAATAGGTCCTGTGCAAAATGACTGTAAAGCTTCTCAAAAGCTTTCGAGTTACCCTGACACAGTTCATTCCAATGTTCCTGTTCCTCTGACATAGTTATAGTCTGATCCCTTACTTCGCCCGAAATAAATCTATCAAACAATAAATGTAATAATTTAAAGACTTTACTGGCAATGTTCCTGAAATAATGTTAGCATAAAAATTAAAATTGAATAATCTGTCTTCCCCATCCCACAACCTATTTATCTAATCATGAGGGATGCAAAAAAAGTATCAGCGTTGAACAAAAAATGGGTTGGTCTTCCCTCGGGCTACTTCTACATTTGACCTCTGAGGTTACGATATTAAACGCCTCTTTCTAAACAACCATCTTAACCAAAATGCGAATGAAAAATTTCTATTCACTAATGGTAAATCATGTCAAAGGCAAGATATTTTTATTGCTTCTGATAATGTCTGCATGCCTCCTGGCGCCTGGTTTCACCCGGGCGAATTGCTTAGCTGTTGATCCTGTGGATTTCAATGATAAGAACATCAATACTTCGAAAGAGGGTAAAACCGCTGTAAAAAGGGATTTGGAAAAGTCCCTGCGTGAATTAAAAGGAACAGTAACGGATGAATCCAGCGAGCCATTACCCGGTGTCACGGTAAGAATAAAAAGTAAAAATACCGGGACAATCACCAATGAAGTCGGCGCTTATTCCCTTACCATACCGGACGGAGGAAATGAAATGCTGGAGGTGTCTTTTCTGGGGTTTGTGACGCAGGAAATACCTGTTCAGGGAAGGTCTCTTATCAATATTGTCCTTGCCGCTGATTTAAAAGGAAAAGCGCTGGATGAAGTTGTTGTAGTTGGTTATCAGCAGGTTAAGGCAAAGTATATAACGGGTTCGGTTTCATCCGTCTCGGTGGGAGAACTTTCGGCTGTCCCGACCACCCAGCTTTCTAATGCGATCGCTGGTCGCTTTCCAGGGGTTTATATTAGCCAGGCTACGGGTGCCCCGGGTGCGGGTTCCAGTATCCGGATCGGTGCTGCCAATTCCTGGAATGCCAGTCCGCCTATTTACGTCATTGATGGCGTTGTCCTGAACAAACAGGCTTTTGACCAGCTTTCCATGAATGAGGTTAGCGAGATCAGTGTCTTGAAAGATGCAGCGGCGGCTTCCATTTATGGTGCGCGTTCAACCAATGGCGTTATCCTGGTCACGACTAAAAATGGAACGGCCGGCAAGCCAACCGTTCAGATTAATTCGAGTTATAGTTTTGAAAAACCAACTTTTGATGACGATGTCTTGAGTGACCATGACAGTCATATACTGAATAACGTTTACTGGAAAAAACAAACGGGGAAAAACTGGTTTGGGGATGATGAAATAGAAATGATTGAAAAATTAGGGTACAGTACCAATTATTTAAAATATCTGTACCGCAATCCATCCACCATGACAACTTCTTTAAGTGCCTCGGGAGGAAAGGAAAATATTCAATTTTACTTAGGTGGATCTTTTGATAAAAATAAAGGATTCCTGGATAATATGGATTTTTCAAAATATAATCTCAGGGCGAAAGTGACTGCCTCTTTGACGAAAAACTTAGAAATCGGATTAAACATCAGCACCGACAATAGCAACAGGCATCAGTTCAACTCTTCTTCTCCTGACGTAAGCGACTGGTATGGCCGGTTAAAGTATCTTTTCTACTACATTCCTATCAAGATCGATGATAATTTTGTGAGTACGCGGTGGTTGCATAATCTTCCCGGTCTTGTCAATGGGAATGGCGGTTACGTCAGTGATAAGAATGAAAGTGTGAATGCGCTGCTGCACATGAAATATGATGTGCCCTTTATTAAGGGCCTATCGATCATCGGAAAATATAGCAGAAACAACACCAGCAGATTTATCAAAGGATATTTTATTAAACAGGAGGAATATGATTACGGCAGAACAGGCTCTACGGGTAAAGTGGTTACCACGGAACTGCTGGGCAAGGTAAAAAGTATCTGGCCTTCCAGGGAGTATTTGTCCAACACTTTATACAAGACAAGTTCTTACCAGTTTAATGGTCAGTTATCTTATGCCCGCGACTTTGGCGACCACAGTATCGACGCCGTCGCGATTTATGAACAATATGACATGGGTGCCAACAATTTCTCGCTCACCCGATACGATTTCCCGCTTGTCACTAAAGACCAGTTTTTTGCAACCAGCGATAATGCCATCAATTCCGTAGGCTCCGGGGAAGAGAATTATGTGGGACGGCAATCCTACGTTGGCAGTGCGCAGTACCGATACAAGGAGAGGTATTTATTGTCTGCCAGTTTAAGAAGTGACGGCTCCATGCTGTTTGCGCCTGGTAAGCGATGGGGCTATTTTCCGTCGGTATCGGCGGGTTGGATACTTTCGGAAGAATCCTTTTTTAAGCAAATGTTGCCCGCTTTTCGCTATTTTAAAATCCGGGGATCCCTTGGGTATACGGGTAACGATGCGATTGGCGGATTTCAATGGCAGGAAGCGTATTACGGCCGCGGACAATATTATTTGGGAGGGGCCAATCAAAACGTTATCAATTATGGCGGGATCATTAACAAAGATCTGACCTGGGAAAAATCCCGTTCATTCAACTACGGTATCGATTTGCTGACCACTTCCAATATCGGACTGGAACTCAATTACTGGACGCGGCATACCTACGATATTCTGGGGTCCAGAATCATTACCTTGCCAACCACATTTGGTGGAACGTTGCCTGCGGAAAACTACGGGCAAGTGGATTCCAAGGGTTTTGATGTGGCATTAACCTATGGCAACAAGGTTGGCGATTTTAAATATGACGTCAGAGGTAACTTTTCTTTTGCTACCAACAAAGTAGTGAAGGCCGATTTTGCAGCAAATGGACTGGATGTAGACAATCCAAATGGAAAGTCGCTCGGATATATTGCCACTTATAAATCCACGGGAATTATAAGAACGCAGCAGGAACTAGATGCACTACCGGCTGGCTATACGATTTTAGGAAGAGCACCGGTTTTGGGTAGCTTAAACTATGAAGATATTTCGGGGCTGGATGGCAAACCCGACGGGAGAATCGATACCTACGATCGTCAGGTGATATCGAAATACGGCATGAATAATATACCGTATTCTGCGGGACTAAACTTGGATCTCAGCTGGAAGGGGTTTTCTGCGAGTATATTTTTTCAGTCACTTTTTGGACATAAAAAGCTTTACACAGACAACTGGGGCAGAGGATTTCCACTGGATGCCCGGTTGTATGCTTATTGGGGAGATGCCTGGAGTCCTGAAAATCCTGATGGTAAATATCCAACCATTCCCGGGCCCGCTGATCCGAACAGTACAATGACCTCTAGTTTTTGGCACGAAAATGGCGGTTTTATTCGCCTCAAGAACCTTTCAGTCGGATACGATTTGCCTCAGACTGTATTAAAGCATGTCGGTATAAAAAAGGTCAGACTTTATGTAAACGGAACCAATCTCCTTTATCTGAGCGGATTTAAATGGTATGACCCGGAAATACCTTCTCTGGCCAGTTATCCTAATATGAAACAATATAGCTGTGGTGTAAGTATCACATTGTAGGTAGCTGTTGGCCATTCGCTTTAAGCCGATAAATGAATAATAGGATTCATAGCGAGTTTCGCAAACAAATAATATCAACTCATTTTTTGCTATTACCTAAAAAAATTAAAGAAATGAAAAGCAAACTATTATATAGCACCGTCCTGATCTTTTTGTTGGGACTGTTTACGATAAGCTGTGACAATGTTCTGGATAAAGAAAATCTGACGGCGATACAAGCTGACGATGTCTGGAACAATATAGAGCTGGCCAAAGGTTATTCGAATGGAATTTATGCCGCCCTGATGCCGGGCATGCCTACACAGGCTGGCAGTTATTCAGATGAGGCGGGCGGTACTAACTATGTAGGCACATTCGATAATCCGTATGGTTATGGAAATGCAACCGTCAACAGCAGCACTGTCTGGAACTATGCCGTGATTCGAAATATCAATTTTATGTTGGAAAAAATAGATAAGGGTACTTTATCGGATAGCCAGAAGAACCCGATCAAGGGCGAAGCCTATTTTTGGAGAGCATGGGCTTATTGGCAGATGGTAGTCAGCTATGGCGGAGTTCCTTTGGTACTGGATGTTCAGAGCACTGATAATATTGAAGCGATTCAGGTCAAAAGAAATAAAACGTCTGAATGTGTGGATCAAATCGTTAAGGATTTAAACCAGGCTTTTGAGCTTCTTCCGGATAAGTGGACTGGTGTGGATGTCGGCAGAATTGATAAAAGTGCAACAATAGCGTTCAAAGCACGTGTGATGTTGTTTTACGCGAGTCCGCAATTCAATCCCGCCAACATACAAAGCCGCTGGCAAAACGCCTACGATGTAGCGAAATTGGCGAAGGAATTTTGTGAATCCAAAGGAAAAGGTTTATTTGAAAATCCACTTGGCATATGGACTGAGGAGCTTAACAAAGAAGTGATCATGGTGAAGCAGTATAATGATCCCGGTGCCACTTATTATGTTGGTTGCCTACGGCCCATTATGTGGTCTGCTGGTTGTACGGGCTGGGACCAGGCGACACTGGATTTGGTTGAAGCATTTCCACTGGTTGACGGAAGACCCTGGGATTCCAGGACGATGTCCTACGATACGTTGCACCGACATCGTGATAAAAGATTTTATGCCACGATTGGCTACAATGGTGCGGCTCCCTATCTGAAAGATATGATGGATCAGAAAACCAATTTATGGACATACATTGATAAAGGTGTTCACATGGATGGGCTGCTGCCAACCAGCACCAGTTTTTACAGGGTGAAAGCGGTGGACAGATCGATTGACGTGAATGGCGTGGACCGGGCGAAAATGGACTGGATTGAAATCAGATTTGCCGAGGTATTGATGACTTTTGGAGAGGCCGCCAATGAAGCTGGAAATACCCAGGAAGCCCTTAAGGTGTTGTATGATATGAGAAACAGGGCCGGGATTTTGCCGGGGAAGGATAATAAGTATGGCATTACTGCATCCACGAAAGAGGAAATCAGGAAAGCATACATGCTTGAAAATCAGTTGGAATTTGCTTTTGAAAACAAAAGAATAGGCACTCTGAGAAGATTAAGACAATGGGATCAGGTTCTTAACAAAACAACCCGGCATGGGCTCAAAATCACGCTGAAAGAAGGAAAAACCGGCCCCAAGGGTATGGATAATATTGACGATTTTGTCAATGCTTTTAACGTTGAAAAAATATCCGTCCAGACAATTCCATTTAATGTGAAGCCGGAATATTATTTCTTTGCTATACCACAAAGTCATTTAGAACAGAATCCAAATCTGGAACAAACCAAGGGCTGGCCCGGCGGAAACTTTGACCCGTTGCTGTAACGGCCGTAAGCGCTTCATTTTCTCGGTGGTTATGATTCAATTGACCTCCAAAGGATGTTATTCATATGTAGGGGCCTGAGACCGCATGACACCCGGGGCTACCGGGCCGGTCGTCGGGCGGTCTGGATACTGCGACTAACTGGAGCCAACACCACCAGCCATTCCTAAGGAACGATATTTTACAATTTCAATATCATTGCTACCGCGCGGCGGACCGCCAACGAAATGTTCCTATGGGAACAAAAATACCGAAATATCCTTATCCCATCGGGACATTTCGTTGGTAGAGGTGAGGATAGATCGATCTGGTTTTCGTTCCGTAGGGACGTTTCGTGGTATTGATATGACCGATTAAATTATCTTCGGGTAGAGAATCGGAACAGACCTGTGTTTTCAAAACATACAGGAAATAAACATGATCTTTTGCCAAACAGTAAGTTATCTTTTTGAATTAGTCAATACAACCTCATGAAATACTTAAAATCGTTCATACTTATCCAGTTGCTCACGGTTTCCGTTGGTTTTGCGCAGAGGGCAAAGCCTGGATCATTTTTGTCAAATGGAGATCTTATCTTTCTTGAAGGAATGACCAAAGATGTACTGGAAGCCTCCCGTATCCATCCCGACCAATTTATTTCAAAAGAATTCGGTTCGAATAAAACAGGGGAAACTTTAATAAGACCCGGTGGGAGAGATGCTTACCCGTCATTCTGGATCCGGGATTATGCCATGTCCCTTGAAACGGGACTTGTTCCCAGGAAAGAACAGCTGCACATGCTGATGCTGACGGCTTCAACACAAAGCGACCAGGCCTGGATTACAAAAGGAGGAAGTCTGGTTCCTTACGGGGCTATTGCTGATCATGTGCGGATCGATGACGGCAAACCCATTTACTTTCCGGGTACTTACAGCTATGAAGGGCAGGGGACACCTGATTGGGGAATGCTGCCGCCTTATTGCGACCAGTTTTATTTCGTCCACATGGCCCATTATTACGTAAAACAGACCGGAGACTATAAAATATTATTGAAAGAAGCAAATGGAACCCGATTAATTGACCGGCTAAAAACGTCATTTCATGTCCCTCCGTCTGATGTGACGAATCATATTGTGAAGGCTACGGAAGCGATTCGGGGCGTTGATTTTGGTTTCAGAGACGCGCAGGCGATTACGGGCAATCTTTGCTTTCCGTCCATTCTAAAATACCGGGCTGCCATGGAGTTGTCAGAAATGCTGCAACGGATAAAAAGCAATGATGCAGGAAAATACCGGCAGATCGCTTCTACAATCAAGGAGACCTTACCCAAATTGTTTATGGACAATAGAGGTATGCTGATGGCTTCAACAGGGAAAAGTAAGCAGGCGGACGTCTGGTCCACCGCTTTGGCTGTTTACCTGGGCATGCTTGAAGGAGAAAATCTGAGTAAAGCCTCCAGTATGCTTGCCAAGGCCTATAAAGCCGGCACGTTAAGCTATAAAGGCAATGTCCGGCATATACTGACCACCGACGATTACAATGAAAAAACGGCCTGGGAAGTGTCTCTCTCGGCTAAAAATACCTACCAAAATGGCGCTTACTGGGGAACGCCTACGGGATGGGTTTGCTATGCGATCAACCAGGTTGACCCGACGTCTGCCAAAGCATTGGCCAATGAATTTATGGAAGATCTCAAAACCAATGATTACCGAAAGGGAGGTAATTTTGGCGCACCCTATGAATGCTTTAACCAAGGCACCTATACGCAGAATCCAATCTACCTCACCACGGTGGCTTGTCCTTTGGTTGCATTTAGGAAAATGAGGTAATACTGTTTTTGATTTAAGGATTTTTAGGTTAACGTCCAATGATCCCCCGCGTTCTCTGAATAAGCATGGGAATCGGTTTTAGGTTTTTCAGTTTTAATGCTGGTGCTTCGATGAGATGCCACGAAAGGTAAGCCAGCATTGCAGAAATGATAAGACTCATAAAAATGAGGCTTATGGGATTCATTCCGAAATAGTATACCAGCGTTTGCTGTACAGGAAATCCATATATGTAAATGCCATAAGAAAGGTCGCCCAAGTGTTTTGCAACACTGCTAATACCATAAACCGGGAGTAGTCCCATGCTCAGCACGATCATTGGAAGCAATGTAACGCTGGCAAAGGAGAAAATGGGTTGTCCGGTGGAAAAGACGAATACGCCCAACGAAAGAATCAATATCATCGTTAAATAACGTGGTGGAATATCAGCCATTCGGGCAGCCGCAAGAAGTGATCCCGCAGCAAAATAAACGCCAAGCTCAATCAGGTACCAGTCAAGTATGAAGAAATTCCATTTCTGGATCTCCTTAAAATTGAGAACGTCCAGCTTGGCAAGAAGCAAATAAATGAAGGCCAAAATCAGTATGACGGGTACGCGTTTGCTTTTTATAAAAAACAGCAGCGACACGGCTATATACATCGTGAACTCGAATGGAATTGTCCATAGCGAACCATTTATGGCAGACTTGTGTGGATTGTGTTCAAATATACCTGGAATCTCGTATTGAAGTGTGTAAAGGCGCAGATTGTTGGGAATATATGTCCTGACCCTTTTATTCAGCAAATAGGCCGTATCATTTTCGTACACAAAAGGGCCGAGCACCACGGTCAGAATAAGTACCACAGCCAGGGCTGGGAAGAGTCTTAAAATCCTTTTCCAGTAAAAATCAGCCAGATCTCTTGATCTTTCCAGGCTTTGAAAAATGAGATAACCGCTGATTACAAAAAAACCTCTCACGGCAATCCACGAGAATGTATATTGCCCCTTGGTGATCTGGCACAACCAATCGCATTCCTGAGAACCCGTCAATGGGTATGCGTGTGTAATGATCACACAGCCAGCAAATAACAACCTGAGAAAATCGAAATTATTTCTTCTATGGGTTTCTATTATTGATAAATTTTTTGTCATACAGTCGGCAAAAGTAGATTAAAAAGTTGATTGCCGATCATAACATTGGGATAAATTAAACGATTGTACATCTCCTGCTCACTTGTCATTGTTGCCGTCATTTTTAGTTGTCAGCAAACTTATTCCTGTATATGACACATCCGTTAAATCAGGAAGACCGTACAAAAAAATGGCATATCCCCTATGAAATATGCCACATAAGTCCACATAAAACCACCTATTCCTGCTTCGATCCCTGAATCATAATACCCAGCCCGCCATCGATACGGAAAGCCTGACCGGTTATGAAAGCGGCTTTGTCACTGGCCAGATAGGATACAAATTCGGCAATTTCCAAAGGATCAGCCACCCTTTTCATCAGGTGCATATCTTCGCATTCTTTGATAACAGCAGCCGGATCCGGCGATTGACTCGCCAGGTCTCTCAGTAAAGGCGTATCTACGCTACCCGGGCAAATGGCTACACAGCGGATGGTTGGCGCGTAATCAATGGCAATACTGCGGGTAAGTGCAACCTGGGCCGCTTTGGTGGTTGCGTAGGCCGCCACCTGCCGCTGGGTTACAAATGCCTGCACACTGGACATATTGATGATCACCCCTTTTCCCTTCGCCTGCATGGAGGGGATCATGTATTTGGCACAAAGAAATCCGCCCCTTACGTTTATAGCAAAGGTTTGGTCCCACGCTTCCAGCGTACTACCCGTAACGGTAGAGAAATATTGAACGGCTGCATTATTCAGCAATATATCAATAGCACCGAAAAGGCTTTTTATTTGTTCAACAGCCGCTATCACATCACTTTCTTTGGACACGTCCGTAAGAATAAAGCAAGCGCGTTCACCCAGTTGATTCGCAAGGGCCGTGCCCTGATCAGCATCTACATCGAGTATAACGACATTCGCTTTTTGGCTATGGAATAATTCGACACAGGCTCTTCCTATGCCTTTTGCTCCACCGGTTATTACGATCGTTTTATTTTCAAAGCTCATTTGTTATATATTTTGGTGAGAAACCAGCGGCAATCCTTTTATCCCTAAATCAATTTTATTAATGTGCCATCTTCCCAGGTTAGCCGTAAAAAGCTGATCCATATTATCACCGCCAAATGCGATATTGGTGGGATTGGACAAGGTATGCGCTTCCCAGTCTTCGACCAGTAAAGTGGATACCCGGTCTTTCGAGACCTTATAAATCGCATTCGGGGTATAGCAGGAAACATATAGATTTTCATCCTGATCGAAGGCGATACCATCGGGCACCGTTCGCGGCATCGTGCAATATACCTCTCTGGCTCCGGCTGAGCCATCGTTGCTGATGTTTATTCTTTCAACACCGGGTAACCAGGAACATACGAGATACAGGTACTTTCCGTCCTTGCCCAGCGCCATCCCGTTGGTAAAACTGAAAGGGCCTGCATGCCAGACTTCGCCCCGGCCATCAGTCGAAAATTTCAGTATTTTCCCGGTAACCTTATTGAATTCGCCACTTTCAGATACATACAGATTTCCTGCTGAATCAAACACAGGGTAATTGGGAATGTTAAACGGGTGGGATGCGCAGCCCTTGCTGAATAGATCCAGCTTAAAGGTTTCAGGATCCATTTTCCACACACATTTGCCGGCCGAATCGCAAACGGCAAGCCATTCGCAACCCGGACTAAATGCTATGCCTAAAATAAATCCGCCGGTATTGGCTACTTCTTCCCATTCGCCTCCATTGGCATGGATGCGATAGACTTGTCCTGCCTCTCCGCCCGCCCATACGGAACCATCGACATGTACGGCAATACACTCAGGATGGTCAAGACCGTCGGCAAACAAAGCAATATTTTTTTTGAATTCCTCCATCATTTAAATCCTCTTGGTTACTGATATGATACTGTATGTATCCATACTTTTCTAGTTTTCAATACCCTCAAAAATTGCTTTCCGGCTATCCTCATTGCTGTTTTTCTTCCAGCCCTTTTCTATTTCTTCCAGCGACCTTCCTTTTGTTTCCGGAATTGCTTTCCATATAAAAACAAGCAGAATGATGGCGTTTACCATGAATAACCAATAAGTGTAGGCCCCGCCAATGGCTTCCAGCAGCATGGGGAAGAATTGCGTGATGGCGACAATCGATAGCCATAAAAGCAGAACGGATGCTGACATGGCTAATCCCCGCGTCCTGTTTGGGAAAATTTCAGACATAATAACCCATGGAATAGGGCCCAGAGAAGCGCCAAAACAGGCAATGAAGCAAAGGATGGATACCAGTAACCATACGCCGCCAGTCCAATTGCAGTGATAAACAAGGCCTATTGCGCATAAGGAAATGGTCATGCCGGATACGCCCCATAGCAGTAATTTGCGCCTTCCTAATTTGTCGATGAGCACAGCCGCAACAAAAGTGAATAAGGTGATGATCATGCCGATGATGATCGTTTGCATGAAAGCGGATTCTGTGCCAAATCCTGCACTCTTGAATATTTCCGGGGCATAATATATGATTGAATTGATTCCTGTGATTTGTGAAAAAATCGCCAGCATCATGCCAATAATCATAGCCTTGCGCAAACCCGGTTTGAAAAGTTCAAAAAATGTTCCCTGCTCTTCATTGAGCGTTTCGTTGATTTCCCGTAAAATGATAGCCCCTTTTCTTTCGCCATTTATTTTATTCAAAATAGAGAGGGCCAATGCTTCATTTCCTTTTTTTGCTAACCAGCGTGGACTTTCCGGGACAAGTAAAAGCAGGAAGAAGAATAAAACGGAAGGAACAATTTCCGAACCAACCATATAACGCCACCCGGTATGGATGTTCCAGGTTTCATCGCCCATGCCGGCTATTAAATAATTGATCGCATAGATCAGGTTTATACCGACCACGATGGCTACCTGATAGAGCGTTACCAATGTGCCGCGTATTTTAGCAGGTGAAATTTCTGAAATGTACAACGGAGATAATATCGAAGCAGCGCCAACACCGAGTCCGCCAATGAATCTGGCGAGTACGAATTCCGTTAAGTTTTCAGGAATGGCTGATCCTATGGACGATACGGCGAATAATACGGCACTGAGTAGCAATATTTTCTTCCGGCCAAACCGGTCACTCAAATGCCCGGCAAAGATCGCTCCGATGACGCATCCCCAAATGGCGCTCGATGCTGCCCACCCGGTCATGGCAGGTGATAAATCAAACTTGATCTGAAGAAATCCAATGGCTCCTGCAATGACGGCCGTGTCATACCCGAATAGCAATCCGCCCACTGCGGCCACGATTGAAATGAAATAAATGTATTGGGTGTTTTCTTCTGATGTGGTTGAATTTTCAGCATTTTGGGGAATGGGCGTCATATGAAAATGATTTTAAGGGTCTAAAAATTAATTCACACGTATACTTGGACTCAATTAAGTAGTATTGAAAAATTAGTTTATATTATTGATTTTTATAATAAGCTATTAATCATTCGGTTACTGAGCTAATCGCATATAGCTAATTGCCAACCGCTACTTACCATCCGCTTGCCAAAACATCGGCAATGTGCGCGGTTTTAATGGGAATTAAGTGTTTTTTGATGTAACCATCTAAGTGTAAAAGACAAGAGTGATCTGTTGAGATAATATACTCTACTCCTTTTTTTTGCGCGTGCTGCACTTTTTGCTCTGCCATACCACTTGATATGAATTCATATTTTACAGCGAAAGTGCCGCCAAAGCCGCAGCAAACTTCGCAATCGTCGGTTTCTATTAACTCTAATCCTTGTACGTTGGTTAAAAGCGCTCGGGGAGGAGCCTTTATGCCACATTCCCGCAAAGCACCACAGGCATCGTGATAGGTTGCCGTGCCGGGAAAAGATGCCCCCATATTATCAATGTGGAGTATTTCTGTCAGAAACTCGGTTAACTCATACATGCGTTTTTGCGTAGTATTTTGTGACATATTTTTATCGGGAAAGAGTTTGTCATAATGATTACGGACAAAACCAACACAGGATCCGCCGGGCGCTACAATATATTCGGGGGCATTGAAGTCGTCCAGAAATTTCCGGGCTACGGGACGGCATTCGTCCCAGTAACCCGCATTGTAGGCAGGTTGCCCACAACAGGTTTGGTTCGGATTGTAGGAGACCTCACATCCGGCTTTCTCTAAAACTTTTATCGTATTCAGCGCAGTCTGCGGATAAATCTGGTCGATAAAACAGGGAACAAAAAGCTGTACTTTCATAGTGTATCCGGGTATTTCGGCTGTTTTAAATCGTTATCCATCAGAAACAAATAAACCTCTTTAGGCCCGTGTACGCCAAGTACCAGTCTTTTTTCGATGTCCGCCGTACGGCTTGGTCCCGAAGCAAAAAAGATGGCGGAAGGCAGTTGGCCGCTGTACTTGTTTTCCACTCGTTTGAGTGCATCGCCAATATCAAACACAAGGTCATCTACCGAAGCAATGATCAAATGAACCGGAGAATAAACCGGGAGCAATCTTCCGGAAGCCTGCGCGGCACTTAGTACGACGGTTCCTGTTCGCGCCACGAGACATTCGCAATCCGTAATTCCTGCCTCGGCTTCTTCATCCGTACTATTATTGACAGAGGGGAGCAGATGGAATTGCATGTCATTTACCAAAGCCGGTGTCTTGCAAATTATGTTGGTCCAGTTTTTCTCAGCAGCCAGTTTGGCGATATTTTCGATCAGTTCTGGTTTTCCTCTGCAAAGAAAAACTTGTCCATCGAGTGCCGTAAATTCTTTTGTAAAGAGTGCCCTAAGATCATGCGCATTATTTTGGAATGAAAACGGGGTTTGCAAATGATCGGGAAAAGGAGCCCCGGTGCTTTTTCCCAATGCCATTTCTATTCTTTTTAAAATGTTATTTCTCGCTGAGGACATAAGTAGTAGTGAAAAATTAGTTCATATTGTTGATTTTTATAATAAGCTATTGATCATCCGGTTATAGCGCTAATCGCATATAGATAATTGCCAACAGCTACTTAGTATAAATTGGGCCAAATATCCGGCTGGAAGTAGCGTTTACTTCGAGTCAGGTTTGTTTTTTGTGAATTGATTAAAGGTCTTATGCGTGAATTCCGGCAGTATTCTTCTGATCCCCCAATGTTGACGGAATAGTTTTCCGACAAGAAACGTCTTCGTCGCTCCTCCGGGCCAGTTCATTAACAGGCGATGTTGATTGATTTTTTTCCATATTTTCCAGCCAATCTGCTCGGAAGCTGAAATAAGATTCTGTTCAACTGCATTGCGCCGGTTATTCAATAAAAGATTATGAAGATTGATATGCACAGGACACACTTCGGTACAGGCACCACAGAGTGAGGAAGCAAAGCTTAAATGTTGGTATTCCGCCGCATCGTTCAGGTAGGGTGAAATAACAGCACCAATAGGTCCGCTATACGTGGTGCCATAAGTATGACCTCCAATGTTTTTATACACGGGACAAACATTCAGACAGGCCCCGCAGCGAATGCAATAAAGACTTTCTCTTGCCGCAGGGTCGGCCAGCAGATGACTACGGCGATTATCCAGCAGGATCACATACATTTCCTCGGGCCCGTCGGTCTCGTCCTGTTTTTTCGGTCCCGTATAAATGCTGTTGTATACCGTTGTACGCTGACCTGAACCATGTGTAGCCAGCAGTGGCCAGAATAAATTAAGGTCGTGAACGGAAGGTAGTATTTTTTCTATGCCGGTAATGGCAATATGTATTTTAGGAGCACTGGCCGAGAGCCATGCATTACCTTCGTTTTCTGTGATGGCAATGCCGCCTATATCTGCCAGAATAAAATTGATGCCGGTTATGCCAATTTCTGCGGCAGCGTATTTCTTTCGCAAAATGTTTCGGGCCACCAATGTGAGTTCCTCCGGACTAAGATCAGGCGGGACATTTAGCTTTTCATGAAACAATTGCGCAACATCCTCTTTGCTTTTATGAAGAGAAGGTGCGACAATATGGTAAGGCGCCTCACCGTCCAGCTGCTGGATATATTCGCCCAGATCCGTCTCTAATATTTCAATATGATGTTTGGTAAGAAATTGATTGAGATGGATTTCCTCCGTGACAATTGATTTACTTTTAACAATACTTTTTGCTTCGTTTTTCCTGCATACATTTAAGATTGCATCCAGCGCCTGCTGGGTATCTTCTGCCCATATCACCCTGCCACCATTTCGGTTAAAATTGGTTTCAAATGCTTCCAGGTAAGTATGCAGGTTTTCGATAGCCTGCCATTTAATATTCTTGGCGATTTTTTTGGTAGTTTCCAGGTCAGAAAACTGCTGTTTGCCCTTTTTGTAGGCGGCATCTGCCTGTTTGAGGGCAAAATTTAATTTTTTGCGATGGTCCAGATCAAAAACTTTTCTGCCGCTTGCTAATAGAAATTCTGTTTGTTTACGCTTCATGCATGTATCGCCCCGTTGGATAAGTCCTAATTAATTAGGTAAATGTAGATGGGACGATAGCTTTGCCCAACCCGTTTTTTTTCCAAGGCAGATACTTTTTTTGCAAAGCTTGCAGAACAAGTGAAAATCTATGCTTGTAAGTATATCTTATGTCAGTATGGGCAGCATGAGCCGATGAAAACCATCGTGTTGAAGTCGTTATTTTTAATGTAGTTGGGAAAAAAAGTATCGACAACGGTCATATTTTTTGTATGCTATCGATTTGCTTTTCAGGTATTTTTGGCATAGTGAGGTGCATGGATATTATTGTTAAAGATAATAGTCTGTGATGTTCCTGTACATTTAAAATACCTATCCAATTGGTAAGCATATGTTCAAAAATTTTAAATTTATTTATAGGAATACCTGCTTCTTAATTCTTCTGTTTTCTATCACTTCATGGAAACAGCAGGAAGATGGTCGCATGCATTATAACCTTAGTGGCGACGATTGGCGGGTTGTTTCTGCCAATGCAGGCGAAGGCGAAAAGAATAAATATTATGCCCATCATTATCCCGTTTCACGTGCGATGCCTGCGAGAGTTCCGGGGGATATCCATTGGGATTTGATGCGTGCCGGTGTGTTGCCGGATATATTTGTTGGCATGAATGCGAAGAAAACTTACCCCTATGCATCGAAAGAATGGTGGTATAGAAAAGCGTTTACAATTGATCATAAAAAATGGGGAGGTAAAAGGATCAGGTTAAATTTTGCTGCGGTGGATTATTCAGTGAAAATCTGGCTTAACGGACATTTCCTGGGCAGCCATGTTGGCCAGTTTACCCCATTCTCCTTCGAAGTCGGGGATGAGATAGATTTTGAAAAGGAAAACGAACTGATCGTTTTGATACAGCCTGCACCCGAAAATATCATGAACGCTTTTGTGAACGGCAACAGATGGGCAACCAACGCTTATGCTGTTATCAACGAAACATTGAAATTCTGGAAGTCTCGTACCATGACAGGCTGGGACTGGGGAACACGTCTGTGGAGCATGGGGATATGGCAGGATGTAGTTTTAACAGGCACTGAGGATATCAATCTTGACAGGCTGCTGATTTATACCGAAATAGAACCGCCTTACCAGCGGGCCAAACTTCATATCAAACTGGATCTGGATTGTAAGGAACTGCGTGATATCAAACTGGTGTATTCCGCAGAAAATATTAACGGAAAAGGACCCAAAGCAAGCAGTGTACAGATTGTAAATGCCGGAAACTCAAAAAAACAAATTGAGCATACGATGGAAGTAAAAAATCCTGCATTGTGGTGGCCTAACGGATATGGCGAGCAAAATTTATACGAGCTGAAAGTCACGGCCATAGACGTAAAAACAGGACAAGTGCTGGATTTGGTCAATAGTCGATTTGGCATTAGAAATATAAAAGTATTGGAAAACCCGGGCGCGGAGGATTATTCTCAGCCGGATAAAACGATCAAATACCTTACTCAAATCAACGGGCAACAGCTATTTTTGCACGGAGGCAATTGGCTCCCAGCCGATTTGTTGTATGGGCGTCCCGGAAAAAAAGAGTATGAGCACCTGATCAGGATGGCTTCTTTGGCAAACTACAATGTTTTGCGAATCTGGAGTGGCGGGCTTATTGATAAGCAATTGTTTTATGATTTATGCGACGAATACGGCATCCTGGTTTATCAGGAGATGCCCAATGTTTTTGCAGCTCCTCTGGATACACCTGAGATATTGAAAAATATGGCGCAGGAGCAGCGTGAAGTAATGCCATTACTGATCAATCATCCGTCCGTTTTTCGATATGGGTTCGGGAATGAACTGGATTTGTTCCGTGAAAACAGTGTTCATGTGAGGCAGTATGAGGCAATTTGTGCAGAACTGGATCCTTATCGTCCGGCACACGGATCGGATCCTAATCCCGTATACCAGCGACACGGGCCTTATTCATTTGCCTTTCCGGCCGGATATGTTACCTATAACACCGGACAACCGAAAGATCACGGTCCGGTCAATGCCATTGAAGTTACGGAATATAGTGTGTCCGGGGCTTCTTCTTTTGAAACCTTACAAAAAATAATGCCGGAAAAAGTCCGTTGGCCCATATCTTCTCTGGACACGCTAAAAAAGTTACTTCCCGACTTTCCAAAAGAGCTGACACCTTTGCCGACTGCGATTGATTCCGTTTGGCTCTGGCATAACGGCTTGGCATCATTTGGTCCTTTAACCTGGTTGGCTCCCGATATTTACCGGTCCTTATTTGGCGAACAGCCTACCCTGGAAGAAGAAATAAGGTCCAGCCAGTTTGCACAGGCTGAGGGGTATCGTTATGCAAACCAGACGCATCGAAGAGCCAACTGGCATCGAAGCGGAAGTTATATGTGGACTTTCAATGAGCCCTGGCCCAATGCGGCCCATGGCTCTATTGTTGAACATTACGGCAGACCGAAAATGGCTTTTTACTATACCCGTAATTCGTATGCCCAGATCAATGTGAGTGCAAAATACAATACGATTTCTCTGCACCCGGGTGATACCTTAGGGCTTCTGTTATTTGTGCACAATGCGCGGCCGCATGGAATAAAACAGGCAACCTTGAAAACCCAGATTCTGGATTTGAACGGTAAGTTGTATTTTACAAAAAGCAGGGTAGTGGAAATAGGGGCAATAGCGTCGCAAAAGGTAGACAGTATCCATTTTAAAGTGCCGAAGGAAGCGAACGATAATGTTTTGCTGGTTCGCCTCGACCTCACGGATCATGCCGGGAAATTACTCTCTTCGGAAACCTATACGTTTGGCGTCAGCGCTTCTCATAGCAAAAGTCTTCCCTATATGGCGCCTATGTTACATGCGCCCAAAGCAAAGCTGGATTTATCTGTTACACAGGGAGGAAAAGAGCGTTGGGGGGCGGAGTCGATGGATGTTTATAGGGTAAGGATAAAAAATACTTCGTCGGTGCCCGCATTATTTGTACAGCTGGGATGTAACGCGAAACCTGATGAAGTTTATTTTAAAGATGGTTACTTTATTATGCTGCCGGGAGAGGAAAAGATGGTAGACGTATTGGTTTCGCCCCGTGTAAAGAAAGTCTTCAATGTTGCTGATATACATTTACTTAGCTGGAATACAGCAAAATCAAATTTCAATTGGAGTAAACATTAAGTGACTTTAATTCAATTTTTCGATTATAAACCGTTGCCGGATGTCTTTTATGTAACGGGTATTATTCTATTTTTTATGGAAATATTCTTACATTGTAAATAGCTTAATAAAATCGGATAAATGAAGTCTCAGCTCATACAGAGGGTTATTGATGTTAACAGTTCACTGGCCATACAAAATTATTCTGCCGAAAGTTTTCTGAAAGTTTGGCATTATCATTCCGAACTCGAGTTGAACGTAATTCATGAAAGTACTGGAACAGCCTTTGTCGGGGACAGCGTCGAGCGGTTTGAGCCGGGTGATGTGGTTCTGGTGGGTAAAAATCTGCCTCATCTTTGGCTAAATGACGAGATTTACTTTGAAAAGGGTTCTGATCTTACGACAAAGGCGCACATTATTCACTTTCTGGATGATTTTGCGGGAGGATTATTCCAGATTCCTGAGATGATGGAAATTAATAAACTGATTGAGCGTGCCAAGCTGGGGATTAAATTTATTGGCATTGGGAACAGTATGATAACAGAGAAAATTGCAAAAATGATTGAATGCTCAGGTTATGAGCGGATTATGTTGTTTATCGACGTATTGAAGCTATTATCCGGTCATAAAAAATACAAGATACTTTCCAGCTTGGGTTATACGGAGTCCATCAGTGGGGTGAATAAAGATAAGTTGCTGCCGGTTTATGAATATGTAATCAATAACTTTAAGCATGACATTAAGCTGGAAACGATCGCCGCCCTGGCGCACATGAATACATCTTCTTTCAGCCGTTACTTTACCAGCATTCACAAGAAAACTTTTACGAAATTTCTCAATGAAATAAGAATTGGCTCCGCATGCAAAATATTGATCAGAAACCGACATATCGCTTCGGCCTGTTATGAATCGGGTTTTAATAATATATCGAATTTCAACAGGCAGTTCAAAGCGATTAAAAAAATTACGCCGTCTGATTATGTCAGGCTGCATTCCATTGTTTAATGTTTTAACCTCAATGAAATCAAAAGAAATGCACGTGGCCCTATTAGAGGAATAGGCAGTACTTATATTTTGTAAGTAGCTGTGGACAATTGGCTATATGCGATTAGTTTAGTAACCGAATGATTAATAGCTTATTATAAAAATCAATAATATAAACTAATTTTTCACCACTACTTATAAAAATTGAACGCTTTGTTAAGTCCGGGTTTTTGAGGTTCTTTTCCGGCGTGCTCCTTTGCAGTTTTCTATCCCTATCGATCGTTTTATGAACTCATTTTTTAAACTGGCCATTTTTATTTCCTTTTTTTCTTCTGCCAATGCGCAGGATCCTGCTTTTGTAAAGGAGTCGTTAAAACCTTTTTGGAAAGGAAAAATGCTGCACAATGAGTCCGTAATGATGATTTCCAGACAGGGCAAACCGGCAGAGGCAACGCTGCTGTTTAAGCCTCGGCGCATTATCTCGATAAAAAACGCGGGGCTCAATATCGAATATAAAAGAGGGGTGGATTGGGACTATAAAGATGGCAAACTTGTGTTGCTGCCTGGCTCCAGCGCCATATTTATGAAGGATACCGAGCTTTATTCGGATACGGCCAAACGTTCGTTTCCAAAGAAAGGCGGCGGGAAAATACTTTTTGCCGAAGGCGCCTTTTTTCATGAGAAACAGCTTTCGGTAACATATAAGCATAAAAAAGGTATCTGGAAAGGTCCTGTACCGGTTTTTCAAGGAGAAAACCTGCCACACACCTACGGGCTTCTGAAGAAAAAGGAGGCGGTTCATATTTTGTTAAATGGTGACAGCATTGCAGCGGGGGCCAACGCAAGCGGACGAAGCAACGCCGCGCCTTATTTGCCTGACTGGGGCATATTGATCCAGGAAAGTCTTAAAAATTATTATAAAACAGAGATCAAATTTACCAATTCTGCCGTTGGGGGAATGGACTCGGAATGGGGCAAAAAAAATGTGGAGGATCTCATTGTTAAACATCATCCGGATTTGTCCATTATTGCCTTTGGTATGAACGACGGCACCGGAAAAGTAAGTCCTGCCAAATTCAAAGCAAATATTTCGGATATGATCAATGGTGTGCGTAAGGACAATCCTAACGCCGAATTTATTCTGGTTGCAACCATGCTGCCTAATCCGGAATCATTTTTCACCGGAACACAGCCCGAATTCAAAAAAGCGCTTGAAGAACTGACAGGCCCGGGCATCGTACTGGTTGACATGACAGAAGTGCATCGGGAACTTTTAAAACGCAAGTCTTACCAGGACCTGACCGGGAACAACATCAATCACCCGAACGATTTCCTGATCAGGTGGTATGCACAGGAAATCGCAGGGGTTTTGATGCAGACCGGTTATTAAGTCTTCGCTTAACTTAAAAAGGAGGTTTTTTATCCCGTAAAAAAGCGAAAACCAGTAATCTTCATGCTGATTTTATAGGGATTTACACGCGTGGCTGAACAGGTAGTCAGTCACGACGGTTTCTTGTTGATACAAGAGCCAGTATGATTGAAATATTTTACATACAAAATGTGAATTGATAAAATGATTATACATACATTTGCGTAATTAATAATCTTTTATAACCGGAAAACCTGACCTGATGAAAGGGACAAACCTGGGAGAATTTGAAGAGCTGGTGCTGCTGACCATTGCAGCATTGGTTCAGGAGGCCTATAGTGTAGCCATTTGTGATGAGCTGGAAAAACATACCGGCAGGGTTTCCAAGCTTGGTGTCGTGCATACTGTGTTAAACAGGCTGGAAGAAAAGGGCCTGGTTAAAAGCAGAATGGGAGAGGCTACCAGTGCCCGGGGTGGAAAACGCAAGCGATATTACGAAGTAACACAGACCGGTAAAATAGGGCTGATGCGGGCTAAAGAAGTACGTGATGGCTTGTGGAACATTATTCCGACATTTAACATCGAGATCGCTTAATGAAAACGAATTCTAAAAAGGAGAGTCAGGAAAATAGTCATCCGCCGCGCTGGGCGCAGCGGTTTCTGGCCTGGTATTGCCGCGCCAGTTTACTGGAAGATCTGGAGGGCGATCTGAATGAGTATTTCGACAGGAATCTGCGGATGAAGGGAGCCCGGTATGCACGCATGATCTACATGATCGACGTGCTTAAATTTTTTAGGTCCTACACGGTCAGAAAGCCTGATTTTCTCAACCTTCAGATACACTACCTGATGATTGGCAGCTACGTGAGAACCTCGCGCCGCAGTTTGGTGCGTAATAAATTGTTTTCGTTTATCAATATTATTGGGCTCGCTGTCAGCATGTCTGTTGGGCTTCTGGTCATCGCGTTTCTTGCCGATGTACATGCCTATGATGATTTTCAGGAGAAGAAGGACCGAATCTATCGGGTGATTACCCACCAGCAGGGAGGCACAGGGGCTGGCATGGATCTCGCCTCTACTTCGGTTAAAGTCGGACGGAAATTACGCGAAACCATTCCGGGCGTGGAGGACTTAACAATCATCAGGGGCGGATTTTCCGGGGATGCGCAGATTGGAGAATCTACTTTTCCTCTTGAAGCCAAGTGGGCCGATCAGTCTTTTTTTAAGGTCTTTACTTTCCCGCTTGTGGCGGGCGATCCGGCGTCCGCGCTCAAAGAACCCTATTCGCTCGTACTGACTCAAGAAACAGCCAAGAAGCTGTTTGCCGATGCCGATCCGATGGGCCAGACCGTCCGTTTCGACACGCTTGACTATATGGTAACCGGTATTGCAAAGGACGTGCCCCATCTTTCTCATTTGCGGTTCGATGCGCTCATTTCTTTCGCTTCGGCAGATGCCACGAACGGAAAAACAGATCAATATTTCTATAACTGGGACAGTGTTTGGTCCAACTACGTGTACCTGACCTTGCCGGAAGGGGAGAGCCCCGCTGGCGTGCAGCGTGCATTGGACAGGCTCAGTGCAGAAGAAAACAAAACCTTGCGGGACCAGCGGGTGAACGTATCGCTGCAGCCGCTCAAAGACGTTACGCTGGGAAATCATATGTCCAATAACATTGGCCCTGCAACAAGTCCGCTCACGGTGTGGACATTGGTCGGACTGGCTTCCGTTATCATTCTTTCGGCCTGTTTCAATTACACCAATCTATCCATTGCCCGTTCGCTCCGCCGCTCCCGTGAGGTGGGGATGCGTAAGGTCATGGGGGCGCAGAAGAGCCATGTACTGGGTCAGTTTATGGCCGAGTCGGTTATCGTCGCCTTGCTGGCGTTGTTGATCTCCTTTGTGCTGTACTACTTGTTTTTACGGAAGGAATTCCTGACACTCGGCCCTGATATTTCCGAACTGGTTACGCTCGATCTATCGGTCCGGTCTGTACTTTGTTTTGTTATATTTGCAGTAGTTACCGGCCTTGCCGCAGGATTTCTTCCCGCTATGTTTTTATCAAAAATCAGTGCCGTGACGGTTATGAAGGATACCTCTGGGCTTAAAATTTTTAAGCGTGTCGGACTGCGAAAAACGCTGATTGTCGTACAATATACCCTCTCGCTGATATTTATAGCCACAACGATGATAGGGTATGGACAGTACAAAGGTTTTTTGAATTTTGACCTTGGCTTCACGACCGAAAACGTATTGAATATTAAATTGCAGGGAAACGACGCTGCGGTATTGAAAAAAGAACTGGCTGAACTTCCTGAGGTAAGGGAAATATCACAATCGATGATGATCACCAGCGTAGGAAGTGCGTACGGAGCCTTGATGAAATACCAGCCTGGCGATTCCGCTATGGTATGGCAGAATATGATCGATGAGCATTACTTGCCTGTTCACAAGCATAACCTGCTGTCGGGCGCGAACTTCACCCTGCGACCGGAAAAAGGAAAGGAAAGTGAAGTCATTGTGAACCAGCAGGTGTTAAAGCGTTTCAACATTGCAGGGCAGGATGCCCAAAAGGCGCTCGGGCATTTTGTAACGATAGACGGACAGAAGCTGGCCATCGTTGGGGTGTTAAAGGATTTCCATTATGGTACTGTTGAAAACAAAATAGAGCCCGTTATCTTCCGTTACGCCGGGAGTCAGCCGCGGGGTTACCTGAATCTCAAAATTGCTTCTCAGGATCAGGATGCTACTTTGGCTAAAATCGAAAATGTCTGGAAGAAATTTGACAAGATACACCCTTTGGATGCCCGTTTTTACGATAACCAGATTGAAGGAGCTTATAGCCAGTTTTCTATTATGCTCAAGATGATCGGTTTTGTAGCTGTTCTGGCAATTTGTATTGCTTCGCTCGGATTGTTAGGCATGGTCGTATTCACAATTGAAACCAGACTGAATGAAATTAGCATACGTAAGGTGCTGGGAGCCAGTGAAACCGAACTCGTTTATCTTCTTTGCAGGGGATTTCTGCTTCTACTGGCCATTGCGGCTGTTATCGCACTGCCTTTAACTTATTTGTTCTTTGATAAGATTATTCTGACCCGTTTCGCCTACCATCAACCCATAGACCTGAGTGACCTGCTCGGCGGATCGGTGCTGGTGATGCTGCTGGCTTTTCTGATGATCGGTTCTCAAACGATGAAAGCGGCCAGAAACAACCCTGCCAAAGTGCTCAAAAGCAATTAACTACTTAAAAATAAGGCTGATTACCGGTGCTTACGCGTGCCGGGAATCAGCCTTGTAATGAAACCCAAAAGTCAGGGGTCCGGCTTCGCTTCTGGTATGGGCGATTGGTTGTAACCACCGAATGTGATGGTCAAACCGATTCTTTGACCATCCCATTTATTTGGTCGTATATAGTTACACGGTATTGTTTAGTTTTTAAATAATACCGTGTAACGTTTAAGGTAAATCATTAGACCATGAAGCAAGATATGATGACCATTTATGCCGCGCAAAGCCCGGATAACCTGGTTAATTTTAATAAAATGATGAATGGAGGCAGTAATTATCATGTGATCAGAAACCACATAACCTTCAAAATGGGATCCTTTAAAAGGCGGGCCTGGTTTCTTATTAAAGCAATCCGGATCTTGAAATGTCTGTTGAAGCAAGTATTTACAACTACACCAGAATGGGGGCATTTAGATATGCTGTCGATGGGATTCCGTGGCAGACGGACAAGTTTTCGAAAACACCCGGATCTGGTTTATCTATAAAATAAAATTAATGTATTGGTATTAATGTCTTTTCGGGATATCGCCCCGTCGTTCCGGGCTAACAAGGCTGATCTGGGATAAGGTACCTTTGTCATGTTAAAATAAATTTAGCCCTGACAAAGGAAACACTGATTTATATCATTCAGTCTGAGGCAGGGCATATTTCTAAATACCTAAGAAACATGAGAAATACATTAATGAAATTGAAGTTTTTGGGAGCCATGGCAATGATCATGGTGGTGACTGCCGCTTGCAGTCGTGCCCCCCAGATTGGTTATGACCGCGATGAATCTGTCAACCTGAAAAGTTTCAGCACATTTAAGGTGGAGGCTGAAAAGGAAATAGCCAAAGATCCCGTGCTGGGAAGTGAACTTAATCAGAGAAGAATGACAGCGGGCGTTACCCAAGCCATGGAAAAGAAAGGTTACGTTGTGGATGAGCTGAATCCCGAGATTGTAGTCCGTTTTACAGTGGATGTTAAAGATCGCCAGGAGGTGCGCGGTGGCAATAACTATTATCCATACAGACGCTGGTGGAATACGCCGGGCAATGATATTTCAACCTACAACTATCAGGAAAGCAGATTAATTGTCAATATCTATCAGAAAGGGACAGATCGTATGATCTGGCAGGGATGGCTATCCGGAGAGGTAAAACCTGCGGGTAAAAAAGACAATGCAGATGAAAAGTTGAAAAACCTGGTACTCGAAATCCTTGAGACATTTCCGGAGTCAGCCAGCATATAAAACAGGTGATTTAAATTGGACAGAAAAATGATCAGACACATAAAATATTCCATTCTTGCATGCGCTTTATTTCTTGCAAGCTGCAGTACAGGATACCATAGCCCGAAAATATCAAAGGAAGCGGATTTCGCGATCGGAGATTATAGTACTTTTGGATTTCAACCCAAGATGGCGGATGGAGACAGTCTCCCCGAACCGTTTTTGAAAAATATAGCGCTTATCAAGAAAGCCATTGCGGATAATTTAGTTTCCAAAGGGCTGCAAGAAAGTCAGGATCCCGCTTTAATTATCAATCTTTCGGCCCTGATGGAAGATAAAGTGCAGACAAGACAAACCGATTTTCGGACAGACGGTTTACCGCGCTACACGGGACAGCGGCGTTATTCCTGGAAAAGTGAGGAAGTGCCTGTTGGTAAATACAAAGCGGGTACACTCTTTTTAGGCATATCGGACACCCGGCAGGACAAGCTGGTCTGGCGTGGAGCAATAGATAATATTCTTCCGGCGAAAGAGGCGAAAATCCAGGCAAGACTGGTGAAAGCCGTAGATGATTTGCTGAATAAGCTTAAATAAAACGTGACAAAATAAAGAATCCTCCCGGAAGCACTGCTGCGGGAGGATTCTTTATGAATGAATACCAAGTCATTACTATTTAATCCCCTTAACATGGTTATTTTTAATATCGACCTGTGTTCTCTCCTTTAACTTTTGCGCAAATAGCCAGTCAAGTAGACCAGGCGTTTTTTTGATACGCTCGTTGATATCGTGTGCTGCATCGGGATACTCTGTATACAGGGGGTGTCCGCCCATTTTCTTTATACCGTCGATCATTAAACGTGAGCCGATCACCGACACGTTCCTGTCTTTTGCGCCATGAAAGGCCCATACCGGGACATCAATACTGTTTTTGGCAAGTGCAGGGTTTCCTCCTCCTGAAATGGGAATTGCAGCAGCAAACATATCGGGCCTTGTATTGATAAAATACCATACGCCATACCCACCCAGCGAATTTCCCGTAATGTAGCGCCTGTCCTTATCAATGGGTAGTTTCTGCTCCAATTCATGCATCGTCTCGAACACCAATGAGTCCACGGCCGGAAGATCAGGTATACCGCCCCAGCTTCTTTCATGGGGACATTGAGGAACCAAAAGAAAAGCTGGGTATTTAATCCTGTTCTTGTACTCAGAGAGTAATTGGACGGTTAAAGACCCGACCACCTGTTTGATGTTATCATTTCCACATCCTGAACTTCCGTGAAGGCAAATGACCAAAGGATATTTTTTTGTTGAATCGTAATGCAACGGTTTTAACAATCGATAGGGCAACCTTTCACCCTTGCTGTTTGAGAAAACATGAGCTTCAAATGGCTGGGCAAGCTCTTTCAGATGCTTATCAATCCGTTCTGGGCCATTGCGCAATGCCATGCTTTCTGTCACCAGTCGCGGACCGAAAAAAAGACCAGCGCATAAAGCGATAAAGGAAACGAATCCCATTACCGCTACCAGAGATTTTTCGCCGATTTTATTCGAATCTTCCGCGGCCGCCTTTTCATGGGCAAAATTGATGGCAAACAAAACATAGGCGAGAATAGCCGATAGCGAAGCCCATCGTTCTACCTTCGCCAAGGCTCCTCCCTGCATGAAAGTGGTTGAATTTAAGCCCCATATCATTGAAAAAAGGAGTATCAATCCTTGTAGCAGCAAGATGATTCCCGCCACCCTTAACCAGGGTCTTTCGCCTGTTTTGGAAACGATCAGGCCTCCCGCATAAAAAACATTTATGGTCATCGAAGCCAATATAGCAACTATAAAGTAATCAGATAGTTGCCTGGTCGATAGAATGCTACTTAACGAAAGCAAAACGAGGAATGAGGCTATGATAGAAGCAATCAGCGTTGCAAACGAAAATCCATAGCCTTTAACATGATAATATTTCAACAGGATCAGCGACCATACCAGTGAAATCAGGAATTCAAAAGTAAGCAATCCGCCCAGTAAGCTTAACTCTCCTGTCCGCGCGCCAAGCACGAAAAAGACGGCGATTTTCAGGAAAGCAACCCCGATATATATGAGCGTAAAAAATAGTGCAGATGAATAGAAGCTTCGGGTCATAATTTTTAATTAAAATGAAACCGGAAATACTTATCATAAAAAAGTAGTGAAACTGAGATCTACTTCGTTTTGTTCAAAAAACTTTTTATGTCATCGTCAGTATGCTTTAAAATTTTGTTAAAAGTTTTAGGATACTAATCCGAATCTTACGAAAACCGGATTTTTGGGGCGCTTAGAAAGTAGAAGTCGGAAACCGATGCTTTTTCATACAGTATGCATGCAAAAAATAGGGCTATGCAGATAATCTTGTATCATACAAAACCTGAATTTAAACGAAAAACATTTAAAAGATGCCCTCTGCAAAGACTTTAACAATCAGTTATAAAAATGATGATAACTGGTTTCCTCAGGTGGCGCCCCAGCTGAAAGCTACTTTTGACGAAGATAGCTTATCATTTGACAATGAAATAGGCAAGGGGAATTTCTACCGGGTGGATATAGATCTCGGTTTGCGGGTCAGAAAAATAGAAGTGGTATTTCATAAGACCGTCATTTTTAAACGTAAAAGCACGAAAAATCCGGGATATTATGTTTTGGTGTCGAACCTGAGTGAGCAGTACCTTGAAACCGAGACCGGGCAGCAGCAGTTCAATCTTGGTTACGGGAGCGAAAATGGTTTGTATTTTAGCTCGCCGCTCCTGACAGCGTCCTATACATTTCAACCGGGTATTCACTACCACCTGATCTTTATCATCCTCTCGCACGAACGTATCAGGAATTTTATTACCCGGCAACCGGAAACACAGCAAGCGCTGCTTTTATCTTTTGTCGATAAAAACCGTCCTGTGTACCATGTAGAATGTCTTGATGTCAATGCGTTGAATCTTTTAAAAGAAATTGACAAACATTTGCATGGTGACCGGGGCAACAATCTGCTGATACATGCCCGCACCCTTGAACTTTGTTACCACACCCTGCAGCGTGTAGAAAAACGCCAGGGCAATACCCAGTCGATAGAAATTCATAGAGACGATGTTTTGAAGCTCAACGAAATACGTCGCTCCCTGCTTGACAGCTATCAGGAGTCCTGTCCGCCTATCAGTGAAGCGGCACAGCGCGCAACGATGTCACCGACTAAATTTAAAACACTTTTCAAACAGATGTTCGGGCATTCCTATTACCAATTCTACAAAAATGTCCGGATGCACAAGGCCAGGGAATTGTTACTGGTAGAAAAAATGAATGTTTCCGAGGTTGGTTATTTGCTGGGTTATAATAATCTCAGCAAGTTTACGCGCGCTTTCAAGCATGTTTTTTCCGTTACTCCCGGCAGATTAAACGGACCTTAAATATTTATTTTTGGCAAATCGATACTGCGCTCATTTTACAATGAAATCCGGGTGAAAAGCATGTTTCAATTTTGGCAATTGTTCATATTATCACTATTTTTAGGAATTAACTTTGATACACCAATTTGCGCTGATCATGAATAAACTTCCTTGGGCAAAATACCTGTTCAGTATTTGGATCGTTGCCCCGGTGGCTGCCATTACGGCGAAATTCGTAACCAACAGCTTGTACGTCCTGGTGCCGCTTTCTATTGGTCTTGATTGGGTTTCCGTAAAAAGTTTAGCCAAAATAAACGGTTATCGGTAGCATGGATTTGATGGATGAGGAAATTTTATATGCAGCAAAAGATGCAAGATATAATCATGCGCTGGTGCTGAAAAGTTATTTGGATGAAACAATTTAAGTCTAACAAAAAAGTAAGTAAGTAGGAATGGGATTTGTTTTTGGAATGGCATTTGAAAAGATGTATTATTTCTCAATGTTGATTTTGATAGCATTGCTGTGCAACGGATGTGGGAACAGGCAAGAGCCCTTGCAAAGCAAAAGGGTTAAAACAACAGAAACGATTGCTGATTTGGGCGCGCTCCCCGTCAAGGTAACGGAGCCGAAGAACAATCCGTCAACACCTGAAAAGGTGCAGCTGGGCAGGTTGTTGTTTTTTGATCCTATCCTTTCCGGCAATAAAGATGTCTCCTGTGCAACCTGTCATCAGCCGGAATTCAACTATGCCGAATTCATGGAAACGTCAATCGGTGTCAACGGGGTAGGGAGCGGCAGTAACAGAAGGTTTATTGCCGCCAACGATATTCCATTCGTAAAACGGAATTCGCAAAGTGTCCTAAACACGGCGTTTAATGGCATAAAAAATGAGGCAGTGTATGACCCGGAAAAGGCTCCGATGTTCTGGGATTTACGAATAAAAAGTCTGGAGTTGCAGGCATTGGAACCCATCAAAACGTTGGAGGAGATGCGCGGCAATGGCTATCACGAGGACAAGATACTGGATGAGGTCATTATGCGGATCCGAAAAATTCCGGCTTATCAAACGTTGTTTTCCAAGGCATTTTCCGGGGAATCGCAGCCGGTGAACCAGGTCAATTTATCCAGGGCGATCGCCGCCTACGAGCGGACGCTGGTCGCCACCAATACCCGGTTTGATCAATACATGCGGGGAGATAGCAACGCTTTGTCTTCCAGTGAAAAGGACGGACTGAATTCATTTTTGGTCACAGGCTGTGCAAAATGCCATTCCGGACCTATGTTTTCCGACTATAAGCTGCATACGCTGGGCGTCCCCGACACGGATAACCGGAAAGAAAGCGATTCCGGGATTGGTAATAAGTATGCATTTCGCACGCCTTCGCTGCGGAATCTTCGGTATACGAGTCCTTACATGCACAGCGGTAAGTTTAAAACGCTCGACCAGGTGCTGCTGTTTTATGAAGATGTTGCGGGTGGTAAGATATTGAATCCAAAAGTAAAAACGGCACAGATGGATACGCTGGCCACGCACATGGATGTGAATTTTAAGGATATTTCGCGGATCGTCGAATTTTTGAATACGCTCAATGATGATTCTTTCGACAAAACCATACCTGCTTCTGTGCCAAGCGGCCTGCAGGTGATGGGTCTTTGAGTTAAACAATTACCCGGGTTTAATAGCTTTCTATTTTGTCAAGGACACGGTTTACAATCCTGTCACAGCGCAGCAGATTGAACTCAAAAAGCTGACTGGATTTGTAATAATGGCTTAGTTCGCTGCGTAACATCTGTTTGGCCCTGTTCAGGCGCACTTTGACATTGGATTCGGCAAGGTCAAGCACCTGCATCGTTTCCTGGATACTCATCTCCTGGATTTCGCGTATCACAAATACAAGCCTGTATTTTTCGGGCAGATTGGAGACCGCCTTTTCGAGCATCATTTTTAATTCATTGTTCATAAGTCCTTTCAATGGCGTTTCGTTGTGAAATTCACTACCGGCATGGACAGTCAGAAACCGCTCCGACCTTATTTTCTGTTTTTTATGTAAAAGACTTTCGTTAATCAGGATTCTGGTCAGCCAGGTGCCGAAACTGGAATTTCCCTGGAAGTTTGGCAACTGAAGATAGGCATTCAGATAAGTCGTCTGCATGATATCTTCTGCTTCCATATCGTTGTTTACGATGGACATGCTGATGCGGAACAGCCGTAAATTGAATTTGCGTATCAGAATCTCATAAAGATTTTTTTCGCCATGTAATATCCTGACCACGATTTCTTCGTCGGAAAGGGAAGCTGGCAAAACTTGACCGGAATATTTCATTTTAACAAAAATTATTTCGTGTGCTATTAAATCTTATCACGATTTCTTTTGCAGTCGGCTGCCGAAAGCAAAAGAAATCGTGATAATGTCTATTTATTTCACAATGATTTTTCCTTTCATAACCGGGTGTATCGAACAATAATACGCCGCCGTTTGGGTAACCGTCATCGACCACGATTTCCCGATCAGCAAAGGCGCTGAGCTCCATGCTTTTTTTGCTTCCGTGATGTCGTGCGTGACCATGTCGTGGTTTACAAATATTATCCGATCACCTTTTTTAACGACTATATTGGCCGGACTGAACGTCATCTGTTTTATCTCAATGGTATGATTCCGACCGGTATATGCTTTTGTTGGCGGCACAATGCGCTTCTGAATATACGGGAAGATAAAGCTTGCGGCAAATAATATCGTTGTGATTAAAATTACCTGTATTTTATTCATTACTTATGATTTTTCTGGATCATTTCAGCATGGCCTAAATGTGCTTTCAGGGCCGGTACGATGTTTTGAAGGAGCTGTTTCAGTTCCGCATTATCCGTTTCAGGAATCAATAGATTTTCCACGGCATTAATGACCGCTTTATGGTAGGCGACCTCGTTGTCAACGTACGCTTTGTCAAAATCTTTCCCGGATTTCTTTGCCAGGGCTTTTTTGGTTGTGGCAGCATCTGCCAGCAGTTTCGCGCTGACGGCATTATCCTTTGGCGTGACACCGAGTTTTTTTGCAAGGGCTACGGCCTGGCCTATAACCGCCGTATGGTCCCGTTTCATGGTTTCGGCAAATTTCAACACTTCGGCATTTTTTGATTTAGCGGCGGCAATTTCTGCATAGCCAATGTCGATCTGATTGGCTACAACCGCTACTGAGGCCACTTCGGGATCGGTCAGGCTTGGATTTTTTTGAGCGCTAACAGAAAGGCAAACCAGTGAGGTCAATGCTGCTGCAAGGCAGGTCAGGGTGTTTGAGTTTTTCATTGTGGATTTATTTTGATTTGCTGTTAGAGAAACAACCGCGCAAAAGGTTACAGCATGGCGGGAAATAAATCTTGTAACCTTTTGGTTCCGCCTTTCTCTAAGGGATAAACAAATTTGAAATAACAATGGAAAACAAATCAGTTAACACATTTATACCAAAAACCATATCCGTGCATTCTTTATCGTTGGATTTACTTTTTAAAAGCTTGTAATGAAGGGCTGCGCCGATTGATACCCCAGGCACTATAAGGGATTGTGTCAGATTGGCGGACGAAAACACAGATCCGCTCAATTTCACGACCTAATCTTTCGTTTCTTATTGTTGCAATGCCGTGTTTTTTTGATATATTCCGCTGTGGGATAGCAGGTAAGTCGTTTAGTCCGCTTCTAAAAGTTTTTGGCGCTTCAACGGATGTATGTAGTAGTGAAGAATTAGTTTATATTATTGATTTTTATAATAAGCTATTAATCATCCGGTTACTGAACTAATCGTATATGGCTAATTGCCAACAGCTACATAACTTTAATTAACCTGAATATGGTCTCATTCTTTTTCCGTGCTGTTTTTTAACTTTTAGTGAAAAATAATTTAATAACCACCCTACCTCAATCCAGCGGCTGTGTTTGATTGGAATGTGATTTTTGATAACTAAATGATATGGTTTTTTCTACCCTCTTTGGAGGTAAGCGCGTTGTGAAAAACAGGTCTGCCTTGCCCTGGAGATATTGTACATCCTCTTTTAATATTTGGAATATATTGCTTTTGCTGGTCGCAGGATATTGTCCGGCGCAAAAGAGCAGTTATGCAATTGCCCACTATAATAATGAAAACGGCTTGCCGCAGAACAGTGTCAAATCGATAAATTTTGATAAAGCGGGGTACTGCTGGTTAGCCACCGAAATGGGGCTGGTCCGGTTTGATGGCAAGCGCTTTAATACATACGGCATTTCGGAAATCCCGGGTATCACCAGTGATCGTATCAAAATGCAGGCCTCCGACCTTTCCGGTGATTTATACGCGCTGACGGCTAAAAATGAAAGGGTAATCATCAATTCCGGTGGACATCGCCGGGGAACTTATCCGGAATTGATCGTTGACAAAAATATATACTTGCCAACCATCGGCTATGTAGGAGCGAAAACGCATGTGGATAGCCTGAATGCACTTTTTTTTCAAAAGCACAAACGCCCACAGGGATCTGAGGGAGGGAGTCCCGGGACAGGCGAGGTTTACTTATCGGCTCTGGAAGATTTATATTATATCACAAAAAAAAGGGTGATCCAGCTCGGTGACCGTGATTTGGATATTGCCAATCGACAGAAGAGCATTATCGGCAGTTATTACGTTCATTTATATCCCGGAAACAGAATTAATGTCTGGAAAAGTGGCGTGTTGATTCCTTCGATCGATAAGATTAGCGGTCCTATTGAGCAGGATCCGGATTACCTTTCAGGTAAATCCAAAGTATTATGGTGCAAGGAAGGGACCTACGTGTACAGTGGAAAAACGCTGTACCGGATCGATCTGAATCAGAACAGAATCATATCTGAAAAGGTACTGGAGAATCTGGATATCATCAATTTAACCTGCATGTATTATGTCAGGGATCAGAATAAATACTACTTTGGATCCGAGACCGAAGGCTTGTATATTGTAGAAACTGGTTCGTTTGAATATCCTACCGTGCCGGCTGAGGCGAGCTCCGAAAGCTTCTACCCACAGTCCCGGACAATAGACGGAAGGATTTTTACGGGAGATGTCCTTTTCTCGCGCGACAAATCATCAAAGTATATCCCTCTCCATAGCAAGGATGGGGCCACACACTTCATTACAGATGATAATCAGCTATATTTTGATAGCGATTTTAAATTTTACCGGCACGACTTAAATACCGGAAAGACCCATTCGTTAATAGCACTTGACAGAAGATTACGGTCTGTTTTTCCAAACGGAAAGGATCTTATTTTTTGTACGAGACGATCGATCGGGATACTGTCCAATGATGTGTTGAAGATGCAGCAGGAGTTTCCGAATTCACTGGAAATTATTACTGCTTTGAGGCTGGACAAAAACAATTTTCTGCTCGCCAGTGAATCAGGCTTGAAATGGTACAATATGCCGCAAAATAAAGTCTACAAATCAATTCTCGATTCTTTACAGATTAGAACAGTACACCAGGACGGGGGGCGGTTGTGGATTGCGAGTTATGGCAAAGGGTTTTATTTGTACGAGAAAGGAAAAATTTACGCCATGCCCCTGGGGCCTCAAAAATCGCTTAAAGCAGTACATGCGTTTATTGATGATGGTGCAGGCAGTTTTTGGCTTCCTACAAACAATGGTTTGTTTAAAGTTTTAAAATCGGAATTGGCCGCTTTCGCCCACGGAAAATCTGAGCATGTTTATTTTTACATGATGACAAAGCAAAATGGGTTGCGGACCAATGAGTTTAATGGCGGCTGCGATCCGGCGTACCTCCGGATGCAGGACGGCATGCTCTCGCTACCGTCCATGAACGGACTGGTGTGGTTTTATCCCAATAAAATGAGCCTGGTTTATCCGGACAAAAAAATATACATCGACGGGTTGTCTGTAAACAACAAGCCGATTGATATTACCTCTCAAAAGGCCATATTGGATCCGAACTTTTCCGAATTGACCATGAAAGTAAGCAGCCCTTTTTTTGGCAACCCGCAAAACATGCAGTTTGAATACCAGATAGCGGGCCTTAGCGAAACTTGGAATGCTGTTCCGGAAAATGGTGAAATCAGATTAAGCCGGACTCCACCGGGGAATTATAAAATCGTCGTTCGCAGCGCATCAGGAAAAGCGGCAAATGCCTACGAAACGCTGGAACTGGCATTTGAGGTGACACCCTGGTTTTACAACACCTGGTGGTTTTATCTGATTTCACTGTTCGCCATGGCTTCCATTGTATATCTGCTCATACGTCGGCGGCTGAATGCTATAAAGGAAAAATCAAAGCAGCTCAAAGTACTGGTTGATGTCAGAACGCATGAACTTAGCGCGGCAGTGCAAGAGCTTGCAGAGTCCGAGTCTGCATTGCTTCGCAGTAATCAGGTGAAGGACAAGGTAATCACGATGGTCTTGCACGATTTACGGTCACCGATCAGTTTTCTTAACACGATCAGTAATTATTTGGTCGCCAGCCATCAGGATATTGAACAAAAGGAACTTAACCAAAAACTTATTGAGCTGCAGCACGGCACCCGGGGGCTTCGTCTTTTTACCGAGAATTTTTTCACCTGGGCTGCAAGCCAGCATGAAGACTTCAAAGTGACTATTAAAACCGTCCATATTCAGGATCTGTTTAACGAAATTGATGCACTTTATACCGACATCGTAAAGAGTAGAAAGAACCAGCTTTTGATAGCGCCAACGAAATTGATCTGTCAGACGGATTATCAGATACTTGCGCTCATTATCCGTAATCTGATTGATAACGCCAACAAACACACCCGGGACGGAAAGATATTTCTTGGCGCGGCAGCTGACGAAAGGGCAACGATTATCTCCGTATCAGATACGGGTCCCGGACTAGACGATGCGCAGTTGAAAAACTACACCAATGAGAGTCGTGGTTTAGGAAATCAAGGCATTGGAAGTGTTTTGATTTTAAAAATGCTGCAAGAAATTAATGGCAAACTGGACATAAAGACCTCTCGCAATGGCAGTTCGTTTAGCGTTACATTGAATCATCACCCAGAAAATGATACTGGCGGGCAAGCTGGCTAAGTTCAATAATATTTTTAATGCCTAATTTATCAAAAATCCGTCCTCTGTAAGTACTGGCCGTTGAGGGGTTTATGGAAAGGGTGGTTGAAACTTCCAGTGCCCCGTTCCCTTTGAGTAATAGCAGTGCTACTTCGAGCTCCCGCGCCGATAAAATATCAAAAGGATTGGAGGGGAAATCGTTTAAAAAAGCATTCGTGAACTGTCTGGTCTGACTGTTGGTAAGGTACCTTCGCCCCATGCTGATCTCATAGATCGCTTTTTTTAATTCTTCGTGAGAATTACCTTTTTGTATGTATCCAAAAACACCGGCCTTCAGATAACGGTGAGCAAACATCAGTTCGGGATTAACGCTGACGAGTAAAATTCGCAGTGTATTTTGCAATTTCAACGCATTCGCGACCATTTCTAATCCTGTAATACCGGGCATATTCAGGTCAGAAATTAAAATCTGATATTCATTCTTTTCCAGTTTTTCGGACAGTTCGGAGCCGTCGGACGCAAAGTCAATCGCGCAGGCCGATCCCAATACCTCCTTAACCAGGAGTTCCATACCTAAACGAACGAGAACGTGGTCATCTGCTATTAGTATTTTGTTCAATTTGTTCATTTTGAATGAAGTGATGTGTAAGGTTTACGCAAAATTTGACAGGGGATTTTACCCGTGATCCAGCCGGTTTTAGAAAACCGTGCAAAAAAGTGATTGATATAAGCTACTACGCAAAAACGCAATTTCTCTTTTGAATGCGGCACTGATAACCAGACCAGCGATTAGGGATGTGTCCATGGTGCCGGATATAAGATCAACGATGATAATTCCCGCCAGAAAAAGGAATAATTGATTTGCTAGGCTTTAAATACACAAAAAATGTATCCGGGAGTAAGTAAGTTAAATTGTAGCTACTAAGCTATTTTTTGTATTCAAATTTCATCGGGGAGTGCTAGTTTTAGCTCTTTTGAGCATGTTTGATACACTTACCTATAAATACTTTTATTGACAATATTTGTAGCTAAATAGCTTCATGCTTTTGGCTGGACAGCTATTTTTTATCGATGCACTTGTATTCAATTTTGTATAGGGATGATTGAGTCAAATTTATGAAATTAATAATTGTAAAAAGTAACCTGTTTTCCAGCTAAAAAAGAACATTTCTCAATTCAAACCATCGCCAATTAGTTCGGCCCTTCCGGTGGTCTCATTTTGCCGGGAAGGGGGATTAAGATAATACAGATATAAACGATGTCAACAATCTTAATTATTGATGATTGGGCGCTTGTGGGGGGAGCCATAGCGGCTTTGCTTGAAACTCATTATAAAGATGAATACCTGATCGAACTTAGGGGTACGAAAGAATTTCTTTCCTCGAAAAAGTTTCAGGAAATTGATCTGGTTGTTCTTGGGTTTTGTGAATTGACTGAAAATGAGAAGTTTGATTTGCTTCGGGTGGTCAAGTTGAAGCTGCCTGCTGCGCGTGTTATTGTGTATGATCGGCAGGCTGATGCCAGTACCACGCTTTCTTATTTAAGATCAGGAGCCAATGGATGTCTCTGCCAAAGCAAGATATTGATAGATCTGATTAAATGTCTTGAAACGGTTTGGCGAGGGGATTATTACGTTGATTCCGAGCTCCTTTATAGTTTGCTTGGTAAATTTCAAAAAGGACAGAGGAGCTATAAGAACAAACATGCTTCACGACGGCTAAGTCCAAGACAGCACGAGGTGGCGCTATGCCTGATCCGGGGGATGAAAACTTCTTTCATTGCGGAAAGTCTGGGACTGCAAAGATCAACCATCAGTACAGTGAAAACCAATATTTTTACGAAGCTTGGTGTAAATAATATATTGAAACTAAAAGAAGTAATGGAATCCCGTTAATCTTCCCGTATAGGTTTATACGCCGATCCATCCAGGCAAATGATGGGCTGGATCCGGATGCGCTTTACTTCACTTCGGCGTAACGGATCTGGTTTTGGTAGAGATTAAATGCATGCTACTATCTGCTTTTTGTTCTCCCTGGTTTATTTGAAAAGTACAATAAGTTGCGTGTGGCTTTATCGCCACAAACCGGTGGCTTATTGGCTATTTTATATTCGTACACCTTCCGGCAACTTTGTGCAAAAGTTGTATAGTATCAGCATAAGGTGTGCAAACTGCTATATGATGGATGTTTCGAAAAGGGCCGGCTTGCTATCCTCCGCCGGACATCTGATCGTTCAAAAATCAAGAATTTACAAATCACTTACAAACACTTTATTAAACAGCAATTGGTATGCATGTACATTTAATCAATCCATTTATGGACAGCCTTCGGGAAAGGCTGCATAAGTTGTTAAGCCCCATTATTTTCGTTTTGTCGCTATTTTTTGTCTGTCTGCTAACAGGCAAAAGTTATGCTCAGGATTGCCTGCCTGTGGATGGTGGTATTGAAGATATTAGTATTCCAGGTGTAACGGGGCATAAGACTTACTATCCTGGTGCAACAAGTGGAACGGATCGTATAGCCAAAGCTACGGCGGGTCAAATCTATTTTTATTATGGTAACACGACCTCAAATTTAGCTCTACGACACTTTACGATCAGGCCGGAGCTTGGCGGAAAAACGGGTAGCGTAGTGCTTACATTTAACAATATTGCACTGGCCAACGATGGAATTATTAAAATATACAACAGTAGTAACAACACAGGAACAGTGGCAATGACGATCAATGCTGCCAACGATCAGGATATTGTTGGAACAGAATTGGTTTTGAAAGGAGATGTGACTATTTCATTTCAGGGTTCAATTGTTCCCACAACCCAACAGCACGACCCGATTGATATCCGGTATGTGACAGGAGACCAGGTATTTACGACCTGTCGTGATCGCAGTAGTGCGGTATGGAAAGCATTTGTCACACCTAATTCTTATCTGGCGGTGGACGATATGCATTTAACATCAACACCCGGAGAAAACCACGCCCCGATTTGTGTAGCCTATTTCGATGAAAATAAGAATTTTACGACCAGTGAGATTGGCTTTTGTCTTAATTCTCACAAAGATGTTTCATCACCTTCCTGGGGGTATTATTATGGACAAACTCCATTTACCTACAAAGCAAATGACAGTTTCGATATAGATGAGAGCGGTGCATATAATAGCACTGACCAGTTAAAAACCGCCCGCATTATGTGGTTACTAAAAAATTCGCCAACAGGCACTGCTATTGAGCGTATAAATGGACAAATAGCCATTTGGCGCACCTTAGACAATCCTATTAACTATGGACATGTGGCCGGGTCATTAGCAAGGCAGGCGCAACTGGCGGTACCGAGTTTGCCAACGCCCCCCGAACCAACATTTTCAATTACTGCACAAAATTCACCGGCATCACCAGGGCAGTATGTTAATTTTCAAATAGCATTCCAAATGGCTTCTCCTAATCCGCAGCGTCTGAAATTATCCATTCCGGCCGATGCAGAATTTGGTACTGTCACGGGTGGCACCTATGATGCCGGTACTGGTTTTCTAACCATTACTTCTAGTCCCGTCACCGTGCAGGTGAAGCGAAATACTTCCGGCGTTGCAAAACTTACCGCCGTTTATGAGGAAGACAATTTTTGGAATATTCATAACCTCAAAGTTTACAATTCATGCGATCCGGCAGTGCAGAGCTTTGTAGGATTGGGCAGAAAGGACATCGTTTATCCTTTCCGGGAAGCATCTGCGGAATGGGGTTTTAGTTTAAGCGGAAATTTATACCATGACAGCAATGGTTTAAACGATGCTGGTGGTGGCAGAGTGAACAATACCGTTTTGGCGGGAGGCGATGCGACGGGTTTCAATCCAAATGGTAATTTGTTTGTACACCTTTATGAAGTATCGTCACAACCCGTTTATTTCGGCACGCAGCAACTGGATGCCAATGGATTTTTTAAATTTACGTCTGTTGGCACGGGAACATACAGAGCCGTGATGACCAATGGGACCATTGACGATGTATCCAGTATCCCAGCATCCTCTTTACCGGAAGGCTGGCTCAATACCGGTGAGGTATTTGGCGCCCCGGTTTCTGTTGGGGCTGATGGTTTGGTTAATGGAATGAATACAGGATCTGGGGCCAATGGAATTGTATTAAATAACGCGGATGTTATTAATGTCAATTTTGGGATACAGACGCCTCCTGTGAGCCATGATTATACCTTTGTGATTGACCAGCCGTCTGGTGGAAGCAAGGTTGTATTAAACAGTTCGTTGGTGGTGAGTGGATCGGGCCATACTGCTCCTTCCCAGCTTACAGGAACGGATTTGGAAGATGTTAATAATGCAGCGAATGGTTATTTGGGTTCCTGCAACAGAACAATTATTATTCAGACTCCCATTGTAGTAAATTCCGGTACAGGTTCGCCTAAGTTGTACTATGATTATGATGGGGCAGGAGGTAGTGATCCGGTGTTATTGAACTTGGGATCGGTTGCTGTACCCACGCCAGTTCGGATCGTGAATTATTGTCAGGATAATTTGAGTATTGTTTTGGATGGCTCAGGATATAACGGGGTAAGTTTCACGTATTCGTTTGTGGATGCAGCTTCCGCAGTATCCGTTCCAACGAATTACATCATTTCCTGGAATACCGCCTTGCCCGTTGTACTCACCAGGTTCAACGTAGCCAAATCGGAAGGTGCTGCGAAATTGTCATGGACTACTACCTCTGAAACCAATAGCGAGCGTTTCGACATTGAACACAGCCTGACAGGTAAGGAATGGGATGTAATGGGTAGCGTATCTGCTGGCAAGGAAAGTGCTGTTTCTGTCAATTATTCATTTACCCATGAAAAGACAGCAGATGGAAAAGCCTTGAATGGTCAAAATTTTTACCGTCTAAAAATGATTGATCTGGATCAAACTTTCACTTATAGCCGTATTCAAAGCTTACAGTTTCCTAAAAAGGCAGTTACGGTCTCGGTCTATCCTAATCCGGTTTCCGATGTGCTTTTTATTAAGGATGTAGCGTTGGAGTCTATTAAAAGTATCATGATCAATGATTTGAATGGTAAAATAATTTATGAGGCAAACAGTATCAAAAATGAAGGAATACCGGTAAAAAATCTGGTTTCTGGGATGTATTTGTTACAGATTTCACAAATGGATGGTACACGAAGCAGCCATAAAGTGATTATCAGTAGATAAAAACCAGCAGTCCTGTTTTAAATCAGCAAAGCATTTGATTCGAACTGCTGATTAACGCAACACACACCCAAAAGTTGAGCCCTCTTTCTAGAAATTAGAAGGAGGGCTTTTTGGTTAAAAATTGAATGAATCTGGGCTCTTTGTCAATTTGGATAAGGCATATTTGTAACAGTAGGCACGGATTCTGCCCGTTGAGCGGCGGACTGTATGTCATGTGGAGCGGAATTAACCCTTACTGCGGGCTGCATTTTATATCATTCTTTGTAATAATTGTAAAATAAGATTATTCTAAGATTTTGGGAACTATACAGTGACTTTTTTTCGTTGGCATTGAGTAAGTTCCGTCAAAACGCATGAGTCGCAAACAATATTCCTTCATGATCCTTATTCTGGGGTCATTGGCTACAATCAGCCCTTTTTCAATTGATATGTATTTGCCTGGATTTCCCAGGATTGCGACCGATTTAAATACGACCATTGACAAAGTTCAGCTTTCATTAACGGGCTATCTGATTGGAATATGTATCGGACAGGTGCTTTACGGGCCTTTGCTGGACAGATTCGGGAGAAAAAACCCGCTTTATGCAGGGTTGGTCATTTATATTCTTGCATCCATCGGTTGTGCCATGACATCGTCTGTTGAGGCTTTGGTGGTTATGCGGTTTTTCCAGGCCATCGGTGGTTGTGTAGGTTTGGTTTCATCACAGGCTTTGGTAAGCGACTTATTTCCAAAAGATAAAAGAGCAGAAGTTTTTTCCATGATCACACTGGTGATCGCCGTTTCACCGATGATTGCGCCAACCGTTGGGGGCTATGTTACGGCCGCTTTTGGCTGGAACTGGGTATTTATTATTCTGGCCGCCATTACGCTGTTGATTATCGTGGCCATTTACTTTTTCCTGCCTACGGGTAAAATGCCTGATACGTCGGTTTCTCTAAAACCACAGGCCGTACTGGGCAGCTTTTTTACCGTGATCAAACAACCTCAGTTTTTGATTTATACCATGGCAGGCGGACTGGCAACAGCTGCTCCTTTTGCATACATTGCTGGCTCTTCTGATGTTTTCATGAACATCTATAAAGTCTCGGAACAGCAGTATGGATGGATATTCGCGTTTTTGGCTTTTGCCATGATTGGCTCGACACAGCTTAACCACTTTTTGCTGAAAAAATTTACCAGCGAAGACATTATTAAAACGACGCTGATGTACCAGAGTGTCGTGGGAACTTTACTGGTTGTTGGGGTATGGAATAATTGGTATAACCTGTACACTTTGATCGGGATGATGTTTATTTTCCTCAGCGGTCAGGGATTGACCGGCCCCAACACGTCCGCGCTTTCACTGGCACCATTTAAAAAACATACTGGAAGTGCCTCTGCGCTGATGGGAAGCTGGCGCATGGGCGCAGGCGCGATTATCTCAATTATTGTCAGTGTTTTGCATAACAATACGGCCATTCCGATGGTGGGGATGATGGCTGCCTGTTCACTGATCAGTCTTGTGATTTTATTTGTGGGCAAGGCAGCCGTCAACAATGCCGCGCGTAACAGGGATGTTGAAAGTGAAATATCGGTTTTACTGTAAAACGGTTTTTGAAAATCAACAAAACGGTACTTTATTTGACAGGTTCTCTCAGGATTGTCCGTAATTTTTCCGGTGCTGTTTTGTTAAAGTCAGATAAATAAATCTCATGGTGAAGACCGTTTTTCATCAGATTATTTTCTGCCACAAATTTTTGAATCTGTAATAAGCTTTCAGGTTCCTTGTCAAATGGTCCGGTATGCAGCATCTGGACACATTTTCCTTCCTCCATTTGCCAAAATACCACATCCTCGGCAAAGCCGGTTTGTTTCTTTTTTGCAAGTATTTCTTTTGCTGTTGCCAATGTTTCTGCCGTCACAAATTCAGGCATCCTGATCAGCAGCCGGTATTCCCAGGCATCTCTTGGTATTTTTAGCGGCGCTTCCGAGATGGAAACATCAGCATAACTTTCGCTGTCGAACCACCATTGGGCTTCGAGTTTTGCCACTACAAAATCTTTGCCCTGCGCTTTTTGATGAAATTTTACCGTGTAGGCAAGCGAATACAGCGCCTGTATCCTTTCCGAATATGCTTGTCCGGAAGGATCTCCTTTGCCTGCTATTGACAGAAAAACAGCCTTGTCAATGATAACCAACGCTGGTTTTTCCGGGGCCGTGTAGTACTGTTTGTATTGCTTTGTTAAATCAAGTTTTTTCATGCGGACAGCATTTAGATTAATGTTTCACAAATGAAAGCGCGATCACTGACAACCTTATGTCAGTCAAAAAGGAAAATTTAACCTGATAGCGAAATAAAAATTAGATTTTTTCGTCTCTTTTCTTAAACTTAGACGAATGGATACATGTATGAACCAACCCGAAACTTTAATTTTTTACAATGTATAAATCCTTAATTCTGGCTATTTTAATATCTCTTATGCAAGCCTGCCAACAAAAAGCATCTAAGGAATTGTTGCCTCCGATAGGAGAGGTTTTTGAAGATTATTACGAAGAAAGATTGCCGCTTTATCCGTTGGAAGCCACAATGAACGGCGACAAGCGGTATAATGATCTTATGCCGAATGATTTGACCAAAGATTTCAAAAAACAGCTGACTGATTTTTATACTAAGTATCAAAAAGAACTTGCCAAGTATGACCGGGAAGAGCTCAATGACGAAGAGAAAACGAGTTATGATCTGTTAGGCTGGGAGTGCAGCATCAATCTGGAATTATTAAGTTTTCCAACGGAGCTGATGCCGATGAACCAGATTTTTTCCACGCATCTGATGATCGCCCAGTTGGCAAGCGGCAGCAGTATGCAGCCATTTAAAACCACCGATGATTATGACGACTGGCTTAAACGTGTGGACGGTTTTACGGTTTGGTGTGATACAGCCATCGTCAATATGAAGGAAGGAATCCGGAAAGGTTATGTTTTACCTGCTCCTTTGATTCAAAAAATGATCCCGCAGCTCGCTGACCTGGATCACGGCCCGACGGAACAGCATTTGTTTTACACGCCGGTTACCAAATTTCCCGATACATTTTCTGCAGATGACAAGGCGCGTTTAACAACGGGCTACAAAGCAATGGTGGAAGAAAAGGTTATTCCTGTGTTTAAGCGTCTGCACGATTTTGCGGCAAACGAATATCTGTCGGCGGGGCGTAAAACCAGTGGTTTTATGGATCTTCCAAATGGGAAGGCGCTGTATGATACCTATATCAAATACTACACAACCACGTCGATGACTTCGGATGAAATTCATAATCTTGGATTAAGTGAGGTGGAACGAATTTCAAAGGAAATGCTGAAAGTGAAAAATGAAGTCGGGTTTAAGGGCGACCTGAAAGCATTTTTTCAAAATGTGAGGACCAACAAAAAGCTGATGCCGTTCACAAAACCTGAGGAGGTTATCGCACATTTTAACGGTATTTATGAAACGATGAAACCGAATTTGAAAGGGCTGTTTGACCTTACGCCAAAGGCTGCTTTTGAAGTGCGCCGGACCGAAGCTTTCCGAGAAGCTTCGGCGTCTGCCGAGTACAATCCGGGTTTGCCAGACGGTTCGAGACCGGGTGTTTTTTATGTACCGATTCCGGATGCGAAGGACTATAATGTGGTATCGGATGAAAGTTTATTTTTGCACGAAGCAATTCCGGGACATCATTATCAGATTTCTTTGCAGCAGGAAAATAAAGCTTTGCCAACATTTAGAAAGAATATCTGGTACAGTGCGTATGGTGAAGGTTGGGCGCTGTATTGTGAGTCACTGGGTAAAGAACTGGGATTGTACTCCGATCCTTATCAATATTTTGGCATGTTAAGTGCCGAAATGCACCGTGCAATACGCCTGGTTGTGGATACGGGAATTCATGCGAAAGGCTGGTCCAGGGAGAAGGCAATCCAGTATTCAATGGATCACGAGGCTGAATCCGAGGAAAGTATTACGGCCGAAGTTGAGCGGTATATGGCCGGAGCTGGCCAGGCTTTGTCCTACAAAATCGGGCAGCTGAAAATCCGTGAACTACGCACCAAAGCAGAAAAGGCAGAAGGTGATAAATTTGACATACGGGTATTTCACAACAAAGTACTTGAATCAGGATGTGTTCCTTTAAATGTTCTGGAAGAAAAAATTAACGCCTGGATGAAGGGAAGCAAGAAAGCAGTGTAATCTGCATAAACTGAAAAATGCGTGTATCAGAGCAGAAATGTCCGGTACGCGCATTTTTATTTAATTCAGACAAAAAATTAACGACTTATACAGCATTTTGCACACAGGCCTTAAAAATAAAGCCATGATAATATCAGGAGGCAAATTTACCTCAGGGCAATATGATAATGAATTTCAATGACATGGCTAGCGGTCAGAAAGGTCCTTCTGACAAAAATCAGGTGAAATTAACTGGCAATTGCAGAGAAAGCAGAAGACTCAGTCAATATCGATCCTTGATTCATTCTTTTTTTCATTACTTCCAATCCGCAGACAACCAGCTCTTTGTATAGCTCTTGAAGCGTAATTCGCGTGTCGTTTTCTTCTAATTCAAGTTGAAGCTGTTTTGCTTTCAGGTGAATTTTGTCAGGTACATCCAGGTTAACTTTTGCCATGGTAGTGGAGATGTTTATATTTTCGGCCAGGTTATATTATTGGTATACGCGAGATTACTTCATACTGATTAAAAATTTTGAAATATTTTTTTGTCAGCTGTTAGAACATTCTCTGGAAATAAAAGATCACCAATATCCGCTGCATCGCAACGGGTATCGAATTGTAGTCTAAATTTACTTTATTAAAATAAATTTAGACTAACCGAACAGTAAATTGTTTGGTTAATTCTTTGAGATATTACATGAGATTCCGTTTTTTTGAAAAGATCAGTGTTTTTGTTCCAGTCGCTTCCACATTTCCATACAGGCACGGGCATTGTGGTATGGACATTTCCAGAATGTTACCTTATCGCCGTGTATTTGGGTTCCGTCTTCTTTGACTGCGCCAAACCATTCACCTCTTTCTTTGTCAATGAATTTGCTGTCGATATAATCCCAGCTTCTTGCCGCCTTTACTTTGAAATCCTTCTTTCCTGTAAGTTGATAGGCATTATAAAAACCGACCAGTTGTTCGGCTGCGACCCACCAGCTGCGTTCAGTTTTGGTATGTTTGGTTTCCGGATCATACTCGTAGTTCAGAGCACCGTCGGCACTTAATCCCGTTGAAGCTGCCCCGGCCATTAAAATACATTGCTTGCGGGCCTTCGCCAACAGGGTTTCGTCTTTAAGTACTTCTGCGGTTTCGAAAAGCAGCCAGGATGCTTCAATGTCGTGTCCATAAGAAATTATCTTTTCCTTTGATTCCCATTTTTTATTGAAAAAGAGCTCCATTCTGTTGGTTTCTTTATTGACAATGTGGTCCAATATCGCATGCAGCATGGCGGCGGTTTGCTTTTTTAACGTTTTGTCGGGCCAGACACGGTATAGATTCGTATAGGCCTCTACAAGGTGCAAATGGGTATTCATGCTCTTGTTCCACGGACTTTTGCTCAGAATATAATCGTCTGTTTCGGACCAGTCTCTTGCAAATGCCTCCATGTAACCGCCATGGACCGGATCAAAAGCATGTTTTTCGATGACGTGAAAAAGCTCTTTGGCGCGTTCCAGAGCGGGAGGGAAGTTGGTCGCGCGGTAGTATTCACTCAGGCCGTATATGGCAAAGGCGTTGCCGTAGATCTGCTTTTTCATTTCGAGGGGTTTGCTGTTTCCGTCTGTCGACCAGAAAACCCCGCCGTATTTGGCATCGATAAAATGAATGGAAAGGTCCTGAAATGCCCGGTCTGCAATCTTCATATATTTCGGATCCTTCAACAGGCGTTGGGCCATGGAAAAGGTCCACAAGATTCTGCTCGTAATAACAACCGCCCTCGGCGCGTCCGCTATTCCTTCATTTTCATAGTTAACTCGGCCATAAAAGCCTCCGTTTTTATTATCTATTGCGTATTTTTCCCAATAACCAAGGATGTTGAGCAGTTCCTTTTTGAAAGATTCCGGAGTAAATTCAGCCATGAAAATTGTCTTTTTATGAAAAAGTAACAACCTGAATAAACTTACTTGCTCCGTTTTTACTTTGACTGGCCTTAGGGCTTTGAATATATTTTACCGCTTAAAGTTTGTGAAGAAAAGAATGGATATTCACATGTCAGTCGTGTCATCAGGACTGTTTCTTTTCCCGGCTTCGGCGATGCATTAAAACCTGTTACAAACCAGCAAGTGTAGTGATTGTTTTGAACTGTATTTTAGCCCGAGTGCAATGCATATTTGCTTTGTGCAAAATAGATGAGCGGCGTGAAATCGCTAAGAGGAGAAAATACGTGGTGGGAGATTTTAATAGAATAAATTTGATGTAAGTAGTAGTGAAAAATTAGTTTATATTATTGATTTTTATAATAAGCTATTAATCATCTGGTTACTGGGTTAATCGCACATAGCTAATTGCCAACAGCTACTTAGAAGTAATCAATACAACAAAAATATTATAGTAAAAAGTAATCAAGAAAAATGATATTGGCTTGATTGAAATTCTTTTGATTGTCCGGTTATTTTCAAAATTGAATTTGAAAATAAATAATCGATTTTGGGTTGTAGTTGAGATGGTCTCAATCATTGTCCCGGCTTTTGGCCGGGATAATGATGCTAGTAAGATCCGATTAAAGTAGAGATGAATTAATCACCCTGGTTCTCTTCAAGATCGTTATGGTTGTCACCACCCAGACTATAATAATTATTCTCTTCGTCTTCGTTACCGTCGATTTCATCATCATCGTCCAGCTCAGACCCCGGCACGTCAAGATCCTCTCCTGTCAAATCATCGTCAAAATCCTTTTCGTTCCAGTCGTCAGCGTCCAGGCCGAGTTCTTTTTTGATTTTGGTGATATCCTCAGGATCAATGTCATCCTCAATCAACCCCTTGCTGTAAACGTCGTCAGAAGCCGGGTAAAGCGGATATCCAGGAAGATCATCATCGTCGTCGTCGTCGAATGAAAAATCATCATCAATTGTCATGTGAATAGTAATTTAAGTTATTGGAATTATAATTTGGTATTTAAATCTGGCTTCAAAAATATTACCGTCAATTGTGTTAAACTAATTTTTTTCAAAATCATTCCATAAGAATTAAATATTTTGAAATAGATACAACCCGGTCAGAGTAATATTGCCACCTTCGTACTTTTATTGTCAATTGATCAGCTTTCCTGATCTTTGAAAGATTTTATAAAGTTAAACTTTTCTAAACCTATTGACGAATCGCATGCAAAGAACATTTTTAAAAAACGCAACAATTTTTACTGCCCTGGTGGGAATGAGCGGGTTATTGGCTTTCAAAAAAAATGATGGCCCGGTAAAAAGCGGTGACAAGATTGTTGTAAATGAAACAGACAAGAAAATTAAACTTCCTCCGGGATTTTCAGCCAGTATATTAGCAACAGACCTTGGCCCGACGCGCCATATTGCCGTTGGAAAAAATGGGGATATTTATGTAAAGTTGTCGAAACTGAAAGACGGTAAGGGGATTTACATTTTACGAGATGCCAATAACGATGGTGTTATTGATGAAAAGAAAATGTTCGGAAATTATCCGGGAACAGGAATTTATATCAAAAACGGTTATTTGTATTCTTCGTCCAATACCGGTGTTTACCGCTATAAACTAAATGAGAAGGAGCAGATCATTGATCCTGAAAATCCGGAGAAAATTATCGACGGGCTGGTAGACAAGGGCAGGGACAACGCCAAGCCTATCACGCTGGACAAAGCGGGGAACTTGTATGTGACTGTTGGCTCGTACAGCGATAACTGCAGAGAAGCAGGAAGCGGAAAAGGGATGTCGCCCTGCGCGATTCTGGATTCGGCCGGTGGTATCTGGCAGTTTAAGGCTGACAAATTAAATCAGACTTTTGCAGATGGAAAGCTTTATAGCACCGGTCTTAAAAATTCGGTCGGAATTGACTGGGATCTGAAAACGAACAGCCTGTTTGCTACGCAGCATGGAAGAGGCAAATTCGATGATTTTTACCCGCAATACTACACGCCGAAACAAAGCGCGGAGCTTCCGGCAGAAACGCTTTACCAGTTAAAAGGCGGAGACGATGCGGGCTGGCCATATATTTACTATGACCACATCCAGAAAAAGAAAATGCTGGCACCGGAATACGGTGGTGACGGGAAAAAAACGGGCGGTGAAAAAGCATTAACTCCGGCGGCGGCCTTTCCTGCACATTTAGGCCCTAACGCATTGATGTTTTACACGGGCAATATGTTTCCGGCAAGATATAAGAACGGCGCATTTATCGCATTTCACGGCCAGTCGGCGGAGCTGCACAAAGGATACATGGTGGCTTTCGTGCCTTTCGTGAATGGCAAGGCGGGGAAATGGGAGATTTTTGCTGATAATTTTGCGGGAACCGATCTGGTGAAACCAACCGGACCGATTGAACACCGTCCCTGCGGATTGGCGCAAGGACCTGATGGTGCCTTGTACGTTACCGATGACCTGAACGGGACAATTTTTAAAATTGATTACAAGAAAAAATAGGCAGTTCGCCTGTATAGGGGTTGTATCGGAAGCGGCGTTTATCCTGCTTTTGGTACAACCTTTTGTTTTAAAGAAGTTCTTGGGAGAACAGTTTCCTTATATTTCGACCGTTTCGTAGGTTTTAATTCTATCGCGTAAAAAGTCAGGTATCACGACACTTTTGCTGGTTGCATAATCATACAAAACCATGGTGGTATACCCGGTAGTTGTCAGTTTTTCAACACCATTGACAATGCTTGTGACCAGATAGCTCATTTCAAAGCTTTTGGTGCCTATTTTACTGGTGCGCAAATAAATGTAAGTCGGGTTGGGGAACGCAACCGGGCGCAGATAATCTACATGAGCGCTGGCCAGTATCACACCGATTTCCTTCCAGTTCCATTCGCACGCTTCCTGGAAATAGTAAACCCGCGCCTGTTCGAAGTAGGTCAGATATACCGCGTTATTTACATGGCGAAGTTCGTCCATATCACTCCATCGAATATCGACTTTCATCGTAAAAACGAACTTTGATTTTTCTTCTTCTAGGTTAAGCATAGCATTTTGTGAAGTCAAATACAACCCTCATAGCCATTTTGCAATTAAATGGTGTGAAATACGAAGTTAAAAGTATAGTCCGTATTTCACATAAAAAACTGATTTTAGAAATCGGTCGACGGTTTTTTCAGGTCCTCCGGTTTGATCCAAACATTGCGGTAATAAACATTGTGTCCTTCGGATTGTAATTTCAAACCGCCCGGTACGTCGGTTATTCCTTTTCCACCATTATTTCCTCCGTCAATCCCGGAATTAGGCCCGCCCCAAACCTGGCTGATCGCATGATTGGTATGTACTTTTTTGCCATTGAAATATAGCGTTACTAGTGGTTTTTCAATCAGTTTTCCATCTTTAAAACGTGCAGCGCGGAAAAGAATGTCATAGGAATTCCACTTGCCTATGCCGTTGTAGGCGTAATAGGGCGACTTGGTTTCGTTGATCACCGCGGCCATTCCGTGTGAAGTGGTGTCACCGTCGAGAACCTGGATTTCGTAACGGTTTTGCAGATAAACACCGCTGTTGCCACCTTCTTTGGTGATGTAAAACTCAACGTGTGCTCTAAAATCGCGGAATTCTTTTTTAGTAACAATATCTGCCGATCCGTACAAGCCGCCGGCTGCGGCCGGGTCAAAACAATTGATAACCGTGCCGGAGCCTGCGGGATCATTGACAACCGTCCATTTGATCGGCAGTTCTGCTTTCAATCTTGGGCCTTTCCAATACGTCCATTTTTCGTCCAGCATTTTTCGCGAGCCGTCCAAAAATACTTCGGCACCTTTCACCGGTTTCGTTCCGACGCCAACCTGTGCGTGTGCAGAAGTTAACAACCCGAAACCGATCATGGCCATAGAAAATGTACGGCCCAGCTTACTCATTTTAATATGTTTGTTCATCTTAAAGTATTTTGATTGGAAAGGAAATGACTCTGTTTGCTAGCATAAGTCAGAATGTTTTTTGAATTACTCAAATGTGGATTTGGTATTTGCAAATAATCCGGCTGGAAGGAAAATAGATACCAATAGGAATTGTGATGATATCTTAGTGATTTCATTCGCTACTTCGTCTTGACATAAAAATGCGAAGTCTTGCCGGAATGCCTTTCTTCAACATCCAAAACCTTGATGGAGCGGATCAGGTCGAGTAATTTTTTATGTCCGTAATTTCTAGGGTCGAAATCGGGTCGTTTTTTCAGGATCATATTTCCCAGGACACCGAGGAAAATCCATCCGTCTTCATCCGCAATGTCGTTGATGCTTTCTGAAATTAATTTGATCAACCCCCTGTCGATTTTCGCAACCGGCGCTATTTCTTCCTTCACTGGTGCCGCCAACTTTGAAGTTTCCAACACCGCAGCTTCCACTTTGATTTCCTTTTTCAGGATCTCGATATAAATGAATTTGTTACAGGCTGCGATGAAAGGCGCCGGTGTCTTTTTTTCGCCGATGCCAAAAACAAGCATTCCTGCTTCCCGAAGTCTGGTTGCCAATCGGGTGAAGTCGCTGTCGCTGGAAACGATGCAAAATCCGTCCACGCGACCCGTGTAAAGGATATCCATGGCATCAATAATCAGTGCGGAATCGGAGGAGTTTTTACCGGTAGTGTAGCTATACTGCTGGATTGGCGTGATCGCGTTTTCAAGCAGAACGGTTTTCCAGCCCGACAGTGTTGGTTTGGTCCAGTCGCCATAAATACGCTTAAAGGTCGGTGTGCCGTATTTGGCAATTTCTTCCAGCATGCCCTTTATGTTTGCATAAGGGACATTATCAGCATCAATCAATACGGCAAGCCTTAATTCTCGGTTGGTTTCCATGGGGGATGGGGTTGGAATGTGGGGCTTGGGCACAGGGGGGCGCGAGCTGTCCTTTGCCCAAACCCCTATGCCCAAACCCTCCACTCATTTCAGCTTTTCTTCAAACAATTTCAAAATTCTCTTGTATTCGTCGGTCCAGGAAGAGGCTTCTACAAAACCGTGATCTTCCATTGGATAAGAAGCCAGTTCCCAGTTGTTTTTACCTAATTCGATCAGACGCTGTGATAAACGGACAACATCCTGGTAATGAACATTCACATCGACCATTCCATGGCAAATAAGCAAATTATTTTTCAATCCGGCAGCGTGATAAATCGGAGAACTTTTGCGGTAAGCCAGGCTGTCTTCCTGTGGTTCATTCAAAATGTTGGCCGTGTAAGGATGATTATAGGCCGCCCAGTCCGTCACAGGGCGTAACGCAGCACCAGCCTTGAAGACATCAGGTGTTGTAAACAATCCCATCAACGTAATGAAACCGCCATAAGAACCGCCATAAATACCTATTTTTTTTGCGTCAATACCATATTTTTTGACCAGCCATTTTGCACCATCCACATTGTCTGTCAGATCTTTTCCGCCCATAAAACGGTAAATGCCCGTCCGCCAGTCGCGGCCATAACCGGCACTTGCACGGTAGTCCATGTCCAGCACAGTATACCCTTTGTCAGTCAGTAGGTTGTGGAACATATATTCACGGGAGTAATTGCTCCACCATTTGTGTGCATTCTGAAGGTACCCGGCACCATGAACAAAAATAACGGCTTTGCCATTGGACTTTTTCGGCTCATAAACACGGGCATAGACGTCGGCTCCATCGGTGGCTTTGAATGTTACGACTTTTGCTTCCCGCCAGGGATATGACCTGAATTCGTCGGTTATCGATTTGGTAATTTGTTCAGGTGTGGACGACCCGTTATTATCCATCAAAAAGAGCTCCCAGGGCGTATTGCTGTTGGAATATCTTACGGCCAGTTTACTCTCGTCAGGTGAGAGTACGACCTCATGTGCGCCGCTGGCTTTGGTCAATCGCACGCGCTCGCCGCCTGTAACAGACATGCGGTAAAAATGCTGTTCTCCGGGATGAACCTCATTGGTGGTCAGATAAAAACTCTTTTTGTCTTTCGATAACTGCACTTTCTGGACCTCAAATTTACCGGAGGTTAATGGCGTTTTTTTGCCGGTCGTTACATTTGTTGTATACAAATGCGCATAGCCGGTCGCTTCACTTTGGTAGTAAATCGTCTGGTCATCAATCCAGCCGATTTCTCCGGCGCTCATGGCATAGCCGCCCATTCCGGGACCGCCGATCCAGGCTTCGTCACGTTGGCGGTCGAGCAAACGGAGCGATAGTGAATCCGGGTTAAGCGCCATAATCCACCGGTCTTTGTTATCCATTGATCTTACAACGATCACTGCATGCTGGCCGCTCTCCGACCAGAACGGTCCATGGATAATCACGGCACGTTCCTTGTTTTTCCGGGCGGTATCTTGTTTTGGATAATCTTTCAGATAATCCGGCTTATCGTTGATGCCTACGATATTTTTAACACTTAGTTTTCTGGTCGTGTCTTTTTTTATGTCGTAAACCCAAAATTCATACGCGCTTCCCGGAGCGCCGACTTTGGTACGGGTGACAATTTCCTCTGTAAAACCCGATTCTGTTACATAATTCGGGACATTTGCGGTTTTCGCGGACTTATCGGACTGAACGAGTTGATAAGTAACAAAACGGTTATCAGGACTAAGTTTTTGGTTTTGTACCCGTTTTTCGCCCAAATATATTTCTTTTGGATATTTCGGTTTTTCAGCCTCGTTTATTTTTTTACCACCATCCCGCTTTTCTTTTCGCTCCTTTAAGATCTGAAACATAGCGAGTTGGTCATCTTGTAGGAATTTTTCCTGAACTCCGGGTTTGGTATCCGCTTTTTTTGTACCCGATTTAAAATCAGTATGCTGGGTGAGCAAGCCGGTAGCCAGTGAAATACTGAAAATATTGTTTTCGCGCTGAAAGATAATACTCTGTTCGTCGCCGCTGAATATGGGTGCTGACTCACGTTCCACGGTTTTCGTAAGTTGTCGGACGGTGAAATTCTGATAACCGATTAAGAATATATCACCGTCTTTTTCATAAACTCTCAGTGTATGCGAACGGTTGTATAGGCCGTCATTCGCAGGGAGTCTTTTTCGGTCGGACTGCGAAACTTTTGCGGTTTTTTTGTCTGCAAGCGAATAGCTATAAAGGGAATCGCCAAGGTTTTTATCAGGATTCCATTTAAAATAAATGGTTTTTGAGTCGTCGGACCAGTTGATGTCCGTCGGGGCGGTTCCCATCCACGTCTTGGGATCCCGCATGATTTTTTCGACGGTAAGTGTGCCTAATTTCTGGGCTTTTGCTGATGAAATTGTAAAGAATAAAAGGAATACTGCCGCCTGGAAAAGGTGTTTCATGGTTTACAGGTAGATAAAATAGTTGTCATAACACGCAATTTAGGCGATTTTGTGGATTGTAAGCTGTATTTTGTCGTGCTAATTGAAAATTGTGTCGGAAACGATCAATCAACACCGGTCATAAAGATCAAAATTGAATGCGGTGATATCTGCGGTATCTGTGCTATTTTTGCCAACTCCTCAACAAACGTGTTTATCAGGAATGAGAAACTTCATCTTTTTAACAATTACACTGTTTTTTTGTCATTTTTCGAATGCGCAAACACTGAAATTTACTTTGTCAGATTATACGCTGCTGCCCAAAAAGCCAGAGGGTATCCTTCATGGGATTTCGGGCATTGAATACATACCGTCCAAAAGCCAGTGGCATCTCGCCAGCGACAGAGGCAATTATTTTATTTTTGACAGCATAAAAACCATTCATGATTTCGAAAAAAGACAGGCTGCCGCCATTTCTAAAAAGACGGGTTATTGGTTTGAGGCGATAAGGTACGATCCCCGGTCAGAAACCTTCCTTTTTGCCGTGGAAAACGAATACAAACCCAATAAAGAAACTTGTGATACAACGACTTATGTCAGTTATTCAGATTCATTCCCTCCGACTTACCTGATCGATCCATTGCCTTTGCCGACTGATAATAAGGGGATTGAGGCGATCGCGGTTACGGAAAACGGATCCGTTTGGGTAGCGCCCGAAGCCGGTTGGGCTGATGAAACAGAGGTGGGGTACGATACGATCCATTTCCGGAAATTCGAGCGGGTTAATTCGGGTTATACTGAAACCGGGGTTTATACCTATCTTATTGACCGGAGCGGTTGTCCGCATAGTTCAACCGAAAAAAGAGGCGGTATTTCAGAGATTTTGTCGCTGGGTGAAGATCAGATGCTGGTGCTGGAAAGATGTTTTGACCAAAAGGTAACCGATAAAATCAAGGCGAAATTATGGCAGGTGACCGTTGAAGGCCAGCATTTGAAAAAAGATGCCATACCGGCTTTTGATTTTAACGACAGTTTTCCGTTGGAGGTTGATAATCTGGAAGGTATGGCTTGGTGGCCCGGTGAAGAAGGAAAACGTGAAGTGCTGCTGATAACCGACGATAATCCGGGGTTGAAGAATAAACAAAGGACACAATTGATATTGTTAAAGGAAAAATAAACGATCATGAATCGTGAAAGACATTGCCTTTATTCATTGTAAAAAAGTATATCAGGATTTTTAAAAGTTATCATTTAATGCCAACCCGACATCTGACCTTATTTTTAATCAGCGTTTTGCTGATCAATTTTAGTTGTAAGAATCCAAAAGATAATCCTCCGGAAAAGGGTGTGTCCTTTGCGCTCAACGAGTATCGGAAAAAAAACATTACTAACATCCAGTATGCGGTAGAACTCGCTATTCCTGCTCAGAAAAGTGAGAAAATACTTGGCAAGCAGACCATCACTTTTGACTTGAAGTCGCTGGATTCTGCGCTTGTGATTGATTTTAATGCCGGTAAAGATCACATCATTTCTGTGAGTTCAGGTAGTAAGGAGATCGCTTATGAGTTTGTCAATGAACATATTGTCGTCAAACCTGATCAGCTTGTCAAGGGTAAAAATGAAATCCGGATAAGGTTTATTGCCGGGGATTTATCACTGAACCGTAATGAAGAATATCTTTACACGCTCTTCGTTCCGGACCGCGCATCGACCTGCTTTCCGCTTTTCGACCAGCCGAACCTGAAAGCTTCCTATGATCTGACCTTGAAAACTCCGCTTGCCTGGGAGGCCGTTTCCAATGGAAGTTTGAAAGAGAAGACCACTTCGGGAGATACAAGTATTTACCATTTTGAGAAAACGAAAGCAATCAGTTCTTATCTGTTTGCTTTTGCCGCTGGAAAATTTTTCAAGAGCACCAAGACAATAGGTGAAAGGGAGATGACGATGTATTACCGGGAAACGGATAGTGCCAAGGTGGTCCGCAACCGGGATGAAGTTTTCAATTTACATGCAAAATCGGTAACCTGGCTTGAAGATTATACCGCGATAAAATATCCGTTCGGCAAATTTGATTTTGTACTGATTCCCTCTTTTCAATACGGAGGTATGGAACATCCGGGCTCGATTTTTTACAATGAGTCGGCACTTTTTCTGGATGAAAATGCACCCGTAAACAAGCAGCTGGCCCGGGCGAGTGTGATTGCCCACGAGTCCGCGCATATGTGGTTTGGGGATCTGGTGACGATGGACTGGTTTAACGATGTCTGGTTAAAAGAGGTATTTGCCAATTTTATGGCTGCCAAAATTGTGCATCCGGCATTTCCGGAGATCAATCATAAACTCCGGTTTTTACTCGCCCATTATCCCGGAGCCTATGAGGTCGACAGGACGGTGGGCACCAATCCTATTCTTCAAAAACTGGATAATCTTAAAAACGCAGGTACTTTGTATGGCGGGATTATTTATCTGAAAGCGCCGATTGTCATGCGTCAGCTGGAAAAGAAAATTGGTGAAAATATGATGCGGGAAAGTTTACGCGAATATCTGAAAACTTATTCCTTTGGTAACGCCCGCTGGGATGATCTGATTGGTATTATTGATAAAAGAACGCCTTTGGATATCGCCGGTTGGAGTAAAGTCTGGGTTAAAACGCCTGGGATGCCCGAATACGAGTTGATTGGAGAAAAGGACGAAATCGGGATCCGTCAGAAAAAGGATTCTGTTTCAAAAAGGATCTGGGAGCAGCCGACTGTTGTTTACTGGAAAGAAAAATTTGCCCAGGGAACTGTGAAAATCAACCTGACTGATTTGTCGCAATTGGTTAGAAAACCTGATTTTCCTGCCATGATTTTCCCGAATTTCAACGGAGAAGGTTATGGATATTTTAAAATGGATTCGGTTTCGGAAGATCATTTTTTTGTGCATTATAACAAGACAGGAGACACTTTGCTGTCTGACCCTGTGTTCAGAGGTGCCGTGCTGGTGAATATCTGGGAAGGATTTCTCCGTGGTGACGGCGAAGCGCCCGTACAATTGCTAAATGACTTGCTGGATATTTTGCCAAAAGAAAATAATGCGTTGATTTCGGATTATTTTCTGGGGAATCTGCAAACTGTCTGGTGGACTTTTCTATCGGAGCAAGAGCGAAAGCAAAATCAGGAGCGTGCGGAAAAAGAATTATGGTCGCTACTCGAAAATACAACGGATAAGGGCATGAAAAACTCCTATTTCAAAGCATTCAGGAGTATCGCGGTTACGGAAAACGGATTAAGAAAACTGGAATTTTTGTGGAACGACCAGATAAAAGTCAAAGAACTGATTTTATCCGAGGATGACAAAATAGCGATTGCCTGCGAACTGGCGCTGAAAGGAAATGCCGACGGCAAGGGGATTTTGGCTAAACAGCTCAGTAATACAAAAAATATGGACCGTAAGGCAAGGTTGCAGTTTGTGATACCGGCGCTAAGTCCCGATCAGGCAGAAAGAGATGCTTTTTTTGAATCCTTGAAAAAAGAAGAAAACCGTGAGCATGAAGCCTGGGTGTTGGAAGCATTAAGTTACCTGCATCATCCACTGCATGCGAAAAGTGCTGTGAAATATCTGCGTCCCTCCCTGGACCTTTTGCGGGAAATTCAGCTTACGGGTGATATTTTCTTTCCCCAGCGCTGGCTGCACAATACCTTTGCGGGGCATTCAGATAAAGAATCGGCTGATGTTGCCAGGGCGTTTTTGAAAGCCAACCCTGAATATCCCTACTTTCTGAAAAACAAGATTTTGCAGTCGACGGATATGGTGGAAAGAGCGGTTAAGATGAAAAAATAGGCGTGATGAACAGGAGAGAAAACAGGGCGGACAATCCATCCATTCCCGTTCATACGCTGACGGACAGGACAAATCTGGGATTGGAAATTCACAGGATTGATGAGATTACCTCGGCTGAGGCCCGGACATTCGGGGTTCACCGGGATGACCATTGTATCCTGCTTTTTCAGCAGACCGGATCCAGCGCTATGATGGTGGATTTCAGGGAAGTAAGTTTTGTTGACTGTGTGGCTTTTTGTGTTTTACCGGGACAGGTTCATCATTCTACAAAGTGGACCAACGTTTCCGGCTGGTTTTTAGCCATCGACCTGGCTTCCATTGACGAGCCGTACCGTGTGGTTTTTGAAGAATACCGGCTGCATGCTGTACCCGTCGCGGTTGATTTTCAAACTGCACAAATGCTGGATAAGTCGGTGGCATTGTTGTTGGAGACTATCGAATTTCAAAAGGAATTGCCCTTCCAGTCGCAGGTGCTTCGTTCCCTGATTCAGGTATGTGTTGGGACGTTTGCAACAATTTTTCAGCAACATAAACAAGAAAATGTTCAGGTCAGTTCGCGTCCTGTTTCTATTTGCGGGGCTTTTAAAAGTCTGGCTATTAAAAATTATAAATCCATAAAAAGTCCTGCTGCTTATGCAGCCATGCTGAATATTACGGCCTCTTATTTAAATGAAGTTGTAAAAGGTGTCACGGGGTTTTCTGTCACGTACTGGATACAGCAGGAGGTTATTTTGGAAGCAAAAAGGCTGCTGTGTTATACAAACCTTACGGTTAAGGAAATTGCTTTTGAACTTGGTTACGAGGATTCTGCTTACTTTTCCAGACTGTTTTACAAAGTGACACAGGATACTCCGTTGACTTTTCGGAAACAATACCGTAAATAGTCCAGTTATTACCCTTCTTTCTCTCTTTCTATTTTGTGTGATCAGTTGTTGCTTTGTCATGTGAACTGACACAGCTTCTGGTGCTATTTTGTTTTTACCGGTTAAAGTAAAAAGCGAAACCCAAACGTCTACCTGCGCAAAGCCAGTCACGATTAACAATCTATTAACTGCTAACATCGCAAGTCATGAATATTTTAAAACAAACCGCCCTTAATTTATTTGAAAATACATTAGCCAAACAAGGAACCGTTCTGGCGATCAGATCCTGGTTTCCCACAACTTTTTATGAAGTGGATTTGCACTTTCCCATGATGGACATGTCGGGATGGAACCGCGTGCAGCATATCAAAATTAAAGTTGCCTCCGGTGTTTACCGGGATTATACGCCAGCCGGCTGGGACGTTGAAACGCGAACCTGTACGCTTTATATTGATGCGGTTCAGGAAGGTCCTGGAAGCGAATGGGTTAAGTCGCTCAGCCAAGGTGATGCCGTTGTGTATGTCGGCGTTGGCGCCACGATGCACCGGCCTGCTGAAAGCGGGAAAATGATTGCGTTTGGGGATATGACCACCATTGGGCATTATCTGGCTTTGCAGCAGCTGGCCGGTGACAGGAGTATCAGCGGCGCTATTTCAATAGAAGAAGAAAACCACCGGATTGAATTCATAGAATATTTTAACTGGGATATCACGCCGGTTGTACAAACGGATCAGGGTGGTTTTCATGGAATTGCCAAATGGGCTAAGGAGAAGGATTTTAATAACGCCACCGTGTATCTGGCCGGGCATATTCCCACCTGTGTCCATTTGAGAAAAGAACTGAAACGGACTGCTGCGAATAGCATCCGGGTGCAGGGATTTTGGTCCTGATTTTTTCGATGGAATAAATCCGCCGATGGAATAAATTCCATCTCTACAAAATCGGTCGTGCCGATGGCACTTTTTGAAAGGAAAATGCCGTAGGCATGACCGATTTTGTAGCCATAGATTTCAATCTATGGCTATTTTTTATGAAGACAATCTCTACCCTTTTCTTATTGATAATCTGTGGAAATATAGCGGCTGCACAGAGCAATGAAGACTATTACAATCCTGAAACGCCGAAGGTGAATACCTTTAAAATAAGAAATTCGGAGATTCTGGTTAACAGAAAACGGCAGGAAAGAATAAGCAACCGCTTGTACTTCGGAGTGGATGGTTTTTTAAGAATGGATAAGAGTTCGATCAGTAATACTTTCAGCGGACTTATTGATACAAGATCAGCAACCAAATCGGGCTGGAGTGTATCGTTGGGATGGATTAATAAAGAAAAATGGGCGATGGAGCTGGAATATGCACGCTCCCCGATTCATAATATGCTCATTATAAATGGAGATCTCCCGGCGGAATACAAAATGGAAAATGACAAAAATTACCTTGCTTTACGAATGAAACGGCGGTTGTTATTTTGGGAATCCAGTTCCATGATGAGACGTTCGGCATTCTGGATTGGAGCTGGGGCGGGCATTGTGCCTAATTCGGGAAAACAAAAGCAATACATTAAATTTGAAGGCTACGCATGGAGAAGACGCGGTACGGTCATGGATACGCTATGGCTGTTTAGTGATACCCGCACAAACGCCCAAATTACCGGTTTTACAGACGTTACCGCCGAATATGTTATCAAAATTGCCAAGGGTGTTGATCTGAATTTTTATGCCCGGAAGCAATGGGGGCTTGGGACTTCGCTGACTACCAATCTGCGTTATTACGTGAACAAAGTGCAAACACAAGAGTCCGTTATTAAGGCCAATGGCAGTGGGATGACTTTCGGCATGTCACTGCGTTATGTGTTCGCCTTTGGCTATGATAGCGGTGACAAATACCGCACGGAATAGCAAATTTCGGCGTTAAAGATATACTTTGCAGAAAAAGGCCGGTGACCACCATATCATCTACATATAGTGGTTACCGGCCCAGTAAACTTTAAAATAGTTTCGGTTACTATCTGTTAAAAACCAGCGCGTTCACCTTTTCTATTTCATCATGACTGATCGTATGTCCCATGTTTGGATATACCTTTTCAGTTACATCAGCACCCATGGCTTGCAAAATGGCGGTGGTTTCATTCACTCTTGACACAGGCACGTGCGGATCGGGATTACTGGTGCCGATAAAAACCGGTGTTCCGGCAAAATCTCCCGAATAATTTTCAGCATAGATTTTATCCCCGATCAAACCACCGGTGAGCGCTACCACTCCGCCATATTTGCTGGCATTTCGGGTCACATATTCCAATGTAAGACAGGCTCCTTGCGAAAAACCGAGGAAGAAAATATTTTCTTTCGAAATTCCCTGAGCCAACACATCATGCACCACTTCGTCGACAATCTGTATCGCTGACGACAGCCAGGGTTCATTTATTGCCGGTGCCGCTAAAAATGAAGTTGGGTACCAGGTATTATTGGTAGCCTGAGGAGCGAGAAGCGCGTAATCTTTGGTATTCAGATGTGCAGCCAGCGATAGAATATCCTGTGCGCTTCCCCCCCGGCCATGAATCATGATCAAAACTTTGTCGGCCTGATCAATGGTTTTTCCTGCGGTTATGACTTTTTTGGTATGCATGATTTCTCGTTTTAGTGGTAGGAAGGACGACGAGTAGGGGATGGGGCGTTTCCTTTGCCCCAAGCCCTTTCCCCGAACCCTTACACCAACTTTGGCAATATTTTTTCGATTTCTTTACGAGATGGCTCGTATTGTTTTGGTAATCTTAAGCTGCTGCCTAAATTCTCTACCGTTTCGTCAATGGCGAATCCCGGATTTTCAGAAGCAAGCTCAAATAAAACCCCGCCTGGTTCTCTGAAATACAAAGAGAAGAAATAATCACGGTCGATTTTTGGCGTGATATTTAAGCCTTTACGGGCAATTTTTTCACGGAACTCCATCAATACCTGATCATTTTTTACACGGAAGGCAACGTGGTGGTTGGTACCGCCTGCATTGTATCCGCGTTCTTCATTAGGCGACTCGATCAGGTCGACGATCGCTGCATTTTCAACGGCATCGGTGATGAAACGATAACGATTTCCGTCCTGTTCCAATAATCTGTAACCGAAAATATCAGTCAGAATTTCGGCAGTAGGTTTTATATTTTTTAATGTCAGTACAATGCTGTGGAATCCCTTGGTCGCTACTTCCGCTTTTACGTCCGCAGTTTCCCATGGCTTCCGGGTATCTTCAGATTTGGATTCAATTAAATTGATTTTCAAACCGTCCGGGTCCTGAAATGGCAAATACAACTCACCGAATTTCTCATCTTTATTACCTTGTTTTACATTGAATTGCGTAAAACGGTCGGCCCAGAAATCAAGACTTCCTTTGGGTACGGAGTAGCCGATGTCGGTTGCCATGCCTGTTCCGGTACGGCCTTGTGCGGTGCCTTCCCATGGAAAAAAGGTCAGGATTGTTCCGGCAGATCCTACTTCGTCGCCGTAGTAAAAGTGATAGGTGCCAGGGTCGTCAAAATTGACTGTTTTTTTAACCAATCTTAAACCCAGTACTTGTGTATAAAAATCGTGATTACGTTTTGCGTTGCCAGCAATGGCAGTGATATGATGCAGACCTAAGATTTGATTTTCCATGATAGCTTTTTTGTTTTTTGTTATACAAATTTCCGAAGATCAGAGGCCCTGTACATTGAACTAGGACAAGAAAATCAGGAATTTGAATTTTGTCTGGCAGTGCGTTGCGACAGTGCATGAATGATTTCATTGCTTAACAGACCGCTTCCTCCGCCATAGTGCTGAATGATTATAATTTCAGGATCCTTTTGTGTGAAAGCAGTACGCAATACGGCCTCGCATTCTTCCTGAATGCCTCCGCATAAAAGGACAATGTCGAATTTTTGTTCATCGAATAAGGCCATCGCCTTTTCATCCGTCAAAGTTCCCTGGGCTATCCAGTTTTCACTTTTGTTGATGATGCGCAGAACGGTTTCAAGAATCTCTTCATGTCTGCCAATGACCAGAATATTTACTTTCACAGGTTCCATACCTTAATTGTTATGTGTGAATACAAAGTCACTTAAAGGCTTACGTACGCGCGGCGTGATCTCCCTTGATTTATAAGGTTCTTCGAGTTTATCGGCCTCGTCCAGATATCCCAGCGCGATGACAATTACCGGTTCCTGGTTTTCTGTCAGGCCAAGCGTTTTTACAATTTTTGCTTTGTCAAAACCGCCCATCATGTGTCCGTAAATACCCATTACAGAAGCTTGCAATAATAAATGCGCATTCGCCATGCCCAGATCGTGCAGCGCCGAGCTGTTTTCTTTTTGGTTTGCCTCGTATGTTTTTCTGGCAACGGCTACCAGCAGCACGTCGGCATGTTGTGCCCAGGGTTTGTTTCCAGGCAACAGACTGTCGGCTATCTCGGCAAATCCGTTATGATTTTTCGAAGCGTAAAAATATTGCCAGGGTTGTTCGTTGTTGGCGCTAGCTGCCCAGCCAGCGGCTTCGAGCATGGTATGTAAATCTTTTTCCGGGATAATCTGGTCAGAAAAAGAACGCGGACTCCATCTGTTTTTAATCAAATCGAGCACATCGTGCTTCGTATTTGCAATTTTAATATGGCTCATTTTTGTTGGCTTTTAGCTTTTAGGCGTTAGCGGTTAGTTTTGTGATTCCGGCTTTTGGGCTGGAATAAGTTATTTTTTATGTTGTTGATTGTATTAGCACTTAGCCAGCTTCGGTTTTAAGAAAAAACCAGATCTAATGATCGAGTTTTTTTAGCTAATAGCCAAACGCTAACAGCTAAACAGACATCGGCACTTCCATCAAAAGCACTTCTGCATCCTGCGAGTTTGCTTTGATGGTGATACTGTTCGTGTCCCAGATACCGAGGCCGTCGCGTTGGTTCAACGCGTTGTCTTCAATGGTGATATCACCTTTTAAAACAAATGCATACACACCATTCGCCGGATTTTTCAGTTTGTACTCCGTTGCGAAATCCTGATCAAATTTTCCCATATGGAACCAGGCATCCTGATTGATCCAAACACCGGCATCGTCCGGGTTGGGAGACAAAATCTGCTGCAAGTTATTGTGTCTGTCTTCCACATTCAATGTCAGCTGATCATATCTTGGCGTTACATTTTTTGTTTTAGGGAATAACCAGATCTGCAAAAACTTCGCATCCTGATCGGCGTTTTTGTTGTATTCGCTGTGGAAGATCCCGGTTCCGGCACTCATCGCTTGAATATCACCATGTTTGATCACCGCTACATTATCCATGCTGTCCTGATGTTCCAGATCTCCTTCCAATGGGATGGAAATAATTTCCATGTTATCATGCGGATGTCTGCCAAATCCTTTCCCGCCCTCTACGCGGTCGTCATTCAAAACCCTTAAAACACCGAAATGCATGCGATCGGGGTTGTAATAGTTGGCAAAACTGAAACTATGATGACTGTCCAGCCAGCCATGGTTCGCATGTCCGCGGGTTTCTGCTTTATGAAGTACCGTATTGGCTTTTACTTTCGACTCGGTAGCCGGTAAATGATTGAAACCGATCAGATCCAGTTCCTTCAATTCATCAATATCGTTTTTGATCACACTACCCACCGAAGCCGAAGCGACGAACATTCCTGTGCCCATCAGGCCTTTACGGATAAAATCTTTTCTTTCCATGATGTATAGTCGTTTACCGATTTTTATAATACAAAGGTCTCTATTCTGAGAGCGGCCGGCATTGAACTAGAACAAGAAAATCAGATTTTGAAAAATTTTCTGATGTGCATTCTTTGCCATAGTCCAGGCGTCCGTTCTTCTTGTCGTTGAATGACAATACAAAGGAACGGCAGCCGCAGGGCGGAAACATTGAACTAGGACAAGAAAGAGGAAATGCGGAAATTTATTTTTTGGCAAGTTTGGTCCTGACCTTACTCAGGAATTCAGCAGAAATTCCCAGATAAGAGGCAATGTAGTGTTGGGGAACGCGCTGTGGGATGGTTGGATAACGTTTGATGAAATCAAGATATTTATCCTGTGCACTGGTTGCAATGGTTTTGAAAAGACGGCCTTGCAGGCTCGAAAGATTTCTTTGTACCAATATCCTGAACATCCTTTCCAGCTGAGGAGCATGGGAAAGAAGCGATTCCTTTGTTTGTGGGGAGAGGATCAAAAGTTCACATTCTTCCAGCGTTTCGATAAACATATTGCTTGGTTTCTGGTCATGGAAGCTGGCAATATCACTTACCCACCAGTCTTCGATCGCAAATTGCAGTGTTACTTCGAAACCGTTTTCATCAATATAATACATCCGGATACAGCCCTTGTTGATGAACGCTTCAAAATTGCAGACTTCCCCTTCATGCAGTAAAATTGTTTTTTTAGGAACCGATTTGAATTGAAGAACGGAGTTGAAGTAAGCAAGTTCTTCGACTGTTAAATTGGCATGACGGATGAGGTAAGTATTGATGCGGTCGAACATGGATTTTAACTCGTTTACTATTGCAATAGTTTGTCTTGTGTAGAGCCTGAATGAAAGAAGTCAAGACTGGGCGTCCCCGTTTTCAAAACTTGACTTCTCCTATGTTTACGGTAGTGATAAATATTGGTTTAATATTTTGTAAATACCAATAAATTTGACTTGTAAAGTGAAAAAGAAGTGAGAGTAGATTGACTTCCAAGCAGCTTT